>JAEUIC010000013.1 GCA_016795285.1 Planctomycetota bacterium | reverse complement strand
CGCGAGCCCGGAGCGCGACTACGTCGTCGCCGAGCTGCTGGCGCGCGACGGCGTGCGCCACACGGTGGCAGGGAGCCTTGCCGGCTGCGCGATCGGCGACACGGTGCGCTGCAGCGCCGTCCCGTTCGACCACCCGCGCTTCGGCCGCCAGCTGCGGATCGTCGCGCTGCGCTGGTTGCCGCCGTCGACCGAGCTCGGGCTGCGCCGCTTCCTCGCGGGCGGGTCGGTCGAGGGGATCGGCGAGGTGCTGGCGGGGCGGATCGTCGACGCCTTCGGGCTCGAGACGATGCGGATCCTCGACGAAGCGCCGCAGCGCCTCTCCGAGATCGCCGGCCTCGGCAAGAAGCGCATCGCGGCGATCGCGGCGGCGTGGCAGCGGTCGCGCGCGCAGAACGAGGAGAAGGCGTTCCTCGCCGGGCTCGGGCTCGGGCCGGCGACCGCGGAGAAGGTGCGCGCGGCGTTCGGCGACGACGTCGCGGAGCGGCTGCGCGCCGACCCGTGGCAGCTCGCGCAGTTGGTCGACGGCATCGGCTTCCGGCGCGCCGACGAGATCGCGCAGCGCCTCGACGTGCCGGCCGACGCGACGGCGCGCCTCGATGCCGGGCTCGTCCACGTGCTGCAGGAGGCGGCCGACGAGGGGCACTGCTACCTGCCGCGCGCCACGCTGGTGCAGCACGCGCAGGCGCTCCTCTCGCTGCCGGCCGGGCCGATCGAGGACCGCGTCGCCGCGCTGCTGCCGCAGGGGACGCTCGTCGCCGATCCGCTCGAGGGCGACATGGCGCTCTTCCTGCCGCGGCTGCGCGCGGCGGAGATCGAGGTGGCGACCGCCGTGCAGCGGCGGCTGCGCGCGGTCGAGGGCAAGGGGGCGATCGACGCGGCGCGCGCGCTCAAGTGGGTCGGGCCGCAGCTCTCGATCGCGCTGACGCCGGACCAGGCGGCGGCGCTCTCGCTGCTCTTCAACCAGCAGTTCGGCGTGCTGACCGGCGGACCGGGCGTCGGCAAGACGACCATCGTGCGCGCACTGGCGACCATCCTGGAACGCAAGGGATTGCGCGTCGCGCTGGCCGCGCCGACCGGCCGCGCCGCGCGTCGCCTCTCCGACGCCGCCGGCCGCCCCGCGCAGACGCTCCATCGCCTGCTCGAGTTCGAGCCGCACCGCCACCGCTTCGCGCGCAACCGCGAGCAGCCGCTCGAGGTCGACGCGCTGATCGTCGACGAGGCGTCGATGGTCGACCTGCTGCTGATGCGCGACCTGCTGCGCGCGCTACCGGCCGGCGCGCGCCTCCTCCTGGTGGGCGACGCCGATCAGCTGCCGAGCGTCGGGCCGGGCGACGTGCTGCGCAGCCTCGTCGAGTGCGGCCGCGTGCCGGTCGCGCGGCTCACCCAGATCCTGCGCCAGCGCGAGGGCTCCTCGATCGTGCGCGCCGCCCACGCGGTGGGGCGCGGCGAGCTGCCCGAGTTCGCGCGCGAGGGCGAGGAGGGCGCCTTCTTCGTGGTGCGCGACGATGCGCTGGCGGCGCAGCGCACCATCGTCGAGCTGGCGGCGACGCGGCTGCCGAAGAAGCTCGGCCTCGATCCGAAGCGCGCCGTGCAGGTGCTCACCCCGATGAACCGCGGGCCGCTCGGCGTGACGGCGCTGAACCAGCAGCTGCGCGCCACGCTGAACCCGGCGGCCGGCGAGGAGCTTTGCGTCGGCGACCGGGTGATCCAGACGCGCAACGACTACGACCTCGACGTGATGAACGGCGAGATCGGCCAGGTGGTCGAGCGCGACGCGACCAGCGGCGACCTCACCGTCGACTTCGACGATCGCGTGGTCCGCTTCCCCGGCCGCAGCACCGGCAGCCTCCAGCCGTCGTGGGCGATCACGGTCCACAAGTCGCAAGGCTGCGAGTTCGAGGTGGTGGTGCTGGGACTCGCCATGCAGCACTTCGTCCTCCTGCGCCGTAACCTGCTCTACACGGCGATCACGCGCGCGAAGCGCGTGCTGGTCGTGGTCGGCTCGCAGCGCGCGCTGCAGACGGCCATCGAGCTCGGCCACGCGGAGCGGCGGATGAGCTTGCTCGAGCGGCGGCTGCGCGAAGGGAGCGGGGCGTGAGCGAACCGAGTCGTCCATGGTGGGAGCCGCCGGCGGCGGGCGAGGCGGGCGCGAGCGGCAAGGGCCGTCCGCCACGGGCACCGCTTCGGGGGCCGGCGCGTGGCGCTGCTGCGCGCAAGCCGGCCGGCAAGCGCGCCCCGCTGGCGCCGCGGCCGCCGAAGAAGCGGCCACCCGAACCGCTGCCGACGCTGGCCGACCCGCCGGTCGACGTGGTGCCGGCCGCTGCCAACGCGCGCGTCCCCGCCATCCCGAGCGGCGCCAAGGCGACCCGCCTGCCGCTCCTCCACGAGGATGGCGCCGTGGTCGTCATCGCCAAGCCGGCCGGCCTGTCGAGCGTCCCGTCGGACGGCGACCGCGGGAAGACCTGCCTCTCCGAGCTGCGCGTCTCCCATCCGACCGCGCTCGCCGTCCATCGCCTCGATCGCGACGTGAGCGGCGCGCTCCTCTTCGCGCTCGACGAGCCGACCCGCGCCGCGCTCGAGGAGCAGTTCCGCGCGCGGACGATCGGCAAGAGCTACCTCGCCGTGGTGAACGGCACGCCGCGGCCGCCGCAGGGGACGATCCGCCGGCCGATCGTCGACCTCGGCAAGAAGGCGGAGGTGCGCGTGCGCGGGGCGCCGGCGGTGACGCACTACAAGGTCGTGCGCCCGCTCGACCCGGGCGGCCGGACCAGCCTGATCGAGATCGAGCTCGAGACGGGCCGCTACAACCAGATCCGCCTCCACTTCGTCGCCATCGGCCACCCGCTGATCGGCGAGCGCAAGTACGCCCGCGGTCGCGACAGCCGCCTCAAGTTCGGCCGCCCGGCGCTGCACGCCTGGAAGCTCGCCTTCGACCATCCGACGACGGGCGCGCGCATCGCCGTCGAGGCGCCGCTGCCGGAGGACTTCGCCGAGCTGATCGGCGGGGGGGTCTGAGCGAAGGGGGGCCGGCGGGAATACCGGCGAGCGCGAGCGCGGCGCGGGCGACCGAGCGGCGGAGCGCCTCGCGCCGGCGCGACGCCCCCGGAGCGGCGGCCCGCGTTGTCACGATCGGGAGGCCTTCTCCCGACCTTTCACGAGACCCGTTGACGGGGTGGCGTTCCGTGAACACTAATGGGCCTGCGGGGCAACCCTGACCGTACTGAGCAGCACCCCTGACGAGGAGACGACACGATGCGGCATGTGACTGCGACCCTGATGACCTGCGCGCTGGCGGGACTCTCGCCTCGTGCGACGGGGGGGATCGTCGATCAGATCCCCTGGCCTGCCAGCGGCAGCGGCAGCGGGCCGTTCACCGGTTCGACGATGGCGACGCTGAGCGGCGATCTGCGCATGGACGTCGTCGTGGTCAGCGCTGGCGAGCTCGTCTGCTTCGATTGCGCTGGCCTTCAGGCGAGCGGCGGCGGCATCGCGACCACCGGCGACGTCAACGACGTCGCCACCCTGCCGATCGACGGCCAAGCGGTCCCCGGGGATCGCGACCTGCTGGTGGTGGCGGCCTCCGATGGCCTCTGGACCATGAAGGAGACCGCGACCGGCCCGCTCTTCACTGCCATCGACACGAGCGCGGCGTGGCAGGGCGCGCAGCGGGTGGTGGTGGCCGACCTCGACAACGACGGCGATGACGACATCGTCGTGTTGCGCGCCGACGGCCGCACCGTCGACGCGAAGATCCAGCGGCCTGCCGGGAACTTCATCGACACCGGCAACTACTCGTGGACGGCTGCGAGCGACGTCCTCGACTTCGCGGTCGGCGAGTTCAATTCCCAGGCCGCGCAGCCGGAGCTGGTGGTCAACGACGAGACAGGATTGCGCATCCTGTCGGCCGCAGGCGCCACGCTGGTCGCCTACGCCTCGGCGCGGCCCGACCTCGACGCGATGGCGCTGGTGAAGCGCGACGAGACGAGTCAGGTGAACGATCGCGTCGCGTGGTTCACCGCCGCCTCTGCGGTCGCGGGCGATCCGGTGCGCCACTTCGCGGTGATCGACCTCGCTTCGGCGACGCTTTGCTTCACCACCAGCGACCCGTTCGGGCGCATGGCAGCCGGCCGCTTCGACGATGACGCGGCGACCGACCTCGTCGTGACGCGCGACGGCGAGAGCGAGCTGTGGCTCTTCCCGCAGCAGCTCAGCGGCGGAACGCCGTTCCAGTACGCCGAGCACGACCTCTACGAGATCGGCGGTTCGACCGAGGTGGCCGCCGTGCGGCCCTGCATCGGCGATCTCGGCAACGATCGCTACGACGACTTCGCCTTGCCGGTCGCGAGCCTCGGCGTGCTCGCCGTCGCGAACGAGACGGCGGTGCCGCTCGCGTTGACCGTGGTCAATGACTTCACGCACGACGAGACGTGCGCGGAGATCATCAACGGCAACGTCCACCACGTCAGCGTGATCGCGCGGCTCGGCAGCGCCGGCGCGCTCGCCGGCGACCCGACTTGGTTCGTCGAGTACGTGGTCTACCGTTTCAACTACTTGGCCGGAACCTACACGACGACTCCCGTCACCTACTGCCGGAAGCTCATCGCGGACGTCCTCGTGCCGGAGCCGAATGAGCCGGATGACGTCGAGATCGAGTTCTACGCCAATCCGACGAGCGCGATGTACGTGGTGCAGACTCGCCTCGTGCAGGTGATCTCTGGTGCCGTGGTCGATTCGTCACCGACGATCTTCGGCGCCTACGACAAGGAGGAGCTGAACATCCAGGAACTCCTCTCGGATGGAGAGAACCACGCGAGCTGGACGAGCTACCAAGCGGTTCCGAAGTGCGGCACCACGACGCGCATCGGCGGGTTCATTCGGATTCGCCGGATGCCGCCCTCAGCGCCGCCGACTACGCCACCGCAGGCTCCTTACGGCCCGCCGCAGCCCGGACAGTGCCAGTAGTCGACGACCTTTTGCACCGCAGACCGCAGCTCGCCCCGTCGCACCCTCGCGGTGCGGCGGGGCGCTTACGTTCCGACCCGGCCGCGAAGCTCGTTCAGCGCGGCGAGTGGCGCCGGCGCGCCGCCAGTAGCAGCAGCCCGCCGCCCGCCAGCAGCAACGCGCTCGCAGTGAGCGCGCTCGAGCGCCGGTTCGGGGAGGTCGGCTCGGCGGCGCCGAGCGTTCCCGTACTGCTCGTCGCGATCGCCGCGGCGTTAAGCGTCGCCGAGCGCCCCGCACCCTCGCGCAGCGGCTCGTCGCCAAGCCCGATCAGCGCCAGCCCGACGAACGGCCGATCGGCGGGCCGCGCGCGGCGCGCCTTCCAGAGCGCGGTCGCCGGCGGATCGCCCGCCTCGACGCCGGAGAGCAGCGCGACCAGCTCGGGCAGCGTCTCGCTGGCGTCGAGCGTCCCGCGGCCGAGCACCACGCAGCGCGCGCCGCCGATCAGCGCCGCGCCGCCCAAGTGCTCGCCGCCATCCTCGCCGATGCGGTTCGGCGCCTCGCCGGCCGAGCAGGCGCCCAGCACCAGGAACGGCGGCAGCGACGCCTGCTCGAACGCATCGGCCCACGCGACCGAGCGGTTCGGGTCCGTGCCGTCGTGCAGCAGCAGGCCGGCGAAGCGGTCGCGGCGGCGATCGATCACGCCGTGCGCGAGGAAGAGGCCGATGTCGGCGCGCAGCGCGCGGCCGAGCGAGGTCGCCAGCGACTCTTCGGTCGCCCCGGCGCCCGCGAGCGCCTCGACGTAGCGGATCGACGGCAGCTCCGCCGCCAGTCGCTCGCGATCGACCGTGAAGCGGGCGCGACCGTCGAGGCTCGTCTCGGGGCCGACCCACGCGTCGATCCCCGCTTCGCGCGCCGCGCGCGGCCGCCGCCGCAGCCAGAGGGCGACCGGCAGCGAGGGCAGCTCGGCCACCGGCAGCTGCGCGCCGAGCCGCACGCCCGGCGCCACCTCGAGCTCGAGCAGCGGCACCCCTTCGAGCAGCTCGCTGCCGCAGAGCCACGCGTGGCGCGCACCGGCCAGCGCGGCGCGCACCTCTTCGGGGAGCAGAGCATCGGCCAGCGCCGCGAGGTGGGGGCGGCGCTCCTGCGCATCACGCGCCGTCGACAACGTCTCGACCCGCGCGCGCGTCACCCGGAGCGAGGCGAGCTTCAAGTGGCGCACTCGCGTCGCATCGACGACGAAGAGGTGGGTGGCGTCGCTCGTCGGCAGCCAACAAAGCAGCAGCTCGCCGGAGGAGAGCAGGTCGCGGCGCAGCTCGGAAAGTGTCGGGGCCGGCAGGTGAAGCTGCCGAGCGAGCGATCCCATCGTCTGTGCGGCCAGCAGCCGCTCGAACGCCTCCGTCTCGTCGAGGGCATCGACCAGCGCGGCGTGGATCACCGTGCGCCACTCGGGGATTCGCAAGAAGGAGATGCCGCCGGGCAACAGCGGCGTCGCTTCCCACTCCGCCAGCAGCGTCGCGAACGCGCTGGCGCTTGCGCTCTCCGTCGGACTGCTGCTGCCGTGCGGGGCCTCTCCGTCGGAGCGCGTTCGGCTCTCCGTCGCCGATCGCTGCTCGAGGCGCGCCTCGATCGCCTGCGACCAGGCGCGCAAGCGACGGTAGAGGCTGCTGACAACGGTGCGATCGGGCAGCTCAGCGGCGAATGCGTCGACGGCGACACGCGCACGTTCAGGTTGACCCAGACGCATCGCGAGGTCCGCTCCCGCGAGCCGCGCGATCAACGCCGGGGCGATGCTGATGCCGGCGAGCTTGGGCGCCAATTCGAGCTGCTCGAGCAGCAGCGGCGCATCCACGTCCTCGGGCGACGCGCGCATCGCCTGAGCGATCCAGCTGGTCACTTCCAGGTTGACGCCGACGAGCGCCCGCGCTGGATCGTTCGGAGCGAGCGGCGCCTCGAGCGCTGCCTGCGCCTCGAGCGCCGCCAACGCGTCGTCAGCCCGATCGACCAGCAGGTAGAGATCGACCTTGCGCGCCAGAACGCCCGTGGCGACGCCCGGCGGCAGTTGCTTCCTCTGGAGCAGTTCGCCGAGCGAGAGGAGCGCGCGATCGGCGCGGCCCAGGCGAACGTCGAAGTGGATCTTCGCCAGCTCGAATCCGCAGCGTTCGGGCGATCGCTCGACCTCTCCGGCTGGCCCGAGCGCCTCTGCGACGGCCGTGCCGTGCTCCAGTCGGCGCCGCGCGGCGTCCCACTGGCCGGTCAAGATCGCCTGCTCGGCGGCGATCGCCAGCAAACCGAGATCGTCCGGCCACTGCGGGAGCGCTTCGCTGATCACCCGTCCCGTCGTGGTGATGTCACCCGCCTGCAGGGCGGCGGCGGCGAGCTCGAACTCGAACCAGAGCGGGTAGTCGCCGCCCGCGCGGAGCATGATCGGACGCCCTTCGCGCTGCAGCACCTCGATGAGCGCCGGGATTTCAGCGATCGACGGGAAGTGGGGCGGGTACAGGACGTCGGTGAGTTGCGTGGCGAGCGGCTGGAAAGTGTCCAGTCCCGCCGCCGGATCGGCGAGCGCCGCTTTGCACTGCGCGATCAGCGCGCGCAGCTCGGGATCGTCGAGCACGTGCTCCTGCTTCGGCGGCGCGCTCTCTGCGGCGGGTTCGGCCGCCGGCGCGGCCTCCTTCGGCTCCGCTGCTTCCGGCGCCGCCTCCTGCGCCGACACCGCCGCCGCGCCGAACGCGGCCGCCGCCGCGACGACGAGCGGTCGGAGCGTCGCGCCTCTCAGCGTTCCCGCCACGCCGTCTCCACCGGGCCTCGTTGGCGCGCGCCGTCGAGCGGCCGCAAGTCGACGCGCCACGCGATGCGACGCGGCAGCGGCGGATCACCGGCGGCCGGCGACCACTGCGTCCCGTCGACCTCGCGTTCGATCAGCGGACGGCCGCCGGAGTCGGGGGCCGGCCCGCTGCCATCCCAGATCAGCAGCACGTAGCGGGCGAGCGGCGGCGCGTCGGCCAGCCGCCACTGGAACGGCGCGAACGAATCGACCGCGCCGCGCGGCGCGAGCAGCTCGATGGCGACTTCGCTGCCGAGCTGGCCGCCGCCGAGCGACCCGCCACCCGGCGGCGCGGCCGGCTCGGGCGGGAGCAGCGATTGGACCAGCAGCAGCAACCCGGCCGCCACCGCGGTCACGCCGGCGGCACGCAGCCAGAACGTCGAGGCGAGGCGCCGCGGTCCGGGCAGCACGACCGGTCCGGTGCGGGTCGCCGCCGCGCCGTCCGCCACCCCGTCGATCTCGTCCAGCAGCGCGCGCTCGTCGTCGGCGGCCTCGTCGAGCCGCTCCTGCAACCGCAGCAGCGCGTCGAGCCGCCGGCGCCGCTCGATCGGCAGCGCCGCCACGCGCGGATCGTCGCGCTCGACGTCGCCGGCGACCACGGCCGCCAGCAACTCGTCGGTCGCGTCGTCGTGCGGCGCGTCGTGCCGCTCGTCGTCACCCATGCCGCGGTTCATCGCTCGATCGCTCATCCCCGAGGTCCCCCCGCGCCCGGCTCGGTCAGGAAGCCGTGCAGTCGCACCAGCGCTCGGTAGTAGAGGCTCTTCGCCTGGCTCACCTTCATCCCGAGCACCGTCGCGATCTCCTCGAACGTCTGCTCCTCCCAATGGCGCCGTCGCACCACTTCCATTGGTGTCGGTTCGAGGCGCGCGAGTAATTCCTCGGCGGCGAGGGTGCCAAGGCGGCGGCTCGGGTCATCGGCGCTGCTTAGGGGTTCTTCCCGATCCCCGGGGTCGGGGGCGATGAGGCTCTTCTTCCGCTTCGCGACGCGGCGGAGCGCGTTCTTCAGCTCGAGGCCGACCACCCGGAAGAGCCAGGTCGTGAGGCGGGCGCGGCCGGCGAAGTCGGGGAGCTTGCGCCACAGGAGCGTCTGGCAGTCCTGCACCACGTCTTCCTGGTCCTGCGGCGCGAGCCGCGTCCCGCTCTGCCGGCAGAGCGCCGCGACGATCCGCGGCACCTTCGCGAAGTAGGGCGAGAGCGCCGTGCGCGCCGCCGGATCGCCTGCGAGGGCGCGGCGCACCAGCTCGAGTTCTTCGAGCGCGGTGCGTTGCGGAACAGCGTCATCAGCTGGCGGGGAGGCGGAGGTCATCGGAGTGGGGCGCGTGCGGAATGGTAGCGGGCAGGTGCGCCCGTTCGTCACAACCCGCGACGACGCGCGATCGGCCGAGGCACGACGCACTCCCGGCACGACTCCCCCGCTCAAGCCCTCCGCCGATCGCGCCGATGACGGCGACGGGAAACAACTTCCCGTTCCGGCATCGTCCGGGGCGGGCTGGAGTGCGCCATGTTCAACGTGCTGATCCTCGGGTCGGGACGCAGCGGCACCAGCATGGTGGCCGGCTCGCTGAAGGCGGCTGGCTACTTCATGGGCGATCGCCTCTACCCGGCGCGCGACTCGAACCCGCGCGGCTTCTTCGAGGATCCCGAGGTGAACGGCGTGAACGAGGCGTTGCTGGCTCGCCACGTGCCGGCGGAGCAGCGGCTCGGGCCGAACCAGCTCTGGCTGGCGCAGCTCGAGCGCAGCGTGCCGATGCAGGTGACGCGGCCCGACGCGCAGCGGATGGGCGCGTTGCTCGCGCGCGCGCCGTGGTGTTTCAAGGACCCGCGCTTCTCCTACACGTTGCCGGCGTGGCGGCCGTGGATCGGCGCCGCGAAGTTCGTCTGCGTCTTCCGCGATCCGGCGATCACCGCGGCCAGCATCGTGAAGGAGTGCCGCAGCGCCGACTACCTGCGCGGCGTCGCGGTCGACCCGCCGCGCGCGCTCGCGATCTGGCGCGCCCACTACCGGCAGATCCTCGCCGACCATCGCCATCAGGGCGACTGGCTCTTCCTCCACTACGACCAGGTCGTGGCCGGCGACGGGCTCGAGCGGTTGGGCGAGTTCCTCGGCGCGCCGGTGGATCGCAGCTTCCCGACCGGGGAGCTCTCGCGGTCGCGTGCGGCGGCGCCGGCCGATGGCGAGGCGCAACGGATGTACGCGGAGCTGTGCGAGCTGGCGGGCCATCGCGAGGGCGGCGTTCGGTCGGTGGTCGAGCGTGGTGCAACTGCCCCGCCACCCGAGCCGCCACCCGAGCGTGGTTCAATTGCCCCGCCCCCTTCGGCGAGGGCGGGCGGTGTGCCCGAGCTGTCGGTGCTGATCTGCAGCTACCGGCGCAAGGAGACGCTGCTCGAGTGCCTGCGGAGCTTCGATGCGCAGACGGTGGCGCCGGAGCGGATCGAGCTGGTGGTGGTGGTCGACGGCGACGAGGACGGCACCGGCGACGCGGTCCGTGCGCTGTCGTTGCGCACGCCGTTGCGGCTGCTGGCCCGCGCCAGCAACGCCGGCCTCGCGGCGGCTCGCAGCACGGCGGTGGCGATGGCGCGCGGCGAGCTGCTGCTGATCGTGAACGACGACACCATCGCCTTCCCCGACCTCGTCGAGCGCCACCTCGCCGCCCATCGAGCGCGCGGCGCGCGGCGCGCGGCGGTGCTCGGCACCTTCGAGCAGCCGCCGGAGCAGCTGCGCTCGGCGCTGATGAACGTGCTCGAGCGGTCGGCGCTGATGTTCGGCTACGCGGGCCTCGCCGCCGGCGAGCACGACTGGATGAAGTTCTGGGGTTGCAACGTGAGCGTCGCGCGCGAGGCGGTCCTCGCGGCCGGCGCCTTCGATGCGACGTTCCGGCGCTACGGCTGCGAGGACACCGATCTCGGGCTGCGCCTCGCGGCGCTCGGGATGCCGGTGGTCTACGAGCCGGCGGCGCGCGCGTGGCATCGCCACGTCCTCTCCCTCGAGGAGTTCGCGAAGCGGCAGCGGACGGTCGCGCGCGCGTACGTCCATCTCTTCGCCAAGCACCCGGTCGCGCTCGACCACCCGGCGTGGTACCGATGCCTCGCCGCCGACGCGAAGGGGCTCGCTGCCCAGGTCGCGCGGAACGCGCCGGTCGCGCCGCGGCTGATCGAACGGGCGGCGAAGCTCGCGAGCGTCGATGTCGCGGAGCTCGCGGCGCGCGGCAGCGAAGGGGCCGCGCTGGCGCAGCGGGTCGGCGTCGAGCTCGAGAAGCTCCTTGCGCCGCTCAACGTCCACTGGTGGAACGAGGGGTTCGTCGAAGGGCTCGTGGACCTCGGCGTGGCGAGCTTCGCGGAGCTTCGCGCTTGGCGCGCGGAGGGCGCGGAGCCGTGGCCGCTGCAGTCGCCGCGCGCCGTCAAGCTGCTGGCGTGGCCGCGCTGGGACGATGCGGCGGAGCTGGCGGCGCTGCTGCAGGTCGTCGCCGATCCGCGGATCGCGCCGCTGCGCCCCTGCCTCTGCCTGCGCCACGACGCGGCGCTCGACGGGCCGCTCGACGAGGCGCTCGCGCGGTTGCAGGCGGCGAGCCGCGAGGGGCTGCCGCGCGCCGTCGACGCCGAGGTGCTGGTGGTCGGCGAACTGATCGAAGAGCGCGAGCTGCCGCGGCTCGGTCGTGCGGTGACGGCGGCGCTGCTTCGCGACTCGAGCGATGCGGGCGAGCGGCGCCGCTTCTTCGCGCGCGTCGCGGCGCCCGGCGTGCGCGGCGCCGACGATCTGCTGGCGCTGCTGCCGGCGGCCGCGGAGGTGGCGGCGGAGGTGCAGTTGCCGGCGGCGGAACGCTCCCGGATCGGGATGCCGGTCTGGGCCGAGCTCAGCGTGTGAGGAGGGCGGCGCTCGCTTCGCGCGGCTGGCTGCGGCGCACTTCGAGTCGATAGGCGCCGGCGACCACGGTGGGGGCGCCGCGCGGCAGTGGCCGCTCGCGCGCCTGCTTCAACCAGGCCGGCTCGCCCGCGTAGCCCGGTTCGAGCTGGCAGAGCCACTCGCCGCGCGCGGCCGCCGGATCGTCGACCAGCTCGACCGGCGCACCAGCGAGCTGCAGCGCCCGCTCCGCCGCAGCGCGGTCGCCATCGCGCGGCGCCACCAGCGACGTCAGCGACGGCAGCGCCTCGAGCCACGCCAGCGCCTTCGCCGAGCTCCACCCTTCGAGCCCGGCCAGCAGCCCGACCCGCAGCGCCGCCTCGTCGATCGCATGCATCTCCTTCGCGAGCGACCCGTTCGGCGGCGGCGCGGGCCGATCGGGGGCGTCGAGCGCCTCGGCCAGCTCGATGAAGCGCCGCCCCTGGTTGCGCACGAGCCGCTCCAGCGTCACGGCCAGCAGCTTCGGATCGTCGCGCGCCGCCTTGAGCCACGGCAGCAGCTCGCGGTCGTCGTGCTTGCGCCACATCTGGACGATCGCGCGACCGAGCTCGATCTGGCGGCGCCAGAACCAGCCGGCGGTGAGGCGGTGGTGGTGGAGGCAGGGCGCGCCCGCCAGCCAATGGACCTTGATGCCGCTCTTCTCGAGCCGGTAGCCGAGCTCGACGTCCTCGCAGACCGGATGGCGGAACGCCTCGTCGAAGCCGCCTTCGGCGAGGAGCGCCGCGCGCGGGAGGCTCAGGTTGCAGGTCCAGAAGAAGCGGCCGGGGTTCGGGGCGTCGCGGCGCATCTGGTGGAACGGGAAGGGCAGGCCGAGTTCGAGCAGGCCGCGCGCGACCGGCGTCACGCAGTCGGGCGCGAGGTCGAAGCCGCCGAGGTAGACGCGCGTCTCGGGGGCGGCCGCGTGGGCGGCGACGTGGCGAGCGAGCAGGTCGCGCGGCACGCCGGCGTCGTCGTTCAGGATCACCAGCAGGCCGCCGCGCGCCAGCGCGATGGCGCGATTGCGAGCGACCCCGGGGCCGCTCCGCTCCTGCCAGAGGTAGCGCAGGTCGAGCCGATCGCGGTAGGTCGCCGCGACGGTCGCCACCGGCGGCGTGCTGCCGTCGTCGGCCAGCACCACCTCGAAGCGCTCGCGCGCCAGCGTCTGCCCGGCGAGCCCGTCGAGGAGGCGGCGCAACGAATCGGGCCGATCGGCGGTCGGGACGATGACCGAGACGTCCATGGATCCCCTTCCCTCGAACTCCCCGCCCCTCTTCGTCGCCCGACCGGTCGCGACTTGCGGGGCGGGCAACTCCCGAGTCCCCTACGTCGAATCCGCGGGCGCCGTCCCGGCGGCGAGCTATCGTCCGCGCCCGCCATGGCGCTCGAAACTCCCGTCGCCCTCCTTGGCTCGTCGCTCCGTCGCGTCGCGATGGGGGCGCTGCTCGTCGTTGCCGGGCCGGGCGCGCGGCTTAACGCTGCGCCGGCGCTCGCGCGGCAGGCGCCGCCGCCGGCGGGCGACCCGTGGGTCGTGCTGAAGCCGGTGAAGCTCGCGTCGGCAGGCGGGGCGACCTTCGCGCCGCAGCCCGACGGATCGTTCCTCGTCGGCGGCGCCAATCCCGACAAGGACGTCTGGACGCTCGACTTCGAGACCGACGTGCGGCCGCTCACCGGCTTGCGCCTCGAGGCGCTCGCCGACGACTCGCTGCCGCAGCGCGGACCGGGGCGCGCCGGCAACGGCAACTTCGTGCTGAACGAGCTGGTCGTCGAGGCGACCGCGAAGCTCGCCGTGCGCTTCAAGCCGGCGCCGATCTGCAACGCCAGCGCCGACTTCATCGAGGGCCATCGGCGCGCGACCGACGTGCACGACGGCGAGCTGCTGGCCGGCGGCAACGGCTGGGCGGTCTACGGCGCGACCGGCGCGAACCGCGTGCTGATGGCGGAGGTGGCGCGGCCGCTCGATTTCGGCGGGCCGGCGCTGCTGCGGCTCGAGCTCCACTTCAACTGGGGGTCGCAGCACGCGATCGGCCGCTTCCGCATCGCCGCCACCGCGCAAGCGAAGCCGGTGCGGGTCGGCGGCGCAGCGGCCGAGGAGTCGTTCGGCAAGCTGCAGGAGCGGATCAACGCCGCGATCGACCGCGGCGTCGACTGGCTGGTGAAGAACCAGGCGCTCGACGGCAGCTGGAACCACGAGCAGTGGACCTACCGCAACGGCTGCACCTCGCTCGCGCTCTACACGCTGCTGAAGAGCGGCGTGAACAAGCGCCACCCGGCGGTGCAGCGCGCGCTCGAGTACCTGCGCTGCAATCCGGCCAAGGAGACCTACACGCTCGGCTGCCAGCTGATGGCGCTCGGCGCGTTCGACGATCCGACGCTGCTGCCGTGGATGAAGGAGCTCGCCGACACGCTGCTCTCGTTCCAGCGCGGCGGCGGCTTCAACTACCCGTGGGGCGGTGCCGACCTGTCGAACACGCAGTACGGCGTGCTCGGCCTGCGGGCCGCCGCGCAGCACGGCATCGCGATCCCGCCCGCCGCGTTCGAGAAGGCGGCGCAGCAGGCGCTGCAGTGGGGCGCCGAGGAGGGCAAGGGGGTCTACGGCGCGCTCGGCTTCACCTACAGCGGTCCGCAGAAGCCGACCAGCAGCATGACGGCGGCCGGCACCTCGATCCTCGCCATCGCCGAGGAGCAGCTGCAGGGCAAGGGCAAGGCGGGCGCCTACCTCGCCGGCGCCAAGCGCGGGCTGCAGTGGCTCTCCGACCACTACGCGGTCGACGACAACGTGAACGAGGGCCACGACCGCTGGGACCTCTACTACCTCTACGGCCTCGAGCGGGTCGGCAGCCTCCTCGACGTCGACAAGATCGGCGGGCGCGACTGGTACCGCGAGGGCGCCAAGCACCTCTGCGACAAGCAGGGCGACAAGGGGCAGTGGGGCAGCGCCTACGGCGACCACCCGATCAACACCTGCTTCGCGCTGCTCTTCCTCAATCGCGCCACGTCGGTCGCGTCGGGCAAGTCGGCCGGCCGCGTGCGCCTCTACGGCGGCGACGATCCGGCGCTGCCGATCAACCTGCGCGCGTCGGGCGACACGCCGCTCACCATGTGGATCTCGAGCTTCGGCGAGCCGGAGATCGCCCACTACGAGTGGCCGGGCGACGAGGGGCGCGGGCTGCGCGTGACGCGCGTCGAGTGGCTGGCGCGCGGCGGGCCGCTCGGCGAGGCGGGGCGCTCGCTGGCGGTGATCGAGAAGCCGGGCGATCAGCCGGCGGGGCGCGAGCGGTTCGGCGCGCAGTGGAGCTTCGCGCTGCCCGGCACCTACACGATCGCCGCGACCGTGACGCTGCTGGCGCCGCCGGCCGCCGAAGGGGCGGCTCCCGAAGCGGTGACGCTCACCTCGCCGCCGCTCGAGGTGCGCATCGAGGAGGCGATCGACCCCGAGCTGCTGCAGTGCGCGAAGGACCCGGGCAGGAACCTCCTCGCCGGCCAGAAGGTGGCGGTGAACGCCTCGTCGACGCTGAACGGCGATTGGGCGGCGGGCCACGCCGTCGACAACCTGCAGTGCCGCGGCTGGGCGGCCGAACAGAACGACCCGATCCCGACGCTCTCGATCGAGCTCGACAAGCCGGTGCGCGCCTCGACGATCGTGCTGACGCCGGCGCGAATCGGCGAGAGCTACCAGTCGCGCATCACGAAGCTCGCGGTCACGGTGAACGGCAAGCAGCCGCCGCTGCTGGTCGACGTGCCGGTCACGCCCGAGCAGAAGAAGCTGCGCCTGCGCCTCACGCAGGCGGTGGTGGTGCGCAAGCTCGAGGTGAAGGTGCTCGCCAAGCAGGAGAGCCCCAACGCCGACAAGGCGGTCGGCTTCTCCGAGGTCGAGCTGCAGCTCGAGAAGCCGGGCGAGAAGGGCGGCGCGAAGCCCGAGGACGCGGGCGGCGCGAAGGGCGGCGGTCGCTGAGCGGCGCGCAGGCGGCGGCGCCGCGGCGAGCGGCACGCGCCGGGTGACCCTCGCGCCAGGGACGGCTAGAACGCCGCGCGGTCGGTGCGTCCGTGGATTGAGGTCCCCCGCGATGTCCCTCCTTCCCGCCTTCGTCGTTGCGCTCTCCGTCGCCGCGAATGCCGTCGCGTGCGACCCGGCGGCGGCCGCGCAGGAGGCGGCGGCGCCGAACTGGCGAGCGCTGACGCTGGTGCAGGGGCGCTCGAGCGCCGCCACCACCTTCGTGGCGCGCGAGGACGGCGCGGTGCTCGCCAAGGGCGACTGCCCCGACAAGGAGAGCTGGACCCTCGAGCTCTCGGGCCTGCCGCCGAAGGTGACCGCGCTGCGCCTCGAGGTGCTGCGCGATCCGTCGCTGCAGAGCGGCGGTCCCGGTCGCGTGCACGGCAACTTCGTGCTGAGCGAGCTCGCGGCGGCGATCGGGCCGAAGGGCTCGAAGCGGCCACGCGCCCTGGCGCTCGGCAAGGCGAGTGCGTCGTGGTCGCAGGAGGGGTTCGCGGCGCTCGGCGCGGTGGACGGGCTGCCGAACACCGGTTGGGCGGTGGCGCCGAAGTTCGACGCGTCGCACCACCTCGTCGTCGAACTCGCCAAGGAGGCGAGCGCCGGCGCCGGGGACTCGCTCACCCTCGAGCTGCGCTTCGACCATGGCGACCGCCACGTGGCCGGTTGCCTGCGCGTCAGCGCGACCGATGCGCCGCCGCCGGTGCGCGCCGAGCAGCCGGCCGACGAGCGCAGCTGGGGCGACGTGCAGTCGCGCATCAACGGCGCGATCGACCGCGGCGCGAGCTGGCTCCTCTCCGAGCAGCTGCTCGACGGCAGCTTCGACATCGACCAGACCGGCTACCGCAACGGCGGCACCTCGCTCGTCCTCTATGCCTTGCTGAAGAGCGGCGTGCCGAAGGGCGATCCGGCCGTCGTGCGCGCGCTCGAGTGGCTGAAGTGCGCCAAGCCGACCGAGACCTACACGCTCGGCTGCCAGCTGATGGCGCTCCATGCGCTGCGCGACCCGACGGTCGACGCCTGGATGCGCGAGCTGCTCGAGGCGCTGCTGCGCAACCAGCTCCCGAACGGCTCGTTCGCCTACAAGCCGGGCGCCGGTGCCGACCTCAGCAATACGCAGTACGGCGTGCTCGGCCTGCGGGCCGCGGCGCAGCACGGCATCAAGGTCGCGCCCGAGGCGTGGGAGAAGGCGGCGCAGTACGTGCTGTCGGTGGTCGACGACGCCGGCGGCGGGGCGTACGCGCCGCTCGGCTTCCGGTACGCGCCGGGCTCCGCGGCGACCGGCAGCATGACGTCGGCCGGCGCGTCGATCCTCGCCATCTGCGACGAGCAGCTGCGCGGGAAGAGCAAGCTCGGCGGCCTGATCGCGTCGGCGCGGCGCGGCGCCGAGTGGCTCGGGCAGAACTTCATCGTCGACGGCAACCCGCGCGGCGACGGCGCCTGGACCTACTACTACCTCTACGGCGTCGAGCGGTTGGGCGCGCTGCTGCAGCAGGAGGAGTTCGGCGGCCATCGCTGGTACCGCGAAGGGGCGCGCTGGCTGATCGACAAGCAGGAGGGGAGCGGCGCGTGGCCGCCGCTCGGCGCAGGCGCGCTCGGCAGCACGGCGTGGGCGCTGCTCTTCCTGACGCGCGCGACGGCGGCGTCGACGGGCGGCTCGACGCGCGCGCTCTCCACCTTCGGCGGCGACGACCCGACCCAGCCGATCAGCGTGCGCGCGAGCGGCGACGCGCCGCTCACCTTCTGGATCTCGTCGTGGGGCGAGGCGGAGCGCGTCCACTACGAGTGGCCGGGCGAGGAGGGGCGCGGGCTGCGCGTGAAGTCGGTCGAGTGGCACGCGGTCGGGCTGCCGGGCGAGGAGGAGTCGAGCGCCATCGCGCGGGTCGAGAAGGATGGCGGCCAGCCGTGCGGCCACGAGCGGTTCGGCGGGCAGTTCTCCTTCCCGCTGCCGGGCGACTACTCGCTCTTCGCGCGCGTCACGCTGAACGCGCCGCCGGCGGGCGCTCCGGCGGACGCTGCGGCCGGCGGCTCGGCGGCGGCGCCCGGCGCGGCGGGCGAGGAGGTCGTGCTCGAGTCGTCGCTGCTCGCGGTGACCGTGCGCGGCGTGCTCGACCCCGTGCTGTTCGGCTATTCGAGTGACCCGCGCAAGAACCTGCTGGCGCTGCAGAAGCCCAACGCCGTGGCGTCGAGCCGCCACGACGAGTGGTGGGACGGCTCGCGCGCTCTCGACGGCCTCGTCGCGCGCGGCTGGAGCTGCAACGACTCCGACCGCGCGCCGCGCCTGACGATCGAGCTCGAGAAGCCGGTGCGCGCCAACGTGCTGCTGCTGACGCCGATCCGGCTCGACACGGCGCGGCCGTGGCCGGCGAAGGTGAAGGTGACGGTGAACGGCAAGGGAGCGCCGATCGAGTTCAGCGGCGAGGTGCCGAGCGGGGCGCGGCCGCTGCGCAAGTGGCGCGTGCCGCTCGGTGCGGCGCAGGTGGTGCGGCGGCTCGAGATCGAGATCGTCGAGTTCGCGCCGCCCGCGCCCGAGCGGACCGGCTGCGGCTTCGCCGAGGTCGAGCTGCAGGTCGATGCGACGGTGAAGAAGTAGCGCGGCGAGTCGCAGCGGCGAGCGGCAACGGAGTGCGGCGTGGCGGAACGGGACGAGACGCGAGCCTTCGTCGAGCGCGCCGGGCAGGGCGACGCCGCCGCCGTCGACGCGCTGCTCGCCCGCCACTGGGATGGCCTCGCGGCGTTCCTGCGGCGGCGCGCCGGCGCGGGGCTGATGGCGCAGGAGTCGGGCGCCGACCTCGCGCAGTCGGTCTGCCGCGAGCTGCTCGAGCGGCTGCGCGACGGCCGCTTCGACTACCGCGGCGAGGCGGCCTTCAAGCAGTGGCTCTACCAGGCGGCGCTGCTCAAGCTCCGCGACCGGCGCGACTTCCACGGCGCGGCGCGGCGCGAGGCGGGGCGGCGCGTCGGCGAGAGCGCCGCCGAGGGCGTCGCCGCCTCCGACCCGACGCCGAGCCAGCAGGCGGTCGCGCGCGAACGAGCGGCCGAAGTGGTGGCGGCGCTCGCCAAGCTGCCGCCCGAGTCGCGCCGCGTCATCGAGCTCGCCCGCTTCGAGGGGAAGAGCCACGCCGAGATCGCGGCCGAGTTGGGCATCACCGTCGCCGCCTCGCGCCAGCTCCTTTCGCGCGCCCTCGCGCGGCTCGCCGCGCTGCGTTGATGCGGCGTCCCGTTCCGGGAGCGTGCCGCCGTCGGAGAACGCACCGACGCTTGCAGGGGAATCGCGCTCCGCGGCAACTTGCTCCTCGATGACGCCGGAAGAGACGCTGCGGCAGAACGGTTGGGTGCGACGGCTCGCACGTGCGCTGGTGCGTGACGCCGCGCGCGCGGACGACGTCGTGCAGGAGGCGACGGTGGCGGCGTGGCGCGCCGGCGGTGGCGCCAACGCCGCCGCTTCGCCGCCGATCGGCTGGTGGCGCGGCGCGATCCGCCAGCTCGCTGCGCTCGAGTGGCGCCGCGCGGCGCGCTCGGCGAGGCGCGAGCGAGTCGCGGCGCGCGCCGAGGCGCTGCCCGCCACCGTCGACGTCGCCGCCCAGTTCGAGCGCCATTGCGAAGTGGTGGAGGCGCTCGGCGCGTTGGCGGAGCCCGATCGCGAAGTGCTCCTGCTCCGCTTCTACGAGGGCTTGCCGCCGCGCGCCGTCGCGGCGCGGCTCGGCCTGCCGGTGCGCACGGTCGAGAGCCGGATCGTCCGTGCGCTCGAGAAGCTGCGCGCCGCGCTGATTGGCGGCTCGCGCGAGCGACGCCGAGCGCTCGCTGCGTGGGCCTTCGCTGGAGGAGGAGTCGTGGGGGTGAAGAGCGGGGGGATGGCGCTGGTCGCGGCCGGAGCGCTGCTGCTGGCCGGGCTTGCGACCTGGCGTCTCTGGCCGTCGACGGCGCACGAGCCCGCGCGCACCTTGGTGGCCGCCGCCGGCGCGCCCGCCTCGCCGCCGCTCGACGGCGCCGCGCTGCCGGCCGATCTCGCGACGCGCGCCGCCGAGCCGGCACCGTCGCTGCCGCCGCCGCCGAGCGCCGCTCGCGCGACCTCCGCGGCGGCGATCCGTGGACAGGTGCTCTGGCACGACGCGCCGTTCGCCGGCGCCACGGTCGCGCTCTTCCGCCGCGAGGGGCAGGAGGGGACCAGCAACGACTGGGAGGAGCTCGCGCGCGAGGAGCCGATCGCCAGTGCGACGAGCGACGCCGACGGCCGCTTCGCCTTCGCGCACGAGCCGGCGGGCGCCACCTTCCTGCGCGCGACCGCGCGCGCCGATCGGCGCTCGGCGGCGATCGTCGCGGTCGCGGGAGCGGAGCTGCTCGTCCGGCTCACGGCCGCCGCGACGCTGCGCGGCTCGGTCGTCCGCGCCGAGGATGGCGCTCCAGTCGAAGACGCGTCGGTGACCGTGACCAACGTCGACACGTTGCGCGACGTGGTCACGACGCGAACGGACGCCGGCGGCCGCTACGCCTTCGAGTCGCTCGACCCCGGCCGCTGGCGAGCGAGCGTCGTCTCGATCGACGGCACCGCGACCACCCCGCGCAATCTCGCTTGCTCGGCGCCCGACAGCCGCTTCCGACTGCTGGCCGGCGAGCCGTGCGTCGCCGACTTCGAGGTCGGCGGCGGCCTCACGCTCTCCGGGCGCGTGACCGACGCCGCGACCGGCGAGCCGATCGCCGGCGCGCGCCTCTCGCTGCCGCACTTCGCGCCGTCGGTCGGTTCGGGGCCGGTCACCGCCGCCGACGGGAGCTACCGCTGGAGCGGGCTGCGGCTGCGCGGGCTGCAGACGGTCGCCGCGACCGCGCCCGGCTACGGCACGGCGACGCGCGGGCTGCGCGGCCAAGCGAGCGGCGCGACGAGCAGCCCGTCGAGCAGCACGAAGCTCGACTTCGCGCTCGCGCGCGCCGGCCGCGTGCTGGGCCGAGTGGTCGATGCCGATGGGCAGCCGCTGGCGAACGCGCAGCTGCGCACGGCGGCGGCGCCACCGCCGCGACCGGCGACGCGTTCCTCGGCAGCGATCGGGGGCGGCGGCACGCTGCTTGGCGCCTTCGACGTCGAGGAGCGTTCCACGCGAAGCGACGCGGAGGGGACCTTCGAGCTGGCCGGGCTCTCGGTCGATCGCGTCCATTGGCTGCGCGTGCGCGCGCTCGATCACGCCGACGCGCTCTTCGTCCTGCCGGCGCTGGAAGCCGATGTCCCGGTCGTGCTGCCCGACCTCGCGCTGCCGCCGGCGGCGGAGCTGCTCGGCACGATCCGCTCCGCCGACGGCGTTCCGCTCGCGGCCGTCCTCGAGCTCGTGCCGTCGGCCGAGTCGGTCGTCGGCTTCCGCGAGCCGCTGCCGCCGCGCCCCGATCTCATCGACGCGTGGCTCGCGACGCGTTCGGCGACGACGGCGGCCGACGGCTCGTTCCGCGTCGATCGCCTCGGCGGCGGCCGCTGGACGCTGCGGATCGGCTGCGAAGGGGCGGTCGAATCACCGCCCGCTCGGATGATCGAGATCCCGAGCGGCGGCGGAGCGGTGACGCTGCCGCCGATCGTCCTCGACGCGGGGCTTCCCATCGGTGGTCGGCTCGTCTCGACCGACGGCAGTCCGGTCGGCGGCACCGCGATCACCGTCGCCGCCGCGGCCGGCGGGGCGTCGCGCCTCCACGCCACGGTCGCTGCGGCGGACGGCCGCTTCGTCGTGCACGGGCTGTCGGCGGGCGCGTACTCGGTGCGAGTCGGTTCGCTCGAGAGCCTCGGCAGCCGCGAATCGGAGGAGTCGGCGGTCCTCTTCACGGCGGTCGAACCGGTCGCGGCGGGGCGGGCCGATCTGCTCGTCCCGGTCGAGGTCGGACGCTGGATCGACGGGGTCGCCCGCCACGCCGATGGGCGCGCGACCGGATCGCTCGCGGTGCGCGCATCGTGGAGCGAGGCGCAGCTCGGACCGGAGACGCGCAGCGACGACTGGGGCCGCTTCCAGCTGCTCGTGCCGCGGCGCGGGTCGCTGCGCATCGCGGTCTGCTCCGCTCCCTCGCTCGACGCGTCGCGATCGGAACAGGTGCTCGCGAACGTCGTGATCGAGGAGCTCGCCGATCTCGGCGGCGAGCCGATCGAACTGCTCCTGCCGGAGTGAGCGGCGCGTCCGTTCCGCGCGCGGCTCACCGCCGCTCTGCCTCTTCGCGCAGGTCGGCGGCGAGGCCGGGCTCGTCGAGCGCGTCGTGGAGGTCGGCGCGCAGCCGCAGCGCGGCGCGCAGCGTCGGGTGGCCGGCGGGGTGGAGGAGTCTCATGCGGCGCAGCGCTTCGTCGGCATCGAGCGCGGCGTCGTCGAGCTCGCCCGCCCGAAGCTTCGCGCGCGCCAGCTGGTAGAGGCTCGCCGCCAGCGACTCCTCGCCATCGAGGCCGAGCCGCCGCGCGAGCGCCGCGTTCTCGCTCCACCGCGCGCGCGCCTCGTCGATCCGCCCGGCTCGCTCGAGTACGGTCGCCGCGTTGTTGCGGCTGCGCAGCAGCCACGGATCGCCTTCGCGCAGGCGCGCCGCGCGGATCGCCAGCGCGCGCTCGAACGACGGCAGCGCCGCCTCGGGCGGGCCGCTCTCGAGGCGCAGGAAGCCGAGCTGCTCGTGCGGGAAGGCGGCGAGCGGATGGTCGGCGAGGCCGGCCGCCTCCCACGCCGCGATCGACGCCTCGAGCTCGGCCACCGCCTCCGCGCGCGCGCCGCGATTCGAGAGCGCGAAGCCGAGCAGGTAGCGGGCGTTGGGGGCGAGCCAGGCCGCCGCTGGCGCGCGCGAGCCGTCGGTCGCGTCCGCTCGATCCCCCGCCTCGAGCTCGGCCAACGCCGCGCGCGCCGCCGCCTCCGCCGCATCGAAGCGGCCGCGCAGCCCGTGCAGCAGCGCGAGGTGGCTCTGGCACGCGGCCCGCTCGCCCCGTTCGCGCGGCAGCTCGGCCAGCAGCGCGAGCGCCTCCTCGAGCGACTGCTGCGCGTCGTCGAGCGCGCCTTCGCAGAGCGCGATCCAGCCCGCCGCTCGCCGCGCGCCGGCCTGCAACTGCACCCGCCGCGCGCCGGCGCTGCTCGGCAGCGCGTCAGCTCGTTCGCGCGCGGTCGCAGCGAAGCGGCGCGCCTGCTCCAGCGCGCCATCAGCGGCGCAGCCATCGGCGGCGTGGACGAGGATCTGGATCGCGTCGCGCGGCGGCAGCGTCTCGTCGAGCCGGGCGGCGGCGTTCTGCAGCAGCGCGCTCGCCTCGCTCGATCGGCCGATCTGCAGCAGCAGCATCCCGAGGTCGCTCGTCACCACCAAGCGCGGTCGCTGCGCCGCGGCACGTGGCGAGTCGGTCCACGCCAGCGCCTCGCGCAGCAGCGCCTCGGCGCGAGCGAAGTCGCCCTGCCGCTGCCGCACCGCGGCCAGCACGCGCAACGGCTCGACGCGCGGCAGCGAGGCGCGCGGGTAGGCGGCGTCGGCGATCGCCACGGCCGCTTCGCCGGCGAGCGCCGCCTCCTCGACGCGACCGAGCGCGAGCAGCGTCTGGGCGCGCGTCGACTCGATCTCGGCGACGCGCGGATGGAGCGGGCCCGTGACGCTGACCAGCACGGCGCGCGCTCGCTCGAACTCCGGCAGCGCCGCCGCCGCCTCGCCCGCCGAGAGCCGCGCGAGCCCGCGCTGCTGCCAGACGCTCCACTCGACGCTCGGCGCCGCGCCGCCCGCCTCCGCCAACGCCACGGCGGCGTCGAGGTCGCGCGTCGACTCCTCGTCGCGGCCGAGCAGCAGGAACAGCGCCGCACGCGAGACGAGCGCGCGCATCCGATAGCCGGGGCCGACGGCCGCCCCGCGCTGCTCGACCATGCGCGTCAGCGTCGCCTCGGCTTCGGCGACGTGGCCGGCGCGCGCTTGCGATTGCGCCAGCAGCAGCTGGAGCAGATGGCGCGGCCCCTCGGGGTCGTCCGCGTGCGCCGGCGTCAGCGCCAGCGCTTCTTCGAGCAGCGGCTCGGCGCGCGCATCGTCGCCGAGCATCGCGTGGACGCGCGCCAGCGTGCCGAGCAAGCGGCCGCGCAGGTCGGGACGGTCGTGCAGTCGCTGCTCGAGCGCGGTCGCGCCGTCGGCCAGGAGCTCGCCGATCGGCGTGTCGGGGCCGCGGCCGTCGATGTTGCCGGCGCCGAGCAGCAGCGACTCGAGCAGCGCGGCCGCTTCGTCCGCCGCGCGCGCCGACTGCTCGATCGCCTGGCGCGCCGACCGTTCGCGCAGCAGGAAGCCGGTCGGCACGCCGGCGGCGGCGAGCAGCGCCAGCGCGACGCTCGCCACGCCGGTCGGATGGCGCTGCGCGAAACGGCGCGCGCGCAGCAGCGGGCCGGGCGTCCGCGCGACGATCGGCCGCTTCTCGCGCAGCCGCGCCAGGTCGTCGCGGAAGGCGGCCATCGTCGCGTAGCGCCGCCCGCGATCGACCTCCATCGCGACGCGGCAGACGGCGTCGACGTCGCTCGGCAGGTCGGGCTGCAGCTGGCGCGGCGGCGGCGCGTCGCCGGCCAGCACGCGCCGCCACGTGGTCGCCGGATCGCCGGCGGGGAAGGCGGCGCGCAGCGCGAGCAGCTCGTAGAGCGTCGCGCCGAGCGAGTAGACGTCGCTGCGCTCGTCGAGCGGCTCGCCGCGCACCTGCTCGGGCGACATGTAGGGGAGCGAGCCGAGCGGCGAGCCGCTGCGCGTCAGCGCCTCCGCGTCGCCGGCGAGGCCGGCGCTCGCCAATCCGAAGTCGAGCAGCAGCACGCGGCCGTCGGCGGCGACCATCACGTTCGACGGCTTCACGTCGCGATGGAGGACGCCGGCGGCGTGGGCGTGCGCCAGCGCGTCGGCGACCTGCTCCACCACGCGCAGCGCGAAGTCGAGGTAGCGGCCGGCGAAGAGCGGCGGCAGCGGGGCATCGGCGGCGAGCGGCGGCAGGCCAGCGCGGACGCGCACGAGCTCCGCCACCGCGCGCGCCGATCGCTGCGCGAGCGGGCGCGGCGGGGGCGCCGCCACTTCGGCGAGCAGCTCGGCGAGCGTCGCCCCCTCCACGCGCTCCATCGTGAACCACGGCACGCCGTCGTGATCGCCGACCGCGTAGACCGGCACGATCGCGGCGTGGCGCAGCTGCGCGACGGTCCGCACCTCGCGCAGGAACCGTTCGCGCGCGCCGGGGAACCAGAGCTGTTCGGGGCGCACCGTCTTCAGCGCGACCTCGCGATGGAGCGCGATCTCCTCGGCCAGATGGACGACGCCCATGCCGCCGCCCCCGAGCCGCCGCAGCAGCCGGTAGCCGGCGAACGCGGTCGGCGCCGCGGAGCCGATCGGCGCGGCCGCTGCAGTCGACGGCGCCAGCGCGTCGTCAGCGAGCCCGCTCTCCTCGAGCCAGGCGAGCCGCGCGCGCAGCTCGGCAGCGTGGCGCGGGTGGGCGGCGCAGGCGGCGGCGAGGCGCTCCGCGCGCTGTGGCCCCTCGACCTCGAGCAGGCCGGCGAGCAGCTCCTCGACCAGCGTCTCGGCCGGCGTCGGCTCGCTCGCCACGCGTCCCTCCTGCGGTGCCCCGGCGGGGCGGCGCTGCGCCGCGCCCGCGCGCCGCGCGATGAGAGAGGAAAGGGCGCGGAGCGGCAAGCGTGACGGCGCGCGGCCTCGCCATCGCGTCGCCGTCACGTCGGCGCGGCGCTGCCCTTCCTAGTCCTCAGGCGCTGCCTCGCGCGCGCCACGACCCGCTTCGAGGAGGGCTCCGCGATGGGACTCGAACGACGCCGGATGGCTCGGATCGGCGCCGCCGTGCTGGCGGCGGCGTGGCTCGGCGGATGCGCGCCGAGCAGTCGCCGAAGCGCGCCGGCGCGGACGCAGGGCGTCGCCGCGGCAGCCGGCGCGCTGCAGGACGACGGCAGCGGCTGGCTCTTCTTCGTCGGCGCCGACGATCCCGGCAAGGCGGGCGACGAGGGGCTCTTCCAGATGGAGGTGGCGGCGGATGGCCAGCTGCGGCCGGCCACGAAGGTGCTCGACGAGGGCGGCGCGATCGAGCCGCGCTTCGTGCTCGCTTCGGATGGGGCGGCGCGTGCGGCGTGGCTGGTCGAGGAGACGGCCGGCAGCGGGCGTGGCCGGCTGCACGCGAGCCGCCGGGGCAGCGACGGCGCGTGGGGCGCGATCGAGGCGCTCGACGACGGCTCGATCGCGGCGGACGCCTTCGAGCTGGCGGGCGACGCGTCGGGCCGCGCGCTGCTCGTCTGGGAGTCGAGCGGGTCGATCGTCGCCAGCATCGCCGAGCCGGGCCTGCCGTTCGCGCCGGCGGTCGTGCTGCTCGAAGGGATCGATCCGCTGCTGGCCGCGACGCCGCGCGTCGCGCTGAACCGCGCCGGCCGCGGCATCCTCGCCTGCCTCTACCAGTCCGCGGTCGACGCGCAGAGCGTGGTCGCGTGGTCGTTCGATCCGGCGCTCGGCATCACGCCGCTCGGCGTCCTGAACGACCCGTCGCCGGAGGCGGTGGGGGCGCTCGCGGTCGCGGCGGCGGTCGACGGCTCGCTCGTCGTCGCGTGGTGCGAGGACGTGCCGTTCGCCGCGTGGTCGCTCGAGGTGCGCCGCGTCGATGACGGCGGCGTCCTGCTGCCGATCGAGACGCCCGGCTTCGAGCCGCTCGAGCCGCCGCACCTTTCGCTGCACTTCGCCGAGTCGGGCGTCCTCTACCTCGCCTTCGCCGATCGTTCGGACGTGCAGTGGATCCGTTCGACCGCGCCCGGCGTGTTCGAGTCGACGCAATCCACCAGCGTCTACGCCTACGAGGAGTTCGGCTTCGCGATCGAGCCGAGCGGCCGCATCACCTGCGTCGGCGCCGCGCTCTTCGGCTCCACCGACATCACCGGGGCGCGCTACGGCGATGGCGTCGCCGACTCCGAGCGCCGTTCGCTCGCGCCCTCCCTCAGTTCGGGTGCGCTCCCGCGCGGGCTCACCTTGCTGCAGGGCGGACCGCTGACGCTCGCCTTCTGGATCGTCGGCGAGACGCTCGAAGTGCACGCGTGGCGCGACCCGTACGCCGAGTTCAAGACGCGGCCGCTGTCGCCGGTGGCGGGAGAGGTGGTCCAACTCGATGCGACGGCCAGCGTGGCGCGCTCGACCGGGACGCTCCTCTCCGACTACCTCTGGGACTTCGACGGGGACGGCCTCTTCGAGGAGGAGTCGAAGGCGGCGACCGTCGACCATCTCTTCCCGGTCGGCGGCACGTTCGACGTCTCGTTGCGCGTCGTCGACGAGTTCGGCGATGCGACGACGATCACCGCGCCGATCGACGTCTTCAGCGGCGACGGCCCGCCGTGGGACTTGATGGTCAACCGCCAGGGCGGCGACGGCGGCGTCTCGAGCGACGTCGACGGCGACGGCGTGCGCGAGATCGACTGCCCGAGCGACTGCCTCGCGAGCTTCGCCGACGGCCTCTACGTCTACCTCGCGGTGGCGCCGGCGCCCGGGTTCAAGTTCTGGAAGTGGGAGGGGCTCGACGTCGCGAGCGGCGATGGCGACTACGGCATCGAGGGCTGCGTGGTGCACATGATCCGCGATCGCACGGTGACGGCGCACTTCGTGGCCGATCCCGACTGAGAGGGGCCGCGTCCGCGTCCGGTCGCAGGCGCGCGCAACGGCGCGGTCACGTTCCTGCGCGCATCCCCTTCCAGGGAGAGCTGCCGCCTCTTCCGCAGCTCTCCCTGGAGCGTTCGATGCATCGCAACCGCAGCTCGCTCGGTTCCTGGCTCCGTCTCAGGCTCTGGCTCGCGCCGTTCGTCGCGGCGGTCACCATGGAGGTCGCGGCGGCCCAGAACGACCCCGACGAGGTGCTCGCGACCGGCGGCCACACGCTCGACTTCGCCTACTCGAACGACGGCACCGAGGTCGCGGCGTTCGTCGTGCCGGGCGCCACGCAGGACGAGATCGTCGTGCAGTCGCGCACCACGCAGGGCGGGGCGTGGACGCAGCTCTACCGCGGCAAGCTCGGCCTGCTGAACCGCATCGTCGATCTCTCGGTCGCGCTGGCCGACGACTTCCCCGGCTCCGCCGGCGACGACATGGTCTTCCTCGGCGTGCACGGCGTCTGGCGCTCGGGGGGCGGCGAGCTCGGCTTCACCGGGCTGCTCTCCGGTTCCTATCGCAACGCGTGGCCGGCGGCGACCTGCGCCGAGATCCTCCCCGAAGGCGGCGCGAGCTACGCGCGGCCGTGGCCGGGGATGAAGCTCTCCTGCGCGATCGTCCCGCTGATCGGCGCGCGCTCGACCGACTACGCCGTCGCCGTCGCCTTCAAGTTCCCGCTCTTCACCTCCGACTCGATCCAGCTGGCCTACAGCCGCGACCACGGCCGATCGGTCGAGCGGTCGCGCATCGTCGCCGGGCCGCTCGGCGAGTGCATCGACGCGGTCGGGCGGTTCGGCTGGCCGTGCGTGATCGGCGACTCGACCAATCGCGAGGTCGTGGTCAGCTTCGACCAGGAGGACCTGGGGCAGATCGTGTTGGCCAACGCCGAGGCGATCGCCCACGTCGACGGCTCGACGCGACTCGCGATCAACTGGGTCACGCCCGACCAGAACGGCGGGCGCGAGCACCGCGGCACGCTCGGCCGCTTCGACGGCGAGATCAACCTGGTCTGCCTGTTCGGCGATGCCAACTCGAACCAGGGCTACCGCATGACCTGGTTCTACGGCTCGACCCTCGCGGGCTTCCGCGAGGTGTTCGACTTCAACGGCATCAGCATGTTCCAAGGCGATCGCGCGGTGACGCCGCCCGACATCGACATCCGCGGCAGCGACGCGCGCATCGCCGCGCTCTGCATCACCGACACCGGCGGCAAGACGCCGGGCGTCGGCGTCATCGCGTGGGAGTCGAGCCGGCTCGGCGAGGAGCGGCTGCGCGTCCAAGTCAGCGACGGCGCGCTCTCCTTCGCCGATCCGCCGCGCGCCAAGGTCGCCATCGCGCCGCGCGGATCGCCCTACCGCGCCTACTCCTACGGCTTCTGCGCGTACGGCAGCCAGCCGGGCAAGGTCTGCATCGACCCGTGAGCGGAGCGCGGCGCGGCGGCGCCGGCCCGCTGTCACGCGGCTGCAGCGTTTCCCTTCGAGGGGGAGTGGGCGGTCTGCAGCGGACCGTCCGGAGCGACGAGCGTGGAGCGAGCGATGGCGAGGTTCGAGCGTGGATCGGCCGCGGCGCGCGGGGCGCTGTGGCTGCTGCTGATGGCCGCGGTCGGCTGCGCGCAGCGCAAGAGCGGGCGGCGCGTCGACGACGTGCTCACGTTCGACAACCTCGCTCTCTCGCTCGCCTCCGATGGCAGCGGGCTCGTCCTCGGGTACGGCGAGCCCGGCACGGGTTTCGTCGAGTTCCCCTTCGATCCCGCGGCCGCCTCGGGCGATTGGTTCGGCGCGCCCGAGACCTTCCTCGCCCAGGAGAACCACTTCGGCGGCCAGGTGGTCGCCGGGCCGTTCGGACGGGCGCAGCTCCTCTTCGCGAGCCGCGACGTCGGCCCGACCGGCGCGACCGATCTGCGTACCGCCGCGCGCACCGCCGCCGGCTGGGGCGCCGCGAGCAAGCTCGGCCGCCTCGACGACTCGATCGACTACGCGCTGGCGGGGGATGGCGAAGGCGGCGCGCTCGCCGCCTGGATCGCGCCTGACGGCGCGCTCTTCGCCGCCGCGGCGCCGCCCGACGGCAACTTCGGCGCGCCGCAGCAGTTGCGCGACGGGCTGCTCGGTGCGGCCCACTCGGTGCGCGCGGCGCTGCGACCGAACGGCGGCGTGGTGGCCGCCATCGTCCCCGAGGGAACGGACGGCGACCTGCAGCTGTTCGCCTTCGACCTGGCGCTCGGCTTCGTCGACCTCGGCCTGGTCGACGTCGCCGCGGTGAGCCTCGCCGAGGGGGCCCCCTACTACGTCGACGTCGCGATCGGGCCGACCGGCGAGCGCGCTGGCCTGTGGAGCAGCTCCGTCCTCGGAGAGGACCGCGACCTCGTGCAGGTGCGCCGCCACCTCCCGGGCAGCGGCTGGCAAGCCCACGAGATCATCGAAGAGGTGGGACCGCTGAGTTCGGAGCGGCAGATCCGCTACCTCGACGACGGGCGTCTGGCGTTGGCATGGAGCGATCGTTCGGCGGCGCGCCTTCGTTGGTCGCGCTCTGCCGCCGCGGGCGATTGGGAGCCGTACGGCGAGTCGAGCTTCTCGCTCGAGATCACGGCGACGGCGGAGAGTGTCGTGGCGTTCGAGCGCGACGGCGCGTTGACGATGGTCCATCTGCCGAACGCGGAGCTCGGCGAGCCAGAGGTGATCGCGGCGCGCGAGACGGCGGCAGGCGTTCTCAGTGCCACGCTCGACATCGGCGGCGTCGGCGGACGCGCGCAGGTGAAGCAATCGCAGCTGGCGGCCGGCGGCGATGCGGTGGTCGCGGTGTGGCTCGGCGAGTCGAAGCTCGAGGCGTTCGTCTGGTTGCCGCCGAGCGCCGACTTCACGGTCGAGCCCGCGGTGCCGGAGCCTGGCGTGGCCGCGCTCCTCGACGGAGCGGCCTCGCGGTGGCGCGGCTCCGCTCCGGCGGAGCTGATCGAATGGGAGTTCGACCTCGACGGAGATGGCAGCTTCCAACGGACCGCGCAGCAGCTCTTCCACGCGTTCGCGACCGAGGGGCTCCACGAAGTCGGCGTGCGCGTCACGGACGAGTGGGGCCGGATCGCGACGGCCGTGAAGGAGGTCCGCGTCGAGGCGGGGGGCGGCCCCGACGTCGATCCGCCGTGGGAGCTGGTCGTCACGGCCAGCGGCAACGGCGGCGTGACGAGCGACCTCGACAGCGACCAGGACGGCAGCTTCGACATCGACTGCCCGGCCGACTGCGAGGAGAGCTACTTCGACGGCACCGTCGTCTTCCTCACGCCGCGACCGGCGGCGGGCCACCACTTCGTCCGCTGGGAAGGGCTCTCGACCGCCTTCTTCGACGGCGACTACGGCGCCGAGGGGTGCCTCGTGCAGATGCGGGCCGATCGAGCCATCACCGCCGTCTTCGCCGCCGACTGACGCGGCGCTCCGCGCCTCCTCGGCTCTCCCGCTGCGGGGCCTCGCGGCGGACGGTAGGCTCCCGCGCCTTCCATCCGCCGCGTCCCTGCTTCCGGAGCGAGCCGAGCCGATGTCGACGCCCCTTCCGCTGTGCGCCGCGTTCGCGGTCGCGCAGGTGATCCCGAGCCCGTCGGGCTACGCCCCTGAAGTCCTCGCCGACGATGGCTCCGCGCTGCAGCAGCTCGCGCGCATCGGCGTGGCCGGCGGGATGAAGGTCGAGCTCTTCGCGGCCGAGCCGCATTGCGCCAACCTCGTGGCGCTCGATGTCGCGCCCGACGGCTCGGTCTACGTCGTCGAGACCTTCCGGCGCGACAAGCAGGTGCTCGACATGCGCGAGTGGCCCGACTGGCTCGAGGACGACCTCGCCTGCCGGACGGTCGGCGACCGCGTCGCGATGATCCGCAAGCACGCCAAGGACCCGGCCCTCTTCCGCAAGGAGAGCGAGCGGATCCGCCTGCTGCGCGACCGCGATCGCGACGGGCGGGTCGACTGGTCCTCCGTCTTCGCCGACGGCTTCGATGCCGAGGAGGACGGCGTCGCGGCGGGCGTGCTGGTGCGCGGCCCCGACGTCTACTTCACCGACATGCCGCACCTCTGGCGGCTCACCGATCGCGACGGCGACGGCCGCGCCGAGGCGCGCGAGGCGCTGTCGAGCGGCTACGGCGTCCACTTCAACTTCGTCGGCCACGACCTCCACGGCCTGCGCTTCGGCCCCGACGGCCGCCTCTACTTCTCGCTCGGCGATCGCGGCCTCGACGTCGTGACGAAGGAGGGGCGCCACCTCATGCTGCCCGACACCGGCGCGGTGCTGCGCTGCGAGCCCGACGGCAGCGCGCTCGAGCTCTACCACACGGGATTGCGCAACCCGCAGGAGCTCGCCTTCGACGAGCGCGGCGACCTCTTCACCTGCGACAACAACTCCGACAGCGGCGACCGCGCGCGCCTCGTGCAGATCGTGAAGGGCGGCGAGACGGGCTGGAGCGTCGGCTGGCAGTGGATCAGCTCGCCCAACGCCCGCGGCCCGTGGAACAGCGAGAAGATGTGGCACCCGCGCAACGGCGAGCAGCCGGCGTGGATCCTGCCCTGCGTCGCCAACCTGGTGAGCGGCCCCTCGGGCCTCACGCGCGATCCGGGCGGGCTGCTGCCGGGCGAGTTCGAGGGCGCCTTCCTCATCTGCGACTTCAGCGGCAACGCCGCCAGCACGCGCGTGGTCGCCTTCGACGTCGAGCCCGACGGCGCCGGCCACCGCCTCGCGTGGCAGAAGGCGCTGGTCGAGCGCGGCATCTTGGCGACCGACGTCGAGTTCGGCGCCGACGGCTGCCTCTACGTGAGCGACTGGGTCGAGGGGTGGGATCAACCGAAGCGCGGCCGCGTCTGGCGCGTCTACGACCCGACGGTGCGCGGTGGCGCCGCGGCGCGCGAGGTTCAGCGCTTGCTGACGCAAGGGATCGCCGGCCGCGACACGCGCGAGCTGCAGAGCCTGCTCGGCCACGCCGACGGGCGCATCCGGCAGGAGGCGCAGTTCGCGCTGGCCGCGCGCGGGCGCGTCGATCCGTTGCGCGCGCTGGTGCGGCTGCCCGGCACGACGCGCACGCGGGTCCACGCCGCGTGGGCGCTGGCGCAGATCGCGCGCAGCGGCGGCACGACGAGCCAGGAGGCGGTGGCGGCGCTGCTGCCGCTGCTCGCCGATCGCGACGGCGAGCTGCGCGCGCAGGCGGCGAAGGGGCTCGGCGAGGCGCACGCCCAGGAGGCGTTCGCGCCGCTGGTCGCGTTGCTGCGCGATCCGCAGCCGCGCGCCCGCTTCTTCGCCGCGCAAGCGCTGGGCGAGCTGGCGGACGGTCGCGCCTTCGAGCCGCTGCTCGAGCTGGCCGCGGCGAACGACGACGGCGACCTGCTGATCCGCCATGCGGTGGTGGTGGCGCTCGCGGCGTGCGTCGATGCGGAGCGCCTCGCGCCGCTCGCGGGCCACGCGTCGAAGGCGGTGCGCATGGCGGCGCTGCTGGCGCTGCGGCGGTTGCATGCGCCGGAGCTCGAGTGGTTCCTCGACGATCGTGAGCCGACGCTCTTCGTCGAGGCGGTGCGTGCGCTCCACGACCTGCCGATCGAGGGCGCCTACCCGCGCCTCGCGGCGCTGTTGGCCCAGCGGCACGACGCGCCGCTGCCGGTGCTGCGACGCGCCGTGAATGCCGCGTGGCGGCTGGGCGGCAAGCAGTGGGCCGACGCGCTGGCGAGGGTGGCGGCTGGACCGAGCGACGGCGTCCTCGATGGGACGCAGGTCGCGGAGATCCGCGTCGAGGCGCTGCGCGCGTTGGGCGAGTTCGATCGGCCGCCGGCGCGCGACCGGATGCTCGGCGTCTATCGGCCGTGCGCGCCGCGCGGCGAGCCGGTGGCGGTCGAGGCGGTCGTCGCGGTGCTGCCGAAGCTGCTCGAGTCGGGCGTCGCGGGGCTCGCGGAGGAGGCGGCGCGCTTCGCGGCGCGCGAGCGGCGGTTCGAACAGCGCGGCGCGCTGCTGTCGTTGGCGCGCCGGCGCGAGGCGAGCGGCGGGGCGCGCGTGGCGGCGCTCGAGGCGCTCGCGACGCTGCAGGCGCCCGAGCTGCAGGAGGTCGTCGAGCTGCTGCTCGGCGATCGCGATCCCGCGGTGCGCGGCGCGGCGAGGAAGCAGCTCGCGAAGCTCGATCCGCAGCAGGCGCTGGTGGTGCTGCTCAAGTCGCTCGAGCGTGGCACGCTGGCCGAGCAGCAGGAGGCGTACGCGATCCTCGGCGAGATGGCCGACCCGCGCGCGAAGGAGCTGCTGGCGCAGGAGCTCGATCGGCTGGCGGCCGGCGAGGTGGCGGCGGAGGCGGCGCTCGACCTGCTGGAAGCGGCGCGGCGCCACCCCGACGAGCCGCTCCTCGCGGCGCGGTTGCGCGCGCGCGCGGCGCTGCTGCCGGCCGACGACCGCGTCGCGGCGCTCGCCGAGTGCGCGAGCGGCGGCGATCCGCGCAAGGGGCGCGAGCTCTTCTTCCGCCGCGACGACCTGCAGTGCATGAAGTGCCACAAGATCGGCAGCGAGGGGGCGGGCGAGGCGGGCCCCGACCTCGCGGGCATCGGTTCGCGCCGCGCGGCGAGCTACCTGCTGGCGTCGATCGTCGACCCCAACCGCGATTCGGCGCCGGGCTACAACTCGACGGTCTTCGTGATGAGCGACGGGCAGCTCGTCGACGGCCGCGTGATCGGCGAGGACGCGACCCATTGGCGGGTCGCCACCATCGATCGCGGCGACCTCGCGGTGCTGAAGAGCGGGGTGCAGTCGCGCAAGAGCGGCCTCTCGGCGATGCCGAGCGACGTGGCCGACCGCCTCTCGCCGCGCGAGCTGCGCGACCTCGTCGCCTTCCTGGCGTCGCTCCAGTGAACGACTCCGCGCCGGACGCGCCGCTCCCCGGCGGCCTCCACGACTACTTCGCCCCCTGCACGCTCGGCCTCGAGATCGTCGTCGCGGAGGAGCTGCGCGCGCTGCGCGCCGTCGACGTCGAGGTGCGCCGCGGCGGCGTCGCGTTCCGCGGCGATCGGGCGCTCGGCTACGCGGCGAACCTCTGGCTGCGCGCGGCGGTGCGCGTGCAGCAGCTCGTGCTGGACGTGCCGGTGCGGATCAAGGAGGAGCTCTACGGCTCGGTCGCCGAGGTCGAGTGGGAGAAGTGGCTCGACGTCGACGGGACGCTCGCCATCGATGCGTCGGTGCGCGACTCGGCGATCACCCACTCGGGCTTCGCGGCGCTGACCGCCAAGGACGCCATCTGCGACCGCTTCCGCAAGCGGTTCGGCCGCCGTCCGAACGTCGACACCGAGGATCCCCACCTGCCGCTGAAGCTCACCTTGCTGAAGGACCGGCTGCGCCTCTACGTGAACCTCTCGGGCGCGAGCCTCCACAAGCGCGGCTGGCGGCCGATCCAGGTGAAGAGCCCGCTGAACGAGGCGATCGCCGCGGGGCTCCTGCTGGCGTCGTCGTGGAACCGCGCGTCGCCGCTGGTCGACCCGATGTGCGGCTCGGGGACCTTCGTGGTCGAGGCGGCGTGCCTCGCCGCCGATCGCGCGCCCGGCCTGCTGCGCCGCTTCGCCTTCGAGCGCTTCCCCGACTTCGACGTGCGCGCGTGGGCGATCCTGAAGGAGGACGCGGTGCGGCGCGCCAAGCGGGCGCTGCCGTTCGCGCTGGTCGGCGCCGATCGCCACGAGGGGGCGATCGCGCTGGCGAAGCGCAGCGCGCGCGAGGCGCAGGTCGAGGGGCTGGTCGCCTTCACGCACGCCTCGCTCGACGACTTCACGCCGCCGCCGCCGCCCTTCACGCTGGTCACCAATCCGCCGTGGGGCGAGCGGATCGGCGAAGGGGACGACCTGATCGCGTCGTGGGAGGCGCTCGGCCACTTCCTCCATCGCAAGGCGCAGGGCTGCCACGCCCACGTGCTGTCGGGCAACCCCGACCTGCCGCGCCTGCTCGGCCTGAAGGCGAGCCGCAAGATGCCGGTGATGGATGGCCCGATCGAGTGCCGGTGGCTGCGCTACGACATCGACCCGGTGCCGCCGCGCTGACGAAGGCGGCGCGTCGCCACCTCGATCAGCGGCCGCCGTCGCCGCTTTCCGCGCCGTCGTCGCCCTCGCCCTCGGCGTAGCCGATCGCCTCGAGCTCCTTGCGCAGCCGCTCTCGCTCCTCGGGCGAGAGGTCGTCGGCGAGGTCGGCGCCGTCGTAGTACCAGGCGTGGCGGCGCTTCTGCTCGCTGATCGAGTGGCGCAGCTGCGCGTCGAGCTTGGCGAAGAGCTCCGGCTGCTCGGCCGAGAGGTCGCAGAGCTCGTGCGGATCGCTTTCGAGGTCGTAGAGGTCGTGGTCGCCGCTCTTGCGACGGATCAGCTTGTAGCGCGCCGTGGTGAGCGAGTGCTCGCCGCGCTTGGGCGGCGACATCGAGAAGACGGCAGACTCCTCGAACGCCTCGTCGAGCGCCGGCCGGCCGCGCGCCTGCAGCAGGAGCTCGTCGGCCGGCAGCGCGCCGTTCGCGGCGCCCACCGCGGTCGGCAGCACGTCGATCAGCGAGAGGAGCGTCGGCACGCGCTCGGGCGCGCGGCCCGGCACGCGCAGCAGGAGCGGCACGTGGAGCTGCTCGTTCCAGACCGTGCCGTGGGTCCGTTCGCCGTGCTGCCAGAGCCCTTCGCCGTGGTCGCCGGTCACCACGACGACGCTGTTGGCCCACGCGCCCTTCGTCTCGAGCGCCGCGCGCAGGTCGCGGAAGTGGTCGTCCATGAGGCGCAGCCCGGCGTCGTAGAGCGCGAACTCGCGCTCGATCGTCCCCGGCTGGCCGCTGATCCGCCGCGCCGCCAAGTGGTCGCGCAGCGCCGCGTCGGCGGCGAACTTGCCGACGTGCTTGCTGTTCTTCTCGCGCGGCGGGGCGTGCGCATCGAAGAGGTGGAGCCAGAGGAAGAAGGGCTGCGGCGCCGTCTCGAGCCAGGCGAGCGCCTCGGCGAGCGCCTCGCTGCCCGGCCGCACTTCGCCGCTCGGTTCGCCCCACGCCGTGAAGCCGGCCGCGAGGCCGGTGACGCGCTTGGTGGTGGCCGCGGTGACGAAGCCGCCGGTCGCGTAGCCGTGGTCGGCGAGGATCTGCGGGTAGGCGCGCAGCCGCTCGCTCGGCACGAACGCGCGCTGCTCCTGCACGCGCTCGTCGGCGCGGAACGAGCAGGCGACCACGCCGTGCTCGTAGGGGAAGACGCCGGTGAAGAGCGAAGTGTGGCTCGGCGTCGTGTGGGGGACGGGCGCGTAGCAGCGCTCGAAGAGGAGCGACTCGGCGGCGAAGGCGTCGAGCGACGGCGTGGTGGGGCGCGCGTAGCCGTAGCAGCCGAGGTGGTCGGCGCGCGTCGTGTCGAGCGTGACCAGCACGAGGTTGGCCGGCGGCGGCGCGAGCGGCGCGGGGGCGGCGGAGGCCGCTGCCGGCGGCGCTGCCGGTGGCGCTGCCGGCATGGCGGGCGTCTCCTGCGCCGCGCCGGTGGCGGCGGCGCGCGCGCCGAGCGCGACGAGTCCCGCGACGAGGGCGGCGAGCAGCGGCGCGAGCGTGCGCGTCATTCGGGACTCCTCGGCGGCGAACCGCGCGTCGGTCGTGGGGCGATCGTGGTGCAACTACCCCGCCACCCGTGGTGGTGCAACTGCCCCGCCACCGTCACTGCCCCGCCACCGTCAGCGGGGGGTGAGCGGGTGGTCGGCGAACCAGGCGGCCAGGGTGGAGGCGATCCGTTCCTGGCCGACGTCGTTGGGGTGCTGGTCGTGGGGGTGGACCCAGAGGTCGCGCTCGTCGCTGCCGAGGAAGGCGGGCAGCAGGTCGACGCACTCGATCGACTCGGCGGCGCAGAAGTCGCGGACCAGCGCGTGCAGCTCGCCGAAGAGGTAGCCCGACGCCAGCTGCGAGAACATCGGCAGGATCGCCACGACCATGCGGCCGTCGCGCGCCTTCATCTGGTCGCGCATCGAGAGCAGCCCGTCGCGCGCGCGCTGCCACTCGTCGGCGTGGGCGGAGACGATCCGCTTCGCCTTGATCGGCAGCGACGGCGCGGCGACCAGCGTGCCGCGCCAACGGGCGAGCGCGCGCTGCACCTCCGTGAGCAGCTTGCTGGTCCCGCCGAGCCACGGCGTGAACTCGGGCGCGAGCGGCACCCACATCGGGATCTCGGTGGCGATGTCGTTCAGGCAGAAGCCGACGATCAGCGCGTCGGGATCGAGGCGCATGCCCTGCTCGGCGAGCCACGCGGCGTAGCTCTCCGGCCGGAAGCCGCGCGCGAAGCCGGCGTTCACCACCTCGACGGGCGCGCCGCGCGCGGCAGCGAGCTTCCGCTCGAGCCGCTGCACCCAGCAGTCCGCGAGGTTGACGCCCGCCGCGAAGGTGAAGGAGTCGCCGACCGCGAGCACGCGCGCCTCGCCCGCCGGCTTCTCGAGCGGGAAGTCGAGGTCCCGGAAGCCGAGCGAGTTGATGCGGTACTCGACGCAGCCGAGCGCGTCGAAGTAGGCCCAGCGCGGCCGGTCGTACCAGCCGTAGGAGAGGCCGCCGGGCGCGATCTGCGTCAGCGAGCCGGGCGGCGGCGCTTGCCCCTCGCGGCCGAAGAACCAGGTGATCTCGGAGAGGTCGCCGATCAGCCGGCGCTGCTCGTCGAGCAGTTCCGGCGGGTCGAGCTCGTGCAGCTTCACGAAACGGACGGTCGCCTCGCCCGCGCCGCACGCGAGAGCGACCGCGAGCAGCGCGCGGGCGACCCGCGCGCCGATCACCCGCCGCCGCCGCCGTCGGCCTTGCGCTCCTCGCGCGTGAGCGACGCCGACAGGTAGTCGCGGTTCAGCTCGGCGATCACCTTGACCGGGATCTCCTTCGGGCAGACCGCCTCGCACTCGAAGTAGTTCGAGCAGTTGCCGAACCCCTCGGCGTCCATCGTGTCGACCATCGCCTGCGCGCGCCGCTTCTGCTCGGCTTGGCCCTGCGGCAGGTGGCGCAGGTGGCTCACCTTCGCGCCGACGAAGAGCATCGCGGCGGCGTTCGGGCAGGCGGCCACGCAGGCGCCGCAGCCGATGCACGAGGCCGCGTCCATCGCCTGGTCGGCCTCCTCCTTCGGCACCGGGATCGCGTTGCCGTCGGGGCAACCGCCGGTGCGGACCGAGACGAAGCCGCCCGCCGCGATGATGCGGTCGAAGGCGCCGCGGTCGACCACGAGGTCCTTCTGCACCGGGAACGCCTTGGCGCGCCACGGCTCGATGAAGATCTCCTCGCCGTCGCGGAAGCTGCGCATGTGCAGCTGGCAGACGGTCGTGCCCTTGCGCGGGCCGTGCGGGGTGCCGTTCACCGTCAGCGAGCACATGCCGCAGACGCCCTCGCGGCAGTCGCTGTCGAAGGCGATCGGCTCCTCGCCCTTCTCCTGGAGCCGCTCGTTCAGCACGTCGAGCATCTCGAGGAACGACATGTCGGGGCTGCACTCGACGTTCGGATAGGCGACCATCCGCCCGTCGTCGTGCGCGTCCTTCTGCCGCCAGATGTGGAGGTTCACCCGCATCATCGCGTGGCTCGGCGCGTGGCTCGGCGCCGGGTTCGGCGCGTGACCGTGACCGTGGCCGTGATCGTGCCCGCTCATCACTTGTAGCTCCGGGTCGCGAGGTGGACGAACTCGTACTTGAGCGGCTCCTTGTGGAGCTCCGCCGCCTTGCCGTCGCCCTTCCACTCCCAGGCGCCGACGTAGCAGAACTCCTGGTCGTTGCGGACCGCTTCGCCGTCCTCGGTCTGGTACTCGGTGCGGAAGTGGCCGCCGCAGCTCTCCTCGCGATGGAGGGCGTCGGCCGCCAGCAGCTCGGCGAACTCGAGGAAGTCGGCGACGCGGCCCGCCTTCTCGAGCGCCTGGTTCAGCGCCTCGCCCGAGCCGGGCACGAAGACGTTCTTCCAGAACTCCTCGCGGATCGCCGGGATCTTCTGCAGCGTCTCCTGCAGCCCGGCGCGATCGCGCGCCATGCCGACCTTGTCCCACATCAGCTTGCCGAGCTCCTTGTGGAAGGAGTCGACCGTCCGCTTGCCGTTGATCGAGAGCAGCCGGTTCATGCGGGCGGTCACTTCCGCCTCGGCCTTCTTGAACTCGGGATGGTCGGTCGTGACCTTCTCCTGCTTCGTCGAAGCGAAGAAGTGGCCGATGGTGTAGGGGATCACGAAGTAGCCGTCGGCGAGCCCCTGCATCAGCGCGCTCGCGCCGAGCCGGTTGGCGCCGTGGTCGGAGAAGTTCGCCTCGCCCAGCACGAAGAGGCCGGGCAGGTTGCTCATCAGGTGGTAGTCGACCCACAGTCCGCCCATCGTGTAGTGGACGGCCGGGTAGATGCGCATCGGCACCTGGTAGGGGTTCTCGCCGGTGATGCGCTCGTACATGTCGAACAGGTTGCCGTAGCGCTCGCGGATGGTCGCCTCGCCCAGCCGCTTGATGGCGTCGGCGAAGTCGAGGTAGACGCCGAGCCCGCCCGGCCCGACGCCGCGCCCCTCGTCGCAGGCGTACTTGGCGCTGCGGCTCGAGATGTCGCGCGGCGCGAGGTTGCCGTAGCTCGGGTAGCGCCGCTCGAGGTAGTAGTCGCGCTCGTCCTCGGGGATCTGGTCGGGGCTGCGCGCGTCGCCCTTCGTCTTCGGCACCCAGATGCGGCCGTCGTTGCGCAGCGACTCCGACATCAGGGTGAGCTTGCTCTGGTGGTCGCCGCTCACCGGGATGCAGGTGGGGTGGATCTGCGTGTAGCACGGGTTGGCGAAGAAGGCGCCCTTCTTGTGGGCGCGCCAGGTCGCCGTGACGTTGCACCCCTTCGCGTTGGTCGAGAGGAAGAAGACGTTCCCGTAGCCGCCGGTCGCCAGCACCACCGCGTCGGCCGCGTGGGTCGAGACCTTGCCGGAGATCAGGTCGCGCACGACGATCCCGCGCGCGACCCCGTTCACCACCACGACGTCGAGCATCTCGGTGCGCGGGAACATCGTCACCTTGCGCAGCCCGATCATGCGCGCGAGCGCCTGGTAGGCGCCGATCAGCAGCTGCTGGCCGGTCTGGCCGCGCGCGTAGAAGGTGCGCGACACCTGCGCGCCGCCGAAGCTGCGGTTGTCGAGCAGCCCGCCGTACTCGCGCGCGAACGGGACGCCCTGCGCGACGCACTGGTCGATGATGTTGCGGCTGCACTCGGCGAGGCGATGGACGTTGCTCTCGCGCGCCCGGAAGTCGCCGCCCTTCACCGTGTCGTAGAAGAGGCGCCAGACCGAGTCGCCGTCGTTCTGGTAGTTCTTCGCCGCGTTGATGCCGCCCTGCGCGGCGATCGAGTGGGCGCGGCGCGGCGAGTCCTGGAAGCAGAAGGCGTCGACCTGGTAGCCGAGCTCGGCGAGCGTCGCCGCGGCCGACGCGCCGGCGAGCCCGGTGCCGACCACGATCACCTTGTACTTGCGCTTGTTGGCCGGGTTGACGAGCTTGAGTTCCGCCTTGCAGCGCTCCCAGCGCGTCTCGATCGGGCCGGTCGGGCACTTTCCATCGAGGATCATCACTGCGCCTCCGCGAGCTTGACGAGGCCGAGCCAGCAGGCGGCCGGGATCGACGCGTAGCCGAGGAAGATCAGCGTCGCGATCGCCGGGCCGGCCATCTTGATGGCGCACGCGTACTTCGAGTGGTGCAGGCCGAAGGTCTGGAAGACGCTGGTGATGCCGTGGCAGAGGTGCAGCGCCAGCAGCACCAGCGCGACGAGGTAGCTCGCGCTGACCCACCACGTCTGGAAGCCGAGCACGATCATCGAGTAGACGTCGTGCCGCGTCGCGCCGCCGCCGAGCTCCTCCTCGAGGTGGGCGTGGTCGGCCTGGATCACCCCCCAGGTGAAGTGGGCGAGGTGGTAGATCACGTAGGCGAGGATCACGAGGCCCGAGAGGACCATCGTCTTGGTCGCCGGCTTCACCGCGCGATGGGTCACCTTCGCGTAGGCGACCGGCCGCGCCTCCTGGTTCGCCTTGGCGAGCTTCATCGCGGTCGCGATGTGGACGCCCGCGATGACCAGGAGCCCGATGCGCGCCACCCACAGCAGCGGGCCGAGGCTCCGCAACTTCTCGGCGTAGCTGTTCACCGCGTCCGGCCCCGCGAAGATCTGCAGGTTGCCGAGCAGGTGCGCGATCAGGAACCCGAACAGCAGCAACCCGGTCGTCGCCATGACGTATTTGGCGCCGAGCGAGGAGCGGTACAGCCGGCAGACCCAGCTCATCAGAACCCTCCGGCCCTCGGATCAGCCGCCCCGCAGCGCCGGCGAACGGCGCGTGCCGCGCTTCGCGCTCGGGTCGGAAAAGGGCTCGGATGCTAGCGGCGTGCCGCAGGGCGGGAAGCGGCCGCGCGCCCGGGAGCGGCGGCGGCAACGACCGGGCGCGGCGCAACTCCGCGCGCGCTGCGGGAGATGTCGCGCGGCGCTCGGCCGGGGCGTGCCGTCGACAGCCGTCGTCGGCTCCCTATGGTGCCGCGGGTCGTTCGACCCGGCGGCGCGCCGGCGACCTCCCCGCCTCGGAGCCTCGCGATGGACCGTCCGGCCCGCCTGCCGATCGCCGCCGGGCTGCTCGCCGCGCTGGTCGCTCCGTCCCGCCTCCCGAACACGCCGCCGCAGGTCACGCTCGAGCTGGCGATCGATGGGGTACCCCTCGGTGGCGAGGCGCTCGCGCTCGATGACGAGTCGATCGTGCGCCTCCGGCTGCGCGTCGACGACCTCGACGGGGACCGCGTCCACGCTCGGCTGCTGGCGGCGCCCGACGCGCAGGGCTTCGTCGCGATCCGCGGCGCGGCGGCCGGCGCCACGCGCGAGTGGCTCTGGAACACGAGCGGCGCGGCGGCGGGGCGCCACGAGTTCCTCGTCGAGGCGTGGGACGAGGCGGAGCCGCAGCGGCGCGTGCGAGCGAGCGCCGCGCTGCTGCTGCAGGGCAGCCGGACAGGGCGCGCCGCGCAGTTCCACGACCTCGAGGGCGACGGCCGCGACGAGCTCTTCGTCGTGGCCGCGGCGGGCGACGTCGGCGGCGTGGTCGACGCCGGCGCGATCGCCCGCTTCGATCGGCTCGGCGCGCACGGACCCGGGCCGCTGCCGACCCTCTGCGTCGCGGCGAGCCCGCAGCCCGGCGACGCGGTCGGCGCGCGCGAGGGCGGCAGCTTCGAGTTCGGCGACGTGACCGGCGACGGCCGACCCGACCTGATCGGCCGCAGCGGGCGCGAGCTGCTGATCTGGAGCGCGCCGCCCGCCGGCCGCGGCGAGCTCGGCGCCACCGCCACGTTGCGGAGCAGCGATCCGACCGCGCGGCTCGGCGGCAGCGGCGGCAGCGACTTCGTGCTGGTCGACGTGAGCGGCGACGGCGTGCTCGATCTGGTCGTCGCGGCGCCCGAGGCCGATCTCGGCGGCGTCACCGACGCGGGCGAGCTCGCCGTGTTCCTCGGCGGACCGACGCTCTCCGGCGTGCGCACGCCCGATGCGTCGCTGCGCTTGCCTGGCGCGGTGGCAGGCGATGCGCTCGGTCGCAGCGCGGCGAGCGGCGCGCTCCGCGGCGTGCAGTCGTTCCGCGTCGGCGACGTGACGGGCGATGGCCGCGTCGATCTGGTGGTGGCGGCGGCCGCGGCCGATCGAGGGGGCGTCGTCGATGTCGGCGTGGTCGCGGCGTGGGCCGGCGGTCCCGCGCTCCTCGGCGTGCCGGCGCCCCACGCGCTGCTCGCGCCGAGCGGCCTGGTGGCGGGGAGTTTCCTCCCGCGCCTCGCGGAGAGCGAAGCGCTCCACCTCGTCGACGTGAGCGGCGATGGCGTGCTCGACGTGGTGGCGGGGGCGGCCGCGGCGGGGACGGGCGGAGCGCTCTTCTGCTGGCGCGGCGGTCCGCTGCTGACCGGCACGCGCGCTGCCGACGCGGTGCTGCAGCGCAGCGCACCGGTCGCGCACGACGAACTCGGTGCGCCCGATCGCGGGCCAGGGCTCCTCTTCCACGACCTCGATGGCGACGGCACCAGCGACCTGCTCGCCGTCGCGCCGCGCGCCGACGTCGGCGGCGTGGTCGATGCGGGCGCGCTCTTCTGGTGGCGCGGCGGGGCGTGGTCGGGGGTCGTCCACGAGACGGCGACGCTCGCTCGCGCGAGTCCGGGCGCCTTCGAGCGGCTCGGCGAAGCGGGGGGCGGCGTGCAGCTCGCCGACGTGACGGGCGATGGGCGCGCCGACGTGGTGGTCGGCTGCTCGCGCGCGACGGGCGCTGCGCCCGAGAGCGGGGTGGTCGCGGTGTGGGCCGGTGGTGTCGCCTGGAGCGGCGCGACGGCGCCGAGTGCCGAGCTGCGCGCAAACGGTGCCGCGCCCTTCGATCGGCTCGGCGAGGTCGACGTGGTGCCGGGCGGCGCCGGCTGCGGCGTGCTGCTGCTCGACGTGACGGGCGACGCCATCGCGGACGTGGTGGGCGTGGCGCCGGCGGCCGATCGAGCGGGCATCGCCAACTGCGGCGCGGCGTACGTCTGGAGCGGCGGCGCGGCGCTCGCCGGCGGCGGCGTGGTGCTGCCGGTCGCGACGCTCGCCGATCCGTTCGCGATCGTGAACGGCTACCTCGGCCACCATCCCGGCGCCGGTTGGGGCGTGCGCGCCGGCGACTTCACCGGCGACGGCGTCGCCGACCTCGCGCTGCTGCTGCCCTCTCTGTCCGGGATGTCGACGCTGGTCGCGGCGGCGCGCGCGCGCGTCTTCGTCTTCGCGGGCGGCGCGGCGCTGGCCGGGACGCCCGTCCCCTTCGCGACGCTCGACTCGCCGCAGCAGCGCGACGAGGCGGGCGTGCGCGACGACGACCTCCTGCTGGTGGATCTCGACGACGACGGCGCCGCCGAGCTGCTGCTGCATGCGCCGAAGTTCGACCACCCGAGCGGCCGCAACGTCGATTCGATCGGCGCGCTGCTCCGCTTCCGCGGCGGTCGCGCGGGCCTGTCGACGGCGGTCGCGCTGCACGATCCGCGCGCCGCCGACGGTGCCGCCGCGCTCTCCCGCTTCCTCGCGCCGCGCGACGTCGACAGCGACGGACGGCTCGATCTGGCGCTGCTGCAACCGCGCGCCGATCGCGGCAGCGGCCGCGAACTCGGGCAGCTGCTCCTCTGGCGCGCGCCGGGCTCGCTCGGCAGCCCGCCGCCCCTGACGCTGCCGCCGGGCACCACGCCTCCGCCGCTCCCCGACCCGACGCTCCTCCCCGAGCTCGCGAGCCCTGGCCTGCGCCTCGGCGATCGGAGCCGGTTGGGCGAGTGACTGCGCTCAGATCCGCACGAACCAAGCGAGGCCGATCGAGTCGCCGCTGATCTGCGGCGCGAAGCCGCTGCGCGGCGCCGGCGACCGCTCGTGGATGCCGTCGCGGCCGGTCGCGCGATCGCCGACGTGCGCGTCGTAGACCCACTGCGTCATCGCGACGCCGAGGAAGGCGCCGAAGACGACGTCGGTCGGGAAGTGCTGCTGGCCCTCGATCCGGCTGGCGCCGATGTAGGCGGCGGGCGCGTAGGCGAGGTAGCCGACGCCGCGCCACCACGCGTCGCTCGCGTCCCACGTCGTGCGGGCGACGAAGGTCGCGGTGCAGAACGACAGCGCGGAGTGGCCCGACGGGAACGAGGCGTGGGAGGCGCCGGACGGTCGCCCGCGCGGGACGGCGAGCTTGAGGAGCCCGGTCGCGCCCATCGTCGCCGCGAGCGACTCGGCCAGCACCTCGACCGAGCGGCCCTCGTCGCCGTCGATCCAGGCGGCCGCGCCGAGGCCGGCGGCGACGGCACCGAGCGCGACGGCGGCGGCATCGCCGCGCGCCGTGTCGCCGTGGGTGAACTGCGGATGGGCGACCGAGCGCCGCGAGAGCTCGCGGTCGTAGGCGAACAGGAGCGGCGCCGCGACCAGCATCGTCGCCTGCGGGACGAGGCGCACCGGGTCGCCGACCTGCTGCGCCAGCGCATGCGCCCAGCGATCGACGGAGGCGTGGCGGCCGAGGCGGCTCTCGTCGGAGGCGGTGATGCAGCCGCCGAGCAGGAGGAAGGCGGCGGTCGCCAAGCGGAGCGCGCAACGGGCGAGCGGCCGCTGCCGCTCGTGTCGGTTGCACAAACGACCGAGCCGGCGCGCGACGGTGCGAAGCCGCCGGCGTGCGGCGGCGCGGCGAGCTTGCTTGGCATGCCGTGTGTGCATCCCTGCGGCGCGATCCGTCCGCGTCGCGCCTCGAACGCGCGCCTCGTCGCGGCCGGCCGGTGCCGATCCTTCCTCGGGAGCCTTGTCGATGTTCCGCTCGACGCTCCTGACGATCGTGGCGACCGTCGCCTGCAGCACGTTGCGCGCCCACCCGGCGCGCGCCCAGCAGATCGCGGCGGTGCCGCCGATCGCGGAGCCGGCAGCCGATCGGCCGGAGGCGCCCGCGCCGCTCCTCGACGCCGCGACCCTCGCCGCTCGCTCGCGATTCGAGCTCGACCTCGGGTCCGAGCTCGAGAAGAGCTACGTGATCCCGGCCATCGAGATCGTCACCTTCGAGTTGCTGCTCAATCAGTTCAATCGCCGCTTCATCGACGAGGACGAGTACGGCAGCGACGCCTCGTCGATCGCCGACAACCTCCACCACGGCTGGGTCATCGATCGCGACCCGTTCGACGTCAACCAGCTCTGGCACCCCTACGCCGGGTCGATCTACTTCGGCTTCGCGCGGTCGGCCGGCCTCAACTTCTGGGAGTCGGCCGGCTACACGTTCCTTGGCAGCGCGTTGTGGGAGGTGGCCGGCGAGACGGTGCCGCCGTCGCTGAACGACCAGATCTCGACCAGCTTCGGCGGCGCGTTCCTCGGCGAGGCGTTCTTCCGGGTGGCCGGCTGGATCCTCGAAGGGGAGGGCGAGCCCGACGGCTGGCGCGAGGGGGCGGTCGCGGTCGTCAGCCCGCCGACCGCGGTGAACCGCTACGCCTTCGGCGACCGCTTCAAGCAGCGCTTCGATCGCCGCGACCGGCCGGTCTTCGCGCGGGTCGGCATCGGCGGCAGCCTCGCCACCAACGTGTCGCGCGGCGGCCAGTCGAGCGAGGTGAACCGCAACCACGCGGTCGGCAACTTCGAGATGGACTACGGCCTGCCCGGCCGCTCCGGCGAGCGCTGGTCCGAGCCGTTCGACCTGTTCCACTTCGAAGGCACGTTGACGTCGAGCAGCGACGCGTTCGTCGAGAACGCCTTCGTCCGCGGGCTGCTGTGGGGGCGCGGGTACGGCAGCGGCTCGCTGGCCGGGGTCGCCGGCCTCTACGGCACCTACTGCTACCTCTCGCCGCAGCTCTTCCAGCTCTCGACGACGGCGCTCTCGCTCGGCTCGACGATGCAGTGGTGGTTGACCCGGGACATCGCGCTGCAGGGCAACCTGCTCGGCGGCGTCGGGTACGGCGCGGCGGGGCGCACCGCCGACGCTGCGATCGACCGCGAGTACCACTACGGGATCACGCCGCAAGCGATCCTCGGCGCGCGGCTGCTCTTCGGCGAGCGCGTGATGCTCGACGTCTCGGCGCGCGACTACTGGGTGAGCGGCGCCGGCAGCAGCGGCAGCGGCCGCAGCGAGAACATCCTGCGCGAGCAGGCGTCGCTGACCGTGCGCCTCCACGAGCGCCACGCGCTCGGCCTCCAGTACGACCTCTCGCGTCGCGACGTCCCCGACGCCGGCACGCTGCAGCGCCACCAGACCGTGCAGACGACGAGCCTCGTCTACAGCTACCTGCTCGGCAACCACGGCTCCGGCCTCGCGGGCACCCGCTAGCGGTTCAGCGCTTCTTCTGCACCCGCGCGCCCTTCTCCGTCCGCCAGGTGATCAGCAGCGCGCCGGTCCGCGCGTAGCGGTCGAAGAGGCGCTCGATCACGTGCTCCTCGCCGGGCCACGGATAGGCGAAGACGACGTCCCAGTCGTCGGGCTCGCGCTGCAGCAGCGCGTGGCCGTCGGGACCGTCGGTGACGAGCCACGCCATCTCCGCCTTGATCTGCGCGAGCCGCTCGCCGCCCGGCGGGATGAAGCTGCCGCAGGCGAGGGCGACGTCGAGCGCGTGCGCCGCGAGCAGCGGCCGCGCCGCCTCGACGAGGTCGCGCTCGATCTCGATGCCGTGCGCCGCGAAGCCGAGCCGCGCCGCGAGTCCCGCCACCACCGCGAAGCCGCAACCCCACTCGCAGAAGCGGTCGCCCGGCGCGAGCTCCTGCTCCCGCACCGCGGCGAGCACCGGCCACAGCCGCGCGAAGTCGCTCGGCACGAAGCCGACGATCGGCTCCTGCCAGCGCTCCTCGAAGAAGGCGTCGATGCGCGCCTCCGCGTCGGCGAGGAACGCCGCGCTGGCCCGATCGAGCGGCGTCGCGCTCGGCCGCCACGAGACGTCGTGCAGCGCCACGCTCAGCGCCCTCCCGCGCGTTCGAGCGCGATCGCGCCGCGCGCCGCCTCGACCACGCCCCGCAGCGCTGCGAGCCCCTCGAGCAGGCGCGGACCGGGCCGGCCGAGGAACGCCTCGGGGATCGCGTGCACCGCGCCGCGCCGCAGCGCCGGCGTCGCCGCCCAAGCCGCGCGGCCGGTCACGACGTCGGTGCGGTACTTCTCCGGCTTCACGCCGCACCAGCAGATCACCGCCGCGTCGGGCGCGCGCGCCACCACCTCGTCGTCGCGCACCGGCCGGCTCTTCACCGGCTCGTCGCCGAACGGATTGGTGCCGCCCGCGAGCTCGATCAGCTCGGTCACCCAGCTCCGCGCGCCCGGCACGATGACCGGCTTCGGCCACCACTCGAGCAGCACGCGCGGCGTCGGCAGTCCCGCCGCGCGCTCCCGCTCGGTGCGAGCGCGCGCTTCGGCCAGCGTCGCCTCGAACGCGGCGGCCAGCGCCGCGCCGCGCGCCGGCTCGCCCATGCGGCGCGCGATCTCGCGCAGGTCGGTCGCCACGTCGGCCAGCGTGATCGTCTCGGGCGCGTAGGTCGGCAAGCCGGCAGCGGAGAGGCGCGCGATCACGCGGTCGTGGCCCGGCACCGTGTCGGAGGCCAGCACCAGGTCGGGCGCGAGCGCGCTCACCTTCGCCACGTCGACGTCGAGGTCGCGGCCGACGCGCGGCAGGCGGGCGACCAGCTCGGCCGGGAAGTCGGAGTCGTCGTCGACGCCGACGAGGTGGTGCTCGAGGCGCAGCGCCGCGACGATCTCCGTGTTGCTGCAGTTGAGCGAGACGACGCGCACGCGCGGGTCACTCCGGCAGGTCGTCCTCGAAGAGGACCACCTTCGGCGGCGTCCCCTTGCGGAAGAAGTCGAGGTACTGCGCGAGCGGCGGCATGCGCAGCTCCTTGCGCCACGCGTCGACCCGATCGCGCGCTTCGAGGCCGATCACGATCAGCCGCCCCTGCTCGTCGCTGCCGAGCTGCGAGCCGTAGCGCTGGCGGCGGCCGAGGTTCACCTGCAGCCGATCGAAGAGGAGCGCGTAGTTCTGGCCGTCGAGGCCGTGCTGGCGCACGTCGCGCTCGATCGCGGGCAGCGCGGCGCTCATCAGCGGCAGGTCGCCGCTGTGCTGCACGATCAGGAACGCCGCGCCCGCCGCCTCGGCGCCGAACCGCTCGACGTCGATCCAGCCGATCTCCTGCACCAGCGCGGCGAGCCACGCGGTGTTGTCGCGATCGACCGCCTCCATCTCCGCATGGCGCGCCGCATCGGTGCGCACCGCCTGGTCGATCTCGCGGCGCTTCGCGAATTCCGCCTGCAGCGCGGCGAGCCGCGGGGCCGGCAGCGGCGCGGCGCTCCCGAGCGGCAGCGGGGCGACCTCGAGCGCGGCCGGCTGCGCGGCGGCGGCGACGCGCCGGTAGCGGTCGGCGCGCTCGCCGGTGGTGACCCGCAGCAGCTCGCCGTCGAAGTCGAGCTCGCTGCGGATGCGCCGCCCCCAGGTGATCCGCACCACGTGGTCGAGGTCGTAGAGGGCGCGCGCGAACTGGAGGATCGGCGGGGCGCCGTCGAACGGGTGGAGCTCGCGGACGCGATCGGCTTCGAGCAGCAGGAAGTGGCCCTCCGCCGCGACATCCTGCCAGCAGCCGGCGAACTCCTCGGGCGGCAGCGACGGCGCGCGCGCGGGCAGCGCGGGGGCTGCAGGCGCCGTCGGTGCTGCGGCGGGCGGTGGCTCCTGCGCCGCGGACGCGAGCGCCATCCCGGCCAGCACCCACGCGGCGCCGAGCGCCGCACGTCGCAGCGCCACCCCTCCGCATCGCACCGCGCGCGCCATGCTCACTCCTTCTTCCAGACCTTCTCGAGGTCGGCCGAGCACGGGTTGCGGATGCCGTTGTCCTCGAGGATCTCGTCCTGCGCCGCGGCCACCTCCGCGCGCTTGAAGACGAGCGTCTCGGTGCCGTGGTCGGCGAACTCGATCACGACGTAGTCGTCGGTGCAGTCGCGCAGCAGTTCGACGAGGTGGGCGAGGTTCTTCACGGCGATGCCGTTCACGCTGCCGACCACGCTGAACGGCCCGGCGTCGTAGCCCTTCGAGAGCTGGTGGGGGAGGAGCGGCGAGCAGAGCATCACCAGCTGCTCGCCCGCGAACGCGACGTCGTCGCCGAGCCGCTCGACGAGCGGATGCTTGGTGCCGAGCACGCCGCGCACGATGCCGGCCGCGTAGTCGGCGTAGACCGGCGAGAAGGCGCACGGTCCCCAGACGAAGTAGCTCGGGTAGCGGTTCTGCAGCGGCGGCAGCAGCTCCACGCCCTGCGGCGCGACCGGCAGCGCCACCTCGAGCGGCTGGCCGCGGCGGACGATGGTCGCCGCCACCTTGCCCTCCTTGGCGAGCGGCGCGATCCAGTACTGCCACGAGAGGCGCAGGCCGTCGGCGCCCGCGACCATGCCGTCGTTGTCGATCGCGTGCGGCCCGATCTTCGCCAGCAGATCCCACGGCTCGAGCACGGCTGCGAGCGAGGGCGCCGGCGCGCCGGTCAGCAGCAGCCCGGTGGTCGCCTTGTCCAACGCGAGCTTCGCGCGCAGCGCCGGGTTCTCGAGCGTCTGCAGCCGCAGGTCGAGGCGCGGCTTGCCGTCGACGCGGCCATCCTCCGCGTCGGCGAGGAAGGCGGTCACCTCCTCGTTCGGGATCACGTAGCCGATGTTGTCGGCGCCGCGGATGCCGCTGAAGCAGAGCCCGATCACCTCGCCGCCGACCGCCGCCGGGCCGCCGCTGTTGCCCGGATTGATGGCGGCGTCGACCTGGATGCGCAGCCCCCCTTCGCCGTCGTTGTACGGGGCGTACTCGATGCGCGAGATCGAGCCTTCGGTGACCGAGAGCGTGTCGCCGCCGATCGGGAAGCCGAAGGCGGCGACCTTGGCGCCCACCGCGGGCCGCACGGCGGCGAGCGTCGCCACCGGCCGCTCGGCGAGCGCGTCGGGCTCGTCGAGCTCGAGCAGCGCGAGGTCCATGCCGACCGAGATGGCGCGCACCTTGGCGTTCAGCTTCTCGCTCGACTGGTTCGGCTGCACGCGCACCTGCGTCGAGTAGCGCACCACGTGGGCGTTGGTGAGGATGCGGCCGCCGGCGAGCAGCACGCCCGAGCCCGACTGCTCGGCGGGCTGCTGCTTGCTCCACGGCCGGATCGCGTCGGGTGCGCGCACCGTCACGTGGATCTTCACCACCGAGTCGCGCAGGTCGGCCGCCGGCGGCGCTGCGAGCGGGAGGGCGGTGGCGGTGGCGACGACGAGCGGCAGCAGCAGCGACAGCATGGGAGTCTCGCGAGGAGGGAGCGAGCGCGGCGCCGGGCTGCGGCCGCGCGAAGGCGGCGGATCATACGGCGGTCGCTCGCGCGCCTCTCAGCGCTGGCAGCTCGTGCAGAAGAAGGTCGAGCGCTGGCCGATCCGCGCCACGCGCACCGGCGTCGTGCAGCGCGGGCACGGCTCGCCGGCGCGGTCGTAGACGGCGAGCTCGACGCGGAAGTAGCCGGTGGCGCCGTCGACCTGCACGAAGTCGCGCAGCGTGGTGCCGCCCTTCGCGATCGCCTCGTGCAGCACCTCCTTGACGGCGCTCGCGAGCGCGCCGAAGCGGGCGGGCGCCACCCGGCCGGCGGCGCGGCGCGGATCGATGCCGGCGCGCCAGAGCGCCTCGTTCGCGTAGATGTTGCCGACGCCGACCACGACGGCGCCGTCCATCAGGAAGCTCTTCACCGCGACGCTGCGGCCGCGCGCGCGCTCGGCGAGCAGCGCGCCGTCGAAGGCGTCGTCGAGCGGCTCGGGGCCGAGGTCGTGCAGCAGCGGGTGGGCGCGCGGATCGCCCTCGATCAGCAGCAGGCAGCCGAAGCGGCGCGGGTCGCGCAGCCGCAGGCAGCGGCCGCTGTCGAGCACCAGGTCGAGGTGGTCGTGCTTCTGCGGCGGCGTGGTCGCGGGCACGACGCGCAGGCTGCCCGACATGCCGAGGTGGAGCAGCAGCGTGCCGGCGGGTGCTGTGCCGCGCGCGAGGGGCAGGAGCAGGTACTTCGCGCGCCGTTCGACGCCGAGGATGCGGGTCCGCGCGACGCGCGCCTCGAGCCCGGCGGGCAGCGGCCAGCGCAGCCGCCGCTCGCGCACCAGCAGGCGCGCGAGCGTTGCGCCGGCCACGAAGGGCGCGATTCCCCGCCGCGCGGTCTCTACCTCAGGCAACTCAGGCAAAGCCCTCCCCCCTTCAGTGGTGCGCGTCGACCCGTCGATGACGCCCCCGTCGCGACCGCACCATGCCATGCCGAGGCGGCGCGCTGGGAGATGGCGAAATGGGTGAGATGGACGATCTCGTCCGCGAGTTCCTCGTCGAGAGCGCGGAGAACCTCGACCGGCTCGACCAGGAGTTCGTCGCGCTCGAGAAGGATCCCGGCGATCCCAAGCGCCTCGCCAGCATCTTCCGCTCGATCCACACGATCAAGGGGACCTGCGGCTTCCTCGGCTTCTCGAAGCTCGAGGCGGTGGCGCACGTCGGCGAGAGCCTGCTCTCGAAGCTGCGCGACGGCGCCTTCCGGCTGGACGGCGAGCTCACCACCGCGCTGCTCAAGCTGGTCGATGCCGTGCGCGAGATCCTCGGCCGCATCGAGGCGAGCGGCCAGGAAGGCGACGAGAGCTACGAGGCGCTGAAGGCGCAGGTCTCGGCGCTGAACGAGGCGCGCACCGCAACCGCCGGCGGCAAGCCGGCGCCGGCCCCCGCGGCGACCGCGGCGACCGCGGCGACTGCGGCACCGAAGGCCGCCGCGCCCGCCGCCGCGCCCGCACCGGCCCCAGCGCCGACGCCGGTCGCTGCCGTGGTGCCGCCGGTCGCGACTCCCGTCGCTGCTCCGGTCACCGCCGCGCCGCCCGCTCCCGCCTCGCCCGCCCCCGCACCAGTCGCTGCGCATGCAACGCCCGCCGAGGCGAAGCGGCCGAACGACGAGCCGGCCGGCGACGGCGCGAAGCACGCCGTCACCGAGACGAGCCTGCGCGTCGACGTCGGCCTCATCGACCAGCTCATGAACCTGGTCGGCGAGCTGGTGCTGGCCCGCAACCAGATCCTGCAGCTCACCTCGAACCAGGGCGATGCCGGCCTCACCGCCACCATGCAGCGCCTGAACGTGATCACCTCCGAGCTGCAGGAAGGCGTCATGAAGACGCGCATGCAGCCGATCGGCAACGTCTGGAGCAAGTTCCCGCGCGTCGTGCGCGACGTCGCGGTGATCTGCGGCAAGCAGGCGCGGCTCGAGATGGAGGGCAAGGAGACCGAGCTCGACCGCACCATCGTCGAGGCGATCAAGGACCCGCTCACCCATCTCGTGCGCAACTCGATCGACCACGGCCTCGAGACGCCGGCGGTGCGCACGGCGAAGGGCAAGCCGGCCGAGGGAGTGGTGACGCTGCGCGCGTTCCACGAGAACGGCCAGGTGATCGTCGAGATCTCCGACGACGGCGCCGGCATCGATCCCGAGCGCATCAAGAAGAAGGCGATCGAGAAGGGGCTCCTCACGGCCGAGCAGGCCGCGGCGCTCTCCGATCGCGACGCCATCAACATGATCTTCCTCGCCGGCTTCTCGACCGCCGAGAAGGTGACCAACATCTCCGGCCGCGGCGTCGGCATGGACGTCGTCAAGTCGAACGTCGAGAAGATCGGCGGCGACATCGAGCTGAAGAGCCAGGTCGGCAAGGGCGCGACCGTCCGCATCAAGATCCCGCCGACGCTGGCGATCATCCCGGCGCTGGTCGTGGTCTCGAGCGGCGGCTGCTTCGCCATCCCGCAGGTGAACCTGGTCAAGCTGATCCGCGTCGACAGCGAGCAGGCCGCCACCGCGATCGAGAGCATCCAGGGCACGCCGGTCTACCGGCTGCGCGGCAACCTCCTGCCGCTGGTCGACCTCGATGCGCTGCTGGCCGGCGAGGAGGCCGATCGCGAGCAGATCCTCGCCAAGAAGCGCGAGTGCCTCAACATCGTGGTGCTGCAGGCCGAGGAGCGCCAGTTCGGGCTGGTCGTCGACCGCATCCACGACACGCAGGAGATCGTGGTCAAGCCGCTCTGCAAGATGCTGAAGAGCATCGAGGTCTACGCCGGCGTCACGATCATGGGCGACGGCCGCGTCGCGCTGATCCTCGACGTCTGCGGCGTCGGCCAGGCGGGCGGCGTGGTCGCCAAGCTGCAGGAGCGCGGCATCGCCGAGAAGCACGCCGACGACGCGGCTTCCGACTTCGTCGAGGCCAGCACGTTCCTCGTCTTCCAGGCCGGCGGCCGCCGCATGGCGGTGCCGCTGGCCGACGCCGCGCGACTCGAGGAGTTCAAGCGCGAGCAGGTCGAGTTCGGCGGCGACGCGCCGGTGGTGCAGTACCGCGGCGAGATCATGCCGCTGGTGCATGCGGCGGGCGATCCGTCGTGGGCGCATGCCGAAGGCGACGTCCGCGTGGTGGTCTACGCCCTCGAAGGGCACCACTTCGGCCTCGTCATCGACGGGGTTCCCGACATCGTCTACGAGGCGGTCCGCGTGCGCCAACCGGGCTCCGCGAGCGGCGGCTCGGAGTCGGTCGTGCTGCAAGGCAAGGTCACCGAGCTGCTCGGCCTGCGCCGCGCGCTCGAGCGCGTCCAGCCGGGCGTGCTCGACCTCGCGGCCGCTCCGGCGGGCGCGTGATGGAGCGCACCATGAACCAGTTCTGCACGTTCACGCTGGCCGGCCACCTGTTCGGCATCGACGTCGGCGAGGTCCAGGAAGTGGTCCTGCCGCAGGAGATGACGCGCGTGCCGCTGGCGCCGCGCATCGTCCGCGGCCTGATCAACCTGCGCGGCCAGATCGTCATGGCGATCGACCTGCGCGCCTGCCTCTCGCTGCCGGCGCGTCCCGCCGACGAGCAGCCGATCAACCTGGTCGTGCGCAGCGAGCACGGCGCGGTGAGCTTCCTGATCGACGAGATCCGCGACGTGGTGACGGTCGACGGCCAGCAGTTCGAGCCGACTCCCGACACCGTGCGCGGCGCCGTGCGCGAGGTCCTGCGCGGCGTCTACAAGCTCGAGGGGCGCCTGCTCCTCGTGCTCGACAAGGAGAAGGCGCTCGCGACAGGCGCGAGCGTCCCCCATGCACGCGGCGGACGCGACGCCGCTCGCAACCACGCGACGCCGGTGACGGCCGCCGCCGGAGAACACTGATGGCCATCGCCCTGAAGGGGAGCAGCCGCGCGCCGATCGCGGAGCCGATCGCCGACGAGGGCGCCGGCGCCGCGGCCATCGCGCAGCTCGCGAAGGTGGCCGACGAGCTCGGGCGCGACGCCGAGACGACGACCACCGAGGCGACCCGGCTCGGTGCCGGCGCCGGGCGGGTGAGCGAAGGGTTGCGCAGCGTGAGCGGCAGCCTCGAGCAGATGACCACCAGCATCCGCGAGATCTCGAAGAACGCGAGCGAGGCGGCGCAGGTCGCGCGCTCCGCGGTCTCGGCCGCGGAGTCGACCACCGCCACGGTGTCGCGGCTCGGCGCCTCGAGCGCCGAGATCGGCGACGTCGTCAAGGTGATCTCGTCGATCGCGCAGCAGACCAACCTGCTGGCGCTGAACGCCACCATCGAGGCGGCGCGCGCCGGCGAGGCGGGCAAGGGGTTCGCCGTGGTCGCCAACGAGGTGAAGGACCTCGCGCGCGCCACCGCCAAGGCGACCACCGAGATCGTCCACCGCATCGAGTCGATCCAGGCGGACACGAAGAGCGCCGTCGCCGCGATCGCCGAGATCTCGCGGATCATCTCGCGCATCCACGAGAGCCAGAACGGCATCGCCGGCGCCGTCGAGGAGCAGAACGCCACCACCACGGAGATCGCCCGCTGCGTCTCCGACGCGGCGCGCGAGAGCGGCGAGATCGACCAGGGCGTCGCGCGGGTGAGCGAGTCGGCGCGCGCCATGTCGCGCGGCGCGGTCGCCTGCCGCAAGACGGCCGCCGCGCTCTCCGGACGCGCGGAGTGACCCGATGGCGAAGATCCGCGTCCTCGTGGTCGACGACTCCGCCGTCGTCCGCAAGATCCTGTGCGACACGCTGGAGGTCGACGACGAGTTCGACGTGGTCGGCACCGCGGCGAACGGCCGGCTGGCGCTGACGCAGGTCGAGGCGCTGCAGCCCGACGTCGTCACGCTCGACATCGAGATGCCGGAGATGGACGGCGTCGAGACCGCGCGCCAGCTGCACCAGCGCTGGCCGAAGCTGCCGCTCATCATGTTCAGCACGCTCTCGCAGCGCGGCGCCACCGCCACGCTCGAGGCGCTCGGCGCCGGCGCGGTCGACTACGTCACCAAGCCGTCCAACAGCGCGAGCCTGCAGGAAGCGATGCAGCTGCTGCGCGACGACCTCTTCAGCAAGCTGAAGCAGCACGGCGGCCGCTCGGCGGCGCGGCGCGCGACGCCGGCGCCGATCGCCCCGATCGCCCCGCGCTTCGTCGCGCCGGCCCCCGCGCCGCATCCGGTCGCGCCGCCCGCCGCGACGGCGCCGGAAGCGCCGCCCGCCGTCCCGTCGCAGGCGCCGACCGATCCCGACTTCGCCGAGCGCCGCAGCAAGCCGCGCCCGCCCGGCGCGCCGCTCTGGAGCTCGATCCAGCGCGAGAGCTTCCGCAGCAAGATCCGCGGCCTCAAGCTGCCGGGCCCCGCTGCGTTGCCGCCGCCGCGCGCGGCCGCGCCGACCGCTCCGCCGCACGCCTTCACGCCCGCGCCGCCCGCGCCGGCGAGCTTCCCGCGCAAGGCCGCGCGACTCGCGGCCGGCGACACGCCCGAGATCGTCGCGATCGGCGTCTCGACCGGCGGCCCGCCGGCGCTGAACGCGCTGCTGCCCGCCATCCCGGCCAGCTTCCCGCTGCCGATCGTGATCGTGCAGCACATGCCGCCGCTCTTCACCAAGCTGCTCGCGCAGCAGCTCGCGACCAAGTGCCAGGTGAAGGTGCACGAGGCGGAGCCGGGCATGGTGCTCGAGCCCGGCCACGTCTACATCGCGCCCGGCGACTACCACATGGTGGTCGAGCGGGCGGGCACGCAGCTCCGCCTCGCGCTGAACCAGGATGCGCCGGAGAACTCCTGCCGTCCCGCCGTCGATCCGCTGTTCCGCTCGGTGGCGCGCTGCTACGGCAAGCGCGTGCTGGCGGTGGTGCTGACCGGCATGGGCGCGGACGGCATGAAGGGCGCCGAGGTGATCAAGCAGGCCGGCGGCTCGGTGCTGGCGCAGGACGAGAAGAGCAGCGTCGTGTGGGGGATGCCCGGCTTCGTCGCCAACCGCGGCCTCGCCGACGCCGTCCTCCCGCTCTCCGACATGGCGGCGGAGATCCTCTGCCGCGTGCCCTCGAGCGGCCGCGCGAGCGGCAAGGTGCCGGTGACCTCGTGACCGCATCGCTGCCCCCGAAGCCACCCGCACCGCCGCCGAGCAGCCCCGCCGCCGCTCGGCCGGTCGCGCCGCTGCCGCCGCGGCCGTTCGCGCCCGCGCCGCCGATCGCGCCGCTCCCGCCGCTCGCAGCGCGTCCGCCGGTGATCGCGCCGCTGCCGCCGCCGTCGCCCGCCGCGGCCGCCGCCGTGCCGGCGCTGGTCTCGCCCGCCGACTTCGAGCTGGTGCGCAAGCTCGTCCGCGAGCGCTCCGGCATCGTCATCGAGCCGCGCCAGGAGTACCTGGTCGAGACGCGGCTCAAGACCGTGGCGCGCCGGCGCAACCTCGAGAAGCTCGGCCAGCTCTTCGATCAGCTGCGGCTCGGCAGCGACCCGAAGCTCGCCACCGAGGTGGTCGAGGCGCTCACCACCAACGAGACCAGCTTCTTCCGCGACTTCGAGCCGTTCGAGGCGCTGAAGGGCTGCGTGCTGCCGGAGCTGCTGCGCGCGCGCGCCAGCAAGCGGACGCTGCGCATCTGGTCGGCGGCCTCGTCGAGCGGGCAGGAGGCGTACAGCCTGCTGATGATGATGCGCGACGGCTTCCCGCAGCTCGCGGTCTGGAAGCTCGAACTGCTCGGCACCGACTTGAGCGCCGAGATGGTGCGCCGCGCGAAGGCGGCCACCTACACCAGCTTCGAGGTGCGCCGCGGCATGGCCGACGCCCAGACCTCGAAGTGGCTCGAGCCGGTCGGCGACGACTTCCGCGTCAAGGAAGAGCTGCGCAAGCTGGTCGACTTCCGCGAGATGAACCTCGTGGCGCCGTTCCCGCCGATGGCGACCTACGACCTCGTGCTGCTGCGCAACGTGCTGATCTACTTCGACGTCGAGACCAAGCGGCAGATCCTGAAGAAGATCCGCTCGGTCCTCGCTCCCGACGGCGTGCTGATGATCGGCGCGTCGGAGAGCCTGCTCGGCGTCGACGAGAGCTGGAAGACCGTCCGCGTCGGTCGCGCGACGACCTACAAGCCGTGAGCCGGCGCGGAACTCTTTTCGTTCAACCGGATGGGAGCGGCGCGACGAAGAGTCGGCCGCAACCCACCTCACGAGAGGAATGCGAATGAAGATCCTGGTCGTCGATGACAGCAAGGCGATGCGCAAGATCGTCGCCCGGACCCTGAAGCAGGCCGGCTTCGAGCAGCACGCCGTCGAGGAGGCCGAGAACGGCGCGCAGGCGTTCGACGCCATCAAGGCGGCGCCGCCCGACCTCGTGCTGTCCGACTGGAACATGCCCGAGATGAACGGCATCGAGCTGCTGCAGAAGCTGCGGACCGAAGGGAACGCCGTGAAGTTCGGCTTCGTGACCACCGAGGGCACGCCGGAGATGCGCAAGCTCGCGATGGACTCGGGCGCGCTCTTCCTGATCGCCAAGCCGTTCACGCCGGAGACGTTCCAGCAGGTCCTCCAGCCGGTGCTCGCCACATGAGCGCTGCCAACGGGACGCAGGAGCTCACGCTGCAGGATTGGCTGCAGATCACCGTGCAGGCGTGCGAGGAGCTCGCGAAGGGGCAGCTCGGCTGCGAGAGCTTCACGGTCGGCGCGACGGCCACCGAGGCGCCGGTCACCGACGTCGGCTCCTATGTCGCGCTGGTCGGCGACGAGGGATCGGCGCAGATCGGCGTGGTCGCCTCGATCGACGGCTGCCGCGCGCTCGGCCGCAAGATGCTCTGCATGGAGCCCGACGAGGAGATCACCGACGCCGACATGTGCGACGCGGTCGGCGAGATCGCCAACATCCTCGGCGGCTCCGCGAAGCGGCTGATCTCGGAGCGCGTGCCCGGTTTCAAGCTCGGCCTGCCGCTCTTCATGCAAGGACGCCTGCTCGCGTCCGATCGCCAGGAAGTCGGCATGGTCGCCGTGAAGATGGGGGAGATCGACGCCCACCTGCTGGTCGTCCGCTACAAGGCGCAGTGACGCGAAGAAGGGACTCCGATGCCGACCACCTTGCTGCACAACCTCCCCGAGGCGGGACACGTCGCGAAGACGCTGTCGGGACTGATCGGCCGCACGGCGAGCTGCAAGCCGGGCAAGCCGGTCGCGCCGGCCGCGAAGCTGCCGGTCGTCGTCGCGACCTACGTCGAGGCGGCGGGCAAGCTCGCGGCGGTGGTGGTGATGGACCTGCCGCTCGCCTGCAGCGCCGGCGCCGCGCTGGTGATGCTGCCGCAGGTGGTCGCCGACGAGAGCGCGAAGTCGGGCAAGATCGCCGACAACATCGCCGAGAACCTGCACGAGGTGCTGAACGTCTGGTCGGGGCTCTTCAACTCGCCGAGCACGCCGCGCGTCAAGCTCGGCACGGTGGCGACGACCGACAAGCTCGCGCCGGAGATCGCGGCGCTGGCGAAGGCGCCGGCCGGCCGCCTCGACCTCGAGGTGGCGATCCCCGGCTACACCGCCGGCCGGCTGACGCTCTTGGTGACTTGAACGCCCGTCCTCGGACGACGGGTCATCGGATGCGCCGCCAACGGTGGCGGCGCGGTAACGAGGGCGGCCGGCGACGGCCGCTCTCGCCGTTTCAGGGCGATCGCCGCGGGGCCGCGGCGCGCCTCCGCGGCCCGCCGGTTGCGCTGGCTCGTCGCGTCGCGGGCGCGAACGCGACGGCCGTGAGCTGGGACTCGCGCGAGCTGCGTCGCCGCATCGACCGCCTGGGAGAGGGCTTCGGTGCGGCGGCCGGAGCGAGCGGGTCCCGGCGCGGCGCTTCGCTCAGGTCGAGCCGCTCCCGCGCGTGCGCCGCAGCGCCGCGAGCTCCGCCGCCGTCAGCGCCACCATCTGCCCCGCCGGCAGCGCGCCGAGCTCGAGCGGGCCGATCCTCACGCGATGGAGCGCGCGCACCTCGAGGCCGAGCTGCGCCAGCGAGCGGCGGATCTGCCGGTTCTTCCCCTCGTCGAGCACCACCTCGATGCGCGTGTCGGGGCCGGCGCGCCCGAGCACCTTCACGCGCGCCGGCCGGCACTGCTCGCCCTCGTCGAGCACGCTGCCGGCGCGCATCGGCGCGAACCGCTCGTCATCGTGGTGGCCGCCGACGATGACCCGATAGAGCTTCTCGACGCGGTGGTCGGCCCCCGCGAGCAGGTCGCCGAGCGCGTGGTCGTTGGTCAGCAGCAGGAGGCCGGTCGAATCGGCGTCGAGCCGCCCGACCGGCATCACCCCCTTCAGCTCCGCGGGGATGAGCGACGCCACGGTCGGCCGCCCTTCCGGGTCCTTCATGGTGGTCACCACGCCGAGCGGCTTGTGCAGCTTCGCGTAGAGCAGCGCGGCGCGCCGCACCGGCTGCCCGTCGACCGCGATCGCATCCTTGCGCGGCTGGGTCTTCCAGAGGACGTCGCGGCGGATCACGCCGTTCACGGTGACGTGGCCGCCGGCGACCAGCCGCTCGGCCTCCTTGCGCGAGCAGAAGCCCCACTTCGAGATGAGGCGCGGCAGGTACTCGAAGGCTCGGCGGTCGGCGGCGCTCACGGCGGTCTCGTCATCGAGGGGGAGGCGGTCGTCGCGGGCCGATCGCGGCCCGGATCGCTCGCGGCTCATAGGTCCGCGGACGCGGCGTCGCAAGGAACGGCGAGCGCGCCCTCGCGCCGCTCGCCTCGCGCGAGCTATCGTCCCGCGCACGATGGATCGCGCCGAAGGCCAGCTCACGCCCGAGACCAACGAGGTCCTGACCGACCTCAAGGCGGCGTGGCCGGTGATGGCCCCCGACGAGCGGATCGAGTCGCTGAAGCTCCTGCCCGAGGACGAGGCGGAGGAGTTCTTCCTCGCGCTCACCTCGCGCGAGCAGGCGCAGCTCCTCGTGGCGCTGCCCCACCTGACGCGCCGCGCGTGGCTGCGCCTCCTGCCGCTCGACGATGCGGCCGACGTCGTGCAGCACGCCTCGCGCGGCGATCGCGATGCGCTGCTCGCGCTGCTCGACGACGTCTCGCTGCGGGAGGTGCGCGCGCTGCTGGCCTACGCGGAGGACGAGGCGGGCGGCCTGATGAACCCGCGCTTCGCGCGGCTGCGCCCCGAGATGACCGTCGACGAGGCGATCCTCTACCTCCGGCGCCAGGCGCAGCAGAAGGACCGGCCGATCTACTACTGCTACGTGCTCGACTCCGAGCAGAAGCTGAAGGGCGTCCTCTCCTTCCGCCAGCTCCTCACCGCGCCGGCCGCCAAGCGCATCGAGGAGGTGATGATCACCGACGTCGTCACGGTCGCCGAGGACCTGGACCAGGAGAAGATCGCGCCGCTCTTCTCGGCGAAGAACCTGGTCGCGCTGCCGGTGCTCGACGGCGACGGGCGCATGAAGGGCGTCGTCTCCGCCGAGGACATCGTCGACGTCGTGCAGGAGGAGGCGACCGAGGACATCCAGAAGCTCGCCGGCGTCGAGGCCCTCGACGCTCCCTACCTGCAGGTCTCGATCCTCGAGATGGTGAGGAAGCGCGCCGGGTGGCTCGCGATCCTCTTCCTCGGCGGCACGCTGACCGCCTCCGCCATCGGCCACTTCGACCACGAGCTCTCGCTCTGGAAGGTGCTGATGGCCTACATCCCGCTGATCATGTCGAGCGGCGGCAACTCGGGCAGCCAGTCGGCGACGCTGGTGATCCGCGCGCTGGCGCTCGGCGAGCTGCGCCTCGACGACTGGTGGCGCGTCTTCAAGCGCGAGCTGATCGGCGGCCTCACGCTCGGCCTCTTCCTGAGCTGCATCGGCATGCTGCGCGTGCTGCTCTGGCAGTGGCTCTTCGGCGAGTACGGCGACCACTTCATGCGGCTCGCCTTCACCATCTCCTTCTCGGTGGTGGGCGTCGTGCTGTTCGGCTCGCTGGTCGGCTCGCTGCTGCCCTTCCTCCTGCGGCTGCTGAAGCTCGACCCGGCCACCGCCTGCTCGCCCTTCGTCGCCACCTTCTGCGACGTCACCGGCCTGATGATCTACTTCGGCTTCTGCTCGCTGATCTACATCCCGCACGTGCCGAGCGACCTGCCGCCGTGACCGGCGCTCGTCGCGTCGCCGCCGTCGCGTGGCGGCGCGCCGCGCTGTCCGCGTTTCGCTCGGATTGACGCGCGCCGCGAAGCGGCTCAGATGCGCCGCCGGTGGTGGAGGAAGCGAGCGCGGCCCGGCGATCGGCCGCTGCCGCTTCCATGTCGCGCAACTCCGTCCGCGCACGAACGTCGGCCTGCATCGCGGGCCAAGCGGGGAGGGGGAGCGTGTCGACCGATCGGTTCGCGCGAGCGCGATTCGCGCTGGCGCTGGCGGCTGCCTTCGCGGCCGGCCTTGCGGTGATGGCGCTGCGCGAGGCGGCGCGCGAGCGCGTGGCGAGCGCGACGACGCGGCCATTGCCCGACGCGGCGGTGCGGCTGGTCGTCGACGCCGAGCGGCTGCGCTTCGAGTTCGCCACGCCGATGGTCGGCGCCGCGGCGGTCGACGCGCCCGGCGCGACCGCCGGCGTCGACGTCACGCTCGATCCGCCGCTCCCCTGCGCGCTGCGCTGGAGTTCCGCGACGACGCTCGACGTCCTGCTGGCCGAGCCGCTGCCGCGCGCCCGCACGACGCGCGTGCGGCTCGGCGCCGGCCTCTTCGCGCTCGACGGCCGCGTGGTCGCGCCGGCCCGCGAGTTCGATGCCGCCACGCCCGGTCCGCAGGTGGTCGACGTGAAGGTCGCCGCGCCGCCGCCCGGCAGCGCCGCGCCGCTCGCCTTCGCGCTCACCTTCGACCTGCCGGTCGCCGCCGCCGAGCTGCAGCGCGCGCTCGCGGTGACCGCCGCCGACGGCGCGCCGCTCGTCGCGCGCGTGACGGGCGGGGACGGTCCGCGCCACCTCGTCGCGCTCGAGCTGCGGCCCGACGCACCGCGCCCGGCGCAGGTCGAGGTGGCGCTGGCGGCGACGCTCCGCTCGACGGTCGGTCCGCTGCCGCTCACCACGCCGTGGCGCGCCAAGCTGCCGCTCGCCGAGCCGCTCGCCTTCCGGCGCTCCTTCGCCGCCGACGACGGCCTCTGGCTCCACTTCAACCACGAACTCGGCGAGCTCGATCCGGCGCAGGTCGCCGTCGAGCCGCCGCTGCCGCTGGTCGCGGAGGTGCGCTACGGCGCGCTCCACCTGCGCGGCGCGCTGCCGCCCGGTCGCTCGCTGACCGTGCACCTCCCGGCCGGCTTCCCGGGCCGCGGCGCGGAGCGACTCGCCGCGCCGCTCGACCACGCGCTCTTCGTCCCCGATCGCGAGCCGGCGCTCGACTTCGCGGCCCGCGGCGAGGTGCTCTCGAGCGCCGCCGGCGCGGAGCTCGAGGTCGCCACCACCAACGTCGAGCAGCTCGAGGTCGCCCTCTGGTCGATCTACCCGAGCAACGTCGTGGCGCTCGCGCAGGACGTCGACGCCGGCCTCGAGACGCTGGCCGCCGCGCCGCAGCGGGCGCGCCTCGCGCTCGTCGCCGCGCGCAACGAGCGGACGGTGACGCGCCTCGACCTCGCCGCGCTGTTCGGCGCGCCGCCGCGCGGCCCCTGCGTGGTCGAACTCGCCGCGCCCGCCGCCGGGCTCCACTGGCCGCGCCGCCGCCTCCTGCAGGTGAGCGACCTCGGCCTCAGCGCGCGCGTCGCGCTGCGCGACGCCGTCGTCGCGGTGCGCACGCTCGCCGGAGACGAAGGGGTCGAGGGCGCCACCGTCGAGCTCTACACGCCGACCCGCCAGCGCCTCGCGCGCGGCACCACCGGCGCCGACGGCCTCGCGACGCTGCCGCTGCCGCCGCCCGAGGGCGATCGCGTGCCGTTCCTGCTGCTGGCGACGCGCGGCGAGGAGGTGGCGTGGCTCGAACTCGAGCGGTTCCGCGTCGACCTCGCCCATCTCGAGGTCGGCGGCGCGGCGCCCACGCGGTCGGGCGCGATCGAGGCGTTCCTCCATCCGGCGCGCGGCGTGGTGCGGCCGGGCGAATCGATCGACGCGACGGCGCTGGTGCGCGAGCGCGACGGTCGCGCGGCGGCCGGCGTGCCGCTGGTGGCGCGCTTCACCGACGCGCGCGGTCGCCTGCGCCGCCGCCTCGAACTCGCGGTGCCGGGCAGCGGCGTCGTGCCGCTCGCTTTCGCGACGACGAGCGGCGACCCGACCGGCGCGTGGCGCCTCGAGCTCCTGCGCGGCGGCCTCGCGGAGAGCGACGCGGCGCGCGAGCGGCTCGCCGAAGCGAGCTGCTTCGTCGACTGCTTCGTGCCCGACCGCCTCGAAGTCGACGCGCCGCCGCTTCCCGCGCTGATCGCCGGCGCGCCGATCGAGTGGGCCGTCGCGGCGCGCTGGCTCGCAGGCGGCGGCGCAGCGGGGCGGCGCGTCGTCGTGCGGCCGCGCTGCGAAGTGGGCCGCGGCGAGCGGGACGGTTTCGCGAGCGGCCTCCTCGAACCGGCGGCGCCTCCGGGCGACCTCGCCGCGATCGAGACGGTGACCGATGCGGCGGGGCGAGCGCGCATCTCCTTCGCGTTGCCGCCCTTGCCGGAAGGGGTCGCGGCGTGGCGCGTGGTGCTGCACGCGGAGGTCGAGGATCCGTCGGGGCGCGTGGTGCGGCGGCAACAGGAGGGGGAGGCGCGGCGAGCCGGCCCGACGCTCGGCGTGCGGCGCACCGCGACGGGCGTCGAGGTGGCAGCGCTGCCGCCGCGGGCGAGCGACGCGTCCGCCGCGAGCCGCGCCGTTCCGCGCGAGCCGATCGCCGCCACGCTCGAACTCGAGCGGCGCCGCTGGCAGTGGGAGCTCGGCGGCGACGGCCGCTGGCGCTCGCGCGTCGCCGCGACGGTCGAGAGCCGTCGTTCGCTCGAGCTGCAGGTCGGGTCGCCGCTCGCGGTCGCGCTGCCGGCGTTCGATTCGGGCGACGAGGGGTGGCGAGTGGTGGTGGTGCGCGGCGCGGGGCAGCGCGGCGAGCTCCTCCTCGACGACGCGGCGGCGCGCCCCGATCGGCTGGCGCTGCGCGGGCCGGCGCAGGTCGCCGCGGGCCGCGCGTTCACCGTCGAGTTCGACGCGCCCTTCGCCGGCCACGCGCTGGTCACGCTCGAAGGCGAGCGGCTCCACGCGGCGCGCTCGCTCGCGGTCGAGAAGGGGCGCGTCGCCGTGACGCTCGAGCTGCCCTCCGACGAACTCGGTCCGACCGTCCACGCCGTCGTCGCGCTCACCCGGCCGCAAGCGCGCCGCGACGCGACCCCGCCCGACTGGCTGATGGGGGCGCTGCCTCTGGCGGTCGAGCGCAGCGCCGCGTTCCTCGCCGTCGAGCTGGCGGCGCCCGACGTCGTCCTGCCAGGGAGCGACGTCGCCATCACCGTCGCTGCTCCCGGCGCGACGGCGGCCACCGTGGCGCTGATCGACGTCGGCATCCTGCAGCGCACCCGCCATCCCGATCCCGACCCGCGCGGCCACTTCCTCGCGCGCCGCCGCCTCGCCACGCGCGGTGCCGACAGCCGCGTCGCCCTCCTCTCCGGCGCCCACTTCCCGCTCGAGAAGCTGGTCGGCGGCGACGACGCGCTGCTCGAGGAGAACCGCGCGCTCGGCACCGCCGAGGTCGCGACCGTGGCGCTCTTCCGCGGGGACGTCGCGCTCGACGCCGACGGGCGCGCGCTCCTCTTCTTCCCGCTGCCCGACGACTACGAAGGGCGACTGCGGTTGGCGGTGGTCGCCGCCGGTCCGCTGCAGTCGGGTGCCGCCGTGCGCGACATCGTCGTCCGCGCGCCGCTCTCGCTGCAGCTCGCGGGGCCGCGTCGCCTCGCCACCGGCGATCGCAGCGAGGTCGTCGTGACCTTCTGCAACCGGACCGGCTCCGCCGCCACCCTCGACTGGGACGCGCAGACGAGCGGCGGCCTCGCGCTCCTCCCCGCGGCGGCCGGCGGACGGCTCGAACTCACCGTCGACGAGCGGCGCGAAGTGCGCCTCGCGTTGCAAGCGGGCAGCGCCGGCGGCGGCGAACTGCGCGTCACGGCGCGCGGCGCCGGGCAGCTGCGCGAGGTCGCGCTGTCGCTCGCGATCGCACCGCGCGCGCGCGCCGTCGTCCGCCGCGAGGCGCTCGCGCTCGGGCCAGGAGAGCACGAGCTGGCGTTGCGCGGCGACTGGCTCGGCGATGCGGTCGAGCTGCGCCTCGTCGTCGACCGCCGGCCGCAACGGCAGCTCGAGCCGCTGGCGCGCGCGCTGATCGACTACCCGCACGGCTGCCTCGAGCAGACCACGTCGCGCTGCCACGCGCTGCTGGCGGTGGCGACCCTCTTCCCGCAACTCCGCGAGGGCGACGCGGCGGCGCCGGAGCGCCTCCTCGCCGCCGGCATCGAGCGGCTCCTCTCGATGCAGCTCTCGAGCGGCGGCTTCGCCTTCTGGCCGGGCGGCAGCGCGCCCCATCCGTTCGGCACGCTCTGGGCGCTCGATCTCCTCGCGCGCGCGCAAGCGGCGGGGCAGGCGGTGCCCGACGAGGTGCTCGCGCGGGGGCGGCGTTACGTCGAGCGCGAGGTGGTCGACGGCGAGGAGCGCCTCGCCGCCTGCTTCGCGCTCGAGCAGCTCTCGCGCGGTGGCCGGCCGTGGGCGGGGCGCCTCGCCGCGCTCGCCGCCGCGCCGCCCGACGGCGAGGGGGCGCTGCTGCTGGCGCTGGCGGCCGCGCGCCTCGGCGACGGCGAGCAGGCGCGCGCGCTGCTGGCGAAAGCGAGCGCATGGGCCAGCGAAGGGCGCGCGGCCGACGCGATGAGCGCGCCGTTCGCCTCGTCGCTGCGGCGCGCCGCGCTCGAGCTGCGCGTCCGCCTCGCGCTCGACCCAGCCGATGCGGCGGCGGCGCCGCTCGCCGATCGGCTGCAGCAGGCGTTGCGCGATCCGGAGCGGCTCACCACGCACGAGCAGGCGCAGCTGCTGCTCGCGCTGTGCGACTGGTACCCGCGCTTCGCCAGCGAACGGAGCGCCGGGGCGGTGACGCTGCAACTCGGCGCCGCTCGCCACGAGCTGCCAGACGGCGAGCCGTTCGCCGCGCGCGTCCCGTTGCGCGAGGCGGTGCGTCTCCACTGCCCTGACGCGCGCTTCGCGGCGCTCGAGTGGCGCGGGCTCGAGGGCGAGGAGGCGGCGTCGGGGCGCGAAGGGTTCGGCTGGACGCGCCGCTGCATCGACGTCGAGAGCGGCGCGGAGGTGCGCGCCGGCGCGCCGCTGCGGCGCGGCCACCTCTACGACGTGGTGGTGGAGGGCGGCGTCGGCGGCCGGGAGTCGCAGCTGCTGCTGCAAGACCTCCTGCCTGCCGGCGTCGAGCCCGAGCCGTGGCGCGCACCCGACGCCGCCGATCCGCTCGCCGCGCGCGTGGAGCACGTCGAGGCGCGCGACGATCGCGTGCTGCTCTTCTTCGCGGTCGAGCGCGCCGACGGCCGTTTCACGCTGCGCCACCGCGTGCGCGCCCTCTTCGCCGGCCGCTACGCGAGCGGTGCGTCGGCGCTCGAGTCGCTCTACGCGCCGGGGCGCCGCGCGGCGCTGCCCTCGGTGCCGGTCGAGATCGTGCCGTGACGCTGCGCGCATGGCCGCGCCGCGTCGCGCGCCGCGCGGTGGTGGCGACGGCGGCGCTGCTGGCGGGCGGCTGGCTCGGCGAGCGGCTGCTCGATCTCGCGTGGCCCTTCCCGATCGAGGCGCTCGCGCGCGGCGGCGCGTCGACGGTGGTGCGCGCCGCCGACGGCAGCGTGCTGCGCGTCACCGCCGATCGCCTCGGCGAGCGCTGCCTGCCGACCGCGCTCGACGACGTGGCGCCGCTGCTGCTGACCGCGCTGCAGACGGCCGAGGATCGCCGTTTTGCAGCGCACGGCGGCGTCGACCTGCTCGCGTTGGTGCGCGCCGCGTGGGCGAGCGCCTGCGCCGGCCGCGTCGTCTCGGGCGGCTCGACCCTCTCGATGCAGCTGGTGCGGATCGCCGAGCCGCGCCCGCGCACGTTGCGCTCGAAGCTGGTCGAACTCCTGCGCGCTCGCCAGCTCGAGCGGCGCCTCTCGAAGCGCGAGCTGCTCGAGGCGTACGTCGCCCGCGTGCCGCTCGGCGGCGTGCGCGGCTTCGAGGCGGCGGCGTGGCGCTGGTTCGGGCGCCGTTGCGTCGAGCTCCTGCCGGCCGAGGCGGCGCTGCTGGTGGCGATGCTGCCGGCGCCGTCGCGGCTGCGCCCCGATCGCGCGCCAGCGGAGTTGCGCGCGCGGCGCGATCGGCTGCTGGACGAGTTGCACGCGGCCGGCCACCTCGACGAGGCGGCGTGGCAGGCGGCGCGCGCGACACCGCTGCCGGCGGCGCCGCAGCCGTGGCCGTTCCTCGCGCCGTGGGCGTGCGAGGCGGCGCTCTACGAGGCGCCGAACGCGACGCGCCGCGACGGCGGCGAGGTCGCCACCGCGATCGATCGCGCGCTGCAGGAGCGGCTCGACGCGTGCGTCGCGGCGGCCGATCCGGCCGGAGCCGACGGCGTCGCCGCCGTAGTGGTTCGGCGCAGCGATGGCGCCTTCACGGCGATCAGCGGCGGCCGCCGCTTCGCGTGCGATCGCTCGCATGCGGCGCTGGCGCGACGCGACGCCGGCAGCACGCTGAAGCCGTTCCTCGTCGCGCTGGCGTTGGAGGGCGGCGTTGCCAGTAGCCGCGAGCCGGTCGTCGATGCGCCGCGCCAGTTCGGCGACTTCGCGCCGCGCAACTTCGACGACAGCTACCGCGGCGCGCAGTCGCTGCGCGAGGCGCTGCTGCAGTCGCGCAATGTGCCGGCCGTCGCGCTGCTGGCCGACGTCGGCGCCGCGCCGTTCGGCGAGCTGCTCGGCGCGCTCGGCCTCGAGCCGGGGGCGCGACCGCTCGACCTCACGGCGGCGCTCGGCACGGTCGCCGTCGCGCCGCTCGCGCTGGCGCGCGCCTACGCCCGCTTCGCCGATCCGCGTGCGCAGCTGCTGGTCGGCGCCGCGGCGCGCCGCCAAGTGGTCGACTGGCTCGCGGAGGGGCCACCGTTGCCGGGCTTCCCCGCCTCGCGGGCGGTGGCGTGGAAGACGGGGACCTCGTCGGGGCGGCGCGATGCGTGGTGCGTCGCGATCGGCGCCGACCACGTGGTGGTGGTCTGGAAGGGGAACCTCGCCGGCGGTGGCGCGGCGGATCTCGTCGGCGTGCAGACCGCAGCGCCGCTCTGCGCCGCGGTGGTGGCGCTGCTGCCGTAGCGCGCTCCGCAGCCCCCTCAGCGGCGGCGTTGCAGCAGCAGCGGCGTCGCGGCGGGCGCGTCGACGACGAGCTCGCGCGGCGCTGGCCGTTGCACCGCGAGCGGCGCCGAGGGCGTGCCGTCGGCCGCCAGCGCGACCACCTCGAAGTCGCCCTCCGGCAGCCGCAGCCGCAGCGCGCGAGCGCTCTCCGCGGTGAGTCGTGCGGCGTCGAGCGCGCCGTCGCTCCAGCGCAGGTCGACGACCGCGCCCGACGGCGTCCGCCAGCTGCGCAGAAGCCCGTCGCCCCACGTACGCGGCAGCGCGGGCAGCAGCGCGAGCGCGCCGTCGCGCTCGTCGAGCAGCAGCGTGGCGAGCGCGGTGGTCGCGGCGATCGCTGCGGCGCCGCCGTCGGGCGCGAGCGGCCGCAGGTCGTCGCCCGACTCGCGCGCCAGCAGCGGCGCCAGCGCGGCCCACGCGGCGTCGCCGTCGCGGCGCCCTCGTTCGGCAGCGAACCGCTCGAAGCGATCGGTCGACGGCAGCGCCGCGCACCAGGCCGACGGCGTCGCGAGCCAGCGGGCGGCCGTTGCGCGCTGCTCTGCTTCAGGCCGTTGATCGAGCAGCGCGCGTCGCGTCGCGAGGAACCAGGTCGCCACCAGGTCGGGATCGTCGGCGCCTTGCGCGAAGCGGCGCAGCCGCGCGTCGGTCGTCGCGAGGCGGCGCTCCGCCACATCGGCGAGGTCGCCGAGCTCGAGCGTGAAGTCGCCGAACCGCTCCGCTTCGGCCGCCTCGTGACGCGCCAGCAGCTCGTCGAGCGGGCGCGCGGTCGCTGCCGCGAGCGTCGCTTGGCACGCCGCGAGCGCCGCGAGCGGGTCGCCGGCGTCGGTCGCCGGAGCCGCCGCAAGCGTCACCAGCACCACCAGCGCGTAGGCGTCCCGCACTTCGAGCGCGCCATCGCGCGCTTCGAGGCGGCCGCCCACGCACGTCGCCCGCAGCGCGCCGTCGACGCCCGCACCGCGCAGCAGCAGCGTGGCGCGATTCGCGTCGCTCGCCCGCTCGGAGGCCGCGTCGCCTGCGGCCGCTCGCCACGCGAGGCGCAGCGAGAAGGGGCCGCCGTTGGCGCGCCAACGCAGCAGCAGCAGCGGATCGGCGCGAAGGGCCACCACGTCGCCGAGCAGACGCCGCTCGCCCTCGTCGCACGCGGCGGTGACGACGCCGTCCTGCAGCCGCAGCTGGTGCTCTTCCGCGACGAGCGGCGCGCTGCCGGCGAAGTCGATCTCGACCACGCCAGCGTCGAGCGGGGCGGCGGCGTCGCGGCGCAGCGCGAGCGCGAGGCGCGGCGCGCGGCCGCGGCCGAAGTGGCGGGCGAGGAGGCGCTGGTTCACGACGGTCAGCGCGGCGGACGGCTCGCTGCGCGCCGTGTAGCGCAGTCGGGGCGCCTCGTGCGGCGCGTCCTGCGCCGGCGCGCACGGCGGGCAGGGCGCGCACGGCGCGGCGGGGAGCAGGAGCGACGCAAGCAGCAGCGACGGCAGCAGCGATTTCAGCAGCGATGGCAACGGCGCGACCATTTCGACTCCGAGGCTTGCGAGGCGGCGCGGCAGGACGGGGCTCGTCGGCGCGCCTTGCCATGCGGGCGCGGTGCTTCGTCGGGCTCGGTCCGGGATTCCCGTTCAAACTCTATGGTGCCCGTTCCAGGAGGTGGCGCGAAGTCATGGACGTTCCGTCCGCGAGCCGCGATGCGAAACCGGCCGTTGCGCTGGCGATGGCGCTGGTGGCGGCGGTGTCGGGGGTCGGTGCGTTCGCGCTCGGTCGCCTCGTCCGTGCGCCGTTCGCCGCGCCGCGCGCCGCGTCTCCGGCGGCTCCGCCGCCCGCGCCGCTCGCGGCGGTTCCCGAATCGGCGGCGCTGCGCGCGGCGCTCGACGCCTGCGACGATGCGCTGGCGAGCGTGGAACGGTGGCCGCGCCCGGCGCGCCGCCTCGCCCGCTTGCTGGCGGCGCGCGCCGCGCTGCCGGAAGCGGTGCGCCGCGCGCCGCCGCTGGCGTTGCCGCTCGATCTCGCCGCCCCCCTCGCGCGCCTTGCGGGCGAGGGCGCGGCGGCGGAGTCGCTGGTCGAGGAGGCGGTGGCGCTCGATCCGGAGCCGCTGCGGGTCGGCCTGCGCCGCGCTGCCGGCGATCGGGTCGCGCTGCGACGCGCGGCGGCGGCGTCGTTCGACGCGGAGTGGCCGGTCGCCACCGTGCAGCTGCTGGCGGCGCTGCTCGAGGAGGTGGGCGAGCGCGATGCGGCGGTGCGGCTGCTCGATCGCGCGATCGACCGCTTCCCGCAGGAGGTCGCGCTGCGCTGCAGCGCCGCGGAGCTGCGGCTCGACGGCGATCCCGACGGCCATCCGCGCGCTCGCGAGCTCTTGGCCGGCGCGCTCGCCTTGCGGCCGACCGCGCAGCGCGCGCTCTTCCTCGAGCTCCACCTGCTGCTCACCGCCGACGCGCCGAGCAGCGCCATCCCGCTGCTGCAGGCGGCCGAGCGGCGCCTGCCGGAGGTGGCCGACGTCGCGCTGGCGCTCGGCTTCGCGCTGCTGCGCGGCCGCTACTTCCAGGAGGCGCGCGGCCGCTTCGAGCGCGCGCTCGAGCTCGATCCGCAGCGGGCGCTGGCGGCGGCGGCGATCGGCAGCAGCTTCATCGAGGAGGAGGAGACCTATCAGGCGATCGGGGCGCTGCAGCGCGCGCTGTTGCTCGGCGACGAGCCCTACGCCCACGACGAGCTGGCGCGCGCCTACTGGGAGTCGGGCAATCGCGAGCGGGGCGATGCGGTGCTGGACGCCGCGATCGAGCGGCATGGCGACGATCCGCTGCTGCGCGACCACCACGCGGCGTCGTTGGCGGCGCGCGGCCGCCACGCCGAGGCGATCGCGGGGCTGCGCGAGGCGTTCCGCCGCGCGCCGTTCGTGGCGGAGGTGGTGAACGACCTCGCGTGGGAGCTGGCGACGAGCGGCGAGCCGGCGCTGCGCCGGCCCGGCGAGGCGCTGCGGCTCGCCGAGCGCGCGTGCGCGATCGAGCCCGAGAGCGCGTGGTACCGCAACACGCTCGGCGTCGCGTGCTACCGCGTCGGCGACTTCGCGCGGGCGCTCGAGGTGCTGGAGCAGGCGGTCGAGCTGCCGCGCGGCGGCGGGCCGCTCGACCACCTCTTCCTCGCGATGGCGCGCGCGCAGCTCGGCGACCGCGAAGGGGCGCTGCGCGAGTTCGCCGAAGCGGACGCGGTGGTCGAGCGGCGCGACGGCGAGTACCGACGGCTGCGCGCGGAGGCGGCGGCGCTGCTCGGCCTCGAGCTGCCCGAAGAGCCGCCGAGCGAGGCGGGCGAGCGATCGCCGCCGCGGGAGCGCCGCGATGAGTGAACGCGCGACCCGCTCCGCGCCGCCGCCGTTGCCGATGGCGCGCCTCGTGGTGCGGACGCTCTGCTTCGCGCTCGCGAGCGGCGTCGCCGGTTGGGTGCTCGGTCGCCACGGCCCGGCGCCCGAGCCGCCGTCGACGCGATCGCTGCCGCAGGTGGCGGCCGACTTCGCGGCGCTCGCGGGCGCGATCGTCGAGGTCGCGCCGCCCGATCCGCTCCACGCCGGGCTCGCCGAATGGGCTGCGTTCGAGACGCAGCTCGACCTCGCCTTCGTGCGCCACGGCTTGGCGCTCGAGGTGGGGCGCGAGGAGCAGACGGTGGCGGCGGCGCGCCGCTTCGGCCGGCCGGTGGAGGTGGCGGCGCTCTTCGACCTGCTCGCCGAGGCGTCCCACCGTTGCGATCACCGCCCGCGGCGAGCGGCGGCGACGCAGGTGGCGCGCGCGCTCGATCCCGAGCCGGAGCGCGATGCGCTGCGGGCGGCGCTGCTGGCCAACGGCGCGGCCGAGGTGCGGCTGCTCTGCGCCGACGCCGGCCCGGTGCCGAGTTCGCCGCGCACCAGCGCGCTGCTCGGGATGGCGCTGGCGCGGATCGGCGAGCCGCTCGACGTGCGCGCGACCTGGGAGAGCGGCGCGCTCGAGTGGCCGGACGACACCGCGCTCCACCTGCTGCTGGCGTGGTGGCTGCCCGCGCTCGATCCGCCGCAGGTCGAGGCGGCGCGCCGCCACCTCGAAGCGGCGCGCGTGCGGCTGCCCGAGTCGCGCCGGATCGCCGAGGCGCTGGCCGCGCTTCCGCGGTGAGCGGCGGCTCGCGGCGCGGCGGTTCGGGGCGCTGCGGGCCGTAACCTCCCGCGCCGCCGTTCGTACGGATCGGCCGATCGCAGGAGGGACGCGCATGCAGCGGTGGCAACTCGGAGCGGTGGCGGGCGTGGTCGGCTGGATCGGCTGGAGCGCGGCGGCGCTGGCGCAAGGGGCGCCACCGGTAGCGCCGCCCGTGGCGCCGCCCGCAGCGTCGCCGGCAGCGTCGCCGGCTGTCGAAGCGGTCGCGCCGAAGCTCGCCGAGCGCTACGTGAAGTGGGAGCGGATGGTCCCGATGCGCGACGGGATCGAGCTCTTCACCGCGATCTACCTGCCGAAGTCGACGGCGGAGCCCCATCCGATCGTGATGCGCCGCACGCCCTACTCGTGCGCGCCCTACGGCGAGACGAACTTCCCCGACACGCTCGGCCCGAGCCGCCTCTTCCCGGAGCACGACTACATCGTCGTCCACCAGGACGTGCGCGGCTGCTGGCGCTCGCAGGGGACGTTCGACGACATGCGGCCGCAGATCGCCGCGAATCCCGGCGCGACCATCGACGAGTCGACCGACACCTGGGACACCGTCGACTGGCTCGTGAAGAACGTGCCGGGCAACAACGGCCGCGTCGGCCTGTGGGGGGTGAGCTACCCCGGCTTCTATGCGGCGGTCGGCTCGATCGACGCCCATCCGGCGCTGAAGGCCTCCTCGCCGCAGGCGCCGATCGCCGACTGGTTCTTCGACGACTTCTTCCACCACGGCGCCTTCTTCCTGCCGCACGCCTTCCTCTTCCTGAACGGCTTCGGCGTGCCGCGGCCGGGCCCGACGTCCGAGCGCCGCCCGCCGGCGGTCGAGCTCACCGCGCAGGACGGCTACCAGTTCTTCCTCGACGTCGGCCCGCTGAAGAACTTGGAGCGCGACTGGTTCAAGGGGCGCGTCCCTTACTGGAACGTGCTCACCTCGCATCCGACCTACGACGCCTACTGGCAGGCGCGCAACGTGCTGCCGCACCTGAAGAAGGCGGCGCCGGCGATGCTGACGGTCGGCGGCTGGTTCGACGCCGAGGACCTCTACGGGCCGCTGCAGACCTACCGCGCGCTCGAGGCGCAGAACCCCGGCATCGAGAACAGCCTCGTGATGGGGCCGTGGTCGCATGGCGGTTGGGCGCGCGGCGACGGCGAGCGGCTCGGCCACGTCCGCTTCGGCGGCAAGCAGTCGCTCTGGTACCGCGAGCAGGTCGAGTTCCCCTTCTTCGAGCGCCACCTGCGCGGCCAGCCGGCGGCGCCGCCCGCCGAAGCGACCGTCTTCGAGACCGGTCGCAACCAGTGGCAGCGGTTCGATGCGTGGCCGCCGAAGGGGACGCAGCAGCGCGCGCTCCACCTCCACGGCGGCGGGCGGCTCGCGTTCGACGCGCCGCAAGGCGAGCCGATCGCGTTCGACGAGTTCGTCAGCGATCCGGCGAAGCCGGTGCCGTTCCACGACGGCATCGCGCTCGGCATGGCGAAGAGCTACATGACCGACGATCAGCGCTTCGCGGCGCGCCGCCCCGACGTGCTGGTCTGGCAGACCGAGCCGCTCGCGAGCGACGTCACGCTGGCGGGGCCGCTGGTGGCGCAGCTCTTCGTCTCGACGTCGCGCGAGGACGCCGACTGGGTGGTGAAGCTGGTCGACGTCCATCCGGCCGACTTCCGCTACTCGGGCGCGGACGGCGAGGCGGCGGCCGCCGACCCGACGCAGAAGCCGATGGGCAGCTACCAGATGCTGGTGCGCAGCGAGGTGATCCGCGGCCGCTTCCGGAAGAGCTACTCGCAGCCGCACCGCTTCGCGCCGGGCCAGCCCGACCTCGTCAAGCTGCCGCTGCAGGACGTGCTGCACACCTTCCGCAAGGGCCACCGGATCATGATCCAGGTGCAGAGCACGTGGTTCCCGCTGGTCGATCGCAACCCGCAGAAGTGGGTCGATGACCTGTTCCAGGCCGACGCGGACGACTTCGCCGCGGCGACCCATCGCGTCTGGCGCGATCTCGGCCATCCTTCCCGCATCGAGGTCGGCGTGCTCGCTCGCTGAGCGACGCCGGCCGTTCGTTTCGCCGTCCTCCCGATCCCCCGCAGGAGCTCGTCCGTGCGCCACGTCCCGTCCCGCCTCCTCGCCGCCGCCCTGCTGGCCGTCGGCGCCGCCTCCGCTCAAGAGGGGGCCCCGAGCGGCGCCGCCGTCGCCGGCTCCACGGCCGTCGCGCCGCGCCCGCAACCGCTGCCGGCCGACCATCCGCTGCAGCCGGCGCTCGAGTCGATCCAGCCCGACGACCTGCGCGACTACGAGAAGTGGCTCGCCAGCGACGAGCGGCAGGGGCGCTGCGCCGGCGAGCCGGGCAACGACGAGGCGGCCGACTGGATCGCCGCCCACTTCGAATCGCTCGGCCTCCTGCCGCTCGGCGACGACGGCACCTACCTGCAGCACTTCGAGTTCCGCGTGCGCGGCGGCAAGGGGGGCCAGACGGCGCGCACGCAGAACGTGGTCGGCCTGTGGGAAGGGAGCGATCCGCTGCTGAAGGAGCAGGTGGTCGTGGTGGGGGCCCACTTCGACCACGTCGGCACCGCCGACAGCCTCGACGCCGGTCGCATCGGCGGCCCCGCGGACGGCGACACCATCTGGAACGGCGCCGACGACAACGGCTCGGGCACCAGCACGCTGATGGAGGTCGCGCAGGCGTTCGCCGAGGGGAACCTGAAGCCGCGCCGCTCGATCCTCTTCATCGCCTTCAGCGCCGAGGAGCAGGGGCTGTTCGGCTCGGCCCACTTCTGCCGCGAGCCGACCGTCGCGCGCGAGCGGATGGTGGCGATGCTCAACATGGACATGGTGGGACGCAACGCCGGCAAGCCGATCGAGATGGCGGCGACCGGCTCGCTCGAGAACGAGCTCTGGCCGCGGCTGATCGAGGCGTCGCGGCCGGCGGCGCCGGAGCTCGAGTTCGTGCTGCAGAGCCAGTCGCGCCCCGACTCCGACCACGCGAGCTTCATCGATGCCGGCATCCCGGCGACCTTCATCTTCACGGGCATGCACCGCGACTATCACACGATCCGCGACTCGCCCGACAAGATCGAGTACGACCAGATGGCGGCGATCGGCCGCTTCGCCACCACGCTGCTCTGGAACGCCGCGAACAGCGACGAGAAGTTCACCTTCGTCAAGCCGAAGTTCGAGCCGCGCGGCCGCGCCAAGCGCCTGGGCGTCGGCGGCGACGGCGCCGTCTCGATCGAGCGGATGGTGGCGCTCGGCTTCCCGCGCGAGCAGGGCGGCTTCGAGGTGACGCAGCTCGATCCGAGCGGCGTCGGCGCGAAGGCGGGCCTGAAGGAGGGCGACATCGTGCTGGCGATCGACGGCAAGCCGCTGTCGAGCGACGACGTGCAGGTCTCGCTGCGCCGCCTCATCGCCGGTGCGCCGAGCAAGAAGGACGTGCCGCTGCTGGTGCTGCGCGGCAAGGAGCAGGTCACGGTGCAGGCGCGCTGGGAGTGAGCTGCGCGCGGTGAGACGCGCGGTGAGACTCGCGGTGAAAACCGAAGGGGAGCGGCAGGGCGGCCCGAGCGTGCCGCCGGAGGCGTGAGGGAAGCGAGCCGCGCCCGCCGCCCCCCTTCGGCACTGCTGGAGGAGCGGCGGGAGCGAGCGACGTCCACTCGCCCGCTCCCGTCGGCCGAAGCTCGACGCTGCGCCGCGGATTCGCGGTCCGCGGCGCGCACGTCTCCGGCGGTCTTCTCAGGTGCCGCAGGAAGAACGCCGCCGCGCGCCGCCGTTCACGTCGTGCGAGATTCCCGGGCCGCCGCCGTCCACTCTCACGACTGCGGGCGCACCGCGAGCGTCACCTCGGCGTCGACCTTCTTGCCGTCGCGCAGCAGCACGATCTTCACCGTGTCGCCGACCTTGGCGGTGGCGAGCAGCGCGGTGAAGTCCTCGAGCGTCTTCACCTCGCGCCCGTTCCACTCGATCAGCTTGTCGCCCTTCTGGAGCCCCGCCTTCTCGGCGGGCGACCCCTTCGAGACGCCGTCGAAGACGACGCCGTCGACCGCCGCGCCGAAGCTCGGGATCGAGCCGAACCACGGCCGGTTGCCGCCGCCCGAGCGGGGCGGGCCGCCGGCGACGCCCGCGTGCGGGTTGACCGGCGCCGGCGCGACGAAGGGCGGCCGCTCGGGCAGCCCGTCGATGGCGCGCGCCACCGCGGCGCACAGCGTCGCGATGCGGGCGGCGCCCTCGCAGTTCACCTTCTCGGCGTCGTCGGAGGGCTTGTGGTAGTCCTCGTGCAGCCCGCTGAAGAAGAAGAGCGCCGGCACCTGCGCGTTGAGGAACGACTGGTGGTCGGAGGAGCCCTGCGCCATCCCGCCGTCGACCAGGTCGAGCTTGAGCTTCAGGTCGAGCGCCGCGTTCGCCTGCGTCGCGAAGTCGCGGAACGCCGGCGAGCTGCCGACCGCGCCGACCGCGCAGTAGTTGTCGCGCGAGCGGCCGACCATGTCGAGGTTCAGGTTGGCGAAGCAGGCGGCGAGGGGCAGCAGCGGCTGCTCGGTCCAGTGCTTCGAGCCGAGCAGCCCGAGCTCCTCGCCCGACCAGCCGGCGAAGACGATGGTCCGCTGCGGCCGCGGCCCGGTCGCCAGCAGCTCGGCGATCTCGAGCAGCGCCGCGGTGCCCGACGCGTTGTCGTCGGCGCCGTTGTGGATCGCCGTCTCGCCCGAGAGGCTGTCGCTGCCGCCCATGCCGAGGTGGTCGTAGTGGGCGCCGATCACGAGGTGCTGCGAGCCGTGGCCGCCGCTGCCCGGCAGCACGCCGATCACGTTGGCGGTGGGGCGCTCGATCGACTTCATCGCCACGGTGAGCGCGCCGCTGCTGCCCGGCAGCGCGCGGCCGACCGTTCCACCCGCTTCCGCCTCGGCCAGCAGCTTCGCCGCGTCGAGCCCGAGCGCCGCGAAGAGCGCGCGACCGGCCGACGCGGTCACCTGCGCCGCCGCGAAGGTGAGCCCCTCGCCGCGGTCGGAGCGCCACGGCGGCAGCAGCTCGGCGCGCTCCTTCTCCTCGCCGGCCGTCTGCACCACGACGATCGCGGCGGCCTTGCGCGCGAAGGCGGCCTGGATCTTGGCGCGCAGCTTCACGGCGTTGCCGCCCGGCTTGGTGTCGAGGAAGTCGCCCTCGCCGCGCGCGCGGCCGGGCGCGCCCGACCAGACGACGACCACCTTCCCGGCGGCGTCGAGGCCGGCGTAGTCGTCGCGCTGCAGCTCGGGGGCGACGAGGCCGAAGCCGGCGAAGAGGAGTTCGCCGCTGCCGCTCGCCTGGCCGCTGCCGAACGCTGCGGTGAACTCCTTGCCGAGCGCGAGCGGCACGCCGGCCAGCGTGAGGGCCGTCGTCGGCAGCAGCTCGCGGCCCGAGATGGCGACGAAGTGCTGCAGGAAGCTGCGCCCGTCGGTCCCCTGGTCGCCGCCCGGCTCGAGGCCGAGCGCCGTGAAGCGCTCGACGAGGTAGGCGGCCGCCTCCTCGCAGCCGCGCTCGCCGGTCATGCGGCCGGCGAGGCGGTCGTCGGCGAGCAGGCGGACGTGCGCCTCGAGCTCGTCGGCGCGGATCGGGTCGCCCTCCTGCGCGAAGGCGAGCGTGGGCAGGGCAGCGAGCAGGGCGAAGCGCGAGGCGGCGGCGTGGCGAGGCACGGGGGCTCCTTGTCGGCGACGATCGGCGAGGCGACGCCATTGTGCCGTGGCGCGCGCCGCCGCGGCAGAATCGCCGCGCCCCCGCACCGCGCGACCGCGGCGCCGTGCGTCGTGCGTCGTGCGCTCGGCCGTCTCGCCTGGAGTCCCTGGATGAAGCTCCTCCCGATCGTCTCGCTGCTCGCCGCTCTCGGCGGCGGCATCGCTCTCGGCGTCACGCTCGCGCCGCTCCCGCCGGCGGCCGCGGCTCAATCGGCGCCGGCGGCCGATCCGCTCGCGCTGCTCGAGCCGCTGGTCGGCCGCGAATGGGCCGCCGACATGCCAGGCGGGAAGTTCACCGACACCCAGCGCTTCGACTGGATGTACGGCCGCAAGTTCGTGCGCAACCCCCACCAGGTGCGCGACGCCGCCGGCAAGGTCGTCTACGAGGGCGAGACGATCTACGGCTACGACGCTGCCGCGAAGCAGCTGCGCTGGTGGTACTTCAATGCGACCGGCGGTTTCCTGGTCGGCACGGTCGTCGAGCAACCGGACGGCACGCTCCTCTTCGAGGGGGAGAACCATGCCGCGCCCGGCCAGACGGCGAAGGTGCGCAGCAGCTCGCGCATCGAGGAGGAGGAGTGGATCAGCACGACCTGGTTCTGGCGCGACGGCGAGTGGAAGGTCGAGCGCGAGATGACCTTCACGGCCAAGGAGTGAGCGGCGCGATGGGCTCGAACGGGAGCGGGGCGCGTCGTCGGCGGTCGACGGCAAGGCGTTGCGCGGCGGCGATGCTGATCGCTCTCCAGGCGCTCGGCTGCCGTTCGGCGGTGGAGCAGCAGCGGCTCGAGCTGCTCGAACTCGAGAGCGCGCGCTGTCGCGACCCGGCGCGCTTCGAGCAGGCGCTGCTGCGCGGCGACCTCGCGACGCGCCGCACCGCCGCCGTCGCGATCGGCCGCATCCGCGCGCGCGAGCTGGCGCCGACCGTGCGGCGCGCGCTGGCGGTCGAGGAGGTGGCGGAGCTGCGCGGCGAGCTGCTCTTCGCGCTCGGGCAGATCGGCGCTCCCGAGGCGGCCGACGTGGTGCTGCGCTTCCTCGATGCTCCCGAGGTGGCGGTGCGCGCGCGCGCCGTCGAGGCGCTCGGCAAGCTCGGTTCGCCCGAACTCGCGCCGAACCTGGTGGCGCGGCTTGGCGATCCGACGGCGGAGGTGCGCGGCGCTGCGCTGCTCGGGCTGGCGCGGCTGATCGGGCGGCGCCGGCCGGCGAGCGAGCGCGGGCCGATCGATGGCGCGGTGGCGGAGGTGCTGGCGCGCACGCTGCCGGCGCTGGTGGCCGATCGCGATCCGGGCGTGGCGTGGAAGGCCGCCTACGTGGCGGCGGAGATCGAGTGCGAGGGGCGGTTGCCGGCGCTGCGGCTGGCCGCGCAGTCGAGCGTCGCCGAGGCGCGCTTCTTCGCGGCGGCGGCGCTCGGCCGCGCGAGCGAGGAGCCGGGCGAGCGGGCGAAGCTGCTGTTGGCGCTGCTGGCCGATCCGCAGCTCTTCGTGGCGGCGCAGGCGGCGGCAGCGTTGGGACGGCTCGATCCGGCGCTGGAGCGAGCCGGCGTGCGCGCGGCGCTGACCGAAGCGTCGAACCGCCAAGGCAAGGGCGGCGAGGCGCACCTGCGAGCGGCCGCGGTGGCGGCGCTGGTGGCGCGCGTCGATCGCGACGGGGCCGATCCGCAGGATCGTCAGGCGGCTTCGGCGGCGGTGGCGCTGGGCGGGAGCGATCCCTACTTGCTGGTGCGCGCCGAAGGGTGGCGCGGGCAGCTGCGGCTGCACGGCCACGCGGCGGCGGTGCGCGTCGCGCTGCAGCTCGCGAAGCGCGACCACGATCGCCACGAGCGGGTCGCGGCGGCGCGCGCGCTGGCGGCGGCGACCCTCGAGGGGCGGGAGGCGGCGCGGGCGGCGCTGATCGAGGCGACGGGCGACGCCGACGCCTACGTCGCGAGCGAGGCGTGGAGCGCGCTGGCTCCGCTCGCGGACGACGCGCGCGAGGAGTTGCGGCCGCTCGCGTTGGCGGCGGCGAGCCACCCCGACTTCGCGGTCGCCGCGAACGCGCTCGACCTGCTGAAGGTGGTGGGCGAGGCGGGGGATCTGGCGACGCTCGCGCAGCGGTTCGATGCGATGGCGGGCGAGGAGCGGGCCGAGGCGCGCGCCAATGCGGTGAATGCGGCGGCGGCGCTGGCGGGCGCGGCGGCCGTGCCGTTCCTGGCGCATGCGGCGGAGGATCCGGCGGCGGCGGTGCGGACGGCGGCGGTGGCGGCGCTGCAGAAGCTCGACGGGGCGGAGGCGCGCGCGGCGCTGGTGGCCGCGCAGCAGCGGATCCCGCCGGTGCCGATCGAGGAGACGGTCGAGCTCGACGCGGACGAATGGCTCGCGCCGGGTCCCGATCCGCGCGTGCGCCTCTCCTTCGCGCGCGGCGACGTGGTGGTGCAGCTCTTCGCGACGGCCGCGCCGCGCCATGCGCGCCTCTTCCGCGAACGGGTGGCGGCGGGCGCCTGCGACGGGCTGCCGATCCACCGCATCGTCAGCGGCTTCGTCGTGCAAGGCTTCGACCCGCGCGGCGACGGGTGGGGGACCGGCGGCGTGGTGGTGCGCGACGAGATCGGCCCGCTGCCGTTCGAGCGCGGCGTGGTCGGGATGCCCAACGCCGGCCCCGACAGCGGTGGCTGCCAGTTCTTCGCGATGCTGATGCCGGCGCCCCACCTCGACGGGCGTTACACCGTCTATGGCAAGGTGATTGAGGGACTCGCCGTCCTCGACGCGCTCGATCTCGGCGAGCGCTGCCTGGATGCGGAGGTGATCGAATGAGACGCGCACGGCTCGGACCGATCGCGATCGCGCTGGCGGTGCTGGGGGCGGCGGTGCCGGCGGCGGCGCCGTTGCGCGCCGGCGGCGGGGCGGACGACGACAAGCCGAAGGTGCCGCAGGACGACTGCAACCCGCGCTCGCCGACCACGCCGCTCACGGTCGTCTACGAGCCCTATTGGTGCCCGCTCTGCATCGAGGAGAAGCTGCAGAAGCCCGAGGCGCGCGACCTGCAGATGATGCAGAAGCCGGTCGCGAAGGTGGCGGAGCAGCTCTCGATCAAGAAGGAGGACTGGATCGCGATCCAGACGCCTCACTACAAGATCTTCTCGACGCTCGGTCCGACGACCTCGAAGTACAACGACAGCGTCTACGCCCGCTTCGACCTCGATCGGCTGAAGAAGATCCAGCCGGGCATCGCGTTCGGCCCGGAGGGGGCGAAGCTCACCGCCCACCAGCGGCTGCACCTCTATCACATCCGCCTCGAGCGGCAGTACGCCCACTTCTCGGCGCTGACCAACAACACGCAGCCGAACCTCGGCATGCCGGGCATCTTCGAGATCTACCTCTTCGCCGACTACACGCAGCACCACGACTTCGTCGATCGCTACATCGGCGGCCGCAACGACAAGGGCGGCGTGCAGTGGCACATCCAGGACAAGCCGAACTTCCTGCTGCTCTCGGTGGCGGAGAGCATCGTCGCGCAGCAGGTCGCGCGCGGCGACGGCGCGCTGGCGAACCACGTGTTCCACAACACGGCCCACCTGCTGATCGACGGCTACAACAACTACTTCCGCGAGACGCCGGCGTGGATCGAGGAGGGGCTCGGCCACTACTACGAGCGGCGCGAGAACACGCGCTGGAACAACTTCTGCTGGGCCGAAGGCAAGCCGCCGACCGATTTCACCAAGCCCGACTGGGAGGCGATCATCTTCACGCTGGTCCGGCGCGACCGGGACAGCCCCTTCGCGCAGTGGTGCGAGAAGCTGCAGCCGGGCGAGCTCACCGGCATCGAGAACGGCTTGTCGTGGTCGATCGTGAAGTGGCTGATCGACACCGAGCCGATCCGCTTCACCAAGATCCTCGAGCCGATGGACGACCTGCAGCGCAACCTGAAGCCCGCCGAGCTGATCCAGGACGCCTTCGGCTGCAGCTCGAGCGTCCTCTACCAGCGCTGGCGCGAGTACGTGCTGAAGGAGTACGCGGGGAAGTGAGGTGCGCTGCGACTCACGAATCTCCGCACTCGAAGAAGCGGTCGTCGATCCGGCGAGCCCAGTCGCAGTCGAAGCCCTCGGGCCAGACGCCGTCGGAGCGGTAGAGGTACCAGTGGTGCGCGGGCGGCGGCCCCGAACGCGCCCAGTAGATGTCGAGCGCGAGCGAGCCGTCGAGGGCGCGCACGGCGTCGATCCAGATCGCGGCGTCGCGGAACGACTCGTCGAGCAGCGCCAGGCGTGGAGGCGGCGCTGGGTCGTCGCCGGTTGCACCAGGATCGTCCGCGGAGATCACCGCGTCCTCGAGCTCTCGCCCGAGCGTCTCCGCCAGCTCCTCCGCGAACCGGAGCCGGACGCCGCTGCCGGGCTCGATCAGCAGCTCTCCCCGCTCGATCCGCTCGACGAGGCCGAGGTAGAGCGTGCGCCGCCGCCAGCGGAAGTCGAGCTTGGCGCAGCCCGCCCCCGCGAAGCCGCCCGCCACCGGCAACACGAACAGCCCGATCAGCACTGCCAACGCGCGTCGTCGCCCCGCCCCCTCGCTGAGGAACAGGGGCCCGAGGCAGACGAGCAGCAGCGCGAAGAGGGTCGGCATGACCAGCAGCGCCAGCAGGAACCGCTCGTTGCTGGCGCGGAAGGTCACGCGGAACACGAGGGCCGCGCAAGCAAGCAGCAGCGCGCTGCACCATGCGAAGGCGCGCCGGCTGAGCGGGCGGTTGGCCGCGGCGCGCTCGGCCCGCGCGAGGTGCTCGGCTTGGTCGGCCGGTTGCGTCGTCGTCACTTCCCGTCGGGCGGCGGCGTTGGGCCGCTCTCGAAGTTGCGCACCACGCACTTGCCGCCATTGCGCGTCGCGAGCCCCTCGAGGCGGCGCGCGGCGTCGGAGTCGAACATCACGAGGTGGATCGTGAGCCCGCGGCTGCGATTCATCTCCACCACCGAGTCGATCATCTTCGGCACGTCGACGATCTGGCCGGTGGTGGGCAGCCCGTCGGTCACGAAGAAGATCGTGTCGACCTTGCCGCGCTTCTTCCAGTCGGGCGACCCCTCGTCGGCGTAGCCGAAGGCGGAGAGGATCGCGGCGTAGGTGTTGGTCTTCTGCTCGTCGTTGCCGGTGGTCGGGCCGCTCGCGCGCCCGCCGCCGCCCGACGGCTTGATCGGCTGCAGCTTGCTCACGAACTTGATGGCGGCGGTGCGCTGCGACGCGCTCACCAGGTTGTCCTGCCACGGCTTCGCGCTGCCGGCGAAGGTGATGATGTTGAACTCGACGTCGTTGCCGAGCGTGCCGAGCAGCGCGATCAGCTCGCTCTTCGCGATGTCCATCTTGACCCGGCTGCCGAACGCGTCGATCTGCTCCTTGGTCGCCGAGTCGGGGATGGTGATCTTGTCGCCCATGCTCGCCGAGATGTCGATCACGAAGATGAGCCGCTTCGAGAGCGTGTCGATCGTGTGGTAGGTGCGCGTCTCCTTGCGCTTGTACTTGGCGTTGTTGGCGTCGATGACCGCCTTCTTCTTGGCCAGCTCCTCGTGGGTGGGCACGACGAACGCCGCGCCGGCGCGGTCCCACCAGCGCCGCCAGAACGCGGCATCGGTGCCGAAGTCCTCGCCCGTGATGGCGATCAGCGCCTTGTGGATCGCCTCGAGCAGCACGCCCTCGCGCGTCTCGAACAGCCGGATCAGCGGCTCGATCGTCTTGCCGTCGCGCAGCAGGCCGAGCGACTCGCACGCGACCTTCTGCAGCGACCAGTCGCTGGCCGTTTCGACCTGCTCGAGCAGCACCGGCACCGCCTTGGTCGCGGAGAGCCGTCCGAGCGCCTCGGCGGCGATGACGCGCAGCGCCGGGATCTTGTCCTTCAGCGCCTCGATCAGCGGATCGATGGTCACCGGGTCGCGCATGTTGGCGAGCGCCTGGATCGCGCCGCGCCGCTGCTCGTCGTCGCCGGTGCGCAGCGTGACGAGGAGCTTCGGCACCGCCGGCGGGTAGGCGCGGCCGAGGCGGGCGAAGCCGAAGGCGGCGGCGGCGCGCGCCTTCGCGTTCGGGTGGTCGAGGCCGGCGAGCAGCGCGGCGAGCGCCTCGTCGCTCTGCATGCGGCCGAGCGCGCGCCCGGCCGCCGCCGTGACGCGGTCGTCGACGTCGGTGCACGCCGACAGGATGAACTCGACCATCGCGCCGCTGTCGATCGCGCCGAGGTCCTCGACGGCGGCGGCGCGCACGATCGGGTTCTCGTTGCGGGAGAACTCGCGGAAGGAGCTGATCGCCTCGATCTCGGCCGGCGTCAGCTTGCGCTTGTTCTTGCCGCTGCCGAACGTCTCGGGCAGCGGCGCCGCCGCGGCCTCCTTGGCGACGAACGCGGCGCGCAGCTCCGCCTCGCGCTTGGCGAGCGCGGCGTTGGTCGCCTCCACTTCCTTCTCGATCCGGTCGCACTCCTCGTCGAGCGCCTTCTGCTTGGCGGGATCGGCATCGCCCGCCTTGCGCAGCAGCTCGGCGACGCGCTCCTCCTGCTTCCAGCTCTTCTCGCCCTCCTGCATCAGCTTCATCAGCTCGCCGAGGAACGGCGCGAGCTTCACCGGATAGGTCGCATCGGAGAGCTTCTGCAGCAGCGGCAGCACCCCCTTGTCGTCGAACTCCTTCCACTCGTTCACGATGGCGACCACCTTGAAGTCGCGGTCGATCAGGAGCAGCGTCGGGTCCTTGATCCCCTTCACGTCCTTCAGGTAGGGCAGCTCGATGGCGCGATCGGGCGGCAGCGCGACGAAGCGGACGGCGAAGGAGGCGAGCGCGATGCGCGCGTCGCCGAAGACGAGCGAGCTGATCTTCTGCGCCTCCTTGCTGTCGACGTCCTTGGCGTAGAGGAGGAAGGGCCACGGCGACTTCGGCGCCTCGGTCGAGCCGTCGGGGAGCTTCTTCGGCTTGTATTCCGGCGGCGCCTCCCACTCGATCTTCATCCGCTTCTGGTTGAGCGGCGAGATCCACGTCTCGACCTTGCTCGGTGCGGGCATCCCCTGCGCCGAGAGCGGCGCCGCGACCACGCCGAGCAGCAGCGCCGCGAGCGCGAGCGGCCGCGCGAGGCGCCGCGCCAGTCGCAGCGTCACCGCGGCGGCGAGTCGGGTCGCGACGGTGGCGAGGCCGCCCTGCACCGGCGAACGGAGCGACGCGCAGCGGGACGGGGTGGCGGTGCTGAAGTCGATCATGCGGAGTGGCTCCGGCGGACGGCTCGACTCGGGAATCGTCGTGACGGATCGGGCCGTCCACGCCGTTCCCTTAGATCGTGCGGGGCTCGAGGGTAGCGCGACCGTGTCGGCTCGACCGCGGTCCGCCGAACGTCGCGGTGCCGACCGGTGCGTCGCCCGCGGCGTCCCTCCTCTGCGTCCCTCCTCTGCGTCCCTCCGCTGCGTCCCTCCTCTGTGTCCCTCCGCTGTGTCCCTCCGCTGTGTCCCTCCAGAAGGCGAAACGTTCGGCGACGACCATGAGCGGTGGCGAGAACGGTTCAGTGACGAAACGACCGGCGATTCGGTGATGGGGAGTGCCCTGCCGGAAGTCGCACGCGCCACCGAGGAGTCGATGGTTCCAGAGCATCGCCAGCCCGAGGAGCGCCGTTCGGACGCCGAGCTCGCCCGGCAGCAACGGCTCCGCGAAGCGGCGCGCCTGCTCGAGGAGTTGCTGGAGCGCTGCCCGGCTCCAGGCGCTCGCGAGTTCGCGCAGCTGCGGCGCGACCACCCGGCGCTCGACGCCGAATGGACGCTCCTCGCTCGCGGGTTCGAGCGGCTGCGGCATGCCGAGGCACGCCTCGCGGCGGGGCGGGTTGCGTCGGCGAAGTAGCGGCGCGCGCGGCGCGGTCGCTCGGCAGCGGCGTTCAGCCGATCGTCTGCTCGCCGTCGTTCCCGCTCGAAGGGGCGCGCGCGCTGCGTGGCGCACTGCGTGGCGCACGGCGCGGTGCAGCGGCGCCGAGGCGGGCGGCCAGCGCCGCTCGGGCGCGCCGGAACTGGCGCAGCGCCGTCGATTCCGAGGTGCCGAAGCGACGGCCGGCCGCGGCGCCGCTCAACCCGTCGTAGGCGATGGCGAGGAACGTCGCGCGCAGCTCGTGCGGCAGTTGCTCGAGCGCGTCCTCGAGTTCGGCGAGCTCCTCGTCGAGCCAGAAGCGGTCGACGTGGTCCGCCGTCGCGCTGCAGAGCGCAGCGGGCAGCGCCGCGCGCCGCTCGGCCGACGATCGAGGGCGACCGTCGTCGAGGAACGGCGCGAGCTCGACCTCCCGCGCGATGTCGCGGCGTTGCTGGCTCGAGTGGCGCTCGAGGTCGGTTGCGCCGTTCTCGACGACCTGCACGATCCAGGCGAGCAGCGATGGGTCGTCGCGCAGTTCGAGGCGCGGCAGGTGCTGCACGATGCGCAGCCAGGTCGCCTGGATGAGGTCGGTCGGCTCGAACCGCAGCCGCAGCTTGCGGGAGAAGCGGCGCCGCACGTGCCAGCTCACCCAGGTCGCGAGGCGGTCGTGGAAGTCGCGCCACGCCGAGTCGATGCCAGCGCGGATCTGGCGAGCGATCTCGACGAGCGGCGGGCCGCTCCCCGGCGGTTCGGCGTCGCGCCGCGGCTCGCCCGATCGGCTCACGAGGGCACCCCCTCGGCGCGCTCGAGCGGGGGCTCGGCGCGGCCGGTTCGGGGGGCACTCGGTTGGAGGTTCGGGGTCGGCGGCACGGGCGGGGGGTGCAGCGGGAAGGGGAGTGGCGATCGCCAACCCGTCACAGCGCAATCCGCGCTCGCGTGTCACACGCGGCTCGCCGCCCCCGTCCGCGCGGGTGCTGCGACCCGCCGCGCCACCAGTCGCGCCGCCCGCCTCGTCGCCAGTCGCGCCGCCCGACTCGTCGCCCCTCGCTCGGGCGCTGTCGGGTCCGCGCCGCGCGCGACGATGGATGCCTCGCCGCGCGCCGGGCGGCGGGTCACCGCTCCGCCGGGGTGCGGAGGGGCGCGAGTATCATCCGCCGCCTCTCGTCCCCGTAGCTCAGATGGATAGAGCGTTGGTTTCCTAAACCGAAGGCCGGCAGTTCGACTCTGCCCGGGGACACCATCGGAGTCGCGCCGCGCGCGGTGCCAAGCGGCCGGACACGGCCACGCGGGGACACGGCGGGGTGCAAGGGCGAGTGCGAGCGGGGGCGCGATCGGCCCCGCGCCACGCGCCGCGACCGCGGCGCTACTTGACCCGCCAAGCGGCCGGCGCCGCCTGCGCCTCGGCGGCCGCCAAGCCTGGCAGGCGTTGCAGCGCGTCGCCCAGCTCCGCCAGGTCGAGGTGGCGGTAGCGGTCCATGGTCAGGGTGATCGTCGAGAGGCGCGCCAGCTTCTGCGCGACCTTCGGGTGGACGCCGCTGCGCGCCAGCGTCGACGGAAACTGGTGGCGCAGCGCGTGGAAGTCGAGGTACCAGCCCGCCGTCCGGAAGGCGATCCCGGCCGGATTCATCCATGAGTGCGTCGCGTCTCCGGGGTGCATGGCCATCGCGGCTCCGGCACGAGCGACGATGGCCCCACGTCGATCGCGCAACAGGTGCTCGGCACGGTCCTAGCCCTGCATGCAACCGGCGATCGCCAACGGACGGAGGCCATTCGGTGATCCCACGTCCGTCGTCACCTGCCCATGGTCCTTCGCCCATGGTCCTGGCGGGCTCCGCGATCCGCATCGCGATCGCGGCGCATCGCGGATCCGCGCGCTGTCGCGCCTCGGGTGAAGCGACGACCTGGTCGCAGTGGGGGACGAGCGCCACCACGTCCGCACGCCGCGCGTCGTCCCGATCGAGCCGCGCCTCGAGGTCGAGAGGCTCGCGCGGCACGACGGCGAGCGCGGCCGCCGCGTCGTCGAAGTGCGCGCAGCCGGCGTTCGGCAGGGACAGTCGCGAGGAGCTCAGGACGTGGAGGCCGTTCATCATTGGCGCGGACCGCCGCGCTCCGGCGGCATGGGGCTTGCCTGTGGACAGGCGCACAACCGGATCGCTGCGCGACTGTCGGCCCAAGGTGTGCCTTCGCGCGCACCCGGCGCCCCCGATCCCAGGAACACCCCGATGAACAAGTACTTCTACATTCTTCCTGTCGCGCTCTTCGCGGCCGCGTGTCAGTCCTCTTCGCACCGGTCCTACGGCGAGCAGCCCATGATCGACGATCAGGTCCTGTTGAGCGTGTCCGTGTCCGAGCGCGACGACATCAACGCCGCGCGCACGCAGCGCAGCGAGGCGCTCGACGCGGTCGCGATGGCGCAGCGCGAGGTCGAGCGCGCGCAAGAACGGGTCTCGATCGCGAGGCACGACGTCGACATCGCCGAGGACGAGATCGACGCCGCGCATGCGCGCCGCGACCTCGAGCTGAGCGGGAACGGTTCGGATCGACAGAAGCGCATCGACGAAGCGACGGACGTTTGCAACGGTGCACACGCCCACGCGGCCTGGGCCGGCGCGCAGGTCGCGACGGAAGAGGGGCGCGTCGAGCAAGCCGAGGCCCGCATGGCCGTCGCCAAGAAGCGCGTGGGCCTGGCCGAAGCGCGCATCGAGCTGGCAAAGGCCGAAGCGGTCCATGCGCTGGAGCGCCCCGACCTTGAACCGGTCTACCTGGCCGACTTCGAGCGCGCGGTCTCCGACGAAGAGGTCGCTCTGAAGCTCGCGGAGATCGACGCGCAGGCGTGCACGGACAAGCTCGAAGTGCGCCAGGACGCGCTCGAATCGCGCGCGAAGTCGGTTCCCGCGACGTACCGCATGGAACGGAATCCGATGATGGACGACGCCCCCGGCTCCTGAGTCCGCTCGAGCGAGGCGACCACAGGGGCTGCCGAGGCGACGCGTCCCGATCCGGGGCGCGTCGCCGCGCACGCCGAGATCCCACTAGAAGAACCGACCTGCCGTCCGCGCTGATCTTGAGCGAACTCGCCGCCCGTCCGCACGCCCGTCCGTCGTCCGGCAGGCGGTCCCGGCCGCCCGAGCGGGCGCACGATCCTCGACGCGGAGGCGCCGCATGTCGAGGACTTGACGCGCGGCTCAGCTCCGTCGCCCGTCGTCGAGCGAGGCGAGCCGGTAGCTCGTGCTTCTGCCGCCGCCGCGTTCGCGCAGCAGGACTCCGCGCTCCAAGAGATCCTGGTTGTCACGCAAGGCGAGTCCGGAGAGCACTTCGCGATCGTCGCCTCCTTCGAGGACGTGAAGAGTCTTTCAACTCCGTTCCGCAGTCGATGGATGACCACGCGTCGGACTGGTTGACTGGTCGTTCGCTGACCCCGTGCCAGAAGCGTTCTTCGTCGATCGAGGGCCTGTTCGGCGGCGTCGATCGTCTGCTCCAGGCCGCCCAGGAACCACTTCCGCCAACGGGTGAAGTCGAGGCTTCCCTTCTGCGCCGCTTCGAGCTCGCGGTAGTGGTCCTCGCGCTCCGCCTCGATCTGGAAGGACATGCTGTCGAAACGGTCCTTCGTCTCGTCGGCGCGCGCGAGCGCCAGGTCGGCGATCGCGCGGGCGATGCGACCGTTGCCGTCCGCGAACGGATGGATCGTCACGAACCGGAAGTGGGCGACACCGGCCTTGAGGATGGGATCGGTCGAACGGGGCCCGTTGAACCAGACGAAGAACCGGCTCATCTCCGCTTCGACGCGCGTCGCGTCCGGTGCCTCGAATGGCGCCTTCTCCTTGCCCACCGCGCCGGCGCGACCTGCATCGGCTCGGACGCCTCCGTCCGCCACCGCCCGACCTTGGGGCGTACGCTGGTGGACTGCTCGGCAGGGAGCGAGGCGTGCCAGCCGAACAAGCACTCCTTCGTCAGCGGCGTCGTGAAGTTCCGGGTCGCGTCGATCCTCATCGCGACGACGCCGTCGACGTTCCGGGCGACCTTCGGCAGTCCACCGGCGTCGAGGCCGAGCTCGCGTGCGATTGACCCGCAACGTCGTCGGGGCGATCGGTCAGAGGACTCGCATGAAGGAGACGAGATCCTGCTTCTCCGGGTCGGAGAGGCGGAGATCCAAGACGAGGTTGAAGAACTCGACGGTGTCTTCGAGCGTGAGGCAGCGGCCGTCATGGAGGAACGGGGGGCTCTCCTTGATGCCTCGCAGCGTGAACGTCTTGATCGGACCGACCGGAGCCTCGTCGACGAATCGCTCGACTTGGAGGTCGTGCATGGCATGGTCGAGGAAGAAGGGCCGCGGATGGCAGTCGCCGCACTGCGCCTTCCCGAAGAAGAGCGCCTCCCCGCGCTTCTCCCCTTCGCTCGCGAGGGCGCCGTTGAGCCTCCCTCCAGGTCTGAGCTTCGGCGCGGGAGGGAAGTCGAGCATGTTCTGCAGCTGGGCCATGTGCGAGACCACGACCCGGTCGAGGACCATCGCCCCTTTCTTCGCAGCGTGCATCGGATCGCCGTTGAAGTACGCCGTGCGCTGCTCGAACTCGGTGAAATCCTCGACGGATCGCAGGCTTCGCTTCGAGCCGTGGATCTGCTGCTGACTGACACCGCGGAGGCTCGTCGTGTCGAGTCGCACTCGGCGCTGCTGGGGCCGATCGTCGGGATTGAGATGGAACTGACCCGTCGTGTGGCCGTTGACATGGCAATCGAAGCAGGTCACCCCGAGGCTCGGCTCGCGGGACTTGCGATCGTCCGTGGCGTTGAACTCCTCCTGCGGCAGGGGCGTCAGCAACATCCGCAGGCCATCGAGCTGCACCGGCGTCAGGAGACCCTTGAAGAGCGAGTGGAAGTTGTTGATCGAGACGACCTCGCCGCGCGAGACGTCACCGAGCTCGGAGCGATTCTGCAGGAAGATCGCCGGCGGGAACTCGGGGAGGAAGGCCTCCGGAAGGTCGAACGACACATCGAAGCGCTCGAGTCGCGGGAACATGTCGATCTGCATGTCGGGGAAGACCTGGCCGCCCGTGACGTGTTTCGGGTGGGGGAGCGCCGGGTACGGAAAGAGACCCTGCGCCCGGATCTCGGCGGCGGTCATTGCGGCGAGGCGAGCCCAATCGAGCCCCTCCTCGAGGCGCGCGGTGGGACCGACGCACACCGGCTTGCCGCGCGTCATCTTCACCGCCGGATCGAGACGAGGGGCGAGGTCGTAGCGCGTTTCCAGGAGAGCGCGCTGAGCCGCCATCACGCCGTCCTTCGCCGCGATGTCCGCGGCCATGATCTGCTCGAGCGTGGCCATCGGCCGCGGTGCGTTCAACGGATCGCGCGCGAAGTCGAAACCGAGCACTCGCCCCTTGTCCGGTTGCTGGACGAGGGCCTTCGAGGAGTCGAGCGTTCGATCGGGGTGGAATCGATCGGGACGGTCGAGCTCGCCCTGCTGCTGTTCCGGTCGTGTGCGTGCGACTTCACGAGGCGCTTGCGCCTCCTCGACCGCGTCCTTTCTCCGTCCGCGGGGCGGGGCCGCTTGCTGTTGCGACCAAGCGGCGCAACCGACGACGAACGCCGAAAGCGCGAGGAGCTTGACCGGCAAGGAGAAGGTGGCGCTGCGCATGGTGGGCACTCCGGTGTCGTGAGGTCATTCGAGCGGTCGCGGGCACGAGTCCCGGCGCCCTCGCGAATCGGTGGTCGAGGGGGCCGCGCAGCGATCGTCGATCGCCGAGATCGTCGTGGCGCGATGCGGACCAGACAACGGCGTCTGCCGTGACAGACGCCGTTTGAGATCGATCCAATCGTCAGGAGCGCGAGCTGCTGCCCGACCCCGAGCTGCTGCCCGACCCCGAGCCGTTGCCCGAGCGCGAGCCCTTGCCCGACCGGGTGCCTGCACCCGAGCCGGAGCCCTTGCCCGAGCGCGAGCCGGTACCCGACGAGCCCTTGCCGGCGCGCGAGCCGCTACCCGACCCCGAGCCCTTGTTCGAGCGCGAGCCCGAACCGGTGGAGCCGCTCTCCGAGTTGTCACGATCGCTTTCACGTTCCGTCGACATTCCAAACTCCTTGACGCGGCGAACTGCAGCGATGTGCTGATTCGTTCAACGCGATTGCCAGTGTGATTTCATGCTTGCCGGCCGCTTGGCCACCCTGCGCCGGCCGCGAGTTCGCGTCGCGCGCATGCGTTCTTGGGCTAGAGCATCGCGGTCCGGGCGTTCTTCGCCTTCGGCGCGCCGATCGCCGCTGTCACACCCCTCTCCTCCGCGGGAGGGGGTAGTCCTGCTCTGGATCGATCTCGAACGCCTCGAACACGCGCTGGACGATCAGGACGTGGTTCTCGGTCGGCTCGAGGTACTTGTTCCACTCTTCCTTCAGGTCCGGATCGCGTGCGCACTCGAGGGCGGTCTTGTAGACCGGCACTCCGCCCAGCTCGGGCGCGACCGCCTGCAGGAGCAGCTCCTTCACTTGCGATTCATTCGTGGTGCGATCCCGGTTCGAGTGGTCGACGATCGACGAAGTCCTCGGAACGCTGGTTCGCAAATCCGAGTCCGCATGGACGTCGCGGCGGCTGCTCGCGTCGTGTAGCCGGTATCACAGGGCGGGGTGGACCGCGACGCGCGCTCCACGTTCGGTCGACTCGTCGGGTGGAAGTAGCAACCTGTACGACTGCGCGACGCGCTGCCCTGCCCCATCGACGGGTCGTGGTGTTCCAGAGTCGAGCCGGTGCGCGGACTGCTCCAGAGGCGCAGGCGCACGGTCCTGGATGACCGGGCAACTTTGTTCAAAGCGATGGTCGATCGCGGAAACGGCGTTCGCGTCGGTCGCCCCGCGAGGAACCCTCCTGCCGCGTGCCTACGGTCGCTCCCGTTCCCGCTTCCGCGCCGGCCGGTCGTTTGCTTTCCGGAGGCGATCCGCCGCCGGCGTGAGGAGCATCCAGTGAAGGCATTGACGTATCGCGGGTCCCACAAGGTCCAAGTCGAGGAAGCTCCTGATCCCCGGATCGAGCAGGACGACGATGTGATCTTGCGGGTGACGGCGACAGCGATCTGCGGCTCTGACCTCCACATCTATCGAGGGAAGATCCCGGCGATGAAGGCCGGTGACATCCTCGGTCACGAGTTCATGGGCATCGTCGAGCAAGCCGGCTCCGCCGTTTCCGCCGTGAAGGTCGGTGACCGCGTCGTGGTGCCGTTCAACATCGCGTGCGGCAGCTGCTTCTTCTGCGAGCGCGAGCTCTTCGCCGCTTGCGAGACCACCAACATCGAGGACGGGCCCGTCGACGGTCGGGGCGCCCTGATCAACAAGAAGGACCTCCGTTCGGGCGCGGCGATGTTCGGGTTCTCCCACCTCTATGGAGGGATCCCGGGCGGCCAGGCGGAGCGGGTGCGCGTACCGAAGGCGAACGTGGGGCCGTTCAAGGTTCCCCACGCGCTGGAGGACGAACAGGTCCTGTTCCTCTCCGACATCCTTCCCACCGGATTCATGGCGGTCGTCAACGCCGAGATCGGCCCGGGATCTCGCGTCGCGATCTTCGGCGCCGGGCCCGTCGGATTGATGGCCGCTGCTTCGGCACGGCTGAAGGGCGCCGACGAGATCTTCATGGTCGACCACCACGCCGAGCGGCTCGCGTTCGCCGAGGAGGAGTACGGGGTCCATCCGCTCGACTTCGACAAGGTGGACGCGGCGAAGGAGATCGTGGCGCGCACGAACCGGCGGGGCGTCGACGCCGTCATCGACGCCGTCGGCCTCGAGGCGAAGGGCAGCCTGGTCGAGACCGCGCTCACCGGCCTCAAGCTGGAAGGCAGCAGCGGCGCCGCGCTCCGGCAAGCGATCGCATCGGTGCGACGCGGCGGCGTCATCAGCACCCCCGGCGTCTACGCCGGGTTCATCCATGGTTTCATGTACGGCGACGCATTCGACAAGGGGGTCACCTTCCGGATGGGCCAGACGCACACGCGCAAGTTCATGCCGGAGCTGCTCGCCCACATCGAGGCGGGCCGCCTCGCGCCCGAGAGGATCATCACCCACCGGCTCCCCCTCGCCGAAGCGCAGCAGGGTTACGACCTGTTCAACGAGAAGACGGAAGGATGCCGCAAGGTCGTCCTGCGCTCGGGCTGAGCGAGGCGGCGCGCGCCGCCGCAGTGGCAAGAGCGGGCGGGAGGCTGGCGGCAATGCGCGCTGTCCCTTGCCGTCGACGTTGCAGCGGACGTTGCAACCACCGCGCGCGAGATCGACGTTCCGAAGGTCAGTGAGGTCCCGGTCACGCCCTCGCGTGCCGCAGGCGCTGACGCGGCGCGCACGCTACGTCCCGTGCGGGTCGATGGTCACGCTCCCAAACCCTGTGGGTTCCTCGACCGAAGGCCGGCAGTTCGACTCTGCCCAGGGACGCCATCGGAGCCGCGCGGGGCGAGGTGGCGAGCGGCGGGACTCGCGGAAGCCGTCGCCACGCGGCCGATCGTCGGCGGCGCGCCATCGCGGCGACGGTCGGAGCGCCGGGCACCGGAATGGCGCGACGCTCCGACCGTCGGGAGTGGACTTCGATCAGCCCTTCAGCGCGTAGCCGCCATCCGTCTTCGCGACGTCGCTCAGCGCGGCGAGTCGCCGGCCGACCTCGAGGTGGAACGCCTTGCTGCTCGTGACGAAGCCGTTGTCGACCACCTGCTTCGCGAGGTCGCCCGCCTTCACCGGCGAACCGGCGGCGGCGAGCGCGGCGCGGATCGCCGCGTCGAGAGCGGAGTAGTCCTTCGGCGGAGCGGCCGGCTTCGGCGTGGCAGCCTTCTTGGCCGGCCGTCCGCGCTTCGGTGCCGCGGCGCTCTTCGGCGGCCGGCCCGGCCCGCGACCGCTCCCCTTCGGGCGGCCCGGCTTGCGACCGCTGCCCTTCGGTCGACCCGGTCCGCGTCCACTCCCCTTCGGCCGACCCGGTCCGCGCCGCTTCGGGGCCGCGGCCGCCGCTCGGCGTGGCGCGCCGCCGCCAGCGCTCGCGGTCGGGAGTGCCTGGAGGCGCCCGACGCTCGACTCGATCGCGGCGACCTTGGTCGCGATGGCCGCCTTGAGCGCGGCGAGGGCATCACCCCCGCTGCTGGTGACCGACTTCTTGCGACGTCCCATGGATTCGTCCCCTCCCGAAGTCACAGCGCGCTTGCGATCGATCGACGGCAGCGCGCCGAATGCCACGCTTCGCATTCGAAGCACGAAATCCGCGCGGCGCTGCCTTTCATTTCGAGCTGCGCCGCGCGACGAGCCGGGATCGTAACCACGCGAAGGAACTTGTCCCGTTGACGGAAGAGCGAAACCCTCGCACCCGCGCCAAGGAGCCGGCGGTCGTGCTCGCCCACTTGGGTAGTTTCTTCGTTCGCCTCGCACCGTGGCCCGCCCGAGGCGGTCGTGCGCGGCGCGCCGCTCAAGACCTGCGCCCTCCCGGACGAGGAGGAACGCGCCTTCTCGTGGAGCTCATGATGCGAATGCTCGTCGCTTGCCTGACCGGTGCCGTGATCGTCGGCCTCCTGGTCGATCTCGTGCTGGCCACCCACATCGCGACCCTGCCGAAGCTCGACGATCCATCGTTGCGCGCGACGGTCTTGGCCTGCCTCGCCGGCTTCCTCGGCGCGATCTGGGGTTGGGTCGGCCGCTCGATCTTCGTCAAGAAGACGACGTGAGCGCCGCCTTCCAGACCGACGGCCGCAAGAGCTCGCGCATCGGCACGTAGTCGCCCGTCACCGAGACGATCAGGTCGGCGAGGCGCGGCCGCGCTTCGAGCAGCGCGAAGGCGGCGCGCACGATGGTCTCGCGCCGCAAGCCGCGCTGCAGCAGCGTCGCCAAGCGGCAGCGCGCCACGATCTCCTTGGCGCGTCCGCGCTGGTAGCCGGCCAGCGCCGCTGCATCGCGCCGTCCGCCGTGCAGCGCCGCCTCGACGCTCTCCGCCAGCAGCTCGGCTCCCTTCAGCGCGAAGAAGATCCCCTCGCCGGTGACCGGATCGATGTAGCCGGCCGCATCGCCGACCAGCGCCGCACCGTCGACGACCTGGCGCGTCGTGCGGCACGCCATCGCTCCGACGCCGCGCAACGGAGCGGCGCGCCGCGCGCCGGCGAGCTTCTCCTGCAGCTTCGGCACGCGCGCGAGGAACTCGGCGAAGCCGCTCTCGCGCTGCCGTCCGCGCCACGCCGACTGGTCGACCACGAGGTTCAAGCTCAGCAACCCGTCGTCGACCGGCGCGCAGGCGAAGTAGCCACCGGCGAAGAAGTGGACCTCCGCTTCGTCGCCCCAGGTGACGCCCGCGAGGTGGGTGGTGAGCGCGACCTTCTTCAGCCACGGCAGCTCGCGCCGCACGCCGAGCTCGCGCGCGACCTGGCTGCGCACGCCGTCGGCGCCCACCGTCCAGCGCGCCCGCAGCCGCAGCGGCGCGCCGTCCCGCGCCTGCGTCACCACCCCCTCGACGCGGCCGCCGTCGCCGCGCAGCAGCCGCTGCACTCGATGGCCGGTGAGCAGCGTCACGCCGCCGGTCGCCAGCGCCGCGTCGAGCAGCACCGCGTCGAACTTCTCGCGCCGCACCGCCAGGCCGTGCTCGATCGGCGGCGCCGCGCGGCCGATCGTCGCGAAACGGCCGACCACGCGCCGACCAGCCGCGTGCAACGCCATCCCGCTCACGCCGCGCCCGCCGAGCTGCTCGACGGCGGTGGCGACGCCGAGCTCGCGCAGCAGCGGCAAGCACTCGGGGCTCATGAACTCGCCGCACGGCTTCGCGCGCGGGAACTCGCACGGCTCGACGATCGCGACGTGGAAGCCGGCGCGCGCGAGGCGCAGCGCACTGGTCGCGCCGGCCGGACCGGCGCCCGCGATCACGACATCGAAACGGCGTTCGTTCATCGGGCGACTCCAGCAGACGGGCCAGCAGACGGGCCAGCGGGGGCCGGCGGTGCGGCGCGCGGCGGGGCGACCAGCAGGGCGGGCAGCAACACGACGTCGCAGAGCAGCGCCGCGACGATGGTGACGGCGGCGAGCGTCCCGAACTCGACGCTCGTGGTCAGCTCGCCGAACCAGCAGAGCGAGAAGCCGAGCGCGAGCACCGCCGAGGTGATCGTCACCGCGCGCGCGGTGCCGCGGAAGATCGCGGTCAGCGCATCGAGCGGCGGATGGCCGCTCTTCACCAGCGTCTGGAAGCGGTGGAGCAGGTGGATCGTGTCGTCGACGATCAGCCCGAGCAGCACCGAGCTGATCATTGCGGTGGCGACGGTGAGCGGGCGGTCGAAGAGGACCATCCCGCCGTAGACCAGCAGGCAGGGCAGCACGTTGGGGATCAGCCCGAGCCACGCCATCCAGCCCGACTTGAGGCCGATCCAGAAGAGCACGAAGAGGAGCGCCGCGCTGCCGAGCGTGCCGCGCAGCGTGTTGCGGATCAGCTGCCCCGAGTCGCGCGCGACCAGCACCGAGAGGCCGGTCGCCTGCACGTCGGGCGCGCCGCGCGCCGCCGCGTCGGACTCGATCGCCGCGAAGAGCTCCTCGCGCGCGCGGCTGCCGGCCGGCGCCAGCAGGAAGCGGGCGAGGCGATCGCCGTTCGCCGCCCGTTCGGGCGGTCCGAGCGGCGCCGCGATGCCGGCGCGCGCGGCCGTCGCCGCCACGAACGGGGCGAGCGCGGCGTCGTCGGCGAGCGCGCTGCCGGCCGGCACCAGCAGATCGAGCGTCTCGCTGCCGCCGAGGTCGCTCGCCAGCGTCGCCGCGTCGCGGCGCACCGGATGGTGGTCGGGGAGGATCCGCAGCGGATCGTTGTCGACCTCGATCTGCAGCGCCATCGCGCCGGCCGCCGCCGCGACCAGCAGCGCGCCCCAGCGGATCGCGCGCGAGCGGCGCGCCAGCGTGGTCGCCAGCGCGCTGATGCGGTCGCCGCTGCTCGAGGCCATGGCGAGCCCGCGCGGCGCACCGCCGTGCGGCGCCAGCAGCGGCAGCAGCGCCGGCAGCACGACCATCGCGAGCCCGTAGGTGAGCGCGACGCCGAGCGCCGCCAGCCAGCCGAACTCGGCGACGGCGGGGATCGGGTGGGTCGCCAGCGCGAGGAAGCCGACCACCGTGGTCGTCGCCGCCAGCAGCGCCGGCACGCGCAGCTCGGCGATGGCGACCCGCGCCGCTTCGCCGCTCGCGAGGCCGAGGCGCCGCTGCTCGCGCCACGCCTCGATCCAGTGGACGCCGCTCGCGACGCCGACGGTCAGCAGCACCGGCTGCAGCATCACCGAGATCGGGTTCTGCTGGCGGCCGCAGAGCACCGCGATGCCGCCGGTCCAGACGATGCCGAGCACCGCCGGCGCCAGCAGCGCCAGCACGACGCCGACGTGGCGGTAGCAGAGGAGGAGCACGGTCACGAGGCCGGCGGCGAGGATCGGCACGATGCGCCGCTGCTCCTCCTGCAGGCCGAGCGCGAGCGCCTGCTCGACGACCGGCGCGCCGCCGATCGCGAGCTGCAGTTCACCGCCCGTCGTCGTGGCGCGAGCGGTCGCGCCCGCCCGTTGCTCGATCGTGGCGATCAAGTCGCTGCGCGCTTCACCGCGCGTCGCATCGGCGAGCCGCACGATCACCACCGCCCGCTCGGGCGAGCGACCGGGGGCGGGCGCGACCGCCGCGACGCCGGGCAGCGCCGTGAGCTCGCTCGCCAGCGGGCCGAGCCGCCCGAACCAATCGAGCGGCGCCGGCGCGGCGAAGTCGAGCAGCACCTCTTCGCCGCGACCGAAGCTGGCGACCCGCCTCTCCCACGCGGCGGCTTCCGGCGTGCCGACCGATTTCATGGCGACGTTCTCGACGTCGACGGTCGCCTGCCGCTGAAGGTGGAACCAGCCGGCGGTGAGACCGGCGAGCAGCACGAGCAGCAGGAGGTCGCGACGACGGAACGGTGGAGCCGGCGGCATGGCCACCCTTTCGGCAACGACCGTGCCGCGAGTTCCGAGTGCTCCGGCGAGGCGCTGCGCGCCGGAGCCCAGCACCGCGCCGGCGGCGGCGCTGCGGCGCTCGTGCACGGACCTGTCCGTTTCGTGCAAGAGTTGCAGGGGGCGGCCGCGCCGACGGGCGGCCGGCGTGCCTCGCGACGGGCGCAAGCCGGCGGCCCGGACGTTGCGTCACGGGGCGGCGAGCCTCCTTGGAGCGTCCATGTTCTCGAAAACCCTGAGTGCGATCGGTGCGGCGGCGCTGCTGCTGCTGGTCGGCGGCTCCGCTGCAGCGCTCTTCACGGTGCAGCGCCGCCTCCACATCACGGTGGCCGAAGAGGAGGCGGCGAACGGCGCGCGCGGACCGACGCCGATCGACGCGGTCGCCGAAGAGGTCGGCGCGGTGCGCAACGACCTGCGCGCCTTCGCGAGCGGACTCGGGCCGCAGCTCGAAGCGCTCGTCGCCGCGCTCGACGAGAGCGCCGACGCACGCAGCGCCGCGTTGCAGCAGGAGCTCGCGGCGACGCGCGGCGAGCTCGCGAAGCTGCAAGCCGACCATGCGCGGCTCGTGCAGAGTCAGCAATCGAGTCGCGACGAGCTGCGCGCGCTGCAGGCCGCCGTCGCGGCGAGCGCGGGCGCCATCGGCAGCGCGGCGCCCGTCGCGTCGGCCGCGGTCGCGCCTTCCGAGGTGGCACCGCCGCCGGCAGCTCCGCTCGATCCGCCCGCGGTCGTGGAGAGCCCCGCGCCCGCGGCGCCCGCCGCCGCGCCGCGCAAGAAGGGGTTCCTCCGCTTCGATCTCCCCTCCGACACCTTCGCCTTCGATCGCCGCTCGCGCTTCAGCGTCGTCCCGTCGCTCTCGCGCGTCGGCTTCGATGCGAAGAGCACGCTGCACGACTTCAGCGGCGCGACCGCCAAGGTGGAGGGCGACTTCACCACGGCGCTCGCGACGCCCGGCGTCGCCTGCAGCGGCCGCGTCGTGGTCGACGCCGCGAGCTTGAACACCGGCCTCGAAGGGCGCGACGAGGCGATGCGCGACCACCTCGCCGTCGCCGACCACGCGCAGATCGTCTTCGAGTGGAACGGCTTCGACGAGGCGGTCGTCGATGCGAAGGCGCAGACGGTGAAGGGGCGCGCGCTCGGCAAGCTCTCGATCCGCGGCGTGACGCGCGAGGTCGCCATGCCGGTGCAGGTCACCGTCGACGCCAGCCGCCGCGTCGCGATCGAGGGGCAGCTCGCCATCGAACTCCCCGACTACGAGGTCCCGGTGCCGAGCCAGCTCGGCGTGATCGGCGTCGACAAGACGATCACGCTCTGGATCGCGCTGCGCGCCCGCTGCGAAGGCCCTGCGGAGGAGGCGAAGTGAGTCGCGCCTCGAAGCCGACGACGGTGCGCCGCGCGCCGCGCCTCGCCCTGCTGCTGGCGCCGCTCTTGTGGGCCCCCGGCTGCATCGCGCCGAGCGTGCTCGACGACGCGCAGCGCCTCCCCGAGACGACCGCGCCCGCGCGGCTCGACTGGCGACCGGCGCAGGCGGCCGACCTGCACGGCTACTGGGAGTCGAGCGCGGTCGAGGGCGAGGCGGCGGTCGCGCTGCGCAAGCTCTACTACCTGTTCGCGAGCGACGGCCGCTACACGGGCGCCGCGCTCGTGGCCGGCGACACGGGCCCGCAGTTCCAGACGCTGGACGGGCGCTGGACGCTGGCCGACGGCGTGCTCGATCTGGGCGACGGGGCGACGGCGGAGGCGCAGGTCGCGCCCGGCTGGCTGCGTCTCGTCAACGAGGGCGGCACGCTGCTGCTCGAGCGTTCGGTGCTGGAGTGAGCCACGCCATGAAGATCGCCGCGGTCGCCAGCGCCATGCCGGAGCACTACTACGACCAGCCCACGCTGAAGCGCTACCTGCGCGAGGTGGTCTGGCGCGACGCCCCCGCACTGCTGCGCCGCCTCGACTCGCTCCACGACCACGTCCAGGTCGACGGCCGCCACCTCGCCTACCCGCTCGAGCGGTACGCCGAGTTCTCCACCTTCGGCGACTTCAACGACGCCTGGATCGCCGCGGCGACCGACCTCGCGCAGCGCGCCCTCGAGACGGCGCTCGAGCGGGCCGACCTCGCGCCCGGCGACGTCGACGCGGTGATCTTCACGACGGTCACCGGCCTCGCGAGCCCCTCGATCGACGCCAAGCTGATGAACCGCCTGCCGCTGCGCCGCGACGTGAAGCGGATGCCGCTGTTCGGGCTCGGCTGCGTGGCCGGCGCCTCGGCCGTCTCGCGCGCCGCCGACTTCGTGCGCGGCGATCCGCGCGCCGTGGTCGCGGTGATCAGCGTCGAGCTCTGCTCGCTCACCGTGCAGCGCGGCGACCACGGCATCGCCAACGTGATCGCGACCGGCCTGTTCGGCGACGGCGCCTGCTGCGCGCTCGTGGTCGGCGAGCAGCGCGAGGCGCGCGGTCCCGAGATCGTCGCGACCCGCTCGGTCTTCTATCCCGACACCGAGGAGGTGATGGGGTGGCGGATCAGCGAGAAGGGGTTCAGCCTCGTGCTCTCCTCGGCGGTGCCGACCGTCGCGCGCGAGCGGCTCGGCCCCGACGTCGACGCCTTCCTCGCCTCGCTGCAGCTCACCCGTCGCGACATCGGCAGCTGGGTCTGCCACCCGGGCGGGCCGAAGGTGCTCGAGGGGGCGCGCGACTCGCTCGGCCTCACCGACGACGACCTCGCGCTGTCGTGGGAGAGCCTGCGGAAGGTCGGCAACCTCTCGAGCGCGTCGGTGCTGCTGATCCTCGAGCAGACGCTGCTGCGCCGCCGTCCGCTGCCGGGGAAGCTCGGCGTGATGCTGGCGATGGGACCGGGATTCTGCTCGGAGCTGCTGCTGCTGCGCTGGTAGGCGCGCCGCACGCGGCGCAAACTGCGCCGCCGTGGATGCCCCCCGACGCGACCCGCCCGCGCGCGGATCGGCTGCGCCGTCGCCGACGGACGCGGCCGACGAGGAGGCGCTGTTCGATCGCTTCGCGGAGCTTGCCCGCGACGGTCGCGCACCGTCGCCCGCCGAGTTCCTCGCCGCCGCGCCCGCCGCCAGCGCCGACCTGCGCGCCGCGCTCGAGCGCGTCTGGAAGCGCGCGCCGCGCGGCGCCACCTCCACCGACGCGCCGCTCCCCTTCGCGCGGCTCGGCGACTTCCGGCTGGTGAGCCGGCTCGGCGGCGGCGGCATGGGGATCGTCTACCTCGCCGTGCAGGAGTCGCTCGGCCGCGAGGTCGCGTTGAAGGTGCTGCGCCCCGAGCTGCAAGGCAGCGCCGTCGCCGCCGAGCGCTTCCGCCGCGAAGCGCGCGCGCTGGCGGAGCTGCGCCACGACCACCTCGTCGCCGTCTTCGGCGGCGGCGAGGAGCACGGCGTGCGCTACCTCGCGATGGAGCTGGTGCCCGGCCGTTCGCTCGACGAGCGGCTGCTGGCCGAGCCGGGCGCGCCGCGCGGCGGCGCCGTCGCGCAGCGGGTGCGCTGGGTCGCGCAGGTCGCGCGCGGGCTGCAGCACGCGCACGAGCGCGGCGTCGTCCATCGCGACGTGAAGCCGGCCAACATCCGCATCACGCCCGACGATCGCGCGCGGCTGCTCGACTTCGGGCTGGCGCGCCGCACCGCGACCGCCGGCGCGACGCTGACCGAGAGCTTCGCCGGCAGCCCGAGCTACGCCGCGCCCGAGCAGATCGCGCAAGGCGGCACCATCGACGCGCGCACCGACGTCTACGCGCTCGGCGTCACCCTCTACGAATGCCTCACTGGCGCGCTGCCCTACACCGGCACCACCGTGGAGCAGCTCTTCCACCGCATCCTCGCCGGCCTGCCGGAGCCGCCGCGCCGCCGCGTGCCGCAGCTGCCGCGCGACCTCGAGGTGGTGGTGCTGAAGGCGATGGAGCGGCGTCCCGAGCAGCGCTACGCCAGCGCCGCCGCGCTCGCCGACGACCTCGAGGCGGTGCTCGAGCTGCGCCCGATCCGCGGTCGCCCGCCCGCCGCGCGCGAGCGGGCGCGCCGCCTCGTCGAGCGCCACCCGCTGCTCGCCACCTTCGCGGCGACCGCGGCGGCGGCGCTGCTCGGGTTGCTGGCGCTGCTGGTGGCGCAGCACGCCTCGCGCGAACGGGAGGCGCGCCGCGAGGCGAGCCGGCTGGTCGCCGCGGCGCGCGACCGCGTCCTCGACTACCGGACGCAGCGCGAGAGCCTTGCGGCAGTGCAGTCGGAGGTGGCGCGGCTCCAGTCGGAGATGGAGTCGCAGCACTACACCGACGCCGACTACGCGCTGCTCGACCGCAACGAGGGGCGCCTCGAGGACGAGCGGCGCCGCTGGGACGCGACCTACCACGAGGTGCTCGAGCTGCTGCGCCGCGCCGAGCAGCTCGACCCCGCGACGAGCGGCGCCGACGGCGTGCGCGGCGAGCTCTACCTCGCGCGCTACCACGACGCGCTCGCCGCCAACGACCCGCGCGGCGCCGAGCTCTTCCGCGACCTCGCGGCGCAGAGCGACCCGGCGCTGGCCGACTCGCTGCGGCGCGAGATCGAGGTGACGGTCGCCAGCACGCCGGCCGGCGCGCGCGTCGACCTCTTCCGCTTCGTGGAGCTCTCCGACCTCGAGCCGGGCGGCGAGCCGCGCTTCGTCGCGCTGCCGGCTGGCCCGGCCGCCGCGGCGGCCCCGCTGCCGATCGCGCCCGGCACCTGGTGCCTGCGCGTCGAGGCCGATGCGGAGCCGCTGCGACGAGGTGACCTGCTCTTCGAGGTCGAAGGGGCGCCGCTCGAGAGGAGCGTCTTCGTCATCGACGGCGGCGGCGCGATCGCGTGCGGCGCGCGCCTCGTCGCGGTCGACGACGCGCCGATCGTCGACGACTGGGACGTGCAGCAGCTGCCGCGCAGCGCACCCCCCGACGTCGACCACCGCTTCACCTTCGATCACGCCGGCTTGCGCACCACGCTCACCGCTGCGTCGCTCGCCGCGCTGCGGATCGAGGTGGGGGGCGCGCGCCGCTTCGGTCGCGCCGCCGGTCGCACGGCGGTGGCGTGCCGGCTCGTCCGCGACGGCGCCGTCCGCACTGGCGAGCTGCCGCCCGCCGCGCCGGTCGAGGCGACGGCGCGACCGCTGCTGCGCGGTCCCGCGTCGCAGCTCGGCACCACGCCGCTCGCCACGCAGTTGCCGCGCGGCGACTACCTCTTCGTCGTCGAAGCGGTGGGGCGCACGCCGGTCCTGCTGGCGCGGTCGGTCGGCGTCGCGCTCGACCTCGTGGTCGAGCCGCCGCCGCTCGGGCAGGCGCCGGCCGGCTTCCGCTGGATCGCCGACGGCAGCGACGACGCGCAACTCGGCTTCTGGATCGCCCCGCACGAGGTGACCTGCGCCGAGTGGAGCGAGTTCCTCGACGACGAGGCGAGCCGCGCTCCGCTGGTGGTCGACGGCGCGCTGCGCCTCGTGCCGCGCGCCGGTCGCACGCAGCCGTTCTGGCCGCAGGAGGCGAGCGGCCGCTTCGTTTGGCCGCCGGCGTGGAGCGCCGACTGGCCGGCGGTCGGCCTCTCGTGGCACGACGCGCAGGCCTACGTCGCCTGGCGGAACGAGCACCGCCCGCCGCCCGACGCCGCCTTCGAGTGGGCGCTGCCGACCTTCCGCCAGTACATGCGCGCCGCGCTCGGCCACCTCGGGTGGACCTACGTCTACGGCCAGCGCTTGCGGCCGCGCTGGTCGCGCTGCTGCTTCGCCCATCGCCACGCGAACCTCGGCCCGATCCTCGAGTTCCCGGTCGACGAGTCGCCGCTGCAGCTCTTCGACCTCACCGGCGGCGCGTTCGAGTGGCTCGACCATTGGTACGACGAGCCGCGCGGCCTGCGGATGGCGAACGGCGGTGCGTGGGGGCAGGCGCGCACCGATGCGTTGCGCGTCGCCTGCGGCGTCGGCATGGAGCCGCACCAGACCAGCGGCGAGACCGGCATGCGCCTCGTGCTGCGTCGCAAGGGCGTGGAGCCGCTCCGATGAGCGCGCCGCTCGACGCGCGCACCGAGCTCGGCGGCTGGCTCGCCGCGCAACGCGAGCTGCTGGCCGGGTTCGTGCGCCGGCGCGCCGGCAAGCTGCTGCTGCGGCTCGAGACGGCGGAGGACCTGGCGCAAGGGATCTGCGCCCATCTGCTCGAGCGCGGGGCGCTGCCGCGCGAGGCGGACGAGGCGGCGCAGCGCGCTTGGCTCTGCACGGTGAGCGAGCGGTGGCTCGCCGATCGACGCGACCACTGGTCGGCGCTGAAGCGGCGCGGCGGCGAGGTGCTGCGGATCGCCGGCGGCGCGCACGAGAGCGCCGACCTCGCCGCGGTGCGCGAACTCGCCGCGTCGGTCACCGGCCCGTCGACCTTCGCGGTGCGGCGCGAGCAGCTCGCGCTGGCCGCCTTCGCGCTCGACATGCTGCTGCCGCGCGATCGCGCGCTGGTCGAGGGGGTGTGCGCCGGGCTCGACCTCGCCGAGCAGGCGTCGGCGCTCGGGCTCGGCCGCGACGCGACCGAGAAGGCGCGCCAGCGCGCGTTGGCCCGCTTCCGCGCCTGCTTCGAGGTGGCGCGCCGCGGCCACGGCGGCTGACCCGCCCCGGGCGCCGGTCGTGCGGGGAACTCCCCTGTCCGCTCCGCCGCCGCTTTCCGTCTCTCCCGATCCCGCCGCGACTCCGCGCGCGGGCGAACCGGGAGTCCGCCATGCGCCCTCGACCGCTCCGCTCCGCCGCGCTCGCGCTCGCCTTCCTGGCCGCACCGGCGGCGGCCCACGACGTGAGCCCGAACTCCCTGCAGCTGCGTCCCGGCGCGGCGGCCTACGTCTTCGTCGTCGACCCGACCACCTGCGCCGCCGACATCACCGCGAAGAGCAGCAACGCCGCCGTCGCGAAGGTCTACGCGCTCGACATGAACCAGCAGGACGGCTCGCTGCTGCCGGGCAACGGCACGACGGTCACCGTGCAGGATCGGGTCGACCAGGTCTTCGTGGTGGTCGCCGAGGCGGGCATCTCCTCGACGCAGAGCGCGTCGATCGAGGTCTGCTGGGTCGGCGTCGACTTCGGCAAGGCGGGGCCGTGCCAGGAGAACAACTGCTCGCCCTACGCGCCGCACGTCGTCGCGCTCACCGTGCAGCCCGACGCCGAGAACTTCGGCAACGCGCCGTTCGCGGGGCTCGCCGGCGATCCGATCGCCACGGCGACCGGCGAGCTCTGGATCGACGAGCCGCAGGACCTCCTGCTGCGCGGCCCGCTGCCGCTCTCCTTCGCGCGCCGCTACTCGTCGCGCTTCGTCGCCGACGGGTTGACGGCGACGCGGCTCGGGCCGGGCTGGCGCCACTCGTTCGACTGGTCGCTGGCCGACCTCGGCGAAGCGGTCGAGGTGACCGGCGCCGACGGCCGGCAGCTGCGTTTCGAGCGCGGCCCCTTCGACGCGGCGTGGGAGCTGGTGAAGGGCAGCGACCTGCCGTTCGCGCTGATCGACGCCACGCCGAGCGGCTTCGTGCTGCGCGATCCGGTCGCCGCGCTGCTCCGCACCTTCGACAGCTCGGGACGCATGACGCGGATCGCCGACGGCAAGGGCAACGAGCTCGCGCTCGCCTACGCGTCAGGTCGGCTCGCCACCGTCTCCGACGGCCTCGGGCGGCAGCTCGCGCTCAGCTACGACGGCTCGAGCCGCCTCACGCAGGTGAGCGACGGCACGCGCACGGTCGCCTTCGGCTACGACGGTTCGAGCCGCCTCGCGAGCGTCACCGATGCCGAGAGCGGCGTCACCAGCTACGCCTACTCGGCCACGCTGCCGTCGCGCGCGCTCCTCGCGGCGACCACGCGTCCCGAAGGCAACGTGCCGTGGACGCAGGCGTACGACACGAGCGGCCGCGTCACCACGCAGGCCGACGCCGACGGCCACGTGCGCACCTTCGCCTACGACGACGCGACCGGCGTCACCACCATCACCGCGCCCGACCTCTCGACGCAGCTCCACACCCACGTCGGCGGACGGCTCACGCGGCTCGCCTTCGAGAACGGCAAGGCGGCGACGCTCGCCTACGACGGCGCCGGTCGCCGCACGCAGGTGGTCGACCGCCGCGGCGATCGCGCGACGATCGCGTGGGACTCCGCCGCGCGGCTGCCGGCGAGCTACACCGCGCCCGACGGCGCGCTCACCCGCTACACGTGGACGGCGCGCGTCGACGACGGCTTCACCTTCCACGACCTGACGCGCGTCACCGCCGCCGACGGCTCGTTCGAGCAGTTCAGCTGGGACGGCGACGGCAACGTGATCGCCCGCATCGACCCGCTCGGCGCCACCTGGAGCCGCACCTACGGCGCGCGCGGCGAGCTGCTCACCGCCACCGCCGCGGACGGCGGCGTGCGCCAGTTCGGCTGGACGGCCGGCTTCCTGCTCGACCACGCGATCGACGCGGAGGGGCGCACCACGTCGTTCAGCTACGACGGCCTCGGCCGCCTCACCGACGTCGATCTGCCCGGCGGCGCGATGCGCCACGCGACGTGGGATGCGCTCGATCGGCTGACCAGCGTGACCGACGAGGCGGGGGGCGTCACCACCTTCGCGTGGGACGGCAACTCGAACCTCGTCGGCGCGCTGCTGCCCGGCAACCGGGCGTGGAGCTTCGCCTACGACGCGATGGACCGCTGCACCGCCGCGCTCGATCCGGAAGGGGCGACCGCCACCTTCACCTTCGATCCGCTCGGCCGGCCGAGCGTCGCCACCGACGGCGGCGGCGTCGCGCTGGCGTTCGACTGGACGCCGGGCGGGCGGCTCGCCGGCATCACCGACGGCCTCGGCCGCTCGTACGCGCTCGGCTACGACGACGAGGCGGTGCTGGCGAGCCTCGCCGACGACGCGGGCGACGCCTTCGCCTACGCCTCGAGCAAGCGCGGCGACTGGACGCGCGCGACGAGCGCCGAGGGGCGCGTCGAGACGGTCGCGCGCGACGGCCTCGGCCGCGTGACCGCGCGGGTCGACGGCGAGGGCGGGCGCACCACGGTGGCGCGCGACGACGCCGGGCGCGTCGAGGAGGTGGCCGTCGCGAAGGCCGCTGCGACGCTCGCGATCGAGCGCGATGCCGTCGGCCGCGTCGCGCGGGTCGGCAGCGGCGGCGGCATCGGCGCCGCGATCGCGCGCGATGCCGCGGGCGAGGTGACGGCCGCCGTCGATCCGGTCGGCCGCGAGCTGCTGGCGACGCTCGATCCGCTCGGTCGCGCCGGTTCGCTGCTGCTGCCGGGCGGCCTCGGCGACGTGACGATCACGCGCGACGCGCGCGGCAAGGTGACCGCCGCCGACTGGAGCGACGGCACCGCGCTCGACTGGCAGCACGACGCCGACGGCCGCGTGGTCGGCGCGACCGGCGCCACGATCACGCGCGACGACGTCGGCCGCGTCGAAGTCAGCAACGGCATCCCGGCGGGGCGCGACGGCGCCGGCCGCCTCACCTCGCTGACGCTCGCCGGCACGCTCTCGGTGACCTACCAGTGGGATGCCGCGGGCCGCCTCGCGCAGGTGGCCGACGACGACGGCTTCACCTGCGACTTCACGTGGGATCCGGTCGGACGGCTCGCGACGAAGAGCTTCGGGAACGGCGTGGTCGAGCGCTACGAGTGGGACGGCGACGGCTGGCTCGCGCGCCTCTCCGTCGACGGCCCGCTCGAGCCGCTGGCCGACCTGCAGTTCACGCGCGACGACGCCGGCCGCATCGTGCGCGCCGATCGGCTGCAGCCGGTGGTGGGGCTCCCGGCGATCGGCGTGATGAGCAGCGTCTTCGATGCCGCGGGGCAGGATGCCGCCTTCACCTACGACGCGCTCGGCCGCCGGCTCGCCGACGACACGCGCACCTTCGACTGGGACCTCGCCGGGCGACTGGTCGGCGCGACCGACGGCGCCGACAGCTACGAGTTCACGTGGGACGGCCTCGGCCAGGTCGTCTCGGGGCGCTTGAACGCCGACCCGCTGGTCGAGTTCGACTGGAACTACGCGACCGAGCGGCCGAGCCTCGGCGTCGTGCGCGAAGGCGGCATCGACGAGTACGCCTACGTGGCGACGCCGTGGGGCGAGCCGCTCTGGCGGGTCGACCTGATCGACGGCGAGCGCGCCACCTACCACTTCGACGAGCAGGGCAACACGCTGCTCGAGTGCGACGACTTCGGCGAGCTGCTGCAGGCCTACGCGTGGGGGCCGCTCGGCGAGCTGTTCGCCACGTTCGCGCCGCTCGGCGGCTACCCGTACGCGCTGCTCGGACTCGGCGGGCGCGAGAACGCGCTCTCGCTCGGCGTCGGCGTCGCGTTCGGCGACCGCATCTGGGACACGCGCCACTGCTCCTCGCTGCAGCCGACCCGCGACCTCGGCTGGCTCGCGCAGCCGGGCGCGACGCCCTACCTGCTGTCGCGCTTCCCGCAGCCGGGCAGCGCGCTCGTCCGCAGCGACGAGTCGACGTCGGTCGTGCTCGACACCTTCGCGCTCTTCGACGGCAGCTCCGTCGCGAACCGCTGGCTCGACGCGGCGCCGGCGCGCACGCCCCACGACTTCGGCGTGATCGGCTGCAGCAGCTGCCATCCCGACGGGCTCGGCGCGATCGGCAGCGCATGGCTCGGCGCGGCCGCCCGCATGCGGGGGGCGCCGCTCGTCCCCGGCGACCTGATGGCCGAGTCGCGTGCCGCGGTCGGCGCGACTCTCTTCACCGGCCTCTCCCTCAACCTGAACGCGAGCTTGCTCCTCGGGCTGCGCCGCGAGCTGCTCGCGCGGCCGACGCCGCCCGACGTCGATCCCGCGGCCTCGCGCGAGGCGCTCGCGAAGCTGGTGCGGTGGCGCGCCTTCGAGGCGTGGACGCAGCACGGCCGGCCGGCGCCGGCGCCGTCGAGCGAGCCGGTCGACCTCTTCCTCGAGGCGTTCCTGCGCGGCTTCTCGACGCCCGCCGATCGCCCGCGCGACGTCGTCGGCGCCGACGCGCCCTCGGTGCCCGCGCCGTCCGCTCGCTGATCCTCGCCTCACCCCGGAGCTGCACCGATGCAGAGCCTCTTGCTGCTGATCGCCCTCCTCGCCGCGCCGCACGGCGCCTCGCAACGGCAGGTGCAGACCTACCGCTACGACGCGCTCGGTCGCCTCGACCGCCTCACCTACGACGGCGCGACGACGATCTCCTACGACTGGGATGGCGGCGGCCGCATCGCCACGAAGAGCGTCACGCCGCAGCCGCCGCAGGCGTCCGGCGGCGGCGGCGGGAGTTCGCGCTGCTTCGTCGCGACGGCGGCGTACGGCTCGGCGCTCGCGCCCGAAGTCGAAGCGCTGCGGGAGTTCCGCGACACGCAGCTGCGCCAGCACGCCGCCGGCCGCGCCTTCATCGCCTGGTACGAGCGCACCTCGCCGCCGCTCGCCGCCTGGATCGCCGATCGGCCGTTCGCGCGGGCGACTGCGCGCGCGCTGCTCGCACCGCTGCTGCTCGCGATCGGCCATCCGGGCGCGGCGACGGCGTCGGCGCTCGTGCTGCTGGCCGCGCTGCTGCTGGCGCGGCGGCGCTACTTCGCCTTGCGCTCGAAGCGCAGCGGCTGATCGCGCTTCAAGTCGATCGCGTCGAGCCGCGGCGCCCGGGTGCCGCGCGGCGCATCCTGCCAGCGACCGTCGGGCAGCGGTCGCTGCAGCTTGACGGAGAGTTCCCATCTGCCCCAGGCCGGCAGCGGGAGCGTCGCGACGCCGTCGACCAAGGCGGCGCGCGCCGAGAGTTCGAGCCGGCGCAGCGCGTTCGACTGCGGCCGCGCCTCGAGCTCGACCGCGACCAGCCCGTCGTCCCGTTCCGGCAGCCCCTTCACGATCACGGTCGCGATCAGCAGCGGCTCCAGCACGACGTCGAGGCGGCCCGGTCGCTGCTTGCCGCTCGCGCTCCGCCAACCGGGCACCGCGACGAGCCAGTCGACCGCTTCGCCGAAGCAGGGCGTCGTGGCGACGCCGTCGACCAGGTCGACCATGCCGCGCGGCCGCCGCTGCCCCGGATCGATCGCGACGCGGCCGCGCGCTGCGGGCGCGCCGTCGGGCTCGAGTACGTGGAAGGTGGTGGTCGGCACGAAGAGCGCCGGATCGAGCTCCTGCAAGCGGGCGTCCTGCGTCAGCGTGAAGGGGGCGATGGCGACGTCGGCGATGCGCAGCAGCTCGCCGCGGCGCGAGTCGCTGGCGTAGGAGAGGACGAAGTGGTGCGGCGTGGCCGGCAGCAGCGGGAAGCGCAGCCGGCCGTCGCTCTTCGCCACCAGCTCGGCGCTCGCGTCGGCGGAGCCGATCGGCAGCAGCGCCGCGCGGAACCAGGTCGGCGAGAGCGGCCCGTCGGCGCGCAACGACGCCTCGCAACTGCCGCCCGCCGCGAGCGTCACCACCAGATCGCTCGCCCCCAGCTCGAACGGCAGCGCCGCGCTGCGGATGAGGCCGCGCCGCTCGGCGGCGAGGCTCGCCGGGCCGGGCGGGAACTCGCCGAACAGCGCGAAGCGCCCCTGCTCGTCGCTGATCTGCTGCGCCGTCGCGCGGTTGCCCGAGCGGTCGACTTGCGGCTCGCGGCTCTGCGCGTTGACCCATGCGCCCTCGACCGGGACGCCATCGGAGTCGACCACGCGCCCGGCCGCCACCAGCGGGCGCGCGACCAGCGCCAGCGCGCCGAGATCGATGATCCCCGTCGCCGCGTGGCGCAGCGCGACGCGCGCGGCGAGCGGCGGCTGCAGCCGGTCGGTCGCCTCGAAGCGCAGCAGCAGCTCGCCCTCGACGCGCCCTTCGTCGTCGTGCTGCGAGAGGTCGATGCGGAAGCGGCGGTCGGCGCCGAGCTCCGCCGCGAGGCTGCCGCCCTCGAACGAGGCGATGAGGTTGCGCTCGGCCAGCGACGCGCCGTCGGGGGCGACCGCCTCGCCGACCAGCCAGCAGCCCGTCGCGAGCGGTTCGAGCAGCAGCTCGCGCCGCTCGTCGGCCTCGCGCAGCGCCGCGAACGCGGTGCGCGTGGCGGCGAGGCCCGAGGCGCGCAGCTCGACGGTGCCGCCGAAGCCGAGTTCGAGCGGCGCGAAGGTCGCGCGCCCCTGCGGGTCGAGTTCGAGCTGGCCGTCGCGCCGCTCGCCCGCGTCGTTGCGCGCCGACAGGTGGACGCGTGACCCGTGCGGCCACGGCATCCCTTCGGGCAGCGCGACCACCACGTCGAGCGCGCCACGGTCGGCCACCACCAGCCGCACCGGCAGGGCCGTCTCGGGCGGCAGCTCGAGCGTCTGCTGCGCCGCCGCGCTGGCGACGCCGCGCACCGCGACGCGCCACCGCTCGCGCACCAGCTCGGGCGCCGGGCCGTCGGCGGACGCCCACGGCGTGCGCGGCGGCAGCAGCGTGAGGTCGAGGTCGGTGAAGCGGCAGCGGCCGGCGGCGTCGCTGGTCTCGACGCGCGCCGTCTCGAGCGGCGACTGCTTCTCGCGCCCCCAGCCGACCGGGATCCCCGCCAGCGGCGCGCCTTCGCCGTCGACCACCTCGACCTCGACGACGAAGCGCGGGCGCAGCTGCAGCTCGACCGGGAAGAAGAGGGTCGGCTCGATCACGAGCGTGCCGAGCGCGTCGCCGGCGAAGGCGACCACCAGCCGCGCATCGCGCGCGAACGGCAGCCGCGTGCGCCCCTCCGCGTCGCTGCGGAAGCGCAGCGCCCCCGCCTTCGCCAGCGCCTCCGGATCGGCGAGCAGCGCGGCGCGCTCGAGCGCGTCCGGCGGCTTGCCGAACACCACCACCAGCGCGTCGGCGACTGGCGCGCGCTCGCCATCGATGACGCGCAGGTCGATGCCTTGCGCGCTCGCCTCCTGCAGCGCCAGCGCGTGGAGCGGCGCGGCCGCCTCGGCCGTACGATCGAGCGCGACGAGGTCGCGCGTCGCGAGCGGCGCGACCGGCAGCTCCGCGTCGCCGCCGCTGCTGGCGGCCACGTCCGCGAGCGGCCCCACGGCGTCGGCGCTGGTCGCCGCGCGCGCCGGAGCGATCGCGATCGTCGGCCGCGGCGCGCGCGTCCACCAGAACGCGCCGCCGCCGATCGCCAGCAGCAGCAGCGCCAGCGCGAGCGGCGCGACGAAGCGTCGAGGCGACGGTGGGGGCACGCAGCGACTCCGATGGCGCGAGCGGCTGCGGCGGTCCGCCCCTCGTGCACGGCGATACGATGCCACGCCCATGTCGTCCGAGCGACCCGTCGCCACCGCGCGCCCCGCCTCCTTCGCTGCCGCTCTCGCGCTGGTCGCGCTGGCGGCGCTGCTGGTCGCCTGCGTCTACGGTCGGTCGCTGCGCTACCCGCTCACGCGCGACGATCCGGCCCATCTCGGGCAGGTCGAGCGGTTCGCCCGTCCGCCGGCGCAGTGGGGCGACCACTTCCGCGAGGAGTTCTGGGCGCAGGGCAGTCGCAGCGGCCTCTATCGGCCGCTCACCGCGTTGACGATCCAGGCGACCGTCCACGTGGCGGGGCGCGAGCCGCCGGCGCTGCGGATCGGCAACCTCGCGTTGCTGGCGTTGGCGGCGGCGGCGGCAGGACTGCTGGCGCGCCGAATGGGCGTCGGCGGTGGCGCGGCCGCGCTGCTCACCGCGCTGGTCGCCGTCCATCCGCTCTTGTCCGAGACGGCGCTCGAGGTGGTGAGCCGCAGCGAGACGCAGGCGGCGCTCGGCGTGTTGGCGGCGGCGGGACTCCTGGCGCGCGGCGGCGGCGGCGGCGCGGTCGCGCTGCTCGTGCTGGCGAGCTTCGGCGCGGCGCTCCTCTCGAAGGAGGGGGCGTTCGCGGCGCTGCCGGCGCTGCTCTACCTGCTGTTCGCGTCGCGAGCGGAGCCGGCCGGCGATGGGAGCGGGCGAGCGACGGAGCGGGCGCGCGCGCCGGGACGCGGGCTGCCGCTGCTGGCGCTCGCGGTCGCGTTGCTGGCGGCTCTGGCGTTGCGCGTCGCGGTCTTCGGCGACTTCGTCGGCTTCGCGCCGGAAGAGACGGCCTACGTCGACAATCCGCTGATCGACGCCGACTTCGGGACGCGGCTCGCCACCGGCCTCCACGTGCTCGGCCGCTACCTCGCGCTGCTCGCCTGGCCGCGCGGCCTCTCGATCGATTGGTCGTACGCGGAGATCGCGCCGAGCGCGGCGCTGGACCGTTTCGCGCTCGGCGGCGCCGCGGCGCTGCTGCTCGGGCTGTTCTGGCTGATCGCGGCGCTGCGCGGCGGTGCGGCGCGGCGCGCCGAGGCGTTCGGGCTGCTGCTGGCGGGTGGCAGCTGGTTGCTCATCTCGAACGTCGCGCGGCCGGTCGGCACGGTGATGGGGGAGCGCCTCTTCACGCTGCCGGCGATCGGGTTGCTGCTGGCGTCGGTCGCGGCGCTCGCGCGGACGGCGGGGCGGCCGCCGCTGCGCGGGCTGCTCGCCGTGGTGGCCGCGGCGGCGGTGGCGGCGCTCGGCTGGCGCGGCACGCAGCGCACGGCGGAGTGGCGCGACGGTCTCGTCCTCTACGAGTCGGCGGCACGGGTGGCGCCGCAGAGCGCGCGCGTCCACTGCACGCTCGCCCACCTGCTGCGCGCGCGCGGCCGCGACGACGAAGCGCAGGCGGCGGCGGAGCGCGCGCTCGAGCTGCTGCCCGAGTACGGCAAGGCGCACGCCGAGCTCGGGGGCTGCCTCGCGGCGCGCGGTGCGACCGGCGCGGCGCTGGTCCACTTGTGGCTCTCGGCGGCGGCGCCGCAGTCGGGCATGGCCGAGCAGCTCGCGCTGCAGACGGCAGAGCGCCGCTTCCTCGGCGATGCGCGCGTGCGCGCCGACTTCGTGCGGCGCGCCGAGCAGCTCGAGGCGAAGTGGGGGACGCGGCCGCTCTTCGCGGCGCTGGCGAAGGAGCGGCTGCGCGTCAGCGCGATCCGCTGAGTTCCGCGAACGGGACGTCCTGCACCGGCCACTCCTGCCAGCCGGCGAAGTCGAAGTGCCACCACTCGTGGTCGTGCACCGCGAAGCCGGCCGCCTCCATCGCGCGGCGCAGGGTGTCGCGCACGTAGCGCTCCTCGCTGCTGCCGCCCGGGTACCACGGGTTGGCGCGCGCGCTGAACTCGTCGTAGCCGCTCGTCGAAGGGAGCGGCGCGCCGCTCGCGAGGTCGCAGAGCGAGAGGTCGATCGCGCAGCCGCGGTTGTGGCGCGATCCCTGCTCCGGATCGGCGACCATGTCGCGCAGCTCCGGCGGCGTCGCCTCCCAGAAGAGCTTCGTCACGCGCCACGGCCGGTAGCCGTCGTGGACGAGCAGCCCGAACCCTTGGCGCCCCAACGTCTCCTGCGCGCGCCGCAGCGCCTCGGCGGCCGGCCGCTGCAGGAAGGCGCGCGCCTCGTCGTAGACGGCGGCGCCGAGGAAGTTGTCGTCGGTCGCGTAGCGGACGTCGAAGCGCACTCTCGGCACGAAGGCGGCGAGGTCGACCAAGTCGGAGCGGCGCGGCGCCTGCGCCAGCGCGGCGGGCAGCGTCGCCGCCGCGGCTTGCGCGCGCAGCGTTGCGAGCGGCGCGGTCGGCGTGATGCGGAACGGCGCGTCGGGCGGCGGACCGACCGCTCGCCGCGCGAACCAGACGCCGGCCATCTCGACGCCGCGGATCGCGCCGCGCTCGTCGCGCCGGAACTGCAGCGCCTCGTGCGAGTAGAGGCCGTGGGTCGGGAAGGCGAAGCGGTCGGCGCCGGCGGGCGTCACCGCGTAGTCGAAGAACCACTCGACCAGCGCGTGCAGCTGCCCGTCGACCTCGCGCACGTAGAGGACGTTGCTGTCGCAGCCGTACTCGCCGAGCAGCTCGCGCCACTCGGGCGGCGGCGGCGGCGGCCGCGGCGCGGCCAAGCGCCGGTAGCGCGTCCCCTCGATCTCGAGCTCGAGGTCGCCTTGCGGCAGCTCGCGCAGCGCGAGCGGCGCCACGTTGCGCTTCGGATCGTCGCGGCGCAGCTCGCCGTCGGCGCCGCGGACGATCCGCACGCGCGCACCGTCGTCGTGGAGCCAGAGCTGTCCGCGCTGCTCCAGCAGCTCGACGACGTCGCTGCCGTCGACCTGCTGCCAGCGGCCGGTGGCGCGGCGCCGCTCCGGTTCGGGGAACGGCAGCTCGACGCGCTCCGCGAGGAGCGGCGGGCGGCGGCCGTCGCGCGTCGCGCGCGCCAACCGCAGCGCCTCGTCGCCGAGCCGCTGCACCCACGGCAGCACGCAATCCTTCGCCGCGCAGACCACCACGCCGAGCCCTTCGTCGGGCAGCAGCGCGACCAGCGTCGTGAAGCCGAAGACGGCGCCGTCGTGGCCGATGCGGCGCATCCCCTCGAAGTCGTCGAGCCAGAGCCCGAAGCCGAACGCGCCGCGCCGGCCGGCCACTCCTTGCGGCCGCGTCATCTCGGCGAAGCGCGCGCCATCGAGCGGCACGCCGCCCGCCTCGCGACTGCCGCGCAGGAGCCGCTGCGCCGCCGTGGCGAGATCGGCGAGCGGCGCCTCGAGGCTCGCCGCCGGCGCGATGCCGAACGGGAAGGTCGGTGCGGCGAAGGGGGCGAGGTGGTGGCTCCACATCGTGGCGGGGACGAGGCGCGCCGGATCGCCGCCGAACGCGCTGTCGCCCATCCCCATCGGCGCGAGCACGCGCTCCCTCATCACCTCGGCGAAGGGGGCGCCGCGCAGCTGCTCGACGAGGCGGCCGGCGACGGCGAAGGCGGCGTTGCTGTACTTGGTGAGCGTGCCGGGCGCGGCGACCAGCGCCGTCTCGTTCAGGCTCGCGACGGTGGCGGCCAGCGACGGCGCCGCCTCGTCGAAGTAGCTGCCCTGCGGCGGCTCGCGGACGAGGCCGGCGCAGTGGGAGAGGAGCTGGCGGACGGTCGGTGCAGCGGCGAACGGGTTCCGCGGCGCGAACTCGGGCAACACGCTGGCCACCGGCGCGTCGAGGTCGAGCCGCCCCTCCTCGACCAGCTGCAGCAGCGCGATCGCCGTGAACATCTTGCTGACCGAACCGGCGCGGAAGCGCGCGCTGGCGGGTAGCGAGCGCGTCGTCGTCGCGTCGCTCCGCTCGAGCGCGTCGGCGAAGAGCAGTTGGTCGGCATCGACCACGGCGACGGCCAGCGCCGGCAGCTCGAGGTGGAGCGCGTCGAGGCGCAGCGCGGCCGCGAAGTCGCTCCACGCCTGCGCCGCGCGATCGGGCGGCGGCGGCGCGGGCGTCCGGCAGGCGAGCGGCAGGGCGACCGCCACCACCAGCAGCGCGAGCGCCGCATGCTCGGCTCTCGTGCGCCACGATCGACGGCGAGCGGCGGGCACGGGACGGTCCATCGAGCGGCTCCTGCAGGAGGGCGGGCACGGTCGCGAGGCGCGCCGCGCGGCGTGCGGCGGCGGCGACCGTCTACCATCGCGCCGATGGAAGCGCCGACGACGCTGCTGTTCGACGTGATGGGGACGCTGGTCCACGACCCGTTCTACGAGGACGTGCCGCGCGCGCTCGGTCTCCCGTTCGAGCGGCTGGTGGCGGAGAAGCATCCGACGGCGTGGATCGACTTCGAGCTCGGCGACCTGACCGAGGCGGAGTTCCTGGCGCAGTTCTTCGCCGACGGCCGCGCCTACGACCACGCGCAGATGGTGGCCGCCTTCGAGCAGCACTTCCGGCTGCTGCCGGGGATCGAGGCGCTGCTCGGCGAGCTGGCGACGGCCGGCCACCGCCCGCACCTCTTCAGCAACTACCCGGAGTGGTGGCGGCGCATCGAGGCGCGCACCGGGCTGTCGCGTTTCGCCGACTGGAGCTTCGTCTCCTGCGTGACGCGGCGGCGCAAGCCCGACCCCGAGGCGTACCTGCACGTTGTGCGAACGCTCGAGGTCGCGCCGCGCGACTGCCTCTTCGTCGACGACGTCGAGAAGAACGTCCTCGCCGCCCGCCGGCTCGGCTTCGCGGCCCATCGCTTCACCGGCGCCGCCGAGTTGCGGCGCGAGCTGCAGCGCTGCCGGCTGCTCGGCTGACGGTCGCGCGCATCCGGTGGCCGGAGGCGCGCGACTCGGCCATTGCGCAAGCTCCCCGGGTTGGCAATCTCCCGCACCGATGCAGGGGATTCCGGGGTGATCCAACAGGGAAGTCGCTGGCGCACCAGTCGCCGCGTGATGCTCGCCGCTGCGGTCGCCATCTGGATCGGCGCCGCGGTGTGGGGCACTGGCGTCTACGTCCGCAACGACCGCGAGCACTCCGAAGCGCTGCGACTGCTCTGCTCGATGAGCCAGCTGCAGAGCCTGCAAGGAGAGGTGGCGGCGGCGCTCGACGAGGCCGATCGCGCGTGGCACGACCCGGCGGCCCGCGCGCCGACGCTCGCGCTCGACGTCCGGCAGGACCTCCTCTCCGGCCATGCGATCGACGGCAGCAGCGACTTCGCGCGCCACTCGAGCGCCGCGGCCGCCGCGCAGCTCCAGCGCTTCGTCATCGAGCATGACGCGCTGGCCGCCGCGTTCGTCGATCGCTCCGCCGATCCCGACGCGCCGCGCCGGCTCCGCGAAGCCGCCCGCGACGCTCGCGTCGCGCTCGACACGCTCTGCGGCGAGGCGGTCGACCGCGCGGTGCACGTCGAGTTCCGGATCGACGAGCGCGGCCTGTCGCAGTGGGGCGTCTTCGCGGCGGGGCTCGTCGCCGTCGTGCTGCTGCTCTACCTGCTGCGCGACTCGTTCCGCCGCGAGACCGCCGACGCCGAGTCGCGCGCGCGCCTCGACGAGAGCGAGGAGCGCTTCCATCGGATCGCCGACGAGCTGCCGATGGCGCTCGCCGTCACCGATCCGCAGGGCGCGCTGGTCTTCGCCAACCGCGCGTGGCGCGAGTTCAGCGGCGGCAGCGACCGCTCGGCCGAGGGGTGGCGGCGGCTGCTCCATCCCGACGATGCCGAACGGGTCAGCAGCGAGCATCGCCGCGCCTGCCACGAGCACCAGCCGTTCGAGCTCGAGTACCGCATCCGCCGCGCCGACGGCAGCTGGCGCTGGTGGCTCGATCGCGGGGTGGCGCGCCGCGCGGGGGACGGCCGCTTCCTCGGCTACATGAGCCTCGCCCTCGACATCACCGACCGCAAGCGGTTCGAGGAACATCAGCGCGAATCGCAGCGCGTCGAGGCGATGGGGCGGCTCGCCGGCGGCATCGCCCACGACCTGAACAACATCCTCACCGTCGTGCTCGGCACCACCGAGCTGCTGCTCGACGGCAGCGGCTCCGGCGCCGAGGTGCGCGCCAATGCCGAGGAGATCCGCTCGGCCGCCGAGCGCGCGGCGCAGCTGGTCGGCCAGCTGCTCGCGTTCACGCGCCGGCAGGTGGTGGTGCCGGTCGCGCTCGACGTCGCCGCCGCCGTCGACGGGATGGCGGGGCTGCTGCGCCGCCTGATCGGCGAGGACATCGCGCTCACCATCGACTCGCCGCGCGGCTGCGGCAACGTGCGGCTCGACGCCGCGCAGCTGACGCAGGTCGTGCTGAACCTCGCCATCAACGCGCGCCAGGCGATGCCCAACGGCGGCCGCCTCTCGATCACCGTCGCCGGCGTCGATGCCGAGCGCGGCCGCCAGCTCGAGCTGCGCGTCGTCGACAGCGGGATCGGCATGGACGGCGCGACGCTGGCGCGCGTCTTCGAGCCGTTCTTCACCACCAAGGACGACGGGCGCCACTCGGGCATCGGGCTCGCCACGGTGAAGGCGATCGTCGACGGCTGCGGCGGCACCGTGGAGCTGCAGAGCGCGCCGGGCCAGGGCACGGCGGTCACCATCCGCTTCCCGGTCATCGATGCGCCCGCCGTCGTGCCGGGCGCCGCGGAGCAGGCCGCGCTGCCGGCGATCGCCAGCGCGCTGGTGCTGCTGGTCGAGGACGACGACGCCGTGCGCCCGCTGCTGCAGCGCTGGCTCGAGCTCGCCGGCCACCAGGTCTTCACCGCCCGCGACGGCCGCGAGGCGCTCGAGCAGGCGCGCAAGCTCGCCTCGCTCGACCTGCTGGTGACCGACGTGGTGATGCCGGGGCTCGGCGGCCGCGAGCTCGCCGAGGAGGTGCGCCGGCTCCATCCGGGCGTGCCGCTGCTCTTCGTCTCGGGCTATACCGACGACGAAGTGCTGCGCCGCGGAGTGTCGGCCGAGGCGCGCTCGTTCCTCCACAAGCCGCTGACGCGCATCGACCTGGTCGTGCGCGTCGCCGAGATCCTGGCGGAGCGCTGCCCGGGCTGAAGCCCGGTCGAGCGCGCCTCGCCGTGTCGCTCCTGCAAGGAGTCCCGATGAACGCGTCGTCGAGTCGCCGTTCCCGCTGGTCGCTGCCGTGCCTCTTCGCGCTGCTGGTCGGCGCGCCGCACGGCGCCGCGCAGGACGGCGCCGCGCAGGAGGGGCAGGCGCTTCCCGAAGGCGACGCGACCGGCTTCGAGGAGCTCGATCCGCAGCTGCGCGCCGAGCTCGAGAAGGAGCTCGCGCTGCGGACGAGCCTCGCGTGGCAGGAGGGGCCGACGGTCGGGAAGCTGCGCGACCTCGCCACCGTGCGCGTGCCGGCCGGCAGCCGCTTCGTCGAGGGCGACGGCGCGCGCAAGCTGCTCGAGCACTGGGGCAACCTGACGGATGGCGGCGAGCTCGGGCTGGTCGAGATGGCCGACGAGGAGAGCGAGTGGCAGGTGCTCTTCGAGTGGGCCGACGTCGGCAAGGTCGAGGACGACGAGGAGCTCGATGCCGAGGCGCTCTTCGACCAGATGAAGGAGAGCGAGGGGCCGGCCAACGAGGCGCGCAAGGCGCGAGGCTTCGAGCCGCTCGAGCTGGTCCGCTTCACCACGCCGCCGCACTACGACAGCGTCACCCACAACCTCGAGTGGGGCTTGCTGGTCCGCTCGCCGTCGGGCGAATCGATCAACTACCAGGTGAAGCTGCTCGGCCGCTACGGCTTCATGAGCGCCACGCTGCTCTGCGCGCCCGAGGTGGTGGAGCGCGTGCTGCCGCCGTTCAAGGAGCTCCTCTCCGGCTTCGGCTGGGTCGAGGGGAAGAGCTACTCCGAGTGGAAGCAGGGCGATCCGATCGCCGAGTTCGGCATCACCGGGCTGGTGGTGGGCGGCGCGGCGGCCGCGGCCTGGAAGTTCGGGCTGCTCGGCAAGCTGGCGAAGTTCGGCAAGTTCATCGCCGTCGCGGTGCTGGCCGGCATCGGCGCGATCTGGAAGCGGATCTCCGGGCGCGGCAAGCAGCAGCCGACGCCGTAGCGGCTTCGCAGGAGCGCGGCCGATGAGCGCGACGCAGGAGCTGCTGCTGGTCCTCGCCGCCATCGCGCTGTGGGAGGCGCTGCTGGCGGTGCCGCGCCGCGCCGTGGTGCTGCGCGCCTGGATCGGGCGGCGCTACGCCGCGGTCGAGCCAGCGGAGCTGCTCGGCAACGAGCGGCTCGGGCTGCTGCTCGCGCCGCTCTTGCCGCCGCTCGGGCGGGTCCACGTGACGCTGCCGTTCCGGATCGCGCTCGACGAGCGCGGCGCGGTGGTGCTCGACGCGCAGGGAGCGGTCGCCGCGGAGCAGCGCCGCCTGCCGTTCGACGGCCGCTTCGCGCCGCGCGCCGACGGGAACGACCTGCAGCTCGCGGGGGTCCCGCCGCTGCGCTGCGACACGCCCGACGAAGCGGCGGCCGCGGCCCGCGAGCTGGTCGCCTTCGCCGCGCTGCCGGCCGGCGAACGAGCGGCCGAGCGAGCGCGGCGCCTCGCCGCGGCGCTCGACGTCGCGGCGGCGGGGCGCGCGCTCGCCGACTACGAGGCGGCGGCGCCGCTGCTGCGGCTCGCCTGCAACCTCGCCTTCCTCTTCTGGGCGATCGCGCTGCCCGTGGTCGCGCTCACGATCGGCTTCGAGGCGAGCTGGCCGTGGCTGCTGCTCGCGGTGGCGCTGCTCGGCGCGCTGGTGATCGCCACGTGGGTGCGCGCCCATCGCCGCCTCCATCCGACGCGCGGTGCGGAGCGGCGGCGAGCGGCGGTCGCGTTCGCGCTGGCGCCGCTGCAGGCGGTGCGGGCGATCGATGCGCTCGGGCGGCCGCTCCTGGCGCGCTTCCATCCGGTGGCGGCGGCGCTGGCGCTGTTGCCCCGTCCAGCGGCGCAGGCGGCGCTGGCGCGCGAGCTGCGCGCGGCGCTCCATCCGCTGGTCGATCCGACGGCGAGCGACGAGGCGGCGGCGACGGCGCGCGACTTCGCGGCGGCGTGGAGCCGCGCATTGCGCGACGCGGCGCGCCAGCACGGCTTCGCGGAGGAGGTGCTGCTGGCGCCGCCGCAGCCCCTCTCCGATGCCGAGCGCCGCTACTGCCCGCGCTGCCACGCGCAGTACGGCGCGGCGGCGAGCGAATGCGGCGACTGCCGCGGCGTCCCGCTCGCCAACCTGCCGGCGGCCTGAAAGCAATCCTGCCGGCGCTTCAGCTCGCGGGCGCGTCGGCTCCGCGGCGCAGCTGGTAGAGGCCGCGCTCGACCCGCTCGACGTCGTCCATCTGCGCGAGTCGGTTCGAGACGATGATCCCGAGGTTGTCGCTCTTCGACGCGTAGCCCGCCTGCTGCACCGCCTCGACGATCTCGGCGACGCGCAGCGGCCCGACCACCTGCTCGAGGACGGCGCGGATGAAGGTGGGGAGGCTCCCCTCGCGGCCGGCGCGCGGCAGCGTCGTGCTCTCCTGCGCCACCTTGCGGACGCGGCGGCCGCTGCTCTCCGCCGCCGCCGGGGCCGACTCGCCGTTCCCCGCGCGCTTGCGGCCGGGCGCCGCCGCACCCCCCGCCAACATCGCCTGCAGCGTCTCGCCGAGTTCGTCGAGCTCGCCGGCGATCTGCTCCTTCCGCTCGATCAGCTCGCGCAGCTCGCGTTCCTTGACTTCGAGCGCCTTCCGGAGGTCGGCCAAGGTGAGCGGGGCGTCGAGTGCAGGACGGGCGGCGGGCATTCGGTGTTCCTCAGGTCGGCCGGGCGGCGCAGCACCATAGCGACGGGTCGCTCGCGCGGGATGGTGCTTCATGCGTCGAACGCGCCGCGAGACGGCAACGGCGCGCTGGCGTCGTTCTCCGGCGCGGGCGCGGCCGGCTTGAGGAAGGCGAGCAGCGCGACCGCCGCGACGACCAGCAGCGTCCCGGCCAGCGCGAACGGCGTCGGCACGATCGCGAAGCAGCAGGCGTCGAAGGCGAGGCCGAACAGCGGCCCGACCATCGTCACCGCCACCGCGCGCGCCGCGCCGGCGCGCTTCAACCCCTCGGTCAGCGTCAGCTGCCCGATCAGCCCCGCGACGACGACCCCCGCGTAGCCGAGCCACTCGCCGCCGTCGCGCGGCAGCACGTGGCGTTGCGCGCCGGTGAGCGCGCTCGCCGGCAGCGCGCCGAGCCGAGCCGCGACGCCGTCGATCAGCGACTCGGGCAGCGCGAAGCTCGCGAGCGAGCAGGGCAGCATCACCCAGGAGAACCAGAAGACGATGGTGAGCGGCCGCTCGGTGGCGGAGATGCGCCGCACGGTGAGGTAGGCGACGCCCGAGAGGAGCGCGCCGATCAGGCCGATCGCCGCCGCTCGCTCGAACGACGCGCCTACCTCGAGCGCGACGGCGAGGCCGGCGAGCCCGAGCAGCACCAGCGGCCAGTGGAGCGGGCCGGGCCGCTCGCGCAGCAGCCACGGCGCCAGCAAGGCGACGAAGACCGGGTGGCTGTACTGCAGCAGCACGGCTTGGCCCGACGGCAGGTGCTGCGTCGACCAGACGTAACAGCTGATGGCGAGCCAGCCGACCACGCCGCGCAGCAGGAGCCCGCGCCGATCGCGGCCGGCGAGCGGGATGCCGCGCAGCGCGCCCCACGCGGCGAAGAGCGCCGTCATCACCACCGCGCGCGCCAGCACGATGCTCTGCGGCTCGATCGCCTGCAGGAAGCGGCGCGAGAAGGGGGCCATCGCGGCGAAGCAGGCCGCCGAGGCGACCATCAGCCAGAGGCCGCGCGTGTCGGCGCGGCGCGCGTCGTGCGGCGTCATCGGCGCGGGAGCAGCGGGGCGGGCGTCATCGCGGAACCGTCACTCCTCCTGCACGCGCCAGTCGGCGTCGAACCAGCCGGCGGCCAGCACGCCGCCGTCGCCGGCGGTGAAGACCTCCGCCGAGAAGAGCGTGAAGTCGGGGTAGCCGACGCCGCTGATGAACGGCGTGAGCGCGTAGCCGACCCGCGTGCCGCGCGCGCCAGTGTCGGCGCACAGACCGACCAGCCCGATCAGCGGGCTGCGCAGCACCACGGCGCCGGCCAGCGCGTCGCCCGCGAAGGTCTGGTCGCGCAGGCGCAGTTGCCCGCGGCGCGCGTCGAACACGGCGTCGTCGGCGACCAGCGCGCCCCACGCCGCGTTGCTGTCGCGGTTGCCGTAGAGGATCACGTGGGTGAGCCACTCGTCCTCGCCGGCGGTGGCGCGCAGCTGCAGCCAGCGCACGTCGGAGAGGAGCAGCGCATGGCCGTTGCCGCGGTACCACCAGGTCATCGCGTCGTGGCGCGCGCGATCCAGCAGCTCGCGGTCCTCGGCCGCGTCGCCCTGCGTGCCGAAGACCAGCACGAACTCGTTGTCGAACGCGCGCTTGAAGGGACCGCCGCCGAGCGTGTAGCCGCTGCCCGACTCCTTGGCGCGCGGCAACGGCGTGCCGTCGGCCGCCAGCGCCGCCGGCGTCTCGTGGTCGATCTCGCGCCACGCGCCGTCGCGCCGCTCGAGGTCGCGGAAGGTCGAGCGCTCGTCGCGCGCGGCCTGCCGCTCCTCCTCGCTCTGCTCGTCGAACCAGGGCGGCAGGCGCGGCTCGGGCAGCTCCGTGCCGTCGACGACGAAGCGGACGCCGGGCGCCGCGTCGGGCGCCTGCAGCTGCAGCGAGCGGACGTTGCGCGTCGTCATGGTGACCGTGCGCGTCGCCGGGTCGAAACGGCCGTCGAGCGCGAACGGCTCGCCGTAGCGCTCGAGCGTGACGACGCGCGCCCACTCGCAGCTCGCTTGCGTCGAGGGGTCGTTGCCGGAGAGCCGCACGCGCTCCGCGAGCGGCGGGCGGCGCGCGGCGCGGAAGTGGTCGAAGAGCGGCGGCCAGTCGACGCAATCGACGCCGGGCGAGGCCGGCCCGTCCCACCAGTGGCCGGCGCCCGGCTCGAAGTGCGCGGCGGGCGGCGCGCCGGCCGCGGTCAGCGCCGCGACCAGCGCCTGCGCTTCGCCGACCGGCACGTTGTCGTCGCCGGTGCCGTGCACGACGTAGGTCGGCAGCTGCACCAGGTTGTCGAGCAGCGTCATCGTCTTCGACGCGCCATCGGCCGCCTGCCAGAGCGCCGCGCGGGCGCCGGCCGGCCGGCCGCCGTAGCTGTCGAAGCTCGCCCAGCCGGCGGAGGGGGCGATGGCGGCGAAGGTGGCGGGGTCGTTGGCGGCGAGATGCCACGTCCCGTGGCCGCCCATCGAGTGGCCGGTGAGGTAGAGGCGGCTCTTGTCGATGCCGTACGCGCCGCAGAAGACCTCGAGCACGTCGTAGGCGTCGCGCCGCCCCCAGTCCTGCCAGTCGAAGCCGAAGCGGCGCCGGTTGGTGGGGGCGACGATCCAGAAGTCCTCCTTCGGCGCGTAGGAGTTCGCCTGCCCGAGCGCGTCGACGCCGGCGCCGTGCAGCGTCAGCACCAACGCCTCGGCCTCGCCGTCGCTCGGCGGCACGATCGCGTACTCCTGCACCGAGCCGTCGACCGCCGACCAGTAGGTCGCGCGGCGGGTGGCGCTTCGCGCCTTCACCTCGAGCGTGATCGTCGCGTGGGCGCGCCGGCCGCCGGCGGAGAACTGGATCGGGAAGGAGACGCTGCCCGGCTGCGCGAAGACCGGGTGGTTCGGGCGCGGTTCGACCAGCAGCGGGAGCTTGCGCAGCGACCGCGGCGCGACGCCGGCGCGATCGGTCTGGTGGCGCCGCTCGAAGGGGCCGTCGGCCGTCGCCGAGCCGATCTCGAAGTCGAGCTGCGGCAGCGCCTCGTCGCTCGCGTTCACGACCACGATGCCGAGCAGCACGCTGGTCGGCTCGCCCGCCACGAGGTCGGGGCGCGTCGTGTCGAACGGGGCGACCTGCAGCGGCGCCGCGACGGGCTCGAAGGCGAGGCGGAAGGCGCCGCGCAGTCCGGTCACGAACAGGTCGTTGCGGCCGGCGCGCAGCCGCACCGGCAGCGCGCCGTGGCCGTCGCCGTAGAGGTCGCCGATCTGCGGCGTGCCGTTGATCCAGAGCGTCGCGGCGCCGTCGAGGTCGGCCAGCACCACCTCGTCGCGCGGCCACTCGAGCGCGGCGTAGGCGGCGGCGAGCGGGCTGCCGCCGACGCGCCCGTCGCCGTCGGCCGCGCGCTCCTCCCACGCCAGCTCGACGTTCCGCTCGCCGCGCAGCTTCTCGCCGGTCGCGGGCGGCGCGGCGTCGCGATCGAGCAGGTGGCGAGCGACCACCGCGCTCGGGTTGAAGGCCCGGCGGCCGCGCTCGTCGAGCGGCCCGATCACCCGCCAGTCGCGCACCACGGTCGGCGCGGGGACGGGGGCGGCGGCATCGCGGGAGGCGGCGGTCGCCTGCGCGGCGACGCAACAGGCGAGCAGGAGAGCGGCGGTCATCGCGGTTCCTCGAGGCGCGGGTCGGCGCGCGAGGCGGCGATCATGCCGCGGGAAAGGAGCGGGGGAGCGAGCTCGCGCCCGCTCCCCCGCATGCGATCAGGAACTTGCGGCCGGCGGCCGCGATCCGCTCACGCCCTCCCGCTCACGGCAGGATGTCGAGCGCGTCGGTGTCGTGCGGGTCGAGGCCGTAGGGCGCCCCGTCGAAGCCGATCGTGAACGTGCCGGCAGGATTGCTGCCCCACGCGCTGCCGACGAACTCGAGGATGTCGTCGTTCTGGCCGAACTGGTTGAACGGCACCTGGAAGTTGCCATCCGTCGACAGGAAGAGCGTGCTGGTGGCGAGGTCGAAGTCGATCGCGTCGACGTTCTCGGTGTTCTGGCCGAGGCGCACGTCGGTGTCCTGGCCGCGCAGGAACATCGAGAACGTGCCCGCGCTGTCCTTGCCGAGCGCGCTCGGCGCGAAGAGCACGACGTCCTCGTTGAACCCGGCGAGGCCCGGCACGCTGAACTTCCCCTGCGTCGAGATCAGCAGGTTGCCGGCGCCGTCGAGCGCGAGGCCGTCGATGTCCTCGTCCACCGTGTCGAGGCCGACGTCGCTGCCGTCGAGATAGAACTCGAAGTGGCCGAAGGTCGTGCTGCCGTAGCTGTAGGGGACGAAGCGGACGACGTCCTGCTCGTCGACCACGTTGCCGTTCGGGCCGCCGAACAGGCAGACCATGGTGGTGGTCTGGTTGAAGCTCATCAGCAGGCTGCCGTCCGGCAGCGCGCAGACCGCGTCGATGTTGGTCGGCGCCGCTTGCACGTCGAGGCCGTCGTAGACGATGGTGTAGATCCCGGTGACCGGGTCGAGGTGCCACACGTCCCAGCGGAACATCGTCTGCGCGCCGATCGTCGTGTGCTTGCGCAGCGAGAAGAGGATGCCGCTGCTCGGCAGCGTCGGCGCCGCGGGGATCTCGTCGAGCGCCTTGTCGAAGTTGAGCCGCCCGCCGGTCACCGTGATGCCGGCGAGCGCCGGGATCGGGTCGACGCTGTCCATGATCCACTGCTTCACCGCCTGGCCGTCGCGGTAGCCCGACTGCGCGAAGAGCATGGTGGCGACGCCGGCGACGTGCGGGGTCGCCATCGAGGTACCGGAGAGGTAGGCGTAGCTGCTGCCGATGAAGGTCGAGTAGATGCTGTCGCCCGGCGCACCCACGTCGACGCTCACCGCGCCGTAGTTGCTGAACCACGCCAGGCCGTCGCCCGAGTTGGTGGCGGCGACGCAGAGGATCTCGTCGAGGTCGAAGCCGCCCGGCAGCCAGAACTGCCCCTCGATGTTGATGGCGCTGTTGCCGGCCGCGGCGCAGAAGAGCTGGCCGCAATCGCCCGACGCGTCGATCGCGTCGTAGAGCGCCTGGTCGGTCCCGTAGCCGCCCCAGGAGTTGCTGGTGACGTGCGCTTCCATGTCGACCGCGTAGTCGATCGCCTCGACCGCGTCGGCGGTGTCGCCGGAGCCGCCGGCGTCGAGGAACTTGATCGCCATGATGCGCGCGTTCCAGCAGGCGCCGGTGACGCCGACGCCGTTGTTGCTGTGCGCGCCGATGGTGCCGGCGCAGTGGGTGCCGTGGAAGTGGTCGTCCATCGGGTCGCCGTCGTTGTTGACGGTGTCGACGCCGTGGACGTCGTCGATCCAGCCGTTGCCGTCGTCGTCGATGCCGTTGGCGGCGATCTCGCCCGGGTTCACCCACATGTTCGCGGCGAGGTCGGGGTGGGTGTACTCGACGCCGGTGTCGATCACCGCGACCAGCGCCGCCGTCGCGTCGGTGGCCGTGTCCCACGCCTCGGGCGCGTCGATGTCGGCGTCGTTGGCCTGATCCCAACCCCACTGCGCGCTGAACGACGGGTCGTTGGGCGTGTTGTCGATGCGGTAGATCCAGCTCGGCTGCGCGTACTTCACGCGCGGATCGGCGTTCAGCTTCGCGAGCGCCGCCCCGAGATCGGCGCCGGGCGCGAGCTCCATCTCGTAGAGCAGCCCGTCGAAGATCTCCTTGCCGCGCAGCGCGCCGACGCTCTCCTCGAGCGCGCGCCGCGGCGTCGAGTCGCCATCCACCGCCATGCGGTAGACGACCTTGCCGGGCTTGTGCTCGCGCGACAGGTCGAACGCGGCCGGCTGGCCGGGTCGCGCTTCGGGGGCCCGCGGACGCTGCTGCGCGACGACGCCGGCCGTGGCCAGCGCGAGCGCGCCGATCGAGACGACGCCGAGCTTCATTCCAGTTCCGAGCTTCATTCCTCTTCTTCCTCCAGGGTGCGGTGACCGGTCGACTCGGGCAGGGCGGCGAAAGGTAACCCCGATTCGGGATGTTGCAGGACCGCACATGGACGAGGGGCCCCCCCGGAGAAGTTCCTTCCGGATCGTGCCGCCGGCCCGTTCCCGGGGAGCGCGGGGGTCAGTCGGGAAACCAGCGCGCCGCGTCGAGCCGGCCCGCTTGCAGCTCACGCGCCAGCGCCAGCGCGCCCTGCGCCGCGTCGCCGTTGGGCAGCACGTCGACGGCGACCCCCATCCCCTGCAGCGCCGCCACCACGCTGCGGCGCAGGGTCGGCGCGTGGTCGAAGACGCCGCCCGACAGGAGGAGCGGCAGCCGGCCCTTCCAAACGAGCGCGCGCGCCACCGTCTTCGCCATCAGCGCCAGCTCGTTGGCGGCGCGCTCGACCAGCCGTTGCGCGGTCGGATCGCCGGCGTCGGCCGCCTGCGTCACCAGCGGCGCCAGCTCGGCGATGCGCGCCGGGCTCCTCAACTCCCACGCGTAGCGGACGATCGCGCGCGCCTCGTCGCTGCCGACCGCGGCGAAGACGCTGCGCACCAGCGCCAGCTTCGCGCCGCGGCCGTCGGCGGCGCGCGCGGCGGCGCGCAGCGCGGCGCGGCCGAGCTCGTAGGCGCTGCCGTCGTCGCCGAGCAGCGCGCCGAGGCCGCCGGCCCGCGCCGTCGCGCCCGACCGATCGCGGCCGAAGGCGAACGAGCCGGTCCCCGACAGGAGCGCGACGCCCGCCGCATCGGGCGCGCTCGCCGTCAGGAGCGGCGCGGCGTCGTGCAGCAGCGCGACCCGTTCGGCGAGGCCGCGCGCGCGCAGCCGCTCGATGGCGCGGGCGCGCAGCTGCGGATCGCCGGTGCCGGCGGCGGCCACCACCAGCGCGGCGAGCGGCGCGCTCGGCCGGTCGCTCGCGGCCGAGGCGACGGCGAGCGCCTCCTCGACCGCGGCGAGCGCCCCCTCGAAGTCGCTCGCGAAGTTGCACGGTTGCGCGAGCCGCAGCGGTGCGACGGCGCGCTCGCTGCCGACCGGCGCTGCCAACGCGATCGCCGTCTTGCTGCCGCCGCCGTCGATGCCGGCGATCCAGCCGGCAGCGGCGGGAGGGCGCGCGACGCCCGGCGCCGCACCGCCGCTCGCCGCCGCGCCGCCGTGCGCTGCCACCGCCGCCCGCACCGAGTTCCCGTGCGCCGCCAGCAGCTCGCGCGCTCGCTCGCGCGAGACGCTGCAAAGCTCCGCCACCATCCGCTCGGCGCGCTCGCGGAGCTTCTGGTTGGTGGCGCGCAGGTCGACCATGTAGTGGCCCTGCACGCGGCCGAGTCGCACCATCACTCCGGTCGACAGCAGGTTGAGGACGAGCTTGGTCGCGGTCCCCGCCTTGAGGCGCGTCGAGCCGGCCACCACCTCGGGCCCGACCACCGGCGCGATCGCGATCGCGGCGGCGCGCGCGAGCGGCGTGTCGCGGTTGCAGCTGAGCGCCACGGTGAGCGCACCGACGGAGCGGGCGTGGTCGAGCGCGGCGCGCACGAACGGCGTCGTGCCGCTCGCCGAGATGCCGACCACGGCGTCGCGCGCCGCGAGGCCGCGCGCGCGCAACTCCTCGCGCGCCGGCTCCTCCGCGTCCTCGGCCCCTTCGCGCGCGCGCGTCAGCGCCGCTTCGCCGCCGGCGATCAGCCCCTGCACCAGCTCGGGCGGCGTGCCGAAGGTGGGCGGACACTCGGAGGCGTCGAGCACGCCGAGCCGCCCCGAGGTGCCGGCCCCGACGTAGAAGAGCCGCCCGCCGTCGCGCAACCGCGCCGCGATGGCGTCGATCGCCTGCGCGATGGCGTCGAGTTCGCCGCGCACCGCCGGCGCGACGCGCGCGTCCTCGTCGTTCATCAGCTCGACGAGCGCGCGGGTGGGCAGCTCCTCGAGGCGGGCCGCTCCCGGGTGGGCCGCTTCCGTGACGGGACGGTTCGGATCGGGGCGCTGGCTCATGGCGCAGATAAAACCGCCGCGCGGCAGGCGGCGAAAGAGCGGGGAGGCGGCAATTCTTGGGTGATCTCGCGCTGCTCGACGTGGCGGTGCTGGCGGCGACGCTGCTGCTGGCGGTCGCGGCGGGCCTCCTGCTCGGGCGCAAGGCGGCGTCGGCGCAGAGCTTCCTCGCCGGCGAGCGCGACGTCCCGTGGGGAGCGGTCCTCCTCTCGATCGTCGCCACCGAGACCAGCAGCGTCACCTTCCTGTCGATCCCGGGCGTCGCGTGGGGCGGCGACCTGCGCTTCCTGCAGCTGCCGCTCGGCTACCTGATCGGGCGCGTCGTCGTCGCCCACCTCCTGCTGCCGCGCTACTTCGAGGGACAGGTGCTCACCTCCTACGAGGTGCTCGGGCGGCGCTTCGGGCCGGGGGTGAAGCGGGCGAGTTCGCTGCTCTTCCTGGTGACGCGCACGCTCGGCGATGGGCTGCGCCTCTACCTCACCGCGCTGCCGCTGCAGCTCCTGACCGGCTGGCCGCTCGAAGGGGCGGCGGCGCTGCTGGTCGGCGTGACGCTGGCGTACACCTGGTTCGGCGGCGTGCGGGCGGTGGTCTGGACCGACGCCGTGCAGTTCTTCATCTACGTCGGTGGCGGCGTGCTGGCGCTGGCCGTGGCGATCGGCGACACCAGCGGCGGGCTGGCGGCCGTGCTCGAGCGGGCGGACGCGGCGGGGAAGCTCCGGCTCTTCGATGGGGCGCTCGACTTCACGCGCACCAACACGCTGCTGGCGGGGCTGCTCGGCGGCGCGTTCCTCACGCTGGCGACGCACGGCACCGACCAGCTGATGGTGCAGCGCTACCTCTGCGCGAAGGGGCAGCGCGAGGCGGGCCGCGCGCTGGTCGCGAGCGGCGTCGTGGTGCTGCTGCAGTTCGCGCTCTTCCTGCTGCTCGGGCTGGCGCTCCACGCCTGGTTCACCGATCGGCCGCCGGCGACCCCGTTCGCGAAGGGCGACGAGGTCTTCCCCGCCTTCATCGTGGGGCGACTGCGAGAACTCCCCGGCGCGGTCGGCCTGATCCTCGGCGCCCTCTTCGCCGTCTCGATGTCGACGCTCTCGAGCTCCCTCAACGCCTCGGCGAGCGCGCTGGTGAACGACTTCGGCGGCGCGAGCGGCAGCGTCGCCAGCAGCACGGCCGGCAGCGCGGCCCGCGACTCCGACGCGGCGCGGCTGCGACGAGCGCGCGCGGCCACCGTGCTCTTCGCGCTGCTGCAGGGGGCGCTCGCGCTGTCGGGCACCTTGCTCACGCGCAGCGTGGTCGACGTCGTGCTGCAGATCGCGAGCTTCACCAGCGGCATCACGCTCGGCCTCTTCCTGCTCGCGCGCCAGCTCGGGCCGCTGCCCGACGAGGCGGCGGCGCGCGCTGTCGATGCGCGGGCGGCGCTGGTCGCGTTCACCGTCGGGCTGGCGGGGATGACGGTGGTGTGGCGCGCGACGCCGCTCGCCTGGCCGTGGTACGCGCTGGTCGGGTCGCTCGGCACGCTGGCGGTCGGGCTGCTGGCGCGCCGCGTCGCGAAGGGCTGAGCCGGAGCGCCCGGTCCGCGTCAGTCGAGCTGCAGCACCGAGCGCACCTCCGCCGGCACGAGGACCGTGGTCGTGCCGTGGTCGGTGAGGTGGCAGGCGCGCGCGATCTCGAAGGCGCTGCGCGTCTTGCCGATCGGCAGGGTGATGCGCGCGCTCACCTCGCGCACGACGCCGCTGCTGACGATCACGGTGAGCGTGCCGCGGCGCCCGCTGACGCGCGGCGGGGCGGTCGCTGGCTTCGCGGTCACCTTGCCGCCGCGGTCGAGCTCCTCGAGCCCGCGGCACCACGGCGCGAGCCCCGCGTCGGTCAGCGTCGCGGTGAAGATCCGCTCGCCGTTCCTCTCCTCGACCTGCACGGCGCTCACCTTCGCGGCGAGGTCGGCGAGCAGCTCATGGGGCAGCACCACCGCGTCGGCCTGCTCGAGCATCTGCGCGATCTCGCCGCGGCCGCGCGGCGCCTGCGAGAGGTCGCCGTGCTCGCGATCGATGGCGAACCACTTGCCCGAGCGCGGATGGGGGATGGCGAAGCGCTCCTCCGAGCGGAAGAACTCGCGGGTGAGGCCGACGAAGTGGAGCGGCTGGCCCGCCTCGTAGGCGATGGTGAAGGCGGCGTCGCTCCGCTCGCGAGCCGCTGCGTCGTCGGCGGGCGCGATCGGTGGCGCGGGCTCCGCGGGGTCCTCAGGCGTGGCGGGCGTGGCGGGCGCAGCCGGCTCCGCGGGGTCCGCTGGCTCGGCGGCGAACGTGGTCCGCTTCACGCGGGCGACGAACTCGAAGCGGTAGTTCGGCGCGGCGGCGAGCGACTGCGCTGCGGTCGCGAGCTCCTCCTGCGGCGCCGGCGCGCTCGGCGAGGTCGGAGCGACCGGCGCCGTCGATTGCACCCAGATCAGCAGTGAAGCCAGCATCGCGACGCTCCTCGGTCGATCGGTCAATTCCCGGCCCTCTTCGGCGGCGGAGCGCTCGTCGGTCCACCGGTCGCGAGGGTGCCGCCCGGGAAGTGGTCCTTGAAGCGCCCCTTGCGGAGCGGATAGGCGATGAGGCGGCGCAGCGGCGCGACGGCGCTCGCACCCGGCGCGACGAGCGCCTTGCCGGTCGCGATCGACCAGCGGCGCGCGCCCCCCTTCTCGCGCAGCTCGAGCGGCCGACCGTCGGCGTCGCGCACCAGCTCGAAGTCGAGTTCGATGCCGTCGACGCGCGCGTCGTAGGCGTGCAGCAGGCGGTGCTTCACCGAGTAGATCGCCACCAGCGGCTGCTCGCCGACGCGCTCCTTCCAGAGCGTCTTCTGCTCCAGCACGCGCAGCGGCAGCAGGCGCGCCTCCGCGCCATCGCGGAGCACCACGCCCATGCTGTCGAGCCCGCGCTCGTCGAAGAGGAAGAGGCGCTCGCGGTCGTCGCCGGCGCGCCGCAGCGTGAGCTCGTCGCTGCCGTCGACCCACTGCGACTGCGGGTGGTCGGCGCGCCAGCTCGCCCACTCGACGACCACCGACGGGAGCGTCTCGAGGAAGCGCCCTTCGAGCGGCCCTGCGTGGGCGATGCCGCTCGCCTGCACCCAGCGCGTCTGCGTCTCGACGTCGTAGAGCAGCAGCGAGGCGCGCCACGCCTCGCGCGCGTTCCCGAACGTGAGGCGCTGGCCGTCGAGGTCGCGGCGGAAGACGACCGGCGCTTGGCAGGTGACGCACCAGGTCACCGCCACGGCGACCTCGCCCACCACGTCGTTCACTACCTCGTGCGACGCGATCAGCGTCAGCGGCCACGCGCGCGCGACGCCGTCGAACTCGACGCCGATCATCCAGTCGCCGTCGGCCGGCAGCGGCGCGGCGTCGCCTGCCGCATGGAGCCGCTCGGGCGCGACCGTGAAGGGGGCCCACGGCTCCTGCGTCCCGCGGTGGGGGGCGTTCGCGTCGGCCGCGCGGCGCGCCGGGTCGGGTGCCTCCTGAGGCGCCGCGCCGCAGGGGAGCAGCAGGAGCGCGCGAGCGAGCACGCAGCGGGCGGCGGGACGAGCGGCGAAGGAGGCCATCACGGAGCGACCCTGGAGGAGGGGGGCGGCGCGGCCAAGGTAGCGCCTCGCCGCGCAGCGTGCCTCAGAGCAGCGCGAGGGCGTACCTCCCGAACAGGTAGAGGAGCGCCAGCGCGATGGCGATCGCGGCGTTGCGGCGGCGGCGCAGCTGCGCGGCGCTGATCGCGTCGCCCGGCACGAGGCGCAGCGGCGCGCGGCGGCGGCCGTCGCGATCGGTGGCGCCGTCACCGAGCTCGCGGGCGACGAACTCGGCGTGCTCCTCGTCGCTCATCGCCTCGGGCAGCTCGACGTCGGTCTCGGCGTCGGGAGCGTCGGGGTCGGCCCAGCCGGTGGCGCGATCGCTGCCGCAGTGGTGGCAGCTCGACGCGCTGCGCCGGATCGCTTCGCCGCAGTGAGGACAGGCGATGGTGCGGTCGGGATCGTCGGCGGGACGGCGTGCCATCGGACGACGGCTCCTCGCGGCGTGGGGGGAGGCGCGCGTAGTTTGCCCGCGCGGCGCGCCGGCGCGAGGCCGCGACTGGTTGCCGCGACGCGCTCCGCGACGAGGAGAACGAGGTGTTCGACCTGCCGCCGCCCGCCTTCGAGCGGGTCGTGATCGATGCGACGGTGGAGATCGGCTACGGCGTCGCGGTGGCCGACGTCGACGGCGACGGCCGCCGCGACGTGCTGCTGGTCGATGCGCACGAGGTCCGCTGGTACCGCGCGCCCGATTGGCAGCGCTACGTGCTGTGCGGGCGATTGAGCGACGCGGACCACGTCGCCCTCGCGGCGCGCGACGTCGACGGCGACGGCAAGTGCGAGGTCGCGGTGGCGGCCGGCTGGAATCCGGGCGACACGGTCGGCAGCGGCGCGCTCTTCTGGCTCGAGCCGCCCGCCGATCGCACGCAGCCGTGGACGCCGCGCGCGCTGCCCTGCGCGCCGACGCTCCATCGGATCGCCTTCGTCCACCAACCCGGCTTGGCGGTGGGCGACTGGTCGCTGGTCGGGTTGCCGTTGCACGGCCGCGCCAGCAAGAACGGCGAAGGGGGCGATGGGGCGCGCCTGCTGACGCTGCCGTGGCGGGAAGTGCCGGAACTCCGCGACGGCGCGGAGGGCCACGAGCCGCACTCGGGGGTCGCGCACGACCACGACGCTGGCGATGACCACCACCCAGGCGACGGCCACGGCCATGACCACGGCGCGCGCACCACCAGCCGCTCGCGCTTCGAAGGGCGCCTCGAGTTCCGCGAGGCGCACGGCTTCGACGTGGTCGATCGCGACGGCGACGGTGTCGAGGAGTTGCTGCTGGCCGAGCGCGAGGGGATCTGGCCGCTCGTCCGGCTCGACGGCGGCGAGTTCGCGGGCGATTGGGGCGGGCTGCCGCTGCCGCGCGCCGATGCGAGCGGGGCACTGCTGCCGCCGCACGCCGCCAGCGAGGTGCGTCTCGGCCAGCGGCGCGACGGGCGCCGTTTCCTCGCCACGATCGAGCCGTTCCACGGCAATGCGCTGGTCGCCACCTTCGAGCCGGCGCGCGCGGGCGAGCCGTGGGTGCGCACCGTCGTCGACGAGTCGCTGGCCGAGGGCCATGCGCTGCGCTGCGGCGATCTGCTGATGCGCGGCGAGTCGCAGCTCGTGGCCGGTTGGCGGCGCCCTGATGCGCGCGGCAAGACCGGGATCCGCCTCTACGCGCCGCGCGCCGATCGCGGCGGCGCCGGGCCGATCGCCTTCGAGGCGATGACCCTCGACGAGTCGATCGCCTGCGAGGACCTGCAGCTCGCCGATCTGGACGCGGACGGGCGGCTCGACGTGGTGGCGAGCGGCCGCGCGACCCACGACCTCGTGCTGCTGCTCAACCGGACACCGTGGCCGACCGCGGCGCCGCGCGAGGAGGAGCCGGCGCAGCGATTCGCGCGGCGCGCGCCGTTCGACGTCGCTGCGCTCGGCGCGATCGATCGAGCGCTGGCGGACGCGCGCGCGCGCGGCGAGCTGCCGCCGACCGTCGTCGCCATCGGCCGCAGCGACGGGCTCCACTACGCGCGCGCGCGCGGCGCCGACGCGAGCGCGCCGCTGCCGCTCGACGCGCTCTTCGACCTGGCGTCGCTGACCAAGCCGCTGGTGACCGCGGCGCTGGTCGCTGATCTGGCCGACGGCGCCGACAGCGCGGCGGGCGCCGCCGCCGCCGGCTTCTCGCTCGACGATCCGCTGGCGAAGTGGCTGCCCGAGGTCGCGGCGCGCGACGTCACGGTCCGGCAGTGCCTCCTCCACACGGCCGGCTTCGTGCCCGACAACGAGCTCGCCGACTACCAGGCGGGCCGCGAGGCGGCGTGGGAGCGCCTCTTCGCACAGCAACCCGTGACGCCGCCGGGCGTGCAGTTCACCTACAGCGACGTCGGCTACGAGCTGCTCGGCAAGCTGGTCGAGCGGCTGCATGGCGCGCCGCTCGACGTGGTGGCGCGGCGCGTCCTCTTCGAGCCGCTGGCGTTGCGCGACACCGGCTATCGGCCCGATGCGGCGCAGGCGGCGCGCTGCGTGCCGACCGAGGTGCGCGACGGCGCGCTCCTGCGCGGGGTCGTCCACGATCCGCGCGCGGCGCTGCTCGGCGGCGTCGCCGGCCACGCCGGCCTCTTCTCGAGCGCGCTCGACCTCGCGCGCTTCGCTCGCATGGTGCTGCACGAAGGGGAGCTCGACGGCGTGCGCGTGCTGTCGCGCGCCGCGGTGGCGCGCCTCACGACGCCGCAGCACGCGGCGAGCGGGGCGCTGCGCACACCCGGCTTCGATGCGCGCTCCCGCTTCAGCTCGAATCGCGGCGCCACGATGGGGGGACGCGCGTTCGGCCACGGCGGCTTCACCGGCACGGCGCTCTGGATCGACCCCGACTTGGACCTCTTCGTGCTCTTCCTGTCGAGCCGCTTGGCTCCTGAGCCCGACGTGGTGGTCAATCCGCTGATCGGGCGGATCGCCTCGATCGCGGCGGCGGCGGTCGGACGACCGAGCGGCGGCGGCGCGACCGACCGCGCGACCGACGGCGTGAACTCGGGCGACGACGAGGCGGCCAGCGAGGCGGCGCGCGAAGCGGCGCGCGAAGCGGCCGAGCCGTTTCCGGTGGAGACCGGCGCCGACCTCGTCGCGGCGACCGGTGGCGGGCGGCTGCTCGGCCGCAAGATCGGGCTGATCGCCAACCAGAGTGCGCGCACGCGCGACGGCACTCCGCTGGTCGAACTGCTGCAGTCGTTGCGCCCCGCGCTCGAGCTGCGCGTCCTCTTCTCGCCCGAGCACGGCTTCGCGGGGCGCGCCGACGAGGAGGTCGCCGACTCGGTCGACGCCGCGACCGGACTGCCGATCGTGAGCCTCTACGGCGAGCGGCAAGCGCCGACGACGGCGCAGCTCGAAGGGCTCGACACGCTCGTCTTCGACCTGCAGGACGCGGGCGCGCGCTGCTACACCTACGCCTCGACGCTGGCGCTCTGCATGGAGGCGGCGGCGGCCGCGGGCGTGCGCTTCGTCGTGCTCGATCGGCCGAACCCGATCGGCGGCGTCGCGATCGGCGGGCCGCTCCCCGATTCGGGCCGCGCGAGCTTCACCGCGCTCCATCCGCTGCCGTTGCGCCACGGCCTCACGATGGGGGAGCTGGCGCGGTTGTACGTCGCGGAGCGCGGGCTCGCGCTCGAGCTGGAAGTGGTGGAGCTCGCCGGCTGGCGGCGCGCGCAGCTCTTCGACGCGACGCTGCTGCCCTGGATCGATCCGTCGCCGAACTTGCGGACGCTCGACGCGGCACTCCTCTATCCCGGCCTCGTCGTGCTGGAGCGGACGAGCCTCTCGCTCGGCCGGGGCACCGACTTGCCGTTCGAGCAGTTCGGCGCGCCGTGGCTCGACGCGCGCGCGCTGGTGGCCGCGCTGACCGAGCGGCGCCTCCCCGGCGTCACCTTCATGGAGGTCGCCTTCACGCCGAGCGGCTCGAAGCACGCCGGCGTGGCGTGCCGCGGCGTGCGCGTGCATGTCGTCGATCGCGCGGCGCTCGATCCGTTCCGCGTCGTGCTGGAGATCGCAGCAGAGCTCCACGCGCGCCATGCCGACGTCTGGTCGCTCGACGACGTGGATGCGCTGCTCTGCTCGAAGGCGACGATCGCGGCGCTGCGAGCGGGGCGAGCGCCGGAGCTGATCGCGGAGGAGTGGCAGGCGGAGGCGGAGGCGTTCCGCGTGCGGCGCGCGCCGTTCCTCCTCTACGAGTGACGGGCAGGCGGCGAGGGGGTGGGCGGGGCGTGGCGCCTCGACGCGCGGCGCATCACTGCGCGGCGCATCACTGCGCGGCGTCGCGCGCGCAGCGGAAGCCGACGTGGTTGCTGGCGGTGCGCTCCTCGCCGCGGCCGATGGCACCGACGAGGTAGCGGGTGCAGTACTGATCGCTGCAGAGGAACGAGCCGCCGCGCTGCACGCGCTTGCGGGCGCCCGGTTCAGCGGGATCGAACGGTGCGGCCGGACCGCGCGGGTCGCGCGGAACGTCGCCCGTCGCTGCTCGCTCTGCGTAGGTGTCGGCGCGGTACCAGTCGCTCGTCCACTCCCAGACGTTGCCGGTGACGTCGAAGAGGCCGAAGCCGTTCTCGGGGTAGCTGCCGACCGGCGCGGGGCCGACGAAGCCGTCGGCGCCCGTGTCGCCGCCCGCGATCGGGAAGTCGCCCTGGTAGAGGTTGGCGAGGTGGCGGCCGGCCGGCGTCAGCTCGTCGCCCCACGCGTAGCGGGCGCGCTCGAGACCGCCGCGCGCGGCGCACTCCCACTCGGCCGAGGTGGGCAGCCGCTTGCCGGCCCACGTCGCGTAAGCGATCGCATCGGGGTAGGCGACGTGGACGACCGGATGGCGCTCGCGGCCAGTGAGGTCGCTGCCGGGTCCGTCGGGATGGCGCCAGTCCGCCCCCGGCTGCCAGCGCCACCACGAGAGTGGCGCATCGAGCGCGACCGGCCCGCTCGTCGGCGTGAAGAGCGTCGAGCCGGCGACCAGCAGCTCGGGGGCGGCGTCGGGGAACTCGGCCGCGGTCGGCGCCTGCTCGGCGACGGTCACGTAGCGCGTCGCGGCGACGAACTCGGCGAACTGCTCGTTGGTCACCTCGGTCGCATCGATCCAGAAGGGCGAGACGAAGACGCGATGGGGCGGCGTCGCGTCGACCGTGCTGCCCGGCAGCGCGCAGAGCGCCTCGGCCGCCGCGTCGACGCCCATCGTGAACTCGCCGCCCGCGATGAAGCACATGCCGGGCGGCGCGAGCGGCGTGCGCTCGCGCGTGCAGCCAGCGAGGAGCAGCGCGGCCAGGGCGGCAGCGCACCATCGCATCGCGCGAGCAGCGGGAGCGGCGCGAGCAGGACGGAGCAAGTCGACACCTCCGCGTGGAGCGACCACGGCAAGCGGCCGCGCCGTCGACGCTAACGTCCCCGCGATGGCGATCGACTCCCGCTTCCGTTTCGGCCTCGAGGTCGCGCTCGAGCGGCCGCCCGCGCTGCTGGCGCGCGGCGCGAAGTTCGGCCTGCTGATGAACCAGGCCTCCGTCGATCGCGACTTCCGGCTGGCGCATGAACTCCTCCACGCGCGCTTCCCCGGCCAGCTCGCCGCGCTCTTCAGTCCGCAGCACGGCCTCTTCGCCGAGCAGCAGGACAACATGGTGGAGAGCGGCCACGGCCGCGATCCGCTCACCGGTGCGCCCGTCTTCAGCCTCTACAGCGAGACGCGCCGGCCGCGCCGCGACTGGCTCGCCGGCCTCGACGCGTTGGTCGTCGACCTGCAGGACGTCGGTTGCCGCGTCTACACCTTCGTCTGGACGGTGAGCCACTGCCTCGAGGCGTGCGCCGAAGCAGGCATCCCGCTGCTGGTGCTCGATCGCCCCAATCCGCTCGGCGGCGAGGCAGTCGAGGGGGCGTGGCTCGATCCGCGTTTCGCGAGCTTCGTCGGCCGCGCGCCGATGCCGATGCGCCACGACCTGACGATGGGGGAGCTCGCGCTCTGGGTGAACGAGGCGCTGTCGATCGGCGCGCGCGTCGAGGTGGTGAGGTGCGAGGGGCTCACGCGCGCGATGGGGTGGCGCGATCTCGGCCGGCCGTGGGTGCCGACCTCGCCGAACTTGCCGCGCAGCGAAGGGGTCGACGTCTATCCGGGGCAGGTGGTGCTGGAGGGGACGACGCTCTCGGAAGGACGCGGCAGCACGACGCCGTTCGAGCTGTGGGGCGCGCCGGCGATCGATCCGTGGCGGCTGCGCGCCGACCTCGCGGCGTTCGCGCTGCCGGGCGTCGCCTTCCGGCCGGTCCGCTTCGAGCCGACCTTCCACAAGCATCGCGGCGAAAGTTGCGGCGGCCTCTTCCTCCACGTCACCGATCGGCGGGCGTTCCAACCGTACCGCACCACGCTTGCTCTGCTGGCGGCGGTGAAGTCGCGCTGGCCCGAGGCGCTGCAGTGGAAGCCGCCGCCCTACGAGTACGAGCGCGAGAAGCTGCCGATCGACTGCATCGCCGGCGGGGACGCGCTGCGCCGCGCGATCGACGGGGGCGAGCTGCTCCGCGCGGCGGGGCGGGCGCGGCTCGACGAGTTGTGCGATGGGGCGGTGGCGCGCTGGCGGCAGGAGACGGCGCGCGCGCGGCTCTACGGCGAGCGGGCGTAGCGTGGCGGCCGGCGACAGGGCAGAGGACGGGGCAGGCGACGCGGCGACGATCTCGAGGGAGCGAGCGATGGGGCAGGCGGCGATGGGGCGGCACGGAGCGAGGGCGCTGGCGGGGGCGATCGCGGGGGCGGCGCTGGCGTGCGGCTGCTCGATGACCGATGGGGTGCCGAGCGCGACGGCGCGCGCCACCTTCTTCCCGACGCAGGTCGACGGCAACCTCACCGTCACGCAGGGCGGCGTGCCGGGCAGCGGCAGCCGGATGAGCGTCGACGACGATCTCGACCTGCAGGAGAACGCGTTCGGCAACTTCGCGCTCGAGCTCGACGACGGGCCGCTGCGGCTCGGGCTCCAGTACCTGCCCTTCTCGTACGACGGCAGCTCGACGCTCGCTCGCGACGTCGTCTTCCACGGCCACACCTACCCGGCCGGCAACGACATCGAGAGCGACCTCGGCCTCACGACGTGGGCGGCGCGGGTCGACGGCGCGCTGATCCAGGAGGACGACTTCGAGGTGCGGCTCGGCGTCGGCGCCTACTGGTGGCAGTTCGACCTCGAGCTGCGCGACCGCGACGCGGCGTTCGACGACTCCCGCAAGTTCTCTCGCCTGCTGCCGGCCGTCACGGCGTCGAGCTTCACCGGGTTCGGCGACGGCTTCGGCCTCCGGCTCGACGGCGCCTTCGCGACGCTCGACGAGGGGCGCCGCCTCGTCGACGCCTCGGCCAACGTCGACTGGGAGTTCATCGACCGCGTCCACGCCTCGCTCGGCTGGCGCTGGATGCGCTACTGGCTCAACGAAGACACCAACCGCGGCCTGCTCGACCTCTACGGCCCGACCATCGGCCTCGTGATCGAGCTCTAGTCGCCCCCTCTCTCACACCGGTGCCGTCTCACACCGGTGCCGGGGAGTTTCCGTCCGGCAAGGTGCCGAGTCGCCCCCCGCTCACCGGTGCCGGGGAGTTTCCGTCCGGACTCGACGAACGTCGATCCGCTGCGCGAATCGTCGAATCGGCGCAAAACCACCCGGTCAGCTGGATGGAAACTCCCCGGCACCGGAGGGCGGAGCGGTGCCTTCGGAGGGGGGAGATGGAAACTCCCCGGCACCAGGCAGGGGAGGGTCGCCGGGGCCGATCTCCTTCCAGACCTTGGCGAGGCTCTCGCCGAAGACGGAGAGCTCCCAGGCGCACGACCAGCCGAAGGGGGTGAGCTTCACCGCGTAGCCGCCGCTCTCGAGCTTGCTCGCCAGCTCCGTGAGCCACGCGCGCGCGAAGTCGGCGGGCGCGGCCGCGCCGCCGAGGTGGGTGAAGGAGTGGAGCACGACGTTCTTCAGCTGCCGCTTGTTGGCGAGCCACTTGATGTGCTTCACCGCGTGACGCATGGTCCGCTCGCGAGCGGCCGGTTCGACGTCGGCCAGCTGCGCGTGGGCGAAGACGACGACGGCATCGCAGCTCGAGTCGTCGGCCGGCGGGTCGGCCCCGTCGGCGAGGCCGGCGACGGCGCTCTTCCACGCGAAGCGCGCCGCCTGGAACGTCAGCAGTTTCATGGCGGCGGACGATAACGGGGGCGTTGCGACGGGGACCCGACGCGCGGCAGCGTCGAGCCGGAGTCGCGACGGCACGGCAGCGGAGGATCGACGATGGCGCAGCGACTCGCGGGAGCGGCGGCGGAACCGGCGAACGGCGGCACGCTCGCCTCCGCGGCGAGCGACGGCGCGACGACCGCCGAGCGGCGTTGGCTCCTCGAGCGCGTCGACGACGGCGCCGTCGTGCAGCTCTACGCCGATGGCTTCGAGAAGCTGCCGCGCGAGCAGCGCCTCCTCTGCTGGCACCTCTGCGAGGCGGCGATCGCCGGCCGCGACATCTACCTCGACCAGCGCCACCGCGACGGCGTCGTGCTGCGCGACCTCGTCGAGGAGACGCTCGTCGCGCTGCGGGCGATCGGCGCGCGCTGGCAGGACGACGCGCGCGCGGCCGGCGCCGACGAGGCCGACCTCACTGCGCTCGCCGATCTGCGTCGCTACGCGCGCCTCCTCTGGCTCCACAGCGGCCCCTACCACCAGATCACCAGCCGCAAGTTCACGCTGCGCTGCGCGCCGGCGGCCTTCGCCCGCCTCGTCGAGCGCGCGGCGCAACGCGGCGCGAAGCTGCCTCTCCGCGCCGGCGAGACGCGCGACGCGCTGCTCGCCCGATTGGCGCCGCTCCTCTTCGACGCGACGCACGAGCCGATGGTGACCTGCAAGGACCCGCCGCCCGGCAAGGACCTCCTCACCGCGTCGGCCAACAACCTCTACGGCCCCGACGTGACGCTCGCCGACCTCGCCGGCTTCGAGGAGCGCCACGCGCTGAACAGCCGGCTCGCGAAGGGGCCGGACGGGAAGCTCGTCGAGCAGGTGTGGCGCGCCGGCTTCGATCACCTCGTGCCGCCCGGCCTCTACGCCGCGCCGATCGGCCGCATCGTCGCGCACCTCGAAGCGGCGATCCCCTTCGCGACGCCGCGCATGGCGCGCGCGCTCGGCACGCTGATCCGCTGGTACCGGACCGGCGAGGAGGCCGACTTCCGCGACTACTGCATCGCGTGGGTCGCCGACCAGGAGTCGCCGGTCGACACGGTGAACGGCTTCATCGAGGTCTACGTCGATCCGCGCGGCGTGAAGGGCACCTGGCAGGCGATGGTCTCCATCGACGACCCGGCGCGCATGGAGCAGATCCGCCAGTTCGCGACGCACGCGCAGTGGTTCGAGGACCGGATGCCGATCGAGCCCGCCTACCGCAAGCCGCAGGTGAAGGGGATCTCGGCGAAGGCGATCGAGGTGGTGATCGAGGTGGGCGACTGCGGGCCGATGACGCCGATCGGCGTCAACCTGCCGAACCCGCAGGACCTGCGCGAGCAGTACGGCAGCAAGTCGGTGAGCCTCGGCAACGTGGTCGAGGCCTACGAGAAGTCGGCGCCCGAGGCGTCGCGCCGCGAGTTCTGCTTCGACGACGCCGAGGCGGCGCGCAGCAAGCAGTGGAAGGCGCTCTGCGCGGCGCTCACCACCAACATGCACGAGGTGATCGGCCACGCGTCGGGGCGCAGCGCGCCGGGCCTCGCGGGCGATCCGGCCGTCCACCTGAAGGAGTGCTACTCGGCGCTCGAGGAGGCGCGCGCCGACCTCGTCGCGCTCTGCTTCATCGGCGACCCAAAGCTCGTCGAGCTCGGGCTGCTCGACGACCCGCGCGCGGCGCAGCTCGCCGAGTACGAGGCCTACACGCGCAACGCGCTGACGCAACTGAACCGCGTCAAGGAGGGCGACACGCTCGAGGAGGACCACATGCGCAACCGCCAGCTGGTGGTGCAGTGGATCCGCCGCCACGCCGCCGCCATCGAGGAGCGGTGCCGCGACGGCAAGACCTTCTGGTGCGTGGTCGACCAGGACGCGTGGCATGCGGGCGCGTGCCGGCTGCTGCGCGAGGTGCAGCGGATCAAGTCGGAGGGCGACTACGCGGCCGGCAAGGCGCTCGTCGACGAGTACGGTCGGCGCTTCGATCCGCGGCTGCGCGACGAGGTGGTGGCGCGCTTCGCGGCGCTCGACCTGCCGTCGTACAGCGGCTTCGTGCAACCCGAGCTGGTGGCGGTGCGCGACGCGAGCGGCGCGCTGGTCGACGCGCGCATCACCTACCCGTGCGACCTCGAGACGCAGATGCTGCGCTTCAGCGGACGGCTGCCGCGGGCGGGCTGAGGGCGCGGGCTGAGGGCGCGGGCTGAGGGCGCCGCGGAGCGCGAGCGGAAGAAAGTTCAGCGCGAGCGGCGACCTCTTCACGGCGCCGCCCGGGCGAGCTACCGTTCCGCGCCGTTTCGCGCGGCGCCCGCCGATCGAAGAGCCTCGACCGCTGAGTCTCGATCACCGAGTCTCGATCGTTGGGCATCGATCGTTCGCGACCGCCGCGCCCGACCTGCCGGAGCTCGACCTCGATGCGCACCTTGCTCGCCACCGCGTTCGCGACCGTCCTCGTGGGGGGCGCGTCGGCGCTGCTCGCGCCGTCCGCCGCGGCGCAGACCTTCGCGCCGATCTACGGCATCCGCCACGTCGCGCCGCCCGAGATCTGGTCGATCGACGTGCAGACCGGGCAGGCGACCTTCGTGTCGCGCAACATGAAGCAGACGAAGGTCGCCGCGGCCCGCCATCCGCGCACCGGCCAGATCTGGCTGTTCAGCAACGTGACGCCCAACAAGATCTCGGTCTGGGATCCGGCGACCGACACCGAGACGACCATCCACGCGGGCCCGAACGTGCAGTTCCACCGGGTGGGGTTCGACGCCGACTGCAACCTCTACGGCGTGCCGCTCAACTCGGCGACGCTCTACAAGATCGACTCGACGACGGGCGCGCTCACCAACCTCGGCGGCATGGGGGGCGTCGACACGGCCGGCGACGGCGGCGACCTCGCGTTCCCGCCCGGCGTGGTCGACCACTTCACCTACTTCGCCGGCGCGAAGCTCTACGACATCGCGCTGCCGTCGCGCACGCGGACCGACATCAACCTGAACGTCGGCTTCAAGACGACGGGCGCCGCCTACACCGCCGACGGCCGCCTCTGGGTGTCGAGCGACACCGACCTCTACGAGTGCGATCCGGCGACCGGCGCGATGACGCACGTCGGGCCGTTCGGCATGAAGCAGGTGCTCGACCTGACCGAGGACCTCTCGCCGCTCTACTTCGGCGTCGACGACAACGAGCCGGTCGGCGGCAGCGACGTGAACGCCTTCCTGCGGCAGGGCGGGGCGAACGCGCCGCTGCTGCTGGCGCTGACCGCGGTCGACTCGACGCCGCTGTTCGTGAGCCTCGGGCTGTTCGCCTTCGACGCGGCGGGCGAGTGGAGCGCCACCGAGACGGTCGACCCGAGCGTCGCTGGCATGTCGTTCACCTTCGAGTGCTGGGCCATCGCCGCCAACGGCGACCTGCTGGTCAGCAACGCGCAGACGATCACGGTGCAGTGACGCGCAGCGTGACCCGCGGCGTTTCGATCCGGGAGCGTTCCGCCGACGGGATCCGCACGCCGCGTCGCCGAGGCACGCCGCCGTGCTGCCGCTGATCGCCGTCGTCTACGCCGTTGCGAGCGTCGCCGCGTTCGTCGCCTACGGCTTCGACAAGCGGCGCGCGACGCACGGCGGCCGCCGCGTCCCGGAGAACACGCTCCACCTGCTGGCGCTGCTCGGCGGCTGGCCCGGCGCGCTGCTCGCCTCGCGGCTCTTCCGCCACAAGACGCAGAAGCTCTCCTTCCGGCTCGTCCTGTGGGCCGTGATCCTCCTCCACCTCGTCGCCTGGCTGATGGCGTGGCGCGCCGGGTGGGTGGGGTAGGGCGGCGGCGGCACGAACGGCGCGACCACCGCCGGTCGCTCACCGCCGCTCACCGCCGCGTGCGGCCGCCGCGGCTCATCGGATCGGCGGCGTCGAGCGGGTCGATCGCGATCGTCCCGAGGTCGACTTCGCGGTCGGCCTCGACGACGATCCGCCGCGCGCCCTCTTTCGCGGCGGCATCGCGCACTTCGCCGGCGATCTCGAGCGTGTAGGTGCCCGCTTGCAGCCGCTCGGCGAGGAAGCCGCGCTGCTCCGGATCGTCGACTTCGAATCCCATCTGCTGCGCCGGGTGGTCGCGGGAGGGGCCGACTTGGCGAGTGAGCCGGACGCGATAGGCGGGGAGCGGCGCGCCGCTCGCGCGATCGACCACGCGGAAGCGCAGCGCGCCGGTCGGCAGCGGGTCGATCGCGGCGATCAGTGATGCCTGCGTGGCCGCGGCGTCGATCACGACCTGCGCGATCGGCTCGCCGTCGGCGTAGAGGACGAGGCGCCGCGGCTCGGGCGGCAGATGGAGTTGGAACCCGTCGATGCCGAAGCGCCCTGCCGCCGCGGTGGTGGTCCTCGTCGCGCGGTTCGCGTCGTCGAGTTCGTGATGGAACGTCGCCGGCGGCGACTGTCCCGGCGGCCCGGCCCAGAGGGTGAGTTGGCGGCGCGACTCGTGCGGATGGCCGCCGGTCCAGCGCGTCGTGGCGTTCTCGACGCGCTCCTCGATCGGCGGATCCCAATAGGGCTCCCCCTCCGCGGTCGCGAAGTCGACCTTGACGGCGCGCCACGCGGTGAGCGCGATCTCGACCTCGCTGCCCGCTTCGACGTCCGTCTCGACTGACCCCGGCGCGAAGCCGCGGAGAGCGTGCTGCACGGTGAGCCGCCCCGGACCGGGCAGCGCGACCTCGCCGGCGAACTTCCTCGGCTCGCGTCGCTCGTCGAGCGGCGGCTCGCCGCCCTCGCCGCGCCAGGCGATCGCGACCCAGGAGAGCGCCGGCGCATCGGCGACCTCGAGCGATTCGCCGCTCTCCGCATCGATCCAGCGCAGCGTGATCGAGATCGAGTCGGTCACCTCGATCGTGACCTCGCGCACCTCGCCGCTCGCGAGCGGTGCGACCTCGACATGGCCGACGACCGACTCGCCAAGGTAGGCGTAGGCATGGAGCGGCAACCCGGTCGGGAGGCGCTCGCGGCGCCACCGCTCGCCGGCGCGTTCGGCGACGAGGCCGAGGGCCCGGCTCCGCGCGCTCGGCGGCGCGGCGGCGTCGAGGAAACGCGCCATCGACTCGGGCTCGACCCCTGCGCCCGGGCCGATCAGCACCGACCCCGCCGAGCGCAGCCGCTCCGGCAGCGGTCCACCGCCGGCGGGTCGCAGCGTGCAGAGCAGCGTCGCCTCGTGCTGCGGGACGAGCTCGATCACGCCGAGGTCGCCGCTGTCGAGCAGCGCCGCCTCGCCGCGCCCGAAGCGCTGATCGTGCGAGTCGAAGCCGGTCGCGTGCAGCAGCAGTCGCGCCGGCAACGCGCAGCGCGGGACTTCGAAACGCCCCTCGGCGTCGCTCCGGGTCGTCGCCGCCACGCTGGCGATGATCGCCGCCGCCGGTCGGAGCATCACCTGCACTCCCGACAGCGGCTCGCCGGTCTCGCTCGATACGACGCGTCCGCGCACCGTCGCTGGAGCGGCCGCTGCAGCGTCCGACGGTGCAGCATCGAGCGGTGGGGCGTCGATCTCGGAAGCGACTCGCTCCGCAGCCGGGGCGAGCGGCGCCGAGACGCTCGGTGCACGTGGCCCGTCAGCGGTCGCGACGACCGCCGACGCCGGATCTCGCGGCCCTTCGGCGAGGCGCGCGCCGTCGTCCTCGGCAGGCGCGCCGAATCGCCAACCTGCGATCAGCGTCGCCCCGACCAGGAGGGCGGCGACCCACTTCGCGCTGCTGCTCATCGCGATCGCTCCTGGGCCGGCCAACGTGAGCGAGCCGCCGGTGGTCGGCGCCGCCAAGAGCGCGAGCTCCCGCCGCCAGCCGTCGCGGTCGCCCTGCTTCAACTCGGTCAGCTCAGCGCGCAGCCGCTCGAGTCCGCGCGCGAGCCGCGTGTCGATCGTCTTCACCGGCGCGCCCATCGCGCGGGCGATCGCCGCCGGCTTCTCGTCGCGATACCAGCGGCGGAGCAGCGTCTCGCGATACGGCTCCTCGACGCGCAACAGCGCCGTCGCGACCAGCCGCTGCGCTTCGATCGCGCCGGTCAGCTCGTCGGCGGCCGGCTGCGCCTCGTTGCGCGCCGCGAGCTGCTCATGGCGGAGGCGGCGAACCGCTGCGCGCGCGTCGTTGCGCGCGAGATTGCGCAGCAGGCCGGCGAGCCAGGCGCGCAGGCGCGGACCGGGTGTCGGCGGTCGCTCGAGCGCGCGCAACCATGCCTGCTGCGTGAGGTCGCCGGCGCGATCGCCATCGCGGAGCAGCTGGCGCGCCAGCGCGGCCGCGAAGTCGGCATGCGCCAGCAACTCCTCGATGGCGGGTGGTGCGGAGTGGCTCATCGCGCGACTACTTCCGCTCGACGACGATTCCCTTCAGCTCCGCGCGCCGCCGCCCCGCCCCGCGGCGCGCCGCTCACTCGCGCGCGTAGCGCTGCAGCGCGATCTCGATGGCGTGCTTCATCGCGGGGAGGCGCTCGCTGCCCTTGAAGGCGAGGCCGTGCTGCTGCGCGAGCGCCGGGAAACGGATGGCGTGGGGGCGGCCGGGATCGCCGATCCACGCCTCGCCGCCCGGCTTGACGTGGCCGCCGAGGAACGCCGCGACGGCCGGCGCGTTGCGCTCCTCGTAGAGGACGTCGGCGCCGATCACGAGGTCGAACGGACCCATGCGCGGCGGCTTGCGCCAGTCGGCGACGACGAGATCGAAGTCGGCGAGTCGGCGTCCCTGCGCGAGGACGCTCCGCTCGACGATCTCGAGCGCGCGCGGCTCCCAGTCCATGAAGGTGACGCGCGCGCCGCGCGCCGCCGCCGCGAAGCCGCACGGCCCGAGGCCGCAGCCGAGGTCGAGCAGCTCGACGCCATCGAGGCGCGGGCCGGCGAGCAGCTTCGCCACCAGCGACTCGGCCGACGGCCAGACCGCCCCGAAGTAGGGCATCCGCTCGTCGTTCGCCTCGTACTCCTCGGGCGTGATCAGGTCGAGCAGCACGTCGGGGTCCTCGAGGACCCAGAGGCCGAACGAGCGGTCGTCGGTGGCGGTGGTGCCCGACGCGCCGGCATCGCCGGGAGCGGCAGGGTGCGGTTCCTGCGGGCGGAACGCTCCCGGATCGGGATGCCGGAACTCGTGCCAACGGAGCCGCAGGCCGGCGACCTGCGGCGGATCGGCGTGGCTCACCGTGGGCTCACCGCGTGACGGGGCTCGCGGTCTCGGGGTCGAGGCCGAGATCGCGGATCGCCTTCGCCACCTCGGCGGGCTTGAGCGTCCCCTCCTTCGCGAGCTGCCAGAGCGCCGCCACCGCGACGTGCTCGGCATCGACCTCGAAGAAGCGGCGCAGCGCCGGGCGCGTCTCGCTGCGGCCGAAGCCGTCGGTGCCGAGCGCGTGGAGCCCCTGCGGGACCCACGGCGCGACGAGGTGCGGCATCGCCTTCACGTAGTCGCTGGTCGCCACCACCGGCCACGGCTCGTCGCGCAGCTGCTGCGTGATCCACGGCGTGCGCATCGGCTGGTCGGGGTGGAGCATGTTCCACCGCTCGCACTCGAGCGCGTCGCGCCGCAGCTCCTTCCAGCTGGTCACCGACCAGACGTCGGCCGAGACGCCGAACTTGTCGCGCAGCAGGTCGGCGGCGCGCAGCGCCTCGCGCAGGATCGTGCCGGCGCCGAGCAGGTGGACGCGCCGCTTGCCGTCGCCCTCGCCGCGCCGCACCCGGTAGAGGCCGCGCAGGATCCCCTCGCGCGCCCCCTCCGGCATCGCCGGCATCTCGTAGTTCTCGTTGTAGATCGTGACGTAGTAGAGGATGTCCTCGCCGTCGGCGTACATCCGCTTGATGCCGTCCTGCACGATGACGGCGAGCTCGTAGCCGTAGGTCGCGTCGTAGGCGACGAGGTTCGGCACCGGCAGCGCCAGCAGGTGGCTGTTGCCGTCCTCGTGCTGCAGCCCCTCGCCGTTCAGCGTGGTGCGCCCGGCCGTCGCGCCGAACAGGAAGCCGCGCGCGCGCGAGTCGGCCGCCTGCCAGACGAGGTCGCCGACGCGCTGCATGCCGAACATCGAATAGAAGGTGAACATCGGGATGGTCGGCTCGCCGTGCGTCGCGTACGACGTGCCGGCGGCGATGAAGCTCGCGAGCGAGCCGGCCTCGTTGATCCCCTCCTCGAGGATCTGCCCCTCCTTCGCCTCGCGGTAGTAGAGGTACTGCGCCTTGTCGACCGGCTCGTAGAGCTGGCCCTGCGACGCGTAGATCGCGCACTGGCGGAAGAGCGACTCCATGCCGAAGGTGCGCGCCTCGTCGGGCACGATCGGCACCAGCCGCTTGCCGATGCCGGGATGCTTGAGCAGCATCGCCATCATCCGCACGTGGACCATGGTGGTGCTGAGCGGCTGGCCGCCGCTCGAGCCGAGGAAGTCCTTGAACGAATCGAGCGAAGGCACGTCGAGCGGCTTGCTGACCACCACGCGCCGCGGCAGCGGCCCGCCGAGCGCCGCGCGCCGCTCGCGCAGGTACTCGAGCTCGGGGCTGTTCGCCGCCGGCTTCCAGAAGGGCGCCTCGCCCTCCTTGCGGCCCGGGATCTCGAGCTCGAGGCGCGAGAGGAACCTCTGGATCTGCACCTCCTCGAGGTGCTTCTGGTTGTGCGAGGTGTTGCGCCCCTCGCCCGCCTCGCCGAGCCCGTAGCCCTTCACCGTCTTGGCGAGGATCACGGTCGGCCGGCCGGTCGTCTCGGTCGCCGCCTTGAACGCGGCGTAGACCTTCGCCGGGTCGTGGCCGCCGCGGTTCAGGTTGCGGATGTCGACGTCGCGCAGGTCGCGGACCAGCGCGGCGAGTTCCGGCTCCGGCCCGAAGAAGCGCTCGCGGGTGTACTTGCCGTCCTCGACCACGTACTTCTGGTACTGGCCGTCGACCGTCTCGCCCATCCGCTTCACCAGCGCGCCGGTCGTGTCGGCGTCGAGCAGCGGATCCCACGCCGAACCCCAGATCACCTTGATCACGTTCCAGCCGGCGCCGCGGAAGGCCGCCTCGAGCTCCTGGATGATCTTCCCGTTGCCGCGCACCGGCCCGTCGAGCCGCTGCAGGTTGCAGTTCACGATCCAGGTGAGGTTGTCGAGCTTCTCGCGCGAGGCGAGCGTGATGGCGCCGAGCGACTCGGGCTCGTCCATCTCGCCGTCGCCGAGGAACGCCCAGACGCGGCTGTTGCTGGTGTCGGCGAGGCCGCGATGGTGGAGGTAGCGGTTGAAGCGCGCCTGGTAGATCGAACAAAGGGGCGACAATCCCATCGAGACCGACGGGAACTGCCAGAAGTCGGGCATCAGCCACGGATGGGGATAGGAAGAGAGGCCGCCGCCCGGCTGCAGCTCGCGCCGGAAGTTCAGCATCTGCTGGTCGCTGAGGCGCCCCTCGAGCCACGCGCGCGCGTAGAGGCCGGGCGAGGCGTGGCCCTGGAAGAAGACCTGGTCACCCACCGTGTCCGCGGTCCGCCCTCGGAAGAACCAGTTGAGGCCGACCTCGAAGAGCGTGGAGGAGGAGGCGAAGGTCGAGATGTGGCCGCCGATGCCGGGCGTGCGCTGGTTGGCGCTGTGGACCAGCGCCATCGCGTTCCAGCGGATCAGCCGCTTGAGCTTGCGCTCGATCTCGCGATTGCCGGGATAGGGGGGCTCGAGCGCCGCCGGGATCGTGTTGAGGTAGGGCGTGTTCATCGGCGCCGGCAGGTCGATGCCGGAGCGCGCCGCGTGCTCGAGGAGCCGGCCGACCAGGAACTCGGCGCGCGTGCGGCCGTTCACGTGAAGCACGCCGTCGAGCGACTCGGCCCACTCCTGCGTCTCGATCGGATCGGGGTCTTGGGTCATCGGCGTGGGCATCCCGTGTCTCTCTCCTCGCGAGGGGAACCGCCGTCCGGCGCTTCCGGTCGCGAGGCTCCTTGTTGCGGCGAGGGCGGGAGATAGTAACCGTCGCCGCGGCCGCCGGCGGCGAGTGGGCGGCGAGCGGCGGCGGGCGGGCGGCGGCACCGCGCGAGGAGCGACGGGTGGCGGACGATTTCGAGCAGGCGCAAGTGAGGCGCGCCATCGACGCGGCGCGTGCGGCCGTCGCAGCGGCGCTGGCGCAGAACTTCCCCGGGACGCCGGGCGTCACGCCGCACTCCTTCTTCGACGAGGCGCCCGCCACCTGGCAGCTCGATGGCGGCGCGCTCCGCTGGCACGTCGTGCTGGTGGGCGTGGCCGCGAACGCCATCGAGATCGATCAGCTCGACGACGCCTTCCTGGTGCGCGCGCGCTGCGCGACGGCGGCGACCGGCTGGCTCGGCGCGGTGCTGCCGGTGCCGCCCGGCTTCGACAAGGAGCTGGCGCGCGCCCACTTCGACGGAGCGCTGCTTGCCTTGGAGCTGGTGGCGATCGATCGGGCAGTGCCGCCCGACGCGTAGCCCGCGACGCTCCCCTTCAGCGCTGCGCCACCGCATCGCAGCCGCATCGCTGCGTTGCGCGAAACCTCTTCCGATGCGCGGTCGGCGGGGCGGCCGCGCGCGCCTTCCTGTGTTCTCTAACGCGCAGCGCCGCTTGGCGCCGCCGTCGCCGGACCCTCCATGCCCACGCGCCCGCTCACCGACACCTCGCCTTGGCCGCCGCTCGCCGCCTTCCTCGCCGCGGCCGTCGCGATCGCGTGGAGCCACGCGGGAGCGAGCTCGTTGCACGACTGGTGTCGGGAGGATGGGCCGATCGAGGCGGCCACCGCGCTCGCCTTCTTCGGCGCGGCGCTGCTGTTCGCGCGGCGCTCGTTCGATCCGCTGCCGGACGGCTGCGGTCGTGCCCGGCGCCTGCTGCTGCGCGGCGGCGCGCTGCTGATGGTGCTCTTCGTCGGCGAGGAGATCAGCTGGGGACAGCGCCTCTTCGGCTTCGCCACGCCCGCGCCGCTGCTGGAACTGAACGAGCAGCGCGAGCTGAACCTCCACAACCTGCAGGGGCTGCAGCAGCTCAAGTACTCGCTGCTGGTCGGCACGCTCGCGTTGCTGATGGCCGCCAGCGCGCTCGCCTGCCTCTTCCCGTCGTTCGCGCGCGCTGCATGGCGCGCCGGCGTGCCGCTGGTCCCGCTGGCGGCGACCCCGTGGCTGATCGTCGCGCTGATGCAGGTGCGCCACCTCGCCGACCACACGCCGCTGGTCCATCGGAACGACGCGCAGGAACTCGGCGAGCTCTTCTTCGCGATGGGGCTCCTCGCCTTCGCGAGCCATCGCGCGTACGCGCCGGTCCCGCTGCGAGCGGCCGTGCCGTCGCCGCCGCGCGGATTCGCGGCGCGCGGGTCGGTCGAACTCGGTGGCGCGCCGCCTCGGAGCGCGACCCGCTGGTAATGTCCGCCGCTCCATCGGTCGACGCGGCACGGCGCGACGAAGCGCCGCGCCCCGACCTCACCGGAGCGAAGCCATGGCCGAGGCCGTCATCGTCAGCGCCGTCCGCACGCCGATCGGGCGTTTCCAGGGGGCGTTCAATTCCATGCGCGCGCCGCAGCTCGGCGCCGTCGCGGTGAAGGAGGCGGTCGCGCGCGCCGGCATCGACCCGGCGCTGGTCGAGGAAGTGATCATGGGCCACGTGCTGCAGGCGGGCGTCGGCCAGAACCCGGCGCGCCAGGCGGCGCTCGGCGCGGGGCTGCCCGACTCGATCGGGGCGGTCACCATCAACAAGGTGTGCGGCTCGGGGTTGAAGGCGGTGATGCTCGCCGCGCAGGCCATTCGCGCCGGCGACGCCGAGTGCATCGTCGCAGGCGGCATGGAGTGCATGTCGCGCGCGCCCTACCTGCTGCCGGAAGCGCGCGAAGGGGTGCGTCTCGGCCACGGCAAGCTGATCGACGCGATGATCTGGGACGGCCTCTGGGACGTCTACAACGACTTCCACATGGGGATGACCGCCGAGAAGGTCGCCGAGAAGTACGCGATCGGCCGCGAGGAGCAGGATCGCTTCGCCGCCGGCTCGCACGCGAAGGCGGTGGCGGCGGCCGGCGCCGGCAAGTTCGCGGCCGAGATCGTGCCGGTGAAGGTGGCGCAGCCGAAGGGCGACCCGCTCGTGGTCAGCGCCGACGAGGGGCCGCGCGCCGACAGCGACGCGGCGAAGCTCGGCAAGCTGAAGCCCGCCTTCAAGAAGGAGGGCGGCACGGTGACCGCCGGCAACGCGTCGACCATCAACGACGGCGCCGCGGCGCTGGTGGTGATGTCGGAGAAGCGAGCCGCCGCGCTCGGCTGCAAGGTGCTGGCGCGCGTGCGCGGCTACGCGACCGGCGGCATGGCGCCCGAGTGGGTGATGATGGCGCCCGTCGAGGCGGTGAAGCGGCTGAACGCGAAGATCGGCGCCAAGGCCGACACCTACGAGGTGATCGAGCTCAACGAGGCGTTCTCCGTGCAGGCGATCGCCGTCACGCGCGAGTGCGGCTTCGATCCGGCGCGCGTCAACGTGAACGGCGGCGCGGTCGCTCTGGGCCATCCGATCGGCGCGAGCGGCGCGCGCGTGCTGACGACGCTGCTGCACGCGATGGCGGCGAGCGGCAAGAAGCAGGGGCTCGCGTCGTTGTGCCTCGGCGGCGGCAACGGCGTGGCGCTGGCCGTCGAGCGCTGAGCGAGCGGTGAACGCGGTGTAGTGGGCGCGGCGCCGGGAGCGCGGCGCCGGGGCATCCCTTCAGGCGAGGTGAACGTGAGCGAGATCCAGAAGGTCAGCGTGATCGGGGCGGGGACGATGGGCAACGGCATCGCGCAGGTCTTCGCGCAAGCCGGCCTGACGGTGACGCTGGTCGATGCGTTCGAGGCGTCGCTCGAGAAGGGGATCGCGACGATCCGCGGCAGCCTCGCGCGGCTGGTGAAGAAGGGGACCTTCCAGCAGGCCGAGGCGGACGCCATCGCCGCGCGCATCAAGCCGAGCCCGCGGCTGCTCGACGCCGCCGAGGCCGACCTCGTGGTCGAGGCGGTGCCCGAGAACTTCGAGATGAAGGCGGAGCTCTTCCAGAAGCTCTCGGCGTCGACGGAGAAGCGGACGCTGCTGGCGTCGAACACCTCGTCGATCTCCATCACGCGGCTGGCCGCGAAGAGCGACCGCCCCGACCGCGTGATCGGCATGCACTTCATGAACCCGGTGCCGGTGATGAAGCTGGTCGAGATCATCCGCGGCCAGCTGACCAGCGATGCGACGACGGCGACCATCGTCGAGACGACCAAGCGGCTCGGCAAGGTGCCGGTGCTGGCCAACGACTACCCCGGCTTCGTCAGCAACCGCGTCCTGATGCCGATGATCAACGAGGCGATCTGCTGCGTGATGGAGGGGGTCGCCGAGAAGGAGGCGATCGACGAGGTGATGAAGCTCGGCATGGGCCACCCGATGGGGCCGCTCACGCTCGCCGACCTGATCGGGCTCGACACCTGCCTCTTCATCATGGAAGTGCTGCACCGCGACCTCGGCGACGACAAGTACCGCCCCTGCCCGCTGCTGCGCCGGATGGTGGCGGCCGGCCTGCTCGGCCGGAAGAGCGGCCGCGGCTTCTACGACTACACGCCCGCCGCGAGCTGAACGGCGGAGCGGCCGCGCCGCGTAGCACTCCGCCAGTTGCTGCGGCCCGCGGAGTGCCCCCGATGGCGAGCGAGACGAACCGGAGCCGAGCGAACGAGCCGCGTCGCTGCCCGCGCGACGGCGCGGCGATGCGCCACGAGCAGGGATTCGGCGCGATCGAGCTCGACCGCTGCCGCGATTGCGACGCGCTCTGGTTCGACGGCGGCGAGCTCGCGCGCTGGAGCGCGGCGCGCGGCCGGCAGCCCGACGTGCCCGACTCCGCGACGCACGCTGCGGTCGCCGCGCCGGCGAGCTGTCCCGCGTGCGTCGCGCCGACGCTGGCGTGGCTCGAGTGGCAGGGCGCGCGGCTCGGCGGTTGTGCGCGCTGCCGCGGACTCTTCGTCCCGCCCGAACTGCAGCAGCGGCTCGATCGCCCGCTGCCGCCCGACGCGATGGGGCCCGCGGCGATCGAGCCGCCGCGCGACGTGCCGACGTGGGGGGAGATCGGCGGCGCCGGGGCCGAGATGTTCGTCGACGCGCTCACCGTCCCCTGGCCGGTGTGGCTCCTCCAGCGCATCAAGCGCCTCTTCGAGCAGGGTCGGTGAGCCGCGCCTCGATGGTCGATCCCCCTCGCGCTCCCGCCTGCCCGCTCGACGGTTCCCCGCTCGTCGAGCAGGAGCTCGCGCGCGGCGTGCCGGTGCCGATCTGCGCGAAGTGCTCGGCGCACTGGTTCAAGCGCAGCCGGTTGCGCCGCTACGCGCTGGAGCGGGGCCGGGAGCTGCGGCTCGATCCGCATCTGCGCCGCATCGCGCCCGAGCCGGGGGCGCCGGTGCTCGCCTGCCCCGAGTGCGGGACGCTGTCGCTGACGGCTCATCGCTACCGCGCCGAGCGGCTCCACTCCTGCACCCGCTGCCACGGCCTGCTGGTGCCGGCCGATCTGCTGCCCTGGCTCGATGCGCCCCGCACGCCGCACGATCCGGTCGACACGTACGACGACGGGTTCCCGCGCGGGACGAACTGGTTCACGAAGCTCCTGTGGCGGGGGGCGCGCGGCTTCCTCGAGTTCATCACCGACCTCGTCTGGAGGTGAGCGCGGCTGGCTTCGCTCGCGCCCCGGTGAAGCGCGTCGGCACGCCTCCCCGCGACCTTTGGTAATGGTGGCGCCCCCGCGCGGCCGATGGCACCGCCATCCGCCCCGCCTTGGAGCGACCCCTTGGCTTCCGACCTTCCCGAAGAGCTCGAGCTGCTGCAGCAGACCGTCCGCGACTACGTGAAGGAGCACGTCGCTCCGCACGCCGCGAAGTACGACGAGAGCGAGAGCTTCCCGGAGGTGCCCTACGCGAAGGCGCGCGAGCTCGGCCTCACGGCGGTGAACGTGCCCGAGGCGCAGGGTGGCACGGCGATGGGGACGCTGGCCGGCTCGCTGATCGTCGAGGAGATCTCGCGCGTCTGCCCCGCGACCGCCGTCACCCTCTCGGTGCACAACTCGCTGGTCTGCGGGCCGATCGCCAAGTACGGCAACGAGGAGCAGAAGAAGCGCTTCCTGCCGAAGCTCGCGAGCGGCGAATGGCTCGGCGCCTACTGCCTCTCCGAAGCGGGCGCCGGCACCGACGCCGCCGACCAGTCGACCAAGGCGGTGCGGCAGGGCGACTCGTTCGTGCTCGACGGCGCGAAGCTCTGGATCACGTCGGGCTCGCACGCCGGCCTCTACCTCGTCTTCGCGCGCACGTCGCCGCCGCCCGATGCGGAGCACCGCTCGCGCGGCGTCACCTGCTTCGTCGTCGAACGCACGACGCCGGGCCTCAGCGTCGGCAAGAAGGAGCAGAAGCTCGGCATCCGGGCGTCGCCGACCACCGAGATCGTGCTCGATCGCTGCGTGGTGCCGGCCGCCAACGTGCTGGGCGAGGTCGACAAGGGGTTCCGCATCGCGATGGACACGCTCGATGCCGGGCGGATCGGCATCGCGAGCCAGGCGCTCGGCATCGCGCAGGGCTGCCTCGACGAGTCGCTGAAGTACGCGCAGGAGCGCCGCCAGTTCGGCCGCGCGATCGCCGAGTTCCAGGCGATCCAGTGGAAGCTCGCCGACATGGCGACGCAGATCGATGCGGCGCGGCTGCTGACGCGGCGCGCGGCGCGGATGCGCGATGCGGGCGAGCCGTGCGGCAAGGAGGCGGCGATGGCCAAGCTGTTCGCCAGCACGCTCTCGAACCGCGCGGCCGACGACGCCGTGCAGATCCACGGCTCGGCCGGCTACTCGCGCGATTACCGCGTCGAGCGGCTCTTCCGCGATGCGCGCATCACCGAGATCTACGAGGGGACCACCGAGGCGCAGCGGATGGTCGTGGCGCGCGCGCTGCTCGGCTGAGCGGCGCTCCGCCCGCGGCATCCCGATCCGGGAGCGTTCCGCCGCCGGACTCCGCACACCGGCGGAACGATCCGGGAGCGTTCCGTCGGCGAACTCCGCACCGTCGTGGTGCGCCGTTCGCTGGCACGCCTCGGCCGCTCGGCCTACGGGGGCCCCCCGTCGCGCGGCCGAAGCAGCTTGCGGACGATCGCGCGCTCCCGGGAACAGGGCCGCGCCGTCCCCCCTGACCGATGGCGAGGACCATGACGAGCGAGACCAAGCAGCCGGGCGGTGCCAGCGAAGCGGAAGCGCGCGCGGTGGCCGAGGCCGCGCGCGAGCAGACCTGGGAGAAGCCCTCCTTCTCGAAGGAGCTCTTCCTCGGCCGGCTGCGGATGGACCTCATCGATCCCTTCCCGGTCGAGCCGGCCGCCGCGCGCGCCGAATGCGACGCGTTCCTCGAGAAGCTGAAGCCGTTCCTCGTCGCCAAGGTCGACGGCGAGCGGATCGATCGCGAGGGCGAGGTGCCGGCCGACGTCATCGCCGGCCTGAAGGAGATCGGCGCGTTCGGCCTCACGATCCCGAAGGAGTACGGCGGCCTCGGCCTGACCAAGAGCTCCTACAACCGCATCATCGAGATGGTCGCCGCGCACTGCGCCAACACCGCGACGCTCCTCTCCGCGCACCAGTCGATCGGCGTGCCGCAGCCGTTGAAGCTGTTCGGCACCGACGAGCAGAAGAAGCGCTACTTGCCGCGGCTCGCGCGCGGCGAGATCTCGGCGTTCGCGCTGACCGAGCACGGCGCCGGCTCCGACCCGGCCAACATGACGACGCGCGCCGAGCTCTCGGCCGACGGGAGCCACTGGATCCTGAACGGCGAGAAGCTCTGGTGCACCAACGGGACGATCGCCGACCTGCTGGTCGTGATGGCGCAGACGCCGCCGAAGGTCGCGCCCGACGGCAGCCAGAAGAAGCAGATCTCCGCCTTCATCGTCGAGCGGTCGTGGCCGGGCGTCGAGGTGGCGCACCGCTGCCACTTCAGCGGCCTGCGCGGCATCTACAACGGCGTGCTGCGCTTCAAGGACGTGAAGGTCCCGCGCGAGAACCTGCTCTGGAAGGAGGGGGCGGGACTGAAGCTCGCGCTGGTGACGCTCAACACCGGGCGCCTCACGCTGCCGAGCTGCGTGGTCGGCGGGATGAAGCAGGCGCTCTCGATGGCGCGCCGCTTCGCCGCGACGCGCTTCCAGTGGGGCGTGACGATCGGCAAGCACGACGAGGTCGCCGGGAAGATCACCGACCTCGCCTCGACGCTCTTCGCGATGCAGGCGCTCGCCGACCTCGGCTGCTTGCTCGTCGACCAGGGCGGCCACGACGTGCGGCTCGAGGCGGCGATCGCGAAGCTCTTCAACACCGAGCACGGCGTGCGCCTGGCCGGCGAGTGCTTCCAGGTGCGCGGCGGGCGCGGCTACGAGACCGAGCAGTCGCTGAAGGCGCGCGGCGAGATCCCCTATCCGGTCGAGCGGCTGCTGCGCGACTTCCGGATCAACACCGTCGTCGAGGGGTCGACGCAGGTGATGCACCTCTTCATCGCGCGCGAGGCGCTCGATGCCCACGTCACCGCGGCGGGGGCGCTGCTCGACCCGAAGTCGAGCTTCGGCGCCAAGGCGAAGTCGTTCTGGAACGCGACGAAGTTCTATGCCGGTTGGGTGCCGAAGCTGCTGGTCGGCGCCGGCATGAACCCGATGGCGTACGCCGAGTACGGCGCGCTCGCCGGCCACGTGCGCTGGATCGAGCGGAGCGCGCGCCGGCTCGCGCGGGCGATCTTCGCCTGCATGATGCGCCACACCGCGAAGCTCGAGCGGCGGCAGCGGCTGCTGGCGCGCGTCGTCGACATCGGCGCGGAGCTGACCGCGATGGCGGCCGCCTGCGCGCGCGCGCGGACCATCGCGAACGGGCCGGAGCGGTCGAGCAAGGCGATCGACCTCGCCAGCTCGTTCTGCCGAGCGGCGCGCCGCCGCGTCGACGAGCTCTTCCGGCAGCTCGGGAGCAACGACGACGTCGCGAGCTACCAGCTCGCCCAGTCGATCGTCGCCGGCGACCACGCCTGGCTCGAGCAGGGCGTCCTCGACTGCCACGAACTGCTGACCAAGCCGAAGTAGTCCGGCGCGCCGCCGCCCGACCCCGGTGGCGGGGTTGATTCTTCCGCCCGGTGCCGGGGTTGATTCTTCCGAGCCGGGTGGCGGGGAGTTTCCGTCCACGCCGGTGGCGGGGAGTTTCCGTCCGGCTCAGGCGCGTGCGGGGACGCCGATCGCTGGCGTCACTGCACCAAGAACTCGTCGAAGTAGACGGCGACGACGCGCGTCGGAGCGTCTGCTTTCGCGATCAGTTCGCCGAGCTTCGCGGCCGCGACTTCGCGCAACTGCTCCTTGCCGGCAGGCGTCTTCAGCTGCTCGCTGGTCATGCTGGAAAGCGCGGCGATCAGTTCATTCCGCGCTTCCGCCGAGAGGTCGCCGCCCCGCGCGAATCGCGCCGCGAGGCTGCTGCTCGCCGGCTCGATCCCCACCACGAGGCACATCTTCGCGGCCATCGCTTGATGGACGTCGGCGAGGCTGGCGATCACCATCGGCAGCGTGATCTTCGACGCTGGCTCGGGCGGCGTGATCGCGGCGATCGCGGGTTGCATGGTGGAGAGCTCGCGCAGCGCGTTGACCACGCCCGCGCGCAGATCGGGTCCAAGGCGCGCTTCGAGCTGCTGCACGCGCTCGGCGAGCGTCGCGCACTCGGCTCGCAGTCGCTCGATCTCGCCCTGCTGCGTCACGGTCTCGCTGCTCGCCACCGGTTCGACCGGGGCGGCGCAGCCGATCGCGGTCGCGGCGAGGACGCTGAAGCAGAGGCTCCGAGTCGTGCGCATCGGGAACTCCTGAGTGGGGCAGGTGCCGCCGAAAGGGCGGCCGCATCGCCCGGGTTGATCGGCGTCCGGAGCCCTCCGACTTCGAACTTTTTTCCCGTTCGAGCGACGCGGGCGACTCCCGCGCGGCGATCCGCGCCGGCTGGTCGGCGCATCGAGCTGGCCGTCGCCGACCGCGGGTGTCCCCGCGCCCGTCGCCGCCGACGCTTGCGGCCGTCGCCGACGCCCGCGTTCGTCGCCGATTCCAACCGAACGCGGCCGGCTTGCTCTTCCGTGAGGCTGGACGAAAGATCCCCGCCACTGGCCAGGACGGAAACTCCCCGGCACCTGGCTGGACGGAAACTCCCCGCCACCGGCGCGGATGGAAACTCCCCGGCACCGGGCCGCGCGCTCGGCTCGGAAGAATCAATCCCGGCACCGGGCGGAAGAATCAACCCCGCCACCCCGAGGAGGGAACGATGGATCGCACCGGTCGACGGCTCGGTTTGCTGGCGGGGCTCGCGTGGACGGCGGCGTTCGGCTGCGCTGCCGCGGGTGATCCGCTCTACGGGACGCGTCCCTCGCCGCGAGCGGCACCGCTCCGTTTCGCCGCCGATCCGCCGCGCCCGCAGGTGGTGGTCGCGCTCGAGCCGCCGCCGCAGCCGCAGCCGCCGCAAGAGACGCCACCCGCACCCGCCCCGACCGACCCGCCGCCCACGCCACCCGCCGACCCCGCCACTGACCCGCCCGCCGACCCGCCCACGGAACCGCGCGACCCCGCTGCCCCCTCGAGCGACGCACCCGCCGCCCCGCGCGACCCGGTCGACCGGCAGCGCGAACAGAACGAGCTCGCCTTCGAGGGCGACTACCTCCGCCAGAAGGAGCGCCTCTTCCCCGACCACGCGGGGCAGTGGATCGCGATCGTCGCCGGCCGCCTCTTGCCCATCGATTCGCGCGGCCGCCTCGCGCCGACCCCCGACTACGCCGCCTGCCTCGCCGCTGCCGATGCCGCCGACCCGGCGGCGCTCCATCGCTTCCTCTTCCGCATCGGCGAGGAGGGGGACGTCGTCTATTCGGACGGCTACGCGACGCCGCGCACGATGGTCGGCGCCGCCCTGAAGCAGCGCTTCGCCATCACGTCGAGCTTCGATGCCGCTGCGCGCGCGATCCTCTGGACCCGCGCCGGCCGCTCGGCGCGCTTCGCCGTCGAGCGCGAGCAGATCGAGCTGCGCCTCTCCGACCCGGCCGGCCGCGCGGTCGTCGTCACGCGCGTCGCCGACAGCGCCAGTTTCGGCGGCTTCCTCGCGCTCGAGGCGACCTTCGCCGGCCTGCTCGACGCCGAGAAGCACGAGATCCCCGGCCGCGTGCTGCTGCGCACCGGCGCCGGGCTCGAGGAGGCGCGCCGCGCTCGCGTCCGCCTCGCCGTGCCCGAGCTCGAGCTCGACGAGCTGCTGCCCGCCGCCGTGTGGGGCGACTGACCGCGCGTCGCGTGGCTCGCCGCGCGCCGCTCGCCGCTCGCGTCGCGCGCCGCGCGCGCGGCCGTATGCTCCCGCCCCTTCGCGCGGGCCGATCCGCGCGTGCCAAGGCCCACGGAGCCCACCATGTCGAAGCAGCAACCCGACCACGGCGATGCCGAGCTCGCGCTCAAGGTCTACGACCTGCGCCGCGAGGCGGTGATGCGCGCGTCGCGCGACACGATCATCGGCAAGTTCCTGCCGAAGAGCTTCGACGAGCTGATCGCCATCACCAAGCCCGACCATCCGATGAACGCCGCGTGGCGCCAGGTCTCGACCTACTGGGAGATGGTGTACGCGATGGTGAAGCACGGGGTCGTCCACCCCGAGTACTTCCTCGAGAGCAACGGCGAAGGGCTGCTGGTCTTCGCGCGCGTCGAGGAGCACCTCGCCGACTACCGCAAGGCGACCAGTCCGTTCGCGTTCCTGAACGCCGAGTGGGTCGCGAAGAACACCGAGCGCGGCAAGCAGCTCGTCCCGCTGTTCCAGAAGCGCTTCCGCGCGCAGATCGGCAAGAGCTGACGTTCCGCGGGTGGAGCCCTGGCAGCGCAACTTCCGGGTGGTCTGGGCGGCCAACTTCGTCACCGCGATCGGGATGACGACCTTCCTGCCGCTCTTCCCGCTCCACCTGCGGGAGATCGGCGTCGTCGACGGCCGCGCGATCGCGATCTGGTCGGGGGCGCTGGTCGCCGCCGCGCCGCTCACCGCGGCGTTCATGGGGCCGCTGTGGGGGGCGCTCGGCGATCGGATCGGCCGCAAGCCGATGCTGCTGCGCGCCAACGTCGCGATCACGCTCTTCGTCGGCGCGATGGGCTTCGCGACGACGCCGTGGCTGCTCCTGCTGCTGCGCCTGCTGCAAGGCGTCTTCTCCGGCTTCATCGCGCCGGCGATGACGCTCGTCTCGGTTTCGGCGCCGCCGCAGCAGCAAGGGCGCATCGCCGGCACGCTCCACACCAGCGTGCTGGCCGGCAACATCGTCGGCCCGGCGCTCGGCGGCTTCATCGGCGACCATTGGGGCCACCGCCTCACCTTCTTCCTCTGCGCCGCGCTCAGCATCGTCGCTGCGATCGCGATCGCCGCCGGCGTCACCGAGGTCGCCGCGCCGCGGGCCGTCGCGCGGGCGGACGGGGGCGGCGAGCCGGCGGGCGGCGACGCGCGCGGCCGCGGCCTCGGCGCCGCCTGGCGCGACCTGCTGCGCGACGCGCGCGAGTTCGTCGCGGCGGGGCCGCTGCGCACGATGGTGCTCGGCGTGCTGGCGGTGCGTGGCGGCGCGGTGCTGGTCGATCCGGTGCTGGCGCTCTTCCTCGGCACGCTGCGAGGCGGCCACGACGAGCGGCTCGGCACGACGACGGGCCTCGCCTTCGGCGCGACGGCGGCGGCGACGCTGCTGGTGACGCCGCTCTGGGGGCGGCTCGGCGACGAGCGCGGCCACGGTCGGCTGCTCGGCCGCTGCGGCGCGCTGGCGGCGCTCTGCCTGCTGCCGCAAGCGTTCGTCGGCCACGTCGCGCAACTCGGCGCGCTGCGCTTCGCGAGCGGCATCTTCCTCGCCGGCGTGCTGCCCTCCGCGTTCGGCCTGGCGGCGAGCCTCTCGTCGATCGAGCGGCGCGGCGCCGCCAACGGCTTCATGTTCTCGGCGATCGGCCTGGCCAACGCGCTCGGGCCGATGCTGGGCGGCCTCTGCGCGAGCGGCCTCGATCGCGCCGGCTTCGGCGTGCGGCCGCTCTTCGTTGCGTCGGCGGCGCTCGTCTTCGCCGGCGCGTGGTGGCTGCGTTCGCGCGCGACGAAGCTCGCGCCGGCGGCGAGCGGAGAGGAGCCATGCTGAGCTACGTTCGCGCCCCCATCCGCATCCGCGCCCCCATCCGCATCCGCGCCCCCATCCGCGTCCGCGTCCGCATCCGAGCGATCGCCACACTGATCGCCTTCGCGAGCGGAGGCTGCGCCGGCCCGAGCGAACCGGCCGCGGTCGAGTGGCGCGAGCTGCTCGTGCCGTCACCTGCGGGCAACGCCTCCGCGACGGACGGCTCCGCGACATCTGCGCCCGTTTGGCGCGAGGTGCCCTTCGGCGGCAGCGGCGGCGTCGAGCGCGGCGACTTCGGCGTGCGCCTCTTCGCGGGCGCACCGCTCACCGGGATCGTCTGGCCCGAGCTCGGCGGCGGCCGCGAGGCGCTCGCGCTGCCGCGCGACGACTACGAGCTCGAGGTGGTCGCGACGCGGCGCGCCGGCACCGACTTCTTCTGCGCGCTCACCTTCCCGGTCGGCGCCGATTGCGTGACGCTCGTGCTCGGCGGGTGGGGCGGCGCGACCTGCGGCCTCTCCTGCCTCGACGGCCGCGACGCGTCGAGCAACCCGACCACCACCTATCGCAAGTTCGTGAAGGGCGAGCCGGTGCGCGCGCGCGTGCGAGTCGGCGGCCGGCGCGTGCAAGCGTGGTGCGACGACGCGCTGCTGCTCGACGTCGCCACCGCCGGCGTGCGCCTCGCCGTGCGCACCGAGGTCGAGCCGTGCCAACCGCTCGGGATCGCGAGCTACGCGACCGAAGCGGAGATCGCGTCGCTGCGCTGGCGCCCGTTGCCGCGCTGAACGATCGCTGGCGCTCGTCAGCTCTCGTCGTCAGGATCGGTCGCGCCGTCGCCGCGGCGCCGTCGCAGCCGCCACTCGACCTTGCGCCGCAGCGCCGGGTCGAGCTCGGGATCGGCCAGCACGCGCTCCGCCGCCGCGCGATCGTCGAGGTGGAGCGCGGCGATCAAGTCGGCGAGCGGCGCGGCGCGGGGCGAGCGGCTCGCGACGACGATCGGGTCGCCCGCGGCGATGGTGCCCGGCTGCGTGACGCGCGCGTAGCTGCCGATGCGGCCGCTCTCGAGGAACGCCTTCGCGAAGCCCGCGATCCCCATGCGCGCCTCGAGCTTCCAGCACGGCTGGCGCGGCGTCGTCAGCTGCACGCGCGCGCCGCGCGCCGCGTCGCCGATCTGCAGTTCGTCGCCGACGTGCAGCTCCCGCTCGAACAGCGGCCACCCCTCGATCGTCAGGTTCTCGCCGAAGGTGCCGGGCGGCAGCTCGACGCAGCGCAGCGCGCGCGTCCAGAACGGGTAGTGCTCGAGCGCGTAGAGCAGCACCGCCTTCTCGGGTCCGCCATGGAAGCGGCGATCGGCCTGCTGGTCGCCGTCGACGCCGTCGCGCCCGATCGCCGCCGGCCCCGCGATCGGCGCCTTCACGATCGCGCTGCGCAGCTTCCGTTCGCCGAGGTCGAAGCTCTGCGCGCGGCCGACGTTGAGGGAGGCGAGGCGAGCCATGGCGAGAGGATGCCGTCGTCGCGCGCCGCTCGCGAGTCGCCGTCGCGCCGCGGCGCGGAACGGGAAGCGGCGGGCTACGATCCGCCGCTCGATGGCGCTTCCACGCGACGCTTCCCGCGACGATCCCGACGCCCTGCTCCCGGCGCTCCTTCGCCGCGAGCGGCGCGCGTTGGCGCGCCTCCTGTCGCTCTCCGAGTCGGCACCGGCGCGCTACGGCGCGGTCGCCGATGCGGTGACGGCGCGCGCGGGGCGCGGGCGGCGGATCGGCGTGACCGGGCCGGGCGGCGCCGGCAAGTCGACGCTGATCGATGCGCTGGTGCGCGAGCTGCGGGCGGCGGGCGAGACGGTCGCCGTGCTCGCCACCGATCCCACCAGCGAGAAGACGGGCGGTGCGCTGCTCGGCGATCGGATCCGCTACGCGCCCGGCGTCGCCGACGACGGCGTCTTCTTCCGCAGCGTCGCGACGCGCGGCGCGGCCGGCGGCTTCGCGCATGCCGGCTTCGATCAGCTCGACCTGCTCGACGCCTACGGCTTCGACTGGCTGCTCGTCGAGGCGGTCGGCGCGGGACAGAGCGAGATCGAGATCGCGTGGGCGGTCGATCTGACGGTCGTCGCGCTGCCGCCCGCGGGCGGCGATGCGGTGCAGGCGCTGAAGGCGGGGCTGATGGAGGCGGGCGACTGCTTCCTCGTCACGAAGGGCGACCTGCCGGGCGCCGAGGCGGCGGCGGTGACGCTGCGCGGCGCGATCGAGCTGCGGCACGCGACGAACGGAACCGCGCTCGAGCAGCTCCCGCCCGTCGAGGTGGTCAGCGCGAGCAGCGGCAAGGGGCTCGCCGAGGCGCTCGCGACGCTGCGCCGCCTCTCCGATCGGCAGCGCGGCGACGGGTCGCTCGCCGGTCGCCAGCGCGAGCGGCTCGCGCGCCGCGTCCGCCACCTCGTGCTGCGCGAGCTCGAAGGGCCGCTCGCCGCCGCCGCTGCCGAGGCGGCCGCGCACGGCGGTGCGCCGCAGACGCTCGCGCGCGATGTCATGCGCCGACTGGAGCGCGGAGGCGCTCTGCATTGAACCCGGAATTCCGTGCGCGGGAACGGAAGGGTCATGGAACGAGAACTCGACGCGCAGGCGTGGGCGACCGAGACGCTGTTGCGCGAACTGCCGTGGATGCGCGGACTCGCACGGGCGCTCCTGCGGGCCGGTGATGGCGCGGCGGCCGAGGACGTTGCGCAGGAGGCGGCGGCCGCGGCGTGGGGAGCGTGGAGCGGCGGCGCGCCGCCCGATCGACCGCGCGGCTGGCTCGCCGGGACGGTGCGGCGAATGGTCGCGCGGGTGCGACGGAGCGATGGCCGGCGGGCGCGACGGGAAGCGCAGACTGCGCCGCCGGAAGCGATCGAAAGCGCCAGCAGTGCCGTCGAGCGGCTGCAACGCCATCGCCAAGTGGTCGAGGCGCTCGACGCGCTCGAGCCGCTGTTACGCGAGACGCTGCTGCTCCGCTTCTACGAAGAGATGGCGCCGCGCCGGATCGCGCGGCAGCTCGGCGTGCCGGTCGAGACGGTCAAGACGCGGCTGAAACGCGGACTCGAGAAGCTGCGCGGTCGGTTGATCGGAGGGCTCGCTCGCGAGTCGAGCGTGGCGGGCGGTGCGTTCGACCGCGAGCGGGCGGAGCAGCGCCTTCGCGGCTTCCTGCTGCCGCTCGCAGCGGCGCCGGTCGCGGGGACGGCGACGACTGCGGCGGCGGCGCTGCTGCTCGGCCTGCTGGCGGTGGGGGGCTGGATCGTCGGCGAATCTCGCGATGGTGCGACCGACCGGCCGCTGCTGGCGGCGCGCTCGCGGGAGGCCGGACGCGACGAGCTTGAGCCGTTGTCGGGAGAGTCGGCGGATGCCGTCCTGGCGCCGACCGCCGAGCGGCGCGACGCCGCCACGCCGCGCATCGAGTCGCCGCAGCTCGCCGCGACCGCGCGCCTTCGTGGCGTCGTGGTCGATGCTGCCGGTCAGCCGGCGGCGGGCGCGCGCGTGGCGATCGATCGGCTCGACGGCGACGTCGATTCGGTCAATCTCGGCCTCGAGCTCGAAGGAGCGCCCCGCACGAGACGGGTTGGCGAAGCGGTCGCCGATGCGGCGGGGCATTTCGAGCTGCCGGTCGTGGCGCACCGGCCACTCGCACTTCACGCCGAACGCACCCGCGAGAGCGGCGGCGATAGTGGCGATGAGAGCGGCGACCAGCGCGCCTGGCTCGAACCGTGCTTCGGCGATGAAGAAGTGCGCGTGCAGCTTGAGCGAACCACCACGCTGCGCGTCCGGGTGGTCGATGGAGTCACGCTCGAGCCGCTTCCGGAAGTCGCCGTCGTGGCGGAGCGTCAGGGCGATCGGCGCCGGGAGAACTGCCGGTCAGTGGCCGACGCGTCAGGGGTGGCGCAGCTTCGCGGCCTGCTGCCTGGGAAGTTCACGCTCGCCGCTGCAACGCGAGCGCGACGCGGCCATGGCACCGTCACGGTGGTGGCTGCCACGAGCGCAGGCGCGACGATCGACCACCAACTCCGACTCGAGCCGTGCGGCGCATTGCACGGTCGCGTCGTGGCGGCCGCGGACGGACGACCCGTGGCAGGAGCGTCGATCGCCGGCGACTTCTTCCATCGGCGCGACGTGGTGCGCAGCGGCGGCGACGGCCGCTTCGAGCTGCCCGCCTTCACGAACGGCCAGATCACGGTGCGCGCGCCGGGCTTCGGCACGCGCCAGTGGCACGACCTCGCCTCATCGCGCGATGAAGGCGAGCGCGAGTTTCTACTCCTCGCGGCGCGTCGGGCGATCGGCCGGGTGATCGACGATGCCGGCCGTCCGCTCGAAGGCGTCCGCGTGGTCGCGTTCGCGCATCGCGAAGACGCGAACTTCGGCGCGACCGATGTCGTCGCGACCGACAGCGACGACGAGGGCCGCTTCGCGCTCGCCGACCTCGCGCCCGAGTTCGAGCACGCGCTGGCGCTCTCGTGCCCCGGCTTCGCACAGCGCGTGGTGCTCTTCCCCGCCAGCGAACTCGGCGCTGCAGAGGTCGACCTCGGCACGCTCGAGCTCCACGCGCCGGGGTTGCTGGCGGGGCTCGTTGTCGGGTCCGATGGCGAGCCGGTTCGCGGTCGGCGGATCGCGCTGTCGGGCATCGACGGTGAGTGGGCGGAGCGCCAGCCAGCGCGGGCGGTCGCACTGCCGCGCGTGCTGCGGAGCTACGCCGTCGAGCGCTCTACGGTGAGTGATTCGCGGGGCCGCTTCCATTTCGATGACCTGCCGTCGGGCGCTTGGCGAATCGAGGTCATCGACGCGTCGCCCGTCGTCATCGTCCACGGCGCGCGCGCCGTACCGGAGCGGCCAGGCGCGGCGGGTGCGACGCTGCGCGTCGAACTGACGGCCGGCGAACGACGCGACGACCTGCGGCTTCGCCTCGAACCGCTGCGGACGTTGCGCGGCGAATGCGTCGATCGCGACGGCCAGCTCATCCCGCGCGCCGGGGTGCAGGTCGGGATGGCGGGGCCGGGGCGGAGCGCGTGGTTCGTCTCGGCGCAGGCGATCGACGGCACCTTCGAGATCGCCGACCTCGCTCCAGGCGATCTGAAGCTTCGCTTCAGGAAGTGGTGCGACGAGCCCGAGTTGCTGCCCGTCACTCTCGACGCCGTCCCGGCCGGCACGCGCGATCTGCGTGTCGTGCTCGAAGCGGGGCGCCGCGTCAAGGGACGGGTCGCGACGGCGGCCGGTGTCCCAGTGGCGAGAGTCCCAGTGGTCGCGTGCAGTGGCGAGCGCTGGTTCGAGCCGACGCTCACCGACGAGGAGGGCGCGTTCTCGCTGTTGGTGCCGGCAGGGGAGACTGTCGAACTCGAGGCGCGCGAGGCGGTCGATCACTTGTCGCTCGACGACGTCGTGGCGGCGCTCGAAGTCGTGGCGCCGAAGGTGATGGCTAGCGCGCGGGCCGCCGTGGGGGAGGGCGAGGTCGAGCTGCGCTGGACTGGCGAATTGCCGGCGCGACCGCCGCGCTGAACGGCCGCACTGAACCGCTGCGGCGACCGCACCCCTTGTTGCTTCGCGGAGTGCGCCGGATAACCGGGCTCCCTCGCGATCGCGTCGCGGGCTGGAGCCACCCATGCTGCACCTCGTGCTCTCCGCCTCGCTCGCCCCGTTCGCCGCTGCGTTGGTCGCGCAGGTGACGCCGCCGCCGCCGACCGCCGCGCCGCCGGCGATCTTGCGCAGCGGGCGCGACTTCGCGCGGATCAACGATCGCGGCGTGCTGCTCGGCGCGAGCGGGATGGCGCGGCGGCCGGAGTGCCTCGAAGGGGCGCTGCTGTGCGATCCGCTGCATGCGTGGATCGGCGTGGTCTTCACGCGCGCGGGTCGCCGCGTGAGCTGCGTGATCCCGGGCGATGCGGTCGACTACGGCGGGCGGCTCGTCGCGACGCGCCGCTCGTTCACGGCGACGCCCGATCGGACGGTCGCGCTGCACGAGTTCGACGGCGTCGAGATCCGCGTCGAGCACTGGTGGCAGCCGCTCGGCGAAGCGCTGGTGAGCTCGGTGACGCTGGTCAATCGGACGGCGGGCGACGTGACCGATCCGATCGTCGCGTTCGAGTGGCAACTGCCCGGCACGGTCGGCTCGACCTGGCCGCCCGAGTTCGCCGGCGAGCTGCCGGCGCCGCCGCGCGACGTCCATCGCGCCGGCTTCATGCCGAACAACCTGCGGCCGGGCGACGAGCAGGGCGCTGGCCTCGCCTACCTGCCGCTCTCGCCGAGCGCGCGCGCGGCGGGCGACGTGCCGTTCCGCCTCTGGACCAGCGCCAAGTGGCCCGACGGCGTCAACTTCGGCCAGTACCTCGGCGGGTCGTCGACGGGCGACTTCGACCGCGACGGCTTCTCCGACATGTTCATCACCTACGGCGGCGAGCACTGGCGCAACGTCGACGGCGCCGATTGGAAGCGGGTCGGCAACTACAACGACGAGATGGGGGCGGACGAGGGGCGCTACGGCTGCGCGATCGCCGACCTCGACGGCGACGGCCTCGCCGACATCGGCAGCGAGCCGCGCGCCTGGACGACGTGGTGCTACGACCTGCTGAAGAACCTCGGCGACGGCACCTTCCGCAACGTCGCGAACGATCCGGGGATCATCGACGTGGTGCCGTGCAACGGCGACTGCGAGACGCTCGGCGTCGCCGACGTCGATGGCGACGGCGACCTCGACCAGTTCCTGCCCGCGTATCCCGACTGGGTCTTCAACGGGCCGGGGAACTTCTTCCTGCAGAACCTCGGCCCCGATCCGGTGACGGGCGAGACGACGTGGCACGAGGCGTCGGCCGAGGCGGGGCTCGACAATCCCGACGGCGTCAACCGGCCGGAGGGCACCACGCTGGTCGACACCGACGGCGACGGCGACGTCGAGATCTACTGCAACGGCACGCTCTACCGCAACGTCTCGACGCTCGGCGCGCCGCTCTTCGAGCCGCTCTTCAGCGCCGGCACCGGCATCTCCTTCGGCGCGAAGCTCGACGAAGGCGCCCATTTCATGGACTACGACATGGATGGCGACTTCGACCTGCTCCTCTGCTTCGCCGAGCCGGCGCAGGGGCTGCGGATGATGGAGTGCCGCGGCGACAGCAGCTTCTTCCTCACGCCGAAGACGACCTTCGACGCCTTCGACATCAGCACGATCTTCGGCTGCAGCGCCGCCGACTGGGACAACGACGGCGACCTCGACGTCACCAGCACCTCGAAGTTCCGGCCCAACATGCTGCTCGAGGAGGGGGCGCGCCACTTCATCGTCGGCACCCACGCGATCGACGAGGTCCAATTCGGCTTCGGCACGCCGGCGTGGTTCGACTTCGACCTCGACGGCGACCTCGACTGCAGCTACGCCGGCTCGGGCGGCGTCTGGTTCCTCGAGAACACGCTCTACGACGCGACCACGCCGTCGGCCGGCAAGCGCCACGTGCGCGTGCGCGTGATGCGCGATTCGACGGCCGTGCCGGAGGGGCTCGAGACGGAGTTCGGCGCGGTGGTGAGCCTCGACGTGCATGGCGCGGCCGAGGACGGGAGGGCGCGCATCCAGCCGGTCGCCGCGTCGGCCGGCTACCTGAACCAGGGCGAGTACGTGCTGCAGTTCGCGCTGCCGGCCGATCCCGATCCGGCGGCCGACGAGGACGTCCACTTCGCGGTGAGCGTCGACTTCAAGGGGATCGCGGCGCAGGGCTTCCCGCGCGTCGATCGCCACGTGAACCCGCTGCTCGGCGACATCGACCTCGCCGACCTCGAGGCGGCGGGCGATCGCGAGATCGTCGTCTGGCGCAGCGGGCGAGTGCAGATCGCCGGCTGCGACGCGGCGCCGGCGCTGGCGGCGGTGGCGCTGACGACCACCACCGGCGGCTTGCTCGTGCCCGGCTCGACGACGCCGCTGCCGGCGCCGATCGACCAGCCGGCGGGGAGCTGGTACGTCGGGCTCGAGGTGACCACCGATCCGACCGCGCCGGCGCAGCGGGTGGAGGAGCTGCTGCTCGACGGCGAGCTGGCGGTCACCGACGACTGCAACGGCGTGCAGGCGAACGTCTACGCGTGGGACGTCACCGATCCGACGGCGCCGGTCCGGCTGGCGGGCGGGACGCTCGCTCACGCGACCGAGCCGCGCAACGACCGCAGCGCGCTGCCGGTCGACTTCACCTTCGAGCCGGGCCGCACCTACCGCGTCGTGGCGCGCATGCTGCGGCTGCGCGGCTCGCCGATCGCGGCGCCGGTGGTGACCGGCGCGCTCGCCACGGTGGGCGGCCTCTCGTTCCGCGATCCCGACCCGTGCGACGCCATCGAGATCGCCACGGCGACGGTCGACCCGACCACGGTCTACGCGGCGCTGCGCTTCCGGCCCGAGCCGGGCGGCGCGTGGAGCGACCTCGGCCACGGCTTCGCGGCGGGCGGCGTCGCGCCGACGCTGATCGGCAGCGGCGACCTGCGGACCGGTTCGCTGCTCACCTTCGACGTCGCGGGAGCGCCGCCGAACGCGAGCGCGCTCTTCGTCGTGGGCCTCGCGCGGCTCGACCTGCCCTTCGCCGACGGGCTGCTGGTGCCGGAGATCGACCTGATGGTGCCGGCGCTCACCGATGGCGCGGGCGCGGCGAGCTTCGCCGACTTCTGGCCCGGCTGCATCGCGTCGGGCGACTCCTTCTACGTGCAGGCGCTGCTCCTCGACCCGGCGGCGCCGCACCACTTCGCCTTCACCAACGCGGTGCGCGCGACGGTGCCGTACTGAGGGAGGGGGGCGGCGGCGCGGCGGCTGCAGAGGAGCTGAGAAGGACCCGAGCGGGCGCGGCGCGGCGGCCTGCGCCGCGGCCTTAGGCTGCGTGCGACTGCTGTATAAAGCGCGGCGATCTTCCAGGCAGACGACCCGCGGAGAGCCTCCGTCGCTTCCGCGCGCGCCGCGCTGCGATCGCCTGCGGACGCCCCTCCGATGAACCCTCCGACCCACGCTCCGGCGAACCTCGCGGCGCCCGCCGCGGGAGCGACCGGTGCTTCGCCGCTGCCGGTCCGCTTCGTCACCGCCGCCGCGCTCTTCGACGGCCACGACGCCTCGATCAACATCGTGCGCCGACTGCTGGTGCGCGAGGGGGCGGAGGTGATCCACCTCGGCCACAACCGGAGCGCGCTCGAAGTCGTGCGCGCCGCGCTGCAGGAGGATGCGCAGGGCATCGCCCTCTCCTCCTACCAGGGCGGCCACATGGAGTACTTCAAGTACGTGCTCGACCTGCTGCGCGAGCGCGGCGCGGGCCACGTGAAGGTCTACGGCGGCGGCGGCGGCGTGATCGTCGCGCGCGAGATCGCCGAGCTCGAGAAGTACGGCGTGACGCGGATCTACTCGCCGCAGGACGGGCGCCGCCTCGGGATGGTCGGCATCGCGCAGGAGATGATCGCGACCTGCCGCTACGACACGCTCGCGCTGCCGGCGCCGAAGGGGAAGGACGCCGCCGCCGTGCGCGACGCCACCATCGCGCGCGCCATCACCGCGGTCGAGCGGTCGGCGCAGGCGGGCGGCACGGTCGGCACGCGCCAGAAGACGATGCCGGTGCTGGGCATCACCGGCACCGGCGGCGCCGGCAAGTCGAGCCTCACCGACGAGCTGGTCCGCCGCATCCGCTTCGCCGCGCCCGAGATGAAGCTGGCGCTGGTGCTGATCGATCCCAGCAAGCGGGTCACCGGCGGCGCGCTGCTGGCCGACCGCATCCGCCTGAACGGCATCGAGTCGAGCCACGTCTACGTGAGGAGCCTCGCCACGCGCGGCAGCCAGAGCGAGGTGTCGGCCGCCCTGTCGGGGACGCTCGCCGTGCTGGAGAGCCAAGGGTTCGACCTCTGCCTGGTCGAGACCAGCGGCATCGGGCAGGGCGATTCGGCGATCGTCGACTTCACCGACGCCTCGCTCTACGTGATGACGCCCGAGTTCGGCGCGCCGAGCCAGCTCGAGAAGATCGACATGCTCGATCTCGCCGACCTCGTGGTGATCAACAAGGCCGATCGGCGCGGCGCCGAGGATGCGCTGCGCGACGTGCGCCGCCAGCTGCGCCGCACGCGCGCGCTCGCACCCGGCCTGCGGCCCGAGACGGTGACCGACGAATCGATGCCGGCCTACGCGACGGTCGCCAGCCGCTTCAACGATCCGGGCGTGAACCGCCTCTTCGGCGCCCTGGCCGACCTGCTGCGTGCCAAGTTCGGCCTCTTCCGCGAGCCGCCGAAGCTCCCGCCCGCGCCGTCCGCGAAGGCGCACCTGCTGCCGCCCGACCGCGTCGGCTACTTGGGCGAGATCGTCCGCAAGGTGCGCGGCTACCGGCGCACGACCGAGGAGCAGGCGGAGCGCCTCTCGCGGATCCAGGCGCTCGAGAAGGCGCGCGCGGCGCTCGCGGCCGGTGGCGGCGGCGATCGCGACACGGCGGCCGCCGCCACGCTGCTCGCGCGCAAGGTCGACGCCGAGAAGGCGGCGGCGGCGCGCGACGCGCAGGAGCTCCTGGCGGGCGAGAAGGGGGAGCTCGCCAAGTACGCGGGCGACGACTACCGCTACGAGGTGCGCGGCAAGCAGCACGCGGTGAAGCTGCACACGACGTCGCTCTCGGGTTCCAAGATCCCGAAGGTCGCGCTGCCGCGCCTCTCCGACGACGGCGACCTCTACCGCTACTTCCGGCTCGAGAACGTGCCGGGCCGCTTCCCCTACACGGCCGGCATCTACCCCTTCAAGCGGGTCGACGAGGAGCCGCGCCGCCAGTTCGCCGGCGAAGGCGGCCCCGCGCGCACCAACAAGCGCTTCCACTACCTCTCGCGCCACGACGCGGCGAAGCGCCTTTCGGTGGCGTTCGACTCGGTGACGCTCTACGGCGAGGACCCCGAGGAGCGCCCCGACATCTACGGGAAGATCGGCGAGGGCGGCGTCTCGATCTGCACCGTCGAGGACATGCAGGTGCTGATGCAGGGGTTCGACCTCTGCGACGCCAACACCTCGGTCTCGATGACCATCAACGGCCCGGCGCCGATCGTGCTGGCCTTCTTCCTGAACGCCGCGATCGAGCAGCAGTGCGACGCGCAGGCGAAGCGGCTCGGCCGCGCGGTCAGCGAGGAGGAGCGCAAGAAGCTCGCGGGCGGGGTGCTGAAGGTGGTGCGCGGCACCGTGCAGGCCGACATCCTGAAGGAGGACCAGGCGCAGAACACCTGCATCTACAGCACCGACTTCTCCCTCAAGCTGATGGGCGACGTGCAGGAGTTCTTCACCAAGAACGACGTCCGCAACTTCTATTCGGTCTCGATCAGCGGCTACCACATCGCCGAGGCGGGCGCCAACCCGATCAGCCAGCTCGCCTTCACGCTGGCCAACGGCTTCACCTTCGTCGAGTACTACCTCGCGCGCGGGCTGCCGATCGACGCCTTCGCCCACAACCTGAGCTTCTTCTTCAGCAACGGCCTCGATCCCGAGTACTCGGTGATGGGGCGCGTCGCGCGGCGCATCTGGAGCGTCGCGCTGCGCGACCTCTACGGCGCCTCGGAGCGCGGCCAGAAGTTCAAGTACCACATCCAGACGTCGGGCCGGTCGCTCCACGCGATGGAGATCGACTTCAACGACATCCGGACCACGCTGCAGGCGCTGACCGCCATCTACGACCAGTGCAACTCGCTGCACACCAACGCCTACGACGAGGCGATCACGACGCCGACCGAGGAGTCGGTCCGCCGCGCGATGGCGATCCAGATGATCCTCCAGCGCGAGTTCGGCGTGACGAAGAACGAGAACCCGGCGCAGGGCGCCTACCTCACGCAGGAGCTGACCGACCTCGTCGAGGAGGCGGTGCTGCGCGAGTTCGAGCGGCTCCACGAGCGCGGCGGCGTGCTCGGCGCGATGGAGACGCACTACCAGCGCGGCCGCATCCAGGAGGAGTCGCTCCTCTACGAGCTGAAGAAGGACTCGGGCGAGCTGCCGATCGTCGGCGTGAACTGCTTCGAGCGCCCGAAGGACGGTGAAGCCGCCACCGCCGCCGCCGCCACGCCGCCCGCGGAGATCCCGCTCGCGCGCGCCAGCAACGCCGAGAAGGACGACCAGATCGCGCGGCTGCGCGACTTCCAGCGCCGCCACGCGGCGCAGGCGCCCGCCGCGCTGCAGCGGCTGCAGGAGGTGGCGCTCGCCGGCGGCAACGTCTTCGCGGAGCTGATGGAGACGGTGCGCGTCGCATCGCTCGGGCAGATCAGCGGCGCGCTCTTCTCCGTCGGCGGTCGCTACCGCCGCAGCCTGTGAGCGGCGCGATGGGCCGCCCCGCGCGCGTGCTGCTCGCCAAGCCCGGACTCGACGGCCACGATCGCGGCGTGCTGGTCATCGCCGCGGCCCTGCGCGACGCCGGCTTCGAGGTGATCTACACCGGGCTGCGCCAGACGGCCGAGACGATCGCCGCGGCGGCCGAGGAGGAGGATGTCGACGCGGTCGGCCTCTCGGTCCTCTCGGGCGCCCACAACACGCTGGTGCCGAAGGTGCTGGCGGCGCTGCGCGCGCGGGGCCTGACCGACGTGCCGGTGGTGGTCGGCGGGATCCTGCCGGCCGCCGATGCCGCGGCGCTGAAGAGCGCCGGCGTCGCCGCGACCTTCGGCCCTGGAACGACCACCGAAGCGGCCGTCGCCGCCTTCAAGACCCTCTGCGGGAGCTCCTGACGTGCCGGCCTCCGAACTGCCCGATCCGCAGCGCGAGATCCTCAACATCGACGAGGCGGCCGCCTACCTCGGCGTCTCCTCGAAGACCTTCGCGCGCGTGCTCCGCGAGGGCGAGCTCCCCGGCCGCAAGGTCGGCCGCGAGTGGAAGTTCAGCCGTCGCGCGCTCGAGGCGTGGATCGGCAACAGTCGCAGCGCCGATTTCCTCGATCGGGAGGAGCACGACGACGAGGAGGCGGTCGACGGGGCGGCGAGCAGCCGCGCGCCGACCGCCGCGCCACCGAGCGCTGCGCCGCGGGCGATCGCGGCGGCGGCGGGCGCCGGTGCGGCTCGCCGATCGGCGGCGCGCAGCAACGGCGCCGCGTTCGAAGCGGAAGAGGACTGAGAAGAGGACTCGCCCGACCGTCCCGATCGCGCGAGAGAGGATCGAGAGCACTCCATGGAATCGACCACCGCCGCCCCGAACGTGTTGACCGACGACGAGGTGATGCTGCGCGACACGATCCGCCGCTTCGCCGAGGAGCGCGTGCTGCCGGGCGAGCTCGAGCGCGACCACGCCTGCCGCTTCCACGCGGAGCTGGTCGCCGAGCTGGCCGAGATGGGCTTCCTCGGCATCCCGGTGCCCGAGCAGTACGGCGGCGCCGGCATGAGCACGATGTGCTACGCGCTGACGGTGGAGGAGATCGCCAAGGTCTCCGGCTCGCTGGCGCTGACGCTCGCCGCCCACACGTCGCTCGGCACCATGCCGATCGTCGACTTCGGCACCGAGGAGCAGAAGCGCGAGTTCGTCCCCGACCTCGCCTCGGGCAAGCACTTGGGCAGCTTCGCGCTGACCGAGCCGCAGGCCGGCTCCGATTCGGGCGCCACCAAGACCTCCGCGACGCGCGACGGCGACCATTACGTGCTGTCGGGCCAGAAGAGCTGGATCACCAACGCGGGCTACGCCGGCAGCTTCGTCGTCACCGCGCGCACCAGCGCCGGCAAGGGATCGGACGGCATCAGCGCCTTCCTCGTGCGGCGCGGCGTGCCGGGCTTCGCGATCGGCGAGCCGGAGAAGAAGCTCGGCCTGCACAGCTCCGACTCGCGGCCGATCTTCTTCGACGGCTGCCGCGTGCCGGCGGCGCAGCGCCTCGGCCCCGAGGGCGAGGGGTTCAAGTACTTCATGAAGACGCTCGATCGCGGCCGCATCGTGATCGGCGCGATGGCGCTCGGCCTGGCCGAAGGGGCGCTCGCCTGCGCGCTCAAGTACGCGAAGGAGCGCAAGACCTTCGGCAAGGAGATCGCGGCGCACCAGGCGATCGCCTTCAAGCTCGCCGACATGGCGACGCAGATCGAGGCGGCGCGCCTGCTGATCCACCAGGCGGCGCGCAAGAAGGACGCCGGCCTCCCGTTCGCCCGCGATGCGGCGATGGCGAAGCTCTTCGCCAGCGAGATGGCGATGCGCGTCACCAGCGACGCGATCCAGATCCACGGCGGCTACGGCTACACCCGCGAGTACCACGTCGAGCGGATGTTCCGCGACGCCAAGCTCTGCACCATCGGCGAGGGGACCAGCGAGATCCAGCGCTTGGTGATCAGCCGCTCGCTGGTGCAGGAGGGGCTCGGGTACTGAGGGGCGCGAGCGAGGCGTTGGGCGGGCGCGCGCCGCCCCAACCCCCTCACCGTTTCTCGAGCTTCGCCAGGTCCTTCGTCAGGCCGATCAGCAGCAGCGAGAGCCCCTCCGCGAGCTCCTGCTCGGGGTCGGGGGCGGCGACGTGCTCGCTGCCGTCCTCGTCGTGGCGCTTGATGGCGATCGCGGTCACCTTG
>JAEUIC010000040.1 GCA_016795285.1 Planctomycetota bacterium | reverse complement strand
ACTGCTGCGTGGCTCGCTGCGGGAGCGGCTGCTACCATCCCCGCCCCTCTTTGGCTCCACGGTGGCAGGGCAGCGATGGCCGGCAAGTTGACGATCCTCCTGGTCGGCTCGGGCGGGCGCGAACACGCGCTGGCCGAGGCGATCCTCCGCTCCCCGCGCACCGCGCGCCTCTACGTCGCGCCCGGCTCGGATGCGATGGGCAAGCAGGCGCTGCTGGTCGACGTCGCCGCGGACGACACCGCCGGGCTGGTGCGCTGCTGCCGCGAACTCAAGGTCGACCTCGTGGTGGTGGGGCCCGAGGGGCCGCTCGTGGCCGGACTGGCCGATGCGCTCGCCGCCGCCGGCATCCCGGTCTTCGGGCCGAAGAAGGCGGCCGCGCAGCTCGAGGGCAGCAAGGTCTTCACCAAGACGCTGCTGCGCAAGTACCACATCCCGACCGCCGACGACCGCGTCTTCACCGACCCGCGCCACGCCGAGCTCTGGTTCGCCGAGCAGCAGTCAGCGTGGCCGGTGGTGGTGAAGGCCGACGGCCTCGCCGCCGGCAAGGGCGTCGTCGTCGCGCAGGATCGGCGCGAGGCGCTCGACGCCGTCCAGCGGATCATGGTGCGCCGCGAGTTCGGCGCTGCCGGCGACAAGCTGCTGGTCGAGGAGTGCCTGGTCGGCGAGGAGATCTCGGTCCTCGCGGTGACCGACGGCCGAACGCTCTGCACGCTCGAGCCGGCGCGCGACCACAAGCGCGTCTTCGACGGCGACGCCGGCCCCAACACCGGCGGCATGGGCGCCTACTCGCCGACGCCGCTCTGGACGCCCGAGCTGCAAGCCGACATCGAGGCGCGCATCCTCGTGCCGACGCTCCATGCGCTGAACCGCGAGGGGCTCGAGTACCGCGGCGTCCTCTACGCCGGCCTGATGCTCACCTCGAACGGGCCGAAGGTGCTCGAGTTCAACGTCCGCTTCGGCGATCCCGAGACGCAGGTGATCCTGCCGCGCTTGAAGACCGACTTCGTCGAGCTGGCGCTGCTGACGGCAGAAGGTCGGCTCGAGGAGCTGGGCGGAATCGAGTTCCTGCCCGACGCTGCGCTGGTCTTGGTGATGGCGTCGGGCGGGTATCCGGGGCCGTTCAAGAAGGGCAAGCGGATCGCCGGCCTCGAGGCGGCGGCCGAGGTCGCCGGCGTGCGGCTCCACCATGCCGGCACCAAGTACGAGCTCGGCCACTGGCTCACCAACGGCGGCCGCGTGCTCGGCGTGACGGCGGTCGGCGGCTCGCTCGACGAGGCGCGTTCGCGCGCCTACCAGGCGGCGGCGCGCATCTCCTTCGAAGGGATGCACTATCGCCGCGACGTCGGCGTGGTGAAGGACCCGCGCGGTCGGTGAGCGCAGCGGTGGCGGCGCGCGTCAGCGTCATCGTGCCCGCGCTCGCCGATGGGGCGGCGCTCACGGCCCATCTGCCGCGCCTCGCGCGCGAGCGAGAGGTCGCCGAGGTGATCGTCGCCGACGGCGGCGGCAACGACGCGGCGGCCGCGGCGATCGCGGCGTGCGGCGCGCTCCGCGTTCCCTGCGGCGGCGGGCGCGGACCGCAGCTGAATGCCGGCGCCGCGGCGGCGCGCTCCGAGCTGCTGCTCTTCCTCCACGCCGACTGCTGGCTCGCCGACGGCGCGCTCGACGAGGCGTGCGCGCGGCTCCTCGCGCCGGGCGTCGGCGCGGTGGTCTTCCGCCAGCGCATCGAGGGCGAGCGGTTCGCCTACCGGCTGATCGAGGCGGCCGCCTCGCGGCGCGCGCGCGTGCACGGCTCTCCCTACGGCGACTCGGGGCTGCTCCTGCGGCGCGCCGACTTCGAGCGGATCGGCGGCTTCCCGCCGCTGCCGATCGCCGAGGACCTCGCCATGGCGCCGCGGCTCTCCACGCTCGGGGCGATCGTCGAGACGGAACGCCCCCTCCACCTGAGCGCGCGCCGCTGGGAGCGCCACGGCATCGTGAAGACCACGCTGCTCAATCGGGTCGTCGCTTGGGGCTTCCGCCTCGGGGTCGCGCCCGCCAAGCTCTACCGCGTCTACTACGGACGGTCGCCGGAGTCGCTGCCGGTCGCCGCGACGTCGCCTGCTGGAGAGGGAAGGGGCGCATGATCGATTCCGAGCCGAGCAGCGGCGCGCACGCCGCATTGCCGACGCGTCGCGTCGCCGTCGCCGCGGCGTTCGAGCGCGTCGAGCGCGAGTTCGAGGTCTTCATCCGCCGCAAGGGGTTGAAGCTCACCTCGCAGCGGCGCCGCATCCTGAAGCGCGTCTTCGCGACCAACCGCCACTTCACGGCGGAGGAGATCCACGAGGCGTTCCGGCGCGGCCGCGACGAGGTGTCGCGCGCGACCGTCTATCGCACGCTGTCGCTGCTGGTCGAGGGCGGCTTCCTCGACATGCTCGAGCTCGGCGGCGACACCAAGCGCTACGAGCACATCCTCGGCCGCGAGCACCACGACCACCTCATGTGCATCCGCTGCGGCCACGTGATCGAGTTCCAGGAGGAGCGCATCGAGCAGCTCCAGGAGCAGGTCGCGAAGGAGCACGGCTTCCGCATCACGTCGCACTCGCTGCGGATCTTCGGCACCTGCAAGAAGTGCCTCGCCGAAGCCGACGGCCGCGTCGCTGGCGCGGGCGGCTGAACGACGGAACCGCTGAGCGGCGCGCGAAGCGTCAGCGCGGCAGCGCGAGCCGTTCCGCCTCGACCACCAGCTCCGGCGCTGCGCGCAACGCCCGCAGCGCAGCGAGCAGCCGCGGCCCGGCGCCTGCGAGCGCCATCGCCACCGCCGCCGGCTCGAGCGCCGCGAGCCGCTCGCGCGCGGCGTCGGGCTTCCCGGCCGCGAGCTCGAGGCACGCCTCGAGCAGCTCCTCCGGCAGCGCGACGCCGCCATCCATCGGCGCATCCTCGGGCGCGAAGCGGCGCGCCACCTTCAAGTTGCCGCGCGCCGCCTCGCCATCGCCCGCGTCGAGCGCATCGAGTGCGAAGGCGAGCTGCGAGCGGCGATAGGCGCGCCGGTAGGCCGCATCGTCGTCGAGGTCCTTCCAAGCGAGTGCGTAGTGGCGCCAGAGCTCGCCCGCCTCGGGGGCGCGCGCGCAGAGCAGGTCGAGCAGCTGTGCGGCGACGCGATTCTTCCCCTCCGCGCGCAACTGCAGCGCTTGCGCCAGGAGCGGCTCGATCGCCGCATCGCCCTCGAGCGCGAGGCGCTGCTCGGCGGCGGAGAGTTCGCGGCCGGACGCCTCGAGCAACTCGGCGAGCGCGCGCTCGAACGGGCCGCGCCACGGCTCGAGGCGCAAGCGGCGGCGCAGGAGGAGGCGTGCGCGCGCCAGGTCGCCGCGGCGCGCTGCCACTTCGGCCGCGCCGGCGAGCGAGGGGACGTGGTGCGGCAGCAGGACGAGCGCGCGACCGAACGCGGTGTCGGCACCTTCGAGCAGCGTCGCCGTCGCGGCCGCCGCCGCCGGCATGCGGCCCACCTCCGCCGCGAAGGCGCGCGACTGCACCAGGAAGAGCGCGCCGGTCGCGTACTGCCGCTCGAGGTTCGAGTCGTCGAGCGCTGCGATCGCCGCGAGCTCCTCGGCATCGATGCGGCCGGTCGAGGCGGCGCGCCACTCGCGCCACTCGGCGGCGACGGTCGGCGCACCGAACCACGCGCACGCGAGCGCCAGCGCCGTCGCGAAGAGGCGCGCGAGCCAGCTGCCGCGCGGCGCGACGGTCGCCACTTCGTCGGTGCCGGCGCAAGCGATGCCGGCCAGCAGCGCGCCCTGCAACGCGGTGGCTGGGTCGTAGAGGGTCGACCAGGTGAGCGAGGCGATCAGCCACGCGACCAGCCCGCCGACCGAAGCGGCGCGCAGCGCGCCGCCATCGTCGCGCGCCACCTGCGGACCGCGGCTCGCGGCGAGCAGCGCGCCGAGCAGCGCCAGCGCGACGCACGCCGCCGTGAGCCAGCCTCCCTCCGCGGCGAGGCGCAGCCACTCGACGTGCGGATGGTCGACCTCGGACGGCGCACCGTCGCGCGTCGCAATGGCCGCCTCCTCGGCGCGGCGGTGGAGCGGGAACTGCTGGCGGAAGCTCCCCGGCCCGTGGCCGAGCAGCGGCGCGTCGCCGATCACGTCGAGCGTCGCCTTCGCCACTTCGAGGCGCACCACGTTGGAACGCCGCTCGAGGCCGAGCCCGAGCGGCTTGCTGGCCGCCTCGTTGCGCGCGCCGCCGTCGTCCGCCGCGCCACTTCCTGCGCCGCCCCCCGCGCCGCTCGCCAACGCCAGCAGCAGTCCGAGCGCACCGCCGAGCAGCGCCATGCCCGCCGCGTGGCGCCAGCGCTGCGCGGTGCGTGCCGCCACCAGCAGTGCCGCGACGGCGCCGATCGAGCCGGCGAGCCAGCCGCCGCGCCCGCGCGCCACCACCAGCGCCGCGGCGAGCAGCACCACGGCGAGGCGCGCCAGCACGGCGCGCTCGCGGCTCGCCAAGCCGATGGCGACCGCCAACGCCGGCGCCGCGAAGGCGGCGAAGGCGTTGCTGTTGCCGAAGGTCGCCACCGCGACGCGCAGCGACTCGGCGCCGTAGAGCGGGTCGAAGCCGGCCACCTGCAGCAGCGCCAGCAGTGCGACCGCGCCGCCGAGCAGCGCCACGCCTCGGAGCAGCGTCGCCGCGCGCTCCCACGCCACCTCGCGCGCCAGCAGCGCCAGCAGCACGAAGAGCAGGAACTGCAGCAGCGCCTGCCACGCGAGCGCGCCGTCGGGGAGCCCCGCGCGCGCCGTTGCTCCTTCGTCAGCGACGCGCGCCGCGAGGAGCAGCACGCCGAGCGCCGGGAGCAGCGGCCAGAGCGGCCCGCGCAGCGGCCGGCGCAGCAGCGCCTGGAACGGCCCGGACAACAGCAGCGGCACCGCCGCGAGGCAAAGGAGCGCGCGCTTCAGTGCCAGCAGGTCGAACGCATGGGGCTGCGTCGCCAGCGCGACGACGAAGAGCGCTGCGACCAGCAGCGCCGCGGTCATCCGCCCTCGCTCTGCTCGCCGCCGAGCGTCTCCTCGAGCAGCGCGTCGAGGAAGCGCTCGGGATCGAACGGCTCGAGATCGTCCGCCTTCTCGCCGAGGCCGGCGAAGCGGACCGGGATGCCGAGGCGATCGCGGATCGAGACGACCGCGCCGCCCTTCGCCGTGCCGTCGAGCTTGGCGAGGATCACGCCGGTGAGCGGCACCACTTGCGTGAAGACCTCCGCCTGGCGGATCGCGTTCTGGCCGGTCGTCGCGTCGAGCACCAGCAGCGTCTCGTGCGGCGCGCCGGGGATCTTCTTGTCCAGCACGCGGCGCACCTTGCCGAGCTCGGCCATCAGGTCGTCGCGCGTGTGGAGCCGTCCCGCCGTGTCGACGATCAGCACGTCGATCCCTTGCGCCACCGCGGCGGCGGCGCCATCGAACGCGACCGCGGCGGGATCGGCGCCCGCCTCCTTGCGGACGATCGGCACGCCGACGCGCGCTGCCCACGTGGCGAGCTGCTCGACCGCCGCGGCGCGGAAAGTGTCGCACGCCGCGACCATGACCTTCCGCCCCTCCAACGTGAGCCGCTTGGCGAGCTTCGCCACCGAGGTCGTCTTGCCCGAGCCGTTCACGCCGACCACCAGCACGACGGTGGGGCCGCTCGCCGCGCGGGCGATGGCGGGGGAGGGCTCGCCGAGCTTCTGGCGCAGGAGCGCACGCAGCCGCACGCGCACGTCGTCGGTCGTCTTCAGCTTCCGCTCGCGGTACTCGCCGCGCAGCGTGGCGAGCAGCTCGAGGCCGGTGGTGCCGAGGTCGCCGGCGAAGAGCACCGCCTCGAGCTCGGCGAGGAAGGCGTCGTCGAGTTCGCGCTTGAGGCCGAACAGCTTCGAGAGGCCGCCGGCCAGCTTCTCGCGCGTCTTCCGCAGCGTCTCGCGCAGTCGGGCGAAGATCATCGCGCGCTCACCGCCGCGCCGCCGCGCCGCCCGTCGTCGCGCCGCCCGACGGAGCGTCGTCGTCGTCGCCGGCGAGGCCGGGCGCGATCGGCTCCTCCTCGTCGCGATCGTCCGGAGCGTCGCGCACTTCGGGCGCGAACGAGCGGCGCGAGCGCACTTGATCGAGGATGCCGTTGATGAAGGCGCCGCTCTGGCCGGTGGAGTAGCGCTTGCCGAGCTCGATCGCCTCGTTCAACGCGACCCGCACCGGCACGTCGGGCGAATGGAGCAGCTCGTAGCTGCCGAGCCGCAGGATCGTGCGATCGACGGCTGGCATGCGCGAGAGCGACCAGTTGGTGGCGGTGGCGCTGATGGCGGCGTCGAGCTGCTCCTTGCGGGCCAGCACGCCGTCGACCAGCTCGGTGGCGAACTGCCGCGCGAAGCGCGACGCGCCCGAGCGCTGCAGGAAGTCGTCGAACTCGTCGCGCGCGTCGGGGCCGCGCACCTCGACGGTGTAGAGGAACTGGAGCGCGAGCTCCCGAGCACGGGTGCGGCGGCGCATGTCAGCGAGCTCCCTGTCCTGGCGCGAGGCGCGCCAGGTGGCGGGCGAGGTGCGCCATCTCGAGCGCGACCGCGGCCGCGTCCGACCCCTTGTTCCCGGCGTCGCCGCCGGCGCGCGCGAGCGCTTGGTCGTCGTCGTCACACGTGAGGACGCCGAAGGCGATCGGTTTCTTCCGCTCGACCATCAGGCGCGCGAGGCTGTCGGCCGTCATCGAGCAGACGTAGTCGTAGTGGGAGGTCTCGCCGCGGATCACCGCGCCGAGGCAGACCACCGCGTCGACCGCGAGGTGGTCGAACGCGAGTTCGGCGGCGAGCGCGAGCTCGACGGCGCCCGGCACCTCGATCACGAAGGTGGCGTCGTCGCGCACTCCCGCCTCCTTCAAGGTGGCGAGCGCGCCTTGCAGCAGCCGCTCGGTTACGTCGGAGTTGAAGCGGGCGCGCACGACGGCGAGGCGCAGGGTTGCGCCGTCGCCGGCGACGGTGGGGATACGTACCATTCGGGAGGATGTTCCGCGGCGGAGGGGAGTCGGGAGATTCTTCAGACCGTGAAGGGGCTTGCCAAGGGAGCGTTCTCTGCCGCGCGTCGCGTCGTCCGCTTCGGCGGGCGTTGCGGGCAGGGGCGGCGCGGCCCTTGGGGCGGCGTGGCGCTCTTCGCGCTGGCGCTGGTCGCCGGCGCGGTCGCCTGCGGCGCGCTCGGTCAGCAGGCGGGTGGAGCGCCGCCCGCCGCACCCGCCGCGCCCACCCGGGCCGCTCGGCCGCCGAATGTCGTGCTGATCGTGATCGACACGCTGCGGCGCGACCACCTCGGCTGCTACGGGGAGACGCGGCCGCTCACCCCGGCGCTCGACGCGTTCGCCGCCGCCGGGACGCTCTTCGAGAACTGCCTCGCCGCCAGCAGCTGGACCGAGCCGTCGACCGCCTCGCTGCTGACCGGTCTCTATCCGACCCGCCACGGCTGCCACGAGTACGCCCGCCTCCCCGACGAGCTCGAACTGCTGGCCGAGCGGCTCGCCGCGCAGGGTTACCGGACGCTCGGCGTCTCGGGCAACCCGAACGCCTCGCCGCAGTTCGGCTTCGACCAGGGATTCGACGCCTTCCACTTCGACGATCGCGACAAGGCGCGCGAGTACGAGGACGTCACCGCGCTGGTGGGGGCGGCCGAGCGGCTCCTGGCGCAGGACGACGGCCGTCCGACCTTCCTCTACCTCCACGTGATGAACGTCCACGGCCCCTACCTGACGCCCCCCGAGTGGCGCGAGCGGTTCCGGGCCGCCGACGCGCGCGACTTCCCGTTCCAGAACGACGTCTGGAAGGACGTGATGCGCAAGGGGCGGGTCGAGCGGCGCGCCGACGTGGCGCCGGCCGACCTCGCCGACCTGCGGGCGCGCTATGCGGCCGCGGTCGCCTGGACCGACCACGTGCTCGGCGACTTCCTGGCGCGGCGGCGGGCGACCGCGGCGGGGGCCGACGAACTGGTCGTGGTGACGGCCGACCACGGCGAGGAGCTCTTCGACCACGGCGGCTTCGGCCACGGCTTCACGCTCCATCGCGAGGTGGTCGACGTGCCGTTGTTGGTGCGCGGGCCGGGCGTCGGGGCGGGGCAGCGGATCGGCGCGCCCGTCTCGCTGGTCGACGTGCCGGCGACGCTGCTCGACCTGCTGGGGCTCTTGCCCGACGAGGCGGGCGGCGCGATCGGCGACGGGCAGACGCTGCGGCCGCTGCTCGGCGGCGGCGAGTTCGTGCGCCACGCGCCGCTGGTCGCCCATCTCGAGCGCGGCAAGCAGGGGGCCGCCTTCCTGCTGCAGAACTGGCCGCTGCGGCTGATCGAGACCGAGCGCGACTACGCCGGTCGCGCCGGCGTGCTCGAGCTCTTCGACCTCGACGCCGATCGCGACGAGCGCCACGACCTGCTCGCGAGCGACGCCGAGCGGGCGGCGCGGATGGCCGCGGCGCTGCGGCTCCATCGCGCGCGCCTCGCCGCGCAGGGGCTTTCGGCCGAGAGCACGCCGCTCACGCCGGAGCAGCAGGCGCAGATGGAGGCGCTCGGGTATGGGGCCGGCGGCGACCACCCTTGACTCGCGGGAGCGGCCCGGCAGCATGGCGCGCTCGCTCGGCCGCCTCGCGCGGTCGTGCGATGCGTCCGTAGCTCAGCTGGATAGAGCGTCGGCCTCCGAAGCCGAAGGCCAAAGGTTCGAATCCTTTCGGACGCACCATCGTCCGACGCCTCGCTCGAGTGGCCCTGCAGGTTCCGCCGCGCCAGCGCGTGCGAGTGCCTCCCCGCGCCGCGTGTGCGGCTCCCACCATGCCGTCCCCATGCCGTCCCCATGCCGTGGAGTGACCGATGGATCTCCGTCGCAGAGCTTCGATCGCGCGTTCGCTTTTTCCGCGGCGGTGCTCCGCCGCGCTGATCGCGCTCCTCTTCGCCGCTCCAGCGTCGTTCGCGCAAGGCGGCGGCAAGCCGGAGGGCGAACCGCTCGGCCCGACCATCGGCCCCCGCGATGCGACCTACCTGCAGCGGTTGCGCCAGCACGTCGCGCAGAAGCCGCAGCCGGCGCCGCCGTCGCCGCCGGCCGGCCCCGATCAGCAGCCCGACGCCGGGCGCGGAGGGGCGCAGTGCGAGTGCTCGATCGCGATCGACCCCAATGACGAGCTGCACGTCGTCGGCGCCGCGATCGACTTCGCGAGCGGCTCGGCGTTGACCACCTGGTACACCTCGTTCGACGGCGGCCAGAGCTGGACGAGCGGCGTCTTCCCGAACGTGTCGGGCTTCGCGCTGAACGGCGACTGCACCGTGGTCATCACGCCGAACGGCATCCCGGTGATCACGCTGCTGCAGTACTTCGGACCGGGTGGCAGCGGCGTCTACTCCTACCGCTCCCTCGACGGCGGCCTCACCTGGCAGGCGCCGCTGCTGGTCGACCTCGACGGCGCGAACGACAAGGTGCAGTCGGCGGTCGACCTCTCGAACGGCCCGCATCGCGGCCAGGTCGCCATCGCGTGGGATCGCTTCTTCACCGGCACCGGCGACAACGTCTGGGTCGCCGTGAGCGACGACGACGCGGCGAGCTGGCGCTCCGTGCAGCGCGTCGACGACTCGAACGGCTCGAACGCGATCAGCCCCGACGTCGCCTACGGACCGAACAGCGAGCTGTGGGTGATGTGGGCCGATCGCGGCTCGTTCGACATCATGCTCGACCGGTCGCTGGATGGCGGCGCGACGTGGGGCAGCGACCTCTTCGCGGGCGACTACGTGCAGGTGCCCTCGACGCTGCCGAACAACTTCTTCCGCCTCTTCGACATCTTCAGCCTCGCCGTCGACCAGACCCAAGGGCCGTGGTCGGGCTCGATCTACGTCGCCTACCACCGTTGGGGCGGCACGCCGAAGCACGCCGACATCTACGTGGTCCACTCGCACGACGGCGGCGCCACCTGGGTGAAGAACAACGTGAACGTCGGCGACACGACGCGCGCCCACCAGGTGATGCCGTGGGCCGCGGTCGACTCGCATGGCAACTTGAACATCGCCTTCTGGGATTCGCGCCTCGATCCCAACAACTACCTGCAGTGGCTCTGGGTGGCGCGCAGCAGCAACGGCGGCACCAAGTGGCGCGAGTTCCCCGTCTCCGATGCCGGCTTCGACTTCGCCGCCACCGACGGCTGGTATCTCGGCGACTACATCGGCCTCGACGTCTCCGACCACTACGTGCGCCCGTTCTGGCCCGACGGCACGAGCGGCAGCCTCGACCAGGCCTCCGACGAGCTCCACCTCGACCTGCACACCGACCTCGACGTGCTCTCGGCGGCGACCGGCGGCGTGGTGAACTTCGACCTGAACGTCGGCCCGAACCAGAGGAACGCCAGCTATTGGCTGCTCGGCAGCTTCTCCACCTCGCCGGGCCTCGACTTCGGGCCGGTCCACCTGCCGCTCAACTACGATCCGCTGTTCGAGACGACGCTCTACTTCGCCAACTCGGCGCTGCTCGCGAACTCGCTCGGCGTGCTCGATTCGACCGGCAGCGCGAAGGTGGTGCTCGACACGCAGGGACCGTTCGATCCGGCGCTGGCAGGCGTCGACACCTATTGGGCGGCCTACGTCTTCGGTCCCCGGCCGATCTACGCGACGAATCCGACCGTGATCTCGCTGGTTCCGTGAAGCGCAGCCCTCGCTCAGCGAAGCGCGCTCCGACGCAGCGCAAGGAGCGTGCGGTCACCTCGGCGCGGCGCGGGGCCTCTCGCAAGCGCGGGAGCGCGCCGCCCTGCGCGGTGGTGGCCGACGCGGCGGGCCAGCTCGTCGAGCTGCCCGGCGTCGCACCGGTGCTGCGCAGCGGCCGCGACTTCCTGCCGATCGATCCCGAGCTGCTGATCGAGCTGCCGGCCGGGAGTTCCCTCTACGCGCTGCCCGAACGGACCGCGGTCGCCTTCGGGCCGAGCGGCCTCGCGCCGCTCGCCGGCCACGGCGCCGCCGCCTGCTTCCTGCCGCCCGGCTACTCGGTCTACGGGCTCGCCGCCTACCGGAGCGCGCGCGGCGCGCCGCTCCTGCCGCTCTTCAGCTACGCGGCGCTCTGCTGGTGGAAGGGGGCGTTCCACGTGCCCGCCGCCCGCATCGAGGCCGACACGAAGCACGACCCCGACCAGTTCGACGAGGCGGAGCTCGCCACCCGCGTCGCGCGGCTGAAGGAGCGCCATCCCGACAACCGCCTCGTCGACCACTTGAGCCGCAACTGTGCGCTCACCTACGGCTGCGCCAACGCGAAGAACCTCTTCTACGAGCGGTGGGAGTGCCCGGTCCCGCTGGCGCCCGCCTGCAATGCGGCGTGCGTCGGCTGCATCTCGGCGCAGCCCGACGCGCCGATCCCGTCGCCGCAGGATCGCCTCGCCTTCGTGCCCGAGGTCGCGGAGGTGCTCGAGTTCGCGCTGCCGCACTTGAAGCGGGCGGCGCGCGCGATGCTCTCCTTCGGCCAAGGGTGCGAAGGGGAGCCGCTGCTGCAGGCGGAGAAGATCGAGGCGATCTGCCGCGCGATCCGCGCCGCGACGCCGCGCGGCACGCTCCACCTGAACACCAACGGCAGCCGGCCCGAGGCGGTCGCGCGCCTCTGCGCCGCCGGCCTCGACTCGCTGCGCGTCAGCCTGAACAGCGCGCAGCCGGCCGCCTACCAAGCCTACTACCGGCCGCTCACCTACGGCTTCGAGGCGGTGGTCCGCTCGCTGGAGGCGGCGAAGCGGCACGGCGCCTTCGTCAGCATCAACTACCTCGCCTTCCCCGGCTTCACCGACAGTGACGCCGAGGTCGCCGCGCTCGAGCAGCTGATCGAGCGGACCGGCCTCGACCTGATCCAGTGGCGCAACTTGAACATCGACCCGGAGGCGTACGTCGAGGTGGTCGGCCTCGCCGCCGGCACGCCGGCCTGCGGCATGCGCAAGCTCCAGGACCACCTGCGCGCCCGCTTCCCGAAGGTGCGCCACGGCTACCTGAACCCGCCGCGCAGCGAGTTCCGTCGCGCGCGCGGCCGCGACGGAGGCTCCTCGCGATGACGCCGCTCGCTTCGTTGCTCCTCGCCGTGGTCACGCCGTTCGCGCGCATCGACGCCGTGCCGCGCATCCACGTCGACGCGCGCCGCGGCAAGGACGCCACCGGCGACGGCAGCGCCGAGCTGCCGTTCCAGACGCTCGCCAAGGCGATCGCGCTGCGCGCGGCGATGGAGGAGCCGTGGGTCGAGATCGCGCTCGCGGTCGGCTTCCACGGCGAGGCGAGCGGCGAGGCGCTGCCGGTGCTGCTGCCGTCCGGGGTGCGCGTGGTGGGCGCCGGCTCGGAGTCGTGCGAGTTCGGCGGGCGCGAGGGGCAGCCGGTGGTGGTGCTGCCGAAGGAGGGGCGCGTCGCGCTCGAGAGCGTGGCGCTGCGCGGCGGCTCGATCGGCATCGCCTGCGAGCCGGGCGGCCGCGCGCCGCTCGCGGTGGAGCTCGTCGACGTGCGGATCGAGGGGAGCGCGACCGCGCTCGATCTGCGCTCCGCCGCCGGCCCGCTCGCGCTGCAGGCCGATGGATTGCGCACGCGCGCGACCGGCGTCGGGCTGCACGCCGACGCGGGCGCGCCGCTCGACCTGGCGCTGCGGCGCTGCCTCTTCGCCGGCGGCGAGGAGGGGCTGCTGCTCGACGACGGTCGGGCGCAAGCGGACGGCCCGGCGCGCGAGCTCTGGCTCAGCGACTGCCGCTTCGAGGGGTGCGCGAACGCCGGCTTCGTGCGGCGCGGCGGCGACGGCCGCGAGCGGGTCGCGCTGCCGTGGCGCTTCGAGCGCTGCGAGTTCCGCGGCGCCCGCTTCGGGCTCGCGCTCGAGCTGCCGGGCGGGGACGTGCCGCTGCAGGTGCGCGACTGCCGCTTCGAGGCGAACGGCAACTTCGGCGCGAGCCTCGTCGGCAGCGGCGAGGTCCGCGAGGGGGCGACCCGCTTCGAGCGCTGCACCTTCCGCTGGAACGGCATCGGCGCGCAGTTCCTCGCCACCGGTCGTCCGATCGAGGTCGACGGCTGCCGCTTCGAGGACAGCATCGGCATCGGCCTGATGGTCGGCAACTTCACCGGCGCGCGCGCGTCGCTGCGGCTGCGCGATTCGATCGTCGCGGCCAACGGCGCCACCGGCCTCTTCGTCATCTCCGAGCGGCCCGACGGCCTCGCCGTCGCGGTCGAGCGCTGCACCCTCGCCGACAACCGCGGCGCCGGCGTCGAGAAGAAGAACCGCAAGTTCGGCACCTCCACGCTCGCGCTCGCGCGCTGCGTGGTGGCCGGCCACGCGACCGACCTCGTCAAGCTCGACGCGGCGGAGTTCGCCGGCTGCCACGTCGGCGGCGATCCGCGCTTCCGCGCGCGCGAGCGGCGCGACTACCGGCTCGCCGACGACAGCCCGGCGCGCGACGCCGAGGGGCCGCTCGGCGCGCCCGCCGCGGCCGCTCGCGATGGGGAGTGACGCGGAGCGATCGGCGGGGGCGGCGGCGGAGCCGGTGCGCGATCGCGCGCTCACGCTCGAGTTGGCGCCGCTCGTCGAGCAGCTCGTCGAGGAGGGGGCGGTGGCGCCGGCCGACGCGCCCGCGCTGCGCCGCCTCGCGCACGCGCTGCGCGCCCACTTCCACCACGACTTCCTCGCGGTCAAGTCGCGGTTGCGCCAGGCGTGGGAGCAGCTCGAGGGGCGCGACGGCAAGGCGTGCGCGACCACCGGCGACCAGCGCGAGCTCGCCAAGGACGTGCTGGCGACGCTGCGCAAGCTCCTCGCCCGCGCCAACTTCACCGACGTGCCGATCGAGGAGCTGCACGAGGCGATGCGGCGCCACTCGTCGTTCGGCCTCAAGATCGAGCTCGACCTCGGCGACTTCGTCGACCTCGCGGCGTGGCGGCGGCGCGAGTCGACCCGGCGCGAGGAGCGGCGCCTCTGGTTCGGGCTGCGCCGCAGGACGGCGGTCGTGCCGATCTACGACCGCGTCTGCATCTTCGCCCGCTTCAAGGGGAGCGAGCGGTTCGCGGAGAAGAAGAGCCTCGAGGGGAAGCTCGGCGCGCGGCCGGGCGGCGTCTCGCTGCGCCTCTACCGCGACGTGCCGAAGCACGACGTCGAGGCGCTCTTCCCCGGCGTCAAGGTCGGCATGCGGACCTTCGATCGGGCGCTGCTCGGCGTGCCGGCCGCGGCGGGGGCGCTGCAGATCTTGAACCTGAAGCTGCTCGGCTCCCTCTACGCGCTGCTGCTCGCGGTGCTGGTGCTGCTCGGGCTGCGGACGGGCGACGCGACGCTCGGCGCGCGCGGCCTCGGCGAGCTCGCCGGCGTCGCCGTGCTGGTCACCTTCCTCTTCCGCCAGTGGGCGCGATTCTTGGGCCGCAAGAACCTGCTCCACCGCCAGCTCGCCGAGCACCTGCAGACCTGCACGCTCGACTCGGGCTTCGGCGTGCTGCTCCACCTGCTCGACGACGCCGAGGCGGAGGAGGCGGTCGAGGTGCTGCTCGCCTACGCGTTCCTGCGCGGCAGCGGTGGCGCGCTCGCGCCCGCGGCGCTCGACGCGCGCGTCGAGGAGTGGCTGCGGCAGCGGCTCGGGCTCGCGGTCGACTTCGAGGAGGACGACGCGGTGGCGAAGCTGCGGCGGCTCGGCCTCGCCGAGCAGGGCGGCGCCGACGCGCTGCGCGCGGTCGAGCCGGAAGCGGCGCTGCGCGAGCTCGAGCGGCGCTGGGTCGAGCGCTTCAGCGGCCGCTGAGGAGGCGGCGAGCGGGCGGGCGCGCGCGAAGCGGCGTTCGGTCCCGGGGTGGCGGGGGCTACCATCCGCGCCGATCAAGTCACCCCCGACGCGGACCCGAAACTCCCCTCACCATGAAGACCCCTGTCGCGATCCTGCGCACCACGCCCGGCACCGTGCTGTCGGACTACCACGAGCTCCTGAACCTCGCCGGCTACCAGCAGCACCTCGACAAGACGGCCGACACGGCGCTCAAGGTCAACATCAGCTGGCACTTCTTCTACCCCGGCAGCTCGACCACGCCGTGGCAGCTCGAAGGGGTGATCCGCGCGATGAAGCAGGACGGCTTCGACCCGAAGCTGCTGCACGCCTGCCACAACCGCACGGTCGTGATCGACGCCCACTTGGGCGAGCGGGAGAACAAGCAGCTGAACGTCGTGGAGGCGCACGGGCTGCGCAACGTCCACCTCTACGAGGGCGAGGAGTGGATCCCGGTCCGCGACGCGGTCGGCGACCTCACCAAGAAGTTCCTCACGCTGAACGAGGTCTACCCGCAGGGCTTCTCGATCCCGAAGCGCTTCATCGGCGAGAACATCGTCCACCTGCCGACCGTGAAGACGCACATCTTCACGACCACGACGGGCGCCATGAAGAACGCGTTCGGCGGCCTGCTGAACGAGCGGCGCCACTGGACCCACCCGACCATCCACGAGACGCTCGTCGACCTGCTGATGATCCAGAAGAAGATCCACCGCGGCCTCTTCGCCGTGATGGACGGCACCTTCGCCGGCGACGGGCCGGGCCCGCGCTGCATGGTGCCGCACGTGAAGAACGTGATCCTCGCGTCGGCCGATCAGGTCGCCATCGATGCGGTGGCGGCGAAGCTGATGGGCATGGACCCCATGTCGATCAAGTTCATCCGCCTCGCGCACGAGCAGGGGCTCGGCTGCGGCGACCCGGCCAAGATCGAGATCGTCGGCGACCAGGAGGCGGCCAAGCAGAACTGGCAGTTCACCGGCCCCTTCAAGAAGATGACCTTCGCCTCGCGCATGCAGCACAAGATCTACTGGGGGCCGTTGAAGAAGCCGATCGAGTGGTCGCTCAAGACCGTGCTGGCGCCGTGGGCCTACCTCGCGAGCGTCGCGTACCACGACACCTTCTGGTACCCGCGCTTCGCGAAGACGCGCATGAAGGACGTCCTGCAGAGCGACTGGGGCCGGCTCTTCTCCAACTGGGAGAGCGTCAAGCCCGACGCGAAGGGCTACCCCGACGTCGGCTCGGCCGCGCCGGAGCTGAAGCGCAGCAGCGCGTCGGTCTTCTTCCGCAGCTGGAAGCTGCTCGCCACCTGCCTCATGGAGGCGCCCGAGGTGCTGACGCTGCGCAAGCGGAAGATGGCGGCGCCGGCGGGCGCGGCGGCCCACCCGGGCCATCCGTGCGGCGGCGCCGACCACGAGAAGCACCACCCGCACGACCACGGCGGCGGCCACGGCCCTCACGCCGGCCACTGAGCGCAGCGGCGTGAGCGCGGCGCAGCTCGGCGGGAGCGAGGCGCGCGCGCGTCGCGGCGGCCGCTCGTGGAAGCGGGTCGCGCTGGCGCTCTCGGCGGTGCTGCTCGAGCTGCTCCTGCTCGAAGCGGGGCTCGCGCTGTTCGGCGTGCTGCCGCCCGAGCCGCGCGCGCAGGTGGGCGAGTACCGGAACCACGAGCGCAAGCGCTTCGACGCCGACCCCGACTTCGGCTGGCGCATGAAGCCCGGCACGAGCTTCCGCTGGCGCACCGAGGGGCAGGAGTTCCCGTTCCTCGCCGACGCGGCCGGCTTCCGCATCGACGAGCGGCCCGATGCGCCGACGGCGGTGCCCGGCGCGCCGCGCATCGCGCTGCTCGGCGACTCGTTCACGTTCGGCACCGGCGTCCACTTCCACGAGACGTTCGGCGCACAGCTCGCGGCGTCGCTCGGTGGCGTCGCGGAGAACCGCGCGCAGCCGGGCTACGGCATCGACCAGATCTGGCAGGTGGCGGAGAAGGTCGTGCTGGCCGGCCCGCCGCCCGACCTGCTGGTGGTGGCGGTGATCCTCGACGACTTCGAGCGGACGCTGCACGCCTACCGCCACGCCGAGGGGTTCAACAAGCCGCGCTTCCGCGTGGTCGACGGCCGACCGGTGCCGTCCGGCGCCGAGCACAACCTCGGGCCGCTCGCCCGCTTCGTCGACCGCACCTCGCGGCTCGCCACGCTCTGGAAGGCGGTCGAGCGCCGCTTCGGGCAGAAGTGGGGCGTCGGCGCGTGGTGGGAGCTGAACCGCGCCTGCCTCGACGCGCTCTTCGATGCGGCGGCGCGGCGTGGCGTGCGCGTCCTGGTGGTGCACCTCGCCACCGCAGCGGCGTGGCGCCCCTTCCCGGCGTTGCGCCAACTGGTGGAGCGGCGCCGCGCCGCCGGCGAGGCGATCACCTCGTGCGACCTCGCCGTGCAATGGCAGAGCGCGCCCGCCGACGCCTTCTGGCCGGAGGACGGCCACCTGAACGCGGTCGGCCACGCCAAGGTCGCCGAGCTGCTGGCCGCGCAGGTCCGCTCGACCTGGCCCGACTGGCCGCGCTGAGCGCGCGAGCGCGTCGAGTCGCGCCCGCGCGCCGCGGGGTCAGCTCGCGGCGGCGCCGTCCGCGTTCGCGCTGCGCTTGCCGCCCGGGTAGGCGACCAGCAGCACCACGAGGCAGCCGAGCGCGATCCACATCGGCACCGAGAAGAGGTGGGTCCAGTAGTCGCGCTGCAGCGCTTCGGGGATCGCGGCGTCGGGGGGCGTGCCGGCCGGCAGCACCTTGCCGCGCGCCCAGCCGCCGACCAGCGAGCCGGCGAACCAGCTGCCGACGATGAAGCCGATGCCGACGATGACCAGGTTGAAGAGGTTCTGCGCGCTGGCGCGCACGTCGCTCGGCGTCTCCTCGTCGACCACCATGAAGGCGACGAAGATGAAGCAGCCGAAGCAGAAGCCGTGCAGCGCGACGCCGAGCAGGATCGTGGCGACCGAGTCGGTGTAGCAGAAGAGCGCCATGCGGGCCGCGTAGGCGGCGAGCCCGAGCGCGAGCAGCGACTTGCGCGACATCTGCTTGGCCAGCACGGTGACCAGCGCGAGGACGGCGATCTCCGACATCTGGCCGATCGTCATCAGGCCGCCGCCGCCGACGCCGAGGATCGCGTTCAGGCTGTTCGAGAAGTCGCCCGCCGCGCCGCTCTGGAAGCGGGTGAGGAAGGTCGAGGCGTGCACGAAATAGAACTGGTGCACGCAGCTCATCGGGATCGCGAGCAGGAAGAGCAGCGCCAGCGGGCGCTTCATCGCGTAGCCGAGCGCCTTGCCGATCGCGCTGGTGTGGGCGACGTCGCGGCGCGGCGGCGTGTGGGGGAGCGTCAAGCTGTAGAGGCCGAGCAGCGCGCCGAGGAGCGCGCTCAGCTTGAAGGCGTCGACGCGGTGGGCGTTCCAGGCGGCCTCGCGCAGCGCCGCGGTCGTCTCCGGGCCGGTCGGCGTGTAGCGGTCGAGCCAGTGGCCGACGGCGATGCCGGCGGCGATCCAGCCGATGGTGCCCCAGAGCCGCACGCGGCCGAAGTCGCGGTCGCGGTCGACGAGGTGGTGGAACGAGAGCGAGTTGGTGAGCGCGAGCGTCGGCGCGTAGATCACGCCGTAGAGCGTCGAGAGCACCAGGAAGCCGTTCACGCTGTCCTGCTTCGCCAGCATCCAGACCAGCACCGCGCCGAGCAGGTGGCTCGCGGCGAGGAACTTCTCGGTGGCGAAGAAGCGGTCGGCGACCTGGCCGGCGATGAAGGGGCCGACGATCGCGCCGACGGCCGCGGCGGCGAAGATCTTCGAGACGTCCGCCAGCGCGAACTGGAGGTGGCCGAGCAGGTAGGGATAGAGGATCGGCAGCCAGGCGCCCCAGATCGCGTACTGCAGGAACATCATCACCGACAGGCGGAACTTCATCCGGCGCTCTCCTTCGACGCGGCGGCGGCGCAGCGCGTGGCTGGCCCGGCGGCAGCGTGGTTCCCTCGAGTCGCGGTCCGTGAAGGGGCGGCATGGTAGCCGCTCGCGAGCGGGCCAGCGGTCGGCTCAGCGGTCGGGCCAGCGGTCGGGTCAGCGGTCGGGTCAGCGATCCGGCGGTGGCGCGAGCAGGTTGGCGAAGAGTCGCCAGCCGCCGGAGTGGCCGGCGCGCAGCTGGCGGTGGAGCGCATAGGCGCAGAAGGTGAACGAGCCGCCGCCCGGCGTGGTGGCGACGAGCAGCCCGCCGCGGCGCGCCGGTTCGCCCGCGTCGGCGCACTCGAGCAGCTCCTGCCAGCCGGCGTCGTAGCTCGCGTCGCCGAAGTAGAGGCCGCGCTCCTGGATCCAGCCGTCGAAGTCGCGCTGCAGGATCACGTTCGGGTGGAGCAGCTGGCGGGCGCCGGGCACCAGCACGCGCACCGCCGACTCCTCCTCGCAGACGCGCACGTCGGAGAGCTCGAGCGCGAGCGGCGCCGGCGACTGGCCCGCCTTCACCGCGTCGTTCCACTCGTTCTTCTTGTGGTAGAGCGCGACGACGTGACCGCCGCGCGCCGCAAAGTCGCGCAGCCGCGCCGCCTGCTCGCGCAGCGCGTTCCCGCCGAGCGTCCGCACGTCGAGCAGCACGTGGGTGAAGCGGCGCAGCTCCTCGGTCGCGAGCGCCGCCGGCGCGATCCGCGTGCAGGGGACGCCGAGGTCGTCGAGCGCCCGCCCGGCGCTGCCGTCGGCCCCCGCGACGAAGGCGACGCGGCTGCCGATCGGCGGCAGCGCGTCGATCACCGCGAGCTCGCCGCTCACCCGCGCGATCGGCGCGCCGTCGGCGAAGGTGAGCGCGAAGTCGAGCGGGACGACGACGGTGGCGCGCTCGGCGTCCGGCGGCGGCAGCGCGTCGGGGCGCAGCACGAAGGGCAGCTCGAAGTGGGGGTGGGCGCCGCTGCCGAGGTTCTGCGCGGCGGTGAGCTCGAAGGGGAGCGCCTCGACGCGCGCGCCGAGCGATTCGAAGGTGAAGCCGGCGGGCGCCGCGAGGCGCAGCGCGCCGCGCGGCACGCGGCCGCTCGGGAAGGAGAGGCGCAGCGTCCCGCTCGCGAGCGCGCGCCCCGGCGGACGGACCAGCGGCAGCGGCTGCTCGGCGAGCTCCGCCTGCAGCGCCGGCGCGATCGCCTTCTGGATCGGCAGGTGGAGCGTGGCGAGCGTCGTCGCGCCGCGGCGCAGCGCGACGTGCAGCGTGAGCGGGTGGCGGCGCGCCGCGGACCACGGGGTGGTCGGCACGGCCGGCGGCGGGAGGCTCGGCGGCGCGGCGGGGGCGACCTGCAGCGTCAGCGCGCCGCAGAGCGCCTCGCGGAACTCGGCGGCCAGTTCGGGGCGCGCGGCGATCTCGGCGAGGCTCGCTTGCGCGGTGATCGTCGCGGGACCGGCGAGCGACAGGTCGATCTCGAGGCGGCGCACCGCGGCGGCGCACTCGGGGCCGCGCCAGAGCGGATCGCGGCCGTGCAGCAGCAGCAGCGTGCGCAGCGGCTCGCCGCTCATCAGCGCGCGCGGCTCCTGCTCGGCGTCGTCGGGATGGAGGAGCTCCGCGCCGAGCAGCGCGACGAGCCACTCGTCGAGCCGTTCCGCGCTCGGCGCCGCGCCGCCCGCGAAGGCCGGCTGCGCCAGCAGCGCGAGCAGGTCGGCGACGGTGAAGGGGGCGTCGCGATCGCGCTCGGGGAGGCGCGCCTGGCGCGGCGGCAGGTCGCGCAGGCTGCGCAACGACTCGCGGCTCCAGGTGAGCACGTAGTTCGCTTCGTGGCGCTTCTCCGGATCGAACGGCGCCCACGGGCCCTGGCTCGCGTGGCGCAGCAGCGCGTCGCGCGCCAGCGCCGCGATGGTGCGCCCCTCGACGGCGCTCGGCACGTCGTAGTCGAAGCGCAGCGTCGTGTCGGCCGGCGGCTCCCCTTCGGTCATGCGGACGAAGAGCGCGTCGGCGCTCCACGGAGCGAGCCCCTGCGCGATCTGCTCGGGGTAGCGCGCCGGATCGCCGGCGGCGACCACCGCCTCGTGCAGCGCGATCGAGGTCGCCTGGTGGTGGCCGTGGCCGCCCGTCTGCGGGTGGTTGGTGAAGATGCGGTGGGGGCGCAGCCGGCGGATCGCCCAGGTGATGCGGCGCACCACCTCGTCGCGGCCGCCCCAGCGGGCGAAGCTCTCGTCGGCGCGCTTGCTGAACCCGAAGTCGGGGAAGCCGAGGAACCACGCGGTCGAGCCGACCACCGCGCTCGCCGCGAGCGTCTCCTCCTCGCGCAGCGCGCCGAGCTCGGCGAAGAGCGCGCCGCCGATCGCGTTCTGCCCGCCCTCGCCGGTGGTGGAGAAGAGGGTCGCCACCTCGGCGCCTTGCTGCACGTGCCAGTGGAGCAGCGCGCCGTCCTCGTCGTCGGGATGCGCCGCGACGTCGAGGATGCGCAGCCGGTTGGATAGCTCGCGTTCGAGCTGCGGCGGCAGCTTCGCCGCTTCGGCCGCCGCTTCGCGCGTGAGCGCCCGCTCGCCCTCCTGCGCGAGCGCGGGCGGCGCGGAGGGCAGGAGGCTGGCGATGCAGGCGAGGACGAGGCGGGCGGCGATGCGGTGGAGGCGTCTCATGGCCGCGGTTCTAACCGCGCAGCGCACGCCCCGTCCGCGCTCGATGGGCCGCATCCCACGCGGCGACGGTCGCCTGCGCGGCGGCGCTCCAGGTGAAGCGAGCGGCCTGCGCGACGAGGCGGGCGCGCCGCGGCGGATCGCACGGCTGCGCGAGCTGCCGCTCGAGCGCGGCCGCGAACTGCTCGGGCGCGTCGCCTGCCACCAGCGCGAGCTCGCCGCCGCCGATCTCCTCCAGCACCGGCAGCGCGCTCGCGACCACGGGGGTGCCGCACGCGAACGACTCGAGCACCGGCAGCCCGAACCCCTCGAGCACCGACGGGAAGACGAAGCACTCCGCGCCCGAATAAAGGGCGGGCAGGTCGTCGTCGGCGACGAAGCCGGGCAGCACGATGCGCGCGCGCTGCGGATGGCGGGCGAGCGACTCCTCGATCCGCTCGAAGCCGAAGCTCGGGCGGCCGGCCAGCACGAGGTGGAGGTCGGCGTGGCGCTCGGCGAGCACGCGGAACGCCTCGAGGAGGTAGAGCAGGTTCTTGCGGGTCGAGAGCAGGCCGACGAAGAGGAGGTAGCGCGGCGGCAGGTGGCGGCGCGCGCGGAGCTCCGCGATGGCGGCGGCGTCGGCGCGCCGGAAGCGCGGCTCGACGCCGTGGTGGACCACGCAGGTGCGACCGCGCGCGGCCGGGAAGTGGCGCAGGAACCCCGCCTCGGTGGCCGCCGACACGCAGATCACGCGGTCGGCGGCGTCGGCGAGCGCGCAGTACTGCGCGATGCGCTTCTCGCGGAAGGAGGGCGGCGCCAGGTCGTCGCGCTCGAGCGAGAAGAGGTCGTGCAGCGTGGCGACGCGGGTGACGCGGCGGTTCGGCGGCAGGCGGACGTCGAGCCCGTGGACGAGGTCGATCGAGCGCATGCCGAAGCGGTCGATCCAGTCGAGCAGCCGGCGCACCGGCGGCGGCGGCGCGAAGAGCTCGGTCGGCAGGTGGCAGCGATGGCGCCACTTGCCGCTGCGCACGCCGAGCGCGAGGCGCGGCAGGTCGGGCAGCGCCGCCAGCGCGGCGAGCAGGTTGTGGACGTAGCGGCCGACGCCGGAGCGTTCCGGGCGTGCGCCGGCGGTGGCGTCGACCAGCACGGCCGCTCGTGCAGGCATGGTCACGCGCGGAGCGCTCCGCTCAGCCGCGGCGCAACGGCAGCGAGCAGGAGGCGCGCACCGCGGCGTCGTCGGCCAGCGTGTTGCGCTGGCCGATGCCGAGGTCGTAGCGCGACTGCACCAATTTCTCGACCTGCTCGCGATCGAGCACCTTGGCGCCGCCGAGCTGCATCGCGAGGTGGGTGATCTTCGCGGCGTGCTCGACCATGTCGAGCAGCTTGAAGCAGTTCCAGATCTCGTCGGCGACGGTCACGATGCCGTGCCGCTCGAGCAGCAGCACGTCCGACTTCTTGATCGGCTCGCGCAACGAGTCGGGCAGCTCCTCCGTGCCGGGCGTCGCGTAGGGGACGGTCGGCACGTTGCCGATGGTCACCACGATCTCGGGGATCACGCAGCGCGTGAGCGGGATGCCGGCGAGCGAGAAGGAGACGGTGTAGGGCGGGTGGGCGTGGAGCGCCGCCGAGACGTCGGGCCGCGCCTGCAGCAGCGCGACGTGCATCTTGATCTCGGTGGAGGGGCGGCCGCCGTCGAGCGCGTTGCCGTCGAGGTCGGTGACCACCAGCATGTCGGGCGTCATGAAGCCCTTCAGCACGCCGGCCGGCGTGACCAGCAGCCGCTCGTCGTCGATGCGCGCGGCGAGGTTGCCGTCGGCGGCGCCGATGAAGCCGCGCTCGTACATCATGCGGCCGATGTCGCAGAGCTGCTGGCGCAGCTCGGCCTCGCTGTAGGGGTAGTTCATCGCACGGACTCCGGCGGCGCCGCGGCGTGCGCCCCGACTTGCGGGCGCGCCTCGTGGCGCAGGGTGATGCGTCCTTCGATCTCGACCTCGTCGACGAAGCCGACCACCACGTTGCGGACTGGTGCGCCGCGATCGTCGAGGAGCTGGCGCGCCGAGTTGCCCTCCTCGAGGACCAGCACGAGGTCGCCCTCGCCGGCGCCGATGGTGTCGAGCGCGACGCGGTGGTGGGCGCGCGCGTCGAGGCGGCCGTCGGGCTCGACCCGCGCGACGAGCAGCAGCGGATGGGCCGTGAGCGCCGGGTGGTGGATCGGCACGACGATCGGCGCGAGCACGCGGGCGAGGTACATGGCGTTCAGCGCGCTCCGCCGGCGGAGGGGGTCGCGGCGGGCGCGCCCGGCGCCTGCTCGACGTGGCCGACGATGGTGGCGTCGACCGGCACGAACGAGCGGCGCAGCGCGAGGCCCGCCTCGCGGCCGCCGACCCAGAGCACGAGATCGCCGAGCCCGCTGCCGGCGACGTCGCAGGCGACCACGCTGGCGCCCATCGGCCGGCGCGCGGCGTCGAGCGGCTGCACGACCAGGAGCTTCTCGCCGTCGAGGTCGGGCGCGCGCACCGTCGCCACCACGCGGCCCGTGACGCGGCCGAGCCTCACGACGACCCTCCGTCGCCGCTCGCCGACCAGATCACCTTGCCCTCGACGTCCCACGAATCGACGATCGCCATGATGGTTGCGTCGGTCGGCTTGCCGTCGGTGCGCTCGGTCTGGCGCGCGCTCGAGCCGCCGGCGAAGAGCACGACGTCGCCGTGGCCCGCGCCGACCGCGTCGACCGCCACCTGGTAGGCGCCCGTCTCGCGTCCCTGCTCGTCGAGCAGCCGCACCACCTGCAGCTTGAGCTCGTGCATGCGCGCTTCCTTGACGGTCGAGACCACCGTCCCGACCACACGTGCCAGCTGCATCGCCACCCTCCCCGCGGCGCGTCGCGCGCCGCTCGTCGCGCCTCAGATCTTCCGTTCGACCGTCGCCGCCTTGCGCAGCTCCTGCAGCAGCTGCCGGCGCGCCGCCTTCTCCACCTCGCCGACGATCTCGTCGAAGGGCGAGGCGGCGCGCAGCTCGGTGACCCGCAGCAGGTGGGCGCCCGACAGCGTCGGCAGCGGCCCGACCAGCGCGCCCAACTTCTCGTCGAGCAGCGCGGACGGCAGGCCGGCGCGCTCGAGTTCCTCGGCGGCGAGGAAGCCGAGGTCGCCGCCGCGCGCGGCCGACTCGTGCTCCGAGCGCAGCCGCGCGAAGCTGGCGAACGCCTCGGCGACCGGAACGTCGCCCGCTTGCGCGCGCTGCTTCACGCCCTCGAGCGCCGCGGTCGCCTCGGCGAGCGTTCGCCCGGCCGGGCCGCCCGCCTTCGCGTCGGCGCGCAGGTGGATCGTCGAGACGCGGACGCGGCGGCCGAACTCGCGATCGAAGTCGGCCTTGTGGTCGGCGTAGTAGCGCTTCCAGCCGTCCGCCCCGTAGCGCTGCCGCGCGAGCTCCTTCAACAGGATCTCGGCGCGGAAGCGGTCGCTGGCCAGCACCGCATCGGGGTCGTCGCCGCGGGCGCGCAGCGTCGCGAGGTAGTCGACGTCGTCGGCCGCCATGCCCGCCGCCTTCAGCTTCGCGGCGAGCTGCTTGGTGCGCTCCTGCACCTCGCGGGCGACATGTTGCGGAGTGACCTCGAGGCGCGCCTGCTGCGCGGCGCCGAGCAGGAGTTCGATGCCGACGTACTCGTCGAAGAGGCGATCGGAGTCGGCGGGGGCGAGGGCGCGGAAGAGCTCGAGTCCCCACTCGACCCGACTCACCACCCGCTCGCCCTGCCCCTCCTCGAGCAGCACCGCCGCGGCGCCGGCCGGAAGCTCTGCGGTGCGCACGCCGTAGCGGCCCTTCAGCTCCTGGAACCAGAGGCTCTGCTTCTCGCGCGGGATCTCGGCGTCGGAGCGCAGTCCGTAGTCGGCGCCCATCATCCGCTCGCAGGCGATCGACTGGCGCAGGAGCGTGCGGAACGCCGACGCGTCGAGGCTCATCGCGGCGAGCTGGTCGGCGATCGAGAGCTTGCCGTCGGAGCTCTGCTTCAGCTGCTGGTCGAGCGCCGCGACGCGTTCGTCGAGGTCGCGCTCGGTGACGAGGATGCCGCGCCGCGTCGCCTCGAGCGCGACGAGTTGCGCCTGCACGAGGTGGTCGAGCGCTTCGAGGCCGGCGCCGCTCTTCCCCTGCTCGGAGAGGACGAACTCGGCGAACCGCGCGGCGTCGAGCGGCCGGCCGTCGAGCGTGCCGATCGGGTCGCCGGGAGCGCGCGGCGCTCTCGGGGCGGCGCGCGGCGCGGGGGCCGGTGGTTTCGCAGCGGGGCGAGGCGCTCCCGGCTTGGCGGCACCCTGCGGCGCGACGGCGAGCGACGGCGTCGCGCAGGCGAGGAGGGCGGCGCAAGCGAGCGCGCCGAGCCAGGGAGCGCGGGGCGGCGCGGACGGGCGGAGGAGCGGCGACGGGGCGGCCATCGGCGGCTCAGCGCTTCGCCGCCAGCTCGACCTTCGTGTTGAAGTCGAGCGTGAGGCGCCAGCCAGTCTCCTCCTGCACCACCTTCGAGAGGCAATGGAGCCCTTCGCGCGTCAGGTACTCGAAGCGGTAGCCCGTGCGCGCGGTCGCGGTCTCGATCGGCCGCAGCTCCTTCAGCAGCAGGCGCTTCTCGACCTCCTCGTAGTCGAAGGCGATCTCCTGCGTCGCGGTGGTGAGCACGCCGTTGCTCGGCACGCGCGAGACGATGCGGCGGCGCAGCGGCGTGCCGTCGAGCCGCAGCCACTCGGAGAAGCTCTCGACCAGGCCGGCCGGATTGCGCGGCGAGTAGTCGAGGCGGACCGCCTCGCCGTCCTGCACGAACTTCACCTTCCAGCCGTTGGCGCTGCGCGACGGCTTGAGGGAGAAGCAGTTCTGCGCGGCGGAGCTCGCCAGCACCACCACCTCGTAGCGCTGCTTCTGCTGCTCGAGGTCGAGGTCGGCGGGCGGTGGGCTCGGCTTGCAGGTGGTGGCGCCGGTCAGGTAGTCGAAGGTGACGTCGAGCTCGAGGCTCTGCGACGGACGCTTCGAGAGCGGGTCGGTCACCTCGAAGGTCGCCTTCACCTTGGAGGTGAGGCGCACGGCGCCGACGCTCTCGAGCGAGTAGACCCGCTGGTCGACGACGGTGGTGAGGAAGCCGATGGCGGCGGCGTCGCTCGGCTCGCTGTCGAGCGCGGCTGGCGGGCGGCCGCCGGCGGGCGGGGCCTGCGGCGGCAACGGGGCGAGCAGGAGGGAGGCGAAGACGAAGGCGGCGCGCAGCAAGGATCGCTCCTCGGGACCGGCGGCGCGGGGCCGCGGCGGCGGATCGAGGGCGCGAGCATAGCCCGGGGCGCGTCGCTCAGGCGGTCGGCCCCTCGCCGGCGTGGTGGTGCGACTCGTCCTGCGCGTCCTGCGGCGTCGGCTCGACCACCGGCGCGCGCGCCGGCCGCTGGCGGCCGATCCGCTGCGCGCCGAACCGCTCGCCGCGCGTCACGATGCGCACGCGATCGCCGGCGCGGAACTGGCCGCCGAGGATCTGCTCGGAGAGCGGCTCCTCGATCTCGTTCTGGATGATGCGGCGCAGCTCGCGGGCGCCGTAGTCGGGGTTGAAGCCGATGCGGGCGACGCGGCGCGCGACGCCCGGCGCGTAGTCGAGCTCGATGCCGGAGAGCTTCAGGTAGCTCGCCACCTGCGCGAGCTGGTTGCGCGCGATGCGGACGCAGTCCTGCTCGGTGAGCGCGTTGAACACCAGCACGCCGTCGAGGCGGTTGATGAACTCGGGCCGGAAGGCGTGCTTCATCGCCTCGAGCGTCGCTTCCTTCGCGTCGTCGCGGGCGACCTGCTCGCGCTGCCGCCAGTCGAAGCCGACGCGGTTTCGGATGGCGGCGATCTCGTCGACGCCGACGTTCGAGGTCAGCAGGATGAAGCTCTTGTTGAACGGGACGAGCTGCCCCTTGCTGTCGGTGAGGAACCCCTCGTCCATGATCTGCAGCAGCAGGTTGTGGACCTTCTTGTGCGCCTTCTCGATCTCGTCGAAGAGGACGACGCCCGCCTTCTTGTCCTTCATCTGCTCGGTGAGCTGGCCGCCCTCGTTGTGGCCGACGTAGCCGGGCGGCGCGCCGATCAGCTTGGCGTACTCGTGCGGCAGCGCGTACTCGCTGCAGTCGATCCGCACGAGGCGGGTCGGGTCGCCGAACAGGTGGCGAGCGGCCATCTTGGCCAGCTCGGTCTTGCCGGTGCCGGTCGAGCCGACCAGCAGGAAGACGCCGATCGGCCGGCGCGGGTCCTTGATGCCCGCGGCCGCCTTGCGGAACGACTTCACCACCGCGTCGATGGCGGCGTCCTGGCCGATGATCGCCTTGCGCAGCTCGCCCTCGACGCGGTCGAGGTCGCGCTTCGACTCCTTCTGGTTCTTCAGGCCGGGCGTGGCGAGCAGGTGGAGGTGGCCGCTCTGCATGCCGTCGCCCTGCAGCGGCAGCGCGACCTGGTGGATCTCGAGCTGCGGGTTGACCTCGACGCAGATCTGGTAGAGCAGCTCCTCGAGCGCCGCCGCCTTGTAGACGCGGTTCTGCTTCTTGAAGAGCGGCACCACCTCGTCGTGGAAGTTGACCACGCAGGCAGTCACGATCAGCTGCTGGTAGGCGTTGCGGTTGGGGGTCTCGCGGACCTTCAGCAGCTCGGTGATGTCTTCCTCGGTGAAGACGCGGACCTTGACGAACTCGTCGAGGATCTCGCAGTACTTGAGGATCACGTTGCAGTCGACGCTGCGTGTCACGTTGCCGGCTCCCCACATGAGCGGCGCTGGACCGGTCGCCTCCGCCACGCCGGCGGCATCCCGAGTCCTGCTCCGACATCGTCCCGCCCTTTCGACGGGGCGCGCGCGAGCGATTGAGGGAGGGGTCGGCGAAAGGTCGCGAGCCGAATAACTCTCCGCATGGCGCCCCGGCACGGCGCGAGGCGGGTGGTACACTCCGCACCGTCGTCGCTCGCCGCGGCCGCAGGTCAGCGCCCTCCCGCCGGGTGCCGCGCCCGCTCGCGAAGGCGGCGCGCGACCTCAGAACCCCCCTCGCAGCGGATCTCATGGGCGACTCCGAAGACTTGAAGCTGCTCGCGCAGCTCGTCCTGCGTGGCGTGCTCGATCGCGCGGCCGTCGAATCGCTGATGCGCGAGGCGCAGGCGCAGAAGAAGAAGCCGCTCGAGCTGGCCATCGCCAAGGGGCACTTCACCCGCGAGCGGCTCGACTTCCTGCGCCGCGTCGAGTGCGAGGACGTCCCTGAGCTGCCCGGCTTCGACGTGCAGCGGGTGGCGGGGCGCGGCGGCACGGCGATCGTCGTCGAGGCGAAGGAGAAGAAGTCGGGGCGGACCGTCGCCATCAAGGTGCTGCGCCGCGAGCTCGAGGGCGATCCGAAGGCGAAGGCGGCGTTCCTGCGCGAGGCGAAGCTGCTGATCGGGCTGAAGCACGAGAACGTCGTCGCCGGCGAGAAGGTCGGCGCCTTCCAGGGGCGGATGGTTTTCCTGCAGGAGTTCGTCGCCGGCCGCTCGCTCCAGGAGCTGCTGAAGGACGGCCAGTCGTTCGACGAGGACCAGGCGCTCTACATCGTCCTCCAGGTGGCGCGGGCGCTGCGCTACCTCGCGCAGAACGGCGTGGTCCATCGCGACGTGAAGCCGGCGAACGTGCTGATCACCGCGCGCAACGAGGTGAAGCTGATCGACCTCGGCTTCGCCTCGAGCATGGGGGAGGCGCCCGCGGAGGGGGGCAGCCCCAGTCCCGCGGCCGCCGAGACGACGGTCGGGACGGTCGCCTACATCTCGCCGGAGCAGGCGCGCGGCCAGACCGACGTCGACGTGCGCAGCGACATCTACTCGCTCGGCGCGACGCTCTACCAGCTGGTGGTGGGCGAACTCCCCTTCACCGGGCAGGACAACCAGGAGGTGCTCGCGGCGCAGATCCTCGCGTCGCTCTCCTCGGAGGTGCTGAAGAGCCGCAAGATCTCGCCGCACATGCACTACTTCATCGAGAAGATGATGGCGAAGGAGCGCGAGGTGCGGTACCAGACGCCCGACGAGCTGATCGCCGACATCGAGGAGCAGATCCGCGGCAAGAAGACCCTCGAGTTCCGCGCCGACGGCCGCGATGCCGAGCTGAAGAAGCCGTTCGCGCCGCACGAGGGGTTCGAGGAGCTGCCGCCCGAGCGCCGGCCGATCGCGCCGATCGTCCGGCGGCGCAAGCCGCGATGAGCGACGCGCCCCCGCCGGTGGGGCCGAAGGGGGGGCCGCTCGAGGAGTACTCCGCGGCCGCGTTGGCGGGATTGCGGGAGCTCTATCGCGAGCTCGAGGCGGAGCTTGCGGCGCTCGCTCCGCGTTGCGAGTTGTCGGGCCGCTGCTGCAACTTCCCGGCGTCCGGTCTCACCCTCTTTTCCACCGATCTTGAACTCGCGCACCTCGCGGCAGCCACGCCGCTGCGCGCCGCGCGCGATGCGCAGCTCTGCCCGTGGTGGGTGGAGGGGCTCTGCACCGCGCGCGATGGCCGGCCGCTCGGCTGTCGCGTCTACTTCTGCGACGAGAGCAAGGCGGAGGCGCTCGCGGAGCTGTCGGAGCGCTACCACGCGCGACTGAAGCAGCTCCACGTGGCGAACGGCGCGCGCTACCTCTACGCGCCGTTCGTGCGCCGCGTGGCCGAACTCGTGGAAATGGCGCGAACGGCTCGTTGACGCGCGCGCGCGCGGCCCGATAATTCGCGCCGTCATCCACGGTGGAGGTGCAGCGCGCGCCAAAGGCGGTGGTCGCGTTGCTCGGTCCGGCGCTCGCCGGAATCGACCCTGTGCATCGGGATGGGAAGCTGCATGCCACGTCGTCCCGTGGTGGGGGAGCCACGTATGCGGGGTCACAAGCACCCGCTCGAGATCTTTCGGGAGAGCGGTCGCGCGTTCCAGACGCGCGACGAGGGGGCGCAGGCCGGCGCGGCCCATGAAGGGCTCGCCGAGGCGTCGCGACGCGGGTTGAAGGGGGCCTACCTCGAGCGCGCTCGCGAACTGGTCTCCGGCAACCGCGGCGCCCATGTCACTTCGCCGTCCGACGTCGCGGCACAGAAGCGCAAGGCCGCTCCCGCGCGCGAGCGTGCCGCTGTCGAGGCGGCGCCCGCCGAGCCGGAACGTGGCGAGCAGGAGACCGAAGCGGCGCCGGGTCGCTCGGCGGTCTCCCGTGCGGTCGAGACAGCCCGTCGCGACTGGGCGGCGAAGGGGGCGGGCGCGGGCGGCATGGGCGCCTGGTCGCTTCGCTCCGTGGCCGTCCTCCTCACGGCACTGGTGCTCTTCGTGGGCGGCGCCTATGCTTTCCGCTTCTGGCCCTTCGCGCCAAACAGCGCGTCGGGAGAGGGCTCCACCCCGCTCCAGCGGTTCGAACGCTGGCGGATTCCGAGCGAGCGCGCCGGCGACGGCGTGACCGGATCGGAAACTGCCGCGGCCGATCCGGCGGGACGGGACGCCGCTTCGGCGGCCGGTGGAACTCGCTCGGGAACGGAATCGGCGCCCGCGCCTGCGGACGTCGAGTTCTGGGTCCTCGCTGGCAGCGAGAAGCTGAATGACGCGCGACGCAAGGACTGGAAGCAGCGGTGGGGGCTGGAGCGCCAGCGACTCGCCAAAGCGTTCGGGGCGGACTTCGCCGAGAAGTTCCCCGGGATGAAGATCCAGCTTTGCGCGGCGGATCGGCAGGAGAGCGAGGCTCTGCTGCGCATCGGGCCGGCGACGTCGGAACAGGACGCGCAGTTGCTGAAGGTGCTCGCCGAGGTGCGCGGGCTCGGCGGCAGCTTCGCGAAGGCGTACGTGAAGAAGTTCAAGAAGTAAGAGACGGTCGAAGCACACGAGGCAGTCGAAGAAGCAGTCGAGCCCCAGGCCGCCGCTTGGCCTGCGCGCGAATCCGCAGCAGGCGCGCTGCGGGCTGACGGAGAGCACGCGACGATGACGATCCACAAGAGCCTGCGCGTCAAGTCGAGCATGACGCGTTCCCGCAACGTCTGGAAGCGCCTCGAGCGCGTGATGAAGCTCGAGGAGGACGGCAAGTTCGCGGACGGCCGCTCGGTCTTCGGGCTGCCGAAGGTGAAGACGCGCCTCAAGGTGAAGGCGGCGAAGGGCCCGAAGAAGGAAGCTGCTGCGGGTGCGGCCGACGGCAAGGCGGCCGACGCGAAGGCGGCGCCGGCCGCGAAGGCTGCGGCCGCCAAGCCGGCGGCGAAGGGCGGCAAGTAAGCGGTCGGCGCGCTCCCGCTCCGCTCTCGTGGCGGCGCGGAGCCGTCGCCACCGCTTCGCCGCCGGGATCGGTTCCACGTGGTTGCGCCCGTCGGCCATCTGCAGGAGCTCTTCGTCTCGTTCCAGGGCGAAGGGAGCACGGTCGGCACGAAGACGCTCTTCGTGCGGATGGCCGGTTGCTCGTTGCGCTGTCGCTTCTGCGACACGCCGAAGGCGCTGGTCCGCACCGAGTGGGCGGAGTTCCAGGGCTTGCTGGCGGCCGATGGCTCGCCGCGGCGCCAGAAGAACCCTCTCACGGTCGAGGACGTGGTCGCGGCCGTGGACGAGCTCGACCCGTCGCGCCGCTGCTGGATCTCCTTCACCGGCGGCGAGCCGCTCGAGCAGGTCGAGTTCCTGGTCGCGCTCGCGCCGCGCCTCGCCCCACGGCCGCGCCACCTCGAGACGGCGGGCGTGCACGCCGCCGCGATGGAGCGCCTGCGGCCGCATCTCGAGTGGGTCGCCTTCGACTTGAAGCTCGACAGCGTCGCGCACGAGGGCGACCGCACGGAGGAGCATCGCGCCTTCCTGCGGGCGTCGCGCGGCGTCGGGCGCTGCGCCAAGGCGATCATCGGCCCGACCACCGACGTCGCCGAGCTCGGCCGCCTCGCGGCGCTGGTCGCCGAAGAGGATCGCACGATCCCGTTCATCCTGCAGCCCGAGACGCCGCGCCACGGCGGCGCCCCGGAACTGCTGTTCGCCTTGCTGAACGCATGCCACGACGCGGTGGCGAGCCATCTCGCCGACGTCCGCGTCATCCCGCAGACTCACAAGTTCCTGCGCCTGCCGTGAGGCAGCCGCGAAGGTGTTGAAGCCATGTCGCTCCCCGTCGTCGCCATCGTCGGCCGCCCGAACGTCGGCAAGTCGTCGCTCTTCAACGCGCTCGTCCGCTCGCGGGTCGCGATCGTCGATCCGACCCCGGGGGTGACGCGCGATCGCGTCTCCGTCGAGCTGCGCCACGACGAGCGGCGCTGCGAGCTGGTCGACACCGGCGGGATCGGCGTGGTCGACAAGCTCGGCCTCGAGGACGAGGTCGAGGCGCAGATCGAGCTCGCGATGCGCGGCTCCGCGCTGCTGCTGTTCGTGCTCGACGCGATGGAGGGGGTGACCGGCGCCGATCGCGCCATCGCGGCGCGGCTGCGCAAGCTCGGCAAGCCGATGCTGCTGGTGGCCAACAAGGCCGACAACGCGACCTTCGAGCGCTCCGCAGCGGAACTCTGCGAGCTCGGCTTCGGCGAGCCGTTCGCCGTCTCGACCGTCGCCAACCGCAACATCGGCGAACTGCGCGAGAAGATCTTCGAGCTGCTGCAGGACGCGCCGGAGCTCGAAGCCGAGGGCGACGTCGTCCGCATCGCCGTGGTCGGCCGCACCAACGCGGGCAAGTCCACGCTGGTCAACCGCATCGTCGGCAGCGATCGCATGATCGTGAGCGACGTGCCGGGCACGACGCGCGACGCGGTCGACCTCAAGTTCGAGCACGGCGGGCGGCGCTGCATCGTGGTCGACACCGCCGGACTGCGGCGCGCCAACGCGGTCGACGGCTCCCCCGACTTCTACGCGCAGGCGCGCAGCGAGCGGGCGGTGCGCCGCTGCGACGTCGCGCTGTTCCTGATCGACGCGATGCAGGAGATCGGCCGCATCGAGCACTCGATCGCCAAGCTGCTGCTCGACTCGTGCAAGCCGTTCGTGATCGTGCTGACCAAGTGGGACCTCGTCGACGGGAAGAAGGACTTCGAGCAGTTCGGCGCCTACGTGCGCGACCGCCTCGACTTCCTCGCCTTCGCGCCGATCACCTGCATCTCGGCTGCGCAGGACGTTCGCGTGCAGGAGACGCTCGACCTCGTGCTCGGCCTCCACGACGAGGCGGGCAAGCGGCTCGGCACCGGCGACGTGATGCGCCTGATCAAGGACGCGATGGAACGGAAGGCGCCGCCGGTGAAGGGCGGGCGCACCGGCAAGATCTTCTACGCGGCGCAGGTCGACATCCGGCCGCCGACCATCGTGCTGTTCGTCAACGAGACGCGGCTGGTGAGCGCGCCGTACCAGCGGTGGCTCGGCAACGTGCTGCGCGAGGGTGGCCACTTCGAGGAGGTCCCGATCCGCTTCCTCGTGCGCGAACGGGTGAAGAACGTCGCCGAACGGTGACCGCCCGGCGGCGGGGCGAGCGGGCAGGAACCTGATCGAGGAGCGTTCGATGCGATCGACGGGACGACGGTGGGCGAGCGGCGCGCGCGCGCTGCTCTCGGTGGCGCTGCTCGCGCTGCTGCCGTGCTGCGGCATCTTCCGCGAGCTCGGGCTCGGCGGCGACGACGCGCAGTGGGTCGAGCGCAGCTGGCGCGGCGTCAACGCGAGCT
>JAEUIC010000042.1 GCA_016795285.1 Planctomycetota bacterium | reverse complement strand
GAGCTCGGCGATGCCCGCCTTCTTCGACTGCATGAAGTCGAGGGCGACCTCGAGCCCGTGCACGTGCTCGACCCAGAGCGCCTCGGCGTAGGTGGCGAACCCCTCGTGCAGCCAGAAGTCGCCCCAGCTGCCGGCGGTGACGGCGTTGCCCCACCATTCATGGGCGGCCTCGTGGACCAGCACGTAGTCGAACAGCTCGTTCCGCAGCTCGTAGGGATCGACCTCGCCGGTGCCGCGGATCGCATCGGGGAAGCTGTTGCCGTACGCGATGATCGTAGCGTGCTCCATGCCCCAGATCGGCGTCTCGGCCAGCGCGAACTTGGCGTCGGGGAAGGGGAACGGCCCGAACTTCTCGCTGAAGAAGGAGAGGAGCTCCGGCACCTGCGCGAACTGCTTCCTCGCCTTCGCGGCGCTCTCCGGCAGCACGTAGTAGCGCAGCGCCAGCGGCCGCTCGAGGCCGGGCAGCAGCGTCTCCGCCTCGATCCGCTCGTAGGGACCGATCGCGATCGCGATCGCGTAGGTCGGGATCGACTGGTCGAGCTGCCAGCGCCACGTCGTGACGCCGGCGCCCGGCTCGACGTCGACGAGGCGGCCGTTGCTGGCGGCGATCAGCGGCGTCGGCGCGGTGACGTGGACGGCGACGCGCGCCGGCTTGTCCTCGGGGTGGAAGAACGACGCCTTGCAGGGGAACCAGGTGTGCTCGCCGATCGTCTGGCACGACGTGGCGATCCACGGCTGCCCGTCCGGCGTGGAGGCCCACTGGAAGCCGTTGAAGTCGTCCTGCCGTCCCGGTCGCCCCGCGTACCAGACCGCCACGCCGAAGCTCTCGCCGCGCGCGAGCGGCTCGGGCAGCGTGATGCGCAGCGCGTCGTCGTCGTGCTCGAAGAGGAGCGGGTCGCCGGCGGGGAGGAGCTTGCGGAACGGATCGCCGTCGAGGCGCTGGACCGCCTGCGCGACGAGGCGGCGATCGAGGTCGAGGACGACGGTGTCGAGCGAGTCGGCGGTGACCGTCGCGGTGGTGACCGCGCAGCCGCGCACGGTGCGGGCGGCAGGATCGACGAAGAGGTCGAGGCGGATGTCGCGGACGTCGTAGGCGGCGCGCAGGTCGGGCTCGCCGTCGCCCCCGCCGGCAGCGGAGGCGCCGGCGGTGAGCGCGGCGGCGAGGGCGCCGGCGGCGATCGCAGTCAGGGCGAGGACGCGCATGCGGCTCCCCTTCGGGAATGGAACGGGCCCGACGCGCGACGCACGCCGGGCCCGCGATCATGGCTTCGCCGCCGCGATTCCGCAGCGCTGCATCGGGCGCCGCGGCGCTCGGGCGATCAGCCGCGGTAGATGTCCTGGATCGCGTTCAGCAGCTTGATGGCGTCGGGCAGCGGCCGCTGGAAGCTGTTGCGGCCCACGATCGAGCCGAAGCCGCCGCCGGCGTGGATGCCGCGGATCTCCTCGAGCACCGCGTCGGTCCCCTTCGCCTCGCCGCCCGAGAAGATCACGATGCGCCGGCCGCCGAACGAGGCCTGCACGACGTGGCGGATCCGCTCGGCGAGCGTCGCGACCGGGATCTTCTGCTCGGCGTAGACCTTCGCCGCGTCGGCCTGCTCCAAGTGCTCGGTCGGCGGCTTCACCTTGATGACGTGCGCGCCGAGCTGCGCCGCGATCTGCGCCGCGTAGGCGACCACGTCGATCGCCGTCTCGCCCTGCTTGCTCAACCCGCTGCCGCGCGGGTAGCTCCAGACGACGACGGCGAGGCCGGCCGCCTTCGCCTCGTCGGTGAGGTCGCGCAGCGCCTCGTACATCTCGTTGCGCAGCGAGCTGCCCGGGTAGATGGTGTAGCCGATCGCGGCGCAGCCGAGCCGCAGCGCGTCGTTCACCGTGCCGGTCACCGCCGAGCAGGGGTCCTTGTCCTTGTAGAGCGAGTCGCTGTTGTTGAGCTTCAAGATCAGCGGGATCTGGCCGGCGTACTTCGCGGCGCCCGCCTCGAGGAAGCCGAGCGGCGCGGCGTAGGCGTTGCAGCCCGCCTTGATCGCCAGCTCGAAGTGGTAGTGCGGGTCGTAGCCGGCCGGGTTCTTCGCGAAGCTGCGCGCCGGGCCGTGCTCGAAGCCCTGGTCGACCGGCAGGATCACCAGCTTGCCGGTGCCGGCGAGGCGACCCGTCATCAGCAGGCGATAGAGGTTCGCCTTGGTGCCCGGGTTGTCCGACTCGTACCAGCTCAAGATCTGTTGGACGCGCTCGCTCATCGCATTCGATCCTCTTCGATCCTCGTTTCCGTGACTCGGGGCGGCCGAGGATAGCTCCGGCCGGGCCGCCGTTCAGCCGCACCGGAAATCGCTTCCTCGCCGCGCAGAGTCGACTGGCGGCGACCGATGGAGACGGCAGCGGACGAATGGGGATTCGGGCCGCGGAAAGAACTCCCATGCAGCGAGACGACGACCTGACCCGCAGCTACCAGTCGAACCGCGGCTTCCGCATGTGGGGTGGCGACCGGCTGCCGACGGGCGAGACGCGCGGCCTCGCGTGGATCTCGCTCGCGTTGGTGGTGGGGGTCGCCCTCGTGCTCGGCACCTGGGTCGCGCTCCGGCAGTGAGCCCGCGCGCTACGATCGCGCCATGCCGCCGCCCGCAGATCTGCCGCTCGTGCGGCGCGTCCTCGTTTCACGCCACCGGCGCGCGAGCGCGCAGCTCACCCCTCCCGCTCCCGACGAGGTCGTCGTCGAGGAGCCGCTCGAGATCCAGGTCGACGGCAAGCCGCTCGCCGTCGTGATGCGCACGCCCGGCGACGACCTCGACCTGGTGCGCGGGCTCCTCTTCGCGGAGGGGCTGGTGCGCAGCGCCGACGAGATCGCCGCCATCGGCCACTGCCGCCGCGGCAGCGCCGCCGAAGCCGGCAACCGCGTGCTCGTCACGCGCCAGGGGGCGCCGCGCGGCCGCCTCTCCGCCGCCCGCCGCCAACTCGTGGCGAGCAGCGCCTGCGGCGTCTGCGGCCGCGTCACGCTCGAGCAGCTCGCCACGCGCGCGCCGGCGATCGGCGCGGGGCTCCACGTCGCGCCCGATCGGCTCCTCGAGCTGCCGGCGGCGCTGCGCGCTCGACAGGCCGCCTTCGCGCGCACCGGCGGACTCCACGCCGCGGCGCTCGCCATGGTCGACGGCGAGCGGCTTGCGCTGGTGGCGCTGCGCGAGGACGTCGGCCGCCACAACGCGGTCGACAAGGTGATCGGCGCGGCGTTGCGCGAGCGCCTGCTGCCGCTTTCGCGCGCGGTCCTCTTCGTGAGCGGGCGCGCCGGCTACGAGATCGTCCAGAAGGCGCGCGTCGCCGGCATCCCGATCGTCGCGGCCGTCTCGGCGCCGAGTTCGCTGGCGGTCGAGCTCGCGGAGGCGGGCGGCCAGACGCTGGTCGCCTTCCTGCGCGACGATCGCCTCAACGTCTATTGCGGTCGAGAGCGGCTGGCGCCGGCGCGCCGCGCTCCCGGCGCCACTCCGAGAGCGCTGCCGGCAGCGCCTCGTCGAGCAGCGCGCGCACCCGCGCCTCCTCCGCCGGCGCGAGCGGCAGCTCCCCGAAGCGGCCGGCGTGGTAGAGGCGCAGCAGGTCGCTGAGCGCGCTCGCGAGCGAGGGCAGCGTGGCCGCCAGCGCGCTGGCGAACTCGGTCGCCGTCCACGACGGCTGCGGCCCGAGCCCGAAGGTGCGGCAGCGATCGATCAGCTCCTGCCAGAAGCGCCACGCGCGCCGCGCCGCCGGCGCCACCCCGTCCGGCCCGCGGCCGCGCAGCAGCGCGCCGATGCGCACGCGCACGTTCGGGAAGGCGAACCACGCCGCGAGCAGCAGCAACAGCAGCAGCCCGACGATCAGCGGGCGCTGGCGCGCGAAGGTCTCCTGCAGCGACTTCTTGTCGACGCGATCGCGCTGCTCTTGCGCTTCGCCGACGGCGGCGTCGTCGCGCTCGCCGGGCAGGAGCGGGGTCGGGTCGAAGGCGACCCAGCCCTGCTCCTCGAAGGCGGCCTCGATCCAGTAGTGCTCGTCGAGCGCGCGCACCTCGAAGCTCTGCTCGGCGGGCAGCCAGCGATCGGTCGCGAAGCCGGCGACCACGCGCGCCGGGATCCTCGTGAGGCGGGCAAGCAGCGCCGCGCATTGCGCGAAGTGGAGCGGCGCGCCGGTGCGCCGCGTCGCGAAGTCGGTCCAGCCGCGGAACGGCTCCGCGCGGTCGACGCGGCCGCTCTCCCGCAGCAGCGCGACGATCGCCTCGACGCGCGCGCGCGCATCGTCCGGCGCCGGCGGCAGCGCCGCGACCAGCGCCTCGAGCGTCGGCCGACCGGCGAACTTCTCCGGCAGCGTTCGGCGCTCGAAGTCGTTGGCGGCGCGCCACGCGCCCTTCGCGGCGAGCGCCTGCTCGGGCAGCAGCGCGCCGACGCGGTAGGAGTGGGCGGCGCCTTGCGCGGTGGGGCGCTCGATCGAGAGGTCGGCCGCCAGCGCCGCGCTCTCCCCTTCGATCCAGAGCGGCCCGTCGACGCGCAGCAGCACGCGCGACGCCGCGGTGAGCAGCGTCACCTGGAACTCGGCGCCCTCGACGTCCGGCAGCGCGAGCGCGCGTTCGGGCGCGACGAGGCGGCGATCGGCGCGGCCATCGCCGTCGTCGCGCTGCCAGCTCGCGGTGCCGCTCTTCGGCGCGAGGTAGAGCAGCTCGCTGTCGACGACCTCCTCCAGCACTCGCTCGCGCAGCAGGAGGCGCGCGGGCGGCGCGGTCGCTCCGCCGAGCCAGCGGACCAGCGCCAGCGTCGCGTCGCCGCTGCTGCTCGACGGCGGCAGGCGGTTCTTGATCGGATCGCTCTGCGGTTCGGGCGGCGGCGGATCGCGCCAGCGGCGCGGCAGCGGACCGAGCGCGAGGTCGAGCCCGGCACCGCAGAGCAGCGCCAGCAGCGCGATGACGATCCAGGTGGCGAGCGCGCGCCGCCAGCTCGCGCGCGACGGCGCCGGCGCTCCGTGCGGCAGGAGCCGGCGCGTCGATTCGTGCGCCGCCGCGACCACTCCGACCACGGCCAGGGCGCAGAGCAGCGCGCGGCCGGAGAGCGACTCCCACGGCTCCGCCGAGAGCAGTCCGAGCGCGAGCGCCGCGAAGAGGAGCGCGGTGAGCGCCGGCGTGCGCGGTACGACGTGCACCTGCTCCTGCGCGATCCCGATCGCGAGCGGCAGCCCGACCAGCAGCCACCAGCTCGGTTGGAAACGCCTCTCGTCGACCGCGAGCAGCGCGTACGCCGCCGCCGCCAGCGCGAGCAGCAGCGGCGCCGCCACGCGCCGCAACGCCACGTGCCGGTCGCGCCCGCGCGTGACGAGCGTGCGCCCGGTCGCCGCCAGCGCGAAGGTGGCGGCGAGCGTGACCGCGGTGACGACGCTCGGCGCGCCGCTGCTGCTGGCGGCCAACGCGACCAGCAGCGCGCTGAAGAGCGTGGCGAGGCCCGCCGAGAGCGCAGCTTGGCGCTCAGCCATCGTCGCGCTCCGCCGCGTCGCTCGGCGGGGCGCCGAGCTGATGGTCGAGGAGCTGGTAGTAGCGGCGCGCGCCGACGCGGATCGCGAGCCAGTCGCGCGGCAACTGCTCTTCCGCGATCTGGCCGAGGTGGAGCAGCACCTTGCGGCCGGGCAGCGCCGACTCGCGCGCGATCGGCGCGTCGGGCGGCGCGACGCAGGGCTCTGGCTTCGCCAGCGCCAGCGCGCCGAGGTAGGAGTGCAGGTCGCGGCAGGTCGCGGCGACGGCGGCGCGCGCGCCGTCGTTCTCGAGCAGCGTCAGCGAGATCGGCACCTCGCGGCGCAGCAGCACGCGCACGATGCCGGCCGCGAAGCGCATCGCCTCGTCGAAGTCGACCTGCCCGAACCGCTTGCCGGCGCGCGCCACGCGCAGGTCGACCACGAGGTGGACCACCGGCGGCGCCTCGCCGCGGAAGATGCGCACCACCTTGCGGCCGCGGCGCGCCGAGAGGCGCGGCGACACGCCGCGCTCCGAATCGCCCGCCCGCCACTCGCGCAGCGCGAAGAAGTCGCCTTCGCCCGGACCGCTCGGCTGCGGCCGCTCGCTGCCCCACGGGCGCAGGGCCAGCATCTGCTCGAGGACGCGCTCGCGCAGCGCGCGCGGGCGCGGCAGCACCCAGAGATCGGTCGGCACCTCGAAGGCGGCCGTCTGCGTGCGCAGCCCGAAGGCGCCGCGCAGCTGCACCTCGAAGGGGAGCTTCTCGTGGCGGCCGCGCCGTAGCGCGCGCAGCCGGATCGGCAGGCGGCCGAGCGGCGTCGGCAGGAGCGCCGGCGTCGCCGCCTCGAGCAGCGCCGCCGGCCCCGGCGCCCGCAACACGACGGCGAGCGGCGCCATCCGTCCCGTGTAGGCGTAGTCGATCTCGAGCCAGCGCTCCTCGTCCTCGACGAGGCGGGCGGGCGGCAGGCGCAGGAAGCGCAGCCGCTCGAACGGGGCGCGACCGCCGCCGAAGAGCAGCAGGCCGAGCGCGAAGCCGGCGACCAGCGCGGGGAACGGATGGCCGAAGAGGAGCGCGGTGACGCCGAACGCCGCGCCGACGAGGAGGCACCACTTGCCGGCCGGGCTGAAGCGGCGGCGCTCCTTCATCGCGGCGCGCTGCCCATGCGCGCGGTCATGCCGGGACCGCGAGCCGCTCGAGCAGCTCGGCGAGCACGCGCGCCGCATGGGCGCGTCCGCCGTCGCCGCCAGCGCCGCTCACGACGATGCGATGGGCGAGCACCGGGATCGCGAGCTCCTTCACGTCCTCGGGCACGACGAAGTCGCGGCCGCGCACGCGCGCGCGCGCACGCGCCGCCCGCTCGAAGGCGATCGCCGCGCGCGGACTCGCGCCGAGCCGGATGCGGCCGTCGCGCCGCGTCGCCTCGACGATGTCGAGCAGGTACTCGAGCACGCTCGACTCGACGCGCACCTTCGCCACCGCGGCGCGCTCGGCCAGCACGTCGGCGCCGCTCGCCACCGGCTGCAGCGCGTCGATCGGCGCGCCGCTGCGGTGCGCCTCGACGATGCGCCGCTCGGTGGCGCGGTCGGGGTGGCCGATCGAGGTGCAGAGCAGGAAGCGGTCGAGCTCCGACTCGGGGAGCGGATAGGTGCCGGCGAACTCGACCGGGTTCTGCGTGGCGACCACGAAGAAGGGCTGCGGCAGCGGATGGACCGCGCCGTCGACGCTGACGCGCCCATCCTCGAGCGCCTCGAGCAGGCTCGACTGCGTGCGCGGCGGCGTCCGGTTCAGCTCGTCGGCCAGCACGACGTGGGCGAAGATCGGCCCCGGCTTCCAGTCGAACGTTCCCTTCTCCGGCTGCAGCACCGCGACGCCGAGCAGGTCGGCCGGCAGCAGGTCGGCGGTGAACTGGATGCGATGGAACGAGAGGTCGAGGCAACGGGCGAGCGCCTTCGCCAGCATCGTCTTGCCGACCCCCGGCACGTCCTCGAGGAGCAGGTGGCCGCCCGCGAAGAGCGTGGTGAGCAGCGCGTCGATCGCGTCGGGCTTGCCGAGCAACGCGCGCGCGAGCGGGGGGCGCAATCGATCGGCGAGACGCGGCGCCGACGGATCGGGGGCAGCGGGCTGGTTCATGGGGCGGCAGTCTCCGCGCTGGCGTCGCGGAACTCAACGGCTCGCCGCTCGTGCGGTGGGCAGCCTGTTTCGCCGCGCCGCCAGTTGGCAAGCTGGCGCCCTTCGCAGCGCATCGCATCGCATCGAGGAGGAAGGGATGGAGATCGTGCGTCGCCATCGGCAGCGGCTGCTGGCAGCAGCTGCGTTGCTGTTCCAGGCGCCCCCCGCCACGGCGGGGGAGGCGGTCGCGCTCGAGAAGGCGCGGCTGGTCACCGCGAGCGGCGTGCAGGAGGGGGTGACGCTCCTGCTGATCGACGGCCGCGTGGCGGCGCTGGGCAGCGAACTCCCGCTGCCGGCCGGCTGCGAGCGGCTCGACGTGAGCGGGCTCACCCTGCTGCCCGGCTTCATCGACGGCTTCTCCGAACTGGCCGTCGCCGCCGACGCCGCGGCGCCGCTGCTGCCGAAGAGCGACGGCGCGGCGCAGGACTACGGCCGCGCCGCCTATGCGGAGACGGCCGAGGCGAGCCGGCGCGGCTTGAAGCCGGAATTGCGCGCGCGGGCGCTGCTCGGTGCGCCGAACGGCGAGGCGCTCGCCAAGCTCCGCTTCGCCGGCTTCACCGCGCAGTTGCAGGCGCCGCTCGATGGACTGTTGCCGGGCCAGGCGTGCCTGCTCGAACTCTCCGATGCGCCGCCGCGCCGCAGCGTGGTCGCCGAGCCGGGCGTGCTGCTCCTCAAGTACCGCATCCCGTCCGGGAGCGGCGGCGGCGGCCGCGGCCGGCCGCGCGACGGGGGCGGCGATTTCGGCTACCCGACCACCTTGATGGGGTCGCTCGCGCACCTGCGCCAGGCGTTCCTCGACGCGCGCCACCTGCAGCAGTGGCAGGCGGCATGGCGCGCGGAGCAGCACGGGGTCGAGCGGCCGCCGGATGACGAGTGCCTCGAGGCGCTCGGGCGCGCGCTCGGCGGGGAGTTGCGCGTCGCGTTCCTCGTCGATCGCGAGAACGACATCGCGCGGGCGCTCGCGTTCGCGCGCGAGTTCGGGCTCGCGCCGTGGATCGTCGGCGGCAAGGAGGCGTGGAAGTTCGGCGCTGAACTCGCCGCTGCGAAGGTGCCGGTGGTGGCGAGCCTCGCCTTCCCCGACGAGCCGGAGCGGCGCGGCGCGAAAAAGAAGAAGCCGGCCGAACCGGCAGCGGCGCCGGCGCCAGCGGCGGCGCCAGCGGCGGCGCCAGGTGCGGCGCCGGCGGTCGGCGCGCCTGCCGCGGCGCCGGCCGCCGCAGCCGCGGACGCGCCGGTCGAATGGGAGATCGACGATCCGTTGCTGGCCGAGCCGCTCGAGCTCTTCCTGCAGCGCCACGCGGCGTGGGTCGAGGAGGTCGAGAACGTCGAGCGGCTGCTCGCCGCCGGCGTGACGGTCGCGCTGACGCAGCGCGGCAGCAGCGGGCCGGCCGACTTCTTCGCCGACCTGCGCGTGGCGATCGAGCACGGCCTCGCCGCCGATGCCGCGCTCGCGGCGCTGACCAGCACGCCGGCGCGCCTGTTCGGCGTCGAGCGCGAACTCGGCTCGATCCGCATCGGCGCGCCTGCCCACCTGATCGCCGTCGAGGGCGACCTCGCAGCGAAGGAGCGCACCGTCCGCCACGTCTTCATCGGCAGCGAGCGCTACAGCGCGCCGGCGAAGGCGAAGGGGGACGAGGCGAAGGGCGGACGTGGCGGACGGCGCGGCGCGGGCGAGGCCGCGACGGCACCGCCCGCCGACGCGGTCGCGGCGCTCGACCTGACCGGCACCTGGCAACTGAAGGGCGACGGTGCCGCGGCCTTCTCGGCGACGCTCACGCTGAAGCAGGAGGGGAGCGCGCTCACCGGCTCGCTCGAGAGCGAGATGGGGGCGGCGCCCATCACCAGCGGCAAGCTCGAGGGCGACGCGTTCGCCATCACGATCAGCGCCGAGTTCCAGGGCCGCAAGTTCGAGTTCCAGCTGAAGGGGACGGCGACCAAGGAGGCGCTGACCGGCAAGTTCGAGACCCCGTTCGGCGAGCCGACCCCGTTCACCGCCAAGCGGCCGGGGCTGCTCGATGCCGAGGACCATGGCGAGGGCTGCGGCTGCGGCGCCCATCCGGAGGATTCGCGATGAACGCGCTCCCGCACTCCCTGCTCGCGCTGCTGGCGACGAGCGCCTTCGCTGCAAGCGATGGGGACGATCCCGACTTCGTCACCGACGCCGATCGCGTCCCGCAGTTGCGCACCGGCGGCGACCTCTTCGTGAACGACGCGACCCTGCTCACCGTGACGCAGGGGACGATCGAGCGCGGCGACCTGCTGGTGATCGACGGGAAGATCGCGGCGCTCGGCCGCGACCTCACGCCGCCGGCGGGCGTGGCGCGGCTCGAGGCCGCCGGCCTGTTCGTGATGCCGGGGCTGATCGATTGCCACAGCCACGCGGCGATCGAGGGGGGCGTCAACGAAGGGACGCTCTCGATCGTGCCCGAGGTGCGCATCCTCGACGAGGTGAACCACCGCGATCCGACGCTCTGGCTCGCGCTGGCCGGCGGCACGACGACGATGAACCTGCTGCACGGCAGCGCCAACGTCATCGGCGGGCAGAACGCGATCATCAAGATGCGGTGGGGGAAGAGCGCGGCGGAGCTCCTCTTCGAGGGGGCGCCGCGCGGCGTCAAGTTCGCGCTCGGCGAGAACCCGAAGCAGAGCAACAACGGCGGCGGCTTCGATCGCGCGCGCCGCTACCCCGGCTCGCGGATGGGCGTCGAGGCGGCGCTGCGGCGCGCCTTCGTGCGCGCACAGGACTACCGCCGCGAATGGCAGGAGCACGCGGCCGCGGTGGCGCGCGGCGAAGCGCGCCTCGAGCCGCGCCGCGACCTGCGGCTCGACGCGCTGGTCGACATCATGGAGGGGAAGATCCTCGTCCACAGCCACTGCTACCGCGCCGACGAGATCGTGATGCTGATGCGGGTCGCCGAGGAATTCGGCTTCCGCATCCAGTCGCTGCAGCACGTGCTCGAGGGCTACAAGGTCGCGCCCGAGATCGCCCGCCACGGCGCCGGCGCCTCGACCTTCAGCGACTGGTGGGCCTACAAGCTCGAGGCGTACGACGCGGTGCCGCACAACGCCGCGCTGCTCGAGCTGGCGGGCGTGCGCTGCTCCATCAACTCCGACTCCGACGACCTCACGCGCCGCCTCTACCACGAGGCGGCGAAGACGCTGCGCTACGGCAACCTCGACGAGGCGCGCGCGCTGGCGCAGGTGACCATCCACCCCGCGATCCAGCTCGGCATCGAGGCGCGCGTCGGCAGCCTCGAGGTCGGCAAGGACGGCGACCTCGCCCTCTTCAACGGCCATCCGTTGAGCGTCTACTCGCGCTGCGAGTACACCTTCGTCGACGGCGAGTGCTACTTCGAGCGGCGCTACGCGGCAGGCGAGGCGCGGCCGCTCAACGCCACCGGCGCCGCCTTCGGGCCGATCGACTGCCCCGATCCCTCGCAGCTGCCGCTGCCCGGTGCGGGCGGGATCTACGCGCTGGTCGGCGGCACCGTCCATCCGGTGAGCGGGCCGCCGATCGACGGCGGCGTCGTGGTGATCGAGGGCGGGCGGATCGTCGCGGTCGGCCGCGACGTGCGCGTCCCCGACCACGCCGAGGTGGTGCGCTGCGACGGACTGCACGTCTATCCCGGCCTCTTCGACGGCGGCAACACGCTCGGGCTCGGCGAGATCGGCTCCGTGGCGGGCGGCCAGGACGTGAGCGAGCTCGGCGGCATCGAGCCCGACCTGCGCGTCACCGCCGCGATCCACCCCGGCTCGAGCCACATCCCGGTGACGCGCTGCGACGGCGTCACCCAGGCGCTGGTGCTGCCGAGCGGCGGCATGCTGCCCGGCCGCGGCAGCGTCATCGAGCTCGCGGGAGCGACCTACGAGGAGATGACGCTCCGTGACGGCGCGGTGCAGCGCCTCGTCTTCCCGGCGGTCGGCGACGACGAGTCGCCCGAGAAGGCGCTCGAGAAGGAGGAGGTGAAGCGGCTCGAGGAGCTCTTCGCGGCGGCGTTGCGCCACGGCGAGGCGCGCGCGGGCGGCACGGCCACGGCGCGCGCCCCCGGCCACGAGGCGCTGCTGCCGTTCCTGCGCGAAGAGGGCGGCAAGCCGCGCCAGCTCTTCGTGATCGACGCCAACGGCGCCAACCAGATGCGCGCCGCGGTGCTCTTCGCCAAGAAGCACCTGCTGAACTACGTGCTGCTCGGCTGTCGCGAGGGATGGCGGATCGCGCCGTTCCTGAAGGAGCACGGCGCGCGCTGCCTGGTCGAGAAGCCGCTCGGCATGCCGGGCAGCGACCAGCGCTACGACGCGGCCTACCACAACGCCGGCCGCCTCCACGCCGCGGGCGTGCCGCTCGCCATCGTGACGATGGATCAGGAGAACGTGCGGCAGCTCGGCCACCATGCCGGCATGGCGGCGGCGTTCGGCCTGCCGCGCGAGGCGGCGCTGCGCGCGGTGACGCTGGCGCCGGCGGAGCTGCTCGGGCTCGGCGGCGAACTCGGCAGCCTCGAGGTCGGCAAGCGGGCGAACGTCATCGTGACCGATGGCGACCCGCTCGAGCTGCGCACCCACGTGCGCTTCGAGTTCATCGCCGGGAAGCCGATCCGGCTGGTGAACAAGCAGACCGAGCTCTACGAGGCGGCGAAGCAGCGGATCCTCGCCACGCCGCGCGCGGCACCGAAGGAACCGAAGTAGCCGAAGCAGGAGCAGCGAAGGAGCGCCGGCGCGTCACGCTCTCGGCGGCACGATCTGCGCGTCACGCGTTCAGGCCGGCTCGCCCTCGTCGAGCCGTGGCGCGCCGAAGAGCTGGCTCTTGCGCTGCCGACGGCGGCGCCGGCGGCGGTGGAGGAGTTCGCTGCCACCTTCGCGGCTGGCCTCGCCGGCGTCTTCGCGGGCGCCTTCACGGGCCGGCGGCGCGGAGGCGGTCGAGTGGCGGTGGGCGTGCGGCTCGTCGGGGCGCGCCGCCGCGCGCGGCATCGGTTCCGGCGAGCGCCGCGCGTCGTGCGCATCGCGACCGCCGCGGTGGGAGGAGCGCTCACCGCCGCCGCCGCCGAGTTCGTCGCGCTTCTGCTGCCACTCGAGGAGCGGCGCGGGGTCGAGCCCCTCCGCGCGGTAGCTGATCTCCATCAGCAGCAGCGCGTCGTGGAAGAACTCGCGGCGCAGGAAGTCGCCGCTGCCACCGCGGCGGCGCCGCTTCTTGCCGGACGGATCGGAGTAACGCGGATCGATGCGCCGCAGCGCCAGCAGCGCCGCCCGCGCGCGCGCCGTGTCGCGCTTCGCCATCCGGCAGCGGGTGCCGAGCGGCCGCAGGAAGTCGTCGAGCGACTGGCTCGGCTGCGCGTGGTGCGACTCGGTGGGGGAGTCGGCGCCAAGCAACCGCTCGAGCAGCTCGTCCCAGAAGAGCACCGCGACGTAGGCGAAGGTCGGCAGCGAGCGGCGGCCGCGATCGATCTCCGCCATGGCGCGCAGCCGCCCGAGCAGCCGCGCGAGGCGCGGGTCGGCCTCGCCGTGGTGCGAGTGGAGCGGCATCTCGGGGAAGAGCACGCGGAAGACGCCGAGACCGACCAGCACCTCGACCGCACGGTCGGGCTTGCTCCCGCCGAGGATGCGCAGGATCTCCTCGAAGACGCGCGGTGGCGCGCTGCGGGTGAGTTCCTCGTGGTGGTCGGCCATCGCGGAGGCGAGGAGCGGATCGAGGGCGAGGTCGAGCCGCGTGGCGAACTTGACCGCGCGCAGGATGCGGACCGGATCCTCGCGCAGGCGGCGCGACGCCTCGCCGATCGTGCGCAGCGTGCGGCGCCGGATGTCGGGGACGCCGCCGACGTAGTCGATCACCTGCTCGCGCTCGACGTCGTAGAAGAGGCCGTTGATGGTGAAGTCGCGGCGGACCGCGTCCTCGGCCTCGGTGCCGTAGACGTTGTCCTCGCGGATCAGCAGGTCCTCTTCGGCGTCGCTGTCGTCGTCGTCGTCGCCGCGGCGCGCGCTCCTCGCGACTGCGCCCCCGCCCGAGGTGCGCTCCGCCTCGCCGCCATCGGCGTCGCCGACCAGCTCGGCCTCGTCGTCGCGCCCTTCATCGGCGAAGTCGCGCGCCGGCGCTTCGCCGCCGCTCGCCGAGTCGCCCGGGTCGCGGCGGAACGTGGAGACCTCGATCTGCTTGTTGCCCTGGAAGAGGACGTGCACCAGGCGGAAGCGCCGCCCGATGATGCGCGCATTGCGGAAGAGCTTCTTCACCTGTCGCGGCCGCGCCGACGTCGCGATGTCGAAGTCCTTCGGCGTGCCGCCGAGCAGCAGGTCACGCACGCAGCCGCCGACGAAGTAGGCGCGATGGCCGGCGGCGTTCAGGCGGCGGACCACCGACATGGCGTCGGGATCGATCGCGGTCGGCAGGATCGGGCAGACCTCGCCTCCCACGGCGCGGGCGTCGAAGACGTCGGGATCGGGGTCGCTCATCACTGGCGGGTGGCTTCCATCGGGAGCGGCAAACCGCTTCGAATACCGCGCCATCCCGGGCTGCGCAAGGTGAGCGACGCCCGTCGACGCGGGTCAGCGGCCACGGCAGGCGGCCGCCAACGCCCGGACGCGCGCGACGTCGACCGGAGCCGCGAGCCGGCCGCCGCGCTTCGCTGCACTGCCGACGATGCAGCCGGAGAGGAGCGCCCGCCCCTCGGCCACGAGCTTCGGCGTCGCCCCGCTCGCCAGGAGGAACGGGCAGCGCGGCAGCGCGGCGACCAGCTCGGCGAGCGGCGCGAGGTCGGGCGCCCGGCCGGTCGCCGGTCCGGTGAGGAGCAGCGCGTCGGCGTGCGCCCGCTCGAAGAGGTCGTGCGCCTCGTCCACGAGCGGCCGCTCGGCGAGCGGACGGGCGTGCTTCACGCGCAGGTCGGCGAGGAGCTGCACCTTGCAGCGGAGCGCCGCTCGCTCGCGGAGCGTCTGGTCGGCGCGGCCGGTGAGCAGCCCCTGGTCGGCGACGGCGACGCCGGCGTGGACGTTGATGCGCAGGAAGTCGAGCTCGAAGGCGGCCGCCAGCGCCAGCGCTGCCGCCGCATCGTTCCTCAGCACGTTGACGCCGAGCGGGAGTTCGACCGCCGCGCGGACCGCGGCGATGGCGCGCGCCATGGCGGCGATGGTGATCGGCGCGACCGCGGCGGGGGCGAAGGGCGAGTCGCCGAAGTTCTCGATCAGCACCGCGTCGGCGCCGCCGCGCGCCCACGCCTGCGCGTCGGCGACGGCGCGCGAAAGCAGCCGCGGCCAAGCGGCGGGCGACGGCGCGCCCGGCAACGGCAGCAGGTGCACCATGCCGATCAGGCGTGGCCGGCCTCGCTCGAACGTCCACATCGCGGTGCTCCAGCGGGAAACGGGCGCCGGCGGCCGAGGATGGCGCGCGGCCGGCGCGAGAGGGCGGCCTATGATCCGCGCCTCCCGCTCCCCGAGGAAGCTTCCTGCCCGATGACTTCATCGAAGCCCGACAAGGCTGGCGACTTCGACCACCTGCGCACGCGGTCGGGACTCGACGTCTTCGTCCTGCCGACGCGCAAGTGGAAGACGAAGCTGGTGCGCCTCCACGTGCGCGCACCGCAGTCGGAACGCAATGCCGCGAGGGCACTCGTCCCCAACCTGTTGCGGCGCGGCACGCGCCGGCTGCCGAACATGGTCGAGGTGTCGCGCGCGCTCGAGGGGCTCTACGGCACCATCTGGTCGTCGTCGGCCTACAAGCTCGGGGACGAGCAGATCCTCGCCTTCCGCCTCGAGACGGTGGAGGAGAAGTTCCTCCCCGGCCACCCGCCGCTCTTCGGCCCGGCGCTGAAGCTGGCGCGCGAGCTCCTCTACGAGCCGCTGCTGGACGGCGCCGCCTTCCCCTCGGCGACCTTCGAGCAGGAGCGACTGAACCACCGGCGCGACATCGAGGCGCAGTACAACGACAAGCTCTCGTGGGCGTTCCAGCGCCTCCTCGACGAGATGTTCCGCGGCGAGCCGTACGGTCGACCGGTGCTCGGCACCGTCGCCGAGACCGATGCGCTCACCGCCGCGAGCGCGACCGATGCCCACCGCGAGATCACCACGCGCCTGCCGATGCGCGCTTTCGCGGTGGGGGACTTCGAGCCGGGCGAGGTGGTGCGCTTCCTCGAAGAGCTGGTGCCGAGCGGCGCGTCGGCGGCGCCGGCGCCTTCGGGCGCGCGCAGCCACCGCGCCCCGGCGACGCCGCGCACCGTCATCGAGAAGGAGCCGGTCTCGCAGAGCAAGCTGGTGAGCGGCCGCATGGTCGACCTCGCGAACCTCACCGAGCGCGAGTTCGACGCGTTGCGCGTCTACGCCGGCGTGCTCGGCGGCGGTTTCCATTCGCGCCTCTTCCAGACCGTCCGCGAGAAGCACAGCCTCGCCTACTTCGCCTCGTCGTCGCTCGATCGGCTGCGCGGCGTCCTCTACACGTCGTGCGGCATCGATGCCGCGGTGCGCGAGAAGGTGATGGCGCTCGTCGAGGGGGAGATCGCCTCCCTGCGCAGCGCACCGGTGCGCGCCGACGAGCTCGAGCAGACCAAGAACCTGATCATCAGCGGCAGCCGCAGCATGCTCGACTCGCCGGGCGGCATGGTCGAGACGCTCGAGGCGAACCTCGCGACCGGCCGCATGCGCTCGCTCGAGCAGGTCTGCAGCGCGGTCGCGCAGGTGACGGCGGCCGACGTGATGGCGGTGGCGCAGCGCGTGCTGCCGCCCGACGTCGTCTACTGCCTCGAAGGGGAGGCGCGCCCCGAGGGCGCGTGACACCATGCAGCTTGCCCCCATGAAGAACGCGATCGGCGAGACGCTCCTGCGCGGCGAGCTGCCGCACGGCCTCACGCTGCTCATGAACCCGCGGCCCGGCTTCTCGCGCGCGTTCGGGATGCTCGCCACCCACTACGGCTCGCTCGACTCGCGCGTGCCGGCGGGCGGCGGCGCGCTCGAGGCGGTCCCCGACGGCATCGCCCACTTCCTCGAGCACAAGCTCTTCGAGGACCAGGCGGGCGACGTCTCGCTGCGCTTCTCCCAGCGCGGCGCGAGCTGCAACGCCGGCACCGAGTTCGGCAAGACCTCCTACCACTTCTCGTGCGCGAGCCTGCTCGAGGAGAACCTCGAGACGCTGATCCGCTTCGTCTACGACCCCTGGTTCACCAAGGAGAGCGTGGCGAAGGAGCAGGGGATCATCGAGCAGGAGATCCGCATGTACGACGACGACCCCGACTGGGTCGTCTTCTTCAACCTGCTCGAGTCGCTCTACTCGCGCCATCCGGTGCGCATCAACATCGCCGGCACCGTGCAGTCGATCCGGCAGATCACGCCCGAGCTGCTCTACCGCTGCCACAAGAGCTTCTACCACCCGCGCAACATGGTGCTGGTGGTGGCGGGCGGCTTCGATGCAGCGGGCGCCGCCGAGGTGGCCGAGCGCACCATGGCGGCGCTGCCCTTCGAAGCGGGGGCGGCGTGGCAGCGGCCGCGCTGCGAGGAGCCGGCTGCGATCCTGCGCAAGCGCCACGAGCAGCCCTTCTCGGTGGCGCGCCCGCAGGTGGCGCTCGGCTTCAAGGACCTCGACCTGCCGACCGACCCGAAGGCGTGGCTGCGCCGCGACCTCGCCTCGCGCCTCCTGCTCGACGTGCTCTTCTCGTCGAGCTCGCGCCACCATGCGCGCCTCTACGAGGCGGGACTGATCGACGACTCGTTCGACGCCTCCTACTCGGGCGAGCACGACTTCGGCTTCACCATCCTCGGCGGCGAGAGCGACGATCCCGACGCGCTGGTGGCGGCGCTCTTCGAGACGCTGGCGCGGGCTCGGGCGCAGGGGGTCGCCGCCGCCGACTTCGAGCTGGCGCGCAACCGCTTCCTCGGCCGCTACGTGCGCGCCTTCAACTCGGCCGAGTCGCTGGCGAGCGCGCTGGTCTCGGGCCACTTCCGCGGCATCGGCCTCGACGACATCGTCGAGACGGCGATGGCGCTCGAACCGGCCGACCTCGCCGGACGCCTCACCGACCACCTGCGCGAGGAGCAGAGCGCGGTCTCGATCCTCACGCCGAAGGACGACGACGCGGCGGGGGACGGCGAAGGCGACGACGCCGGTGACGACGACTGACGACAGCACGGCGCCGCTCTGTTTCCTGGTCGGCGCGACCGCTTCGGGCAAGAAGGCGGTCGCCCTCGAACTCGCGCGACGGCTCCCCTTCGAGCTCCTCTCGCTCGACTCGATGAAGGTCTACCGCGGCATGGACCGCGGCACCGACAAGCAGGCGCCCGCCCGCTTCGCGCTGACCAACCTCGTCGAGCCGACCGTCCGCTTCTCGGTCGGCGACTACGTGCGCGCCGCCGGCGACGCGGTCGCCGCCATCCGCGCGCGCGGCCGCCTGCCGCTCTTCGTCGGCGGAACCGGCCTCTACCTGCGTGCGCTGGTGCGCGGCCTCTTCGAGGTGCCGCCGATCGACCCCGCGGTGCGCCAGGCGGTGGCGGAGCAGGTCGAGCGCGACGGCCTTCCGGCCGCGCACGCCGAGCTCTCGCGGCTCGACCCGGAGACGGCCGCGCGCCTCCACCTGCATGACCGCAAGCGGATCGTGCGGGCGCTCGAGGTGGTGGCGCAGACGGGGGAGTCGCTGTCGTCCTGGCAGCGGCGCGCCACGCGCCGGCCGATCGAGGGGCGACCGCTCCTGGTCGGGATCCGCTGGCAGCGGCCGGCGCTGCGCGAGCGGATCCGCGTCCGCATCGAACGGATGTTCGCAGCAGGGCTGGTCGACGAAGTGCGCCAACTGCTGGCCGCGGGGCAGCTCGGACCGGTGGCGGCGCTGGCGATCGGCTACCGCGAGGTGATCGACTACCTCCGCGCCCACGCGTCGCTCGGCGACGGACAGCAGCCGGCACTGCCGCAGGATGAGCGAACGCGACTGCAGCAACTGCAGGAGCGGGTGGTCAGCGACACGACGACCTTCATGCGGCGCCAAGAGAACTGGTTCCGCCAGTTCCCCGAGATCCGCTGGGTCGATTCGCCAGGCGGGGCGGCGACGGGGCGCCCACCGACGGAAGGCGACCTCGTCGCGCGCGTCGCGGCGGAGTTCGAGCGCGGCCTGGCGGAACCGGCCGGGGCGACCCATCCGGATCGAGCCCCGCCGGCTCCGTGACGTGCCACTTCAGCGACGCGCCACTTCAGCGTGTCGCGGACGCTTCCTCACCGAACCTCACTGGAGGTTCGGGTCGTCCCAGTCGTAGTTGAAGAAGTGGCGGTCCACGCCGCGGTAGATGTCAGTCGCGTCCCGCTTGAGGACGTACCAGTAGCCGCGCAGGTTGTTCTTCCACCAGGTGCCGGTGGAGTTGCGCTCGCCACCGACCGTCGAGCCGCAAGCGGCAAGCGACGCGGCTGCGAGGAGCGCGCAGATCAGGTTGCGA
>JAEUIC010000038.1 GCA_016795285.1 Planctomycetota bacterium | reverse complement strand
GTCGCTGTGGCCGTTCAGGTACTTCGTGGACGAGTGGACCACGAGGTCGGCGCCGTGCTCGAACGGCCGCAGCAGCAGCGGCGAGAGGAAGGAGTTGTCCACGGCCACGCGCGCGCACCCCGCCTTCGCCACGCGGCACGCCGCGGCGAGGTCGGTGATGCGCAGCAGCGGGTTGCTCGGCGTCTCGATCCACGCCAGCGCAGCAGGGCGGGCGAACGCGGCGGCGCGCGCGACGGGATCGGTGAGGTCGACGAGATCGACCTCGAAGAGCCCCTTCTTCGCCAGCGCCTGCAGCAGCCGCCACGTGCCGCCGTAGCCGTCGTGCGGCGCGACCACGCGGCCGCCGCGCGGCACCAGATGGAGCACCAGCGCGACGGCGGCCATGCCGGTCGCGGTGACGACGCCCGCATGGCCCCCTTCGAGCTGCGCGAGCGTCTCGGCCAGCAGGTCGCGCGTCGGGTTGCCGCTGCGCGTGTAGTCGTAGCGGCGCCGGCCGGAGAGACCGTCGAAGGTGAAGTTGGAGGAGAGGACGATCGGCGGCGCGACGGCGCCGTGCTGCGTGTCGCGGCAGAGGCCGTGGCGCGCGGCGACGGTGGCGGGGGAGCGGCTCATCGCGCACCTCCCGTCGTTGCGCGGATCGGTTCGGCGATCAGCTCGGCGAGCAGCGGCGCCAGCACCGCCTCCTCCTTCAGGAACGCGTCGTGGCCGAAGCGCGAGTGGAGCCGGACGAAGCGCGCCGGTCCGCCGCAGCGCGCGGCGAGCGGTTCGACCTGTTCGGGCGGCACCAGCAGGTCGGGATCGGCGGCGACGAAGGTGGTGCGCGCGCGGATCGCGGCGACGTCGACCTCGTGGAGATCGATCGCCAGCGAGAGGCGGGCGAGCGCGGCGCCGTCGAAGCGCTGCGCGAAGCGGCGCCCCTTGCCGAGGAGCCACTCCTCGATCGGGAAGCGGCGCGGCGCGGCGAAGCGATCGTCGCTCGGCGCACCGCTCGGCGCGCCGGCGAACCGCTCGTCGAGTTCCGCCGGGCTGCGGTAGCTCAAGAGCCCGAGCGCGCGCGCCAACGCCACCGCCTCGCGCGCCGTCGCGCTGGCGGCACCGCTCGCGCGGCCGAGCGCCAGCAGGCGGCGCTGCACGGCGCGCAGCCCCGCGGCGAACGGCCGCGTCCGATCGGCGGCCGAGATCGCGACGACCCGCTCGACGCGCTCCGGGAAGAGGGCGGCGAAGCGGAGCGCCACCATGCCGCCGTAGCTCGCGCCGACGGCGGCGTGCAGCACGTCGACGCCCAGTTCCTCGAGCAGCAGCGCGGTGGCGCGCGCTTGGTCGCCGCTCGAGACGACGGCGTCGTCGCGCTTGCCGAGGAACTCGAGCGAGAGGACGCGGAAGCGGTCGCTGTCGAGCGCGCGACCCGGGCCGACTTGCGCGTTCCACCAGCCGGATGACGGATCGTCCGCGCTCGGCGCGACGTGCGGGTCGGAGGAGATGCCGCCTTGCACCAGCAGGAGCGGGGCGTCCTGCGGCCCCTGCAGCTCGTAGGCGAGTGCCAGCTCGGCGAGCGGCGCGTCGTGCTCCAGTTCGAACGGGGCGGCGCGGACGAAGAGGCGCGCGCCGCGCGCGAGCGTCAGCGTGGTGCTCATCGCGCCACCTCCGTCACGGCGAGACCGCGCCGCGCGCGAGCGCAAGCGGCGAGGTCGCCTTGCAGCGCGCGCGCGGTGCCGAGCGCGCCGACGCCGCGGCCGAGGTGGAGGCGCGTCGTCCCGTCGGCGGCGGCGAAGGCGTAGCCGACCCGGCCGCACGGCAGCGCGAGGCGATCGCCGCGCGGCAGCTCCTCGTAGCGCAAGCTCGGCGTGCCGTCCTGCGCGAGGCGGCCGACCAGTCGCGTCGTGGCGCCGCGGCGGGCGCGCGCCTGCAGCAGCTGCGGATCGAGGGCGGCCAAGTGCGGCCGCTCGATCGCGTCGGGCGACAGCGCGATGCCGAAGGCGAGCCGAGCGACCAGCGCCAGCTTCAGCGCCGCGTCGCGGCCGTCGAGGTCCTGCGTCGCGTCGGCCTCGACGAGGCCGGCAGCGCGCGCCGAGGCGAGCCCGTCGGCGAGGCTGCCGCCGCGCTCGAGCGCCGCGATCACCTCGGTGGTGGTGGCGTTCACCACGCCGGCGAAGGCGCGGTCGTGCTGCGGCCACTTGTCGAGCTCGGCGAGCCAGGCGCTGCCGGTGCCACCGAAGACGGCGGCGACGTGGAGTTGGCGGCGGCAGGCGGCGAGCTCCTCGACGTCGAGCAGCAGCGGCGTCTTCGCCGCCAGCACCAGCTGCTTGCCGCTCTTCAGCACGGCGCGCGTGCGGGCGAGCGCCGCGGCGCGCGCGGCGGGGGCGAGGTCGGAGTCGGTCGCGTCGATGACGAGGTCGGGATCGGTGACCGAGAGCGCGATGTCGAGCGGCAGCGGCGCGGCGAGCGGGTGATCGGCGAGCGGGCGGCCGGCGGACTTGGCGGCCTGCAGCTCAGCGGCGGGGAGCCCCGCTTCGGAGTAGACCGTCGCGCTGCGGTCGCTCGCGGCGATGAAGCGGACCGGCGTCTCGGCGGCCAGCGCGAGCAGCGCGCGACCGATGCGACCGAGGCCGATCAGGTGCGCAGTGGGCGAGGGGCCGGACGTCGGCGAGGGGCCGGACGAGAGTGCGGCATCGCAAGACGGGGCGGCGGGGAGGTCGGCGGAAGGGGAGATCGAGGCGGCAAGCGTGCTCATGGACGGCTCCAAGGTTGGAGCCGCGGGTGGCCGGCGGAGTCCCGGCCCGACCACGCACGCTGCGCGATCTCGAGCTTGGACTCATCTTCCGGCTCGCCTCGCGGCGTCCGTGGGAGTTGGCACCGCTCCGTGGTCGGCGTCTCGCGTTCGCGAGACTCCTGCACGGTGGTTGCCCCGGCTTCGTCGGGCCCAATCCCTCAGCCGGTCTTGATGAGTCGGAGCGGCGACGCGGCTTGCGCCGTCTCGCTGCTCCAAGCGGGCGGGGAACCTAGCGGGTGCGCGCGAGCTGTCAAGCGGTCGCGCACCGCGCGGCGCTCACGGTCGGAGCAGTCCGAGCTCCGCGGCGCACGGTTTCAGCGCGCCGATCACGAAGTCGATGTGGGCCGCGAGCTCGACGCCGAGCAGCTTCACGCCCGCGTCGATCTCGTCGCGCTCGACCTTCGCGGCGAACGACTTGTCCTTCAGCTTCTTCACCACGCTCTTCGCCTCGAGCGTCGCCAAGCCGCCCGGCCGCACGAGGCAGCAGGCGCCGACGAAGCCGGTGAGCTCGTCGCACGCGAGCAGCGCGCGGTCGAGCGGCGTCTCGTACGGCACGCCCCACTTCGTGTAGTGGGCGCTGATCGCGTGCGCGATCGCCGCCTCGCCGCGCTCGGCGAGCCACGCGACGATCCGCTTCGGGTGGTCGGCCGGCCACTGCTCGTAGTCGGCGTCGTGCAGCAGGCCGGCGAGGCCGAACGGCTCGACGTCCTGCGGGCCGGCGCCGTAGCGCAGCGCCGCCGCCCGCATCACCACCTCGACGGCGCGCGCGTGGTTGCGCAGCGCCGCGCCGGGCGTCCAGTCGCACAGCAACTGCCACCCCTCTTCGCGCGTCAGCGCCATGCCGGTCAGCTCTGCGGCAGCAGGGAGGGGCCCTGCAGTTCCTCGATCATCCGCATCACGAGGCGCACCACGCGCGCGATCTTGTCGCAGTCGATCTTCTCGGGATCGTCGGTGACGCGGTGGTAGTCCTCGTGCAGGTCGGCGAAGAGGAAGGTCACCGGGATGCCGAGCCGCGCGAACATCGCGTGGTCGGAGCGCGACCAGTAGTCGTCGGCGCTGCCGAGCTTCGGGAAGCCCTCCTGCGGCGCGAGGCGATCGGCGATCTTCACCAGCCCGTTGTAGGCGTCGTGCGACTTGGTCGGGGTGATCAGCAGCGAGTCGGGCTTGTTGCGGCCGATCATGTCGATGTTGATGTCGGCCACCGCCTTCGCGCCGTTGGGGAGCCACGGATTCGCGGCCCACGCCTGCGAGCCCCAGAGCCCCTTCTCCTCGCCCGACACCCAGATCAGCACGACCGAGCGCGACAGCGGCCCGCGCGCAGCGAGCGCCTCGGCTAGCGCGAGCAGCCCGCAAGTGCCCGAGCCGTTGTCGTCGGCGCCGTTGAAGACGCGGCCGTCGCCCGCGATGCCGAGGTGGTCGTAGTGCGCCGAGACGATGATCGTCTCCTGCGCCAGCACCGGATCGCTGCCCGGCCAGAAGGCGCAGACGTTCTCGCACCAGACCTTGCCGTCCCCTTGCAGCGCGACCTCGAGGCCGAACTTGCAGTCGAGCTCGTCGCCGAGCGCCGGATCGCTGCTGCCGAACGAGGCGAGCAGCTTGGCGGCGCACTCCTTCGTCAGGTAGGCGCGCGGCAGCGCGGGGGTCGTCTCGGCGCTCGGCCACGCGGGCGAGCCGCGCCGCAGCGACTCGAGCTGCTGCGGGAAGATCTCCTCGTAGGCGGGGCCGCGCGCGTCGCTCGCGCGGGTCATCAGCGAGCCGGCGGCGCCCGCCTCGCGCAGCGCGTTGTCGAGGCGGCGGCCGAAGTCGCCCTTGTCCATGACGAGCGCGTAGCGGCCGTTCAGCGGGCCGACCTTGGCGAGCTCCTCCTTGCTGCCGGTGCCGCAGAAGACGACGCCCGCTTCGAGGCGGGTCGCGGCCAGGCTGCGGGGCGAGAGGAAGAACTCCTTGGCGAAGGCGAGCTCCGTGCGCTCGCCATCGGTGTCGATCCACGCCTTCGTCTTCGCCTCGTCGAGCTGCTTGAAGTCGAGCGGGTACTGGAAGAAGTAGCCGTCCTTCGCGCCGGGTGCGAAGCCGAGGCGCTGCACGCGATGGCGGAGGAAACGGGCGGCGATGCGCTGCTCGCGGCTCGGCGTGTCGCGGCCGGCGAGCTCGTCCGAGGCGAGATAGTCGATGTCGTTGCGGATGTGGTCGGGCGAGACGGCGGCCAGCGCGGCCTCGAGCGAGCGGGGGGCCGGAGCCGCGAGCGGCGCGCCAACGGCCGCCGCGTCGCCGGTGCTCCTGGCGGCGCCGCCGCCGAGCGCGTGGGCGGAGGCGGTCGCGGCCGCCCCGATCAGCAAGGTCGCCGCGATCCACTGGTTCATCGATGCCATCGCCGTCCTCCTCTTCCCGTCGCCCTGCCGCTCCCGACACGGCCCGCTACGCGCTTACGCCCGCGCCGCCGCGCTGTTCCCGCCGCGGCGGAACGCTCCCGGATCGAAACGCCGCGGACCGCCGCTAGCGACCGCCGCCGGCCGGCTTCGCGGGCGCCTCGCCCTCCTTCTTCTCGGTGCCGCTCTTCTCGCCGTTGCTCTTCTCGCCGTCCTTCTTGGCGTCGTCCTTCTTCGGGTCCTTCTTCTTGCCGAACGGGTTCAGCTCCTTCAGGCCGTCCGCCGCCTTCTTCGCTTCGTCGGCGACGTTCTTGCCCGACTCCTTGCCCGACTCCTTGGCGTCCTGCGCGGCGTCCTTGCCGCCCCCCTTCAAGCCGTCGAGCAGCCCCTTGCCGGAGTCCTTCAAGCCGTCCTTCAGCCCGTCCTTCAGGTTGCCCTTCGCCGCGTCGAGCGCGTCTTTGCCGGAGCCCTCGAGCGCCCCTTCGAGCACCTTGGCCGCCTCGCCCTTCAGCGCGTCGCCGGCCTTGTTCGCCTCCTGCTCGGCCGCGCTCTTCGCCTGGTTCGCGAGCGCCTCCGCCTTCGCGGCCGCCTCGCTCTTCAGCCGCTCCGCTTCGGCGGCCACGACCCCCTTCAACGCCTCCGCGCGCTTCAGCGCCTCCGCCCGCACGTTGTCGGCGAGCTGCTGGAATCCGCCGGCGAGCAGCGCGTCGGCGAGCTTGTCCATCTCGACGCGCACGCGCGGGTTGTCGAGCGGCCCGCGGATCACCAGCGGGATCGCGAGCTCCTTCACCGCCGTCGCCCCGAGCTGCCCGAGGTTCAACGTCGAGTCCTTGACCTTGACGGCGAACGAGTGGTCGAACGCCGGCGCGCTCCGCGCATCCCAGCCGAGCTTCAACCCCGTGGCGAGCGTGCCGCCCTCGAGCGGCTTCACGCCGCTCTTCGCGGCGAGCGGCGCGGTGATCAGCTCGGTCGGCAGGTTGGCGATCTGCACGTCGAGGAAGCTCTGCCCGCGCGTGCGCGCCTCGCTGCCGAGCGAGAGGTCGAACGCGTAGCGGCCGTCGCGCGTCTTCAGCGTGAGGCGCGGCGCGCCGTCGACGAGCCCGGGGTTGCTCGAGAGGTTCTCGACGTGCAGGTCGATCAAGGTGCCGAGCGAGTCGCTGACGATCCCCTCGACCACCAGCTCGCCGACCTGGAAGAGCGGCGCGCCGCTGATCAGGTGGCTCGCGGCGACGTTGCCCCAGCCCTTCTCGCGCGCCTCGCGCTCGAGCCGCTCGCGCAGCGTCTCCTCGTCCTCGCTCGCCGCCGGCCGCTTGACCTTCTCGAGCCACTCCTTGGCCTGCTTCAGCCGCTTCTCCCAGATCTCGCCCTGCTCGAGCCACTGGTCGATGGTCTGCTCGGCGCTCGGGTCGCCGGTGGGCGGCAGCGGCGGCGTCGGCTCGGTGGAAGGCGCGGTGCGCGTGGCGGGCGTCGCGCGCAGCGCGCCGTGGCGCGCCTCGCTCACGACGAGCCGATCGATCTTCAAGCGGCGCGCCAGCAGGTCGCTGCCCGACAGGTCGCCTTCGAGCCGCGCGGCGCGGAAGAGGTCGTTGGTGAGCTGCTCGGCGTCGGCGATGGCGAGGTCGTGCAGCGCGATGCGGTTGTTGTCGAGGTCGAGCTCGAGACGGCCGAGGTCGACGGTGGCGCCGTTCGCCGACTCGAGGCCGCCGCGCAGCGACTCGCGCAGCATCGGGCCGGAGAGCTTGCCGGCACCGAACCAGACGCCGGCGACGACGCCGCCCGCGACGACCACGCCGGCGATGCGGACCGGGTTGCCGATCTTCTTGCCGAGCACCTTCTGGTAGCTGTCCCACTGGTGGCGCGGCCCGAAGACCAGCCAGAAGAGGAAGCGCACCAGCGGGTTGCCCTTGTTGCGGTTGTAGAAGCTCGAGCTCTCCTCGACGCGCGTCATGGTCGCGCGGAACTTCTGCATCGGCACGTTCACCGCGAAGCCGGCGACGATGCCGAACAGGAGCCCGATCAGCAGGCCGCCGCTGCAGGCGTACCACTCGAGCCCGCAGTAGGCGAAGACCGGCGCGTTGATCAGGTCGCGGAAGAAGGCGCTCGGCGGGCCGTCGAGCAGCCAGCGGCCGGCCGCGAACGAGACGCCCATCAGCGCCAGCGACGCGAGCTTCGCCGCCATGCCGATCAGGCCGGCGACGGCGAGGTTCGCGTTGAAGATGAAGAGCAGCAGCGTGAGGCCGATCACCAGCGCGGGCGCGCGCGTGAAGCTCGGGACGAAGCCGAGCATGGCGCCGAGCAGGCAGGCGAGGTGGACCTGGAAGGGGGTGGCGGCGCCGCGCAGCACCTTGCCGATCTTGCGGAGCAGGAACATGGCAGGGGGGATCCGTGGGTTGCGGCGTTCCGCCGCGAAGGGGGACGAGCAAGCCGCCTCCGGTCGCGCCGGTCAAGGGGGAGGGTGGGGGTGGGCCTCCCCGCGCTCAGGGAGGGGCGCTCCCGCACCCGATCGGGTCGGCGGCGGGCCGCGCGCGCGGCCCGGGCCATGAGGCGGCGCGCGGCGCCCCCGTTGGCATGCTGTCGGCCCTTCGCGAGCGGGAGGGCGGGCGGTTGGCAGGGCGCCGGGCGGCGGGGCGGGGCGGGCGATGATCCACAAGCTTCCGTGGTGGGTGGGGCTCGGCGGCGCCGTCCTCGCCTTCATCGCCGGGATCGTCAACGCGGTCGGCTTCGAGAGCTTCACCCACCAAGCGGTGACCCACCTGACCGGCACCACCTCGCAGCTCGGCCTGGCGATCGGCCACGGCGAGCTCGCGCTCGCGCCGCACCTGCTGCTGCTGATCGGCTCCTTCTTCGCCGGGGCAGTGGTGAGCGGCGTCGTGGTCCACGCCGCGACGCTGAAGCTCGGCCGGCGCTACGGCGCGGTGCTGACGCTCGAGTCGCTGCTGCTGCTGCTGGCGATCGCGCTGCTGCGCCAGCGGATGGTGGCGGGCGAGTACGTCGCGTCGGCGGCGTGCGGGCTGCAGAACGCGATGGCGAGCATGTACAGCGGCGCGATCCTGCGTACGACGCACGTCTCCGGGATCATCACCGACCTCGGCGTGCTGTTCGGCCACAAGCTGCGCGGTGACGCGGTCGACGGGCGGCGCGTGCGGCTGCTCGGGCTGGTGCTGCTCGGCTTCGTGGTCGGCTCGATCGCCGGTGCCTTGCTGTTCGGCTGGTTCGACTATGGGGCGCTCTACGTGCCGGCGGCGCTGACCGGCTCGGCGGGGCTGCTCTACACGGGGTTGCGCCATCGCGCGCTGGTGCGCGAGCGGGCGGCGCTGGCGGCGGGGCGGGCGCTGCGTGGCGGCGACGCGGCTGCGGGCGGCGCGGGAGCGGCCGACGGCGGGGCGACGGCGCGCGAGCCGCCGCAGGGCGAGTCGTCGTGATCGACTACGAGGGGACGCTCTATCGGCCGCCCTCCGAAGCGGACAGCCTGATCCTGCAGGCGACGATCGGCTGCTCGTACAACGACTGCACCTTCTGCGGGATGTATCGCGACAAGCGCTTCCGCGTGCGGCCGCTCGCCGAGCTCGAGGCGGAGATCGAGCGGGTGCGCGCCGCGCGGCTGCCGGTGCAGAAGGTCTTCCTCGCCGACGGCGACGCGCTGGTCGCGCGGGTCGACTTCCTGGCGGCGCTCCTCGAGCGGCTGGCCGCCGCGTTCCCCGACCTGTCGCGCGTCAGCTGCTACGCGTCGCCGCAGTCGTTGCAGGTGAGGAGCGTCGCCGAGATGGCGGCGCTGCGCGAGCGCGGGCTCACGACCTACTACGTCGGGCTCGAGAGCGGCCACGACGAGGTGCTGGCGCGGCTGCAGAAAGGGGTCGATGCGGCGGAGCTGGCGCGCGTCTGCGGCAAGGCGAGCGAGGCGGGCGTCAAGCTCTCGACGATGATCCTGCTCGGCGCGGGCGGGCGCGAGCGGGCGGGGCAGGGGAAGCCCGGCTCGCTGGCGCATGCGCGCGCCAGTGCGGCGCTGGTGAACGCGATCGCGCCGCGCTTCGTGAGCACGCTGGTGATGACGCCGGTCGAGGGGACGCCGCTCTTCGAGGAGGCGGCGCGCGGCGAGGTGGAGGAGCTCACGCCGCTCGAGCTGGCGCGCGAGCTGCGCGAGTTCCTCGCGGCGCTCGCCGTCGACGGCTGCATCTTCCGCAGCAACCACGCCAGCAACTTCCTCGCGCTCGGCGGGACGCTCGCCAAGGACCAGGGGCGCCTCGTCGCCGCGCTCGACCAAGTGCTGGCCGACCCGTCGCGCGCCCGCTTCCGGCCCGAGTGGCTGCGCGGTTTGTGAGAGGTCAGCGGCCGTCGACGTGGCCGAGCAGCTCGCGCGCCTTCGCGTGCTGCGGGTCGAGCGCGAGCGCCGCTTCGGCGTGCAGGCGGGCGAGGTCGGCGAGGCCGACGCTCTTGCACCACGCGGCGAGCGCCGCCTGCGCATCGGCGCTGCCGACCTCGAGCTTCTTCTTGCGGCGCAGGTAGTCGATCTGCGGATCGTCGACCGTCCGGCCGCGGAGCGAATCGCCGCCGCCGAAGTTCTGCGTGAAGAGGTTGCCGGGGTAGCTGCCGGCGCGCCCGACGCCGAACTGCTGGTGGCCGCCGAGCATGTTGCGGTGGTGGCCCGACGAGCCGTACCAGCCGCGGAACGCGCCGACGCCGTCGCCCGCGCCCGCGATGTTCTCGCCCGACGCGCCGCGGTACCCCTCGCGCGCGCAGCGGCCGCCGAAGCTCGCGTTGGCGGCGACGGGAGAGCCGTGGCTGAAGTAGTGCAGCGCGTCCATCTCCTCGCTGTGCTTGCGCGCCGCGCGGACCAGCCGCTCGTCGATCTCGAGCAGCGGCCGGCCCATCATCCGCCGGTAGTCGTTGGTGGCGTCCATGCACGCCCGCTCCGACTCGTCGGCCGAGGTCACCATCTCCTCGGCGAGCCACTTCGCGACCGCCTCGTTCCAGTCGTGCTGGCTGCCGCTGATGCCGAGCGACTCGCGCTCGAAGCGCGGCGTGAAGCTGCCGAGCCACTCGTTCACGTCGGCGAGGTCGGCGACCGGCGGCGCGCCGCACGCCTCGAGGTAGACCACCGCCTCCTCGAGGCCGGCCGCGAGCTGCTCGAACTCCGGCACCAGTTCGCGCAGGAAGACGGCGGGCCGCTCCCACGCCGCGCGCACCGCCGCCACCAGCCGATCGACCTCCGCCTGCCCGACCGCGCCGTGGTTCTCGTCGGGGTAGCGCTTCGGATCGAAGATGCAGGCCAGTGCGGCGGCGCGCCGCTCGACCAGCGCCGCCTCGACCTTCTTGCGCGCGTGGGCGAGCTCGTTCCCCTTCAGCCGCTCCTCGAGCGCCTTGCGGTCGCGCGCGAGCTTCGCCTCGACGATCGGCCGCAGCGTCGCGCAACCCGGCTCGCCGAGCGCCAGGAGCCCCTCCCACGCGGGGAGGCGGCGCTTGTCGGCGCTCTCCTTGGCGTCCCGCGCGAGGAGCTTCAGCTTCGTCGCGAGCGGCACTTCGGCGGGCGCCGCCGGCGGCTTCGCTTGCCCCTGCGCGCACGGCGCGACGCCACCGAGCGCGAGGAGCGCGAGTGCGACGCGAGCCAGCGCGAGGCGTTGGACGGAAGCGGCGGAACGGTGAGCGAAGGGGCGCGGCATGGGGCGCGTTTCTAGGGCGCTCCGGCGCGCGCGCAAGCGGTCGGCGCGCGGCGCGGGCGTGCCATCAGTCGAAGTCGATCTCGAAGCCGTCCCCGCAGCCGCAGCTCGCGTCGGCGACGATCAACCAGACGACGCTGACGATCAGCGCGGCGTCGACCGCGACGGTGACCGGTGTCAGCGCGATCGCCGCCACCGTGCCACCGTCGTCCCAGTCGAGGCGCCCGTTCGAATGGTGGTCGGGCCACTCCTCCCACATCGAGCTGGTGACGCAACCGCTGCCGGTGAGCGCGACGGTGGACAGCAAGAGATGGCGCGCCCACGCTCCGGCCCCTTGACTTCGCTTGCTTGCCGCTCCGTAGTGCATCGCGCTGCTCCGCTCTCCCCGCACCCCGTTGCCGGTGTCGTCGCCGGCGTCGTTGCCGGCGTCGCTACGCGGCAGGTGCGCGTCGTGGAGGGGCATGGCAAGCGCGGGGCCGCGCGTGGCCCCGCGGGAGCGGGGCGCACCGCGAAGCCGGCTACGCAGCCAGCCGCGCGGCGCCGCCGCGAATCGCCTTCCCGATCGGCGCGCGGCGATCGATCGAGTCCGCGAGCGAGCGCTGCGCCGCTCGCGACGTCAACGCGCGGCGTCCTCCGGCAGCGCGACCTCGAACGACGCCCAGCGCGGCGCGAGGCGCCACGGCGAGACCTCGCAGCCGAGCTCGCGGCACCAGCCCGCCACCGCGCTCTGGCAGTTGTCCCACCAGAGGCTGTAGCGATCGTCGGTCGCGCGGAGCCACCAGCACTCCGCGAGCGGCGCGCCACACTTGCCGGCCAGTCGCTCCGCCAGCGCCACCGCCCTGGCGCGCTCGACGACGAAGCGCTGCGCCTCGAGCGTGCTCTTCTGCGCGAGCTGCGCGACGCTCTCGCCCGGCCCGTCGATCCGCTCGAGCGCGCCCGGCGTCCACTCGCCGAACGGGCCGATCAGCGCCAGCAGCGCCGCCCACGGGTACTGCGTCCACGAGAAGTCGCTCATGTAGGCGCGATCGCCGAAGCCGTAGCGCACCGCGCCGCCCTGCCCGTCGGGCAGCACCAGCGCCAGATGGGCGGCGCCGCGCAGCAAGATCACTTCGCACGGCTCGACGAGCTGCGCAGGTGGCGGCGCGACGACGGTGGTGCAACCAGCGGTGGCGAGCACGCTGCCGAGCGCGAGCGCCAGCGCTGCCGATCGTCGCGCATGGGGCACGGGCGCCCTCGATTCGCGTCGCGGCTTCACTCGAACGTCAGCTCCTGATCGAGGCTCTGCACCAAGCCGCCGCTCCAGCCGGTCGCGTGGCCGCGCAAGGTCCACGTGGTGCCGGAGAGGCCGGGCGGCACCGCGCCGCACGTGAACCACTCGCGCTCGGCATCGAAGACGCCGGCGTCGAGCGTGACGGAGACGGGCACGCCGTCGATGGCCACCAGCTCGAGCAGCGCCGCGTTGCCGCTCGGCGCACCGCGGAGGTAGGCGAAGACGGTGTCGTTCGGTTTCGGACTCGCGGGCTCGATCTGCAGCAGCAGGTCGTCGAGGACGATGAGCCAGGCGCTGCCGAGGCCTCCCAACGCCTGGTCGTCCGACACGAATAGGTCGCGGAGCGCGTCGCCGCTTGGCGAGCCCGACTGCCAGGCGGCGGTGGTGGTGATGCGGCGTGGCGTCCGGGTCGCATCGCTGGCGAATCGGGCCAGCAGTGCGCCGTCGAAACCGGAGCGCACCTCGATGCGGGGCGGCAGCGAGCCGATCGCGGCCCAGTCGCCGCGACCGTCACCGTCGAGGTCGCCCATGGCGATCAGCGACTGCCCGAAGCGATCGCCTGGCGCCGATCCCGGCGTGGCGAAGAGCAACGTGAGCGTCGCGCTCGAGTAGGCCCGTACGACACCGCTCTGCGCTCCGGCACCGAGCGCGGTCGCGGCGAAGTCGGGGACGCCGTCGCCGTCGACGTCGCCGAGCGCCGCGATCGCGGAGCCGAACTCCTCCGAAGCGGCGCTGCCGTACTGCTCGGCGAGCAGGGCGCCGGCGACGCCGCTGATCAGCGCGACGCGTCCGGCTTGCGGCGCGATGCGGCTGTTGTACTGGGCTCCCGTCGCCCAGTCGCCCACGCCGTCGCCGTCGACATCGCCGACGTAGGCGACGGCGCTGCCGAGCTGCTCGAACTTGCGGACCCCGCGGACCTCGAAGAGCAGCGCGCCCGTCGCGACATCGACCACCACGACCCGACCCGATTCGTCGATTCCGTAGGGAGGAGGGCCCGAGATCGTCTCCGAGATCGCGATCTGAACGGCGCCGCTCGCCGGCTGCACTCCAACCGCGAGGGCGGCGCCGAAGGTCGACCAATCGTTCCCGTGGTAGTAGCTGACGAGCTTGGCGCTCGTCGCGGTGGAACGCACCTCGACCCATGGGTGGGCGCCAGGGGTGACGGTGAGCGCGAGGTCGTCCCTTCCGTCGCCGTCGAGGTCGGGTACTGCGGCGAGCGCCGTGATGGGATAGTTCCAGGCGGTGAGTCCGCCGACCCGGCGGCCGCTCCTGCCGGCGAAGAGCCGCAACGGCTGCTGCGATCCGGCGTACTCCCCATTCGCGCCGAAGTACGAGGTGACGACTTCGCGCCGCCCATCTCCGTCGTGGTCGCCGAGGACGGCGATCGCCCCGTCCATCATCCACTCCTTCGCCTCCCCGACCGCTTGCAGGATCGGCGCGCCGTCGGTCCAGCGGCGCCCGGTGACGGCGCCCGCGATCGTGTAGGCCGCCTCGCGAGCAGGGTCGGCGACCACGACGTCCGCGCGCGCGTCACCGTCGAGATCGCCGCCCGCCAGGAACGTCGGGATGGCCGCTTCGCGATAGGGGAGGTCCAGTCCCATGCCGTGCAGTCGCTGGCCATCGCTCGCTCGAATCAGCGCGAGTTCGAGGCGGCTCGGTTGGGGGAGATACGGCCGCTGCGGTACCCCCGAGGTCTGCTCGGTGGGTGTCCAGTGCGGGCTCCATCGTTCGAACCCGGGCAGTCCCGCGTAGCAGACGACGGCGATCTCGTCGATCCCATCGCCATCGAAGTCGCCCGCGCTGCCGCTGACGACGACCTCCGTGAGGCTCGGGCTGAACGGCGCGCTCCACCGCACGACACCGGTCCGTAGCGAGAGCGCGCGGACGGAAGCGCGGGCGGCTCCGCGCGACTTCACCCCGAGCACGACGTCGCGTTCGCCATCGCCGTCGAGGTCGCCGGTCGCGGCGAGCGTGTTGATGACCCACGCGCGATCGTCGGGGCGATCGAAGCGGACCACCTGCAGCTCGTTGCCGCTGCGACTCGAGACGAGTCGCACGACATCGGCGAGCCAGCCGCCGACGTCCTCGCGATCGAGCAGCGCGAGGTCGCCGCAGCCGTCGCCGTCGACGTCGTCGACCAGCGCCACGCGGCCGCGGCCGCCGAGCTCGGCCCCTTCGGAGCTGCCGACGAGGCGCAGCAGCAGCGCGCCGTTCTTGCTCGAGAAGAGGCGGGCGATGCCGCCCGCGACGACGAGCGTCTCCTCGGGCGCGCCAACCACCACCTCCTGCCGGCCGTCGCCATCGACATCGTCCGCGGCGAAGAGGGCGCTGCCGAAGCTCGCCGAGTAGGAGCGGTGGACCTCGTGCAGCTTCGCACCGGTCGCGCTCGACACGAGTTCGGCGCGGCCCGCACTACCGACCCAGAGGTCCTCGCGGCCGTCGCCGTCCTGATCGTCGACGGCGACGAGCGCCCGGCCGAAGTCGGGATCGCCCGAGGGCGCCGTCCACTCGAACAGCTCCGCGAAGGTCGCTCCGGAGAGCCCGCGGATCGAACCGCTCGCGCCGAGCTCCGCGGGAACTCCGGCGACGAGCTCCGCGATGCCATCGCCGTCCGCGTCGGGCAGCCAGCAGAGCGCGGCGCCGAGATGGGAGAGCGACTGCACCCCATCGATCCGCCACGCCTCCTGCTGCGCGGCGGCGCGGCCGGCGAGGAGCGTCGCGAGCGCGAGCGGGAGCGCGGCGCGAGCAGCGTCGCGGTGAACGACACGAGACGGACGACGCGGGCAGGACATCGTCGACTCCTTCTTCCCTTGGAGGTCGGCCGGAGCGTCTGCGCGAAGCCGCGCCGCGACCGGCAACGCCTCGCTTCCTGCTCCGACCGCGCTGCCGTCACTCGAGCTTCACGGTCGCCTCCGCGTAGCCGCCCTTCTCCGCGTCGTAGCTCACCTTCGCGAAGCCGCGGCCGCGCACGATGAAGCGCACCTTCAACTCGCCGCGGCCGGGCACGCCTTGCTCGAGGCGCAGCTGCCCGGGCGTCTTGTCGTCGATCGCCGCGTCGCGTTCGGGGCGGAAGCGGTCGGTGGCGTAGGCGGCCGAGACGACGGTCACGTCGTCGCCGCTCACGTTCAGCAGGTCGGGGCGCCCCATCTTCTTCTGCGCCGCGAGCGCGCTGCGGGTCGGCAGCACGCGCGGGTTGCCGATCACGACCTCGACCGCGTAGGCGTCGCCGCCGAGCTTCGTCGCCTTGGCGCTCCTCAACTCGACCTTCGGCATCGAGTCGGCGTGGTACCAGCAGAACGCCGCGTTGCGGTGCAGCATCTCCTCGATCATGAAGCTCGGCGGGACGCGGCCGGTCATCTTCTTGTCGCCGCCGATCTCGATGTCGCCGTAGAGCGGGTGCTTCGCCTTCTGCCACGGCGAGAAGCCGTCGCCGAGCAGCAGCTTGTCGTTGAAGAAGCGCTCGCCCGCGTCGCCCGCCGGCGCGCTCTCGGCCTTCTGGTAGTACTGCCCCTGGTTCCACAGCTCGTTGGTGAAGCTGAAGATCCCGAGCCCCTCGTAGGTCCAGTTCACGAAGCCGCCCCAGACCGTGTAGAGGTCCTTCCAGATCACCATGTACTTGTAGAACGGCAGCATCCGCTCGCCGTCCTTGCCGATCTCGTCGTAGGCCGCGACGTCGCCGCGCGGGTACTCGCCATACGCCTCGGCGCCCGGTCCGCGCAGCAGCATCCCGCCCGCGTTGTGGAACGACTGCACGCCGGCGATGTGGGGGTGCGCGAGGATGAAGTCGGCGATCGCGCGGCACTCGGGGAAGCAGAGCGGCCACTCGCCGGCGCCGAACTGCACGAAGTTCGGCATCCAGCTCGAGGGCCAGTTGCGGTTCATGTCGTAACCGCCCTTGTCGTCCTCGTTCACGCGGCCGTCGCCGTCGTTGTCGATCCCCTCCTCGCCGAGCAGGATCCAGTCGCCCTTCACGCCCGGCGGCGGGCGGATCAGCACGCGCGGATCGTCGGGGTCGAGGCGCCAGTCGCCCTCGCCGGGCACGTACTTGCGCATCGATTCGATCGAGCCGTCGCCGTCGAGATCGTCGGCGGGATCCTCGTCGAAGAGCCCGTCGCCGTCGTTGTCGGTGGGGCGCGTGCCGCTGCGCGAGCTCGACGAGTCGTTGGCCGCCGCGAACCAGTGGGCGCGGCCGTCGGGGTTCACCATCGGGCAGACGTAGAAGACGCGCTCGTCGAGCAGCCGCGTCGCCTGCTCCACCTCGCCGTAGCGCTCGAGCAGGTACCAGGCCGCGTAGAGCGCCGCCTCGCTGCCCTGCACCTCGTTGCCGTGGATGTTGCCGTCGATCCACATCGCGCTCTTGCGCGCCGCCGGTCCGCTCTTCTCGTTCTGCACGGTCAGCAGCGGCAGCTCGCGTCCCTCGACGCTCTTGCCGATGAACTCGAGCTTCACGAACTCGGGCCACCGCTTCTCGAGCTTGCGGCAGAGCTCGACGATCTCGCCGTAGTCGTAGAAGCGGTTCCAGGCGATCTCGACGTCGTAGGTCGACGGCGTCTGCGCGCCCGCCGGCGCCGCGCAAGGGAGCAGCGCCAAGGCGAGCGCCGCGAACGGGCGGGCGAGGCGAGCGATCGGCATGGCGCGGCTCCGAGTCGGGCGGGACGAACGGGGCGAACGGGGCGCGGGGAACGACGGCGTCGAAACGGCGGAGCGGCGCGGCGCGTGCATGGCGGCGCTCACTTCAGCTCGACGACGCGTTCGTCGTCGCCCGCCTTCTCCGACCAGAGGCGCAACTGCACCTCGGTGCCCGCTTCCGCTTGCAGCAGCCACTTCACCTCGCGGCGACCGTACCCCTCGATGCGCTGCCACGTGGCGCGCGCCTGGCCTTGCAGGAGCTTCGCGCCGCCGAGGTCGAGATCGAGGCGCGCGGGGCGCGGGCGGCGGTTGCGCTCGCCCATGCTGGTCACCGTCGGCAGCCAGCCGTCGTTCACGATCGTCGCGGTCACGCGGAAGAGATCGCCGCCGAGGTTCTCGACCTTGACGTCGGCGACGCGCAGCTGCGCGAAGAGGCCGCCGAGCGCCACGAGGTGGTCGCTGTGCTTGCGCGCCAGCTCGCCCACTTCGGCGAGCGGCGGATTGCTGCGCACGTAGGGCTTGAAGCCGCCGACCTCGACCTCGCCGAGCGTCGGGTGGCGCACCTTGCTCCACGGCACGAAGGCGCTGCCGCCCATCGCGTGGTCGTTCCAGAGCAGCTGCTTCAGCTCGTCGCCGTCGCTCTTGGCGCCGCCGCCCGCGCCGCCGCCGGGGCCACCGCTTCCCGGCCCGCCGCCGCCGCGGCCGCGCCGCCCGCCGCCGGGGGGCCCGCCCGCTTCGGCCGCTCCGCCAGCAGGAGCGTCGCCGCCCTCCGCCTTCGCCACCTCGGGCTTGCTGCCGTCGGGCTTGCTGCCGTCGGGCTTGCTGCCGTCGGGCTTGCCGCCGTCCGGCTTCGCGGCCTCCGTCTTCGCCGCTTCCGGCGCCTTCACGTCGAGCGGCGGCGACCAGAGATGGATCGCGAGCGTCGGCACGCTGAACTGGAAGTAGCAGAACGGCACGAATGCGCCGTCGTCCGCCTCGAGGAGCGGCTTGCTGGTGACGCCGGTGGTGGCGCGGTAGCGCGTGGCGAGTTCAGCGTGGAAGGCGAGGTCGTCGCGCAAGAGGCCGCTCGGCATGGTCCGATTGCCGCGGAAGCCACCGCCGCCGCCGCCGCCCGGGCCGCCGCTCGGGGCCTCGCCGCCGCCGTCGCCCTTCGCGTCGACCGCGAGGTTGTCGTGCACGCCGTAGACGATCGCCAGCGCGATGGCCGGCCGCTCGAAGAGGAACTGGCCGAGCGCGAGGCTCTCCGGCTCGTCCATCGGGACGCGGCCGGCGGCGGGATCGAACTCCTGCCAGCGCTGCGGGAAGTTGCGGTTCGGCACGACGTCGCCGAGGCCATCCTCGCCGCACTCGCCGTCGCCGTCGCGATCGATCCCCTCGACGCCGACCTTCCAGAGGCCGCGCTCGCCCTTCAGCGGATCGGCGGGGCGCAGGAGCCGTGCATCGGCCGGATCCTCGATCAGCGTGCCGGCCGGATCCCGCCAGCGCATCTGCGTGATGAAGCCGTCGCCGTTCAGGTCCTCGGGCGCATCCTCGTCGAGCGCGCCATCGCGATCCTCGTCGGTCGGGTGGAGGTTGCCGCGCAGCTCGCGCTTCACCGCGGCGAAGGCGGCCTCGGCGCCGTCGGGGTTGGCGCGCGGCAGCAGGTAGACGAGGTGCTCGTCGAGGAGCTTCGTGATCGCCGCGTCGTTGCCGTAGCCGGCGAGCAGGCGGCGCAGGTGGTCGAGCACCACCTCGGTGCCGACCAAGTGGTGGCCGTCGAGGCCGGCGACGACCAGCAGCGCCGGCAGCCGATCGCGCTGCGGATGGTCGATCATCCCGAGCTCGACGCACCAGAGCGGGCGACCCGCGCGCGACTTGCCGTAGGTGGTGACGCGCGCGAGCTCGCGATGGCCGGCGGAGAGCTCCTCGAGCGAGCGCGCCAGCGCGGCGGCGTCGTGCCACGCGGTGACCGGCGTCGCGGCCGATGTCGCTGCGCTGGCCGTCGGGCTCGCCGCGGCGCTGTCCGCTGGGGCGGCGGCGGGAGTCCCGCCGGCCTCCTGCGCGCGCGCGGCCGGCCCGATCGAAGCCGCGGCCAGTGCGGCCACGATCCCACCGCGCCACGCGGCCTTCGCCGCGATGCGTCGTCGTTGCATCGGACTCGCTCCCTCTTCTTCCCTGCGGTCGCCGTCCCACGCCGTCGCTGTCGAGTGGGGGCATACGGCCCCTCGGCGGCGAAGTTCCGGTGGCCGATCGGCCGGCCGCCTGTCACCGGCGGGTGGAGGCGACGTCTCTACTCACCCCAGGAGAAGAGAGATGCTCGAAATCCGAACTGGCCTTGCGCGTGGCGATGGGCCGCCTAGATTCCACAACGGTTCCATCGTGGAACCGAAACGGAGTCCAACGATGCCCGCCCTCACCATCAAGGGGATGAGCCCCGAACTGCTCGACCGCCTGCGCCGCCAGGCGGCCGCCCACCGTCGCAGCGTCAACCAGGAGGTGCTCGCCTGCCTCGAGGCGCAGACGCGCGGTGAGCCGTTCGTCCTCGCCGACTTCCTCGAGCGGGTACGGGCGCGTCGCGCTGCCATGGCTGCGGCGCCGCTCACGGCTGCCGAGATCGACGCGGCCAAGCGGACGGGGCGGCCGTGATCGTGGTCGACACGAGCGTCCTCGTGCAGCTGCTGCTCCCGTCGGAGGAGGGGGCGCTGATCGAGGAGGTGGCGCGGCTCGACGACGAGTGGCACGCCCCGGCGCTCTGGCGCAGCGAGCTGCGCAGCGTGTTGGTGCAGCAGGTGCGCCGCGGCGCGCTCTCGGTCGCCGCGGCGGACGAGTGCCTGATCGATGCCGAGCAGCTGCTCGGGGTGGGCACCTGCGACGCCGATCCGCTGCACGTCATCGACCTCGCGCTCGAAAGCGGCTGCTCCGCCTACGACTGCGAGTTCGTCGACGTCGCGGTGCGCCTCGGCGCGCCCCTCCTCACTGCCGACCGCGCGCTGCTCGCGGCCTTCGGCGAGGTGGCGGTCACGCCGGAGCAGTTCCTGCGGCTCGTCGGGGGCGGCTGACGACGGTCGATGGGCGGCGTTAACGTCGCGCGCGCCCCCATTCGCGGAGCCGGCCATGGTCGCACCTCTGCCGTCGCTGTCGCAGGCGCTCATCGCGTTCGCGCTCGTCGCCGCCCCCGCCGACTCGCCCTATCGCGACGACTTCGAGTTCCTCGTCGACACGGTGAAGCGCGACTACGCCGGCTTCGCCTGCAAGCCGGACCTCGACTGGGCCGCCATCACCAAGCGGTTCGCGCCGCGCTTCGAGCAGTGCAAGAGCGATCGCGACCACGTCGTGAACGTGATGGAGCTGCTCGCCACGCTCCGCGACAGCCACACGGGCGTGCTCGAGTCGAAGGTCGACGGCAACGAGCTGCCGAGCAAGTTCGACGGCCTCTACGGTGCCGGGCTCTGCCTCGGCCACGAGCAGGGCAAGTGGCTCGTCGCCGGCGCGATGCCGGGCCACGCGCTCGCCGCGTCGCTGCCGGCCGGCGCGCGGCTCCTCGACGTCGGCGAGCTGCCGGCGTGGTTCGCGCTCGGCCGCGAGGAGCGGCGCGTCGCCCGCTTCTCCGGCCTGTCGAGCGAACGCAGCTTCTGGTCGTCGCTGCGCAACAAGGCCTTCCCGTTCGGCGAGGCGCAGCAAGTGAGCGCCCACTTCCTGCTCCCCGACGGCAAGGCGCGCAAGTTCGAGCTGCCGCGCTGGGGGCCGGGCGGCAAGTCGTTCGACTTCGTCGGCCTCTACCTGCCCGACGGCGTGGCGCGCGCGGACGGAGCGGTGGCGACGCGGCTGTCGCTGCCGTGGTCGAAGCAGGTCGGTTTCCTGAAGGTCACCGGCAGCCAGGATGCGGCCACCGTGCAGGCGTTCCACGCGGCGTTCGACACGCTGAAGGGGATCGACGCGTTGCTGCTCGATTGCCGCTCGATGGGGGGCGGCAGCGACGACTGCGCGTGGGAGATGTGCGGTCGCCTCTTCCCCGACGGCGTCGACAACGGCCGCTACGGGAAGCTCGCGGCCAGCGGCAGCTGGCAGTTCGACGGACCGGTCGTGATGTTGCAGGACGAGTCGCAGGTCTCCTCGGCCGAGACCTTCGCGTGGACGCTCTGCGAGACGAAGCGCGTCGTCTGCGTCGGCCGCGACACCGGCGGCTGGGGGATCATCCCGAAGAGCTACGCGCTGCCGTCGGGCCTCGCCCGCTTCCGCCTCGGCGTGAACTGGCGCAAGACGCCGCTCACCAACGCCTCGACCGAGGAGTGCGGCTGGCCGTGCGACGTCGAGCTGCCGCTCGGGCCGCGGATGGCGGCGTGGAGCAGCGAGGAGCGCGACCCGACGCCCGACCCGACCATGGAGCTCGCGCGCATCGTGCTGCGGACGCTGCACGCGGGCGTCGCGGTCGACGAGGCGCGCGAGGGGTTCGCGGCGCTCGCCGAGGGCGATCTCGCCAAGTGGACGGCGTTCGAGAAGAAGGCGGCGGCGAAGGACAAGGCGCTCGCCGGCGAGAAGCTCGCCAAGCGGTTCGGCGACGACCTCGAGGCGGAGCTCGAGCAGGAGCTCGCGGCGCTGAAGGCGGCCGAGTCGGGCGACGCGGCGGGGCCGCCCGACTGGGTCGGCGCGACGCGGCGGCTGCCGCGGCTGCTCGCGCGCGCGAAGGGGATGGGGCTCGGCGCGAAGGGGGCGCCGCTCGAGAAGCTGGTGAAGGGAGCGGCGAAGGAGGCGGCGGCGCAGCAGGCGCTGCTCGACCTGCTGATCGATCCCGATCCGCGCGCCTTCGACGACCCGGCGCGCCGCAAGGCGTGGCTCGGGAAGCACGGTGCGACCAAGAGCGGCGCCTGGGTGAAGACGGCGCTCTGGAAGTAGGCGGGGGGCGCGGACGAACTCTCCTCCAGCGCTCCGCTCACCGGTCGTCGGCGGGTTCCTTGCGCGCGGGCGGAGCGGCCGGTTTCGTCGCACGGGTCGGCGCTGCTGGCGGCGCCTTGCGCTTGCGCGCCTCGGGCCCCGGATCGTCGCGCCAGGTGAGGTCGAGGCGGCGCGCCTCGAAGATCAGCTCGCGCGTGTTCTTGCCTTCGGCGTGGAACGCCGCGCGCCCGTCGCGTAGGGCCGCTCGAAGCGATTCGACTTCGAGGCCCGACGCGTGCGCCAGCAGCTTCCCGCGCAAGCCGAAGACGTCCGGCTGCACGATCGACACGCCCTCTCCTTCCGGGAGGCCTTCGATCGCGCGCAGCTCGTCGCGCGAAGCGGTCGCGGCGTAGACGAAGACGCCGATGAACTCGTCGCTCCAGGCCAGCGGAGCGAGCGTCCGCTCGATCGCGGCGCGTCGCTCGGGATCGCTGGCGTGCACCACCACGAACGGCGCGATGTCGCAGCTGGCGACGTTGAGGCCGAGTCGGACGTCGCGCAGGTAGGGCATCCGTCGGACGCCCTCCTCCGGCTTCGGATAGCGCGCGGCGATGCGCACCATCGCGGCCGCCATGTCGTCGTCGGTCGGATAGGAGACCTGCGGCGAGCGCCCGATGGCGCTGAGCGGGAGCTTCGTGTTCGGCGAGAGGATCGCGAACGTGCTGTTCTTCAGGTCGCCGGGTCGATCGATGGCAAGCTGGTCGAGGAACCTCGTCTCCGCCTCATCCTCGAACGACGCGAGTCGCACGCAGACGAAGTCGCGCGACGCCTTCACCACGGCCTGGGACGACAGGAAACTCCTGTCGATCGCTTGCTTGCCGAGTCACCAGACGCCGGGCGTGTTCTGGCACTCCGGAGCGGCCGCCAACAGCAGCAGCGGCTTGTCGAGCCGCTCCGCCTCGGCGCGCGCCGCGTCGAGCGTCCCGTACCACGCGATGCGCTCGCCGGTCGGCACCTCGACGATCCCGCGCTCCGCCGGCCAATGCTCCTGCGCCGCGAGCAACGCCGCGGCCGCGATCCAGTGCCCCATCGCATCCCCCTTGGTGGTGGCGCCTTGGCGCCTCGGGGCGAGTGCGAGAAGCGCGGGGCTGGCCGGCAAGCCGGGGGGCGACCGCGTCCGGCACGCCGCCTGCCCTTCCTGCCGCTCGAGGAACGGCTCCCCCGGGCGGGCGCTTCGCGGCGGCGCGCAGCTTCGCCCGGTGGTGGGGCTGACTTCCCGAGCGAGGGGCCCATGGGCGTCATCTTCGAGCCGTTCAAGATCAAGAGCGTCGAGCCGATCCCGCTGACCACTCGCGAGGAGCGCCTCGCGCGGATCGAGCGGGCGGGCTTCAACCCGTTCCAGCTGCCCGCCTCGGCGATCACCTTCGACCTGCTGACCGACTCGGGCACCGCGGCGATGAGCGCCGAGCAGTGGGCGGCGATGCTGGTCGCCGACGAGAGCTACGCCGGCTCGCGCAGCTTCGAGAAGTTCGAGGTCGCGGTGCGCGCGCTGACCGGATTGCGCCACGTGATCCCGACCCACCAGGGGCGCGCCGCCGAGCGCATCCTCTTCAGCTGCGCCGCGAAGCCGGGCCAGCGCGTGCCGAGCAACAGCCACTTCGACACGACGCGCGCCAACCTCGAGTACCTCGGCGTGATCGCCGACGACCTCGTCATCGCCGAGGGGCGCGATCCCGCCTCGCGCCATCCGTTCAAGGGCAACGTCGATCTCGACCGCCTCGCGCGCTACCTCGACCAGCACGCCGGCCAGGTCCCCTTCGGCATGTGCACCATCACCAACAACAGCGGCGGCGGGCAGCCGGTCGCGCTGGAGAACCTGCAGGCGCAGGCGCGCCTCTATCGCGCGCGCGGCATCCCCTTCTTCCTCGACGCCTGCCGCTTCGCCGAGAACGCCTGGTTCATCCGCGAGCGCGAGCCGGGGCAGCACGGGAAGAGCGTCGAGGCGATCGCGCAGGAGTGCTTCGCGCTCGCCGACGGCTGCACGATGTCGGGCAAGAAGGACGCGCTGGTCAACATGGGCGGGCTGCTGGCGCTGAACGACGACACGCTCGCCGCGCGCTGCAAGCAGCTGCTGATCCTCACCGAGGGCTTCCCCACGTACGGCGGCTGCGCGGCGCGCGACCTCGAGGCGTTCGCCGTCGGCCTGAAGGAAGGGGTCGACGAGCGCTACCTCGAGTACCGCGCGGCGACGACGCGCTACCTCGCGAAGGGGCTGAACGACGTCGGCATCCCGACCGTGCAGCCGCCCGGCGGCCACGCCGTCTTCATCGACGCGCGCGCCTTCCTGCCGCACCTGCCGCCCGAGCAGCTGCCCGGCCAGTCGCTGGTGGTCGAGCTCTACGTCGAAGGGGGCGTGCGCGCCTGCGAGATCGGCAGCGTGATGTTCGGCAAGAAGGGCGCCGACGGCCGCTTCGAGCCGGCCGCGCTCGAGCTGGTGCGCCTCGCGATGCCGCGCCGCTGCTACACGCAGAGCCACATCGACCGCGTGCTCGAGATCGCCGCCGAGATCGCCCGCCGCAAGGAGTCGCTGGTCGGCTACGAGATGGTCGAGCGGCCGCCCTTCCTGCCGCACTTCACCGCGCGCTTCCGGCCGCTCGCCGCGACGCCGGCCGGTGCGCTCACTTCCGCTCGAAGCGGCGCACCAGCAGCCGGCCGGTGAGGGTGGCGCGCGATGGCACCGCTGCCGGCTCGAAGACGAGGTGCTGGGTCGAATCGACCTCGAAGGCGAAGTCGAAGCGGCCGTCGCGCGCGCCGACGAAACGGAGCGGCAGCGCCGGCGGCGTGCCCGGTTGCGCGTCGAGGCGGGCGCGCACGGTGAGCCGCGCGCCGTCGCGGGCGACGGTGAGCTCGCGCTCGCCGGCGCGGTAGCGGCCGACCAGCGCGTCGAGCGACTCGCTCGGCGGCCCCGCCACCGCGGCGCTCTCGGTCGGTGCCGCGCTGGCCGCTGCGCCGCTGCTTCCCGCGCCGCTGCTCGCCGCGCCGGCGGCCGGCTCCGGCAGCAGCAGCCGCAGCAGCCGCGGCGCGAGCTCGCGCGCGTGGTTGCCCTCGGTGTTGGCCAGCACCACCACGGCCAGCTCCGCGTCGGGCAGCCACTCGATCCAGCAGTTGAAGCCGTGGATGTTGCCGCCGTGGCCGAACCACGCCTGGCCGTCGCGCGTGCCGAGCATGAGGCCGAGGCCGTAGTCGACCGTGAAGCCGCCGTCGACCGCCGTCGGCGCCGTCATCGCCGCGAAGCTCTCGTCGCCCACCACGTCGAGCCGCGGCAGCGCCTTCGCCCAGAGCAGCAGGTCGTGCAACGTCGAGCCGAGCGCGCCGGCGCCGCCCGGGATCGCCATGTCCATCGCGAGGTCGTTCACGAACTGGCCGCCCTCGACGGCATAGCCCTGCGCGCGTTGCTCGATCAGGCGGACGTCGTCGGCGTAGCCGCTGCGCTCCATCCCGAGCGGCCCGAAGAGGCGCTCCTCGATCAGCGCTTCGTAGCTCTTGCCGGCGGCGCGCGCGGCGAGCTCGCCCGCCAGGAAGTAGGCCGAGTTGTTGTAGTCGAAGCCGCTGCCGGGGGCGAAGTCGGCCGGCTTGCCGTCGATGAAGGCGACCACGTCGGCTGGCGTGCGCGGGTGGCGGGCCCACTCGTCGAACGCGGGGTTCGCCGTGTAGATCGCGATCCCCGACGTGTGGTTCAGCAGCTGGCGGATCGTTACGGTGCCGCCCGGCGCCACGAACTTCGGCAGCTGCTTCGTGATCGGTTCGTCGAGCGAGAGCGTGCCGTCCTCGACGAGCTGCAGCAGCGCCGCCGCCGTGAACTGCTTGGTCACCGACGCGAGGCGGAAGAAGGTGTGCGGAGTGACGGGCGTGCGCTGCTCGAGGTCGGCGAAACCGAAGCCGCCGGCGAAGAGCGTCTCCTCGCCGCGCACCAGCCCGATGGCGAGCCCGGCGACCGGCCCGCTCTTCAGCGTCGCCTCGGCGAGCGCGCCCACGCGCGCCGGCAACTCGTCGCCGGCGGGGGTGCCGGGCGCCGCGAGCAGCGCGGCGAGCAGCGTCGCCTTCAGCGCGGCGGGGATCTCGAGCGAGGCAACCATCGAGCGACTCCGGACGGGGCTTGAGGGCGAGGCGGCGCTGTAACGCCGTCGCTTCCGAGCGGTTCACTTCCAGAACCCCCCGAATCCTGGAGGATGCCATGGCGACTGCTGCCTCGACCGCTTCGCACCGTGCTCGACACGAGCGTCCCCGCCTCCTCGCGCGCGCTCTCCCCGGCCTGCTCGCGTTGTGCCCCGCGCTGCTGCCGGCGCTGGCGGCCCCCGCCTCCGCCCAGGATTGCGATCCCCACATGGCGCTGCGCTTCGACGGCGTCGACGACTTCGTCGAAGTGGTCGATCCGCAGACCCTCCCGCTGGAGAAGTTCACGGTCGGCGCGTGGATCCGCGCGCTCTCCTTCGGCACCGAGCGGCGCGGCATCGTCACGCGCGGCGAGGACCCGGTCACCGACCATCTGCCGTGGGCGCTCGAGATCTGGATCGACGGGACGCTCGCCGTCGAGATCGAGGACGGCCTCGACAACGACCTCTTCTGGTTCGGCGTCACGAACGTGGCCGACGGCGAGTGGCACCACGTCGCCGCGTCGCGCGCTGGCGACGGCACGCTGACGCTCTTCGTCGACGGCGAAGTCGACGCCGTGCACGCCGCGACGCTCACGCCCCTCGACGGCACCGGCGCGGCGCGGCTCGGCAACCTGCGGCTGAACGCGCTCGGCGTGCCGTCGGAGTACGGCCACTTCGACGGCTTCCTCGACGAGGCGTTCGTCTACGGCGAGGCGCTCGATCCCGACCTCGTGAAGAAGATCTACCTCGCCGGCGTCGACGCCGGCTACGGCGACCTGCAGCTGCTGCTGAAGCTCGACGAGTTCCACGGCCAGAAGTGCGACGACTCCTCCGTGAACGACCACACCGGCGTGCTCGGCTTCGATACGACCATCGAGGCGAGCGATCCGCTGCACGTCGTCTCGCAGGCGCCGATCTGCGACAAGGTGCAGAAGCTCTGGTTCAACCTCGAGCCGCCGGTCGCAGGGCCGGGCGACGAGGTGCAGGCGCTCACGTGGGGTGGCGCGCCGTTCGGGCTGAACGCGCTGGTGATCACCTCGATCGACGGCGTCCCGCTCTTCGCCGTGGTGCTGATCGACGCGTTCGACGGCGCCGGCGAGCACTTCCTGCAGGCCGACTTGCCGAGCGACGCGCCGACCGGGCTGACGCTCGGCATCACCGCCTGGGGCAAGACGGCGAGCGGCAAGCTGAAGCCCTCCCACGAGGAGTTCCTCGTCCTGCAGTGACGCTCCCGCCGCGTTGCCCCCGCGGCGATGCCCTTGCGGTGATGGCTCGTCAGCGCTGCGGAGCGCCGCGGCGCGCCTCAATCGCCGAGGCGCAGCTCGATCGCGGCCGAGAGCGCGAACTGGCCGTCGGGTCCGCGCCGATCGAGGGCGGCGAGCTGCGCGAAGAGCGACAGCCCGAGCAGCGCCGGATCGTCGGGGATCTCGTCGAGCGGCAGCACGCCATCGCCGGCGAGGTCGAAGGTCACGTCGAAGAGCGCGAGCGGCTCGACGTAGAGCGTGCCGCCCGCGAAGGGGAGGCCGCCGCCCGGCAGCAGCGCGCCGCCGATCAGCACGAACCCGTGCCCGCCGCGCACGCTGCTGCGCACCAGCAGCGAGTAGGGCGCCGGATGGGGGATGGTCGGCAGCGAGTCGCCGACGAGGCGCGGGATCCCTTGCGCGCCGCGCGTCCCGACGCCGATCACCTCGACGTCGGCCATCCGCTCGGCGGGCGAGCTGCCCGGCACGATCGACCACGGCGTGCAGGCACGGTGGCTCTTCACGAAATGGTGGAGCCGCTCGCCGAGCTTCTCCATCCCGCGATCGCCGAGGTGGCCGCCATCGGGCGAGAAGTCGGCGCAGTCGAGCCGCAGCCCGTCGCTGCGCGGCTCCTCGCCGTCGCAGAAGAGGTAGGGGCCCCAGCTGAGCCAGGGCACCTTCGCCGGCCCGCGCTCGCCGTCCCACTCGACCTCGGGATCGTGGGCGAGCTGCCGCTCGACGACGGTGCGGATCGACCAGGCCTGCTCGTAGTAGTACGGCTCCTTCGCCGGCGTGATCAGCGAGTAGCCCTGCCAGTAGAGCGGCGTGAGGAAGGCGAGCTTCGCGTTCGGGAAGGTCCGCTTCACGATCTGCAGCACCTCGATCCAGTAGCCGGCCGTCTTCTCCGCGTGCAGCGGGAACGGATCGCTCTGGGTCGGCGTGCCCTCGAGCAGCCAGACCACCTGGATCTGCGCGGCGGTGAGGTCGTGCTCCTCGAGCAGCGCCGGGATCGAGTCGGTCCAGAACGGCGCGGCCGGATCGCGGATCTTCAGCAGGTCCTGCGCCGCCGCGGTGAGGCTCGCCAACGCGACGTCGGGGGCGAACTCGGGATCGACGCGCGCGAGCCGCTCGAAGGCGGTGAAGACCTGCTCGGTGAACGACATGCCGATCGCGGCGAAGGCGATGACGCCGTCGCTCGCCGGATGGCCGAGGTGGTCGAGCGGGACCAGCGACTTCGCGAGGTTGCGCCCCGCCTGCAGGTGGTCGGCCGGCACCTCGTTGCTGCGGCCGGGGAAGAGGCCGCCCTCGACACCGCGGTAGTTCCCCTCGCGCAGGTCATCGAGCGGCACGAGGCCGAGCGACGGCTTGCTGCAATCCTGCGCGCGCAGCGCCGGCGACGCGGCGAGCAGCGTCGCAGCGACGAGTGACGCGGTCGAGCGGACGAAGGTGGAGCGATCCACGCCGGCGACCGCTCAGTCGCCGAGCCGCAGCTCGATCGCCGCGGAGAGCGTGAAGCGGCCGTCGAGGCCGCGCCGGTCGAACGCGATCAGCTGCGCGTAGAACGACATCGCCCAGAGCGCGGGGTCGTCGGGGATCTCGCCGACCTCGAGCACGCCGTTGCCCTGCAGGTCGAAGGTGACCGGCAGCGTGAGGTCGGCCTCGACGCGCAGCGTTCCGCCCGCGAAGGGCAGCCCGCTGCCCGGCAGCAGCGTGTCGCCGAGCAGGATCAGCCCGCGCCCGCGCGGCACGCTGTCGCGCACCAGCAGCGAGTAGGGCTCCGCATGCGGAATGGTCGGCAGCGAGTCGCCGCAGAGGCGCGGGACCCCTTGCGTGCCCGGCGTCCCGACGCCGATCACCTCGACGTCGGCCATCCGTTCCGCCGGCGAGCTGCCGCGCAGGATCGACCAGCGCGTGCAGGCGCGATGGCTCTTCAGGAAGTGGTGGAGCCGCGCCCCGAGCTTCTCCATGCCGCCGTCGCCGAGGTGGCCGCCGTCGGGCGAGAAGTCGGTGCAATCGAGGAAGAGGCCGTCGCTGCGCGGCTCGACGCCGTCGCTCCAGAGGTAGGGGCCCCACGCCACCCACGGCGAGCGGACCGGGCCGCGGCTCGCGTCCCATTCGAGCTCGGGATCCTGCGCGAGCTGCCGCTCGACCACGCTGCGGACCGACCACGCCTGCTCGTAGTAGTAGGGCTCGGTGGCCGGCGTGATCAGCGAGTAGCCCTGCCAGTAGAGCGGCGTGAGGAACGCGAGCTTCACGTTCGGGAAGGTCTGCTGGACGATGTGCAGCACCTCGACCCAATAGCCGGCGGTCTGCTCGACATGGTCGGGGAACGGCAAGGTCTGGCGCGGCGTCCCCTCGAGGATCCAGGCGACCTGCACCTGCTCGGCGGTGATGCCGGCGGCGACGAGCTGCGCCGGCACCGTCACGGTCCAGTAGTCGTCGTTCGGATCGCGGATCTCCTCGAGATCCTCGCCCGCGCCGCAGAGGCTCGCGAAGTGGAGCGAACGCGGGACCTCCGAGTCGAGCGCGGCGAGGTTGGCGCAGGCGTTGAACACCTGCGCGGTGAACGACATGCCGATCGCGGCGACGCCGATCACGCCGTCGGCCGCCGGCGCGCCGCTCGCATCGAGCGGGACGATCGCGCGCGACCGATCGCGGCCGGCGAGGAGATGGTCGGTCGGGCAGTCGTTGCTGCGCCCCGGATAGAGCCCGCCTTCGAGCCCGAGGTAGTCGCCCTCCTTCAGGTCGTCGAGCGGGACGAGACCGAGCGACGCGGTGCCGCAGTTCTGCGCAGCGGCGGCGCCGGAGAGCAGCAGGGCGACGAACGCGCTCGTGGACGCGTGGCGCAACGGGAACGGCATCGGTCTTCCTCGCAGGTGGGGGCTGGCGTCGAAGGTGGGGGAGCAGGGGCCCGCGGGCAGGCGGAGCGCAAGGGCGGAGCGGAGTGGCGCAGCGGTCAGTCGCCGAGCCGCAGCTCGAGCGCCTGCGACAGCGCGACGTCGCCGGCGGCGCTGCTGTCGAAGACGGCGAGCTGGGCGTAGACGCAGAGGTCGAGCAGCGCGGCGTCGGACGGGATCTCGCCCATCACGAGCGCTCCGTTGCCCTTGGCACCGAAGTGGATCGGCAGCAGGAACGCCGGCACGACGCGCAGGAAGCCGGCGCCGATCGCGATGCCGTCGCCGGGGAGGAGCTGCTCGCCGAGGACGACGACGCCGCTCCCGCTCGGCAGCGCGTTGCGCGCCAGCAGCTGGTAGTCGCCGTCGTACGGCACGGTCGGCAACGCGCTGCCGCAGAGGCGCGGCTCGCCGCGCACGCCGCTCGACGCGCCGCCGAGCAGCTCGACCTCGGCCATCCGTTCCGCGGGCGAACTGCCCGGCACGATCGACCACGGCGTGCAGGCGCGATGGCTCTTCAGGAAGTGGAGCAGCCGCGGCGAGAGCTTGTCGCGCCCGCTGGCCGAGAGGTGCGAGCCCTCCCAGAGGAAGTCGGCGCAGTCGAGCGCGAGCCCGTCGCTGCGCGGCTCCTCGCCATCGGTCCAGAAGTAGGGGCCCCACGCGAGCCACGGCGCCGGCGCGGTGCCACCGGGCAGGTCGTAGGCGAGCTCGGGCGCGCCGGCGAGCTGGCGCGCGATCACCTCGCGGACCGCGAAGCCCTGCTCGAAATAGAACGGCTCGTCGTACGGCGCGAACCACGAGTAGCCCTGCCAGTGCACCGGCGACAGGAACGCCAGCTGCACGTTCGGCAGATGGAGGCGCAGCACGTTCAGGAGCGACGTCCAGTCGTCGGCGAAGAGGTCGACATGGTCGGGGAAGGGGGCCGGCTGGAAGCGCGCGCCCTCCATCACCCAGACCACCTGGATCTGTTCGGCCGTGACGCCCGCGTTGGCGAGCTGCGCCGGCAGCAACGTGAGCCAGTAGTCGTTGGCCGGATCGCGCAGGTCCTCGAGATCGTGGCCGCGCGCCGTCGCGTCGATCAGCCGCAGCGCCGGGTCGAGCTCGCCATCGGTCGCCGCGAGCTCCTGCAGCGTCTCGAAGATCTGATGGGTGAACGAGAAGCCGATCGCCGCGACGCCGACGATGCCGTCGCTCGCTGGCGAGCCGTCCACGCCGAGCGGCACGATCGACTTCGCGATCTTGCGACCCGCCTGCAGGTGGTCCTCCGGGCACGCATTCGTGCCGCCTGGATAGAGGCCGCCTTCGACGCCCTGCCAGTAGCGGCCGGCCAGATCGTCGAGCGGCGTGATGCCGCGCGACGGCAGCGAACAGTCCTGGGGTGGCACGGCGTGGGCGGCCGGGGCGATCGACACGACGGCCAGCGCGACGGCGCCGGAGCACCGACGAGCGAACCGCCGCGCCGAGGGGAGGTGGGGCCTCTCCTTCATGGCGGGTACTCCGCTGCCGCGGGATCCTCGGCCTGGCGGGGGCACACGCTGGCTCGTGTGCGCGGTGCGAGGTTCGGCGCGGCGAACGACTTGGGAGACGGAACGACTAGCCCATGCGTGAAACCGGGCAACGAGCGGAAATCCGTCCACGGAGCAGGGGCGCCGAGCCGTTCGCTCGCCAGCGCCATTCCCCGGGAAAGCGGTGATCCCGGTGCGCTAGCGCACGAAGCCGCTGTCCGTTCCGCTCACGATCGTGACATCCGCCGGCCGGTCGACGGCAGGAAGTCAGTGGTCGCCGGTGTAGCCGAGCGCCTCGAGTTCGCGCTGCAACGCGGCGTCGGGAGCGAATCCCTCCGCAGCGACCGAACGGACCCCTTGCGCCACCCAGTTCGCGAGCTCGGCACGCAGCGCTGCCGCCACCAGCGGATGGGCGGCGCTGACGTCGTGCTGCTCCTGCGGATCGGCGGCGAGGTCGTAGAGCGCGGCGATGCGCCGACCGGCCGGCGCGACCAGCTTGAAGCGGCCCCAGACGATCGCGCGCTGCGTCGCGTTGCCGTTCACCCAACGCGCCGAGAGTCGTTGCGCGCGCGGCGCCGCGCTCGCCGCGTCGGCGGCCAGCAATCCCGCGAACGAGCGGCCGGGCGCGGGCGTGTCGGGATCGTCGGCGGCGGGCAACGCGAAGAGCTCGGCCACGGTCGGCAGCAGGTCGGGCATCCAGAGCGGCGCGTCGACGACGCGACCGGCCGGCAGCGGCGAGTTCGGCGCCACCAGCACGAACGGCACGTGCACCATCTCGTCGTGCACCTGCAGGTTGTGGCCGACCGCATCGTGCTGCCCGAACGCCTCGCCGTGGTCGGAGGTGAAGAGCAGCGCCGACGGCTCGCGGCCGCGCGCGAAGAAGAGGCGCGCCGTCTCGCCGAGCAGCGCATCGCCGTAGGCGACATGGTTGTCGTAGAGGGCGCGCATCGTCTGCACGTGCGGGTCGTTCGCGTGCGGCGAGCGTTGCGCGAGGCGGCCCAAGAACTCGACCGAGCCGTCGGCCGGTCCTTGCGGCGAGCCGAAGCGACCGGCGAAGTCGGCGGGCGGCGCGTAGGGCGCATGCGGCGGCAGCAGGTGGACGTAGAGGAAGAGCGGGCGCGGGTCGTTCGGCGGCGGCTGCGCCAGGAACTTGGCGAGGTCCGGCATCAGCAAGCCGCGCGACGCGCCGGGGTACTCGTTCCAGCTCTCGAAGCCGCGCGCGAGCCCCGCTTCGCGCGTCACCAGCTTGTTCTGCAGGAACGCCGCGGTGCGGTAGCCCGCGTCGCGGAAGCGCTCGGCGAGCGTCGGCAGCTCCGGGTCGAGCACGTGGCCGACGTCGCGGATGCCATGCGTCTCCTGCTCGACGCCGGTGAAGAGGGTGGCGACCGAGGGGATCGTCCACGAAGTCTGCGAGCGCAGCTGCGCGGCGCGCACGCCTTGCTGCGCGAGCTGGTCGAGGTGGGGGCTCGTGGCGTTGGCGCTGCCGTAGCAGGAGAGGTGGGCGGCGTGCAGCGCGTCGCAGAGGACGATCGCGAGGGAACGGCTGCGCAGCGCGCCGGCGAGCGCGCCGGCAGGGGGCAGCACTTCGCCCTCGTCCTTCACGCGCAGCGACTCGAAGGTGACGCCGGCGGGCGCCGCGGCGAGCAGTCGCAGCGCGCGGGCGCCGCGGCCGGGCAGCGGGTGGACCGCGGGCGCGCGCGCCTCGCCGGTGAGTTCGATCGATTCGGTCGCGCTGCTGCCATCGTCGAGCTCGATCGTGACGGCGAGCGTCCCCTTGCCGCGCGCGAACCAGGCGACCTGCGCCTCGCCCTGCACCAGCAGCGCCACTTCGGCGCGGCGCGGATCGGCGAGCTCGAGCGTGCGGTAGCGCGGCTCGGCGGTGGGTGCGGCGTCGAGCGCGGCGGGCGAAGCGCTGGGTGGCGCCGCGGGCGGGGGCGCTTCACCGCGCTCGCCGCAGCTGGCGACGAGCAGCGCCACGACTAAGCTCGCGCGCCGTCTCGCTCCCGACGCCCCTCCCGCAAGATCGCATCCCATGGCTTCACCGCTGCTTGGCTGGTTGGCGCTGCTCGGATCGACGGCGATCGCTTCGGCGATCGCGCCGGCGGTCGCCTCCGGGGGTCGCGCGGCCGCGGTCGCCGCCGCCGCCGACGCGCCCGCTGCGGCCGTCGATGCCGTCGCCGACGCCGTCGACTTCGCGCGCGACATCGAGCCGATCTTCGCGGAGCGCTGCCACAAATGCCATGCGGGCGAGAAGAGCAAGAGCGGCTACCGGCTCGACGTGCGCCGCCTCGCGCTGCGCGGCGGCAACAGCGGCGAGGTGGCGATCGCGCCGGGGGACCCGGCCGGCAGCCGCCTGCTGACGCTGGTGAAGCGCGAGAAGCGGGACGGCGAAGCGGGCCCGAGCGACCTGCCGCCGATGCCGCCGCTCGGCAAGCGCCTCGACGCGGAGCAGCTCGCGTTGCTCGAACGGTGGATCGCGGAGGGGGCGCGCTGGCCCGACGACCTCGCCGGCGAGGAGCTGGTGCGCGAGCACTGGTCGTTCGTGGCGCCGCGGAAGAGTGCGCTGCCGCAAGTCGAGCGCGCCTGGTGGCCGCAGGGGCCGCTCGACACGCTCGTCCTCGCGGAAATGGAGGGCCAAGGTCTCGCACCCGCGCCCGCTGCCGATCGCGCGACGCTGATCCGACGCGTCTCGTTCGACCTGATCGGCCTGCCGCCGACGCAAGACGAGGTGGCGGCGTTCCTCGCCGACGAGTCGCCCGACGCCTACGAGCGCGTCGTCCGTCGCCTCCTCGCTTCGCCCCATTTCGGCGAGCGCTGGGCGCGCGTCTGGCTCGACCTCGCCCGCTTCGCCGACTCGGCCGGCTACGGCTCCGATCCGCTCCGCCCGTTCCTGTGGCGCTGGCGCGACTGGGTGATCGACGCCTTCAATCGCAACCTCCCGTACGACCAGTTCACCGTGCTGCAGCTCGCCGGCGACCTGCTGCCAGCCGCGGACGAGGCGCAGCGCGCCGAACAGTCGCTCGCCACTGCGTTCCATCGCAACACGATGACCAACACGGAGGGCGGCACCGACGACGAGGAGTTCCGCGTCGCCGCCATCAAGGACCGCACCGACGTGACGATGGCCGTCTGGAACGGCCTCACCTTCGGCTGCGCCAAGTGCCACAGCCACAAGTTCGACCCGATCTCGCAGCGCGACTACTACTCGCTCTTCGCCTTCTTCAACCAGACCGAGGATGCCGATCGCGCCGACGAGGAGCCGCGCCTCGCGACGCCGACCGCGGCGCAACTCGCGCAGCGCGCGGATTTGCTGGCGAAGCAGCAGGCGCTCACGGCCGAGGCGGCGGCGCTGCGCGCGTCGCTGCCGGCGCCGAGCTTCGCGACGTTGCCGCTGAGCGCTGCGGAGGTGGGCGAGTCGGCAGCAAGCGGTGCGGCGGCGAGCGACGCAGTGGGCAGCGGCGCTTCGAGCGACGGCAGCGCGCCGCGGCTCACGATCGGCGGCGACGGCGTGGTGCGCGCGAGCGGCGGCTCGCCGGCGACCGCCACCTACCGCCTCGAGGGCGAGGCGCGCGACGGGCTCGCGACGCTGCGGCTCGCGCTGTTGGCGGACCCCGCGTTGCCGCGCGACGGCCCCGGTCGCTCGCCCGACAACGGCAACTTCGTGCTGAACGAGGTGCGCCTCGAAGCGGCGCCGCGCGACGCGACGCTGCCGCGCGCCCGCTTCGTGCGCCTCGAGCTGCCGGGCAAGCAGCGCATCCTCTCGCTCGCCGAGGTGGAGGCGTGGTCGGGTGGCGTGAACGTCGCGCGCGCCGGCAAGGCGACGCAGTCGTCGACCGACTTCGGCGGGCCCGCCCGCTACGCGATCGACGGCAACGCCGACGGCCGCTTCGACTCGCGCTCGACCACCCACACCGCGATCGAGGACGACCCGTGGTGGGAGGTCGACCTCGGTGGCGAGGGGCCGCTCGAGCGGCTGGTGCTCGCCAATCGCGTCGACGGCGACCTCGAGCAGCGCCTCGCCGGCGTCGTCGTGACGCTCGCCACGCTGCGCGAGGATGGGACACGCGCGGTGACGTGGCAGGGGCTCCTGCGCGACGCGCCCGCGCCGTCGACGACGATCGAACTCGCCGGCTGGCGCGAAGTGGTGCTGCGCAAGGCGCGCGCCGACTACGAGCAGGAGGGCTTCGGCGCCGCGGAGGCGATCGACGGCAGCGCGGCGCGCGACTCCGGGTTCGCGATCGGCGGCGCGCAAGGGCGCGACCACGCGCTCGAGCTCGAGCTGGCGGCGCCGCTCGCCGGCCCGCACCGCTTCCGCCTCGCGCTGCTGCAGACGTGGGGGGGCGAGCACACGCTCGGCGCGCTGCGCGTCGAGGGGAGCGCGACGCCGCCGCCGCCCGAGCTGGCGGCGCTGGCGGCGAAGGAGCGGGCGCTCTCGGGCGAGCTCGCGGCGCTCGAGTCGGCGATCCCGCGCACGCCGGTCCTGCGGGAGCTGCCGCTGGAGAAGCGGCGCGCGACCCATCTGCTCGAGAAGGGCAACTACCTCGCGCCCGGCGCCGCCGTCGCGCCCGCGACGCCGCGCAACTTCCCGCCGCTGCCGGACGACGCGCCGCGCGATCGCCTCGGCCTCGCGCGTTGGCTGGTGGCGCGCGACCATCCGCTCACGGCGCGCGTCGCGGTGAACCGCTTCTTTGCGCAGCTCTTCGGCCGCGGCCTCGTCGTGTCGGAGGAGGATTTCGGCACGCAGGGCACGCCGCCGAGCCACCCCGAGCTGCTCGACTGGCTGGCGGTCGATTTCATGGAGCGAGGCTGGGACGTGAAGGAGCTGCTCTTCGCGCTGGCGACCTCGGCGACCTATCGGCAGTCGACGGTCGGCAGCGAGGCGGCGCAGGACGCCGATCCAGCGAACGTCTGGCTCGCCCGCTTCCCGCGCCGGCGCCTCGAAGCGGAGATGGTGCGCGACCAGGCGCTGGCGCTCTCGGGGCTGCTCGCGCCGACGATCGGCGGTCCGTCGGTCTATCCGCCGCAGCCCGATGGGCTGTGGCAAGCGGCCTTCAACGGCGAGCGGACCTATCCGACCAGCAGCGGCGCCGACCGGTGGCGCCGCGGCCTCTACACCTTCTGGCGGCGCACCGTGCCGCCGCCCGCGCTGCAGACCTTCGATGCGCCGAGCCGCGAGGCGTGCGTGCTGCGCCGCACCCCGACCAACACGCCGCTGCAGGCGTTCGTCACGCTGAACGATCCGGTCTTCGTCGAAGCGGCGCAGGCGCTCGCCCGCCGCATCGTGCGCGAGAGCGGGACGAGCGGCGGGACGAGCTTCGACGAGCGGCTCGCGTGGGCGTGGCGCCTGGCGCTCGCCCGCGAACCGACCGCCGCCGAGCGCGCGACGCTCTTGCCGCTCTTCGAGTCGGAGCGCGCCCGCCTCTTCGCCGATCGCGCCGCCGCGGTCGCGCTCTGCGAGGAGCCGCTCGGCCCGCTGCCGCCCGCGCTCGATCCCGCCGAAGTGGGGGCGTGGGTGGTGGTCGCCAACGTGCTGCTGAACCTCGACGCGCTGCTGGTGCGAGGGTGAGGGAAGCGATGAATCGAAACGACTCCCTCGACAGCGAGCTGCGTCGCCAGCTCGCGCGCTTCGCGGCGCGGCGCACGTTCTTGAAGCACGGCGCGCTCTCGCTCGGGGCGATCGCGCTGCAATCGCTGCTGCGCGGCGAGGGGCGCGCGCAGGCGGCGGCGGGCGCCGGCGAGGCGGGCGGTGGCGCAGCAGCAGGCGCCTCGACGGCGCGGCCGCTCGTGCCGCGCTCTCCGCCGTTGCCGGCGCGCGTGAAGCAGGTGATCTCGATCCACCTCTCGGGCGCGCCGCCGCAGCACGACCTCTTCGACTGGAAGCCGAAGCTCGTCCAGCACCACTTGCAGCCCTGTCCCGAGGAGCTCCTGCAAGGGCAGCGCTTCGCCTTCATCCAGGGGCGGCCGCTGCTGCTCGGTTCGCCCTACCGCTTCGCGCAGCACGGCCAGAGCGGCGCGTGGATGAGCGAGCTCTTGCCGAATCTCGCCACCGTCGCCGATCGCCTCTGCATCGTCCGCTCGATGCGCACCACCGAGTTCAACCACGCGCCGGCCGAGCTCTTCCTCCACACCGGCGATCGCAACGCGGGCCATCCGGCGCTCGGCAGCTGGGTGACGTGGGGGCTCGGCAGCGAGAACCAGGACCTGCCCGGCTTCGTCGTGCTGGTCTCGGGCGGCACCGATCCGACCGCCGGCAAGAGCGTCTGGAGCAGCGGCTTCCTGCCGAGCGTCCACCAAGGCGTCCAGTGCCGCAGCGGCAAGGAGCCGGTCTTCTTCCTGAACGACCCGGCCGGCATGCCGCGCACGACGCGGCGCGCGACGCTCGACGCGTTGAACCGCCTGAACGAGCTCGAGCACGCGACGACGCGCGATCCCGAGACGCTGACGCGCATCAGCCAGTACGAGCTCGCGTTCCGCATGCAGCAGGCGGTGCCCGAGGTGATGGACCTCGCGAAGGAGGAACCGGCGACGCTCGAGGAGTACGGCGCGAAGCCGGGCGTCACCAGCCTCGCGAGCCACTGCCTGCTGGCGCGCCGCATGGTCGAATCGGGGGTCCGTTTCGTGCAGCTCTTCGACTGGGGCTGGGACGTGCACGGCACGTCGAGCGGCGACGACATCGTCACGCAGCTGCCGATGAAGTGCCGCGAGATGGACCGGCCGGTCGCGGCGCTGATCCGCGACCTCGAGCGGCGCGGGCTGCTCGACTCGACGCTCGTGATCTGGGGCGGCGAGTTCGGCCGCACCGCGATGAACGAGGCGCGCGGCGGCAGCAAGTTCCTCGGCCGCGACCACCACCCGCACTGCTTCACGATGTTCCTGGCGGGCGCCGGCATCAAGGCGGGCGCGCAGGTCGGCGCGACCGACGAGCTCGGCTGGTCGATCACCGACACGCCGATCGACGTCCACGACCTGCAGGCGACGCTGCTCCATCTGCTCGGCTTCGATCCGCACCGCCTCTCGTATCCCTACCTCGGGCTCGACCAGCGGCTGATCGGCCCCGCCGAGACGCCGCGCGTGCGCCACGAGCTGCTGGCGTGACGCGGCATCCCGATCCGGGAGCGTTCCGCCGCCGCAAACCGCACCGCGCGGTGTGGTGTGCGGAAGTCGTCGGCGGAACGCTCCCGGAACGAAACGACGGCCTCGCGAGGAGATGACGATGAACGGCTGGATCGTGGCGCTGCTGCTCGGTGGCTCGGTGGTGCAGGAGACGACGGCGCCGAGCGGCGGGAGCGCGGCGCGGCCGGCGGCGGCAGCGGGGCGGATCGAGGCGGCGGTCGATCGGCGCGTCGAGCTCTTCACGCTGCTCGCGCGCTTCGCCGGCTTCGAGGAGTTCAACATGGCGGTCGCGCGCTCGCCCTACAGCGTCGCGGCCGACTCGTGGTTCCGCGAGCAGAAGCGCCATCCGGCGCTCGCGCGGCTGCAGGCGCTGCGGCGCGACCACGGCGTGAGCTACGACGCGATCGCCTCGCTCGCCGTCCACGTCGAGGACTCGATCGACCTCGCGGAGCGGATCGACTTCGCGACGGCGCCGGAGCGGCTCGACAAGCGCTGGCCGCTCGAGCAGGTGCGGCTCTTCCTCGACGAGGTGCGCGACTTCGTGCAGGTCGCCGACAGCGAGGGGTTCTTCGACACGCAGGAGGAGCGCTTCACGCAGGGGGCGGCGCGGCTGCGCGCGGTGATCGAGGGGTGCAAGGCGCTGCCGTGGTTCGACGCGACGTTCGGCGCGCGCAGCGGGGCGCGCTACTGCGCGATCCCCGGTTTCGTCTGCGGTGGCGGCAACTACGGCATGGGGATCCGCTACGCCGACGGCAGCGACGAGGAGATCCTGCCGATCTTCGGCTGCAGCCGCTTCGACGCCGCCGGCGTGCCGGAGTTCGGCGCCGACATGGCGTGGCTCGTCGCCCACGAGCTCTGCCACAGCTACACGAACGCCTTCGTCGATCAGCTCGGCCTGCAGCTGCAACCGGCCGCGACGCGCCTCTTCGAGCACGACGCCGACGCGATGCGCCGCCAGGCGTACGGCAGCTGGCAGACGGTCGCCTACGAGACGCTGGTGCGCGCCACGGTGGTCGCTTGCCTGCGCGCGACCGAGGGCGAGGCGGCCGGCGCCAAGCAAGCGAAGGAGGAGCGCGACCGCGGCTTCCTCTGGGTGCCAGCGCTCGCCGCCGACCTCGAGCGGTTCTGCGCCGATCGCACGCGCTGGCCCACCTTCGCCGACTTCCTCCCGGAGCTCGTCGCCGCCTTCGAGCGCGAGGCCGCCGCACTGCCGCGCTGAACGCCGTCGTCCCGATCCGGGAGTACGCCGCCGCCGCAGACCGCACCACGCAGCTCGGTTTGCCCGGTGGTGTGCGGAAGTCGGCGGCGGAACGCTCCCGGATCGGGATGCCGGACTACGGCGCCCAGCACGCTTGCAGTTCGGGGCGCGCGAGGTCGAGCCGGAAGAGGAGCTGGTTGTACTGGTAGCGCGGCGTCGCGTCGGGATTGCCGCTGAAGTCGTTGGTGTAGGTCCCCTCGAAGTGGATCGTGCGGCCGCCGTCGCGGTCGAGCAGCGCGTGGTGGCAGACGTTGTAGAGCGACATCCGGTCGTGCGTCGCCACCCTCACCGCGCGCGCGAACGGCCCGCACGGATGGGTCGCCTCCGCGTACCAGACCTCGCCGAGGAACGAACTCTTGCCGCCGATCTGGCAGGCGATCGCCACCCAGCGCTGCCGCCACTCGTTCCAGCGCACGCTGCCGCTGTGGAGCTGCACGCGCTCGGAAGGCTCGCTGGATGAGGCGGCGTCAGTGGCGAGGGCGGCGTGGCGCGGCAGGAAGCGCGCCTGCTCGCTCGGCAAGAGGCCCTTCGCGACCCACTCCGCCTCGCGCTTCGAGTCGACCGGCGGCAGCTCCTTCTGCCAGCGCCAGCGCGCGACGCCGCGCTCGTCGAGTTCGGGCCGCCCGCTGCCCTGCTGCGAGGCTCCAGACGCCGCGACCGCCTCGCAGGAGAGCGCCTCGTACTGCGCCGGATCGAGCAGCGCCTCGTAGCTGGCCGCGACGCGCAAGTTGCAGCTCGGGCTGCCGAAGAGGAGCCAGCGCCGGCCCGCCTCCTCGAACTCGAGCGGATGGCCGACCGGATGGCGCCACTCGTCGGGCGGCAGCGTGCGCACCGGATCGAACTGCGCGCGCGCGTCGTCCCACACGCAGAGCCCCTGCTCGAGCTCCTTCTCCAGCGACGCGCGCCGCGAGTACCACGCCACCATCCGCCGCGCACCGCTCGCGTCGGCCACGTCGCAGAAGCCGTTCACCCAGACGACGCCGTCGGGCCGCTCCGCGATCGGGATCGTCGCGCGCGCGAAGCCGCTCTTCGCGTCGACGAAGTAGTCGTACGGCAGGCCGCTCGCCAGATCGAACGCCGGCTCCTGCACGCGCGCGAGGTCGACCGTCGCGCCCGCCATGCGGAAGAGGCCGAGCGGATGCTCGAGCCGCAGCGTGTCGCCCCAGAAGCAGAACCAGCGGCCGTCGTGGACGATCGACTGGATCGAGTCCTGGCCCGCGACGCGGCCGAGCGCCGGGACGTCGTCGGCCGCCTTCCGATGGCCGAGCAACACGCTGTCGCGCCAGCGCCCCTCCCCGGTCAGCCGGCAGAGCCGCTCCGCGAGCTGCACGCGCTGCAGCTTCACCTCGATCGGCGCCCCGACCCGCGGCGTCACGCGCACGATCGGGAAGCCGAATCCGTCGCGCGGCGGCGCGTAGCCGTGGCTCTTCACCGTCAGCGCGATCTCGCGGTCGAGCAGGTCGGGCTCGCCGATCGCCACGCGGCCGGCGTTGTCGGTGACGAAGCGGACGCGGTGGACCGTCTCCAACTCGACCAAGGGGATGCCGCGACCGCTCTCCGCGTCGATGCAGCGCAGCTCGGCGAAGGCGCCCGCGCGCACCGCCTCGGCGCCGTCGTGCCGGTCGTCCCCGTGGCCGGTCACGGCCATCAGCAGCAGCGCCAGCGACTCCATCGCCTGCCTCCTTGCGCCCCGTTCTGCGCCGCCGCGATGATGCCGCGCCGCACGCTACGCGCCGCACGCGCTGCACACTCCGTCCGCGCTTCGACTCGACGACTCGTTCCGAGGACCTCGATGGCCGCCGACTCGGCTCCTGCTGCAGCGTCCACCGCGCCGATCGGCGCGCCACCACCGCTTCGCACCGTCCCGTTCGGCGCGGCGCTCCGTTTCTGGCTGAAGCTCGGCTTCATCAGCTTCGGCGGGCCGAGCGGCCAGATCGCGATCATGCACGAGGAGCTGGTCGAGAAGCGGCGCTGGATCGGCGAGCAGCGCTTCCTCCACGCGCTCGCCTACTGCACGCTCCTGCCGGGGCCCGAGGCGCAGCAGCTTGCCACCTACATCGGGTGGCTCCTCCATCGCGGGTGGGGCGGCTTCGTCGCGGGCGCGCTCTTCGTGCTGCCAGGCGCGCTGCTGATGGCGCTGCTCTCGTGGATCTGGGCGGCGCACGGCGACCTGCGCGACGTCGGCGCGCTCTTCTACGGGCTGCGCGCGGCGGTGGTGGCGGTGGTGGCGATGGCGCTGCTGCGTCTCTGGAAGAAGGCGCTGGCCAATCGCGTGCTGCAGCTGCTGGCGCTCGCCGCGTTCCTGGCGCTCTTCCTCTTCGCGGTGCCGTTCCCCGCCGTCGTCGTCGGCGCCGGCCTCGTCGGACTGCTCGGCCATCGCTTCGCGCCGCACTGGTTCGCGGTGAAGAGCAGCCACGGTCCGGCGCGCAGCACGCCGAGCGGCGCTGCTCCTGCCGCCGCGGCAGGTGCGATCGCCCTCGCGCCGCCGCCCCCGTTCGTCATCGCCGACGACGGCCCGCTGCCGGCGCACGCCACCCCTTCGCTCGCGCGCGCGCTGCGCGTGTTGCTCCTTGGCCTGCTGGTCTGGTTCGGGCCGCTCCTGCTGATCGCGTGGTGGCGCGGCGGCGACGACGTGCTCACCACCCTGGCGCTCTTCTTCAGCAAGGCGGCGTGCGTCACCTTCGGCGGCGCTTACGCGGTGCTCGCCTACCTGCAGCAAGCGGCCGTCGACACCTTCGGCTGGATGACCGCGCCCGAGATGCTGGACGGGCTCGGCCTCGCCGAGTCGACGCCCGGCCCGCTGATCCTGGTGACGCAGTTCGTCGGCTACGTCGCCGGCCATCGCACCGCGGCGGGCGAGCTGCCGGGCGGCAGCGGCGTCGCGCCGAGCGGCGAGCTCTCGCCCGCGCTGCTCGGGCTCCTCGGCGCGGCAGTCACCACCTGGGCCACCTTCGCGCCGTGCTTCCTCTGGATCTTCCTCGGCGCCCCCTACGTCGAGCGGACGCGCGGCCAGCAGCGCTACGCGATGGCGCTCGCCGCGATCAGCGCGGCGGTGGTCGGCGTGGTCGCGAACCTCGCCTGCACCCTCTCGCTCCACACGCTGTTCGCGACGGTCGACGAGTGGCGCGCCGGCCCGCTCGCGCTGCCGCTGCCGCGTCTCGCGTCGCTCGACCTCTTCGCGGCGGCGCTGGCCGCGGCCGCCTTCTTCGGCATGCAGCGGCGCAAGTGGAATCTCGTGCCGGTCGTGCTGGTCGCCGCGGCGCTCGGGTGGGCGTGGAGGCGGTGGGGGACGTAGAGTCGCGCCCCGCATGCGCCGCCCTTCGCGACTCCCCGTCCTGCTCGCCGCGCTGCTCTGCGCCGTCCCGTTGCTGGTCGGCCAGTCGCAGGAGGGGGACGATCCGCCCGATCGCGGCGGCGAGGACGACGCCGCGTCCGATCCGACCCGCACCGCGAAGTCGTCGCTCGCGATCGGCGCGCTGAAGAACGGCGGCGTGCTGGCGCAGGAGGAGAAGCTGCGCGCGGCGCCGTTCCTGGTGGCGCGCCGCGACGGGCGCGTGACGCTCGGCTTCCTCGACTACGCGTCGGGGCGCGGCGACACGATCGCGCTGCTGACGGCGCCGCCCGAGCAGCTCGCGCCGGCGCGGCCGACGCTGCAGCACGTGGGCGATGGGCGCGGCGCGCTGCTGCGGCCGATCGGCGTCGCCGACGCGCACGATCGCCTCCACCTCTTCTGGACCGCGGTCGACCTCGAGGGGGGCGGCGCTGCGCAGCTCTGGAGCGCGACGGAGCAGGACGCGCTCTCCTTCAGCGAGCCGCGTCCGCTCACCGCCGGACCGTTCGTGCGGATGAACTGCGACGCCGCGCTCGCGCCCGACGGCCGACTCTGGCTCGCGTGGGAGGGCGAGGCGCCGGGCGTCGACGGCGGCAAGCCGCAGCGCGACGTGGTGGCCGCGCCCCTCCTCGACGACGGCACGCTCGGCGCGCCGGTCGCCATCGGCGACGGCCCCGCGAGCGACCTCGACGTGCGCGTGGTGGCGAGCGGCGAGAAGCTCTGGTTCGCGTGGGCGAGCTACACGGGCCGCGACTACGAGGTGAAGCTCCGCGCGCTCGAGCCGAAGAGCGGGGTGCTCGGCGCGGTGATCGACGTCTCGGCGAACTCCGAGGCGGACGATCTCCATCCGGCGCTCGCCGCCGCGCCCGACGGCTCGCTCTGGGTCGCGTGGGACGCGGCGATCCATCCGCTGCGCGGCGACTCGACGCCGCCGCAGCTGCGCCTGCAACGGAAGAAGATCGAGATCGACGTGGCGGTCCGCTGCGCGCGCGTGGTCGACGGCGTCGTCACGCTGCCGCCCGCGCGCACCGCCGGCATCGAGCCGGGCGTCGTCGAGGGGGCGCTCGGCCTGTCGCTCGCGGGCGGGCTGCCGACGCTCGCCATCGACGGCGACGGGCGGCCGTGGCTCGCCTATCGACAGCTCGTGACGCGGAGCAACCAGCGGACGCACGGCTGGTCGCTGCTGCTGCAGCCGCTCGGCGCGAAGGGGTTCGAGGCGCCCGTCGAGGTGGAGCAGAGCCTCTCGACGCTCGCCGAGCCGGCGCTCGTCGCGGCGGGCGGGCAGGTCGTCGCCGCGTTCGCCACCGATCGCCGCCTCGACCGCAGCGCGTCGCGCGCCGGCCCGCCGAAGAGCTTCGCCGAGCCGCTGCGAAAGCAGGGCGTCACCTTCGACGTCTGGCGCGGGCCGTTCGGCATCGGCGTGGCGCGGCCGGCGGCGCCCGAGGAGCCGTGGGCCGCGCCCGCGTGCGTCGCGCGTAGCGAGCGGCGCTCCGTGCCGCACTTCCACCCGGCCGGCGCCGCGCTCGACGATCCCTTCATCGCCGGCGCGCGCCACTTCGAGGTGGTGCGCGGCGAGGAGCGCTACTTCGCCTGGTGGGGCGACCTCCATCGCCACTCCTGCATCTCGCGCTGCAGCGCCGGCTTCGAGCCGACGCCCGCCGATCGCTTCGCGAGCGGCCGCGACGTCCACCTCTGCGACTTCATGGCGCTCACCGACCACTCGGGGCAGATCAACCCGCCGGCGTGGTGGCAGCTCGACAAGCTGACGGCGCTCTACCACTCGCCCGGCTTCGTGACGCTCGCCGGCTACGAGTGGTCGACGCGGCAGTGGGGCCACCACAACGTGATCCTGCCGGGCCGCATGACGCCGTTCATCGGCGAGATCAGCGACCTCGACGCGCTCTTCTCGAAGCTGCCGAAAGGCGGCGCCGTCACCATCCCGCACCACCCGTCCGACAGCTCGTTCGCCAACGACTTCGCCGAGTGCGACGATCGCTTCACGCGGTTGATCGAGATCTACCAGGCGCGGCGCGGCAACTTCGAGTTCGACGGCTGCTTCAAGCAGGCGCCCAACGCCAGCGCGCTCGGCAGCTTCGTGCAGGACGCGCTGCAGCAGGGCCACCCGTACGGGATCATCGCCAGCAGCGACCACGCGGAAGGGCAGGCGTACGCCGTCGTGCTGGCGCCCGAGCTGTCGCGCGCGGCACTCTTTGCGGCGCTCCAGGCGCGCCGGACCTACGGCGCGACCGCGAAGGGGCTGTTCGTCGACCTGCGCGTCGACGGGGCGCTGATGGGCGAGGCGCTCGAGCTGGCCACGCCGCCGCGCGTGCGGCTGGTGGCGCGCGGCGCGGCGGAGCTCGCCGAAGTGGTCGTCTATCGCAACGGCAAGGCGTGGCAGCGGGTCGCCGCGGAGCCCGATGGCGAGTGGAACCGCCAAGCGCCGCTGCGCCTGCAGATGCGCATCGCGCCGGGCGGACCGCCGCTCGCGGCGCCGTGCGAGGTCGCCTTCGCGCTGCAGTCGGGCCGCTTCAGCGGCGTGCTGGAGAAGCGGCCGCAAGCGCGCAAGAAGGCGCCGCCGAGCTGGAAGGCGGCCGGCGCCGCGGCGACCTTCCACCTGCCCGAGGGGTTCGCCGCCGTGCAGGGGCTGCGCGACTTCCCGATCCACCTGAGCAGCGACCTCGACGACACGCTCACGGTGCAGCTGCCCGAAGGCGAGCGCACCGTCGCGTTGCGCGCGCTGCGCGACGCGCCGATCGGCGGCACGCTGCCGGGCGGCGCCGCCTACACCCTCTCGCTCGAACTCGGCGACGGCGCGCTCACGCTCGCTCGCGGGCTCGGCACGCGCGACTTCACGCAGGAGTGGGACGACGCCGAGCTGCGCGGCGGCAAGTCGTGGTACTACGCCCGCTTCATCCAGGTCGACGGCGAGATCTGCTGGTCGAGCCCGATCTTCGTGAGCCGCCCATGAAGCGCGCGCTGCTGCTCCTGCTGCCGGCCGCGCTGCTCGCCTGGCCGCTGCTCGCGCCGCACGACGCGGCGCGGAGCGCGCAGGAGGCGCCGCAGGAGGCGGGGGAGTCCGCCGGCGCCGAGCAAGAGAGCGACGACGGCAGCGGCGAAGGGGTCGCCGACGATCGCGTCACGGTGCGCGGCGCGCGGCCGTTGGTGGCGTGGCCCTCCGAGATGCAGGGCGGCAGCGCGATCCGCCCGCGCCAGTCGCCGCGCCTCGTCGCGGGCGAGGGCGCGCCGGTGCTGCTCCACCTCGTGTGGGAAGCGGGCGTCGGCGACCGCATCGAGCGGCGCGTGGTCGGTCCGCCCGGCAGCCCGGCCTCCGCGGTGGCGAGCGTGCCGCGCGAGGCGGCCGAGATCGTGCGGCCGGTCGCGGCACGCGACGGCGCGGGCGTGCTCTACGTGGTCTGGACGCAGAACGTCGACGGGGTCGCGCAGCTGATGGCGGCGCGTGAAGAGGGCGATGGCTTCACGCCGCCGCGCGCGCTCACCCGTGGGCCGCTCGCCCACTTGAATCCGGAGATCGCGCGCGACGCCGACGGGCAGCTCTGGATCGCGTGGGAGGGCGACCTCGCCGGCGAAGCAACGGCGTCGTCCGCGTCGGCGTCGGTGCCACCGCGCCACGTCGTGCGCGTCGCGCCGCTGCGCGCCGATGGAGTGCTCGGCGAAGCGACGCTCGTCTTCGACGGCAGCGGAGCGGAGGGGCGCGGCAGTGCGCTCGATGCGGCGCTGGTCAGCGCGGGCGGGGCGCTCTGGATCGCCTGCAGCGAGTGGAGCGGGGACGACTACGAGGTGCGCGTGCGCCGCTTCGATCCCGCGACGGCGACGCTCGCCGCGCCGCTCTCGATCAGCGCCGATCCGCGCGCCGACGACTCCCACCCGTCGCTCGCCGCGGCGCCGGACGGCTCGCTCTGGGTCGCGTGGGATCGCGTCGAGGTCGCGGCGCGCGGCGAGTCGGCGCCGCGCAAGGTGAGCGTGCGCCAGCACGACGCCACCATCGACGTGCAGGTGCGGGTCGCCTGCGTGCGCGACGGCGTCGTGCGCGTGCCGGCGTCGTCGCAGCCCGACGTGCCGCCCGGCATGGTGGCGGGCGCGCCGCTCCTCTCCACCGGCGGCGGCGTGCCGCGCCTCGCCTTCGATCGCGCCGGCCGCCTCTGGATCGCCTACCGCTGGCTCGAGCAGCGCGAAGGGCAGCGCAAGTTCGGCTTCCCGGTGATCGTGCAGCACCTCGCCGCGACGGGTTGGTCGGAGCCGCTCGCGCTCGAGGAGAGCGTCGGCAGCGGCGAGGAGGCGGCGATCGCCGCGCTGCCGGAGGGGGGCGTGCTGGTCGCCTTCAGCCGCGACGAGCGGGCGACGCTGCGCGCGCGCGAGCGCAAGCGGGTGGCGCCGAAGCTCGCGAAGCCGCTCGGCGAAGCGGGGATCGAGAGCTCGCGCTGGAACGGCCTGGTCTCGATCGGCGTCGCGCGCGCCACGGCGGAGGGCGAGGCGGGCGGCCCGCCGCTCGTCGAACCGCCGCCGCCGCCGCCGCGCGGGCCGCGCGTCTCGCCCAACGACCTCGCCGATCCCTACGTGACCGGCGCGCGCCACTTCGAGCTCGCCCGCGACGAGCAGCGCCTCACCGTCTTCTTCGGCGACCTCCACCGCCACTCGAACTTCTCGCGTTGCAGCGCCGGCCTCGAGCCCGCGCCCGCCGATCGCTACGCGCAGGCGCGCGACCTCCACCGCTGCGACTTCTTCGCGCTGACCGACCACTCGGGCGCGATCGGGCCGGCCGAGTGGTGGCTGCTCGACAAGCTCGGCTGGCTCTATGCGTCGCCGTCGTTCGTGCCGCTGATGGGGTTCGAGTGGTCGACCGCGCGGTACGGCCACCACAACGTGATCCTGCCCGGCCGCCTCTCGCTGCTGGTCTCGCCCGACACGTCGCTCGACGACCTCTACGAGCGGGTCGGGAAGGCCGGCGCGATCACCATCCCGCACCACCCGTCGCACACCTCCTTCCCGAACGACTTCGCGCCGGTCGACGACCGCTTCACCCGCTTGGTCGAGCTCTTCCAGGCGTGCCGCGGCAACTTCGAGTTCGATGGTTGCTGGCGCCAATCGACCTCGGCCGGCGCATTGGGCGGCTTCGTCCACGACGCGCTCGACCACGGCCACGAGTTCGGGCTGATCGCCAGCACCGACCACAGCTACGGGCAGAGCTACGCCTGCGTGCTGGCCAGCGAGCTCTCGCGCGCGAGCCTCTTCGAGGCGCTGCGGGCGCGGCGCACCTACGGCGCCACCGCGAAGGGGCTCTTGGTCGACTTCCGGATCGACGGCGCGTGGATGGGGGAGTCGATCGTCGCGCGCGGGCCGCTGCAGTTGTCGCTCCACGCGCGCGCCAGCAACGAGCTGGTCGACGTGACGCTCTTCAAGGACGGCGAGGTCTTCGCCTCGCTGCGCGAAGGGACGGCGCTCGCCACCCGCCTCGCGCCGCTGCGCCTCGCGGTGCGGGTGGTCGAGGGGACGCCGCCGGTCCAGCGCGAGGTGGTGCTGCGCGTGCGCGGCGCCGGTCCCGCCGACGGCACCAGCGAGGTGAGCTTCGGCACGCTCGAGGAGTCGCGCGCGCGTGCTCCGGCGCCGACCAAGCGCGGCGCGCCGCCGCCGCCGAGCTGGTCGATCGACGACGGGGCGGCGAGCTGGCGCTGGCCCTACGGCGCCGAGGCGCAGTCGCACCAGCTCTTCCCGCTCCATCTCTGGGCGCCCGGCAGTGCGCCGCTTTCGGTCAGCTGCGGCGAGACGACGCTGCGCTGCACGCCGCAGGAGCTCTTGGCGGCGCCGTTGCGCGTGCCGCTTGCCGGCGGCGGCGCGCTCGAACTCTCGCTCACCGCGCGCGACGCGACCATCGACCTCGCGCGCACGCTCGGCGTGCAGGAGCTCACGCGCGAGTGGGACGACGCGCCGCCCGCCGCCGGCAAGAAGAGCTGGTACTACGCGCGCCTCGTCACCGCCGACGGCGAGATGGCGTGGTCGAGCCCGATCTTCGTCACGGGGCAGTGAGCGAGGCGCGCGCCGCCGTGAGCGAGCGGCCGGTGCGTGGCCGGTTCACCCCTCCGCCCGCGGCGGCCGCTCGGCCGGCCCTGCGCGCGCCGGCGCGGCCGGTGGCGCGATCGGCGCGGCGCCGCGGCGTGCACGCCGCCGCCGTCCGTTCGACTCCGCCATGCCGAGCAGCAGGATCGACAGCGCGAAGGCCCAGTCGGCGAGGTGGTCGAGCCAGCCGCCCCACTCGGTGACCAGGCCGTGGTGGCGCGCGAAGGTGCCGTCGCAGTAGTCGGTGAGGCCGAACCAAGCGATGATCGCGACCCGTGCCGCGACGACGCCGCCGCCCTGCTTGCGCCAGAGCCACCACCAGAGCGGGGTGCAGAGCCAACGCGAGGCGGTGACGACCGTGAGCCAGAAGTGCAGGCTGCCCATCGACGGGCGAGTGTAGTCGGCGGAGCGTGGGCGTGACGAAGCAGAGCATCCTCGGGATCGGCGCCGGCCTCGCGGCGGTGGCGCTGCCGTTGTGGCTCGCGAGCGGCGGGCAGGAGACGCCGCGGCCCGCCGGCGGCGCGCGTGCCGGGCGCGGCGAGGGCGGCGGGCGCGACGAGGAGCGCGTCGAAGGGGCCGGGCCGGCGCTCTCGCGCTTCGACGGGGCGACGCTGCCGGCGACCGCGCGCTTCGAGGACGCCACGCGCGAGCGGCAGAGCCCGACGCTGGTGGCGCGTCCCGACGGCGGCGCGTGGCTGGTGGCGCTCGAGTACGAGATCGCGCAGGGCGACCGCATCGTGGTGCGCGAGCTCGCGCCGGACGGCACGCTCGCGCGGCCCGACGCGCCGCTCGCGCAGTGGCCGCCGGCCGGTGCGCCGCCGATCGCGGCGGTGCGGCCGGTCGCGGCGCAGGACGGCGAGGGGCGGCTGGTCGTCGCGTGGACGGAACTCGGCGACGGGGTCGCGCAACTGCGCGCCGCACGCCTCGAGGGCGGCACCTTCGCGCCGGCGTTCGCGTTGACGCGCGGACCGCTGCCGAGCCGCAACGTCGAACTGGTGCGAGCGGCCGACGGGACGCTCTTCGCCGCCTTCGAGCAGTGGGTCGCGCGCGCGCCCGATCGCGGCAGCTTCGACGTCGTCGTCGCGCCGCTCGAGGAGAGCGGCCTCGGGCCGAGCGTCGCGATCGGCGACGGGCTCGGCAGCGACCTCGACCCGGTGGCCGTGGCGAGCGGCGCCGGGCTCGCCATCGCGTGGAGCCGCTACGGCGGGCGCGACTACGACATCGTGCTGCGCCGCTTCGACCCGGCGAGCGGCGTCCTCTCGCCGCTCGTCTCGATCTCGGCCGACTCGGCGAGCGACGATCTCCATCCGGCGCTCGCGGCGGGCGCCGACGGCTCGCTCTGGCTCGCGTGGGATCGCCTCGAGGACGAGGCGCGCGGGCGCAGCTCGCCGCCCGAGTTCGACGCCGAGCGCGGCTTCCCGAAGCGAGCGCCCGCCAGCGCCAGCGTCCGCATCGCGCAGTGGGATGGGCAGCAGGTGCGCCTGCCGGTGACGCGCGCGGCCGACGGCAATGCGGTCGGCTTCGGCGGCGTCGCGGGCGTGCCGCTCGTCTCGCTGAGCGGCGCGCTGCCGCGGCTCGTCGCGCTGCCCGACGGCCGCCTCGCGCTGCTGCTGCGCTTCCTCGCGCGGCAAGGGCCGGGCGGCAAGGCGTACGGCGATCCGCTGCTGATCTGCGCCGTCGATGGCGGCGGCGTCGCGGCGCCGCGCATGGTCGAGGGGAGCGCCGGCCACTCGGAGGAGGCGAGCGGCGCGCTGCTGCGGGATGGCGCGTTGCTGGTCGCGTGGCAGCAGGACCATCGCCTCGAGGTCGAGACGGGGACGCTCTCGCGGCCGCTGCCGCAGGAGCAGTTCCAGAAGATGGCGCAGCGCGCGGTGGTGGTGACCGGGTCGCTCGGGCCGAGCGCGCTCGGCGTGCTGCGGGTCGCGTCGGAGGGGCTGCGCAGCGGGCCCGTGACCGAACCGATCGCGGCGGCGGCGGCGGTGCAGCCGCGCGAGGAGCGGCTTGATCCGCCGCACGCGCACGCCGCCGGCGCGGCGCTCGACGATCCGTACGTGAACGGCGCCGACCACTTCACGGTGGCGGGCGACGGCGCGGAGTACCGCGTCTTCTGGGGCGACCTCCATCGCCACTCGCGCGTCTCGCGCTGCAGCCGCGGCTTCGAGCCGGGGCCCGACGACCGCTACGCCTTCGGGCGCGACACCGCGCTGCTCGACTTCATGGCGCTCACCGACCACAGCTGCCACGTCGATCCGCTCGGCTGGTGGCAGCTCGAGAAGGCGGGCGTGCTGGCGGCCGAGCCCGACTTCGCCGTCCTTTGCGGCTTCGAGTGGTCGACCGGCTTCTTCGGCCACCAGAACATCCTGCTGCGCGGCTCGCTGCGGCCGTTCCTCTCGAACAGCTGGCCCAACACCGGCACGCTGCCGGGCCTCTACGCGCAGCTGAAGCCCGAGTGGGCGCTGGCGATCCCGCACCACACCGCCGACGTGGCGCGGCGCACCGACTTCGCGCAGTGCGATCCGAAGCTGGTGCGGCTGGTCGAGATCTACCAGGCGCAGCGCGGCAGCTACGAGTTCGACGGCTGCGTGCGGCAGAGCCATCTGGCGCATGCGCCCGGCTGCTTCGCCACCGATGCGCTGGCGCGCGGGCTCAAGGTCGGCTTCGTCGCCAGCACCGACCACGGCGAGGGGAGCGCCTACGCCTGCGTGCTGGCCGAGAAGCTCGAGCGCGGCGCGCTCTTCGACGCGCTGCGGGCGCGACGCACCTACGGCGCGACCGCGAAGGGGCTCTTCCTCGAGCTGCGCGTCGACGGCGCGCTGATGGGCAGCGAGATCGAGGCGCGCGGCGCGCCGCGGGTGGCCGTGAAGGCGCGCGCCGCGGCGGAGCTCTGCGAGCTGATCGTCTTCCGCGACGGCGCGCCGTGGCAGGTGGTCGGCCGCGACGCGACGGCCGCGCCCGATCCCGCGCGCGATGCGGCGCGCGCGACGCAGCTCACGGTGCAGTTCGAGCTGCTGCCGCCGAAGGCCGCGCGCGCGCTCGATTGGCGCGTGCAGCTGAGCGCGCCGACGGAGAGCGGCGTCACCATGAAGCCGTGGTTCGAGCTGCCGGGCTACGCGCGCGACGACCTCGGTCCCGATCGGCCGCAGTGGCGCGTGAAGGAGGGCGTCGCGACCTGGCTCTGGAAGAAGAGCTACGCGAACTTCTGGGAGCCGAGCCATTCGCGGCTGCGGCTCGACGGACCGCGCGGCGCGAAGGTGAGGATCGAGGCGAAGGCGGTCGGCGAGGGGGCGGCGAGCGGCGGGGAGGGAGGCGCCACGCTGCTGCGCGAGGTCACGCTGGCGGAGCTGCTCGCGGGCGGTGCGGCGGGCGACGTGGCGGGTGACTCGCCGCTCGGCGCGTGGCGCCTCTCGGCGCGCGAGTCGTTCGATGCGGCGCTCGACCTGAAGCGGTCGCTCGGGACGCGCGAGCTGGTGCAGGAGTGGCGCGACGAGGAGCTCGCGCGCGGCGACCACTGGTACTACGCGCGCCTCGTCACCGTGGACGGCGAGATCGCCTGGTCGAGCCCGCTCTTCGTCGCGCGCAAGTAGGCGGCGCGCGGCGCGGCGCGGAGCGAGATCAGGCAGCGCGCGGCGCGCTCTCCTACTGCAAGCGGCGGCGCGCGGCGGCGGCGAGCTGCGCGGGCGTCGTCTTCGCCGCGAGCTGCTCGACCACGGCGCCGCTCGCCGGATCGACCAGGAAGAGCCACGGCATCTCGCCCTCGCCCCCGAGTCGCTGCAGCGCCTTCTCCTCGGCGGAGAGCAGCTGCTCGAACGGGCCGGGGCGGGCGGCGACGAACGCGGCATCGGCGGCGACGTCGGGCACCTCGCGCAGCTTCGCGAGGTTCTGCGCGTCGCGCGCGAGGACGCGACTCACCGCCGCCTGCATCCCGCCGCCATCGCCGGCGAGCGCCGCGACGCGCGCGGCCCAGGTGGCGATGCAGCGCGCGCGGAAGTGGCCGTCGCGGCCGGCGGCGAAGGCGAGCTTCGAGAGCTCGCGACTCGCGGCGTCTTTCTTCGCGTGGAGCAGCCGGACCACCACCTCGAGGCCGCGCTCGCCCAGCGGCGCGAGCGCGTCGAGCAGCGGCTCGAAGCTCTCCTGGCAGTGGCCGCAGTTGAAGCTGAAGACCAGCTCCGCGCGCAGCTTCGGCGACTCGGCGCCGAAGCGGCGACCCCGCTCGAGCGAGGCGAGCAGCGCCGCGTCGTCGAGCGCGGCGGGCAGGGCGGGTGGCTCGGTGGCGGCCGTGGGCGAGGTCGCGTCGGCCGGCGCAGCGGTCGGCGCGTCAGTCGTTTCGGCCGGCCGCTCGATGTTCTGCTCGCTGCTCTGCTCGACCGCGGGCGCGTCGTCGGGCGGCGGCCGCGAGACGGTGCGCGCGAGGTCCCATTGGAAGAGCTGCCGTGTCAGCAGCGCGCCGCCGAAGAGGGCGAGCGGTCGCACGAGGCGCAGCGATGGAGCACTGAGCGGCACCAACGCGGCGGCGGCGAGGAGCGCGCCGTGCACCGCGATGCAGTGGCGGCACGGCATCGACAGCTGGACCGCGAGCGCCACGAAGAAGAGCGAGGCGCCGGCGCAGGCGCGCGACGCCACCTCGCCCGGCAGCCGCAGCGCCGTCGACGCGGCGGGCGCGCGGCCGAGCGCGAGCAGCGCCGCCGTCAGCAGCGCAGCGCCTGCCGCCCACGCGAGCGTCGGCACGCCGAACAGCGTCGCCCACTCCTCGCCCGCGCGGCAGGCGACGTCGCACGGCCAGAGTCCCGGCGCGAGTCCGAGCAGCGCGATCACCGCGGCGAGCAGCAGCGTCGCCGCCGCCGCACCGCGTGCTCGATCGGGCGCGCGGCGCGCCGCGAAGGCCGCCGCGACCACTAGCGCGCCCGCCGCCGTGGCGCCGACCGCGAACGGCAGCGCCTCGATCCGCAGCAGCACGGCCGTGGCCAGCGCGAAGAGCGGGATCGCGCCGGGTGCGAGCAGCTTCATCGCGCGCCGCTCACCGCTGCGCGCGCGGCAGCTCGCGCACGAAGACGTTGCGGAACCACAGGGTGTTGCCGTGGTTCTGCAGCTCGATCTGGCCGCGCGGGTAGATCGGCAGCTCGCGCTGCCAGTAGTTCTCGAGCGTCGTTGCGTTCACCACCAGCACGTCGTTCAGGAAGACGGTCACCTTCTCGCCGACCATCAAGATCTTGAAGCGGTTCCACTCGCCGACCGGCCGATCGGCGACGGCGAGCGGGCCGCTCGGGTTCCCGGGCTGCTGGTTGTTGTAGAGGCCGCCCGAGCCGATCGGGTTGTCCCAGATCTGCACCTGCGGGCTGCCGCGCAGGTAGATGCCGCTGTCGCCCGCCTTGGCGATCTTCCAGTCGACCCAGAGCTCGAAGTCCTCGAACTCCTCCGCCGTGCAGAGGCTGTCGCCGCCGCCGTCGAAGACGAGCGTCCCGTCCTGCACGCTCCAGTGGGCGCGCATCTTCTCATCGGCGGTCGCCTGCGCTGCGGCGAGCTGCGCCGCACCCATCGCCGCGCGGCCGGGCGGCCCCTTGTCGGGCGACACGAGCCCCTTCCAGTTCGAAAGCGTCTTGCCGTCGAAGAGCGCGCGCATGCCGGCGGGCGCGACGTTGTCGAGGCCGGCGGGCGGCGTTGCGGGCGGCAGCTCGGCGAGCTCGATCTTGCGGTACTTGACGAGGCTCTGGTGGCCGAGGAAGCCGACGTGGCCGCGCTCGCGCAGGATGCCGGGGTGGGCGGCGAGCGTCGCCGCGTCGTGCACCGTGTTGAGGTCGACGTCGTTGACGAGCGCGCCGTTCAGCTTCACCTGCACGGTGCGGCCGCGCGCCGTGATCTCCATCGCGTTCCACTCGCCGGCGCTCTTCAGCGCGCCGCGCTTCACCGGCGAGACCATGTAGACGCTGCCGCAGTACTGGCCGGGCTTCAGGTTCGCGTACTGCGGCGCCGCGTCGTCGAGGATCTGCACCTCCATCCCGACGTAGGCCGCGTCGCCCTGCAGCGGCGCACGGATGCCGACGCCGTTGTTGCCGCCCGGCTCGGTCGAGAACTCGAAGCGCAGGATGAAGTCGCCGAAGTCGCGGGTCGTGAAGAGGTTCCCGCCGCCATCCTTGGGGCAGACGATGCAGCCGTCCTCGATGACGTAGCCGCGCCCGTCGCCGCCGACGAGCTGCCAGCCGTCGAGCGTCTTGCCGTCGAAGAGCGGCCGGAACTCCGGGGCCGCCTGCGGTGCAGCGAGCGGCGCCGCGAGCGGTGCGGCGCAGGAGGCGAGCGGGGCGAGCAGGGCAAGCGAGGCGAGCAGCATCGAGGTCTCCGCAACGGGCCGCCGCGAGCGGCGGGTCGGGGCAGGAACGGCGGGCGATCATCGCGGCGGAACGGGCGGGCGCAACGATTCGTACGGCAGCGGTCGCCCTCGCACGTTCCGACCACCCTTGCAGCCTCCGCCGGGCGCGGTGATGCTGCGCGCCGACTCGTTCCAGGTCTCGGGAGATCCTCATGTCCGGTCGCATCGGTCGCGGCGCTGCCGCTTTCGGCACCGTCGCCCTCCTCTCGCTCGCCGCCTGCGTCTACGCGCCGGGCCCGCACGGCAACCCGTGGTCGCGCGATCGCTACGCCGTCGATGCTCGCCATGGCAGCCGGCAGATGGTGGTCGTGCGCGACGATCAGCAGAGGGAGCAGCGCGACGACGGGCGGGCGCTCGCGCGGGTCGGCGGCGATCCGGCGGGCGGCGGCGCGGCGGCGGAGTGCGCCGAGGGCGAGTGCCCGGCGCTCGCGGCCGAGTGCTGCGCGGGCGAGGCGGCCAGCGACGAGTGCGCGCTCACCCTCGAGTGCGTCGTCGTGGCCAATCCGGCGTGCGAGGAGTCGTGCGAAGAGGGGCAGTGTGAAGAGCAGGCGTGCGAGGAGGAGGAGGCGTGCTGCGCCGCCGAGGGCGCGGACGCGGCGACGCCGGTCGCGCCCGCCGCCGCGGCGCCGGTCGATCCCGAGAAGCTCGACGAACTGCGGTACGCCGCGGAGAGCGCGGCGCGCCGCGTCGCGCGCGCCGAGGCGGAGCGCGAGCAGTCGGCGATCGACCAGCGCCACGCGGTGCGGCGCGCGAAGCTCGATCTCGCCGACGCGCAGCAGGCGCTCGCCCACTTCGACGAGTTCGTGAAGCCGATGCGCCTCGCGCGCGCCGAGCTCGAGCTGAAGGGCAACCGCGACTACCTCTCCGAGCAGGAAGAGGAGATGCAGCAGCTCGAGCTGATGTACGAGAAGGACGATCTCGGCGACAAGACCAAGGAGATCGTGCTGGCGCGCGGCAAGCGGCGCCTCGCGCGCGCCAAGGAGAGCTTCGCGCTCTCGCAGAAGGAGATGGGCGACCTGAAGGGCGTCGAGCTGCCGAAGCAGCGCGAGAAGCTCGAGCGCGAGGTGACCGCCAAGGAGCGCGACCTCGAGCGGGCGATGTTCCAGGCCAAGACGAGCAGCGAGGACAAGAACCAGGCGTGCGTCGATGCGGAGCGCGCCGCCGCGAAGGCGAAGCGCGAGCTGCAGAAGGCGTGCGGCGACGCGGCGTGCTGCGAAGAGGCGGGCGAGGACGACTGCTGCGAAGAGGGGCAGGAGAAGGGCGCCGACGCCGACGACGATGACGACGACGAGGACGATGACGACGACGACGGCGAGGACGACGATCGCGACGACGACGACGACGACGACGACGACGATCGGCGCGAGGATGATTCGCGCTCGCGCCGCCGCCGGGAGGCGTGACGTGACGCGCGGGCTGCTGCTCGCCGTGACGCTCGCGTTCTCGGGGGGCGCGTCGGCCAGCGACGTCGTGGCGCCGTCGGAACGGGCCGAGGCGGTCCAAGCGGCGATCCGCCGCGGCGTCGCGTTCCTGGTCGACCACCAGGAGGCGGACGGCAGCTTCGGCACGCCGCGCAACGTGATGGGCGCCGAGAGCTTCGCCACGATCCACACCTACGAGGCGTGGACCTTCGCGACCACCGGCTTGGTCGCCATGGCGCTCGTCGATTGCGGCGCGAGCGAGCGCGACCGCGCGGCGCTCGACCGCGCCGTCGACTACCTGCTGCAGGCGCCGCGCCTGCGCCGCGTGAGCGAGTGGGACACCGACCACATCTGGGGCTTCGTCTACGGCGTGCAGGCGGTGGCGCACCTGCTGCGCGCCCCCGCGCTCGAGGACGACCCGCGTCGGCCGCAACTCGTGGCGCTCGGCACGCAGCTCCTGCGCGAGCTCGATCGCTGGCAGGCGCCGCTCGGCGGGTGGGGCTACTACGAGGGGCCGGTCGTCAGCGTGCCCAACACCTGGTCGACGCAGTTCACGACGGCGGCGGGCGTGATCGGCATGCAGGACGCCAAGCGGGCCGGCCTGCCGGTCGACGAGGCGAACTACCAGAAGGCGCTGCGCGCGGTCGCTCACTGCCGGCTCCCGGACGGCAGCTACACCTACAACATCGACGCCATCTCGAGCGCCGCCGGCCTCGAGTTCATCAACCAGACCAAGGGAGCGCTCGGCCGCATCCAGGTCGGCAACGTCGCGCTGGTGCGCGGCGGCGAGCTCGGGGCGCGCGACGTGCGCGCCGGCCTCGACCAGTTCTTCCAGCACCACAAGTTCCTCGCGGTCGCGCGCAAGAAGCCGATCCCGCACGAGTCGTGGTACGCGGTCGCCGCCTACTTCTTCCTGTTCGGCCACTACTACGCCGCGCAGGCGATCGAACTCCTGCCGGCCGACCTGCGGCCGCGTTACGCGCGCGAACTCGAGGCGAAGCTGCTCGAGATCCAGGAGGAGGATGGCTCCTTCTGGGACTTCCACATCAGCACCTACACGCACGCCTACGGGACCGCCTTCGCGGTAATGTCCCTCGCTCGCGCCGCGCGGGCGACCTCGCCGAGGTACGCCGCGGGCGGGTGACGGCAGCGGGCGGACGGCTTCGCCTGCGCGTCCCCGCCTGATCGCGCGCGACGCGTTCGGGGGCGCGGACGGGTCGGCTCCTCGCGGAGCGGACCTGCGGCCGCGCGCTCGCCGGGCTCGAGGCGCCGTCCCCTCGAGGTCGACGAGGGTGGGGGCGCCGGAGGCCGTGCAGGCCGGCGCGCCGGCGGGCGACGTCGCATGCGTCGCTGGCCGGGGAGAGCACGGAACGCCCCGCGCGCACCGTCGCGCGGTCGCCCGAAGGGTCCCGCCATGCGCATGCTCGTGTTGGGCGCCGGTCTGCAAGGCTCGGCCGCCGCCTTCGACCTCCTGCAGAACAAGGACGTGAAGGAGGTCCGCCTCGCCGACTTGAAGGTCGACTCGCTGCGCCCGTTCCTGGCGCGCTTCCAGGGCGACGCGCGGTTCAAGCCGATGGCGCTCGACGTCAAGGACCCGGCCGCGGTGAAGAGGGCGCTCACCGGCGTCGACGCGGCGCTCTCGGCGGTGCCCTACTACTTCAATGGCCCGCTCTCGAAGCTGGCGGCCGAGATGGGCGTCCACTGGTGCGACCTCGGCGGCAACACCGAGATCGTGAAGGAGCAGCAGAAGCTCGCGCCGCTCGCCAAGTCGAAGGGGATCACGATCCTCCCCGACTGCGGCCTCGCGCCGGGCCTGGTGAACATCCTCGCCGAGGCCGCGATCCGGCAGCTCGATCGCGTCGACAGCTGCAAGCTGCTGGTCGGCGGCCTGCCGCAGCGGCCCGAGCCGCCGCTCAACTACCAGCTCGTCTACTCGCTCGAGGGCGTGCTCGACTACTACACGACGCCGTCGTGGGTGCTGCAGGAGGGGCAGCCGGCGACGCGCGTCGCGTTGTCGGAGCGCGAGCCGATCGAGATGGCGGGCGTCGGCAAGCTCGAGGCGTTCCACACCGCGGGCGGCCTCTCGACGATGTTCGAGAAGTACCGCGGCAAGATCCGCACGATGGAATACAAGACGCTGCGCTACCCCGGCCACGCCGCGATCATGGAAGCGCTGCGCGAGCTCGGCTTCTTCGACACGACGCCGATCGACGTGAAGGGGCAGAAGGTGGCGCCGCGCGACGTGACGGTCGCGACGCTGCTGCCGAAGCTCTCGAAGCCGGCGAGCCCCGACCTCGTCGCGCTGCGCGTCGTGGTCGAGGGGACGAAGGTTGGCCAGCCGGCGAAGGCGGGCTACGAGCTCGTCGACCGCATGGACGAGACGAACGGCATCACCGCGATGATGCGCACCACCGGCTACTCGCTCTCGATCACCGCGCAGATGCAGGCGCGCCGCGAAGTCGGCCCGGCCGGCGTCTTCACGCCCGACGAGTGCATGCCGGCCGACCGCTACCTCGCCGAGCTGGCGAAGCGCGGCGTGGTGGCGCGGGCGCTCGCGTGAGCGGGCGCGAGGAGCAGCCATGACCGAGCGCCGCCGCCGAGCCGGGACCGCAGTCGCTCTCGTCGCGGCGCTCGTCGCGGGAACGTGGGCGCCTCCGTGGGCGCCTCGGTGGGTCGGCACCACCGCCGCCGCCGCCGCGACGGCCCTCGCGCAAGCGGGCAAGCCGCAAGGCGGGGCGGCGAAGCCGGCGGCGCCGACGGCCGAGGAGAAGGCGGCGGCGGCGAAGGTGGCGGCGTTCGAGGCGGCCTTCAAGCCGCTGAAGGACGATGCACCGCTCGCGCCGCGGCAGGCGGCGCTCGCGGCGCTGCTCGAGGTCGACGACGCGAAGGCGGCGAAGGCGCTGCTCGCGGGTCGCGCGCAGCTGGTGAAGGAGGTCGCGGCGCTCGAGAAGGAGCGCGACGCGGTGCGCGGCAAGCTCGAGGAGCTGGTCGAGAAGCTCGGCGGGGCGCGCGGGCGGCCGCCGAAGCCGGAGGAGAAGGCGCGCTTCGAGAAGCTCGACGCCGAGCAGAAGGCGCTCCTGGCGCGGCAGCGCGAGATCGGCGAGCTCGGCAGCGCGCTCGATGCGCGACTCGGCGCGTCGGCGGCGCCCGAGGCGCTGCGCTGGCTGCTCGCCAACGTCACGGCGAAGCACGAGCTGCCGCAGCGCACGCGCGAGCAGATCGTCCGCCGCGCGGCGCTCGCGTCGCCGCCGCTGGTGGCCGAGCTCGTCGCGTCGCTGGCGAAGGCGAGCGGCCCCGACGAGCTGCTGCTCGCCATCGACGGACTCGCTGCGTGCGGGCCGGCCGCGGCGGCGCACGTGAAGCTGCTCGCCGACCTGCTCTGGAACGAGGAGGCGCGCGTGCAGGAGGCGGCGCTCTTCGCGCTGGCGGAACTGCGCGCGCCGGAGGCGATCGCGCCGCTGGTCCACTTCCTCGGCGAGCAGCCGCCGGGCGCCGCGTTGCGCCGCGCGACGCGGGCGCTGGTGCAGCTGACCGGCGTCGACCACGGCGGCGAGGTGCGCGCGTGGCGATCGTGGCTCGGGGGCGAAGGGGCGGCGCTGGCGGCGGGCACGCAGCCGTTGCCGCCGCGCGCGCCGCTCGCCTGCTTCGAGCTGCCGTTGCGCGGCCTCGCGTTCGCCTTCGTGATCGACTGCAGCGAGTCGATGCTGGCCGAGCGGCCGGCGCCGGGTGGCGGCAAGGAGACGCGCCTCGACGCGGCGAAGCGCGAGGTGGCGGCGGCGCTGGCGGCGCTGCCGGCGAATGCGGCATTCACCGTGGTCGCCTACGCGCACGAGGCGCGCAGCAGCAGCAAGGAGCTGCAGCCGGCGACGCCCGAGAACGTGGCGGCGGCGCGCGAGTGGGTCGCGAAGATCACCACCGCGCCGAAGACGGTGGCGGCGACGTCGACCGCGCTCTCGCAGTTGCTGCAGGACGTCGCGGCCGCGCCGCCGCCGGCTGGCCGCATGGCGCGCCTCGACGCGATCGTGCTGATCACCGCAAGCCGGCCGGTGCGCCCCGACGGCACGCCGGAGAGCGGCGACGCGGTCGTCAAGCTCGTTGATTTTCGCAACCAGGCGGTGAACGCGCCGATCGACGCCATCGCGCTCGGCGCTGCGGAGCCGCCCGACTGGCTCGCCAAGCTGGCCGAAGCGAGCGGCGGCCGCTGCGTCGCGCGGTGACGTTCCGATCCGGGAGCGTTCCGCCGACGGATTCCGCACCGCGCCGACGCGATCGCCGTCGGCCGATCACTGCGCCGCGCGCGTGATGGTCGCGCCGTCGGCGATCCGCCACTCGTAGCCGGCGACGCCGTTGCGCGCGCGCAGCCGGTACGCGACGCCGGTCGCCAGATCGCGCCAGTCGGCCGGCCCGAGCGGCAGCGCGACCCACGCGACGTCGACGCCGTCGACCTTCTCCGAGCTGCCTCCCGGCTCGACCTCGAGCCCGAGCGCCGGCCTCCCCTCCGCCTCGAGGAAGAAGCGGCGATCGCCCTGCTGCGTGAGGCGATGGATCTGCGCGAAGTCGCTCCAGCCGATGCAGCGCGCGAGCAGCGTCGGCAGCGCGCTCCGCTCGGCGTAGATCCGCCGCACGAAGGCGGGCAGCGTCGGATCGTCCGACCAGCAGAGCGAGTCGATCGGCAGCGCGAGCGGTGCGGCGGCCGGTGGTGCGGCTTCCGGCGGCGGAACGCTCCCGGATCGATCCGCCGAATTGTCGATCGTCGCGTGCGCGCCGAAGCGCTCCTCGAGCTCGATGCACGAGTAGGGGTTGCGATGGCCGAACGGGTCGTCGCGGCGCGGCTCGACGCCGCTGCATTGGCGCGCGCCGATCGTCTTCGCGGCGTCGCCGTCGGACCAGTCGGCGAGCGTCGCGACGTGGGTCATGAGGCCGAAGTAGTTCGGGTCGAGGCTCGGTTGCCCGAGGCGGTCGTAGTTGAGCAGCCGCCAGCGGCCGCCGACGAAGACCTCGACCATCGTGTGGCTCGACCAGCTCTCCTGCAGCGGCGCCAGCGCGTCGGTCACGACCCTGCGCACCCGATGCTGGGCGAGCTTCGTCGCGAGCCAGCCGCGCTCCTCGGGATCGGAGGCGTCGATCAGCGGCACGTACAGCACCACGCGCGTCGGCACGCCGAGCGCCCGCAGCGCGCCGCACCAGAGGATCGCCGACGAGGTGCAGCTGCCGCGGACGCGCCGCTCGAACATCCCCTTCGCGAAGAGCTCGCGCTGCAGCTGCTCGTCGAGCGCGACACCGCAGCGCGCGAGCTCCTGCTCGACCCGCGCCTCGAGGCCGGGTGCCACGCGCGGCGTGCGGCCGCCGAGGTCGAAGCAGAAGGTCGTGAAGCCGTCCTGGTACTTCGTTGCGTCGAGCAGCCAGCGCGCCGCGCGCGCGACCAGCGTCTGGTCGTCGGCCGTCGCGACGTCGAGCCCCGCCTTCGCCAGCTCCGCGGCGAGCGCCTTCGCCATCGCCGCGTCGAAGTTGGCGCAGGTGGCGGGCCGCAGGAAGGGCGCGAGGTCCCTCCGCGCGGCCACGCTCTTGCGCCAATCGGGATCCGCGACGATCGCGCTGCTCGCCGTGTGGAACGGGTAGTGGACCACCTCGATCTCGACGAAGTCGCGCGTGCGGCGCAACACGCGGCCGTCTTGCTGGTCGTCGGTGAGCGCATCGTCGGTGACCGGCGGCAGCAGGCGCACCACGCTGCGCACCGTGTAGGCGAACTCGCGTCGCTCGTCCCAGTCGCCGTCGCGCCGGCCATCGCCGTCACTGTCGGCGCGCGCCGGATCGGTGCCGTGCTTGTGGAGCTCCGCGAAGTCGGAGAGGCCGTCGCCGTCGCGATCGGGCTCGCCGAGCGGAGCGACGGCCAGTGGCGCGGCCGAGGGCGCCGCGCGCGCCGCAGGGCACGGCGCGAGGGGCGCCGCCGCGCTCGGCTCAATCGTGGCGAGCGTCGCTCGCAGAAGGAGTTCGAGGAGCAGCAGGTGGGGCACCATCGGCAGCACTCCCTTCCCGCGCGGTCGGTCCGCGCAACTCGAGCAGCGTGAGTTCCGGCGGACAGAAGAGGCGCAGCGGCGGCGCGAAGCCCGCCTCGCAGCCGAGGCCGCGCGAGACGTAGAGCTCTGTGCCGGCGAACGCGTGCAGTCCGCCGGCGTCGATCGCGTCGGGCAGCTTCGACAGCGTGACGAGCGGCCCGATCCCCGGCACCACGATCTGCCCGCCGTGGGTGTGGCCGGCGATCACGAGGTCGAAGCCGGCCGGGCCGAGCGCCTCGACGTGTTCGGGCTTGTGGACCAGCGCCACGCGCAGCGGTGCACGCGGCGGGGCGGCCAGCAGCTCTGCGAACCGCTCGGGCTGCTCGGCGTCGAAGCCGGCGAGCTCGAAGGTGCCGCCGCCCGGCAGCGCGAGCACCACCGACTCGTTGGCGAGCGCGCGCGCCCGCGTGCCGCGCACCACCTCGGCGAGGCCGCCTTCCACCAGCGGATCGATGTCGCCGTTCACCGCGAAGCTGCCAAGCGGCGCCTGCGTGCCGTCCAGCACGAAGCGGGCGCAGGCGATCGACTGCGCGTCGGCGAAGCTCTGCGCCACGAGGTCGCCCGGCAGCACGATCAGGTCGGGCGCGGCGGCGGCGACCTGCGCGACGAGCTCGCGCTCGCGAGCGCAAAGCAGCGGCGACTGCAGATCGGCCAGCACGGCGACGGTCAGCGGCGGTGCGCCGAGCGGCCAGTCGGCGAGCACCACCGCGCGCCGCTCGACCACGATGCGACGCGGCTCGCGCCACGACATCTCGAAGGCGAGCAGCAGCGTCGCCGCCAGCGCGAGGAGCGACCCGACGCGCGCGACGCGGCCTGCTCGCCACGCGCGCGCGACGACCAGCGCCGGCAGCACGAGCGTGCCGCCCCAATAGGCGGCGCCGACGCCGAGGAAGCGGATCGACCACGGTCGCTCGAAGAGGTTCCAGGCGAGCCAACCGACCAGATGGTGGAGCCACGCCCCGCAGACCAGCGCGATCAGCAGCAGCAGCGCGGCGGAGAGCGGCACGCTGCGCGTGAGCGTCCGGCGCAGCGACGCCCGCCCGCCGACGCGCCGATCGACCCATGCGACCACCAGCAGCGCCAGCGCCACGTCGATCAGCTGGTAGGTGAGGTAGGCCGCGAACATGGCCGGCAAGCTAGCGGGCGAACGCGCGACCGCGTCCCTCGCGGAACGGCGTCGCGCGCGCGGCGTACGATGCCCCGCCGCTCCTGCGCTCTCGCGGGACGGGGGAGAGTCGCCGATGGACCGATCGTTCGCTGGCGCGCGCGCGCGGATCGCCGCGCTCGCCCTGATGGCGCCTTCCGGCAGCGGCTCGGCTGAAGTGGGCGAAGCCGACGTCGCCCAAGCCGCCGCGGTCGAGGTCGCCCTGCCGCGCTCGGTCGAGTGGCGCAACGTCGGACCGGCGCGCGGCGGGCGCGTCGCGGCGGTCGCGGGCCACGCCGACCAACCGCTCACCTACTGGATGGGGGCGTGCGGCGGCGGCGTCTGGCGCACCGACGACGGCGGAGCGCACTGGCGGAACGTCTCCGACGGCTTCTTCGGCGGCTCGATCGGTTCGGTGGCCGTCGCGCCGTCCGACCCGAACGTCGTCTACGTCGGCGGCGGCGAGGTCACCGTGCGCGGCAACTGGTCGCCCGGCTGGGGCGCCTGGAAGACGAGCGACGGCGGCCGCAGCTGGAGCTCGATCGGCTTCGAGGAGGCGCAGTGCATCCCGCGGATGCGCGTCCATCCGAAGGACGAGAACCTCGTCTACGCCGCCGTGCTCGGCCACCTCTTCGGACCGAGCGAGCAGCGCGGCGTCTACCGCTCGCGCGACGGCGGCGCGACGTGGCAGCAGGTGCTGCACGTCGGACCCGATGCCGGCGCCTGCGACCTGCTGCTCGATCCCGCCAATCCGCGCGTGGTCTGGGCGACCACGTGGCGGGTGCGCCGCACGCCGCACAGCTTGGAGAGCGGCGGCGAAGGCAGCGGCCTGTGGCGCAGCATGGATGGCGGCGACACGTGGACTGAACTGTCGCGGCGGCCCGGATTGCCGGGCGGCACGCTCGGGATCATCGGCGTCGCCGTCTCGCCGGCGCGACCGGGCCGCGTGTGGGCGATGGTGGAAGCGGACGACGGCGGCCTCTTCCGCAGCGAGGACGACGGCGCGACGTGGCAGCGCGTGAACGAGGATCGCAACCTGCGGCAGCGCGCCTGGTACTACACGCGCGTCGTCGCCGATCCGCGCGATCCCGACGGCGTCTACGTGCTGAACGTCCAGCAGTGGCGCAGCGACGACGGCGGGCGCACCTTCGCGCCGCTGCCGACGCCGCACGGCGACCACCACGACCTCTGGATCGCGCCGAACGACCCGAACCGGATGATCCAGGGCGACGACGGCGGCGCGGCGGTCAGCTTCGATCGGGGCACGAGCTGGTCGTCGATCGAGAACCAGCCGACCGCGCAGCTCTACCGCGTCGCCATCGACGACGCCTTCCCGTGGCGCATCTACGGCGCGCAGCAGGACAACTCGACGTTGCGCCTCTACCCCTACGGCGACGGCGTGACGCGCGGCGGCCCGAACTGGGAGATCACCGCCGGCGGGGAGAGCGGCTGGCTCGCCCCCGATCCGCGCGACCCGGAGATCGTCTACGGCGGCAGCTACGGCGGCTACCTCGAGCGCTACGACCACCGCCACGGCGACGCGCGCAACATCACCGCCTGGCCCGACAACCCGATCGGCCACGGCGCGGCGCAGATCCGCTGGCGCTTCCAGTGGAACTTCCCGCTGCTCTTCTCGCGCCACGAGGAGGGCGCGCTCTACACCGCGGCGCAGTCGCTCTTCGTCACGCGCGACGAGGGACAGAGCTTCACCGCGATCAGCCCCGACCTCACGCGCAACGACCCCTCGCGCATGCAGCCGTCGGGCGGCCCGATCACCAAGGACAACACCGGCGTCGAGGTCTACGGGACGCTCTTCGCGGTGGCCGAGTCGCTCCACGAGAAAGGGGTGCTCTGGGTCGGCAGCGACGACGGTCGCCTCCATGTCACGCGCGACGGCGGCGGCGCGTGGCACGACGTGACGCCGAAGCTCCTGCCCGAGTGGGCGCAGATCAACTCGATCGAGGCGCATCCGTTCGAGCCGGGCGGCCTCTACGTCGCGGCGACCACCTACAAGCAGGACGACTTCCGGCCGTGGCTCTTCAAGACGAGCGACTGGGGGCGCACCTGGACGCTGCTCGGCGACGGCCTGCCCGAGAGCGCCTTCACTCGCGTCGTGCGCGCCGATCCGCAGCGCCGCGGCCTCCTCTTCACCGGCACCGAGCGCGGCCTCTTCGTCTCGTTCGACGACGGCGTCCACTTCGCCCCGCTGCAGCAGGGGCTCCCCGAGGTGCCGATCACCGACCTCGCGATCCGCGACGAAGCGCTGGTCGCCGCGACGCAGGGGCGCAGCTTCTGGCTCCTCGACGAGCTCGCGCTGCTGCGCCAACTGCCCGCGAGCGGCGCGCCCGCGGCAGCGACGCTCTTCGCGCCCGCGCCGCTGCGGCGACGCGACCAGCAGGCCGTGTTCGACTGGCATCTGCCGGAGGCGCCGCTCGCCGGTGAAGTGGCGAAGCTGCGCGTCCTGGCCGCGTCGCGCAATGACGCCGCCGAGCGCGAGGTCATCGCGCTCGACGTCGCCGCGCAGGCCGGTTTCGGGCGCGTGCGCTGGAACCCGGCGTGGCCCGACGCGAAGGGGTTCGACGGGATGATCCTCTGGGGCGGCCACCTCGCCGGGCCGCGCCTCCTGCCGGGCGACTACGTGGTCGAGCTCGCGCTCGGGCCGGCCGACGCCGCGGCGCCGCGCCGCCTCGCGCTGCGCCAGACGCTCACCGTCCTGCGCGATCCGCGGACGCCGGGCGACGCCGCCGAGATGGCGGAGCGCTTCGACTTCCTGATCGGCGTGCGCGACCTGCTGACGCGGACCCACGAAGCGATCGCGCGGCTGCGCGGCCTGCGCGGCCAGCTGCAGACGCTCTCCGCGCGCCTCGCGAAGCGCGCCGACGCCGCCGACGTGAAGCAGCAAGCCGACGCGCTCGCCGCGCGCCTCACCGCCATCGAGGAGGCGCTCTACCAGACGAAGCTGAAGAGCGGCCAGGACCCGCTCAACTTCCCGATCCGGTTGAACAACCGCCTCGCCGACCTCGCCTCCGCCGTCGCCAGCAACGAGCGCCGCCCGACCGCGCAGGCGCACGCCGTGCGCGCCGAGCTCTCCGCGCTGATCGAGGCAGAGCTCGCCGACTACCAGGCGATCGTCGATCGCGAGCTCCCCGCGCTGAACCGCCTCGCCATGGAGCGGCAGGTGCCGGCGATCTTCGTGCAGGAGGAGTGACGCCGATGTCTCTCGCCGCGTGGTTCTTGTCGGCCGCGCTCGCGACGCAGGAGTCGCCCGCGTCGCCCTCGACGCCGCCGTCCTTCGACCCGGCGGTGCTCGAAGGGTTGCGCGCCGCGGCATGGCCGCTCGCCACGGTCGAGGCGGGCCACGGCTTCGCCGACCTCGCGCCGCTGAAGGCGTGGGTCGGCGACGCGCGGATCGTCGCGCTCGGCGAGGCGACCCACGGCACGCGCGAGTTCTTCCAGGCGAAGCACCGCCTGCTCGAGTACCTGGTCGCCGAGTGCGGCTTCACGCAGTTCGCGATGGAGGCGAACTGGCCCGAGTCGCTCGCCGTGAACGACTACGTGCTGCACGGCACGGGCGACGCGAAGCGGGCGCTGGCCGGCCTCTACTTCTGGACCTGGAACACCGAGGAGGTGCTGGCGCTGATCGAGTGGATGCGCGCCTGGAACGCCGATCCGGCCCACGCGACGAAGGTGCAGTTCGCCGGCGTCGACATGCAGGTGATCACCGTCGCCGCGCGCGCCACGCTCGACTACCTGCAGAAGGCGGCGCCGTCGCTGGCCGAGCAGCAGGAGGCGCGCCTCACGCGGCTCGCGAACTTGCGCACCAGCTCGCCGCAGCACGGGCAGCCGGGCAGCAAGAGCCACGCGCAGGGGATCGAGGAGCAGGCGGCGCTCGATGCGCTGGTGGCGGCGTTCGACGAGGAGATGGACGCGTGGCTCCTCGAGTCGAGCGAGGAGGAGTGGGCGATCGCGCGCCAGCAGGCGGTGGTGATGGCGCAGGCGCATCGCGCCGGGCTGCCGAACGACGAGGGGCTCTCCGGCTTCGAGTGGCGCGACCGCTGCATGGCGGAGAACCTGCGCTGGCTGCTGCGCCAGGGCGGGCCGGAGGCGCGCGTCGTCGTCTGGGCGCACGATGGCCACGTGAGCCGCGGCATGGCGGTCGGCACGCAGCGCTGGCGCAACATGGGGTGGCATCTGGCGCGCGCCGCGGAGCAGCATCCCGACGAGCGGCTCACCATGAAGGTGGCCGGCTTCTCGTTCGCGACCGGCGCCTTCCAGGCGATGGGGGGCAGCGGCGGCGGCGCGAGCGAGTGGCGCATCGACGCGCCGCTCGCCGGCAGCATCGACGCGGCGTTCGCGGCCGCCGGCCTCTCTCGCCACTTCGTCGATCTCCACGCGTCGCCCGCCGGCAGCGCGGCGCGCGCCTGGCTCGACGAGCCGCGCGTGAAGCGCGGCATCGGTTCGGTCTGGTCGCCCGAAGCGGCCGCCCGCAACGAGGACGTCGCCTACGACCGCTGGCCCGACGCCTTCGACGCGCTCCTCTTCATCGACGGCACCACGCGCGCCCGCCCGGTGCGATGAGTCGCGGCCGCTGCGAGCGGGTATGAACCGTCGCCGATGAACGCGACTCCCACTCCCGGCTGGCGACCGCGCCTCGACCTCGTGCTGGCGGCGGCGCTCTTCTCGACCGGCGGGGCGTTCATCAAGTCGTGCGCGCTGGCGCCGCTGCAGGTGGCGGGACTGCGCAGCCTCGTGGCGGCGCTCTTCTTGTTGCTGGTCTGGCCGGCGACGCGGCGCGGCATCACCTGGGGGTCGCTCCTCTTCGGCGCGCTCTACGCGACGACGATGATCGCGTTCGTCACGGCCAACAAGCTCACCACCTCGGCCAACGCGATCTTCCTGCAGTCGACGGCGCCGCTCTTCGTGCTGCTCCTCTCGCCCTTCGTGCTGAAGGAGGCAGTGCGGCGCGCCGACCTGCTCTTCATGGGCGCGCTCGCGGTCGGCTTGGCGCTCTGCTTCGGCGACGCGCTCGCTGATGCGGAGGCTGGCGGCGCCGCCGTGCAGGCGACCGCGCCGCGGCCGCTGCTCGGCAACGCCATCGCGGTCCTTTCGGGGCTCGCGTGGGCGGCGACGATCGTCGGGCTGCGCTGGTTCGGGCAGCGGGCGCGCCCCGGCCACGACGGCGCCGCCTCGTCGGTCGTGGTCGGCAACCTCACCTGCTTCGCCGGCGCGTGGCTGCTCGCCACCTTCCTGCGCGAGCCCTTCTTCCCGCCCGCCTCGTTCGTCGATGCGCCCGAGTTCGCGCCGACGCTCCGCTCGCTCCTCTTCCTCGGCGTGTTCCAGGTCGGCCTCGCCTACTGCGTCCTGTCGCGCGGCATGAAGCGGGTGCCGGCGGTCGAGGCGTCGCTGCTGCTCTTGGTCGAGCCGGTCTTCAATCCGCTCTGGGCCTACTTCGTCCACGGCGAGACGCCGGGCGTGTGGACGCTCGCGGGCGGCGGCGTGATCCTGGTCGCGACGGCGTTCCATGCGCTGGCGAACGCGCGCGGCGCTGCGGCGCGCGCCGATCGCGAAGCGGTCGCTGCCGCTGCCGTGCGCAGCGGCGGGAGCGAGCCGTGAGCGAACCGGGCGCGCTCGAACTCGGCGAGCGGCTGGTCGCGCAAGGGCGGTGGCTCCGCCTCCTGCTGATGCACCTCGCTGGCCGGAAGATCCGCGCCGCGATCGAGCTCGAGGACCTCGCGCAGGAGGTCTACGTGCGCGCCGTCGCCCACGCGTCGATGGTGCCGCCCGAGGAGCCGAAGGACCTGCCGCTGCGCCGCTTCCTCGCCAAGCTGGCGCGCAGCGCGGTGGTCGATGCGGTGCGCGCGCTGCGGGCGCGCAAGCGCGGCGGCGGCGTCACGCCGTTGCGGCTCGAACGGAGCGACTGGAGCCACACCGGCCTGCTCGAGAGCCTGGTCGCTGGCGTCGGGCCCGGTCCCGCCACCGAAGCGGGGCAGTGGGAGGAGCAGGCGCGGCTGCTCGCCGCCTACGACCGCCTCGCCCCCGACCAGCGGCGCGTGCTGGGGCTGCGGCAGTTCGAGGGGCTCACCGCCGCCGAGACGGGGCGGCGCATGGGGCGCAGCGAGGACGCGGTGAACTCGCTCTACCGGCGGGCGCTCGACGCCTGGGGCGCGGCGCTGCGCGGCGGGGCGGAGGGGGCCGCGAGCTGAGCGGAGGGCGCGGCGCGAGATTCCGCGACGACTCGCGGCGCCGATTGCGTCTGGAACCGGCATGGAAACGGATCGCGAAACCCTCCTCGACCGGTTGCTCTCGGCCTACGCCGATCGCGTCGCCGCCGGCCGCGCCGCAGAGCAGGACGACCTGCTCGCCGAAGCGCCGGCCGAACTGCGCCCCGAGCTGCGGCGCCTCTTCGCGCTGGTCGCGCTCGACGAGGCGGGGCCGCGCGAGCCGGTGGCGCCGCTCGTGCCGGGCCTCGTGCTGGGCGGCTGCAAGCTGATCGAGGAGCTCGGCCGCGGCGGGATGGCGTCGGTCTGGCTCGCCGAGCAGCAGGAGCTCCATCGGCAGGTTGCGGTCAAGGTGCTGCGCCCCGGCCTCGCCCTCGATCCGCGCCACGCGCAGCGCTTCCGCCGCGAGGCGCTCGCGGTGGCGCGGCTCGACCATCCCCACGTGGTGCGCATCCACGAGGTGGGGCGCGAGCGGGGCCACCTCTTCCTGGTGATGGAGCGGATCGAGGGGGGCACGCTGGCGCGCGAGCTGGCGCAAGCGGCGCCGCGCGACGAGCGGGCGTGGGCGCGCCGCTTCGCGCCGGTCGCACGCGCGCTGGCCGCGGCGCATGCGGCCGGCATCGTCCATCGCGACGTGAAGCCGTCGAACCTGCTCGTGCGCCGCGACGGCGCGCTCGTGGTCGCCGACTTCGGTCTGGCGAAGGGCGACGGCGACCTCGCCACCTCGCTCACCGGCGGCCCGCTCGGCACCCCGTGGTACATGTCGCCCGAGCAGGTCGAGCAGACGCGCGCGGCCGTCGATGCGCGCACCGACCTCTGGAGCCTCGGCGTCACGCTCTACGAAGCGCTCGCGGGGCGGCGCCCCTTCGAAGGGCCGACTGCGATCGCGCTCTTCGATGCGATCCGCCATGCGACGCCGCCGCCGCTGCAGACGGTGGCGCCGCACGTCTCCGCCGCGGCGGCCGCAGTGGTGGCGAAGGCGATGGCGCGCGATCCGGCCGCTCGTTACGCGACGGCCGCCGACTTCGCCGCCGACCTCGAGGCGCTGGCCGACGGGCGGCCGGTGGCGGCGCGCGCGCCGGCGCTGCGCGAGGTCGCCGCGGCGCTCGTGGCGGCGCGGCAGCGCGGCGAGCCCTTCGAGTGGCGCTCGGCGCGCGCGTGGCGCGGCCGGCCGCTGCTCCATGTCGCCTTCGGTCGGCGCGGCGAGCGGAAGGTGGCGCGCGGCGTGGTCGCGATCGGCGATCGTGCGGTCGGCCTGCTGGCGATCGGCACCGTCGCGCGCGGCGTGGTGGCGCTCGGCAACGTGGCGATCGGCGCGGTGGCGTTCGGCGCGTTCGGTTGCGGCGGCCTCGCGCTGGGCGGAGGCGCGCTCGGCGTGGTGGCGCTCGGCGGGGTGGCGGTGGGCGGCTTCGCGCTCGGCGGCCTCGCTGTCGGTGCGGTGGCGATCGGCGGCTTCGCGGCGGGCGGCTACGCGCTCGGTGGCAAGACCTTCGCGTACGAGTGGGTGAACGGTGCGGACGAGAGCGAGGCGGGGCGGCGCTTCTTCACGCGCTTCGCCGAGTGGGGCCGGTCGTGGGGCGGTGGCTGGATGGAGGCGATCCGCACGCGGCTGGCGCGCGGGCCCCGCTGATGGCGCGGCGGCGCGCCGGTTGCGTTCGCGACCGGGCGCGCGAGCGGCGCGAGTGGGGCGATTCTTCGAGGGAGCGTTCGATGGGCTCGATGGCGTTCCGATCGGTGGCAGCGGCGCTGGTCGTCGCGGGGACGGTGGCGGCGGCGGGGGGCGCGGCGCGGCCGCTCGTGCGCGGCGACGACCTGCTCGAGCGCCGGTCGCTGTCGTGCGGCGTGCCGCTCGCCGTGTTGCCGGTCGCCGATGCTCCGCTCGAGACCTTCTTCGCGCTGCTGCCGTTGGGCATGGCGCACGACGACGCCGGCCGCACGCAGTGGGGCCACCTGCTGGAACACCTGCTGATCCGCACGACCGATGCGGAGGGGCTCGCCGACGGCGACATCAGCTTCAACGGCGAGACCGGCGACGCCACCTTGCGCCTCGACGTCCACGCACCGCCGGCGCTGGCGCCGCAAGCAGCCGCGAAGCTCTCGCGCTGGCTGGCGGCCGAGTCGTTCGATCCGGCGGCGCTCGAGCGCGAGAAGGGGAAGGTCCTCGCGGAGTTCGAGACGACCGTGCCGGCCGGCTACACGCACAAGTGGGCGACGGCGGCGTGGGCGCAGGCGGTGCGCCACGGCACCGACGACGTGGCGCTGCGCGGCGACGTGCAGGCGGCGACGGTCGAGGCGCTCGCCGAGTATTGGGCCGCGAAGCGGACGCGCGCGCCCGGACTCGCGCTCTATGCGTCGGGACCGCTGCCCACCGCGAAGGTGGCGGCACTCTTCGAGGAGCCGGGGGCGAGCGCGGCCGCGCCGCCGCCGGCCGCCGCGCCGCCGCGCGCATCGGACGAGGCGGCGGGCGCAGGCGCCGTGGCGAAGGAGTGGCGCCGCGGCGAGGTGACGGCTCGTTGGGACCTCGCGCGGCCCCACGTGATCGAGTGGTACCTGGTGCCCGACGGCGATGCGGCGGCGCGCGTCACGACGCTCCTGCTGGTGCAGACGCTGACGCAGACGCTGATGAGCGATCCGAAGCTGCAGCAGGCGCGCGTCATCGCGCTGGTCAGCGCCGACGCGGCGTTCCCGGAAGGGCGGCTCGTGCAGTTCAGCGCCTCGCTCCCCGACGCGGGGGCAGCGGCGACGGCGCGCGCCGCCTTCGCCCGCGCGCGCGAGCGGCTCACCTCGGCGCCGCCCGCCGGCAGCCTCGATCGCTGGCTGCAGCAGGTGCGCGCCGAACTCTCGAGCGGGCTGCCCGACTTCCGGCGGCTGCGCGGCCAGTGGGCCGGCCGGCAGCAGCAGCAGTTCGTCGAGGCGCAACTGCTGCTGGCGCTCGCGCTGCGCGAGCGCTCCTCGGGGCTCTCGCTCGCCACGATGGCGGCGACGGCGGAGCAGCTCACCGGGGGCGCGGTGAAGAAGTTCCGCGACGAGCAGCTCGCCGCCGAGCGGGCGAACGTGCTGCTCCTGCTGCCGCGCGGATAGGACGAGCAGCCGGTGCGGCCGGCAGCGCGTGCGTGACAACGCGGAGCGGCGCGATAGGTTGCAGCGCCTCCTTCCGTTCTCGTACGGCGGCCCCTCATGAAGATCGTCCTCACCGGCATGGGCGCGGTGAGCGCAGCCGGTGGCGGCGTCGCTCGCTTCGTCCACGCGACCGATGGCTGGCGCACCGCGCTCGCCGAATCGCCGCGTTGCGTGGCGCCCGGCGTCACGCCGCGCCTCCCTTCGCTCGACGTCGGCGCGGTGCCCGAGGAGGCGCTCGCTGGCGAGCCGGACGACGATCGCGCGATCCGCCTCGCCTTGCCGGCGGCCGTCGAGGCGCTCCGTTCGGCGGGCGTGCGGCCGGGCGACACCGCGCGCCGCGTCGACCTCTTCGTGATCGGGACGAGCTTCGGCGCCATCGAGACGGCGCTCGCGCTGCAGCGCGCCGCGCACGATCCGACGGCGCCGGAGCGGCCGTGGATGCAGGCGGGCTGCCACGGCGTCGCCACCACGCTCGCGACGCGCCTCCACCTGCGCGCGCAGGTCGCGACCTACAGCGGCAGCTGCAGCTCGGGATTGCAGGCGCTCCTCTTCGCGGCCGAGCGCATCGGCCGCGGCGAAGCGCGCCTCGCGGTGGTGGGGGGCGTCGAGGCGCTCACGCCCTTCTCGTACGCCGGCTACCACGCGCTCGGCGCGCTGGCGGCGGGCCGTACGGCACCGTGGGACGTCGGCTCGAAGGGGATGGCGCTCGGCGAAGGGGCCGGCTTCGTGGTGCTCGAGTCGGAGGAGAGCGCCGAGGAACGCGGCGCGGTGCCGCTCGCCGAGCTGCTCTCGGTGGCGCTCGCCCACGACTCGCACCATCTGGTGGCGACCCACCCGGAGGGGCGCGGCCTCGCGGGCGCGCTCGAAGCGGCGCTGCAGGAGGCGGCGTTGAGCGCGTCGCAGCTCGCGCTGGTGGTGGGGCATGGCGTCGGCACGCCGCAGGGCGACTTCGCCGAGCTGCGCGCGATGACCTTCGTCTTCGGCGGCGATCGGGCGCTCGCCGATCGCGTCGCGCTCACCTCGTGGAAGGGGGCGCTCGGCCATCCGCTGGCGGCGAGCGGCCTGCTCTCGGTGATCCGCGCGGTCGCGGCGTTGCGCCAGCAGCGCGTGCCGCCGGTCGTCGGGCTGCGCCATCCGGTGGCGACCTTCCCGGTGCGGCTGCCGAAGGAGCCCGAGCCGTTGCGCGCCGGCGATGCGGCGGTGCTGACCGGCGGGCTCGGCGGCCACGCGGCGGCGCTCCTGCTGCGGCGCGTCGCGGCGCCGGCGCGGGCGACGGGGAGCGAGGCGGCCGCGCTGGCGCCGGCGCGCGCGCGCGCGGCCACGGTGGCGCGACCGCTGCGCATGGTGCGCGACGAGGTGGTGGTGGTCAGCGCCGCGCTGGCGCGGCCGGGCGATGGCGTCGTCGATGCGCGCGCCGAGTTCGAGCAGCTCCATCCCGCGCAGAGCCTCCACCACCTGCCGGAGGAGGGGCAGCTCGCCTTCCGGGCGGTGAAGGAGGCGTTGCGCGGCGCCGCCGAACTGCTGCCGCCGAGCAGCGACGTCGCGCTGCTGGCGGGCGTCGACCTCGAGTCGTTGCCGGCCGCGGCGCGCTTCGCCCGCGCGCTCTACGAGCCGGGCAGCGGCCCGCCGAGCCCGTCGCTCTTCGCCTTCGCCGGGGCCCACTCGGTGGCGGCGGCGGTGGCGGCCTCCTTCGGTTTCCGCGGGCCGGTGGCGACCGCGGCGAGCGGCTCGTTCGCGTCGGCGCAGGCGCTGCTGGATGCGGCGCTGCTGCTGGCCGAGGGGCGGGCGCGGCGAGTCGTCGTCTTCGCCTACGCGCCGGCGAGCGAGGAGCTCGAGCGCGCGCTGCGGCGGGCCGGCAGTTGGGGAGACGCTCCCGACGCGCGGCCGGGCGCGCTCGCGGCGCCGATCGCGGCGGCGGTCGTGCTGGCGCGCAGCGGCGATCTGCCGGCGGCCGGCGCGTCGCGCGCGATCCGGCTCGAGCTGCGCCGCCGCAAGCGGTCGAGCGTCACGGCGCCGACCGGCATGCCGCCGCTCGAGCGACTGCTCGGCGCGCAGGCGCTCGTCGAGGTGGCGCAGGCGGCGGTGGCGCTGCGCGCGCAGCCGGGGCCGGCGCTGCCGCTGCGGGCGCTCGATCCCTGCACCGGCGCGGCGCTCTGGATGCGGGTCGGCTTGGCGCCGGTCGCCACCGCGACGCCACCCGGCAGCGCGCCCTTTGCGCCTCCCGCGGACGGCCGCTAGCCTGCCGCGCTTCCTTTTCAGCCTCGGCGGCCGCCCGTTCGATGGGGCCGTACCGACTCGGGGAGAGCGCCTGCCGTGAGCCAGACCGTGGTTGCGGAACACCTCCTGTCCGAGCGTCGCCCCCTCGGGGCCGCTTGGGACAAGCTGATGATGTGGCTCTTCCTCGGCTCCGACGCGATGGGATTCGCGGGGCTGCTCGGAGCCTATGCGGCGCTGCGGCTCGGCGACGAGCGCTGGCCGGTGCCGCAGGAAGTGCTCGGCATCAACTTCACCGCGTTGATGACCTTCGTGCTGATCTGCAGCTCGGTCACGATGGTGAAGTCGTTCGAGGCGATCCAGCGCGACGATCGCCGCGCCTGCTGGCAGTGGCTCTTCGCCACCTTCCTCGGCGGCGTCTTCTTCCTGGCCGGCCAGTGCTACGAGTACACCCACCTCGTCCAGCACGGCGTGACCATCTCGAGCGGCAACTTCGCCGGCACCTTCTTCTGCACGACCGGCTTCCACGGCTGCCACGTGCTCGGCGGCGTGATCCTGCTCGGCAACGCGCTGGCCAAGGTCTCCTCGGGCCAGATCACCAAGCACCAGGCGAACGTCATCGAGAACGTCGGCCTCTACTGGCACTTCGTCGACCTGGTCTGGATCCTCGTCTTCACCTTCATCTACCTGGTCTGATCGCCCGGATCGGTCGGCACGAACGCCACGCGAAGCAGCCCGCAGGAGCACGCGAAGAACATGGACCACGCCCACGCCCCGTCGCCGCACGGCGACGCGTCGCACGGTTCGCACGGCGCCGCCCACCACCACGGGGGCGGCCTCTCCTACTTCGCCGTCTTCATGATCCTGCTGGTGGTGACCGTCGCCGAGGTCGGCGTCGCCTACCTGCCGATGCACAGCGGCTTGAAGATCTTCACCTTCATCGCCATGGCGCTCTACAAGGCGGTGATGGTCGCCTACTACTTCATGCACTTGAAGTTCGAGAGCAAGGTGATGTGGCTGGTCGCTTCGGCGCCGCTCTTCCTCGGCGTGCTGATCACGGTCGGCACCTACCCCGACTCCGAGAAGGGCACTACCCCGTTCAAGAACGGCGTGCTGCGGCCGTGGTCGCCGCCCGCCGACAGCGCGCCGGTCGAAGCTGGCCAGCCGAAGCACTGACCGAGCGCCACGCGCCGATGGCCGGGTCGTCTCCCGCCGATCCCGCGCGCGAGCCGCCGCCCGGCTCCGACGCCGAGCGCGCCGCCGACCTGCGCACGCTCAAGATCCTGCTCGGCTGGCTCGGCGGCTGCGCGATGGTCGCGGCGCTCTACCTCACCTTCGCGATCTGGCTCGACTGGATCTGAGCGCCGTCAGCGCGCGTCGAGCACGATCGGCGGCTGCGGGCCGTCGGCCGCGACCGTGAACTCGGCGCTCGCGAGCTCCATCAGCAAGGCGCGGCCGCTCGCCACGTAGCGGCCGGGCGGCAGCAGCAGCGCGAAGCGGCGGCGCAGCGGATCGGTGCTGTCGCGCTCGCTCGCGCGCCGCGGCGTGACGACGCCGCGCACCTCGCCCTGCGGCGCCACTTCGAGGGCGAGGCTGCTCTCGCGCCGCTCGACCGCCACCGCCGGCAGCGCCACCTCGACCACCACTTCGCGCAGCAGCGGCAGCGCGACGGCGGGCGTCGCGTGCGCGGGCCAGCGGGTGAGCGGCAGCTCGTAGCGCCGTTCGAGCGCGGCGCCGAGCTCTTCGCCGCCCGCGCGGCCGCCGAGCGCGACCTCGAGCAGGAACCGCTCGGCGAGCGCGCCGCGCAGCGCCACCTTCCCGTCGCGCTCGAAGCGCGGTTCGATCGGGGCGTCCGGGTCGGCGTCGACGACGCGGACGCGCGGCTCGCTGCGCAGCGGCCGTCCGCCGGCGTCGAGCAGCTTGAGGCGCCACGCCGGCAACGGCTGCAGCGCGATCGTCCCGAGGTCGACGGCGCCGCCGCCTTCGGGCAGCGGCCGCGGCGCCGACGGCGCGAAGCCGGGCGCGACGAACCAGACGGCGGTGGCCTCGGCTGCCACGTAGTCGAACAGCCGCCCGTCGTCGCCGCTCGTCCAGCCGAGCTGCAACGGCGGGGCGTCGCCGTGCGCGAGGGACGATCCCGGCGCAGCGCCGCCGCTCGCGCGCAGCGCCGCCCCTTCGATCGGGGCGCCGTCCTGCTCGTCCTGCAGCGTCGCCTCGACCGCCCGCGACAGGAGCGGGGGCTCGCGGGAGGCGGCGTCGGCGGCCGCGGCGGGCGCGGCGTGGAGGCGCGGCAGCTCGATCCGCGCCGGCGCCGCGTCGGCCGCGAACGGCCCGAACTCGACCGCCTGCTCCGCGCCGTCGTCGCCGAACGGCCCGCTCACCTCGATCCAGTAGTCGGCCGTGCGCTCGACCTGCAGCTCCACTTCGAGCGGCGCCGCCTCCGTGGGCGCGAGCGGGTCGCTCTCCGCGTCGTGCGCGGCGAACCACGCCACCGTCTCGCTGCCGTAGCCGCAGCAGGAGAGGCCGCTCTCGGCGCGCGCGGCGGCGCGGGCGAGGCAGGCGTGGAGGCGCAGCGTCGCGTCGACGTCGGGCGGCGTGTCGGCGGAGCGGACCAGCGCGAGGCGCAAGCGGGCGCAGCGCGTGAGCGCCAGCGCGACGGTGGCGCGGCGCGGCGGCGGCTCGGCGAAGCGGTGGAGCAGCGGATGGGCGTCGCTCGGCGTCAGTTGCAGCGCCCGCAACTGCTCGGGCGGCAGCTCGGAGATCAGCGCGAAGCGGCCCGGCTCGGCGAGCGGGCGCGCGCTGCCCTGCAAGGCGCTGCCATCGTGACGAAGCAGCCGCACCGGCAGCTCGCCCGTCTCGCCGTGGGGCGCGCCGTCGGCGTCGGCGAGCTCGAGGAAGAGCTCGGTGCGCCGGCGCCATTCGAGGCGCAGGTCGCGGCGCCGCTCGCCGGGCGGGAGCGAGTCGACCGGGAAGCTCTGCAGCGAGCCGTCCCGCAGCAGCACGTGCAGCTCGCTGCTGCTGGCGGGCACCGGGTCGAGCTCGAAGCGGCCGTTGGCGAGCGTGCGCGCCTCGCCGCGGCCGAGCGTGAAGTCGGGTTCGTCGGGGAGTTCGGCGGCGGCGACTCCGGCGCAGAGTTCGGCGGGCGCGTGGGCGCCGAGCGGCCGGGTCAGTTCGCTCCAGAGCGCGCGCGTCGTCGAAGCGGTGACCAGCGCGCCGGCGATCGGCTGTCCGGCCGCGTCGACCACCACTCCGCCGAAGGCGACCGGCCGCGGCAGCACGAGGTCGGCGACGTCGCAGCGACGCGAGTCGCCGCTCGCGGCGAAGTCGGCCGGCTGCTCGTCGTAGGCGCCGTCGTCGTCGACGAAGAGGGTGACCGGTCCGGCGCGCTCGACGCCGACCACGCGGCCCGGCGCGCGCCACACCAGCGGTCGAGGACCGAGCGCCTCGACGAGGTAGCGGCCGTCGGCCCCGCTCACCGCGACGCAGGCGGCCGCTTCGGCGAACCGCTCGGCGAGCGCGGGGTCGTCGGGGAAGAGCGGCGCGAGCTCGGCGAGTTCGGCCGGGCCGGGCCGCGGATCGAGCAGGATCGCGATCCCCGCGAGCGGTCGGCCGCGGTCGTCGACGACCCGGCCGCGCGCTTCGCCGCCGAAGTCGAGGCGCAGTTCCGCGGCGGTGACGGTGCCGCGTTTCAGCGTGGCGACGGCGAGCGCGGCGGCGTGCGGCACGCGCCGCTCGGTGGCGATCACGACCTCGCCTTCGGGGAGCGCGTCGAGCGTCGCGCGGCCGCGGCGGTCGCTCGCGCCGCGCGTCAGCACGAGCGGCTGCTCCTCCTCGCGGTAGACGGTGAAGAGGAGATCGGCGAGCGGGCGGCCGTCCTCGGCGTCGACGAAGGCGAGGTCGAGGCGCGCGCTGCCGTTCGCGAGCGCCGCCTGCGCCGCGTCGAGCGTCGACTCGCGCTCTGTCCCCTGCCATGCGGGAGAGGGCGCGTCGCCCGCGTGGCCGTTGCTGGTGCGCTCGCGAACGGGCGTGCGGTGGGGCAGCTCGAGGCGCGGCACGCCGGAGACCAGCAGCGAGCTCACCGTGGCGACGATCGCGACCAGCAGCAGGACCAGCAGCGGCGGCAGCGCCGCGCGGCCGCGCGAGGCGTCGGAGCGGAAGGGGCGAGCGGAGACGGTGGAACGCCGTGCCACGGTGCGAGATCCCGGGAGAGAGGAGTGCCCCTCTTTCGGCGGCGCGCCGTCAACGGCTGTGCCGCCGCGGCCCCCCGCGCGCGCGCGACGGCTCGACGCACGGGGCGCCACCCGTCCCGGCAGAAGCGATTTCTCGCACCGCGGTCGCCGCAGACCGGCGACCGCCACATCTCAGTGGTGCTCTTCGCGGACGAGGTTGCGATTCCAGCTCGGCACTTCGACGACCACCTCGGGCTCGCGCCCGTCGGGCACGCACTGGCAGGCGAGCCGCGAATGGGGCGTCACGCCCGGCGCGAGGTCGAGCATGTCGTTCTCGGGTTCGGAGGCGGGGTTGCAGCTCGCTGCGCCCTGCTTCACCTTGACGTGGCAGGTCGAGCAGGCCAGCACGCCGCCGCACGCATGGTCGATCTCGACGCCGTGCGAGAGCGCGATGTCGAGCACGCTGCCCGGCAGGCCGTCGCGGCCGTAGGGGAGCGCGGCGGGATCGACCTCGACGACGCGCTCGTCGCTGCCGTGCACGAAGCGGATCCGGTAGCGCTGCGTCGGCAGCGTGAACTCGGTCGGCTTCAAGTAGGGATTCTTGCCACCCATGGGTCGCTCCGTCACCGTCGCTTCGTGGTCGGGCGTTGCGCCCCTGTCGCTCGCGGCACCTTCGTCGGCTGGTGCGCGAGCTCGAGGAGCCGCTTCCATTCGGCCGGCGTCACCGGCGTCACGCTCAAGCGGCCGCGCGTGACGAGCGCCATGCCGGCGAGCGCCGGCTCCGCCTTGATCGTCTCGAGCGCCACCGGCTGCGCGAACTTCTCGCGCAGCTTCACGTCGACCATCCACCAGGTCGGCTTCGCCGGGTCGCTCTTCGGGTCGAAGTGGTCGTGGCCGCGCTCGAACGCCGTCGGATCGGGATAGGCCGCGCGCACCACTTCGACGATGCCGACCACCGCCGAGGGCGCCGCATTCGAGTGGTAGTAGAAGGCGAGGTCGCCGACGGCGAACGCGTCGCGCAGGAAGTTGCGCGCCTCGCTGTTGCGGATGCCGTCCCAGCAGGTGGTCTGCCGCGGCGCGCGCGCGAGGTCGTCGATCGAGAAGGCGGTCGGCTCGGACTTGAGCAGCCAATGGCGAGGCACGGCGTGGGGCGCTCCAGGGAGGGGTCGCGAGCGGGGCGGTGGCTCCCGTCGGAGAGCGACCGCGCGGGCGTCGACGCACCCATCGGGGCGCTCGATGGCGGCGCGGCGGGCGGACGAGCGGTCGCGGCGAGCGGAGACCTTACCCGCGGCTCCGTTGACTCGGCGCCATGCCAGGGAAATGATCCCCGACTCTCTTTCGCTTCCTGACCGATCGGCCCGTGCGCCGATCGGATCGGCTCAGCGATCCCCTCCACTTCGAAGGAGATCGAACCTTGACCTCGCTCGCGCTGCTCATGTCGGATTTCGAGAAAGAGGCGTTGATCGGCGGGATGCTCCGCTGGTTCCACATCCTCGCCGGCATCACCTGGATCGGCCTGCTCTACTTCTTCAACCTCGTCAACGTGCCGACGCAGGGCAAGCTCGACGGCCCGACCAAGAAGGCGGTCAATCCCGAGCTGCTGCCGCGCGCGCTTTGGTGGTTCCGGTGGGGCGCCGCCTACACGGTCCTCTTCGGCCTGATCCTCTTCTATTGGAAGTACATGCGCGGCGCGAACATGCGCGACGCGGAGGGCGGCCTCTCCGAGCGCGCCATGTGGATCATGCTCGGCATGACGCTCGGCCTGATCATGGCCTTCAACGTCTGGGCCATCATCTGGCCGGCGCAGCGCACGATCATCCGCGCCACCAAGGAAGGGCAGAAGCCGCCCGAGGGGCTGCCCGAGAAGGCGAAGCTCTTCTCGCGCATCAACTTCATCCTGTCGGGCCCGATGCTGGTCGGGATGATCGCGGCCAACAACGCGATCCCCTTCTCGGGCCTCTCGATCGCGGTGACGATGATCGTGTCGCTGCTGATCATCCACGTGATGCTGCGCCTCTCGGCGAAGGTCGGCGCGTCGATCTGAACTGGGCCGTTCGAGTGATTCGCGAGCGGGGAGGCGGAGCGACCGCCTCCCCGCGTGCGTTTCGGAGCCAGGGGAGCTGAGCATGGACGGCGACCGAGCTGAGCGCCGCGGCGAGTCGAGAGCGCTGGCGACCGAACGGTGGCACCACCTCGCCGTCGAGCTGCGCGATCTCCTCTGGCTGCCGCCCGCGTTGCGACCACGCGTCGCCATCAGCCGCTGCCTGCTCGGCGAGCCGGTGCGCTGGGACGGCGGCCACAAGCTCGCGGAGGAACTGGCGGCCGATCTCGCCGAGTGGGCCGAGCCGGTCGCGATCTGCCCCGAGGTGGAGAGCGGGCTCTCGGTGCCGCGCCCGCCGCTGGTGATCGTGCACGACGCGGCGCCCGAGCGGGGCGGGGCGGTGCGGCTGGTCGAGCGCGAGTCGGGCCGCGACGCCACCGAGTCGCTCGCGCGCTTCGCGACGGCGCGCCTCGCCGAGCTCGCGCCGCTCGATGGTTGGATCGGCAAGTCGAAGTCGCCGTCGTGCGCGCTGCGCGGCGTCGCGGTGGTCGCGGCGCCCGGCGCCGGCGCGCCCGTCGTCGCGAGCGGCGGCGGCCTCTTCGCGCGAGCGCTCGCCGCGGCGCACCCGAGCCTCCCGCGCGCCGACGAGCGGGAGCTCTGCGGCGCGGTGGCGCGCGCGGCCTTCCGGCTGGCGGCCGAGTGGCAGCTCGGCTGGCGCTTCACGGCATCGCGAGCGGAGCGCGGGATCGCGATCGCGAAGCTCCACCGCAAGCTGCGCGGCTTCTGGCTCGCGGTCGAGCCGCAGCTGGCGCGCACGCTCGATCGAGCGGCGGACGCTGGCGCGGGCGGCGGCGCGGGCGGCGGCGCGGGCGAGGGCGACGGGGCGGCGCGCTACGCGAAGGCAGCGGCGGTGCGGCTCTACGCGATCGTCGCGCGCGTCGTGCGACGCGGCGGCTGAGCGCGGCGGCGAAGAGCCGGGGCGGTGGAGCGCTGGGCAGTGGAGCGGCGCGCGGCGGTTGCGGGCGCGACGGGGGCGGGCCAACATGCCGCCTTCCTCTCTCCCGCTGGAGCTGCTCGATGGTTCGTTGCGCCGCGCTCGCCCCTTGGATCGTCGCCGGTGTCGCCGCTGGACTGTGGGCCGTCGCCCCGAGCACCGCCGCCCCGAGCGCTGGCGAGTGGAGCGGCGCGAGCGCGCTCGCTCCGCTGGCGGCATCAGCGGTGGCGGTGGCGCCCCTCGCGCCGGCCGATCGGCTCGCCGCGGCGCCGGCCGACACGAAGCTCGCGCTGTTCAACGGCAAGGACCTCGCGGGCTGGAAGCAGATCCTCGGCGACCAGGGCGCCGACCCGGCGAAGACCTGGTCGATCGTCGATGGCGTCATCCGCTGCACGGGCACGCCGGCCGGCTACCTGCGCACCGAGCAGTCGTTCAAGAACTACTTCCTCGTGGTCGAGTGGCGCTGGCCCGAGAACCCGACCAACAGCGGCGTGCTGCTCCACATGCAGGGCGACGACCGCGTGTGGCCGAAGTCGGTCGAGGCGCAGCTGCAGAGCGGCAATGCCGGCGACTTCTGGTTCATCGACGGCGCCACCGCCAAGGTCGACGACGCGCGGCGCAATCCCGGCGCGGCGATCAACGTCTTCGCGCTGACGAAGGCGGAGAAGAAGCCCGGCGAGTGGAACCGCTACGAGATCACCTGCATCGACGGCACCGTGATCCTCGTGGTGAACGGCGAGCTGATGAACATCGGCCGCGACTGCACCCCGAGCGAAGGGCACATCTGCCTGCAGTCGGAAGGCAGCCCGATCGAGTTCCGCAAGGTCGACCTCACCCCGATCCCCTGACCGCGTCGGACCCGCCGCACCGGTGCCGGGGAGTTTTCGTCCGGTGAGGTGCCGGGGAGTTTCCATCCACCTGGTACCGGGGAGTTTCCGTCCACGAAGGTGGCGGGGAGTTTCCGTCTGCTGATCCGCCGGCCGCGAGGAGCGAACGCTGCGAGCGGGGGACCTCGAGTTCCGGGGCGCCGTTGCGCCGAGCCTCCGCGTGTCGCTCGCGAAGCTGACGAGCGGCGTCGTCCGCGGCAACGCGAAGGGCGGGGGAGTGGTGCCGCGAGTCGCAGGACCCGCCGTGCAGTGACGGCGCGCCGACTTCGAAGCTCGCCACCTCGAACGTGCGCGCCGGCCCAGCGCCGAAACCAGGCGGTCACTGAAGTCGGGCGGTTCGGCGCGGGTTTCAAGCGAGCGGCGGTCGGTCGCTCCCCACGCGTCGCCGGTCGGGTCGGTCAGCGTTCGGAAGTGCGGATCTGACCGCCGTTTTCCCCCCGCCACCGCCGGCCGCTGCCGTGCCGAGCGCTGCGTACCCGCAGCCGCTCGCCGCTCGCCTCGGCCGCCCGCTCACCGCGCCCGCCCGCTCACCGCGCCGCCGCGACCCGCTTCCGCCTGCTCGTCCGGCGTCCGACCGGCGGCGCACCCCGTCCACCGCTCGCTCACCCAAGTTGGGCTTCTGCTGCGAAGCCGCGCGCAGCGCGCTTCGCCAGCAGCAAGCCCCGGGAGGCGAGCTGCGCGCCGCGCAGCCTCGCCGGCACGGGCGTTCAGCTGCCTTCGGCGCACGGCGCCGAAGGTCAGCTGCAACGCCTACATCTCGTCGAGCGTCGCGATCCCGAGCAGCCCCAGCCCGCGCTCGAGCGCCGCCTCGACCAGCCGCAGCAGCGTCACGCGCAGCGCGCGCGTGGCGGGATCGCTGCAGTGGACCACCGGGTGGAGCGGCTTGCCGTCCTCGCCGCTCGCCGTGTACCAGGAGTTCACCTCCTTCGCGAGGCGGTAGACCCAGTCGGCGACGTGGTAGGGATCGAGGTCGCGCACCGCGGCGCGGATCGTCTCGGGCAGCCGCGCGACGGCCAGCAAGAGCCCCGCCTCGGCCGGCGTCAGCCGCTCTGCCTCGACCGCGAGGTCGAGCTTGGTCGCGCCGCCCGCCGCTTCGACCTTGCGCAGGATCGAGCGGATGCGCGCCAGCGAGTAGAGGCAGTAGGGGCCGGTGCGGCCGTTCATGTCGAGCGCTTCGTCGACGTCGAACTTGACCGTGGAGCGCTTGCTGAACTTGAGCAGGTGGTACTTCACCGCGGCCAGCCCGATCCGGCTGCCGCGCCGCTTCACCTCGGCGTCGGGGAGTTCCGGGCTGCGCGCGCGCACTTGGCTCCCGGCCGCCTCCTCGACGGTGTCGAGGAAGCCGTCCGCCTCGATGATCTCGCCCTCGCGCGACTTCATCTTCCCGTGCGGCAGCTCGACCATCCCGTAGGAGAGGTGGTGGCAGCGCGCGCCGAAGCCGGGCAGCAGCCGATCGATCAGCACGAAGAGCGTCTCGAAGTGGAGCTCCTGCTCGGAGCCGACCACGTAGACGACCTGCGCCGGATCGTGGCGGCGGTGGCGCCGCATCAGCGAGCCGAGGTCCTGCGTGATGTAGACGCTCGTCCCGTCGCCGCGCAGCAGCACCTTCTCCTGCGGCGGATCGGCGGGCGTCTTGCCGGGCTGCTCGAAGATCACGGCGCCGTCGCCGTTCTTGCGCGCCACGCCCTTCGCCAGCAGCTCGCCGACGATCTCCTTGCCGAGCAGGTAGACCTCCGACTCGTAGTCGACGTGGTCGAACGAGACGCCGAGCCGCGCGTAGGTCTTCTCGATCCCGGCCAGCACCCAGTCGTTCATCCGCCGCCAGATCGCGCGGACCTCCGGGTCGCTCTCCTCCCAGCGGCGCAGCCACTCGCGCGTCTGCGCGTGGAGCTGCGACACCTCCGCCTCGAAGCGGCGCGCCACCGCCGCCTGCGCCCGCTTCAGCCCGTCGGCGCGCCGCGCTTCCGCCACCTCGCCCGGCCGCGCCGCGAGCCACGCCGCGTAGTCGCGCTCGAGCGGCACGTCGGCCGCCATCTTCTCGGGGTAGAGCTGCGGCTTGATCTTCGCCGGCTTGAAGTCGAGCTTGCGCCCCGCCTTCTCCTGCTCCTGCAGGAAGCGCTTGCGCAGGTTCAGGTCGGCGCCCGCCTCGATCGAGGCGCGGTGCTGCGCGAGGTAGGCGTCGATCTCGGCCGCGCCCGGCCCCGCCGCCCACTGCTCGAACTCCTCGGTCGCCTTCTTGGCGAACAGCGAGTAGAGCCGCCCGACGAGGTGGTCGCCCTTCTCGCCGGTCGTCTCGGGCGTCTGCCCCTCGGCGAAGCGCTTCCACGCGACCATCGACTTGCAGATGTGGATGCCGCGGTCGTTCACGATGTTGTAGCGCGTCACGTCGTGGCCGTGGGCGCGCACGACGTTGCTCATCGCGAAGCCGAGGATCGTGTTGCGCAGGTGGCCGATGTGGAGCGGCTTGTTGGTGTTCGGGCCCGAGTACTCGATCAGCCACTTCGCCGGCGCCTCGTCGGGGTCGCGGCCGAACCGCTCGCCCTCGCGGACCACCTCGCCCGCCACCGCCGCGAAGAGGAGCGGCCGCGCGAAGCGGACGTTGCAGTAGCCGTTCTCGGCGGTCGCGGCGGCGTAGCGCGGGTCGTTCGCGAGCGCGGCGGCGATCGTCTGCGCGAGCGACTGCGGGTCGCGCTTCAGCTCCTTCGCGAGCCCGTGGCAGCCGACCGCCAGATCGCCGGCGGCGGGCGACTGCGCATCGCTCGCCCGCAGTCCGGAGGGGTCGTTGCGCTGCAGCGCGGCGGCGGCGGCGGCGAGGAGGTGGCGTTCGAGCGAGCGGAGGTTTTCAGTCGACATGGTCGGGCGATCATCGAGGGGCGCGTCGACGGGGTCAATCGCGCCGACGACTTGGCAAGATGGGCGCGCTCGATCGTGCCCGCATCGGCGCGCGGCTGCGCGCCCGCAGAGGAGGCCGCTCCATGTCGCTCCACCGTCGTCTCGCCGCGTTCGCGGCGTTCGCCACCGTCGCTGCCGCCGCTGCCTGCGGCCCGGACGAGCCAAGCGGCGGCGCTCCGAGCGGCGGCGGCCCGGCGAGCGGCGCCGGCGGCCCGAGCGGCGGACCGGTCGGCGGCGCTCCGCAGCTGGGCGGCGAACCGCGCGCCGTGACGACGCTGCGCGAGCTCGCGGCGGCCCACTACGGCGAGGCGGAGCTGGTCGAGGGGGGCTTCGAGCGCGCCCATGAGGTGCTGCTCGAGCTGGTGAAGAGCCCGCATGCGACGCCCGAGGACCAGGTCGATCTCGCCTGCGCGAAGCTCAAGCTCCACCTGCAGGATCCCGCCGCTCAGGAGGCGGAGACGCCGAAGATCCGCGAGCTCTGCCAGCAGGCGTTGGCGCGCGACCCGAAGCTCGCCGCCGCCCACTACGTGCTGGGTGTCATCGCCTTCGACCGCGAGCAGGATCCGGCGCGCGCCAAGGTCGAGTTCGCGCTGGCCAACGAGTTCGCGCCCGACGACGTGCCGACGCGCATGCGCCTCGCCGAGGTCATGAACGAGCTCGAGGAGCGCGATCGCGCCATCGAGCTCTACGAGTCGGTGCGCGCCGCCGGGCCCGAGTTCGCCGGCTCGTTCTACATGCCGGCGATCTACCGGCTCGCGCGCGTGTTGCGCCAGCGCAAGAGGGTCGACGCCGCGGCGGGCATCGACGACACGAAGCGCGCCGGCGAGCTGCTCGCCGAGCACAAGCGGCTGAACGAGGCGAAGGCCCCGAACCCGAGCGACGACGAGATCAAGCTCGGCAACCTCGGCCGCGTCCGGCCGCCGCCGATGCGCGGCGTGGCGGGCGGAGTGCCGACGGCGCCGCCCGCGGTCCGCTTCACGCGCCACGCGCCGCTCTTCGCCGGCGTGCGCTCGCTCGTCGCGTGGGACGCGGCCGACGTGGACAGCGACCTGCGCGAGGACGTGCTGGCGCTCGCGATCGGCGCCGACGGTGCGCCGCAGCTGCTGCTGGCGGCGCAGGGCGAGCAGGGCGGCTTCGCCGTGCGGCCGCTCGCGGTCGACGCGGCGCTGCTGGCCGGCGCGACCCGCGTCCGCGCGGTCGACCTCGAGAACGAGTTCGGCATGAGCGTGCTGCTGCAAGGGGGCGGCAGCGCGAAGCTCCTCGCGCCGTCACCCGACGGCAGCGGCGCGCTGGTCGACGTCAGCGCGCAGCTCTCGATGTGGCCGGCGGCGGTGGCCGACCTGCAGGTGGTCGACTTCGGCCACGACGGCCACGCCGACCTCGCGCTGGCGACGCCGCAAGGGCTGAAGCTGATCCGCAACGATGGCCTCCCGCGCGACCCCTACACCGAGGAGCGGCAGGGGGCGGTGAAGCTGGTCGACGTGACCGCGCTCGCCGAGGGGATCGGCGCGGCGCCGTGCGGTTGGGTCGCGGTCGAGGACTTCGACAGCGATCAGGACATCGATCTGCTGGTCGGCGGCGCCGGCGGCGAGACGACGCTCTACACGAACCTGCGCAAGGGGCGCTTCGCCGCCGTCGGCGCGGCGAAGAGCGGCTTGCCGGCCGCGCTCTCGAGCGAACCGCTGCTGGCCGATCTCGACCACGACGGCAAGCCCGACGCGCTGGTGCCGGGCGATCCGCCGATGGTCCACCTGAATCGCGGCGACGGGACCTTCGGGCCGGGCGCGCCGCGCACGGAGCTGGCCGCGCTCTGGAACGGCTGGCCGCAGCTCGCCGACGTGAACCTCGACGGCGAGCTCGACTTCGTCGGCGCCGCCGCGAACGGCGAACTCGCGGTGCGCTACGGCGCGCTGACCAGCGCCACGGCGCCGCTCGCTCCGTTGCCGCTGTCGGCCGCGCCGGCCGCGGCGCTGCGCGAGCCGCGGCTGGTCGATCTCGACGGCGATGGCGACCTCGACCTGCTCGGTGCCGTCGCGAGCGGTGGCGCGGACGACGTCGCGCTCTTCTGCGGCGAGGTGGCGGGCGGCCGCTCGCTGCGCCTCGACCTGCGCGGCAAGAAGGACAACCGCCAGGCGATCGGCGCGATCGTCGAGCTGCGCGCGGGCGACCTCTACCAGCGCCACCTGCAGCGCGACCGCCACTACCTCGCGGGGCTCGGTGGCGCGAAGAAGATCGACCTGGTCCGCATCACCTGGCCGAACGGCGTGGTGCAGAACCTGATCGAGCCGGTCTCCGACCCGGCCGCCGCGCCGCCGCTGCAATGCGCCGCGGGCGGCGCCGTCGCCGCGGTGGTGCGCCTCGCCGTGCTGCAGAAGGAGGGGCTCGCCGGCAGCTGCCCGTTCCTCTACTCGTGGAACGGGACGACCTACGAGTTCATCAGCGACGTGCTCGGCATCACGCCGCTCGGCCTGCCGATGACCGAGTCGATGTACGTGCCGCCCGACCACGACGAGCTGGTGCGCGTGGCCGGCGAGCAGCTCGCCGCGCAGGACGGCGAGTACCGCTTCCAGGTGACCGAGGAGCTGCGCGAGGTGACCTACCTCGATCGCGTGCAGCTCTGGGTCGTCGACCATCCGGTCGGCGTCGAGGTGCACCCCGAGGAGCGCTTCTGCTTCCCGCCCTTCCCGCCGCAGAAGCTCCACACGGTGCGCGCGCCGCTGCCGCTCGAGCGCGCCGTCGACCAGGCGGGGCGCGACTGGACCGCCGCGCTCGCCGAGCAGGATGGCCGCCACGCCGTGCCGTTCGAGCCGCGCGACTCGCGCTACCTCGGCCTCGTCACCAACCACTCGCTCGAGCTCGCGCTGCCCGAGGCGGTGCGCGACGCGAAGAAGGTCCGCCTGCTGATGACCGGCTGGCTCTACTGGACCGACGCCAGCGTGAACGTGCTGGCCGATCGCAACGGCAGCTTCGGCTTCCTGCCGCCGACCTTCGCGGTGCCCGACGGGGCGGGCGGCTGGCGCGACTGCGGGCCGCCGATCGGCTTCCCGGCCGGCAAGACCAAGACGATGGTGGTCGACGTCACGTCGCTGCTGAACCGCGCCGACCTGCGCCTCAAGGTGGCGAGCTCGATCCGCCTCTACTGGGACTCGATCGTGGTGGCGGTCGACGACGACGACGCGCCGATCACCGTGACCAAGCTCGAGCCGAAGGTGGCGCGCCTCTGGTCGCGCGGCTTCTCGGCGCCGATCGTCGACGAGCGCGACGACCAGCCGGAGCGATTCGACTGGAACGTGATGGAACCGCTGCCGCGCTGGAACCAGCACCACGGGATGCTGACGCGCTACGGCTCCGTGCTGCCGCTGCTCGGCGCCATCGACGACCGTTTCGCGATCTTCTCGGCGGGCGACGCGATCGACCTGCGCTTCGACGCGACGACGACGCCGCCGCAGCCGGGGATGGCGCGCACCTACCTCGTCTTCTTCGACGGCTGGGCGAAGGACGCCGACCCGAACACCATGCACAGCCAGAGCGTCGGCCCGCTGCCGTTCCACGGCATGAGCGGCTACCCCTACGGCGCGAACGAGCGCTACCCCGAGGACGACCTCCACCTCGACTACCAGCTCGAGTGGAACACCCGCGCCGGCAAGCGCCTCATCGCGCCGCTGTCGTCGCGGCCGGCGGCGTTCCGATCCGGGAGCGTTCCGCCGGTGACCCCCGCGCCCATCGGCGGGTCGTAACGGCCCAACTCGGCGGCGCCCCGCGTGGCGCGCGCCGACTCCTCGCGCGGCGTGCCGATTGCACGGCGCGACGCGCGAGGAGTGGCCATGAGCGGACGCAGTGTGGTCTTGAGCGCGGCGGGGGTGATCGGCGTCGCCGCGTGGAGCGCGCTGCTCTGGCGCCCGCAGGAGGCCGCGCGCCCGCCGCCGCCGCTCGCCGTGCCGGCCGCCACGGAGGCCGCTCGCGAGTGGGCCGCCGCGCTCTTCGACGAGGAGCGCTACGACGACGCGCAGCAGCTGCTCGAAGCGGTGGTGGCGCGCCGCGACGCGCAGCCGGCCGACCACGTCCGCCTCGGCCAGCTCTTCTTCGCGCGCTGGGTGAAGCGCGGCTCGATCGACACGCCGGCCGAGGTGGTCGACGGCTGGGCCGGCAGCGCGCGCGAGCACTGCCAGAAGGGGCTCGCGCTCTCCGAGAAGCAGGCGAGCGGCCACTACGTGATCGGCGTGCTGGCCGCCCGCTGGGCGGGCGACGGCACCCCCGACGACGCGCTCGCACCGCTGCGCCGCGCGCTCGCGTTGGCCCCCGACGACCTCGGCACGCAGGTCCACCTCGCCGTCGCGCTCGAGGACACCGGCGACCGCAAGGCCGCGCTCGCCCAGTTCGCGCCGCTCCTCGAGCGCGGCAAGGAGTTCCTCGGCGTCTGGCACCGCACGGTGCTCTACCGCACCGCGCGCCTCCTCCTGCGCACCGGCAGCGAGCGCGACGCGGCGCGCGGCAAGGAGCTCCTGGCCGAGCTCGCGAAGCTGCCCGAGCCGGAGAGCAAGACGAAGGACGAGCAGGACGCGCTGCTCGGAGAGCTGGGCCGCATCCGCCTCGCCGGCTCGCCGAGCGGCGGTCCCGCGCCGCGCCCCGCGCGCGTCACCTGGGGGCCGCCCGAAGCGTGGAGCGACGGCGCGCGCGGCGCGGTGCGCGCCTTCGCGGTGGCCGATCTCGATGGCGATCGGCGCGACGACCTGGCGTGGATCGACGACGAAGGGCTCGCCTGCACGGTGGAGCGCGGCGGCGAGCGCGACGCGCAGCGGATCGTGCAGCGCGTCGCGGCGGGCGACTTCGCGGGCGTCGTCGCCGCCGAGGTCGAGAACGGCGGCGCCGCGAGCCTCTTCGCCTTCGGCCGCGCCGGGCTCTCCCTCTTCACGCCCGCGCCGCTCGCGGCGCCACCGCTGCCGCGCTTCGTCGACGAGAGCGCCGCGCTCGCGGCCGCGCTCCCGCCCGACCGCACCGTCGACGCGGTGACGCCGGTCGACTTCAACCACGACGGCCACCTCGACCTGCTGCTGGTGGTCGGCGGCGAGCTGCGGCTGATCGAGAGCGGCGGCGTCCCGCGCGCGAGCCACGACGGCAGCAAGGTCGGCACGATCACCTTCCGCGACGCGACCAGCGGCAGCGGCCTCGAGGGGCGCACCGCCCGCTTCACGGCGATCGAGGACTTCGACGGCGACCACGACGTCGACCTGCTCTCCGGCGGTCCCGAGGCGCCGACGCTCCTCTGGTCGAACTTGCGGCGCGGCCGCTTCGAGGCGCGCGACGCCGCGGCGACCGGACTGCCCGATCGCCTCGCCGAGCCGCCGCTGCTGGCCGACCTCGACGACGACGGCGTTCCCGACCTGCTGGTCGGCGGTGCCGCACCGAAGGTGCACCGCGGCGACGGCGCGCTGCGCTTCACCGCGGCCGCCGCTCCCGCCGGTGGCGCGCGCGAGCGGCTCGCCGGCGCGACCTGGTGCGACGCCGATCTCGATGGGCGCGGCGAGTGGGTCGATGCCGCCGCGGTGAGCGACCTCGACCTCGACGCCGACCTCGACGCGATCGATTTGGTCGAGGGCGCGCTGCAGGTGCGGCGCGGGGCGCTCGCGGAGGCGCCGCGGCGCGCGCTCCTGCTGCTGCGCGGCCGCAAGGACAACCGCTTCGCGACCGGCGCCGTCGTCGAAGTGCGCGCCGGCGGCCGCTACCAGCGCCGCTTCGTGCGGAGTCCCGTGCAGCTGTTCGGCTTCGCCGGCGGCGACGAGCCGATCGTGCGCATCACCTGGACCGACGGCGTCACGCAGCACGCGCTGCAGGACCGCAAGCGCGAGGATGTCGCGCCGCTCGACGCGGCGGCGGCGCGCGCGGTCCATCCGATCGACGACGTCACGCTGTGGGTCGACCTCTCCGGCGACGTGCGCCTCGAGCTGACCCAGAAGAAGGGGCCGCCCGGCTCCTGCCCGTTCCTCTACTTCTGGAACGGCACGCGCTACGAGTTCCTCACCGACGTGCTCGGCGCGACGCCGCTCGGCTTGCCGATCGACGGCGAGCGCTTCGTGCAGCCCGACCACGACGAGCTGGTCCGGCTCGCGCCCGGTTCGCTGCAGCCCGTCGACGGCGAGCTCCGCTTCCAGCTCACCGAGGAGCTGCGCGAGGTGACCTACCTCGATCGCGTCGGGCTGTGGGCCGTCGACCACGCCGCCGACGTGCTGCTCCATCCCGAGGAGCGCTTCTGCTTCCCGCCCTTCCCGCCGCGCCGCCTCCACGCGCTGCGCCACGTGCAGCCGCTGGCGCGCGTGGTCGACCAGGCGGGGCGCGATTGGACGCGCGAGCTGGCGCTCGAGGACGACCGGCCCGCGATCCCGTTCACGCCGCTGCCCGAGACCTATCGCGGCATCGCGACGCTCCACGCGCTCGACCTGACGCTGCCGGAAGCGGCGCGCGCGGCGAAGCGGGTGCGCCTCCTCTGCAGCGGGTGGCTGCAATGGGGCGATGCGAGCGTCAATGTCGCGGCGGCGCGCAACGGCAGCGTCACCTTCCTGCCGCCGCTCCTCTCGCAGCCCGACGGCGCCGGCGGCTGGCGCGCCTGCGGGCCGCCGCTCGGCTTCCCGGCCGGCAAGACGAAGACGATGGTGGTCGACGTGACGGAGTGGGTCGATCGCGCCGATCTGCGCTTGCGCCTCACGTCGACGTTGGAGCTCTACTGGGATGCGTTCGCAGTGGCGCTCGACGGCGAACTCGGCAACGACCTCGGCAACGACCTCGACGCCACCGACGCGCCGATCACCGTGACCAAGCTCGAGCCGACCGTGGCGCGGCTCTGGGAGCGCGGCTTCTCGCGACCGCTGCCGCGCGAGCGGTGGCAGGCGGAGCGCTACGACTGGGAGCAGCTCGAGGCGATCGCGCGCTTCGATCAGCACCGCGGGCTGCTCACGCGCTACGGCGACGTGCGGCCGCTCCTGGATGCCGCGGACGATCGCTACGTGCTGCTGTCGTCGGGCGACGCGCTCGACTTGCGCTTCGCGGCGACCGCGCTGCCGCCGCTGCCGGCCGGCATGGTGCGCACGTGGCTGCTCGACCTCGACGGCTGGGCGAAGGATGGCGACGCCAACACGGCGAGCGCGCAGACGGTCCTGCCGCTGCCGTTCCACGCGATGAGCGGTTACCCGTACCGCGCCGACGAGCAGTTCCCCGACGACGCGCTCCATCGCGATTGGCAGCGCGAGTGGAACACCCGCCCGGGGCGACGGCTGCTGCCGCCGCTCGCGGCGCCGATCGGGAGCGGCGCGGCGCTCGGCGGAATCGAGGCGGCTCGGTAACGGACGGCTCCGGCTCCGGGTCTACCTCTCGTCCACGATCCGCATGAGGGCGGATGCGGCCGTGCTTCGCGCGGTCGGCGGACGGGAGGAGAGGTCGATGAAGCTCGCGATCGTCACCGCGGCCGCGCTCGGGGCGCTGCTCGGTGCATGGCCCGGCCGCGCGGCGGCGCAGACCGACCTGCTGCGGATCCGCGGCGCAGCGAGCCACGACGGCTACGGCTTCGCGATCGGGCCGGCCGGCGACGTCGACGGCGATGGCGTCGGCGACCTGCTGGTCGGCTCGCCCGACGACGACACGAACGGCACCGACGCCGGGCGCGTGCGCGTGCTGTCGGGGAGCGACTTCTCGCTGCTGCGCGAGCACTTCGGCGACGCGGCGGCCGATCGGCTGGGCTACGGCATCGGCAAGGCGGTCGGCGACATCGACGGCGACGGCTTCGACGACTACGTGCTCGGCGCGATGCAGTCGGCGGACTTGATCAGCTACGGCCTCGGCTACGTGCGCGCCTATTCGGGGCCGACCGGCGCGCTGCTGCACGAGTGGATCGGCACCGAGCTCGACGCGGCGTTCGGCGACCGGCCGACCGTGATCGGCGACATCGACGGCGACGGCTTCGCCGACGTCGCGGTGCCGGCGATCTACCACGGCAGCGGCGCCACCGACTACCGCGGCGCGGTCTACATCTACTCGGGCAAGGATGGCGCGCTGATCTGGAAGAACGCGGGCACCAGCGCCAACGAGAACTACGGCTACGCGCTGGCGCGCGTCGGCGACGTCGATGGCGACGGCGTGGTCGAGTTCGCGATCGGCGCGGTCGGCCGCCAGGTGAACGGCTACTGGCGCGGCGGCGTCGAGGTCTGGTCGGGGAAGAGCGGCGCGCTGCTCTTCTCGGAGATCGGCGGCCTCGACGACTGGTTCGGCGGAGCGCTGGCCGACGTCGGCGATCTCGACGGCGACGGCGTGCCCGACCTGCTGGTCGGCTCGTTCAACGACTCCTTCCCGGCGAAGCCCGGCGAGGCGCACGTCTACTCGCTGAAGACGGGGGCCGAGCTCTACTGCTTCAGCGGCACGGTCGACGGCGACCTGTTCGGCTACGCGGTGGCGGGGCTCGACGATCTCGACGGCGACGGCGTGCCCGAGTTCGCCATCACCGCGCCGACCGGCGCCGCGGCGCCGCCGTGGACCGGCCGCTGCTCCGTCTACTCGGGGCGGCGCGGCCTGCTGCTGGCGGACCTCGAGTCGGGCAGCGTCGACGACGCGTTCGGCGCCGAGCTGATGGTGCACCACGACCTCGACGGCGACGGGCGGCGCGAGTTCCTGGTCGGCGCGCCGAGCGCGATCTACTCGCTGCCGACGGTGCCGGGCGCGATCCACCTGTTCAGCTGGGCCGACTGCCACGCGAGCGCGCAGGCCTACGGCGCGGGCTGGCCCGGGACGCTCGGCGTGCCGTCGCTCGCCGCCAGCAACCCGCCGTGGCTCGGCGAGCCGATCGACATCGTGCTCGGCAACTCGTACGGGCAGCCGACCATCGCGCTGGTGCTGATGGGCTTCGGCAAGGCGCAGATCGCGTCG
>JAEUIC010000023.1 GCA_016795285.1 Planctomycetota bacterium | reverse complement strand
CAGCGAGTTCGAGCTCCACCTCGCCTACCTGCGCGCCACCGGGCAGGACGATCCCGAGACGCCCTACAAGAACATCGTCGCGCTCGGCAAGAACGCCGCGACGCTCCACCACGTCGGCTACGGCCGCTCGAAGAGCCGCGCCCAGACGCTCCTGCTCGACGCCGGCGCCAAGTGCCTCGGCTACGACAGCGACATCACGCGCACCGCGGTGAAGGGGAGCGGCGCCGCGGCGATGGCGTTCGGCCAGCTCGCCGCCGGACTCGAGGCGCTCCAGCTGCAGCTCTGCGCCGCCGCGACCCCCGGCCGTCCCTACGAGGAACTCCACGAGCAGGCGCACGAGCTGCTAGCGCCGCTGCTGCGCACGGTCGGCATCGCCAAGGCGAGCGCCGCCGAGCTGGTGGCGAACGGCACCACGCGCAAGTTCCTGCCGCACGGCCTCGGCCACTCGCTCGGCCTGCAGACGCACGACGTCGGCTGCCGCAACGTGCAGCCCAAGGCCAACAATCCTTGGCTGCGCAACACGACGCGCATCGAGGAGGGGCAGGTCTTCACGGTCGAGCCGGGCGTCTACTTCATCGACCACCTGCTGGCCGACCTGCGCGCGAGCCCCGCCGGCTCCTCGATCGATTGGGCGCTGGTCGAGGCGCTCACCCCGTTCGGCGGCGTGCGCGTCGAGGACGACCTCGTGGTGCGCGCGAAGGAGTGCGAGAACCTGACGCGCGACTACCTGCCGGACGGCCCGCCGCTCTTGGTGGGCTGATCGACCGGCGGCGGCTCCGGCAGCTCGGTGGCGCGCTCGAGCTGCGGCTCGAAGCGCTTCACCACCTGCCAGAGCTGCTGCGCCAGCGCGAGGTCGCCGTGCGCGACGGCGTCGGCCCACGCGGCGGACAACTGCCGCACGCCATTCGGCGACTGGAAGCCGACCTCGATGCGCGCATTGCCGAGCGTCACGAAGCGCGGCGGATCGGGCGGCAGGAAACCGAGCGAGGCGAGGCGCACCTCGCGCAGCGCGCCGCCGGCGCCGAACCGCTCGCACGTCTCGAGGTCGAACGCGAGCCAGAGCAGCAGCTCCGCATAGCGCGGGCGGATGCGCGGATCGACCGCCTCGAAGTCGGGCAGCCGCGGTCGCAGCCACTCCCAATCGCGCGGGCCGCGCAGCCGCTGCTCGACGCGCGCATCGCTCGCGCCCGGCAGCGGCGCCTTCACGGTCACGTCGCCGCGCCGCGCGCCCCACTCGCGTTCGAGCGCGAGGTAGTCGGCCAGCGACTGCGACGCCGGCGAGAGCTCCGGCTCGAAGGTCCCGTCGCCGCGCGGCAGCGCGTGGCACATCTCGGTGGCGATCACGTGGTCGGGCACGAACGGCGCATCGCACTCGAACGTGGTCGTGCCCGCCTCGACGAGCCGCCGCTCGTAGAAGGCGTCGAGCGGCGCGGCCCCCTCGCGCGCGCGGGCCAGCGCGATCTGCACCGCGCCGGCGCGCGCGGCGGTCACTTCGACGCGCAATCGCAGCGGCTCCGCCTGCGCCACTGCCACGCTCGCTCGCGGCTCGATCGGCAGCGACGCCCCACCCTCCGCGGCGGCGAACGCGTCGGCGAAGAAGCGGCGCAGCTGGTCGCGGTACTCCCACTCGTCGACCTGCAGCGAATCGGGCGAGTGGCCGGTCTGCGCCAGCAGCCACGCGCGCGTGCGCTCCGGCCGTTGCGCGAGGAGGCGCACGGTGGCCATCGGCGTCAGCAGCCAGTCGGCGTCGCCATGCAGCAGGAAGAGCGGGCCCGCGTAGCGCGGCGCATTCACGCGCGGATCGATCTGCGGCAGGACGAGCCCCTTCAGCGCTGCCAGCGCCAGGCGCGCCGGCGTCGAGTCGGGCGTGCCCACCGCCGCCGCGAGCTGCTCGTCGGGGAAGAAGAGGTCCTCCACCGCGCACGCCGCCGGTTGCACGTTCGCCGCCAGCTGCAGCGCCACCACCGACCCGAGCGAGATGCCGAGCAGCCCGACCTGCTGCGGCGCGCGTCCCTTCGTCTCGGTGACGAAGCGCCACGCCGCCAGCGCATCGCCCGGCAGCGACAGCAGCGAGCCGCTCCCCTCGCTCTGGCCGTAGCCCTGCCAATCGAAGAGGAGCACGTCGCAGCCGCCGCCATGGAGGATCGCGGCGAACGGCGCGAACCAGCTGCAGTTGCCGGTGTTGCCCATGCAGACCAGCACGGTGCGGTCGCTCGCGGGCGATTCGTACCAGAGGCCGCGCAGCTGCCGCCCCTCGCCGTTCTCGAAGCGGACCGTCGTCGGCGCCAGCGCTGCGAACTCGGGGTCGTCGAGCTCGTGCGAACGCGGGAAGAGCAGCCGGCTGCTGATCGGGTCCATGGCCGGGCGCGCCGTCGCATTCGGGAGGCCGTCGTCGCGCGGCACCGCCGCTTGCGGAGTCGCGCGCGCGGCAGTCGGCAGCGAGAGCGCGAGCGCGAGGGCGAATGGGGTCGCGAGTCGGAGCAGGTGCATGCGGCGCTCCCGGCAGCGTGGCGAGGCGAGGCGCCGTCATAGCGAGGCCGCAGTGCCGCGCGGACGCCGCTGCCTTCCGCTCAACGCCGCGGCGGCGACCGCTCCTTCGCCGGCGGCACGCGTCCCTCTTGCGGCGGCTCCGGCTTGCGACGCGGCCACTCGCCGAGCGTCCCGAAGCCGAACTGGACCGAGATCGAGCCGCCGCCGAGTTCGAGCCACGGCAGATCGCGCAGCAGCTGCTCGAGCGCGCCGTCGCCGCCGTCGCCGCCGAGCAGCGACTCGACCAGCGCGCGGTCGCCCGTCGCGCCGGCGCTCAGCACCACCATGGTCCGATAGGAGCTGCCGAAGCGCTGCGTCGTGCGTTGCGTCGCCTCGGTGCGCACCCGTTCGAGCGTCGCGTCGAGGTCGCCGCGCACGAACGACTCCTTCGCTTCGAGCAGCTCGGCCAACGACGCGCGATCGGGCGGCGGCAGCTCGGTGAAGGTGGCGGCGACGGCCGACGCCTCGTCGTGCGAGAAGCGCGGCACCTCGAGCGGCGCGCGCGGGCGGTCCGGCGCGGCGATCGGCGCGAACGTGGCGATCGGCGTCGCGCGCAGCGACGACTGCAGCGAGAGCAGCCGCGCGTCGTCCTTCGCCGTCAACGCGCCATCGAGCTGGCGCAGCAGCGGCAGCAGCGATGCGTCGGGGTCGTCGCCGCTCGCCGGTCGCGCCGCCCACGCATCGAGCCCGAAGGCGCGCATCTGCGCCGCGAGCAGCGGTTGGCGCAGCGCCGGCTCGATGCGGTCGATGGTGGCGAGGTCGGCCAGCACGAGGTGCGCCGCGCGGCGGTAGGCGAGCGAGGCGTCGGTGGGCTCGCGCGAGGGAGCTGCCTCGTCAGCGACCGGCGCCTCGCCGACGTCGCGGAGCGTGCCGAGCTCCGCGGAGGGAGCGGGCGCTTCGTGCGGCGCGGGCGCGGCGGGCGTGGGGGCGTCGTGCGGCGCGGGCGTTACGGGGCCGTCGCCGGTGCGCTCGGCCACGACGAATTCCGCCACCGCGCGGCGCGCGCCGCGCTCGAGGCCGAGCCAGTAGCCGCCGAGCGCCGTCGTCAGCAGCACCGCCGCGGCGGCGGCGCCACGAGCGATTCGGCCTGCACGGAACGAGCCGGCGAAGTTCGGCAGCGCTGGCGACGACGCGCCGCGCGCCGCCCGCCACGCGCGCGCGACCACGTCGGCGGCAGGCGCTTCGCGCGGCAGCTGCGCCACCGCCTGCGCCAAGCGCGCCTGCGCGCGGTATTCGGCGCGGCAGTCGGCGCACTCGCGCACGTGCCGCTCGACGTCGGCGCGGGCCGCCGCGCTCAGGCGGCGATCGAGCCAGAGCGTCGTCACGGCCTGCACGCTCGCGCAACGGTCGCGATCGGTCATGGCGAACTCCTCGGATCGTCGGCGAACGCGGCGAGTTCGCGGCGCAGCTTCTCCCGCGCGCGCACCAGCCGCGTCGAGACGGTCTTCGCCGGGATGCCGACGATGGCGGCGATCTCCTCGTAGGAGAGCCCTTCGCGCTGGCGCAGCAGGAAGACCGAGCGGAACTCCTCGGGCAGCGTGCGCAACGCGGAATCGAACGCCGCGGCGAACTCCTGGTCGGCGACCATGCGCAGCGGCGGCGGCGCTTCGCGGCGCTGGAAGCGGGCCAGCAACGCGTGCGAGCCGGCAGCGAGCGCCTGCAGCAGCCGCCCGCGCGCGTCGCGTTGGCGCAGATGGCTCACCGCGACGTGGCGCGCGAGGCAGTAGAGCCAGACCGCGAAGGGCTGCGCGACGTCGCGTTGCGGCGCGGCACGGAAGACGCGGACCAGCACCTCCTGCAGCAGATCGTCGGCTGCGGCCGCGTCGCCGCTCACGTGGCGGACGTAGTCGCGCAGGCGCGCGCCATGGCGTTGCGCGAGCTCGCGGAAGGCGGCCTCGTCGCCGACGGCGATCCGCGCGACGAGGGCATCGTCGTCACCGAGCGCGGGCCGGAGGCGCTCCGCCCCCGACCCGCGCACGAGTCGCGGCTCGTTCAGGCGCCGATCTCGCGGATCGGCGCTGCCGGCTTGCTCGGCTTGGCGGGCGTCGCCGGCTTGCTCGCCTGGGTCGGCTTCTTCGGCGGGGTCGGCGCGACGCGCTTCGTCGGATCGGCGGGGGCCACCGTGCCCGAGCGGTTGCGCTCCGCGTCGCGCGAGCGGTCGGCGTCGCGTGTGCTGTCGGCGTCGCGCACGCGGGAGCGATCGCTCGAGCGGCGCGAATCGCTCGACGACGCGGCGTCGTGCGACGACTGCCGCGCGAACTCGCAGTCGAGCGAGCCGCCGACTTCGCGCAGCAGCTCGTCGAGCTCGCCCGCGAGCTCCGGGCAGCGCCGCTCGAGCTCGGCGAGCGCCTCGGCGCCCGAGAGCACCTCGGTCTGCACGTCGACCGGCGCGCCGTTCACGCGGATCCTCTGCGCGCGCCGCTCGAGCTCCTTCGGGTCGGGCAGGCGGCCGGCCAGCGCGTCGGCGACAGTCTGCTCGATCAGCTCCTCGAGGCCGGTCACGTCGAAGCCGAGCGAGCGGAGGTCGGCGAGGTCGCCGAGCTCACCACCCGCGAGCGGGCCGGCGGGGAGACCGCGCGGGAAGCCCGGCAGCGAGCCGGACGGGAGCGGGTCGCAGCCCCCTTCGGCGCCGCTGCCCCCCTTCGCCACCTTCACGACGCGCCGCACGACCGGCTTGCCGTCGCCCTTGCCGGGTCGCAGCGGCAGCGGATCGCCGAGCGCGCCACCGCTCGGAAGCGCCGGCCGATCGAGCTTGGCCAGCTCGCGCACGAGGCGCTCGAGATCGTCGATGTGGACGCCGCTCTTCATCAGTTCGTCGAGCAGCGTCGGGTCGCCGCTCTCCTCGACGACGACGCCGTCCTTTTCGGTGCGTTTGGCGCTGGTGGTCGACTTCACGCCGTTCACGTCGCTCGAGCGCTGCACGCTGACCGAGCGGCTCGACGACGACTGCGCGTCGCGCGTCGCGTCGCTCTTCTTGTCGCTCCTGGTGTCGCTCTTCGCGGCCCGCTCGACGCCTTGCCCGAAGGTCGCACCGCCGAGCAGCACGCCCGCCGCCAAGATCCGCATCGCGTCCATCGTTTCGCTCCGTGGGTGGTGGTACGCCTTCGCTCCCCGCCCGACAGAACGCTCGACCCCGGCGAATGCTCCCGGCATCCCGATCCGGGAGCGCCCCGCCGACGGAAACCGCACATCCACCTCGTTTTTCCCGGGGGAGCAACGCGGGAAGGATCGGAAAGCGATCTGAAAGTGCGGTTTCGGGCGGCGGAGCGCTCCCGGATCGGAACGGCCGCTCAGCGAGCGGTGGCGGCCTTCGCCTTCTCGGGCTCGAGGCAGAGCGCGGCGTGGAGCGACTGGACGGCGCGCGCCGTGTCGGCCTCGCCGACGACGATGCCGACGTTGGTCCGCCGCGCGCCCATCGAGACCATCCGCAGCGCGATCCCTTCGCGCGCGAGCGTCGAGAAGATCGCGCCGATCGTCTCGGGCGACTCGCCGACCGCGTGGCCGACGACGGCCACCGCCGACACTTGGCCGTCGATCGTCACCTCGCCGAGCGTCTGCAGCTCGGCCAGCAGCGCGGGCAGCCGGCGGCGATCGTCCTCGACCGTGGCCGACACCGAGATCTCGGTGGTGGCGATCATGTCGAGCGCCACCTCGTGCCGCGCCGCGACGTCGAAGATGCGCGCCATGTAGCCGTGCGCGCCGAGCATGCGCGGCGTGACGATGTTGACCAGGCAGATGCCGCGCTTCTGCACCACCGTGCGCACGACCGGCCGCGACGGCGGCACCTCGCGCCAGATCACCGTGTTGGGGCCGCTCGGGTTGCGCGTGTCGAGGACGCGCACCGGGATGTCGGCCTCGACGGCCGGCTGCAGCGTCGCCGGGTGGAGCACCTTGCCGCCGCAGAAGGCGATCTCGGCCGCCTCGTCGTAGGTCATCGACTCGATCGGGCGCGCGTCGGGCACCAGCCGCGGATCGGCCGTCATCACGCCCGGCACGTCGGTCCAGATCTGGATCTCGCTGGCGCGCAGCGCGCGGCCGAACAGCGACGCGCTGTAGTCGGAGCCGTTGCGGCCGATCGTCGTGATGGAGCCGGCGGCGTCCTTCGCGATGAAGCCGGTCACCACCGGCACTTCGGCGCGCGTCGCGAGGTTGGCGGCGATCGCGTCGAAGCTCTCGGGCAGCGGCTTCGCCTTCTGGTAGCGCGAATCGGTCTTCAGGCCGGCGTCGTAGGCCATGACCGCGCTGGCCGGCACGCCCGCCGCGCGCAGCGCCGCCGCGACGGTGTGGACCGAGAGGCGCTCGCCGAAGCTCGCCACGTGGTCGAGCAGGCGCGGGGTCGATTCGGCGACCAGCGAGATGCCCCGCAGCAGGTCGGCGAGCTCCTGGAAGAGGCCGTCGTGCTCGGGCACGGTGACGCCGAGCTCCTCGCAGATCTTCTGGTGGCGCTCGCGCAGCGGCGCGACGTCGTGCTTGCCGGCGACCGCCTTCTGCGCCTGGTCGAGCAGCGCGTCGGTCACGCCGGAATGGGCCGAGACGACGACGCACGGCCGATCGGCCCGCCGCGCGCGCACCAGCTCGACGACGCGGCGGATGTTGGCGGCGTCGCCGACCGAGGTGCCACCGAACTTCATGACGATCATGGTCGTCGCATGCGGCGGACGCTCGCGCGAGCGGCGTCGCCGGCTCCTCTGCCGGAAGGGGGCGCGCCGGAGCGGCGCCGCCGGGACTTCCGAAGCGGGCGGGAGCTTAGCGCCCCGGGGCCTCCCCGGCCGAGGAGCGCATCGGTAGCGTCCCGCGGCCACGTCGGAAAGGAATGCCGCGGCGCACGGAACAGGGCGGCACGGAACAGGGCGGCACGGACCAGAACGACCGCAGGCAGGAGAGAGCCATGGTGCTGAGTGGATTCGGGGCGCTGCTGATCGGGCTCGCGCGCGGCGACGGCCAGCTCGCGCTGAAGGGGTTCGACCCGATCGAGCTGATCGACGGCCGCGAAGTCCCCGGTGAGCGCGAGCTCTTCATCGACCACGGCGCCTTCCGCTACCTCTTCGCCTCCGAGGAGAACCGCGACCTCTTCCTCGACGCGCCCGAACGGTGGGGCATCCAGTGGGATGGCGCGTGCGGCCGCATGGGCCCCCTCTCGGGCATGGGCGCTCCCGATCGCTTCGCGGTCTGGAACGAGCGGATCTGGGTCTTCGCCTCCGACCAGTGCCGCGCCGGGTTCCTGAAGGCGCCCGACAAGCTGCAGCCGCCCGACGAGGCGCCGCCCGCGCACGACGACGCGGCGAAGGCGGCCGGTCAGGCGCTGCTCGAGAAGGCGGCGGCGGCGTTCGGCGACGTGGCGGCGCTCGACGCGCTGAAGAGCGTCCACCTCCACGCGACGCTCGAGGCGGTGTCGGGGACGACGCTCTACGAAGGGACGCGCGACCTCTGGTTCGCCTTCCCGGCGCGCTACCGCTTCGAGGAGTCGTGGGGCGGCCGCGGCTACGGCCACGCGGTGAGCGGCGCCGCCGCGAAGCGTTTCTCGCCCGAAGAGGAGCTGCCGCTCGGCGCCGTCTCGACCAAGGTCGCGCTGCGCGAGGCGCTGCAGCAGCCGCTCTGGATCGCGCGCGAGCGCAAGAACCTGCTCGCGGTGCCGGCTGGGAGCGACACCGTCGACGGCCGCGCGGTCGAGCTGGTCACGGTGCACGCCGCGCAGCACAACGTGACGCTGGCGCTCGACGCGAAGAGCGGGCGGCTGGTCGAGCTGCGCTTCCTCGCCCTCACCTCGCGCGGCTACGCGCCGGTCGTGCGGCGCGTCACGGGCTGGCAGACGGCGGGCAAGCTCACGCTGCCGGTGCGCCTGCAAGAGGTCGCGCTCAACGGCCTCGCCGACGATTCGGTGAAGGGCGAGACGCAGCTCGAGCTGGACGTCGCGCTGGACGAGCAGCTCTTCGCCCCGCCGGCGAAGTGAGCGGCGCGGCGCCGGACCGCGGGAGTCGCGCGAGCGGCGCCTCGACGCCCATCCGCGCCAGCAACCGCTTCGGCGCGATGCGGCGGTAGCTCTCGAGCAGGTAGCCGCGCAGCTCCGCCTCGTCGAGCGTGCCCGCCTGCAGCGCGGGGCCGAGCTCCATCTCGACCCAGCCGTGCTTGCCCACGTACGGCGCGACGCGGAAGCGCGGGTCGCGCTGCACCAGCTCGGCGGCGTGCCCCTTGTCGAGCTTGAAGCCGACCGTGAGCCGGCCCCCCTCGTCGTTGGCGCCCGCGAAGATCTTCTCGCCGACGCGGTAGTGCGGCTTGCCCCAGGTGAGCGTCACCTTGGTGCCGGGCAGCGCCAGGCAGATGGCGCGGATCGTCGCGTCGAGCGCCGCGAAGCTGCCCGGTTGCCCCTCGTCCTTGCGACCCATCGTTCGCTCCACTCGCGCGACATCGCCCGGAACCGTCGCGGCACGCCACGGTAGCCCCCGCTCGCGGTTCGCGCGCGTGAGGTGCGCCATGCACCGCCGCCCACCCGCTCGTCGCGATCAGCCGCGGGGGAGGAGCCGCAGGCGATCGGGGCCGCGCCAGGCGATCCAGCCGAGCAGCGCGGCGAGCAGCAGCAGCGCCGCCGCGCGCGTGAAGGTGGCGATCGGCTGCACCGACGCCGTCGCGAGCGGAGCGGCGCCGCCGCTGGTGCGCACGGCGGGGTTGGCCAGCAGGCGCATCTCGCGGTGGGTCGCTTCGACGCGGACGTAGGGCTCGTCGGCCGGCAGCTCGAACGAGGCGGAGCAGCCCGGCCCCGTGCTCTGCAGCAGGCGCCCCTCGCGGCCGAGGAAGTCGATGCGATCGACCGGCGCGGTGAAGGCGACCTCGAGGCGGCCGGCGCGGATCGCGTGGCGCGCCAGCTGGAACGGCGGCGGTTCCTCGCACGACACGGCGCAGGTCATCCGCCCGGCGCGCAACGCCGCGAAGAGCGCCTCGGCGGAGCGATCGTCCGCGTCGACGTAGGTCGAGTAGCGCGTGTGGTGGCGCCGCCGCGACAGGCCGTGCAGGTCGTCGGTGGCGATCGCGCCGACGCGCCGACCGGCGCTGAGCGCCGCATCCCAATGCGCCACCGAGTCGGCATAGGGCGAGAGGACCTCGATCGCGTCGTAGCCCTGCAGCGCGCGCACGTCGTCGAGCGAGTAGGCGTCGAGCAGCGCCGGATGGGCGAGGACGATGAAGTCGTGCCGCGCCGCGAGGCGATCGAGCACGTGCTGCTTCTCGTCGACCCCCTGGCAGAGCGGGTAGTCGAGCCACTCGACGGCGTCGCCGCCGAAGCAGAGCTGGTGCCACTTGCGCCAGCCGTAGCCGTGCTCGTAACCGTGCAGCAGCGTCGCGGCGCCGGGCGTGGGCGAGCGGTGGCCCATGTAGTCGGTGATGGCGACGGCCGCGAAGCCGAGCCGGTCGTACTCGTCGACGATCGCCTGTTCGCTGGCCTCGTCGAGCGCGCCCCACCACTTGCGGTCGGGGTGCGCGTGGAGGTTGACGCGCTGCCAATCGGGCGGAGCGTCGCGATAGGGCGTCGACCACTCGGCGCCGTGGAACGGCGTCGGCGGCGCGAACTCGTGCACCGGAACCGTCGCGTGGAGGAGCGCGACCGCCGCGAACGCGAACGCGGCGAAGCGGATCGAGCCGCGGATCGCGCGACGAGCCGCTCGATGGAGGGCGCTGCCGAGCGAAGCGTGCTCGCGTTGCGTCGCCAACGTGCGCGGGAGGAGACGCACGGCGGGCGCCGGAGCGGCGGCGGCGGCAACCGCGCCAAGGCGAGGCGTCGCGGCAACCGGAGGGACGCTCGAACGCCGCGGCGACGAGCCGGCAGGGAGAGCGTCTGGTGGCAAGCCATGCTCCGGAGTGCGAAGCGGCGACGGACGGGACGGAGATCGACGAGCCCATCGGCAGCCGCAGTCGATCGCACGCAGCGAGCGGACGGTGCGCGGCTCTAACAGACGGAAACGGTGCCGTCGACCGGACACGTCAAATCTTCACCGCGCGCCGAAGGGCGTCGCGATGGCGATGCCACAGCGGCACCCTCGCTGCCGGGAAGCGTCACCCGGGGCGCGACTCGCCGCGCGCATGGTGCGGTTCGGACCGCCGTTTTCCCCCCGCCACCTCGCGTCGCGCGCGCCTACCCCTTCTCGGGCACGCAGACGAACTTGCCGCCGTTCCGCTCCGCCATCTTCTGGAGCATCTGGATGTCGACGCCCTTCGTGCCGAACGCGATGACGTGGGTGCGGATGCGGGCGTAGCGGTTCAGCGCCGTGTACCACTCGAGCAGCGTGTCGGCGTCGGTGATCTCGCCCTGCGTCGGCATGCCGTCGGTGAGGAAGGTGAGCGTGTCGGGCGTCGCCTCGAAGTTGGCCGCCCACTCGCGGCTGTTCTCGTCGAGGTTCAGCGCCGCGCGCAGGCCGCCGTAGTAGTTGGTCTCGCCCACCGGCGGCAGCGACTTGAGCCAGCTCTGCGCCGCTTCGATGTTGCCGGTCGACGCCGCCACCGGCTGGCGGTCGTAGCTGCGGATGCCGGTGTTGAAGACGATGATCGAGAAGTGCGCGCGCGAGCTCAGCTTGCCGAGCGTGTGGGTGATCTCCTCCTTGCAGATCTCGAGCTTCGTGTTGCCCGAGTACTCGCGCGAGAGCCCCTTCATCGCCTTCGGATCGGGCTCGAAGTTGGTGTCCATCGATTGCGACGTGTCGAGCACGAAGCCGATCCGGTTGCTGTAGATCGAGATGCCGTAGTAGCGGGGCGCCGGCGCGTAGCGATCGGCCGCCTCCTTGGCGGGCGTCTTCGGCCGCTCGGGGAGGCCGCCGCCGCGCGCCGCGCGCTCGCGCTCCCACCACTTCTTCCACTCGGCGACGAACTGCCCCTGGTCGTGGCGGCAGATCTTCTTCAGCGCGTCGTGGATCTCCTCGTGGACGTGGCCCTGCTCGACCTCCATGCGGGCGATCAGCGCGTCGACCGCCTTCATGCTGCCGATGTCGGCGAGCGTCTGGCAGGCGACCACGCGCAGCTGCCACGGCTCCGACTCGAGGTGCTTCGTGACGACCGGGACGGTCTCCTCCGCTTCCTCGCCCAGCATCGCCAGCGCGTCCATCGCGGCGAGCTGCGCCTTCTGCGCCGAGTCGGTCGCCACCATCTTCGCGAGCGGCTCGACCGAGATCGTGTCCTTCATCCGGCCGACCGCGACCGCCGCTTCCGCGCGCGCCAGCCAGAGCTTGTCGCCGACGAACTGCTTGCGCAGCTGCGGCAGCGCGCCGTCGAGCCCGAACTTCCCGCACGCGCGCGCCGCGTACGCTCGCACCATGCCGTTCGCGTGGCCGAGGCCGTAGTCGGCGAGCCGCGCCGTGCACTCGCGCGACTTCATCTTCTGCAGCGAGACCATCACCGTCTCGCGCACCAGCTCGCTGTCCTTCTCGAGCAGGTCGAGCAGCGTGTCGACCGTGGCGGGATCGTCGACGGTGCCGAGCGCGCGGATGCGGGCGGCGAGCGCCGGCAGGTCGGGCTCGCTCTTCAGCCCCCGGCGCTCGCGCGAGCCGGGCGTCTCGTTCTCGGCCAGCACGCCCTCCTCGACCTTCTTCGGATCCATCGAGCGGCGCTTGCCGGAGAGGCGCTCCTTCCAGCGCTGGTCGAAGATCTCGGGCGTGCACTCAAGGTGCTTCATGAAGGAGTCGCGCACCTCCTTCTGCTGGCGCAGGTCAGCCAGCATCGCGATGAACGGCTCGCGCCACTCGTCGATGCAGAGCTTCAAGTAGCTCCAGCTGCGCTGGTGGTCCTCGTAGGTGAGCTGCCCGATCGCCGTCTTGCCGAACAGCTTCTCGATCGAGTCGAGCTTGGGGCGCGCCGCCATCTTCGCGCAGTCGGCCATCCACCCCTTGCCGCTGCCGTTCACCGGCTGCCCCTCGTCGGCGCAGAAGGTGCAGAGGTCCTCGAAGCGCTCCTGGTTGCGCGACAGCCAATGGCCGACGCCTTCGAAGAGCCAGCGCGGCAGCGTCCGGTTGTTGCCGTCGCCGACCACCCACGCCGAGATCAGCGCGTGGCCGATCATGTGGCGCATCACGAAGTGGAGCAGCTCGTCGGGGCGGTACTTCTGCCCCGAGCTGCAGAAGCCGTTGCCGCACATGCCGCCGACGAACGCGGTGCCGTCCGACACGCCGTAGAGCTGGTTCGTGCGCGGCGAGCCCATGTAGGCGCCCTGGATCGCCTCCGCATCGCCTTCCTGCGCGGGCAGGAAGATCGCGACCGGGCGCTTCAGCACCAGTCGATTGCCGAACGCGGTGACGAACTCCTTCCGCGCCATCTCGGCGCGCTCGAGCATCAGGTGCAGGTACTCGTGGCCGTTGAAGACGCGGAAGCCGCTGCGCATCTTCACCTTGACGCTGCGGATGTCGGACGCGACGTAGAAGTGCTCGTTCCACATCACGGCGAGCTGGTCGTTGTCGGCGAGCGTCCGCTCCGCCTTCACCCGCTCGGCGAGCTTCGCCTTCGTCTCGGCCGACACGTGGCCGGTGCCCGGCTCGTCGCAGTTCGGGCAGTTCTCGCTGTGCTCGACCGGGCAGCACTTCTCGTTCTTCACGCACTCGCTGCAGTTCAGTTTCCACGCCGCCGAGTGGCGCTTCAGGTAGCACTCCGAGCGGCCGCTCGCGAAGCAGTGGCGGTTCATGCCGGCCGGCACGTCGTCGCCAGTGTGCTCCTGCCCGGCGCGGCACTTGTCGCAGTAGCAGGGATCCTCGGTCACGCCCCACGGCGAGCGCAGCCAGTGCTGGCAGGCGCCGAAACCCGCCTTGCAATCGCACTTGTTCTCGCTCGCGACGACGGGCGCCGGGGCCGGGGCCGCGAGCGGCGCGGCCACGGCGTGCGTGGGAGCGTGCGCGTGCACGGCAGCACAGGTCGCGGCGCTGCAAGTCGCGGCGAGGCCACCGCCCGGCCGCGAGGAGGCGAGCGGTGCGCCGATCAGCAGCGCGAGGAGGGCGAGGAGGAGCGCGACGCGGGAGGAGCTTCTCGGCTTCGACATGCGCCGGATGATGGGCGCCGCGCTTCGAGCCGTCAAAGGTCGGCGCCGCCGAGAACCCTCAGCCGCCGGCGTTCGGCGCGGCGACGACGCGCCGGCATTCGACCAGCGCCAGCAACGCGTACGCAGTCACCAGCACCGGCTCGTCCTCCCACCAGCCGGCATCGGCGTTGACCCATCGGCCGTCGGGCTGCTGCAGCGACAGCAGTTTGCGCGCGAGCTCCCGCGGCCAGTCGTGGCGGCGGCCATCGACGGTCGTGAGGTGGGGCGAGCCGTGCACCGCCAGCGTGCGGGCCAGCACGAGGTAGTAGTAGTAGAGGCCGCGCGCGTCACCGCCGGGCGAGGCCAGAGCGCGGCGGCGCGCGAGATCGGGATTGCGCTCGAGGTCGTACCCCTCCCGCACCGCTCGATACGCGCGCACCGCGATCTGCTGCTCGGGCGCGAGCGGCAGGTAGACGATCGGCAGCACGTCGTCGTACGAGAAGGTGTCGAGCTCGGCGCCGGGCGCGCGCCAGCGCGGATCGCGAGTGCGCGCCGGACCACGGCCGTCGACGGGAGCGCCGCGCGCCAGGAACTCGAGCGCCGCTCGTTGCCCCGCGCTCCACTCGCTCCCGCGCTCGAGGAGCCGCGCTGCCGCGGCGGCCGGCTGCGCCAGCTCGGCGGGCGCCGCCTGCTCGAGGTCGACGAACGACTCGGGAGCCTCATGGCGGTAGACGTAGAGTTCGAGATTGCGCACGACGTCGTCGAAGCGCGGCTGCTCTTCGGCGGGCAGCGCTCGCAGCGCGCGCGCGGCGATGCCCGACGTGTAGACCGCGAGGCCGCCGCGCGGGTCGTAGAGGCCGCCGTCCGGCTGCCGGTGCGCCAGCAGATGGTCGGTCGCGCGCGTCATCGCGGCGAGGAGCTGCGGGCGATCGACGGCCGGATCGCGCGCCGAATCGCGCGCCGGAGTGCTGCCGAGCGCGCTCGCGCCGTCGCTCGCCGCGATCGCCCACAGCGCGACCGCCGTCGTCGCCACGCTCGAGGCACCGCGCGCGACGCCGGGCGGGAAGGCGCCGCGCTCGTCCTGCCGCGCCAACAGCCAGGCGACACCGCGCGCCATCGCCGCGTCGAGCTTGGCGCGCTCCGTCTCGCCGAGGTGGAGCGGCGGGGCCACCGGCGGCTCCTGGCGCGCGGGGGCGTCGGCCGGCGTTCCGCCAGCCTGCACGCCGCTGGCCGACCCGCCGCCGATCGCCGCGCCGACCAGCGCGCCGAGCAGCAGCCGCCGAGCGGAGCTGCGGCCCATCGCGCGGGCGGAGCGGGGTCGAATGGAACCGCTGCGGACGCTCGCCATGGACCGCTCCACGTTCATGAGCCGGGAGTGAACGAGACCACGATGCGCGTCCCGACCGGCGGCACGACTCGCGCATCGGCTTCGTAGAGCGCGTCATCGCGCCCACCCTTCAGCGGGTTCTCGAGGATCGTGCTGGCGTCGTGGTAGGTCGTGATGAGGCTCTTCACCTGATCGGCGGCGTAGTTGGACGCGCCGCCGCTCCCCTCCTGCGAATAGGAGCCGACGAACAGCCAGCCGACCGGCTCCATCACGGCGCCGCGCTGCTGATCGAGGATCCACTCCTCCGCGCGCGCCTCATGCGCGGCGCCATCGGCCGTGCTCCAGCGCACGCGCACCTCGACGGGAGGGCCGGTCGGCGGGCGCCATTGGCCGTCGACTTCCATGCCGGCCGGCCGACCCGGCACGAGCCCGAGCGCGAGCAGACCCGCATGGAGCCCGCTCGGCACGCAATCGAGCACGACGATCGACTCGTGCGTCTTGCCTTCCGGGGCGCACGCGAACAGCTCGACCGCGCCCGCCTGCTGGTTCACGAAGCCGGCGACCTCGAGGCGCCGCTGCTGTTCGAGCAGCGTCACCCCCATGCCGGCGAGCAGCGTGCGCAGCTCGAGCGCGGCGGCGGCAGAGGCCGCGCTCACCGCGCCGGCGGGCGAGGGGCCTTCGATCGGCGGCTCGCTCGAGGTCGGCTCACCGGTCGGCGTTGCGCTGCCGCGACAGGCGGCGACGCAGAACAACAGCCACGCCAGTCCGCGTCGCCGCAGCCCAGTGAACTGCGGCCCAGTGAACTGCGGCCTATCGAAGCGTGGCACGCCGCCGGGAGGCGACAAGGCCCTCCCGGCGGCGCACTTGATGAACTCGATCATCGATCTCAGCCGTCGCAGCCCTGCGTCGAGTCGTACTTCTGGCCGCTATCGCGCGCCTCGCCTCGGAAGACCTTCGGCACGGTCACCGTGACCGTGTTGCTGCAGGTCCCACCTTGCGAGTTGGTCGCGGTGTAGTGGATGACGTAGACGCGGCCGTTCTGCTTGCGGCCGTTGTTGCGCTCGGCCTTGACGAAGGCGATGTCGGTGCCGACGCCGTAGCCGTCGCAATCCTCAGGATCCTCTTCCGCGGTCACCGGCTCGTCCTGCGTGATCGCGGTGATCACGATCGTCACCGGCAGCCCCGCCGAATCGGTCACGCCGGCGACCTTCTTCAGGTCGATCTCGACGTAACGGTGGTCGGCCGGCCAGAGGGAGACGGTCGCGCCGTCCGGGCAGTCCGGATCGTGCAGCGGCGCGCAGTTGCCACCCTGCGTCACCTCGATCGTGGTGAAGTCGGTGTTGAAGTAGCCGTCGTTGTCGGTCACGAGCAAGCCGACGTCGTAGATGCCCGGCCCGAGCGTCTTGAAGAGCGTGGTCACGTCGACGGTCGGCGTGGACGCGTCATCGAAGCTGTTGTCGAGCGGCTGCGGGTCGAAGTCCCACGCGTAGCTCACGATGTTGCCGTCGATGTCGGCCGAGCCGCTGCCGTCGAGGATGAACGGCTCGTTGACGCCGATGCAGAACTTGTAGGCGCGGCCCGGGTTCGCGTCGGGCGGCCACGGCGGGATCGTGACGTTCACGACGCACGTGGTCTCGTCGGTCAGCGGAGGCGAGTTGTCGTCGGTCACGCGCAGCTTCGCGTTGTAGATGCCGAGCTGGCTGTAGGAGTGCGTGACCAGCGGACCGACGGCGTCGAACGTGCCGTCTCCCTCGAAGTCCCACTCCCACTTCACGATCGTGCGCGCCGGGTCGCTGTGGTGCGACGGAGCGCCGTCGAACTCGATCGGGTAGCCCGTGCCGGTGATCTCCGGGTCGACGTCGCAAGCGGCGATGGGCGACGCCTGCACGATGGTCGGGCTCAGCGTGATGACCGCCCAAGCCGTGGCGAGGTCGTTCACGACCCAGTAGCCGTCCCACGAGCCGTCGGCCTGCTGGAGGCTCACCAAGCGGCGCGCGATGCCGTCCACCGCATCACCCGCGAGGGTGTCGCTGCGATACCAGTCGAACGGCGCGCTGCCGGCCGCGTCCATCTTCACGATCGGCGTCGGCAGCGCGAGGCGCATCGCCTTCGCCACCGCGAACATGCCGTAGATGCGGTTGTTCAGCGTGAGCGTCGTCCAGTTGCGGATCATGTAGCGCTGCGCGGCGACGTGGCGCGGATCGTCACCCGGGACGCCATCCGCGTTCAGCTGCACGACGCCCGACGGCGTCGTGTTCATCATGTTGATGTCGACCGAGTAGTGGTTGTCCACGTACCCGTAGTGGCCGTCGTAGCCGGTGTTCGTGCCGTCGAAGTAGCCCGACTCGGGCAGCCACTCCTTGACGTTCTCGTCCTTCACGAACTGCGGCACGGTCGACCCGAAGACACGCTCCGCCGCGATGGCGCCGATGGCCCACCACTGCGCTGCCGAGTTGTCGGAGTCGCTGTTCCAGCCGTAGCGCCAACCGCCCTGATAGAAGGAGGGCGAGTCGACCTGGCCCCACGAATAGGCGTCGAGCAGGTCCTGCACGATGTCGGCGTACCGCCGGCCCAGCACGTCCGGCGACGACCCGGTCGGAGCGAGAGCGTTGGGCGTCCCGCTGCCGACGATCGCGTCGATCAGCTGTCCGCCGACGTAGATCGGCGCGCCGCCGTCGAGCACCTGGAGGCCGAAGCCGTTCCCGTTGGCGTCGGGGTTGCCCGCCGCCTGCGGTCCGATGGCGATCTGCGAGAGCTCAGTGAACGTGTGGGCGAGACCGAAGGCCACGTCCTCGACGTAGGGATCCTCGGCACCGTTGCCCGTCTCGAGGTGACCGTTCACCTCGAACGCCAGCACCGCGGAGGCCGTGTCGGCCGCCTGGTTCTGCGTCGCCCAGTAGCCGGTCGGCACGCCGCCGACGCTGGAGAGGATCTGCGTCTTGTGCAGCCGCCACAGGCCGCGGTCGATCGCCATGTTGACGTCGACGTCGAGCGTGCGCGGCACCACGATCACGCGGAACGTGTCGCTGGCGCTGCCGCACGTGGTCTGGATCGAGAGCGTCGCGGTGTAGGGCTGGAAGTCGACACCCGTGTAGGTGTGCACCAGCTCGAGCGCGCGCGGATTGCCGACGCCCACCGCGATCGGCCCGCTGCCATCGCCCGGATCCCACGTCGCGCCGGTGAGCGTGCAGCCCGCCGGCAGCCGCGCGACGCCTTGCAGCGTCAGCGCGCCTCCGCTGAAGACCTGGTGCTGCAGGTTCGGGTCACCGAGCCACGGCACCGTCACCGCTTCCTGCGCCTGCGCGCTAGCGGCCATGAAAACCGCGGCGCCGACGAGGCGCCACCACCCTGTTCCCGAGAGATGCTTCGACACGACTTACTCCTCTGCGGCTTCTCGCCTGCGATCAACTGCCCGCGCGCCGCGCTGACACCGACTCATTTGCAGCGCTAGAACGACGCGCGTGGATGTGGACCGCGAGTTCGGTTCGTCGGGCGCATGATCAGGGTCGCCGAGACATCGCGCAATACATGGCTCCGACGAAGTTCCGGCGAAACTTGGTGTCGTTGACCGCGCACCGCCGCAATCGGGGAAGACGCAACGCATGACGCAGAATCTTCACCGCCCCCGTGAACGGGGCGCGAATGGTCGCCCACCCGCACCCAGCGCCTCGAACTTCCTCTCGCACCTTGCCTCGAACTTCACGCTCGGCGCGGTCGCGCTGCTCGCCAGCGCATGCACCGCGCCGACGCCGCTCGGCGGTCCCGCCGCCGCGCCGATCGCCACCCCCACGGCACCTTCTTCTGCTCCAGCTGCCACTTCCGCTGCCACTTCCGCTGCCACTTCCGCTGCCACTTCCGCCATCGCTGCCGCAGCAGCGCACGACGCAGCGCCGCCATCGCTCGAGATCGCGCCGCTGCAGTTCACGTTCGGCGAGGTGATCCGCGGTGCGCCGCTCGTGGGCCGCGTGACGCTCGCGAATCGGGACGCCGCATCGCTCTCCTTGCTGCGCATCGTGCTGCACGGCGTGCCGTCGCGGTTGCGCTACGCCGCGACCGAAGGCGCCAGCAACGGCTCCGCCGACGGCGCCGCCAAAGGTTCCATCCAAGGTGCTTCCGCCAGCGACGACTCGCGCGCTCGCGTCGACGGCTCCGACACTGCAAGCGCAACGCTGCGCGCCCTGTCACTCCCGGGCCATGCGACCGCGACGCTCGACTTCTCGATCGCCAGCGACGAACTCGCGAGCGGCGCCGGCCACGCGCAGCTCGTCGTCGAGTGGGCCGCCACCGCGCCCGTCGCGCCGCCCACCCCGAGCGCGCCGGGCGCGCCCGCCACGCCGGCGCCCGCCACCTCCTCGCCCTCGACGCCCTCGACGCCCTCGACGCTCTCGATCCCGATCGACTTCACGATCGCCTCGCCCGCCGGCGCCACGCCGCTCGTCGCCGATCCGCCCGTCATCGACTTCGGCACGGTCTTCCGCGGCGAAGTGCTGCACCATGAACTCCGCCTCACCAATCCCGGTCCCGACGAGGTCGCCATCGACCGCGTGAAGCACTCCTGCTCCTGCACCGCCTCGTCGTTCGAGATCGATGGGCGTCGCTACGACGCGAAGGAGCTGGCCGACGCGCGCGCGCTCGGCGTCCTCTCGCCCGGCGAATCGGCGCGCCTCGAAGTCGAGCTGCAGACGACGCGCGTGCCGCGCGGGCAAGCGGAGGCGCACCTGAGCAAGGTGGTGCTGGTCTACACCGCCGACGCCGCCGAGCGGCCGCTCGCGCTGTCGTTGCGCGCCACGGTGGTGACGCCCTACTTCGTCGAGCCCGCGACGCTCGAGCTCGGCCGCGTCCGGGCCGGCGCCGGCGCCACCGCCCTCGCGCGCCTCACCTCCGACCAGCTCGGCGAGTTCCGCATCACGGAGGCGACCTCGGGTTGTCCCGACGCGCTGCGCGTCCACTTCGAGCGCGAGCCGGTCGCGCACGACGGACCGGTCGCGTGGCGCGTGCGCGTCGAGCTGCTGCCGGGCGCGCCGCTCGGCACCACGCTGACGCACGTCGAGTTCGCCGTCGACGACCCGCGCCTGCGTTCGATCGTCGTGCCGGTGCAGTTCACCATCGAGCCGAACGTCGACTTCCTCGACAACCGCCCCGATCGGATGGAGCTGCTCGACTTCGGCCAAGTCGTCGCCGGCGTCGGCGCGACGCTCGAGCTCGCCATCGAGAATCGCCGCCCCGAAGTGCCCTACGTGCCCACCAAGGTGGAGCTCGGGCGCGCGCGCCCGACCGGCGCCGGCATCACCGTCGAGCTGGTCGAGAAGGTCGCCGGCAGCAGCTACGTCGTGCGCCTCACCGTGCCCCCCGAACTCGCCAAGGCGAGCTTCTTCCAAGGCGAGGTGGTGATCACCGCCGACCACCCCGAGATCCCGGTGAAGCGCGTGCCGTACCGCGGCTGGTACAAGCCCGCGGGGCAGTGAGGACGCAGCGGCGCACGACGGCGAGGGGGTGCGGCGCCGCTGCGCTGCTCCGCTAGTCCCACTCCCCCGTCAGCACGAACGCGCCCCACGTCGCCGGCAGCGTGTCGCCGTACTTCGCGCGGTTCTTCGTCAGCATCGCGAGCTGCGCTTCGCGTAGCGCGTCGAGCTTGCGTTCGCCCTTGTTCCAGAGGCGGTCGTAGAAGTCGAGCATCAGCGCGCGCGTCGAGTCGTCGCGCACTTGCCAGAGCGAGCTGATCACCGTCCTGGCGCCCGCATGGCGGAAGGAGCGAGTGAGCGAGAGGACGCCGTCTCCGGCGGCGCGGCGGCCAAGCGCCGTCTCGCATGCGGAGAGGACGGCCAGGTCGCAGCGCGACAGGTCGAGAGCGCTCGCTTCGTCGCCGGTGAGGAGGCCGTCGTCGCCGCCAGCCGGCGGCGCGTTGGCGCCGGCGCAGACCACGCCGCAGAGGAACTCGGGCCACAGGCCGGCGATCCGGCCGCGCTCGCCGCTCGCTTCGAGCGCGGAACGCTGGCCGTCGACGAGGAAGTAGCCGTGCGTCGCGAGGTGGACGATGTCGTGGAGCGGCAGCTCCGCGCGGAGACGCGATTCGGTCGCCTCCTCGTCGACGAGCGTCGCGCGGGTGCCGTCGCGGAAGCGGCGCTGGTGCGTCGCGGCGATGCCGTCGACCTCGCGTCGCGTCTCGGAGAGCGGATTCCATGCGGTCGCAAGGCGGCTGCGCGAGGCTCCGGACGCCGCCGCCTCGCCGACCCCGCGGGTGACGGAGCCGGCATCGGCCAGCTCGGCGTCGTAGTCGACCGCTCCGACGGCGAGCAGCGCCGGCGGCGCGCGGCTCGGCGCAGCGACCGGCGTGGCCGCGTTCGCTCCACCCCGCGTCCGGACGAACTCCTGGATGTCATCGAGCGCGACGAACGCGTGCCGCTCGAGGAGATGACGCCCGTTCCCGTCCTCGATCAGCCCGAACGGCAGCTGCGCCAAGGCGCCGTCGAGCGCGAGCAGGACGAGCGGCGCGTCGCCGATCGCAGGAGCGAGCGGCGCCCAGAGGCGCTTGAAGAGCCGCGCCGCGACCGCCTGGCGCGGCTCGGTCGCTACGACAGCTGCGGCGCCGCGGGCCGCGACGCCAACCGAGTCGAGGTAGGCGCGAGCAGCCGAGTCGAGCTCGTCCGCCGGCCCGAGATCGACGGCGAGCGTCGCGGCGTCGTCCTGGCGCATCACCCACGCTGCGATGCGCCGCTCCCCCGCAGCGACGATCGAGGCGCCGCCTCCCTCCGCGGCCCAGCGCGAGCGCGGCGCACCGGGGCACTCGACGATCGTGACGAGCGCCGCCCCGTTCGGCAACGCGGCGCGCACCTGATCGATCGTGACCGGGTGCCCCGACGGCATCGCCACGAGCGCCGCTGCCACCGCGCGCTCCAGCCGTTCGCGTTCCTGACGCAGCTCGCCTGCGCGCCGCTCGTCGCCCGCTGGATCACCGCTCGCCGGCTGCGCGAAGTGGCGCGCCAGCTCGGCGCGCGCCTCGAGCAGCCGAGACTGCAGGTCGCGAAGCTCTGCCGTGCCGCTCTCGACCAGCGCGCGCCGCCGGGTCCGCAGCGCCGCGAAGCCCGCGGAGCGGCCGAAGAGGACGGCGGCGAGGCAGTCGTCCGTCGCACGCTCGTCGCTCGGCACGAAGCGCAACCAGCGCTCGAGCGCATCGAAGCTCCCCGCCGCGAGGTCGCGCACCGCCGACTCGGGCGCGCGGACCGCTTCGGCCGCGAGGTAGGCGAAGCTCGCGTCGAGCGCGAGCCGCGCCTGCGCCGCGGCGGCATCGACCTCGCCAGCGCGAGCGAGCGCCACGCTCCACTCGCCGCGGCTGCCGATCGTCTGCGGATGGGTGGGCCCGAACGTCGCGACCATGTCGGCCAGCAGCGACTCGATCTGCAGGCGGTGCGCGGCGACGTCGACCGGCGCGGAATCGACCAGCGCGAGGTCGAAGCGCGTGATCAGCAGGTCGGGATGGAGCGGACGGAAGAGCCGCTGCTGGATCTCGAGCGCGCGCTCGTAGCGGCGGCGCGCCTCGGCGACGTCGCCCAGGCTCCGGCACGCCGCGGCGCTGTTCGAGAGCCACGTCGCCAGCGCGCCCGCGCTGCCAGGAAGATGGCTCTCCTCGAGCCGGATCGCCCGATCGAACCAGTCGCGCGCCTCGGCGTAGTTCCCGAGGCCGAAGTTCGCGGAGCCCAGCAGGTGCAGGAGGTAGCCGTCCTGCGGCTCGCCGCCTCCGCGCAGCTGCTCGTCGATCGCGAGGACGCGCTGCGCCACCGTCAGCGCTTCCTCGTCGCGCCCCTGCTCATGGAGCACGCAGGCGAGGTTCTGGAGGCTCATCGCGAGCCGCGGCGAAGGCGGACTGGCGTGCCGCTCCTCGCTCGCGATGTTGCGCTCGAAGGCGGCGCGCGCCTCCTCCAGGCGGCCGAGGCGGAAGCAGCAGACGCCGAAGTTGTGGTTCACCGCGAAGCGCGTGTCGGGGTCGGTCTCCGGCGCCCGTTCGAGGAGCGCGAGCGCGCGAGCGTAGAGGGACGCGACGCGATCGAACCGTCCGGCCGCGTCGAGCGCCGCCGCGAGATCGTTGCAGGCGGCCGCGACCCGCGGGTGGTCGGGGCCGAGCGCCTCCTCCAGCACCGCGAGCGCCCGCTCGCGCGGCGGCCACGCCCGCTCCACATCGCCCTGCCGCGAGCGCAGACGGGAGAGCGTCTCGAGCCGGAGCACGAGCGTCGGCGCGTCGGCCACGGGCGGCCGCTCGGCGATCGCGACCGCCCGCTCGCACTGCTGCGCGGCCTCCTCGAAGCGCTCCTGCGCTTCGAGCTGCGCCGCGAGGTTGAAGCAAGCGGTCCCGGCGACGCCGCTCTCGACGCCCGAGAGGCGCTCGCGCAACGCGAGCTCCCGCCGGTAGAGCGCCTCCGCCTCGGCGAAGCGCCCGCGCTTCCAGCACTGGAACCCCAGGCGGGCGAGAGCGCCGGCCAGCGCCGGCGACTCGACGCCTGTCGCCGCCTCATGGACGCGGACGGCGGCCTGCGCGTCCTCGATCTCGAGCTCGGCTCGCGCCGCGTCGTCGAGCGCGGGCGGTGCACCGTCCAGCACGCGCAGCTCGAAGTCGCCGACGTCGCCGTGCAAGGCGCACGCCTCGACGAGCAACCCCTTCGGGTACGCCACCGCCGCATCGGCCGGGAGCACGATGCGGGCGTGCGTCGCGATGAGGCCGTCGTCGTCCTCGGCGATCACGCCGCCGGTCGCAGCGTCGCGCGCGACCAAGTAGGCGTCGAACCACCAGGAGCGCAGCTCGAGGGTGATCGGCCGGTCCGCCGCTTCAGGCGCTGCCGCCGGGCGCCGCCGCAGATCGACACGGAATCGCGCACCGCGGACCGGCACGGCAGCGGCCATCGCGTCGAGCGCCGCGGTTCGCACGATCGGCGAGGTCGCGTCGATCGTGCCGGGTCGGACGTCGTCGAGCCCGACCGACCGCGTCTCGACCGCCTGCGAAACGGCGAGCGCCAGGACGACGACCGAACTCTGGATGCTGCTCGACATCGGTGGCGCCTTCGTGCGGAATGCCGGGGATCTTGGCACCCACCTCCCCGCGTGTCTGCCCGTCACTCCCACTCCCCCGTCAGCACGAACGCGCCCCACGTCGCCGGCTCGCCCGGAACGACGCGCAGCTCGACGACGCTGGCTCGCTCCGGCGCCTCGAAGAGCTGCGCCACGCCGCGCACCGGGGCCGCTTCGCCGCGCGCCACCTCCCCCACGACGAGCGCGGGCGGATCGTTGCCCGACCACGCGACGGCGACGCTCGCGATCCACGTGATGAAGCGCATCCCGACCCCCTTCGCGCCTACTCCCCCGTCGTCGTGCCCGTCCGATGCGAGAGCACCACGACCGAGACCTTCGCTTCGAGCGGTGGCGGGCCGTTCGACGCCGCCGGCGCCTCCCGCTGCGCGGCCAGCTCCGCCTCGATCGCACGCACCAGTCCATGGAGCGTCGGGAAGCTCGCCAACGAAGGGGCAGCGACCGTCGGAGCCGCGTGGGCCGCGCGTTTCGCGCTGCGCGTCGGGGCGCGGCGGCCGGGGCGTTCGGGCGCGGCGGGATCGAGGCCGTCGACCGGCGGCGCGCGCTCGAGCAGCGCCTCCGCCGCCGCGATCGCTCGACTCGACTGGATCACCAGCAGCGCGTCCGCGCCGCCCTCCACGCAGGTGAAGGCGTAGCCGCGCTCGCCCGGCGTCGGGAAGGTGAACGGCTCGCCCATCGGGCAGGCGGGGATCGGGTTCTCGTGGCCGGCGAGGAGGAGCCGCGCCGCGCCGGCCGCCCGCTCGCTGGTCGGGCCGTTCGGCGTCGGCTCGCGCCACGCCGGCTGCAGCTTCCAGACCGCGCCCGTGAGGTCCTCCTCGAAGACGTAGACGTGGTTGGGCCGATCGGCGTGCAGCTCGACGAAGAGTTGGTCCTGCTCGTCGATCGCGGCGCTGCGCTCGACGCGCCGCTCCTTGCCGTCGCGGCCGCGCAGCACGAAGGCGCACTCCGCCACCAACGGCGGCGCGGCGGGCGGCGGCGCGGGCGGCACGAGCGCGTCGGCCAGGAACCAAGTCGCCGCGATCACGACGCTCGCCGCGACCAGCAGCTGCAGCGCGCGACGCCGCGTGACGCCGAGCTCGCGGACGGCGGCGAGCTGTCGCGCCCCCTCGGCCTCGCACGCCAGCAGCGCCAGCTCCAGCTCGCCCGCCGACTGGAACCGGCGCGTCGGATCGCGCGCGATCGCCCGCTCCACGACCGCGACGTAGGACGCCGGCAGGTCGGGACGATGGGTGCGCAGCGGCGTCGGGGCCGCGTCCATCCGCTCCCACAGCCCCTCGCGCTCGGACGCCTCGTAGGGATGGCGACGACTCACCAGCCAGTAGAGCGTGACGCCGAGGGCGTAGAGGTCGCACGGCGGGGTCGGCTCGACGCCGTCGAGCGCCACTTCGGGCGGCATGTAGAGCGGAGTGCCGCCGAGCGCACGCTGTGGCTCCGCCGGACGCGGCGCCTCGGTGACGCCGAAGTCGAGCAGGACGATGCGACCGCCCTCGACGCGCATCACGTTGGCCGGCTTCACGTCGCGATGGACCAGCCCCTTGCCGTGCACCGCGGCGAGCGCGCGGCAGAGGTGGAGCCCGATCGACGCCGCTTCGTCGGCCGAGAGCGGCCCGCGCTCCTTCGCCAAGTCGTGCAGCGTCATGCCGTGCAGCAGCTCGAGCGCGAGGTGCAGCTCCTCGCCGACCTGCTCGACCGCCCAGATGCGCACGATGTTCGGGTGGTCGAGCGACGCGAGGATCCGCGCCTCGCGCACGAAGCGCGCGCGCGCCTCCGCCTGCTCGGCGGCGCTGGCGGGGTCCGACTCGTCGCGGCGGATCACCTTGAGCGCCACCTCGCGCTGCAGCAGCCGCTCGCGCGCGCGCCAGACCACGCCGAAGCTGCCGCGGCCAAGCTCCTCGAGCAGCTCGTAGCCGGCGGCCGTCTCGGTCGCGGCGCCGCTCGCCGCGCCATTCGCGGCGCCATTCGCGGTGTCGCCCGCCTCGGGCTCGAGCGGAGCGAGGCCGGGCGAGAGCGGCGGGTCGCTCGCCTGCAGCGCGGCGCTCATCCGCGCCAGGAGACCGAGCGCGCGCCGCTGCCCCGGCTCGAGGCGCGGATCGCCGAGGAGTTCGTCGATGCGCAGCGGCTCGCGATCGGCGAGGCGGCCGGCTAGCTGCTCGAGCGGGTCCTCAACCACGGGCGGCGATCTCCTGCGCGACCTTCACCAACGCCCGCCGGATCGCGACGCGCGCCGCGTCCGGCGAGGGGTATCCGACGTCGCGCGCGATGTCGCCGTAGTCGAGCCCGAGCTCGAGCCGCAGCACCACCGCGCGACGCGCCGGATCAGGAACGCTCGCGAGTGCCTCCTCGAACAGCTCCTGCTCCTCGGCGCTGATCGCCGCGCCCTGCGGCGTCGCCGCCGGATCGATCGGCTCGGGCGGCCGCCCGGTCGAGTCGGCGCCGACCGCCCCGATCGCCGGCGCCATCGCGTCTTGGCGCGCGGCCTTGCGCCACTCGTCGGTGACGCGGTTGCGGGCGACTTGGCGCAGGAACCACCAGAACGAGCCGATGCCACGCGACTCGAACTTCGGCAGCGCTTGCCACACCTTGAGGCGGATCTCCTGCAGCGCGTCGTCGGTGTCGTTCAGCGCGCGCCGCACCGGCGGGAGACGCGAGTGGAGGAAGGCGGAGAGGCGCGGGCCGAAGCGCTCCATCAATTCGGCGAAGGCGGCCGTGTCGCCGGACTGGCTGCGAGCCACCAGCTCCGCCGTTCGCGTCAACTCATCCGCATCGTTTGCCGGTCGCTCGACCATCGGCGCGATGGTAGCCGTGCGCCGACGCGCGAAACCCCTCGTCGCCACGCGGGTTCGAGCAGCCGACCCGTCGCGCGTTTCGCGGCGGACTCACTCGGATCCGCAACGGAGCTGCCATGCGCCTCGCCCCATCTCGCTCGTTCGCTGCGGCCGCGTCGACCGCACGGCTCGTCACGCTGCCGCTCTTCCTCGGCCTCGTCCCGTGCCTCCTGCAGAGCGGCTGCGGCGGCAGCGGCAGCGGTTCCGCGGGCGGCACGACCACGCTCGCCATCGCGTGGACCGACGCCGCCTCGGACGAGATCGCTTCGTTCGAGGTCGCGCTCGAGTCGATCCGCCTCACGCGGCGCGGCGGCGGCGTGGTGAGCGTGCTGCGCGAGCCGGTCGACGTCGACCTGGTGACGCTGCAGGAGCTCTCGCAGCTGGTCGACCTGGTCGACGTGCCGGCCGGCCGCTACGTCGCTGCCGAGCTCGAGTTCGACTTCGTCGGCGCGCGCTGCGTGCTGGTCGGCGAAACGACCCCCGCCGCGCTGCTCGATCCCGAGGGCGATCCGCTCGCCGGCACCGTCACGCTGCCGCTCTCGCTGGCGGGCGCGCCGATCGACGCGGTCGGCGGGCGGCGCGCCGTGCTGGAGCTCGACTTCGATCTCGACGCGTCGCTGTCGGTCGACGCCGCGGCGAACGAAGTGACCGTGCAGCCGACCATCGTGGTGCGCTTCGATCCGGCGCAGCCGCGCGAGCTGGTGGCGCCCGGGACGCTGGTCGCGGTCGACACCGTGGCGAGCACGGCGGTGATCGACGTGAGGACGCTCGCCGGCACTCCGGTCACGACGGCAACGCTGCAGTTCGACGTCGCGACGCTCTTCCAGATCGACGGCGCTGCGGCGCTCGGCGCGGCCGGCGTCGCGGCGCTGGCGGCGCAGCCGGCGGGCACGTGGGTGCAGGCGTATGGCGCGCTCGATCGGACGGCACCGCTGCTCGATGTCACTTACCTCGAGGCGGGGCGCGGCACCTGGAACGGCGGCGACGATGTCGTCGAGGGGCACGTGGTCGGCCGCAGCGGCGGCGCGGGCAGCGATGCGACGCTCCTCGTGCTGGGCCACTCGCAGGACGCCGGCCACGCGACCTTCCAGTTCAACACGCTCTTCACCGTCGCCGTGGGCCACGCCACGACCGCCGTCGTGCGGCGTGCCGACCTCGCCGCCTACGACAGCGACGATCTCAACATCGGGCAGCTCGTGCGCTGCTACGGGTCGCTCGTCGGCACGGCGCTCGATGCCACCAGCGGCGTCGTGCGCGCGCAGCCGACGCGCCTGCTCGGCTGGGCCAACGGCGCGCCGGCCGGCGACACGCTCGCACTCGAGCTGTCGCGCATCGGGCTGCGCGGCGAAGCGGCGTTCGCATGGGGCGACGCGGGCACGACGCCGCCCGATCCCGACGACCTGCAGCTCGACGTCGGCACGCTGGCCGATCCGCTCGCCATCGACCTCGGCACCGCGGTCGAAGCGCGCGGCTACTTCGCCGCCGTCGACGCCGCCGGCCCCGACTTCGTCGCCGACGCGCTGGTGAACCGCGACGGCCACACGCTGCTGCTGGTGATCGATCGGATCGGCGGCTTCACCGTGACGCCGAGCTTCACCGCCGACGCCGCCACGCTCTCGATCAGCGGCAGCAAGGGGCCGCTCGAAGTGGCGCTGCTCGACCGCGGCTTCGTCGGCCTCGAGCCGCTCCCCACCAGCCCGCTCCCGACGCTCGTGCCGGGCGACCCGGCCACCGTCTACCTGCTGCGCGACCGCAGCAGCGGCCGGCTGGCGGTGCATTCGACCTTCGCAAGCTGGTCGAACGGCGTCGCCGACGCACTGCGCAACGGCCAGTCGCTGCTCGAGGTCTCGGGGGTCGGCGCCTGGGACGCGGCCGCGGGGACGCTCGCGGCGCGGTTCGCGTGCGCGACGGTGAGGTGATCGGGGGCGACGCGGTCGAGCGGAGAGGGGCGGCAGGCGCCAGACGGCACGCGGCGGCGGCGAGCTGCTGCGCTGCGGCCGCGCGACTGCACGGCTCGCGGGAGCGCGCTACTGTCGAGCGGTCGGCGCGACGCTGCGACGCGCCCTTCCCCGACCGCTGAACCGAGACGACCCACCGCACGATGAAGACGTCGAAGAACCGCCGCGCCGCCGCGAAGGCGACCGCGCGCCCCGCCGCCAAGGCTCCTGCAAAGCGCGCCGCGAACTCCCCGGCCAAGCGGCCCGCGAAGGCGCCGCCTGCCGCCAAGCCGCGGGCGAGCAAGAAGGCCGCGAAGGCCGCCGCGAAGCCGGCCGCCGAAGCACCCACCACGCGCACCGCGAAGCCGATCGCGAAGACTCCCGCGAAGACTCCCGCGAAGGCCGCCGCGAAGCCGATCGCGAAGGCTCCCCGCAAGCCCGTCGCGAAGCGTCCCGCTGCTCGCTCTGCCGCGCCGTGCGCGACTCCTCCCCGCGTCGCCGCGCTCCCTTCCGATCTCGTGCCGTCGAAGGAAGGCGCCGACCTCATCCACGACTGGAACGCCGACGGCGCGCGGCCGGCGGGCAAGCTCGGGTTCGTCGACGAGACGCTGCGCGACGGTCTGCAGTGCCCGTCGGTCACCGATCCGTCGATCGACAAGAAGATCGCGATCCTGCGGCTGATGGTGGCGCTCGGCATCGACGCGGTCGACATCGGCCTGCCGGGCGCAGGCGGCGTCGTGAACCAGCACGTCGAGCAGCTGCTGCGCGTCATCAAGGACGAGCAGCTGCCGATCGAGCCGAACTGCGCGGCGCGCACCGTCGTGCGCGACATCGCGCCGGTCGCCGAGATCCAGCAGCGCGTCGGCCATCGCCTCGCCGTCTCGATGTTCATCGGCTCGAGCGCGATCCGGCAGTACGCCGAGGATTGGACGCTCGACAAGATGCTGAAGGCGTCGGAAGAGGCCCTCGCGTTCGCGAAGAAGGAAGGGATCCCGATCCTCTACGTGACCGAGGACACGACGCGCGCGCGGCCCGAGACGATCGAGCGGCTCTACGGCCTCGCGCTCGACTACGGCGCCGAGCGCCTCATCGTCTGCGACACCTGCGGCCACGTGACGCCGAGCGGCGTGAAGCGGCTGCTGGCGTTCGTCCACGACCTCGTGCGGCGCAAGAAGTCGAAGGCGAAGGTCGAGTGGCACGGCCACATGGACCGCGGGCTCGGACTGATGAACTCGATCGCCGCGTTCGAGGCGGGCGCCGATCGCGTCCACGGCTGCGGGCTCGGCATCGGCGAGCGCGCCGGCAACACGCCGCTCGACCTGCTGCTGGTCAACCTGAAGCTGATGGGCTGGATCGACAACGACCTGTCGCGTCTCGGCGAGTACTGCGCGCGCGTCGCCGAGGCGGTCGACGTGCAGATCCCCTACAACTACCCCGTCTTCGGCAAGGACGCCTTCGAGACGGGCACCGGCGTCCACGCCAGCGCGGTCATCAAGGCGCTGAAGAAGGGCGACACGTGGCTCGCCAACCGCGTCTACTCGGGCGTGCCGAGCGACCTCTTCGGCCTCGCGCAGAAGATCGCCATCGGCCCGATGAGCGGCAAGTCGAACGTCGAGTTCTGGCTCGAGCAGCGCGGCCACGCGAAGAGCGACGCGCTGGTCGACGCGATCCTCGCCAAGGCGAAGGGCTCGCGGAAGCTCCTCTCCGACGACGAGCTCGCCGCGATCGTCGCGTCCTTCGCCGCACCGGCCGCGGAAGCAGCCTCGGCGAATGGAGCCGCAGTCCCGAGCGGCGAGGCGGCGGCGCCGGCCAGCTCGACGTGAGGTGACCTGGGCGAGACTCGGCGGCGGTGAAACGCCGAGCACGAGACGGAAGCAACACGGGCCGTCGCAGGGACTCCTGCGGCGGCCCGCTTCGTTCGCAAGAACGTGCGCGCCGGCATCGACGGCAGCTCCGGTGCTCTCCGCGACGCAGAAACCCTCTCAGTAGACGAACTCCACCTCCGTCTCCACTCCCGCCGCGACATCGACTTGGCGCACCGCACTGCCGTCGCTCGGCCGACCGAAGACCGCGAGCGTCGCTGCGCCGGCGCGAACGTCCTCGAAACGGAACGTGCCGTCCGGCGACGTCCGCGCCTGCGTGATGCGCATTCCTTGGCGCAGCTCCACGCGGCGCCCGGACAACGGCGACCCATCGCGTCCGCGAATCGAGACGACGACCGCGCCATACGGACGCAGGAAGAGCTCGAGCGGCGATGCCGCCTCCGCTGCTGCGCCGGAGTCGAAGCGGATCGCGTCCGCGTAGGCGGCGAGCTCACCGACTCGATCGATGGTCGTCCGTGCGCGGACCTCGAATGGGATCGGTGGAACGGCGTGCAATTCGAAGTAGCCGTCCGCTGCCGTCTCGGCGACCTCGCCGACCGCGCCGGGACCATCGAAGTAGTAGGTGCCCCGACCGGACTCGACCACGTGGACGAAAACCCTCGCGCCGCCCACCGCTGCACCCGTCGCATCCCTCACCCTGCCGGTGATGAGCCGCTTCTCGACCAGCGGAACGCTTCCGAGCGACAGCTCTTCGCCGGGCTCGAAGCGGACGATCTCCGGCAGCGCTACCGACCAACCGTCCGCTGCTCCGAGGGCTCGATACTCGCCAGGCACGATTCCACTGCAGCGGAATCGTCCGGACGTCCGGTGGATCGGCACGCGGAAGCGAACCGGCGCGCTCGACTCCTCCACCGGCATCAGCACGATCTCGACGATCGTCAGCCGACGTCCGCTGGGATCGGGCGCGACCTCTCCCACCAGCGAGGACTCGGAGCGCAGCGTGACGACGAGATCGACACGCGGCGGGGCGGAGACGACCACGGTCGGAGCGAATCCATCTCGCACGACACGAACGGCGAGCTCTCCCGGCGGCACCGCGTCCGACTGGAACGTGCCGTCGCCCGCGCTGGTGAGAAGGACCTCGCCGACGCCGAGCGTTTCATCCGCCGGCGAGAGGCGGATCGTTGCACCAGCCACCGGTCTCCCGACTTGATCGACCACCGATCCGTTGATCGTGCTGGCGGGCTGCAACACGAAGTCGTACCGCAGCTCATCGGCTCGATCGACGCTCATCGTCCCGCTCTCGCCACCGCTGAAGCCGTCGGCGGAGGCGTGCAGCAGGAAAGCGCGCGAGTCGATCGGCAGCGTGTAGCTGCCGTCAGCACCTGTGACGATTTCGCGCGTCGCCTCGCGCTCGCGCGCCGGCGCGCCTTCGAAGGCGGCAAGGAATGCCGACACCTCGAACAAGGCCACGACCGCCCCTTCGATCGGCATCGACTGTTCGTCGCGCACGAAGCCGGAGACCGTTCGCCCCGGAGTCAACTGCATCAAGGGAAGCTCGTGGGTGCCCTCGCCGAAAGGGCCGAGCGATGCGGTGACGCGCGGTCGGTAGCCAGCTTTCCGGAACGAGAGGAAGTAGGTCCGGTCGGGCTCGAGGTCGTTCAGGACGAATGAGCCGTCGGTGATCGTCTTGCTCTTCAGCGCGTCCGAAGGCGGTCGCGATGCCTGCGCGTCGAAGCGACTCCTGGACGCGACGACGAGCACGCCCGGAAGCGGCGTGCTCGACTCGTCCTTCGCGACGACTCGTCCGATGACGCGGCACCCTCGCACCAACTCGGATCGGGTTGGGCTCGGGGCCGGCTCGAGAGGAGTCGGCTCGGCCAAGGATGCGTCGCTGCTGGCGGTCGCTGAACTCGCGTCTCGATCCGGTGGTCTGGTCGCGTCGTGCGGCGCGTCTGCCCGACCGAACTCGACGAGGTCGTAGGTCAGTCAGGCAACGAGCGCCGCCGTCACCGCCAGCACGACCGCTCGAACTCTCGACTTCAATAGTTCTCTCCTCGTGCACTCCGAGGCGCGTTCCGATCGACTCGCTCGTGTCGTCTGGGCACCGTCTCGGCGCACCGATGAGGCGGTGTAGCGCGCCTCAGTGCTCCCAACAACCCGAGCGACGGTGTGCGGCGGCCACTCGCCGGCCATGGGAAACAACACGGGCCGTCGCAGGGACTCCTGCGGCGGCCCGCTTCATGGTCCGATCCCAACACTCCCTCCTCGGCTCCCCCCTCCCATCACGTCCGGAGCGACGCGGATGCGGCAGCCGTCACCGCTCGCACGCCGCCCCCGCGGCGCCGCGGGCGACGCGCGACTCCCACTCGGCGTGCGCAGCGCCCCGCGACGGCGCTCACGCCGTCACGTGCGCTCGTCGGTTCACTGCGGGAAGTGCTCGACCGCCTTCGAGTCGGCGTGGTCGCAGTAGTCGCAGCTGAGGAACAGCGTCAGGTCGAAGGCGACCGGTTCGAGCTCCATCGCTGCTTGCGCGAAGCCGAGCATCCAGCCGTTGGCGGCGACCACGGCGCGATCGACGGTGGCGCTCATCGTGACGTGGTACTCGTTCTTCTCGACGTCGGGCGTGTCGTCTTCGTGGTGGAAGAGCTGCTCGACTTCGGAGAGGTTGCCGAGGTTCTGCGTCCAGCCGATCGAGCCGCTCGGCCCCATCGGGCCGCCGCCTCCGCCGACGGAGAAGGCGCCGCTGCTGGCGACGACCACGCCGCCCTTCGCCTCCGCCTTGCAGCCAGTGGTCGATTCGCGCGCGCCGAGCGTGCCCCACGCCTCGGCACGCGCGTCCGATCCGAACGGGTCATGCATCTTCGCCCGCGCCTTGAAGGAGACGACCGCCTCGGCACGCCCGCGCCCTTCGGTGAACTTGCAGGCGGGACAGAAGTTGACGTGCTTCACGTCCCACTTCGTCTGCGCAGCGCCGTCGGAGGTCTGGGTGAACGTGATGCGCGTGCCGGGCGAGATGGCGTAGCCATCCAGGGCGAACGGGGGCTGCATGGCGTTGCAGAAGCCGCGGTACTGCGCCATCGAGCGTCCCACTCGCAGCGAGTCATCGAGCGACGTGAGCGGCGGCGCATCGGTCTTCGTCACCTTCCAGCTGCAGCGGTAGAGGCCGTCGCAGTTGTAGTTGCGGCAGGTCTTGCGGCCCTGCGCGCTGGCCGTGGCTGTTGCTGCCGCGAGGACGATCGCGACGCGGGCAGCGGTTCCGAGCAGTGACATGAGCGGACTCCTCTTCGTGGGGCGCCCACAGGCGCGGCCGCCCCATGCGTCCGAGCCCGCCGGCGCGACTATTCCTTGAACTGGATCACGAGCTCCTCTTGTGGATCGAGTGCGACCAGCGAGAACGGTTGGGTGACGAACTTCTCCACGAGGGTCGTGGGCGCCGTGTAGGTCTGCCACGTGGCGCTGGCGTTGAAGAGCTTCTCCTTCAACATCGCCTCGCGATCGAATTCGGCGAGCAGGTGAACCAGTGCACCGAATCCCCCATGCAGCACGAAGCGCCCATCGTGATCGGTGCGGGCGTGCGGACCGAAGATCTCCGCGCGCACCTCCGCCCCCACCGCCGGCGACCCGTCGGCATGGAGGACGCGGCCGCGCATCGTGTCGGCGCGCCCCGCCTCGTCGCGATCGCGGCGCACGAAGCGCAGCTCGATCTCCCGCACGCCGCCCGAGAGATCGGCGAACTCGACGAACTCGAACGCGCCGAAGCCGACACCGGCGCGTCCCGTGCCGTCGTGCTCCTGCCTCGCGATCACGAGGATCTCGCGGCGCGCGAGCGGCAGCTCGAAGCGCCCCTCCTCGTTCGCCACCGCCTCGAGCGTCACCGAATCGGACGACTCGTCATCCTTGGCGGTGTCGATCACCAGCTGCGCGCCCGCCGCCGGCGTGCCATCCTCCCGCAGCACGCGGCCGCGCACCAAGTTGACGGGCGTCACCTTCAGTTCGAGCGACGTCACGCTGCGATCGTCGATGGCGACGCTGTCCTGCAGCGCGTGGGACCACGGCCCATCGGGCCAGACCACCACGCTCCAGTCGTCGCCCGACGGCAACGCCAGGCGCGCGCGGCCGTTCGGCGCCGACGCGTAGTGGCGCCCCTTCTTCGACTCGAACTGCTCCGGCCACCAACCGCTCTCGCCGACGGCTTCGAGGCGCGCCACCACCTCGTCGAGCGCCGGCGGCGCCGCCGGCAGCGCATCGATCGCGCGACGCTCCGGCAAGCTCGGGAAGAGGACGCGATCGTCCGGTGGCCGATTCGCCACCCTGACCCGCTCGGTCGCTGCCTGGAAGAGCCGCTCGACCTCCGGGACGTAGCGACTCCGATCGACGGCCAGCACGGTCGCTGGGACCGGCGCGCCGCTCGCTGCGTCGGTCACCGAGACTTCGAGCTCGCCGCAGCGGGAGAGCTCGATCGTCTGCTCGAAGTTCGGCCGCTCCGGCCCGAGGTCGAGGTGGAGCGCCCGCGGCAGGTAGCCGCCCGCGCCCCCCGCGACGACGAAGAGGCGCGCCCAGTAGCTCTCGATCACGACCGGGTTCGTCGCGTAGCCGCGCACCTCGTAGCGGATCGGCGCGTCGGGGTCGGACTCGCGGTAGGGCGTCGTCGGGACCGGCAGCGCGAGCCACGCCTCGGGCAGCGGCGCACCGGTCACCCCGTCGACCACCCGCAGCACCACTCGCCCGCGCGCCGTCTCGAGCTCCGCGAGCTCATCGACCCGCTGCGCTGTAGCCGTGGCTGGCGCGGGCAGCGGCGAGGTCGGCGCGAGCGGCACGACCCGATCGGCCGGCGTGACGGGCAGCGCGGCGAGGCGCCGTGCGTCGCGCGTCCCGACGAACCACCCAGCGGCCGCCAGCAGCACTACCCCAGCCAAGGCAGCCCAGCGACTGAGCGCCCGTCGCCGAGCGGCCCTCGCGCGCGCCTTCCCCAACCGCGCCTCGTGTTCGAGCCGCCCGTCGTGTTCCAGCCGTTCCATCGCCATCCCTCCTGCGACCGCACCGCGGTGCAGGGGGATGAATGCCGCCGCGCGACGAACGAAACGCGACGCCGCTCGTACCGCGTCGGTCAGTCGCGCCCGAACGCGAAGAGATCGAAGGCGAACAGGCTCAGCACGATGGTCGCGACGTAGAGCGGGAAGAAGAGCAGGTAGAGGCGGACGTGGAGCGCTCGCCACCGCTTCATGCCGGAGACGACCAGCAGGATCAGCACCGCCAACGCCCCCGTCGCGACCCAGATGTGGATGCGGAGCATCGACTCCGAACGGATCGGGAACTCCCAGCCCAGCCCGCGCGCCAGCACCTCGACCGCCAGCAGTCCGACGAAGACCAGCAGCGCGCCGCTCTTGCCGAGGCGCTGATGGAGCGCGAGGTCGCGGCGGCGCACCTGGAAGGCGCGCACGAAGAGGTAGAGCGCCGTGAACATCACGACTTCGGCGAACCAGATGAATCCGAGTTCGAGGCTCATCACCACTCCGTTGCGACGCGCGAGGCCGACCCTCTCGGGCGGCCCTTATAGTCGCGAGCCCCTCGCACTTCGCGGCGCAACCGCGCTCCAGAAGAAGGAACGTCTCATGCTGACGACCCGCGTGCCTCGCGTCGCCCTCGGATGGGCGCTCTCCGCCGTTTCGGCCGCGGTCTCGGCCGTCGTGCCGCTCGCCGTGCCGCTCGTCGCGATGGCGGGCTTCGCCGTCGCTCAAGAGGGCAGCGGCGCGCCGCTCACGACGCAGGACCTCTTCCGCATGAAGCTGGTCTCGGCGGCGACCATCGCGCCGGACGGCAGCGCTACCGCGTGGACCGTCTCGGTGCCGCGCGACCCGCTCGGCGGGAAGGATGGCCCGAACTGGAGCGAGCTCTGGGTCGCGGGCGCCGACGGCAAGCCGCGCCCCTTCATCACCGGCGAGGTGAACGTCAGCGGCGTCCAGTTCGCGCCCGACAGCAAGCGCCTCCTCTTCCTCGCCAAGCGGACCGGCGACAAGGCGCGGAGCCTCTACGCGCTGCCGCTCGACGGCGGCGAGGCGCAGAAGCTCTTCGAGCACGAGAGCGACCTCGGCAGCGTCGCCTTCCACCCGACGCTCGAGCGGATCGCCTTCACGACGACGCCCGCCGACAAGGAGCGCAAGTCGGCGCAGGACAAGGGGTTCAGCCAGGAGGTCTTCGAGGAGGATTGGCGCGCCGCCGAGCTCCACGTCGTCGACCTCTCGCTGCGCGGCTCGAAGCCGCAGCGCATCCCGCTCGATGGCCACCCGATCGATGTGCAGTGGTCGCCGGACGGCCGCCGCCTCCTGCTGGCGCTCGCCCCCGATCCGGGGGTCGACGCCTCCTACATGCGCCGCCGCCTCCACATCCTCGAGGCGCCGTCGGGCGAGGTGGTCGCCAAGCTCGACCACGAGGGCAAGCTCGGCATGTCGACCTTCAGCCCGAGCGGGCGGCTGGTCGCCTTCATCAGCGCCAAGGACAAGCACGATCCGCAGCAGGGCCGCCTGATGGTGGCCAATGCGGCCGGCGGCTTCACGAAGGAGCTGCTGCCCGACTTCCTCGGCCACTTCGTCAGCGCCGCGTTCCTCGACGACGACACGCTCCTCTACCTGGCCGATCGCGGCTGCGACACGCTGATCGGCCGGATCGAGGCGGACGGCAGCGGCAACGTCGAGCTGCTCACCGAGCCCGGCTTCGCGATCACCTCGTTCTCGCTCTCCGACGACGGCAAGCGGGCGGCGCTGATCGCCCATGCGCCCGACTTCGCGAACGAGCTGTTCGCGTGGGAGGTCGGCGGCGCGAAGCAGCGCGTGACGACGCTGAACCCGTGGCTCGCCGAGCGGCAGCTCGCGGCGCAGGAGGTGGTGCGCTGGAAGGCGCGCGACGGCCTCGAGATCGAGGGGCTGCTGCTCTGGCCTCACGGCCGCAAGCCGGGCGAGGCCGCGAGCGACGGCGCGGGCAAGGTGCCGCTGGTGGTCATCGTCCACGGCGGCCCCGAGTCGCACTACCGCCACGGCTGGACGACGCGCTACAGCGAGCCGGCGCAGGTGCTGGCCGGCAAGGGCTACGCCGTCTTCCTGCCGAACTACCGCGCCAGCACCGGCCGCGGCGTCGCCTTCTCGACCATGGGCTACGGCGATCCGGCCGGCAAGGAGTTCGACGACATCCTCGACGGCATCGACTTCCTCGCGACGAAGGGGCTGATCGATCCGGCGAAGGTCGGCGTGACGGGCGGCAGCTACGGCGGCTTCGCGTCGGCGTGGTTCGCGACCAAGGAGACGGCGCGCTTCGCAGCCGCCGTGATGGGCTTCGGCGTCTCGAACCAGCTCTCGATGGCCGGCACCTCCGACATCCCCGAAGAGCACTACCTCGTCCACCACGGCAAGCACGTCTGGGAGGACTGGCAGCACTTCCTCGAGAGGAGCCCGATCTACCACGCTCCGAAGAGCAAGACGCCGATCCTGATCCTCGCCGGCAAGGCCGATCCGCGCGTGCCGGCGTCGCAATCGATGGAGCTCTTCCGCTACCTGAAGGTCGCCGGCCATCCGGCCGTGCGGCTGGTGCAGTACCCGGGCGAGGGGCACGGCAACGCGCGCGCCGCGAGCCGCCTCGACTACCACGTCCGCCAGCTCCAGTGGTTCGACCACTACCTGAAGGGCGCGGGCGGCCCGCCGCCGGCGATGGAGCTCGACTACAAGTGGTTCGTGACGGGGCAAGCGACGCCGAAGAGCTGAGCGGAGGGAGGGCGCGCCATCGTCGGCGGTCGCTCCGCGTGACGGCGCGCTCCCGATTCCGCTCGGCCCGAGGGAGCTGCGCAGCCGCTGCGCTGCACTCGGCTGGCTGTGGGCGTGTTCGTTGGAGCTCGCGATGGGTTTGACCGGAATGCTCCGCGGGGCGATCAACAAGTTGGGGGCCATTGCCAAGTTGCAGCAACTGCGCTGCGGCATGACGACGGCGGAAGTGGTGGCGCTGCTGGGAGAACCGAAGCACGTGCAGCAGCTCGGCGAGCAACGCGTCTGGAGCTACTCGCTGCACCAGTGGATGAAGGGATTCGTGCCGGTCCATTTGGCGTTCGACGGCGCCGGCGGGACGCTCAGCGGCTGGATGGTCGACGAGGCGCAGTTCCAGCGCAACCAAGCGCAGTGGATGGCGGCACTGGCGCAGCTGCAGCAGATGACCGGCGGCGGCGCGGGCGGCTCCGGCAGCGCCTCGACCGGCGGAGGCTCGAACCTCGCCGGCGAGCTCGCCTCGCAATCGGCGTGGCGCGCGTCGGGCGCCGGGAACTGGCACTCGCGCTGACCGCCACGCCGCGCACGCGACGCGCGCCGCCGCCGGCGATGGAGCTCGACGACGAGGGGTTCGAATCGGAGCAAGCGAGCGGCAAGAACTAAGCTGCCGCGGCCGCTTCGGCTCGCCCCCTCCATCGAGACCTCGCCATGTCGCTCCGTGATCTCCGCGTCGCGCTCGCCGCGGCCGCGCGCTCCTTCACGCTGGCCGCCGCGCTCGCCGCGGCCCTCGCCGGTTGCAGCAGCGTCCCGCCCGCCCCGCCGGCTCCGCCGCCGCCCCCGGAAGAGAGCGTCAAGCCCGGCATCAACAAGGACTTCCTCGATCCCGCGCTCGACATCGCCAAGTACGAGCAGCGCTTCGAGGTCGAGAGCCGCGAGGTCTTCGCGCAGCGCGAGCGGGTCGTCGCGCTGCTCGGGCTGCGGCCGGGCCTCGCGGTCGCCGACATCGGCGCCGGCACCGGGCTCTACACGCTGCTGTTCGCGCCGCAGGTCGGGCCGAAGGGGCGCGTCTTCGCCGTCGACATCGCGAAGAACTTCGTCGACCACCTGCGCGCCGAAGCGGCGGCGGCGCAGCTGCCGCAGATCGAGCCGGTGCTCTGCACCGAGCGCAGCGTCGAGCTGCCGCCGGCCAGCGTCGACCTCGCCTTCGTCTGCGACACCTACCACCACTTCGAGTTCCCGCGCTCCACGCTCGCCTCGATCCGCACCGCGCTCAGGCCGGGCGGCGAACTGGTGATCCTCGACTTCATCCGCGAGCCGGGCGTGAGCAGCGAGTGGATCCTCGGCCACGTGCGCGCCAGCGAGGCGGTCGTGCGCCAGGAGATCGAGGCCGCGGGCTTCGAGTTCGTCCGCCGCGAGGAGACGCCCTACCTCCGCGAGAACTACGTGCTGCGCTTCCGCCGGCCGTGAATTCGGCCGTGAAGCCGAGCGAGCCGCCGACCGCGCCGACCGCGCCGATCGCCGCGCGCAGCGCCACCGCGCTGGTCATCGCCAGCATGATCGGCGTCGGCGTCTTCACGACGTCGGGCTTCGCGCTGCACGATCTCGGCAGCCGCGGCGCCGTGCTGCTCGCGTGGCTCGCCGGCGGCGCCATCGCGCTGTGCGGGGCGCTCAGCTACGGCGCGCTGGCGCTGCGCTTCCCGGATTCGGGCGGCGAGTACGAGTACCTGCGGCGCACGCTCCATCCGACCGCCGGCACCGCGGCCGGCCTCGTGTCGATGGTGGCCGGCTTCGGCGCGCCGCTCGCCGCCGCGGCCCACCTGCTGCAGGTCTACGGCTGCCGCTGCCTCGCGATCGGCGAGCCCACGCAGCCGTGGGTCGGCACCGTCGCGATCGTGCTGGCGGCGTGGCTGCATGGCCGGCGCGTCGAGCTCGGCACGCGGCTGCAGGATCGGGTCGTGGCGGCGAAGCTGGCGCTGATGGCGCTGTTCCTGATCGCGTCGCTGCGGCTCTTCGGGCGCGCGCCGACGCACGCTGCGCCGCCGGTCGCGTCGCCGTGGCGCGGCCTCGTCGCCTCGATGCCGTGGATCTACCTGGCCTACTCGGGCTGGAACGCCAGCGCCTACATCGCCGGCGAGGTCGTCGACGCGCGCCGCAACGTGCCGCGCGCGATGGTGCACGGCTGCCTCCTCGTGACCGCGCTCTACCTCGCGCTGAACGCCGTCTTCCTCTGGTCGGTCGACGGCTCCGAGCTGGTCGGCCGCCCGGAGGTCGCCGCGATCGCCGCGCGCGCGTTGCTCGGCCGGCCGGGCGAGCTCTTGGTGACGGCGACCGTCTCGCTCGCGCTGCTCACCTCGATCCTCGGCATGACGATGGCCGGTCCGCGCGTCGTGGCGCGCATGGCCGACGACGGCGCGCTGCCGCGTGCGCTCGGCACGGTCGCGGGCCAGCCGCCGCGCGCCGCGATCGTCGCCCAAGCGGCCATCGCGCTGCTCTTCCTGTGGGCGACCGGCCTGCAGCAGTTGATGACCTACATCGGCTGGACGTTGAGCCTCTGCGCGGCGGCGGCGGTGGTCGGGCTGGTGCGCGTGCGGCTCCGCGAAGGCGGCGAAGCGGTGGCGTGCCGCGGTTGGCCGTGGGTGCCGATCGTCTTCGTGGGCGCGGTGCTCTGGTTCGCGATCGGTGCGGTCGTGGCGGCGCCGCGGGACAGCCTGCTCGCACTCGGGACGGTGGTGGCCGCCGCGAGCCTCGCGCACCTCCTCGGCCGCCGTCGCGCCGACCGCGCCTGACGCGCGACGATCAGCGCGACGCGTCGCCGTCCTCGCCCTCGTCCTCTTCGCCTTCGCCGGCCAGCGCCTCGATCACCTCCGCGGCCGGGTGCGCCGTCGCGAAGAAGGGCGCCGCAGCGTCCTGCTTCAGGTCGCGCCAGCAGTCGATCGGGCAGTCGCTGCAGACCTGTCCGAAGAGCTCCTCGACGAGCCCGCGCTGCAGCGCCGCCGCCAGCACGGTCGCATCGCTGGCGTGGAGCGTGCCGCCCTCGGGTTGCAGCGCGGCCAACAACTCCGGCGGCGGCGGCCCGTCGACCGCGCGCCGACTGACCAGCTTCCCGGCGCCGCGCAACGCCACCACCGCACCCGCGACGCGCTCCGCCAGCCGCTCGAGCGCCTCCCCCTTCGGCCGGCGCGCGGGCGCCACGAGGTGGAGCGAGTCCTCGATCAGCAGCAGCGCGTACTCGGCGACGTCGAGGCGCGCCAGCTCCTCGCCGCGCGGCGCGCGGACGTCGGCGAAGAGCGTCTCCTTCAACCCCTGGCGCAGCTCCGGATCGCCGAGCTCCGCGGCCAGCGCCACCGGCTCGAGCTGCGACTGCACCAGGAAGAAGGAGCGCGCGACGATGCCGAAGAAGAGCTCGTTGGTCGGCGCCGAGCTGCACGGGCTGCTCGCCTCGCCGTGCTCGGTGAGCGCATCGCCGCGGAAGGAGAGCGTCGCCGGCCACGCCTGCGCGCGCAGCAGCGCCGCCAGCTGCGTCTCGCGGCGCAGCTCGTGCCAGAGGCCCATGTAGGAGGCCATCGCGGCGAGGCGCGCGCGCAGCGGCTCGCGATCGAGCTTCGGCAGCGCCGCCTCGACCCACTCGTCGGCGACATGGTCGGCGCGCGGCAGCTCGACGCCCGCATCGAGCAGGTCGCCCGCGTCGAGGAACCACGACGCGTACTCGCCGCGGCGGAAGAGCGCTTCGACCGGCTCGGGCGGCATCGCGATCACCAGCGGCGCGCCGCCGCTCGGCCGCGCGGCGAGCTTCACCGGCGCCAGCAGCGCCAGCGCCTGCTCGTCCGCCTCGGCGAGCTTCTGCCCGGCGCGATGGCCCCGTTCGGCAGCATCGGCCACCAGCCGCGCCGCCAGCTCGATCGGCGCGCGCACGAAGTCGATGCCGTCGACGCGCACCTCCTCCATCAGCTTCTCGATCGCCTTCTTCGTCTGCCGCGCGAAGACGATCACCCCCTCGACGCCGCCGACCACCGAGCAGGCGACGTGCAGCACCGTGTGGCTCGAGTCGGGGTTGCGCAGGCCGGCGAAGAGTGTGACGCCGCCGACGCCGTCGCAGCTCGAGAGCCACGCGAAGCCTTCGACCAGCCGCGGCCGCGCCACCTCGCTCGCCAGCGTCGCATCGACCGCCGCCTTCAGCGCGGCCGGCAGCGGCTTCGCCAGCAACGGCTCGTAGAGCAGCGGCGCCGGCGTGCCGAAGCGCGCGCGCGCCCGCTCCAGCCGACCGAGCAGCGGGACCTGCAGCGCCTCGGGCAGCTCGAGCAGCGCGTCGGCCAGCGCCGCGCCGTCGCTCGGATGGGCGACCAGCTCGGCGACGCGCTCGACCAGCGACGCCTCGTACTCGGGCGGCACCGCCCGCAGCCGCGCGAACTGCGCCTTGCGGGCCGCCTGCGCGGCCGCCGCCGCAGCCGGAGACGCGGCGGCGTCGCCCGCGCTGCTCGACGCCGCGGGATCGACGGGGACCAGCCACGCGTGGTCGGGCGCGAGCTTGCCGAGCAGCTCGATCAGCGCCGATTCCTCCTCGCGCGCCTCGGCATCGTCCGCTTCGACGTCGCCGAGATCCTCGATGGCGTCCTCGAGCGCGGCCACCAGCGCTTCGCGGCTGCAGCCGCGCGTGCGCACGGCGAGGTCGGCGTCGTGCAACGGCGGGAAGGCGATCAGGTCGTGGATGACGACTTGCGGATCGGCGGCGGGGTGCGCATCGCGGCTCATGGCGGCTCTCCGAGGTCGCGCCCGGGCGCGCGAGGGGCGGGGACGTTAGCGGTTGCTCGGCGCGGCGCCGTAGTCGCGCACGACCTTGCGGGCGAGCAGGCGCTCGACCAGCCACGGCGCCAGCGCGTTGGCGGCGATCAGCGCCTTGCCGGGCAGCCCCATCACGAGGCGCCGCTGGCGCCGCTCCATCGCGCGGGCGATGCGGCGTGCGACCGACTCGGGCGTCATCGCGAACCAGCTGCGGAAGTGGCGCGGATGGGGGCCGACCACGACGCGATGGAGGCCGAAGTCGGTGGTGGTGAGGCCGGGCTCGACCTGCAGCACGTGGACGCCGTCGCGCGCGACCTCGGGCCGCAGCGCCTCGCTGAACGACGCCAGCGCCGCCTTCGTCATGCAGTAGCCACCGAGCGCCGGCAGGCCGCGATGGCCGACCACCGAGCCGACGTTCACCACCTGCCCGCGCGTCGCGCGCAGCGCCGGCAGCGCCGCCTGGGTCGCTTCGACGACGGCGCGCACGTTCACCGCGAAGAGGCGATCGAGCTCGGGCAGCGGCGCCTGCTCGAGGAAGGCGGAGAGGCCGTAGCCGGCGTTGTTGACCAGTGCATCGAGGCGGCCGAGGCGCTGCAGCGCCGTCTCGACCAGCGCTCGCGCGGCGCCCGGCTCGGCGAGGTCGGCGCACGCCGTCTCCGCGCGGCCGCCCGTTGCCGTCACCTCGTGCGCCGTGGCGGCAAGTCGTGTCGCATCGCGGCCGGTGAGGAGGAGCGTCGCGCCGCGCCGGCCAAGCTCCAGCGCGAGCGCGCGGCCGATGCCGCTGCTCGCGCCGGTGAGGAGGATCGCTGCGCCTGCCAGGGATGCTGCCATGCGCGCGATCTTGCCGGCCGCGCCGCTCACTCGATCGTGAACTCGATCCAGTTGGTCCAGCCGGCGTCCTTGCCCTTGCCGCCGAGCTTCGGTCCCGCGAGCGCCTGCACCAGCAGCGTGACGCCGGAGAGCGCGGGATCGTCGGCGATGTCGAAGGGCAGGTCGAAGCGGTCGCCCGTCACATCCGGCACCAGCGCCACCACGTAGTAGGGCAGGAGCGCGAGCTTGCCGCGGTAGGGCGGCGTGGCGGTCGGTCGAGCGGGCGGGATGCCGGCGATCAGCAGCAGTCCGTCGCCGTCGTCGACATGGCTCGACCAGACGCCGCTGCCGGCGGGCGCGAGGACGCCGCTCAGCGTGATCGCCGGCGTGCGCAGGAAGGTCACCTCGGCGCGGCCGAACCGCGTCGCCACCGCCAGCACCACCGGGCCGGGCGCGCCGGGCGGCACGCGGAACTGGCAGCTCGTCGAATCGAGCGGCACCAGGTCGGGCGCCCGCTCGCCATCGAGCTCCACCACCAGCCCCGCTTCGGCGCGCAGGGCGCTGCCGGTGAGCGTGACGGTCGTGTCGTCGCGGTGGTCGGCGCGCGCGATGGAGAGCGCGGCGACGGTCGGCGCGCGGCATTCGTAGCGGTCGACTTCGCCGACGTAGGTCGTCACCGCGCCGATCGAGGCGACCAGCAGGTCGGGCGCGCCATCGTGGTCGAGGTCGGCCGCCGACGCGAGCCCAGCGCCGAGCCGCGTGCGCGGCTCGCCGTCGATGCGCGAGAGTTCGCTGCCATCGAACGCGGCCAGCAGCTCGAGCTGCCCCTCGTTGTCGGTGCCGTGCTGCGGGTGGCCGACGAGCAGGTCGCCCGAGCCGTCGCCGTCGAGGTCGCCGCCGTCGGCCAGCAGGTAGCCGGAGAGGTCGCCGCAATCGCTGCCGTCGTAGCGGCCGATCTCGAGGCCGGTCCGGCCGGAGTAGACGTAGATCCGCCCCTCCTGGCAGCTGCCGAAGGCCCACGCGCCGGTGGCGTAGTCGCGCACGCCGTCGCGGTCGACGTCGGTCACGGCGATGGCCGTCCAACCGTAGAAGTCGACCAGGAAGCTCGAGCGGTTCTCGCCGTAGTGGTTGCGCAGGACCGAGCCGTCGCGGCCGGAACGCAGCTGCAGGCGGCCGACGACGATGCCGGAAGCGTCGCGCCAGAACGGGGCGGAGACGAAGAAGTCGCCGATGCCGTCGTGGTCGAGGTCGTCGGCCGGCGCGATGGCGTTGCCGAGGCTGCTGTCGGGCTGGAGGCTCGTGAACTGGCCGACCTCGCCGCCGTTGGCGCCGTCGTAGATGAAGTAGGCCGACGCGCCCGGCGCGCCGATGGCGATCTCGGGGACGCCATCGCCCGTCTGGTCGGCCAGCGCTGCGATCGAGGAGCCGAAGGCATCGCCCGGCACGGCGCCGTCGAACGTGCGCAGCAGCACCCGCGTCGCGCCCGAATAGAGCTTCACCTGACCGCGGAAGCTGCCGCCGATCAGGTTGGGAGCGCCGATCAGCAGCTCGCCGACGCCGTCGCCATCGAGATCGCCCGGCCCGCACAGCGCGAGGCCGAGCGCGTCATCGAGCCGCTGGCCGCGCCAAGTCGCCAGCAGCGTCCGCGTCGCGCCCGAGTAGGCATAGGCCGCGCCGCCGTGCCAAGCGTTGGTGCTGGAGTTGGGCGCGCCGACCAGGAGGTCGTCGATCGCGTCGCCGTCGAGGTCGCCGACCACGGCGATGGTCGAGCCGAACGTGTCGAGCGCCGCCTCGCCGGAGAAGTGCTGCTGCCACTCTTGCGCTGTCGCGGTCGGCGCGGCGCTGTGGAACAGCGCGGCGACCAGCCCGGTGAGGGGGACGGCGAAGCGAGTGGCCCGGCCGTGCCGGGGGGCCGACGAGAGACGGCGGCGGTGCAGTCGGGGCGGGAGGGGTCGCGGCGCGGGCCGCCGGAGACGATCGGATTCCGATCCGAAGCGATCGAGAGCGTGCTCAACCATGGCCGTACTTCCTTCTCCCTCAGTGGCCTTCCCGGGCCAACTAAGGGAAACACCTTAGCCATCGCCCCGCGTGGGCAACCACCCTGCGGTGGCCGCCACGCGTCGTTCAATACTGCGCAGCATCTGCAGAGCCGGCAGCTGGCGCCGCCACCCCACCTCGACTGCGCCAACGTGCTCGGTCCCGATATCCCCCGTTCCGCGGCGGCCCTCGGACGAACGGCGTTGCTCGAAGGATCCCGTCATCTCCGCAGCCTCGGCGGCGCCCCTCGACTGGCACCATCGCCAACCGTGTGCCGACCGCGGAGAGCGCGCGCGGCGTAGCGTGCGCGCCACATGAGATCCGCCAAGGAGGAGAGCGCATGGAACCGTCCGCCGCCACGTCGTCCGGCGCCCTGCCCGGCGCGCTGCCGCTGAACGCCACCGAGCGGCGCCTGCTCGGCGTGCTGATCGAGAAGGGGTTGACGACCCCCGAGTACTACCCGATGACCGTCAGCGCGCTGGTCGCCGGCTGCAACCAGAAGAACAATCGGGACCCCCTCACCCACTTCGACGAGGCGCAGGTCGAGAGCGGCTTGAAGGCGCTCGAGGAGAAGGGGCTCGTGCTGTCGGTGCTGCCGGAGAGCGGGCGCGTCGTGCGGTGGCGGCAGGAGCTGGTGCGCAAGCTCGAGCTGACGGTGAGCGAGCTCGCGGTGCTGGGAGAGCTCTTCCTGCGCGGTGCGCAGAGCGAAGGCGACCTGCGCGGGCGGGCGAGCCGGATGCGGCCGATCGAGACGCTCGAAGCGCTGCGCGAGCTGCTGGAGAAGCTGCGCCGCCGCGCGCCGGCGATGGTGGTGCGACTCTCGCCGGAAGCGGCCGCGCGCGGCGTGCGCTGGACCCACGGCTTCGCGGCGGCGGAGCAGCTCGCGAAGTGGCAAGCCGAGGAGGCGAGCGGGGCGGCGATGGGCAGCGCGAGCGGCGGGGCGACGGTGGCCAGCTCGAGCGGGGCGGCGAGCAGCGGCTCGGCCAGCGCCGGCGACCCGACCGTGGCCGCGCTCGTCGAGCGGCTCGCGGCGCTCGAGGAGCGGGTGCAGCGGCTCGAAGCGCAGCGGCTGCTCTAGACGCGGCGTTTCGATCCGGGATGTCAGCCGATCGCGACGTTGCGGCGTTGCGCTCGCGGGACGCGCTCGTCGGGGGTGAGGATGCCGACGAGGTTCAGCGGGTCGGCGGCGGCCACTTCGGCGGCGGGCACGCTCGCGCCACCGGCCTCCTGCTCCGCGACTCGCTCGCGCTGGACGCGCCGCCGCTTGCGCAGCAGCGCCACCGCGTCAGGCAGCGCGAACTGCTCGCCATCGAAGCCGGCGACGAACCGGCCGCCGCGCACCTCGCCGCGCAGCTCCATCGCGCGGTAGCAGCGGAGCAGCTCGCGCCACGCCACCGGCAGCCGCTCGCGCTCGAGCGTCCGGCGCAGCACGACGCCCCAGCGCTTGAGCAGCTGCCGCGCGACCAGCTCGACCTGCTCCGGCCGCGGCGGCGCGGGCACGGTCGTCGCGCTGCTCGGCGCGCCGCTCGCCGCGCCATCCCCGCGGAAGCGGCTCCAGCGGCCGATCGTGAGGATCGGCAGCTTCCGCTTCGACGGCGGCACGATGAGCTGGCGCAACGCGCCGTACGAATCGCAGGTCACCGCACCGCGTGCGACGAGCTCCTGCAGCGCCCCTTCGAAGTGGGAATCGAGCAGCCGCGCCGCTCGCTGCAGGTCGCGCGGGAACATCGCGCCGCCCGCCGCGAGCGCCGCCAGCAGGTCGCGCGCCGGCCCGCTCGCGTCGGCCAAGTCGGCCGGCGGCGCCAGCTCCTGCCACTGCGGGAGCTCGGCGCGCGGGATGAGGCAGATCGGCGTTGTGCGGATCGAGGCGACGCCGCTCGACCAGAGGCGCCCCCACGCGAAGTCGCCCGACAGCGCCAGCTGATCGAGCCACTCACGCCGGAACGTCTTCATGCGGCGCGGCAGCACGCTCGACTCCCACGCCGCGGCCGGCACCTCGAAGCCGCAGAGCTGCTCGATCAGCGTGCGCAGCCCCGCCGGCCCTTCCACCTTCGTGTCGTCGTCGGCGTGTTGCCACGCGGCGAGGAAGCGCAGGTAGTCGGCCGCGCTCACCGCCTCGATCTCCTCGCGCAGCGTCTCGAGCGTGTAGCGATGGATGCGCGCCAGCAGCCGCCGCTCGCACCACGCTTCGTGGCCGTCGACCTGCGTCCGCATCACGACGCCCTGCTGCTCCAGCGCGTAGAGCAGCGCCAGCTCGTCGCCGCCCTTGCAGACGAACGGCCCCAACGCCTCGAGCCGCCCGCGCAGCGCCACTGCCGGATCGCTCGGCCCGTCGACCGCGCGCCACCGCCCCGCCTCGCAGCGCACGCGGCCCGCCGCCTGCAACGCCTCGAGCCACGGCTGCCACGGCAGCGCCTCCTCGACGGTCACCCACCCCATCCAGAGCAGCGCTTCGTGCACCTCCTCGGGGCCGCTCGGCGACGGCCACGCCTCCTCGCGCACGCGCGCCACCGCCGCCGGCGAGAGCGCGCCCAACGCGTGCGCCTGCTCGCGCGGCAACGCTCGACGGGTCAGCACCGCCTGCGTGCGCCGCTCTTCCAGCGGAGCATCGTCGAGGAACGCATACGGCCGCGCCGCCAGCACGCTGCGCGCGAAGGCCGACGGCTCGACCGTGTCGAGCGCGACCCGCTCGAGCGCGCCGCTCTTCAGCTGCGTCAGCACGTCGACCAGCCCATCGGCGTCGAGCGCCTCGCGCAGGCAATCCTCCATCGTCTGCGCGACCAGCGGATGGTCGTACGGGATCTCGCGATCGCCGGGCGGCAGCGTCTCGCCGCACGCGATCGCCTGCGGGAAGGCGGCGGCCAGCAGGTCCTCCGCGCGCATCCGCTGCAGCGGCGCGGCCACCTTGCGACCGTCGCGCATCCGCTCCAGCACGAGGCTGCGCGTCACGTTCCAGCGCCAGCGGGTCGGGAACATCGGCTGCGCGAGGATCGCCTGCGCCAGCAGCGGGACGACCGTCTGCGGATCGAGGTAATCGAACACCTCGGCGAGCGGGAAGCTGTGCATCGTGCCGAGGCTGATGATCAGCGCGTCCTCGTTGGCGGCCGCCTGCAGCTCGAAGCCGAAGCCGCGACAGAAGCACTTCCTCAGCGCCAGCCCGAAGGCGCGATTGATGCGCGCGCCGAACGGGGCGTGCAGCACCATCTGCATGCCGCCGCTCTCGTCGAAGAAGCGCTCCAGCACCAGGCGCTCCGTGGTCGGCACGCAGCCGAGCACGCGCCGCCCCTCCTCGATCTGCTCGACGATCTGCTCCGCGGCCGCCAGCGGCACGCCGCACTCCTCCACCAGCCACTGCCGCGCCGCCGCCACGCGCGGCCCCTTCGCGCGCCCGAGCGCCGGCGTGCGCGCCGGATCGAGGCGCGCATCGACCGCATCGCGCACGCGTCCGACCGCCGCCGACAGCTCGCGCGTGCGGCCCGGCGCCTCGGCGACCCAGAAGGGCAGCGTCGGCGGCGCCCCCTTCGCGTCGACCACCCGCAGCGTCCCCTTCTCCTGCCGCACGATCTGCCACGACGCGTTGCCGAGCTGGAAGACGTCGCCGCCGCTGCTCTCGATGGCGAAGTCCTCGTGCACGGTGCCGACGAAGGTCCCCTCCGGCTCCTGCAGCACCTGCCAGTCGGCGACGTCGGGGATCGCACCGCCCGACTGCAGCGCGACCAGCCGCGCCCGCTTGGTCGCCATCAGCCGTCCCTGCACCCCGTCCTTGTGCAGCAGCGCGTGGCGCCCCTGCGTGTGGAGCGCGACGACGGCGTCGAACCGCTCGCGCGTCAGGTCGCGGAACGGCCAGGCGCGCTTGCAGGCCGCGAACAGCCCGTCGAGCGTCCACGCCTCGCCGACGCACGCCGCCACGATCTGCTGGGCGAGGATGTCGAGCGGCGCCGGCCGCTCCGGCGTCGCGTCGAGCTCGCGCGCGCGCACCGCGTGGAGCAGCGCGGCCGCTTCGGAGAGCTCGTCGAGCGTGATCGGGAAGAGGCGCCCCTTCGGGACCTTGCGGATCATGTGGCCGGCGCGGCCGACCCGCTGCAGGAAGGCGGCGATGCTGCGCGTGCTGCCGACCTGCACCACGAGGTCGACGTCGCCGATGTCGATGCCGAGCTCGAGCGACGCGGTCGCCACCAGCGCCTGCAGACGCCCCGCCTTCAGCCGCTGCTCGGCGTCGAGGCGGCGCTCCTTGCTCAGGCTCGAGTGGTGGCAGCCGACCTGCTCCTCGCCGAGGAGCTTGGTGAGCTGCGCGGAGACGCGCTCGGCGAGCTTGCGCGTGTTGACGAAGACCAGCGTCGTCTTGTGGGCGCGCACCAGCGCCGCGATCCGCTCGTAGATCTCGCCCCATTGCTCGTGCGTGCAGATGGTCTGCAGCGGCGAGGGCGGCACGTCGATCGCCACGTCCATCGTCCGGAAGTGGCCGACGTCGACGATCACCGGCTCGCGCCCGGCGCCGCACACGAAGGCGGCGGTCCGCTCGATCGGCTTCTGCGTCGCCGAGAGGCCGATGCGCTGGAAGTCGCCCGCCAGCGCGGCGAGCCGCTCGAGCGACAGCGCCAGGTGGGCGCCGCGCTTGTCGCCCGCCAGCGCGTGGACCTCGTCGACGATGACCGTCTTCGCCGTGCGCAGGATCTTCTGCCCGCCGCCCGAGGTGAGCAGCAGGTAGAGCGACTCGGGCGTGGTGACCAGCACGTGCGGCGGGCGGCGGACCATCGCCTGGCGCTGCGACTGCGGCGTGTCGCCGGTGCGCACCACGACGCGCACCTCGGGCAGCGACGGATCCATCTCCCGCAGCTGCGCGAGCGGCAGGGCGAGGTTCTTCTGCACGTCGTTGCTGAGCGCGCGCAACGGCGACAGGTAGAGGACCTGTGTCTCGTCGCGCAGCTCGCTCCCCTGGCGCAGCAGCGAGTCGAGCGCGAAGAGGAACGCCGCGAGCGTCTTGCCCGAGCCGGTCGGCGCGGCGATCAGCACATGGCGGCCCGCCGCGATGGCCGGCCACCCCTCGAGCTGCGGCGGCGTCGGCGCGCCGAGCTCCCGCTCGAACCAGCGCTGCACGGTCGGGTGGAAAGCGGAGAGGGGCATCGGCAGCTCGCACGCGGGACGGGCCGGCAGGGCGACCGGCAGCGGCGCACCGTACAGAACGCGAACGGCGACGGATAGTGCCGCCGGAGGTCCGCGTGCCACCGAGGCCGCGCCTCGTCGACGCCGCGCGTCCGCGAGGCCGCACGGTGCTGCGGGCGGCTCGTTCGGCCGCTTCCCGTCCTTGAAGCGCGATTGGAGCAATCGGCTCCGAACCGAGGGCGCGGCACGAGTGGCGCCGGGAGCGTGGCGGAGGTCTCTCGTTTGCACTGCCAGCGCGGCCCGTCCCACCCCATCGAGGAGCATCCCATGCCGACGCGCGAACCAGGACGAGAGGAGAACGATCGCAAGCCGAAGGAAGGCGTCGACGTACCCGCCGGGCTCATCCCGCAGGGAACGGAGCGGGCCGCTCGCGCGACGCCCGGCAACGACGGCGACCGGCGCGATGAGGGCGGCGGCGAGCAGGCCGGCATCGGCCCCGACGGTCGGGAGTTCTCCGGGATGAGCAGCCGACTCCCGCCGAGCGACTTCGGCGGCGAGTCCCCCGACGGTGACCTCAGCGAGCCGACGCCCCCCTCTGTCCCGCGACCCGGCCTCGGCCCGACGGGGAGCTGAGCGAGTCCACCGACGTTCGACCGGCAAGTCGTCTGCACTCGCTCCTGCGCCGCGATCCCGATGCCCATCCACGATCGACTTCGAGGGGACCGCGTCGGTTCGTCCGGCGTGGACGCCGAGCGCCCTCATGTGGTGATCGTCGGCGGCGGGTTCGGCGGTCTCACCTGCGCACGACGCTTGGCGAAGGCGCCCGTCCGGGTGACGCTCCTCGACCGGCACAATCACCACCTGTTCCAACCGCTGCTCTACCAGGTGGCGACGGCGACACTGAGTCCTGGGGACATCGCGGTCCCCCTGCGCTCGATCCTGCGACGACAGAAGAACGCCACCGTGCTGCTCGCGCAGGTCCTGCGGATCGACCTGGTCGGACGGAAGGTCGAGCTCGCCGACGGCGCGATCGCGTTCGATGCGCTGGTGCTGGCGGCGGGCGCGACCCACTCCTGGTTCGGACACGCCGATTGGGCCCCCCATGCCCCCGGCCTGAAGACGCTCGAGGACGCGCTCTCGATCCGCGCCCGCATCCTGCGCGCCTACGAGGAGGCCGAGCGCGAGGAGGGCCTCGAGCGGCGCTGCGCGTGGCTCACGTTCGCCATCGTCGGGGCCGGGCCCACCGGCGTCGAACTCGCCGGGGCCCTCGCCGAGATCGCCCGGGAGACGCTCGCGCGCGACTTCCGTCGAATCGACCCGACGCAGGCGCGCGTCGTGCTGGTCGAGGCGGGGAGCCACGTGCTGCCGAGCTTCCCGCCGGAGCTCTCCGGACGCGCGCGGACGCAGCTCGAACGGATCGGAGTCGAGGTGCGCCTCGCAGCGCGCGTCATCGGCGTCGACGAGCAGGGACTCGCGCTGCGCACCGAAGGCGGCGATCCGCACGCGCGCGTCGAACGACTGGCCACCCGGACCGTGCTGTGGGCGGCGGGCGTAGCGGCGTCACCGCTCGGACGCTCGCTCGACGTCCCGCTCGATCGAGCGGGACGCGTGCTGGTCGAGCCGACGCTCGCGGTCCCCGGCGCGCGCGGCGTCTTCGTCATCGGTGACCTCGCGGCGATCACGTCGAACGGCGCGCCCGTCCCGAGCGTCGCCCCGGCGGCGATGCAGATGGGGCGGCACGTGGCGGCGAACCTGATCCGATCGTTCGGGGGCGAGTCGTTGCTGCCGTTTCGGTACCGCGACAAGGGGTCGCTCGCGACGATCGGGCGCGCCGCCGCGGTGGCCGCGTACGGTCGTCTCCGCTGCGCCGGGCCGTTCGCATGGCTGCTGTGGACGGTGGTCCACATCAGCTACTTGATCAGCTTCAGGAGCCGCGTGCTGGTGCTGCTGCAGTGGGCGTGGCTGTGGTTGACCAAAGGTCGCGGCGTGCGGCTGATCACGTCCGACCCATCGAGTTCCCGAGCCGCCGCTACTTCCAGGAGCACGCCGGCCGAGGGGACTCGAAGTCGGTGAACTCGTTCGTGCTGGAGGACTCCGCGGGCGATCGGGCGTACCGGACCAGCGACTCGCGGGAGAGCCGCCTCGGGCTCGTCCCGATGAACACCGTCGAGTTCCACCCGCGAGGAAGCCGCGTCCGCACGACGCGCATCGCTGGAGTCGCGCCTCCGCTCCTCGTGCTGCACCGACCTCACGTCGCCTTGCAACGAGGCTCGTGAACGAGAACGCCGGGCGGCCACCCGCGGTGACCGCCCGGCGCCATTCATTCGTCGAGGCCTTCAGGCCGCGAGCGCGACCTCGCGCTCAGCGCCCCCAGCCACCGCCGCCGTGGCCGCCGCGGCCACCGTGGCCGTCGCGGTCATCGTCGCAGTCGTCGTCATCGTCGTCATGGTCGTCATCGTGGTCATCGTCATCGTCGCCGTGGCCGTCACCGTGGCCATGGCCGTCCTTGTCGTCGTCGCAATCGTCGTCGTCATCGTCGCCGTGGCCATCGCCGTGGCCATGGCCGTCCTTGTCGTCGTCGCAGTCGTCGTCGTCATCGTCGCCGTGGCCATCACCGTGGCCATGGCCGTCCTTGTCGTCATCGCAGTCGTCGTCATCGTCGCCGTGGCCATCGCCGTGGCCGTGGCCGTCCTTGTCGTCGTCGCAGTCGTCGTCGTCGTCGTGACCGTCGTGGTCGTCGTCGCAGTCGCCGTCGTGATCACCGTCGTGATCGTGGTCGTCGTCCTTGCCGCAGCCGCAGTCGTCGGTGAAGGTGATCGACGCGAGGTTCGAGATCCCCTTCATCGGGGCGCAGGTGATGAACTGCAGGTAGATCGTGACGCCGACCAGGTCGGGATCGCACGGCACGTCCTCGCCGATCGAGAACTTGCCGTTGGCGTCGAGATCGAACATCAGCCCCAGCATCAGCGGGAAGCCGACCTCGATCAGGCCGTACTTCGACTGCAGCGCGCCGGTCGTGCCCGACACCATCAAGAGGCCCATCTCGTGCGCAGGGCCGGTGAGGTCGGCGGTGACCGAGGAGCCGATCTTCACTTCGGCGGGGACCTCGAGCAGCCAGACCGGGTCGTCGGCAGCGGGCGCCGCCGCCGACAACAAACACGAGGCGAGCCACGAAAGCGCATGAGTCATGGTGCAGGATCCTTGGTGTCGTCGAGGGGTCAGGTGGGCCGTCACCCGCCGCCCCGTCGCGAGCGCGAGCGAGTCGGTGGTGCGGCGTCGTTGCGGCGCGACTTCCTAGCGCCGCAGCGAGGTGTGTCGAGATTGCAACGCGGCGCTGGCGGGCATGCGGCGCGAGCTCCCGGGGAGCCGCCGCGGCAGCGGAAGACGTTTCCGCGCGCCGCCCGGTCGCGACCGCTCCAGTGCCGGCCGCGCATGAGAGGTCACGCTCGCCCGCGCACGGGGCTCGGCAGCGAACCCGCCGCCGCTACCGTGCGTCGCAAGAGCGCCCGCGGCGAGCCTGCTCCTCGCCCCCGGCCGCGCTGCACGGAGCTCTGGCGATGAACGAGGTCGATCGGGACGGCGACCCCCCGCGCGCCGATGCCACCGAGACGCTGCTGAAGCGCGCGCGCGCCGGCGACGCCGCGGCGTTCGAGCAGCTCTTCGCGCTGCACGGCGAGCGCCTCCGTCGCAGCGCGCGCGCCAAGGTGCCGGCCGCGCTGCGCGGGCGGATCGACGACTCCGACGTCGTGCAGGAGGCGCTCGTCGATGCGGTCACCCACCTCGACTCGTTCGAGGCGCGCGGCGAGGGGTCGTTCCGCCGCTGGCTCTCGGCGCTGCTGCGCAACCGCCTGCTGATGACGATCCAGCACTGCCTCGGCCGCAAGAAGCGCGACGCGCGGCGCGAGCAGCGCCTCGACAGCGACACCGCCTCGAAGGCGAGCGGCTTGCGGCTCGCGTCGCCGCAGAGCTCGCCCTCCGCAGCGGCGATGCGCGGCGAGCGGCGCCGCCAGCTCGAGCGCGCCCTCGCGACGCTGCCCGCCGACTACGCGCAGGTGCTGCGGCTCGTGCGGCTCGAGGAGAAGTCGATCGCCGAGGCGGCGGCGGCGATGGGTCGCACCGAGAACGCGGTGAAGAAGCTGCTGGCGCGCGCGCTGCTGGCGTTGCGCGACGCGCTCGACGGCGGAGCGATGTGACGCGATGGACGAGAGCGCGATCGGCGACGCGATCGCCTCCTGGCTCGAACTGAAGCGCAGCGGCAGCGCGCCGCCGCTCGACGACTACGTGGCGCGCCATCCCTCGATCGCCGCGCCGTTGCGCCGCTGCCTCGAGGACCTCGAGGCCAGCGCCGACGGCAGCGGCAGCGCGAGCGGCGCGGCCGGCGCTGCCGCTGCCACCGCCGCAGCCGCCGCCGCGCTCGAGCGCGACCTGCCGCGCGACTTCGGCGAGTTCCGCCTGCTCGCGGTGCTGGGCCGCGGCGGCATGGGGATCGTCTACGCCGCCGAGCAGAAGAGCCCGCGCCGACGCGTCGCGCTCAAGGTGCTGCCGCCCGGCGCGGCCGGCCACCAGGCGCACGCCCGCTTCCTGCGCGAGGTCGCGCTGACCGCGAAGCTGAACCACCCGAACCTCGTCGAGGTGCTGCAGGCGGGCCAGCAGGAAGGCGTGCCGTGGTACGCGATGCCGCTGCTCGAAGGCGCGTCGCTCGACCGCCTCGTGATGAAGTGGCGGCGCGATCCGTCGCGGGCGCCGCTGGCTGACGGTCGCACGCTCGCCACGTGGATCGGCCGCTTCGCCGAGGCGGCGCGCGCGCTGGCGGTCGCCCACGCGGCCGGCGTCCTCCACCGCGACCTGAAGCCGAGCAACCTCTTCCTCGAGCGCGTCGAGGGGGGCGGCGAGCGGTTGCGGCTGCTCGACTTCGGCCTCGCGCGCAGCAGCGACGGCAGCGGCACGCTGCAGAGCGAGTCGCCGGTCGGCACGCCGCGCTACATGAGCCCGGAGCAGGTGCTCGGCGACAAGGAGCGCGTCGACGAGCGCAGCGACGTCTACTCGCTGGGCGCGACGCTCTACGAGATCGTCACGCTCGAGCCGCTCTTCCGCGGCGACGACCGCGAGTCGATCTACCGCGCCATCCTCATGACCGAGCCGCGCTCGCCGCGCCGCGCCGATCCGCGCGTGCCGCGCGACCTCGAGAACGTGCTGCTGAAGGCGCTGGAGAAGCGGCCCGAGCGGCGCTACGCCAGCGCGGCCGCGTTCGCCGACGACCTGCAGCGCTTCGTCGACTTCCAGCCGGTGGTGGCGCGGCCGATCGGCGCGGGCGGACGGCTGCTGCGCCGCATGCAGCGCAACCCGGTCGTCGCGACAGCGCTGGCGCTGGCGCTGCTGGCGGTGGTCGGCGCGCTGCTCGCGGTGCCGCTGCAGCGGGCGCGCGACGCGGAGCAGCAGCGCCGCCGCGCGCGCGACGAGGTGGCGGCGACGCTCGGGCAGAGCCGCGCCGCGCGCGAGCGGATCGCCGAGGCGGAGGGCGAACTGCGCCGGCTCGCCGCGGAGCGCGCCACCGCCGAGCTCGCGCTCGAGCCGTGGCGCGGGCCGAGCGAGAAGGGGCGGCTGCTCGAGCTCGATGCGGCGCGCGATGCGCTGGCCACCGAGCGCGACCGGCTGCTCGACGAGACGACCTTCGCGCTGCTGCGCGCGATGCAGCTCCTGCCCGACGATCCCGCCGCGCGCGACGAATACGCGGCGCTCCTCTCGCTCGGCTACCGCGGCGCCGAGCAGAACCGCGAGCAGGCGCGCATGGACCGCTTCCGCGGCCTGATCGAGCGGTTCCAGGGCGCGCTGCACGGCACGCTCGAGCTCGCGCTCTCGCCGCCGGAAGCGACGCTGCGGCTCTTCCGCTACGAGCGCGCCGGCCCGCTGCTCCTGCCGCGGCCGTGCAGCGCCGACGGCGTGCCGAGCGCGGGCGCGCCAGCCGTCGACGCCGCCGTCGGCCCGTGGTGCGGCCTCGACGTCGCGGCGGTGAGCGGCACCACCGACGCGCTGCGCGCCGGCGATCGCATCACCCGCTTCTGCAGCCTGAACCCGCAGAACCTCGCCGCCATCGCGGTCGAGATCGGCCACGTCGGCGCCGCCCATCGCCATCGCGTGCGCCGCGTGCGCGACGGCGTCGCGGAGGATGTCGAGATCCCGGCGCGCGCGCTGACGGGACTCGAAGCGACGCCGTTCGTGCGCGACCCGTTCGAGCTGCGTCGCGACCTCGCGCCGGAGCTGCCGCACGATGGCGCGCTCGAGCTGCGCCTGCCGGTCGGCAGCTACCTGCTGCTGGTCGAGTGCGACGACCACGCGACGGTGCGCCTCCCGGTCTGGATCAGCGAGGGGCGCGCTCAGGCGCTGGCCGTCGAGCTGCCCGAGCGCTCGCAGGTGCCCGACGGCTTCGTGGTGGTCCACGGCGGCCCGAGCTGGATCGGCGGCGATCGCGAGGCGGCCGGCGCCACCTTCGGCCGCGAGGTGACGCTGCCGACCTTCTTCATCGAGGAGCTCGAGGCGACCAAGGGCGCCTACCTCGAGTTCGCCACCGCGCGCTACCACGACGATCCGCAGGCGGCGCAGCGGCTGATCCCGACCGACCGCGACGGCAAGCTGCGCTGGCGCTGGCAGGATGGCGAAGCGAGCTTCGATCGCGGCGCCTTCGAGCCGTTCGGCGCCGCCTACACCTTCGCCGAGCCGATGTGGGGCCTGTCGCTGGAGCAGATCGCCGCCTACGCCGCGTGGCGCACCGAGCAGATCGGCGACCCCGAGTACGAGTGCGACCTGCCGACCGCCGAGGAGTGGGAGCGCGCGGCGCGCGGCGCCGACGGCCGCCGCTTCCCGTGGGGCGACGGCTTCGACTGGACCTTCGCGAAGAACGCGCTGGCGGCGCCGTTGAGCGACAGCGGCGCGCCGACCGAGGAGCCGGGCGGCCTCTTCCCGATCGACCGTTCGGTCTTCGGCGTCCTCGACCTCGCCGGCAGCAACCGCGAGCTCGCGCGCGAGGCCGACGGCTCGTTCCGGCTGCGCGGCGCGTCGTGGGGGCTGAACGAGGACAACGTCTTCCACTGCGCGTCGCGCTCGAACTTCGGCGCCGTCAACATCGGCGAGAGCGGGCTCGGCTTCCGGCTGGTGATGCGGCGGCGGCGGGGCTGAGCGCGGCGCGCTTCGGCTACTCGCGCAGCCACCTCCGGCCGTAGCGATCCTCGCGGCTGCGGCCCGACAGCGACTCGTGCGGCGCGTCGGTGGCGGCGACGCCGGCGTCGAGCTCCGGCGGACGGTCGAGGCCGACGTGGCTGCCCGACGGGTTGCGGCCGGTCCAGATCGAGCCGTCCTCGTCGAGGAAGAAGAGGTAGGGCGCACTCGAGTCGAAAGTGAGCGGCCAGGCATGGACGCGCAGCCCGGTCGCCGTGCGCTGGAGGCGGTAGGCGTAGCGCGAGCCGTCCGGCACCTCGATCGAGGGCGATGGCGTCGTCTCTGCGGTCGGCGCGGGCGTCGACACCGGACGCGCCATCGACTGCTCCTTCGCCAGGACCCGCAGCGTGGCGATCACCGTCTCCTCGGGCGGCTTGCCGGGCGGGAAGCGCGGGATCACCAGCGCGCCGAGCAGCGGCAGCGCCAGCGCCACGACGACCCACAGTCCGATCCGAGTCGGGAGCTGCTTGTTCCACATGCCGCCTCGATCGGCAGCAGCGGGCGGCGAGGTGGAGCCGCTCGCTCACCCGCGCGGCGCGAGCTCCTCGAGCAGCGCGCGCACCTGGCGGCTCACCAGGTCGCGCACCTTGCGGAAGTCGGCGGGCTCGAGGTGCTTCGGGTCGGGGATCTGCCAGTCGAAGCGGCGGCGCGCCTTCACCAGCGGGCAGGCGTCGCCGCAACCCATCGTCACGGCGGCGTCGAACGGCTGCGCCTCGACCTCCTTCAGCGCCTTCGAGCGGTGGGCGGCGAGGTCGTAGCCGAGCTCCGCCATCGAGGCGATCGCCTTCGGATTCACCACGCCCGACGGCCGCGAGCCGGCCGAGACCGCCTCGACGGCGAGCCCCATCTCCCGCGCATGGAGGCGCGCGAACGCCTCCGCCATCTGGCTGCGGTTGCTGTTCTCGACGCAGACGAAGAGGAGGCGCAACGGCTCGCGAGGGGTGTCCATGGCAGCGAACGTAGCGGCACCCGATGAAGAACGGAGGAAGGCTGGACGTGCGACCGGGCGTCCGCCTCGGCGCCGGCGGTCCGCCCGCGCCCCGCCCCGCTCAGCCGCGCGACGTGAGCGGCTCGCCCCACACCTCGCGCAGGAAGGCGGCCAGCGCCGGGTCGTGGCGCAGCAGCTCGGCCTGCACGAAGGGGAAGAAGTCGTTGCAGCCGAACCACGCCTCGCTCGCCTCGGCGAAGTACTCGTCCGAGGTGTTCATCGCGTAGTGGCGGGTCGGCTCGCCGTTCCAGTGCAGCACCTCGTCGTAGTGGCCCGCCGCCTTCGCCGCCGTGAAGAGCTCCTCGAGACGCGCCCCCTGCGAGCCGGGCCCGTCGCCTGCCTGCAAGCGCCGATCGTCGAAGCCGTGCGCCAGCTCGTGCAGCACCATCCACGGCTGCTCGCGCGTCCAGCTCACGAAGTTGGCCGCGTTGGCGATCTCGACCGCCTTCGCCTTCTGCGGATCGAAGTCGTTCTGGCGCAGCCACTCGGGCGACGGGTGGTAGCAGGCGCACGGCGCCACCGGGTCGTCGACGCCGAGCCAGATCGCGATGGTGCGCAGCTCGGCGAGCGGCTCCGCGCGCACCTTGCGCTCGATCTGCGCGAGCTGGCGTTCGAGCTCGCCGAGCGCGGCGTCGCCCACCTCGCGCTGCGCGGCGAGCAGCCGCTCGTCGACATGGACGGTGAAGCCGTGGAACGTCTTCGTCACGTAACGCTGTTTCACCCCCTTCGAGCGGGTGGTGTGGCTGGGCTTCGGGTCATCGCTCGACCGCGCGACCGCACCGGCGGTCCACGCCAACCCCGCCAGCGCCGCCGCCAGCCCCAGCACGAATCGAGTCGGGCGCATCGTCGTCTTCCTTGCTAGGTTCCCGGTCCTGCTCGGGCCGACCGCGTCGCTGCGGCGCCCTCCCCCCACGCCGCGATCATCGACCGCATGACTCCTTTCGACAACGCCGCGTTGGTGCTGGCCGCCGCCGCCTTGCTGGTCTGGCTGCTCCATCGCCTCGGCCAGAGCTCGATCGTCGCCTACCTGCTGCTCGGCGTCGCGGCCGGTCCCTACGCGTTCGATCGCGTGCCGTCGGGCGCCGTCGTCACGCAGCTCGCTGACGTCGGCGTCGTGCTGCTGCTCTTCTTCATCGGGCTCGAGTTCGACGTGCGCCGGCTGAAGCGGATGGCGCGGCTCGCCACGCTCGGCGCCGCAGCGCAGCTCCTGGCGACGACGCTGCCGCTGGCGGCGCTGGCGCGACTGCTCGGCATCGGCTGGGTCGAGGGGCTCGCGCTCGGCTTCTGCCTCGCCGTCTCGTCGACCACCATCGCCATGCAGGTGTTCGAGGAGCGGCGCGAGGCCGACTCCCACGTCGCCATCGAGTGCGTCGCGCTGTCGATCGGCCAGGACCTCGCGGCGATGGCGGTGCTGGCGCTGTCGGCGGTGCTCTTCGGGCCGGGCACCCTCGGCGGCGAGGGCGGCGGCGCCAGCGCGCACGGCGGCGCGAGTTCGTGGCAGCTGCTCTACCTCTTGGGGCTGCCGGTCGTCTTCGCGCTGGCGCGCTTCGCCCTGCCGCGCCTCTTCCAGAAGATCGCGCTGGCGGCCCACTCCGAGGCGTTCGCGCTGGCGAGCCTCGCCGCCTGCTTCGTGGTCGCGGCGCTCGCGAACCAGCTCGGCGCGAGCCTCGCGCTCGGCGCCTTCCTCGCCGGCATGGTCTTCGCCGACACGCCGCTCGAACCGCAGATCCGCGCCGACCTCGCCACCATCAAGCGGCTCACGCTCGGCCTCTTCTTCGTGTCGATCGGGATGCTGGTCGACCTCGCGGCCGTCGCGCGCCACTGGCCGCTCCTGTTGGCGGCGACGGTGGTGGTGGTGGTGGTGAAGACGGCAGCGGCGGCGCTCACGTTGCGCGCACTCGGACGGCCGTGGAGCAGCGCGGCGGGCACCGGCCTCGCGCTGGCGCCCATCAGCGAGTTCGCCTTCGTGCTGGCCTCGTCGGCGGGCGGGCGCGCGCTCTTCTCGGCGGAGACGCAGGCGCTGCTGGTGCCGCTGGTGGTCGTCTCGATGCTGCCGGCGCCGCTGCAAGTGGCGTGGTCGATCCGCTTCGGCCGCTGGTTCGCGCACTGGAAGAGCGGCGCCGACGAGAAGCGCGTCGCCGTCCGCCGCGCGCGGCGCGAGGCGGTCGCCCCGCCGGCCGCCCCGGCCGCGCCGCCAGCGCTCGCCATCGTGGTCGGCTACGGGCCGGTCGGCCGCACGCTCTGCCGCATCCTGCTGCGGATGGGGCTGCGCGTCGTCGTGATCGACTACAACCACGCCACCGTCGAGCGGCTGCGCTCGCTCGGGCGCGCGGCCGTCTTCGGCGATGCGGCGCAGCGCGACGTCCTGCGCGCGGCGCAGATCGAGGAGGCGAAGTGGCTGGTGGTGACGCTGCCCGACGCCGCGAGCCGGGTCGCCATCGTCGCGACCGCGCGCGCCGTGAAGCCGCGGCTCAACATCGTGGTGCGCGCGCGCTACCTCGAGGAGAAGGGGACGCTCGAGCGGGTCGGCGCCGACTCGATCGCCTACGAGGAGGCGGAGGTCGCCGTCGAGCTCGCCCACCTGCTGCTGAAGCAGCTGCACGCCGCGCCGGCGCTGCTGGAGGCGGAGGTCGCCTCGATCCGCTCGGAGATCGCGGTGCGGACCGGATTCTCGTTGGTGTTGCCTGCGGCCGAGAAAGTTGCAGCGGTGCCCGCCGCCACGCCGCCGAGCGGGCCATCGAGTGCACCGCCAACCAACGGCGGAGATGCAACACCACCACCTCGGCGCGAGCCCCCTTCGCCTGCGAACTGACCGACGACTCGAACTCGACCTGACTTGTGACCGCGGTTGCCGACACTCACTACTTCGTGACAACCGCAAAGAAACGGGGGCTCTACCGCGAGGACACTCTCGTGGCGACACCCCACATCCCTCCCGTCCTGATCCTCGGCCGTCGGCGCGTCGACTTGGTCGCGCGCTGCTTCGACCCGTGGCCGGCCTCGGCGCCGGACGCGCGGCTCATCGGTTCGGGCCGGCTCACGCGCACCGAGGTCGCGATCCTGCGCCTGCTCGCCGCGCACGCGCCGGCCACGGTGCCGCGCGAGGAGATCCTGCGCGCGCTCTGGAACCTCGCCGCGCGCAGTTCGCGGACGCTCGACACCCACATCACGCGGCTGCGGCGCAAGCTCGAGGACAATCCGGCGGCGCCCCACCACCTGATGACCGTCTATCGCGTCGGCTACCGCCTCGAGTGGACGGCCTGCGAGCCGGTGGCCCCCGACGCCTCCGACCCCAAATCAGCGGCCTCGAACGGCAGCGCCGAGAATGGTTCCGCGGCCAGCGCCGACCCTTCGCCGAATCCCCCTCTGAACGGCACCACCTCGCCCCGCTCCGCCGACCGCCCCGCCTCGACGCCGCCCCCTCGCGCCGCCCCGCTCTTCCCGCCCTTCGACGCCCCATTCCCCTCGCAGAACGGCCATCTCGGCCACTCCAACAGCGCTGGCTCTTCGTCGTAGCTCTTGCCGCGGCGCCGACCGGGATGGCGCGCCGCGCGATGGAGGGCACGACATGAAGCAGAGCTGGACGAATGCGCTGGTGTTGATGGGCGTGACCGCGTTGCCGCTGGCCTCGCCCTGGATCGACGAGAAGCCGGCGGCCGCGAAGGGCGACGACCTTCCGGCGCAGGTGCGGCAGCTCGGCAGCGCCGATGCCGACGTGCGCAAGGCGGCCTTCGAGGCGCTCGAGAAGCGCGGCGAGGCGGCGCGCGCCGACCTGGAGAAGGCGGCGAAGAGCGACGATCCCGAGCTGCGCTTCAACGCGACGCTGCTGCTCGATCGCCTCGACGACCAGCGCGCGGCGCGCGGCCGGGCCCTCGATTCGGTGGGCGGCGCGCGCGGGTGGCTGCGCGATTCGGGCGAGGCGCAGGAGGAGGGCGCGGCGGCGGGCGGCGAGTCGAGCGGCGGCCCGCGCCGCTCGGTGCGTCGCAGCCTCGGGACGCCGCCGGTGCCGTTCGACTCGGGTCGGCTCGAGGAGCTCCACCAGCAGATGATGCGGCGGCTCGAGTCGCTCCATCAGGAGTTCGGGCAGCACTTCGGCGAGGGCTTCGGCGAGGGCTTCGGGCCGACCCTGCGCTTCGACTTCGGCGAGGGCGCCGGCGGCGGCGGTCAGTTGCAGCTCAGCCCCGGCAGCGTGATGTCGCGCAGCAGCGATGTCGACGGCGTGCGCGAGAAGGTGACGATCCGCGTCGAGGCGGACGGCCGCGCAGTGGCCGAGGTGGAACGCGACGGCAAGCAGGAGCGCTACGAAGCCGACTCCCTCGAGCAGCTGCGCGCCGACCACGCCGAGCTCTTCGAAGGATTCGGGGCGATGCAGCTGCAGACGCGCTCGCGCCTGCCGCCGGCCCCCCGCGCCGAGCGGCCGCAGACCGCCCGCCCGCGCCTCGAGCGGCTCGACCCGGGCCGCGAACTCGTCGAGCGCGAGGCCGTCGTCCCCGCGGGCCCGCGCCTCGGCGTGCAGGTGGAGCCGCTCCATCCGGCCGTCGCCGAGTACCTCGAACTCGAGGAGGGGGTCGGGCTGCGCGTCGTCGAGGTGGTGGCGGGCAGCGCCGCCGAACAGCTCGGCGTGCGGCGCAACGACCTGATCCTCGAGGTGAACGGGCGCACGATCCGCGGCGTGGCCGACGTGCAGGCGGCGCTCGGCAAGGAGAAGGGCGCCGCCGAGGACGCCGTGGTGACGGTCCTGCGCAAGGGGGTGCGGCTCGATCTCTGAGAGTCGGAGAGTCCGAGGCGCCGCGGCCCGCGGAGGCGCCGCGGCGGCAACCCACGCGGCGACCAAGCCGCGGCAACCAAACGAGGGCGGGGCGACACTCACGGTCTGGCCGGTCGTTGGCCCTGCCCGACCTCGACCGGAGCCGTTCCCTCCTCACCTTGCGTCGACCGGACCGCCTGACTCCGGTCGCCTCTGAACGCCCGAGCTGCCGACACCCTGCGGCTGCTCGGGCGTTCTTTTCGTGGCGCCCCGACGGCCGGCGCCCACGCCGCGCGCGCGCCGCGCGCGCACCGCAGCTCTTCACGCGGCCATGCGCGCCTTCCTTTTGGCGCGCGGGCGTACTAAGAGTTCCCTCGGAACGAGCTCCCGACGGAGCGTGCGCCCGCTGCAGGGCGCGGCCGCAGCGCGCGCTGGCGCCGCGGATGTTGTCCCGCTCTTGCTCTCTCCTGCGATCGTCCTCTCTTCTTCGATATCGGAGCGAACGTGCATCCAGACGCCCTGGCCGGCTACGAGCGAGCGCTCGCGCTGGCCCTGATGAAGGTCCGCGAACTCCATGGCGCCGGTGCGCTGCCCCCCGTCCTCGAGGCGTTGACGCTGATCGCGCCGCCGCGCGGCTTCGCGGCCCATGTCGAGCTGCGCCCCTACACCGACCATGCGCGCCCCGACGACTGGCAGCGCGACACCGGCTGGGACCCGAGCAACGGCGAGGTCCACCTCACCTTCGAGCCGGCCCGCGACGACGCCGGCCCGCGCGACGAGCGCCGTGACGACCGTCGCAACTTCGACGAGCGGCCGCGCTTCGAGCACGCCCCGCGCCAGGAGCGCGCCGCTCGACGCGAGCCGGAGTTCACGCCGCCCGATCCCGAGCAGGCGCTGCGCGACGTGGTCGGCGTGGTCGCCCACGCGGAGTCGGACCCGGCGTTCAAGTTCCTCGCCCTCAAGTACCTGCGCGATCAGCTGCTGCCGCGCCACATCCCGTGGGGCGTGGTGCAGAACGAGGCGCAGATCCAGATCAACCGCGCCATCGACGCCGGCCTGCTGGTGACCGGCAAGGTCGAGAACCCGCGCATGCCGCAGTACCCGGTCACCGCCGTCGCGCTGAACCGCGACCACCCGCAGGTGCAGGAGCTGCTGGCGAAGCTCGGCGGCGGTCGCAGCGGTGGCGGCGAGGCCGCGCCCAACGACCGCGGCCCCGCTGGCGCGAACGGCGACGGCGGCACCCCGCGCGCGGCCGAGGGCGCCACGAGTGGCGCGGCCAGCCCGGGCGGTGGCGGCCACGACGACGACGAGGACGACGAGCCGAGCTGAGCGGCGCGGCACCGCGCAACCCCTCGCTCGAGGAGAAGCTCCGGGGAGGATCCGCGATGGCGCTGCCGCTCTTCGTGGTGGACGCGTTCGCCGAGGCTCCGTTCCGCGGCAATCCGGCCGGCGTCGTGCTGCTCGAGGGACCGGCCGACCCGCGCTGGATGCAGCTCGTCGCGCGCGAGGTGAACCACGCGGAGACCGCCTTCGTCCACCCGGAGTCGAGCCGCGGTGACGGCGCGTGGCGGCTGCGCTGGTTCACGCCGACCGTCGAGGAGGAGCTCTGCGGCCATGCCACGCTGGCCGCCGCCCATGTGCTCTGGGCGAGCGGCCGGCTCGCTCCGACCGCCACCGCTCGCTTCCTCACCCGCAGCGGCGAGCTGACCGCGCGGCGGATCGCGGGCGACGTGATCGAACTCGACTTTCCGGCCGAAGTGGCGCGCGAGGAGGCGCCGCCCGCGGCGCTGCTGCCGGCGCTGCGACTCGCCGCCCCGCCGCGCTTCGTCGGCCGCAATCGGTTGGACTGGCTGGTCGAACTCTCCGCGCCCGGCGGCGAGGCGACGCTCCGCGCGCTCGAGCCCGACTTCGCGTTGCTGGCGGCACTCCCGCGGCGCGGCGTCATCGTCACCTGCGCCGCCGCGGGCCCAGGCCCGATCGACTTCCTCTCGCGCTTCTTCGCCCCCGCGGACGGCGTCCCCGAAGACCCGGTCACCGGCTCCGCCCACTGCGCGCTCGCTCCCCACTGGGCCGCGCGCCTCGGCCGCTCGACGCTGACCGGCTACCAAGCCAGCGAACGGGGCGGCACCGTCGGCGTCGAGCTCGCCGGCGCGCGCGTCCTGCTGCGCGGCCGGGCGATTACGACCGTGAAGGGCGAGCTGCTCGCGTAACGGCGAACCGCCCGCGCGACGGCGAGAGGCGGTGACAGGGCGCCCAGCACATCGTCTGCGCGCGTCGCCCCCTCCACCCGAAGCGCTGCGGCACCTTGCGACCGGTTTCGCCATTCCCCGGAGTGGCGGACGCGATCGGCGTCCTGCCCCCCTGGAAGTGGAGCACCGGACATGAAGTTGCAGAACCTGTTCACCGGATTCGTCGCGAGCGCCGCGTTGGCCGTCGGCGCGTTGACCCTCGGCGCATCGGCGGCCGTCGCGGCGGCGGCCGCGGCACCCAGCGCGGTCGAGAACTACCCGTACCAGTACGACGTCTTCGGCACCGGGCTCACCTTCCAGCCGATCGATCTGGCCGTGAGCGCGCCGATCGGCGTCAACGTCAACTGGCTGAACCACTACCTCTTCGTCGTCGACGCCGCGACGAACGAGCTGCACCGCTACACGCTCGACTCGACCGGCGACCTGGTGAGCCAGGTGCCCGCGGTCTGGTTCAGCGATCCGAACGGGACGACGCGCGTCACCGCCGTCGCGCTCGACGACAACACCACCTCGCCGACCTTCGGCTACGTCTACTTGGCGACGCAGGACATGAACACGTCGCAATGGACGCTGCGCACCTTCGACAGCACCGGCACGCCCGGCATCTGGAGCCAGGATCCGATCGGCTGGAAGGACATCGTCGCGCTGGCGGTCGACAAGCACGGTGACGTCTACGTCGCCGACGCCGGGCTCGGCACCACGTTCCGCTACGGCGTGAGCCAGTTCGCCAACTGGATCAGCGTCCAGTTCATCTCCGCGAACGCCGCGTTCCTCCCCTACAACCCGATCCCCGCCGACGTCACCGTGACCGAGAGCGACCTCGTGCTGGTGGTCGACCAGTCGGGCACGCTGATGGCGTCGAACCGCAACGGCACCGACTTCTTCAACCGCTCGTTGGGCGCGCCGCTGATCGGATCGCTGAGCATCGATGCGCACGACCAGAGCGAGCGGCTCTGGGCGCTCGACCCGCCCGGGCCGGCGGTGAGCCAGTTCGCCGACCGCTTCTTCTTCCCGTCGTGCTACGCGGGCAACGGCTTCGGCAACAGCGTCGACGGCCAGACCGATCCGAGCGGCCCCGGCTTCTTGAGCGCCCCGGTCCGCGTCGAGTTCGCCCGCTTCTTCGACAAGCTGCCGACCGTCACGGCCCCGCGCTGCAGCGAGCGCGTCTTCGTCGCCGACCCGAAGGGGAGCCGCGTGGTCTCCTTCCTCGTGCAGCAGGTCGCGCGCCAGCCGTCGCCGAAGCCCGACGCCTGGTGGCGCTTCGACGAGCTCGGCGCGACCGTGCTCGACTCGTCGGGCAACAACAACACCGGCTTCTTCACGCCGTGGATCCCCGCCGCTCGCGAGGAGGGGATGGTGAAGAACGGGCTGGTCTTCGACGACTTCGGCGACGGCGTCCGCGTGCCGAGCTCGCCGTCGCTGAACGTCGGCACCGGCAGCTTCACGCTCGAATGCTGGGTGCGCACCTGCGACACGCGCGCCGTGCGCGACATCGTCGACAAGCGCGTCTTCTCGGGCCCGACTGCGCTGGCCGGCTACCACCTCTACCTCTTCAACGGCTACCTCTCGTTCCAGATCGCCGCGAACAACACCTGGTGGAACGTCGGCACCGCGCCGAGCCCGGCCGGCTTCGTCGCCGACGGCCTCTTCCACCACCTCGCCGTGGTCGTCGATCGCGACGCCTCGAGCCCCAACTTCAACAAGCTCCTCTTCTTCGTCGACGGCGCGCAGGTCGGCCTGCCCATCGCGATCTCCCCGGCGGTGCTCGGCAACCTGAACAACAGCCGGCCGCTCCTGATCGGACGCCATCCGACCTACGGCGAGTCGGGCTCGCTGAAGGGCGAGATCGACGAGGTCACGCTCTTCAAGCAGGCGCTGAACGGAGCGCAGATCCAGAAGATCTTCCAGGACCGCGGCGCCGGGAAGCCGTGAGCGGCGCGAGTCGCTGAGTTCGCGCGTCGCTGAGTTCGCGAGTCGCCGCCCGCCGCGAGGAAGCTCCGGCGGGCGGCGCCGTTCCGTTGCGTCGCGCTTCAGTCCGGCGCGGTCGGTGCGTCCGGTTCGTCACGCCCCAGGTCGATCCGCTGGTACACCCGCGCCAGCACGATCAGCACGATCCCGAGCCCGAGGAACGACGCGACGCGCCACAAGTCGCGCAGGTCGGCCGCGTCGACGAGGAAGACCTTCAAGACCGCGGCGAGCATGACGACCGCGGAGGCCGCGCGAATGGCGCGGCTGCGGACACGGACGGCGGCGACGAGCAGCGCCACCGCGTAGGCGATCCAGACCACCGAGTAGGCGTAGAGCTCGCGGCCGGCCGGGAACGCATCGCCGAGCGGCGCCCCTACGAAGGCGTGGCGCGTCGTGACCGTCGCCCACCACCAGCCGATCAGCGTCGCGGCCGCGGCGGCCCCGACCGCCGCGCTCTCCTGACCCGACGCCCGCCAGCGGTGCGCCAAGATCCAGAGCAGCAGGGCTGGCAGCGCGTACTGGAGCAGCAGCGGGTTGGCGATCGGCGTGTCGCCAAGCCCGGCGTGCGGATCGAACGGGCTCGCGCCCGCCTGAAGCGCGAAGAGCAGCGCACCGAGCGCCAGCAGCGCCGTGCCCAAGCCGGCGACCCGCGGCATCAACGCCGGCGCGCGCCGGACGAACTCGGCGAACCCGATCGCCAGCGCCAACCACGCCGCCGTCAGCACGCCCGCTCCCGTTGCATCGAACGTGGCGAGGTCGTCGCCATCCGTGCCGTAGCGACAGAGGAGCCCGACCAGCAGGACGGCGAGGCGCGACGCGGCCAGCACGTAGCGGCGCTTCGGATGGCGCGCCTCGTCGTCGCGCAGCAGGAGCGCCGCTGCGACGAACGCCGCGATCGGCACGCCGACGGTCGCGCCCACCCAAGGCCAGTGGGGCGCATCGCCGCGCACCAGCCGCGCCGCCGGGTTGTCCCACAGCAGCGTGCGCAGGAACCCGATCGCGGCAGCCACCGCCGCGACATGGTGCAGCTCGGCGAGATCGAGGCGTCGTGCGGCGGCGACCAGCAGCGGCGCGAGCAGCGCGAAGGCGACCGCGACCGGCTCGTCGTCGAACGCCATGGCCGCCGCCGCGCCGAGCGACGCCGCCGCCGCGACGACATGCGGCACGGCTGCGGCGCGCGCGAGCGGCTCGGCTCTTCGCAACAGGCGGGCACGCGCGAATGCGGCGTGCGCCGCACCGAAGAGCAGCACGACCGCCCACCACGGCAGCCACGGAACCGCCGGCGCGTCGGTCCACCAGGCGATGCCGAGGAACGCCGCGGTCGAGCACGCCGCGATCCAGGCGAGGTCGCGGGGCCTTCGTGCGCCGAACGATGCGAGCGATCCGCCGACGCCGTGGAGCAGCGCGCCGCCGAGGACGATCCACCGCACCGCGCTGTCGCCCTTCCGGTCGAGCGCGAAGAGCGCCGCGGAGAAGGCGCCCGCCGCGGCCGTCATCCACGGGATCGGCGTCGCCGCGGCGAGTCGCCGACCGAGGAGCATCCCGCCGATGCCGATCGCCGCCGTCGACCACCAGAGGTGCGGCGGATAGTCGGCGCGCTCGAGCGCGACGGCGACCAGGAAGGACGCGAGCGCGGAGCCGAGGAACGTCTCGATCGGCAGCTCGGTGGCGTCGCTCGACGGGTCGTTGCGGGCCGCCGAGAGGCCGAACGCGGAGGACGCGGACGCGATCACGGTCACGAAGAGGACGAAGGTGTCCGGCGAGAAGACGCCGCGCGTCGGTTGCAGCTCGAAGATCGCCCAGACGGCGCTCGCGCCGAGCGAGATTGCGCCGAGCGCGCGGCGTCGCCCGCGCGTCGACGTGAAGCAGAGCCCGCAGTGGAGCGCCGCGAGGTAGGTGAAGCGCAGTTCGACCGGCAGCTCGTGGGGGCCGAGCAGCGCCGGCATCGCGTAGCCGCCGATCATCCCGAGCACCGCGACGGCGACGCCGTGCCGGAACGAGAGCGCGACTGCGCCGCCGGTGATCGCCGCGAGCAGCAGCAGCCCGACCAGCGGATCGATCAAGCGATAGAGGCTCGCGGCCGCGTAGAGCGCGGCGTAGAGGACCGCGACGCCGGCGCCCGACAGCGACTGCGCGATGTTCTCCGACGACTTGCGGAAGCGCTCGGCGATGGCGATCAGCGCGAGGCCGAAGAGGGTCGCGAGCGTGCAGCGCAGCGCCGGCCCGAACTCCCAGTGGTCGACCGCGTACTTGACGAAGAACGAGCCGGCCAGCGCGAGGGCGATGCCACCCACCCAGACGTAAGCGCGCGCGCCGATCGCGTGTTCGAGCGACCCCTCGCCCGTGCGCGGCCGGCGACGCGGGTTCGGCAGGACGTGCGGCGATGAAGTGCGCGCGGGGGAGGCTGCAGGTGCGGCCGCTCGCGCGGGCGCGGGCACGTTGTCGCTGAGTTCAACGAAGTCGATCGAGGACGCGGGCGCAGGAGCGGGTTCGAGTTCGGGAGGGGGCGGCGCTGCGACGGCTGCGATCGGCGCGATCGGCGCTGGTGGAGCTGGCGCCGGCGTCTCACGAGCAGCGGCGGCAGCCTCGAGCTTCGCGAGCCGCGCGGCCAGCGCGTTCACCCGCTGCCGCTCGATGCGCAGCTCGTCCCACGCCGCCCGCGCGAGCAGCAGCGCAGCGATCGGCACGACGACGATGAAGGCGAGCGCGCACCAGACGAGCCACACGTTCGGCGCCCCCTGAGAAACGGCGGCAGGCAGGCTACTGCCGATTCATCGCGCTCGGGAGGGGCGTCCTGGTCCAGTTCGGCCGCGCCGGGCGATCGCCGCGGCGGTCGCGATCGCCCGCGCCGGGCGCAGTCACTTCGCGCGGGTGAAGTCGAAACGCACGGGCTGGCCGCCGTCGATGAGGCAGATCTCGGCGGTGAGCTGCTCGTCGACCCGCTCGTAGGTGATGCGCTGCGGGTAGTCGCTCAGCGGATTCTCGAAGATCGCCCGCTCGCCGTCGAGTTCGACGAGGGTGAACTCGGTGGGCGGCGCGCCGTTGGGTTGCGCGACGAAGAGCAGCTTCGCGCCACGCTCGACGATGCGGAGGAACTCGAACGCGACCATCTTGCCGCCGCGGATCGTGCGCGCCGTCGCCAGCAGCGCGCCGCCCGCCGGCTGGCTCCAACGCTCCTCGATCGTGTCGGCTTGCTGCGTCCCGCTCCAGTTCCCGACCAGCCACGCGACCTCGCCGATCTTCGCGGCGACCGGATCGCGCGACTCGATGTCCTCGGGCTTCTTGTAGAGGCAGACGCTCGACGACTTCGCCGGCGCGCCGACCGTGCTCGCCACCTCGAGCGACTCCTCCTTCAGCGTGAAGACGAAGCTCGACACGGTGACTTCGCGCTTGCCCTTGCTCTTGCCGGGCGCGTCGCTGCGCACCTCCATCCGCCACGCCCCCGCCTCGAAGCGGGCGCGGTAGGTCGACGACGTGTCGCCCTCCTTCTTCGCGAACTCGCCGCCATCGAGCGGCAGGCGCAGCACGAGCGGCGTCGCACCGCTCGACTGCTCCACCACCACCACCGCGCCGTCGAGCGCGATCGTGAAGCTCCCGCCGTGGTTCGGGCGCTTCTCCGTGTCGTCGCGCCCCGGCGTCAGGTCGCCGACGTAGTGCCATTTGCCGACCAACGCCTCGACCTCGGCCGGGCGCTCAGCGGCAACGGCGAGTGGAGCGAGGGACGCCGCGCCGCTGGCGGCAGTGGCCGTGGCGGTGGCGGACGATGCGAGCGTGACCGAGGCGAAGGCGACGCCGGCGAGCGTGGCGAGCGTGGCCGAGAGCTTCCGATTCATTCCGATCTCCTCATACGGCGCGCACGGCCGATCCCGCCGCGCGCGCGAACGGGGCACCGATCACTTCGCGCGGGTGAACTCGAAGCGCAACGGCCGGCCGCCATCGACGTCGTCGGCCACGGCGGTGAGCCGGTGCTCGGCCCGCTCGTAGGTGATCCGCTGCGGATGGTCGTGCAGCGGGTTCTCGAAGACGGCGCGCCCCGCGGCGAGCTCGACCAGCGTGAACTCGGTGGCGCGCCCCCCGCCGGGCTGCGCCACGTAGACGAGCGTCGTCCCGCGCTCCTCGATGCGCAGGTACTCGAAAGCCGTCATCTTCTGCGCGGCATTCACGGTGCGCGAGATCGCCAGCATCGAGCCGCCCGCGGGCGGGCTCCACAGCTCCTCGATGGTCGAGTTGAACTTCTTGCCGTTCCAGTCGCCGGCGATCCACGCGACCGCGTCGATCTTCGCCTTGACCGGCGGGCGCCGCACGATGTCCTCTTCCTTGCGGTAGAGGCAGACGGTGTAGAGGGAGAACGGCTCGGAGATGGTCGCCGCGACCTCGATCGCCTTCTCCTTGGGCGTGAAGACGAAGTTCCACAGCGAGACGCTGCGCTTGCCGTCGCCCGGCGAATCCTCGCGCCACTCGAGCTGCCACGCCCCCGCCTCCGCGCGGCCGCGGAAGGTCGACGTGGTGTCGCCCACCTTCCGCTCGACCGCGCTGCCGTCGAGGGGCAGGCGCACCGTGAAGCGCTTGCCGCCCTTGGTCTGCTCCAGCACCACCACTTCGCCCTCGAGCGCGATCGAGAAGTCGGGGCCGTAGTTGGGCCGCTTCTCGTGGGTGCCATTCGGCGTCACGTCGCCGGCGTAGAACCACTTCCCGACCAGCGCCTCGAGGCCAGCCGGCCGCCGATCGAGCGCGACAGCGTCGACCGAACGCGCGAGCGGCGCGGCACCTGATCGCGCGAGCGGCGCAACGGCCGCGAGCACCCACGACAGCAACGCAGCGAACACCCACGAGAACTTCATCTCGAGCTCCTTCGACGGGGCGGCGCGGGGTCGCCCGGGGCAGCGCGGCACCCTAGCACGGCGGCCGCCGCCTCGCGATCCGCAGGCGACGCCCTGCCGTGGCCGCTGCCGCCCACGCCTCGCAGCCGGAACTCGGCCGTGAATCTCGCCGCCGAGGTCGAGGCCAAGTTCCTCGCGAGGTCGATGCTGGTCAGCAGCGCGCGCTTCCCGAAGTCGTTCCGCGACCTCGACGTCCACGACGGCCCGATGGCGGTGCTCCACCTGCCGATCGAGGCGAAGCCGGCCGCGCCGGCTTCAGGCGGGACGAAGGGACCGCAGGTAGTCGACGAAGCCCGCGACGGCTTGCTTCAGAGTGCCCGCGTCGCCCGCCGGCTTGGCGGTACCGACGATCCCCTCGAGCGCGGCCACCAGGAACGCCGCCGTCTCGTCGGGGCGCAAGTCGTCGCGCACGGTGCCCTCGCGCTGACCGCGACGGAGGTCAGCCGCGAGTTGAGTCGACCAGGCGGCGAGCAGGGCCTCCACCCGCTTGCGATAGGGGCCGTCCAAGCCGGACGACTCCAGCAGGAGGTTCCCGAGCGGACAGCCGAGGGAGCGCTCGCGGGGCGTGCGCTCGGGCAGCCTGCGAACGCGCGCGATCAGCTCGCCGAGCGGATCCTTTGCATCGCGCACGGGAGCGATCCAGCGCTCCTCGACCCACGGCACCACGACCTCGTCGAAGACGGCGTGGCCGAGATCGGTCTTGTTCTCGAAGTGGTGGTAGACCGCGCCCTTCGTCAGTTCGGTGCGGGCGAGGATGGTGTCGAGCCCCGTGGGCTGGAAACCGCGCTGGTGGATCTCGGCGAACGCGGCCTCGATCAGCCGCCTGCGCGTGGACTCGGAACCCTTGCCGGCATCCCTCGCTGCTTTCTTCATGGGTCGGATCATACCGATCGGTATGTTCTCGGCCATGAACAGCCACTCGATCGTCCGAGGAATCTCCGCCCTCGCCCTCACCGCCTCGCTCCTGCCGCTCGAAGCGTGGGCCGCGTCGCCGCAGGGAACCTCGTCGCAAGGCCCCTTCCCCGTCGCGACGCCCGAGAGCGTGGGGATCCCGGCCGCCGCGCTCGAGGCGTTGGCGACCGAAGTCGACGGCTACGTCGCCCGCGACCTGATCGTCGGCGGCGAGCTGCTGGTCATCAAGGACCGCCGCACCGTGCTGCACCGCTCGTTCGGCCTGCGCGATCGCGAGAAGGGGCTCGCCTGGACCAACGGCACGGTCTGCAACATCCGCTCGATGACGAAGACGCTGACCGGTGCGGCGGCGCAGCTCCTCATCGATCGCGGCGAGCTCTTCCTCGACGACAAGGTCGCCGACCACCTGCCGGGCTTCGACACCAAGAAGTCGCGCGAGATCACCGTCGAACAGCTGCTCACCCACCGCGCCGGGCTGCCGCTCACCATCCTGACCGACAAGCTCGACGCGCACGCCGACCTCGTCGCTCAGGGCAATGCGGTCGGCGCGCGCGGCCCCGACTTCGAGCCGGGCAGCCGCTTCTGGTACAGCGACGCCGGCACCGATGCGGTCGGCGCCATCGTCGAGGTCCTCACCGGGATGAAGCTCGATGCGTTCGTGCAGGAGGAGCTGCTCCTGCCGCTCGGGATGAGCGACTCCTTCTACTACCTCGCGAAGGACGACCCGCGGAAGAGCTCGATCGCGAGCGCCTACATCGGCGCCCCCGGCAACTGGAGCCGCTTCTTCGATCCCGAGGCGGGGCCGCTCTACCCGTTCGCGTGGGGCTCGCAGACGCTCTACTCGACCACGGTCGACTACGCGAAGTTCCTCGCGATGTGGATGGATGGCGGTCGCGTCGGCGAGCGGGTGGTGCTGTCGCCCGACGCGATCGCGCGCACGCTGACGGCGAGGAGCGAGATGTCGATGCTCGGCAGCTCGGCGCGCTTCCCGACGTCGTTCCGCGGCCTCGACGTCCACTACGGCCAGATGGCGGTGCTCCACCTGCCGATCGAGGCGAAGGGCTCCGGCCCGGCGACGATCGTCGGCCACTCCGGCTCCGACGGCACCATCGCCTGGGGCTGGCCGCAGCGCGACCTGATGGTCCTCTTCTTCACGCAATCGCGCGGCGGCACGGCGGCGCTGCGGCTCGAGGAGTCGATCGATCGGCTGCTGATCGCGCCGGAGGCGTACGCGAACGCGCCGGCGGCGCCGGCCGAGCTGGCGCCGCTGCTCGGCAGCTACGTCGCCGACTGGGGCAGCCACATGGACGAGGAGTTCACGGTGCGCTGGCGCAACGGACAGCTGGCGCTCGACGTGCCGACTGAGCTGGTCTACGAGCTGCGTCCGGCGGCGACCCCGGGCCAGTGGAGCTACGCCGTGAACCCGGGGGTCCTGCTCTCGTTCGGGCGCGACGAGAGCGGCGCCGTCGATTGCCTCACCGTCCTCGAGGAGGGGATGAAGTTCGAGGCGCCGCGCAAAGGGAGCGCGCGCGCTGCGGCAGCGGCGCGCGAGCGCCTCGACGAGACGTCGGCGGCGAAGTTCCTCGGCGACTACCGCGAAGCGACACAGGGCGTCACCATCGGGATCGTCGTCGATCGCGGCAACCTCGCGGTGCGCGACCCGTCGGGCGCGCTCTTCCACCTCTGGAAGCAGCCCAACAGCGAGCGGTGGCGCGTGCGCGCCAACCTCGCGGTGCACTTCACCTTCACCGAGCAGGAGGGGCGCATCGTCTCCTGCACCCGCCGCGGCGGCGGCGCCCCGGAGCTGCTCTTCGTGCGGCAGGAGGCGCGCTGACGACGCTGCGAGCGCGGGCGCGACGGGTTCTGCGATCGCCGAACAGCGCGCTCGCTCAGGGCGTCCGCGCGACGAGGCGGCCGACCTCGGCCAGCACGCCCTGCATCTCGTCGCTCGGCCAGTCGCCGACCACGCCGGTGTCGTAGTAGGCGGCGACGACCAGCGGCGCGCGGCCGGGCGGCTCGATCCAGACGACGTCATTGCACAGCACGGTCATGCCGTCGCCGCCGCCGGTGCCGGTCTTGTCGCCGGCCACCCAGTCGGGCGGCAACCCGCGGCGCACTCGATCGAGGCCGGTCGTCGTGGCGATCATCCAATCGCGCAGCGTCCGTCGCACCGCTGGGGCGAGCCCGCCGCCGAGCAGCCGCGCGACCAGCTGCGCCATCGCGCGCGGCGTCGTCGTGTCGCGCACGTCGCCGACGCGGACGACGTTCATCTCGGGCTCGTAGCGATCGAGGCGCGTGGTCGCGTCGCCGTGGGCGCGGCAGAACGCGGTGAACGCCGCCGGCCCGCCGACGTCGCGCAGCAGCAGGTTCGCTGCGCCGTTGTCGCTGGTGGTCTGCGCGGCGTGGGCGAGCTGCTCGAGGGAGAGCTGCGCCGCCTCCTCGCCGCGCGCCTGCGCCTCCTCGACGGCGGCGCGGGTGACCGGCGCGTGCGATTGCAGGTCGCTCGCCGCGACGCGCAGTCGCGTGTCGAGCGGGCGACCGCCCGTCGCCGCCCGCTCGAGCACCAGTGCCGCCAGCGCCAGCTTGAAGGTCGAGCACATGGCGAAGCGCTCGTCGAGTCGATGGCCGCGCAGCGTGCCGTCGGCCGTGTCGAGCAGCGCGACCCCGAGCCGGCCGCCGCCTTCGAGCCGCGCGAGTTCGCGCTCGAAGTCGGCCGCCGCCGCGTCGATCGCGCCGCTCGCGCCACCTCCCGCTGCGCGACAGCTCGCCAGCGCGGCGGCGGCGACGGCGCCAGCAACGGCGAGCACGAAGGTGCGGCGATCGAGGGGCGTGGGATGCATGGCGGCGGACACTAGCGGAGCTTCTCGACGTAGGCGCGGAACTGCTGGTCGAGCGCGGCCATGTCGACGTCGGCGAACGCGCGCGCGACCACGGCCCGTTCGTCCGCGCCGTCGCGCATCGCCGCGACGAGCCGCTCGTAGATCGCCTCGGCCGGCTTCCCGCCGTGGCGCAGGAAGTGGATCAGCGACCAGGCGCGCGCGTAGTTGGTCACGCCTTCGGAATAGAACTCGGACGGGGTCTGCCGCACGAACTCCGCGAGCGGCGGCGCCTTCTCCTGCGTCGCGAGGACGCGCCGGACGTGGCCCGCGACCACGGCGCCCTCGACGATCCCGGCGCTGCCGTGGCGCACGGAGAGCGAGGCGTACTCCGCCATCCCCTCGTCGAACCACCGCGGCGGTTGGTAGCCGAGCAGGTCGAGGAACTGGTGGCACGCCTCGTGGCGCACCGTCTCCCAGACCTCCTCGCGATCGAGGAGGTTCCAGACCAGCAGCTGCTTCAGCATGCGGTTGTAGATGCCCGCCGTGCTGTGCGGCGCCGCGCTGCCGATCTCGTCGGCGAAGACGTGGTAGCCGGTCGCGCCCGAGAAGAGGTAGGCGGGGAAGCGCCGCTCGCCGAGGTCGGCCTTGCCGAGGAACTGCGTGTAGACCTGGAACGACTCCTCGAGCACGCGCGCCATCACCTCGCTCGACGTCTTGTCGATGTCGGAGACGACGTGGAAGTGATTGCTGTCGTGGACGTAGCTCTTCGCGAACACGGGGCCGCGCTCGAGTCGCGCGAGGATCATCGCGAGCTGCAGCAGCGCCGGCGATTCGAGTCCCTGCTCCGCCGCGCGATCGAGCTCGGCGCGCGCGACTTCCGGTCGCCCTTCGTACATCCCGATCCGCGCGCGCAGCACGAACAGTCGCGGCTCCCGCGGCAGCTCCCCCGCGGCGGCCTCGAGGAGCTTCCGCGCCTCCTCGAAGCGCCGCGAGTCCATCAACGTCTCGGCATGGAGCACGGTCGGCAACCACGACTTCGGATCGCGCTTGCGGATCGCCTCGTAGTGGCGGGCGAGCTCCGCCTCGTCGCCGCGATCGCGCAGGAAGACGCCGCGACACCAGTCACGCACGTCGCCGGGTCCGATCGCCGGATCGTCGATCACGCGCAGCGCGCCGTCGAGGTCGCCGTCGTGGCGCAGCTCGAAGGCGCGGTCGATCTTCTTCTCGAGGTCGGGCCGCAGCTTGCCGTGGGGCCCGGTCGCGCCGAACGTCAGCACGTCGAAGTCGACCGTCTCCGACTGCAACCAATCGGGGAGGTCGGCGTTCAGCTCGTACTTGTCGAGGAACTCGACCTCCGCGTCCTTCGTGTGGGCGTCGACGTACCCCGAGAGCCACTGGCGATTGGGCCGTCCGCGCAGCGTGATCGTCGCGTCGTCGGCGACGTTCATGATCGCGAAGTTGCCCCAGCGGTCGGGGGCGCGCTTCGCCGTCAGCAGTTGCCGGCCGTTGCACTTGAGGCTGAACGAATCGCGCTCGATCGTGAGGCGGAACTGGTACTTCGTGCCGCGCGGCGGGCCGTCCTCCGTCTCGGCGAGGATCGTCGACTCGCCGTCCTCGACCAGCAGCAGCGCCGACGGGAAGAGCTTCGCGTTCACGTCGTTCGCCGGCGGCTCCGAGCCGAGCATCGCCATGAGCTGCGTCTGCGAATCGAGCGCGTAGAAGACGTACATCCAGCCCCTGTCCTCGCGGATGCCGCCGTCGTTGCGCGAGGTGCCGGAGATCTCGAGGACGCTCGTGCCGTTCCACTCGAGCGGATGGACCAGCGTCGGCGGCCGCCCCTGCCAGGGCTGCTCCTTCAGCCGCTTCGCTTCGGCGGGGTCGGCCACCTCCTCTTCGCGGCGCTCGAAATCGTCGAGCGTCCCCGGCGCGTAGACGACCTCGAAGTCGCCCATGACGCGCGCATCCTTGGTGACCTTCCCCGACAGGAGGTCGTCGAGCTTCGGGCGCGGCACCGCGATGCGGACGCTGAGGCGCTTCAACTCTTCCGCGATGTCGGAGAAGCGGCGGCGGACGTAGTCCTGCTCGCGGTGCTGTTCCAGCAGCGCGAGCAGCCGCTTCTTCGCGTCGACCCACTTCTCGGCCTCGGCCAGCTTCGCCACCTGCGCCAGCCCGGCCGTGAACGCCGCCTCGTCGCCGCGCGCCGGACCGAGGCTGCAGAGCAGTGCCAGGACCTTCGTCGCGAGCATGAGACACCCCGTCGCCGGTCACGCGAGCGCGGTCGCCGCCGCGCGCCGTTCACTTCTTCTTGAACATGTCCTTCAGCAGGTCGCCGAGCGGGTTGTTGTTGCCGCTGCGGCCCTTCTGGTCCTGAGGCGTGAGCGGCACCGGCTTCGGGCGGCGCGGGGCGGGCTCGCCGCGGCCGTCGGGGTCGAAGGGGCGCGGCGGCGGCGGGCCGCGATCGTCGCGCCGATCGCCACCGCGCGGGCCGCGCGGACCATCGCCGCGACCGCCGCCGTGGCCACCCCCACCGTGACCGCCACCACCATGGCCGCGTCCGTCGCCGCGACCGCCACCGGCGCCTTGCATCGCGGCCTGACCGCCGTGGCCGCCCCCATGCGCGCCGCCCGGCGCGGCGCGACCGCCCTCGCCCTTCGGCGCCTCCTTCTTCGCGGAGAGCGCGATGCGCTTGCGCTCGAGGTCGACCTCGAGCACGCGCACCTGCAGCTTGTCCCCGACCTTGACGACGTCGGCCGGCGTCTCGACGAACTTGTCGGCGAGCTGCGAGACGTGCACGAGGCCGTCCTGGTGGACGCCGATGTCGACGAACGCGCCGAACGCCGTCACGTTGGTGACGACGCCCTCGAGCGCCATGCCCGGCTTCAGGTCCTCGAGCTTCGTGACGTCGTCGCGGAAGCGCGGCGGCTCGAAGGCGCTGCGCGGGTCGCGGCCCGGCTTCTTCAGCTCCTCGACGATGTCGAGCAGCGTCGGCTCGCCGACGTCGCCGCCGACGTACTTCTTCACGTCGATCTTCGCGGCCAGCGCGTCGTTGCCGACCAGCGCCTTCACGTCGGCGCCGACGTCCTTCGCCATCTTCTCGACCAGCTCGTAGCGCTCCGGATGGACGCCCGACGCGTCGAGCGGATGGTCGCCCTCGCGGATGCGCAGGAACCCGGCGCACTGCTCGAACGCCTTCGGCCCGAGCCCGCTCACCTTCTGCAGCTGCTTCCGGCCGGCGAACGCGCCGTGCTCCTCGCGGTGCTTCACGATCTTGGTCGCGAGCGAGTTGCCGATGCCGGCGACGCGCGCCAGCAGCGGCGCGGACGCGGTGTTGAGCTCGACGCCGACGTGGTTCACGCAGCTCTCGATCACCAGGTCGAGCTTCTCCGCCAGCAGCGGCTGGTGGACGTCGTGCTGGTACTGGCCGACGCCGATCGACTTCGGGTCGATCTTCACCAGCTCGGCCAGCGGGTCCTGCAGGCGGCGCGCGATCGAGATGGCGCCGCGCACGGTGACGTCGAGGTCGGGGAACTCGGCGCGCGCGACGTCGCTCGCCGAGTAGACGCTGGCGCCCGCTTCGTTGACCGGCGTGACGATCGTCTGCTTCAGCTCGGGCTGCGACGCGGCGAGGTCGGCGATCAGGCGGCGCGCGAAGGTCTCGGTCTCGCGGCCCGCGGTGCCGTTGCCGATGGCGATGGCCACCGGCCGGTGCTTCAGCACGAACTTGCCGAGCTCGACCTTCGCCTTCTCCTCGTCCTTCACCGGGTAGACGGTGGTCGAGTCGAGGTACTTGCCGGTGGAGTCGACCGCGACGCACTTGCAGCCGGTGCGCAGCCCCGGATCGATGCCGATCACCGACTTGCCGCCGAGCGGCGGCGCGAGCAGCAGGTGGCGCAGGTTGTCGGCGAAGACGTCGACCGCCATCCGATCGGAGCGCAGCTTCAGCTCGACGCGCAGCTCGGTCTCGATCGAGGGTTGCAGCAGGCGCCGGTAGCCGTCGGCGACGCCCGCGACCAGCTCGCCCGCGAAGGGCGATGCGGCGTTCAGCTTCATGCCGCTCTCGAGGCGCGGCAGGACCTTGGTCTCGTCGGCCTCGAGATGGACGTTCAGCACCCCCTCGTGCTCGCCGCGGCGCACGGCGAGGAAGCGGTGCGACGGGATCTTCGCGATCGGCTCGCGGAAGTCGTAGTACGCCTCGAAGCGGGTCGGCTGCTTGGTCTTCTCCTCGACCTTGGTCGAGACGAGGAACGCCTCGCGGCTCCAATGGTCGCGCACGAGCTTGCGCAGCTCGGCGTTCTCCGCGACCTGCTCGGCGACGATGTCGCGCGCGCCTTGCAGCGCCGCGGCCACGTCGGCGACCCCCTTCTCCGCGTTGACGAAGGCGGCCGCCTCGGCCTGCGGGTCGCCGCCGAGCGGCTGCTCGAGGATGCGCAGCGCGAGGGGCTCGAGCCCCTTCTCGCGCGCGACGATCGCCCGCGTGCGCCGCTTCGGCCGGTAGGGCAGGTAGAGGTCCTCGAGCGCCGCCTTGGTGGTCGCGCCGCGCAGCTTCGCCTCGAGCTCGGGCGTCAGCTTGCCCTGCTCGGCGATGCTCTTCAGGACGGTGGTGCGCCGCTCGTCGAGGTCCTTCAGGTAGGCGCTGCGCTCCTGGATCGAGCGGATCTGCACCTCGTCGAGCGAGCCGGTCGCCTCCTTCCGGTAGCGCGCGATGAACGGGACCGTGCTCCCTTCCTCCAGCAGCTTCAGGACCGCCGCGACGTTGGCCGGTGCGACGGCGAGCTCGCTGGCGATGACGGGCGCGAACGCGAGTTCGGACGATTCCATGGCGCGATCCAGGAGTGAGCTGCAGGGGCCAGCAGGGAGAGCCGCGCGCCGTCGTGGCGCGAGGCGGGAATGCGGTCGGAGAGCGGGGGCAGGGGCGGCGCGGCGGCGGTCGTCCTCAGTCGGGGTAGACGAAGGTGACGGGGCGCTCGATCGCCGGGTTCACGCTCAGGTGGACCGGGCAGGTCAGCGCCGCGTGCTCCAGCGCGGCGCGCGCCTCCTTCGGGAGGCCGGCGGGGAGTTCGAGGCGGATCGGCAGCCGGCCGATGCGCCGCTGCGGATCGGCGACCATCTGCTTCTCGACGTGGCCGCGCGCTCCCTCGAGCTTCCAGCCGTTCTTGCGCGCGACGATCCCCATGATCGAGAGCATGCAGGTGACCAGCGCGGTCGCGACCAGGTCGGTCGGCGAGAAGCTCTCGCCGAGCCCGTGGTTGTCCTTCGGCGCGTCGGTCGTCAGCGACGTGCCCGACGGCTCGTGCACCGCCGTGCAGCGCAGCCCGCCGACGTACTCGACCTTGATCGCGACCATGACCCTCTCACCCGCGGTTGCCGCCGCCCACCGGATGCGTCCCGGCGAGTGGAGGAAGGCGGCGGAGGATAGCCGGGGGCGAGGGGAAGCGGGGAGGGGGGACGGGACGGAGAGGTGAAGTGTCACCCATTCGCGCGGGTGACGTCCTCATGGCATGCGCTCCCGCACGAAACGACACCTCACGCCGCTTGACCGCCTCTCGCGCGCCCCCTCTGATCCGGACGCGATGGATGTCTCCCGCATCAGCCGCTGCAAGAAGTCGACCATCGCCGAGGCATGGGCGGTGGTTTCGGGCTTCCCGGCAGCCGTCGTCGAAGCCGAGGCGACGCTCATCGCGCACTTCGCCCGCAAGACGTTCCCCGGTCTCGTGACCGATCCGATCATCGTGGTTCAGGCCGAGGCGCAGGAACCGACTCCGCCATTCTGGAACCAGCAGCTGCGCTCGACCGACCGCATGCGAATCGCGCGATTCGGTCACCGCTTCTTGGCGGTGCACTTCGTCCGAGCCGCGCAACAGCGCTACGAGACGTTCGAGACCTCGCTGCTGCCGTGGCTCTCCGGTTGGTTGTCGAGCCTGGCCGCTGCATACGACGACCCGGGGGCGGGCTACCCGATCGCCAAGGTGGGGTTCGGCTACATCAACGAGTTCGACTTCGTGGCGGCCGACTTCGACCTCGCGAAGCACTTCCGCGTCAACGTGGGCATCGACAGCACCACCAGCATCGAGGGGGTCGAGCAGCTCGGGCTCGAGTTCGCGTGGAGCCATCGCGACCCCGAGGCGCGGGTCCAGGTGAAGTTGAAGGCGGCATCGCTCGCCGAGGACGACCTCAGGCTGCAAGTGAGGACGCAGGTGTTCGTCGACTCGCCGGCCCTGCCGGGCGCAAGCTTCACGAGGCACGAGCCGTTGATCGCGCAGGTCATGCGCACCAAGGAACTCGCGAAGACGACGTTCTTCGCGCTCGCCACCGATTCGCTGCGAGCCTCGATGGAGCCGGTCGATGCCGATCAAGATGACAGGTGACTCGATCCGCTACGACCGGGTGCGGTTCACCGCCGAGCGATCCGCCGGCTCGGCCTTGCTCTCGCTGCTGGCCGCAGTCGTCCCGGCTCGCGAGGCGTCCGCGAGCGCTCCGCAGCTCGACCTCCATCCAATCGATGACGCCCCGCGCCGCGAGCCGCTCGCCGACGAGCTCGAGACGCTGCGCCAGGAGCTGTTCCGCCGGCGGCTCGAAGGCGAGAAGCTCGGCGACCACGAGGCGACCTTGCTCGCGTTCCTCAACTCGATCGTCGCGAGTCGCCTCGCACCGCTGCGTCGCGATTCGCCCGAAGTCGAATCCGCCGTCGTCGAGCTGCGTCGGCTGTTCGGAGCGCCCTCCGATGGCTCGCCTCGCGCTACCTGAGCCGACTGCGGATCGAACCTCGCGCGACGCGCGCCACGACGCCCGAGCGTATTGGAGCGAGGCGCTCTGGTTCGAACTGTGTGCCTACTGCCTGCTCAGCTCCGACGCGCTCGAACTCGATCACCACGAGCCGCGGCAGTTCGCACCCGATCGGGCCGGCGATCCGTTGAACCTGCGACTCGCCTGTCGCAACTGCAACGGCAGGAAAGGCGACTACCACCCGGCGCATGCGACACGTCGGCGGAAGGCGGGCGTAGCGACACCCCGCCCGGTTCCCGATATCGCCCGCGACGACTTCGGCCAGTGGTTCGAGCTGCTTGAGGACGGCTCGCTCGGCGCGCGCGGGGGCGCTTTCCGGGAGCATGCGGTGTTCGCTCTGGTCCTGTTCCCGTGGTGCCTGGATCCCTTCGTCCGCCGCCGCGCCGAGCTCCTGGACAAGCTGCGCCTTTGCGAGCGCGCGCTCCTGCACGAGCCCCTCGACGCTCACGGCCAAGCGCTGCTCGAGACGATCCTGCGGGATCTGGCCCGCCAGTGCCTGCTGCTGATCGCGCTCGATGTGTCGATCAGCGACGCGCTCTGGAACCGGCTCCGCGGGTGCGCGGCGACGCTGTCCCGGCAACGACCGGGATCGTGAACGGCCGTGACGCCGACCGGTCGGCGGGATCGGCGCCGATCGCTACTGGTCCTACTACCGCGGCGCACCCGGCGCGGTGGCGATCGGCATCGCGTCGGTGCAGCGGCTCGCGGACGGGCTCACGTTGCGCGACCTCGGCATCGACGGGCCGCCGCCGCAGAGCTACCGCTACGTCGATCGCGCGCGCGCGGAGCGGTTGCAGACCGAGCCCGTTGGCCGTTGAGCGCGTCGGCAGTTCAGCAGATCGCCGCGCCCGAGTCGGTCCGCGACGAGTCGTGGCGGCCGCCGGCTCGATAGCGTGCGGCCGATCGGCGGCCGGGCGCTTCGTTCGGCGCCGCACTTCTGGATCCGCCCCATGACCGACCGCCGCGCCTTCTCCGTCGCGATCTTCGCGCGCCATCGCGGGCGCGTGCTGTTGATCCATCACAAGCGGCTGGCGACCTGGTTGCCGGTCGGCGGCGAGGTCGAGGCGGGCGAGACGCCGCTCGAGGCGGCGCGGCGCGAACTCAAGGAAGAGACCGGGCTCGACGGCGAGTTCGGCGCGCTCACCGGCACGACGCGCGTCACGGGGACTCCGCCGGGGCTGCTGGCCTACGAGGAGCACGCCGCGGGCAGCAAGGGGCTGCATCTCAACTTCTGCTTCGTCGCCGACGTCGCGACCGATCGGATCGTCGGCGACGATTCGTTCGGTGACCATCGCTGGCTCGACTCGACCGCCGGCCTCGACTGCCCGCCGAACGTGCACGAGCTGGTGGCGCTGGCGCTGGCGGCGCCGAGCGCAGCGGCAGCCAGTGCCGCGGCGAACGCCAGCGGTCGCGCCGATCCGCGCGAGCCGCTCGTCGCGCTGACGCGCGCGTGGCTGGCGGCGTTCAACGATCGGCAGCTCGACGCGTTGCTGGCGCTCTACGCCGCCGACGCTCGCCACTTCAGCCCGAAGCTCCTGGCGCGGCGGCCCGAGACGAAGGGGCTCGTCGTCGGGCAAGCGGCGCTGCGCGACTGGTGGGCCGACTGCTTCGAGCGGCTGCCGGGCCTCCACTACGCCGAGCGGACCATCGCGACGGCGCCGCTCGATGGCGCGGCACGAGCGGCACGAGCGGCGCAGCCGGGCGACGCGGGCGAGGGCCGCGTGCTGCTCGAGTACGAGCGGACGGTGCCGGGCGAGGCGCCGCTCGCGGTGGCCGAGGCCTTCACGGTGCGCGGCGGGCGCATCGTCGAATCGCGCGTCTACCACGGATGAGCGCGGCGCTGCCGCTCGCGACTCGATTCGCCGCGCGCTTCATCGCGCGCTTCATCGCGCGCTTCGCCGCCCTCGTCGCCGCGCTCGTCGCTGCGCTGCCGTGGTGCGGCTGCATCGGGCCGCGCAGCGCCGCGCCCGCGCCGACCGAGCTGCGCGCGATGAGCTGCAACGTCCGCTACGGCACGGCGGACGACGGGCCCGATGCGTGGCCGCTGCGCTGCGAGGCGCTCGCCGCTGCCATCGCGGCGGCGGCGCCCGACGTGCTGGGCGTGCAGGAGGCGCTCGACTTCCAGGTCGCGTTCCTCGAGCAGAAGCTCCCCCACCATCGCCGCGTCGGGCAAGGGCGCGACGGCGGCACGCGCGGCGAGCACGCAGCGCTCTTCCTGGACGAGCGGCTCCTCGAGGTCGTCGACGCCGGCGACTTCTGGCTGAGCGAGACGCCCGACGTGGTCGGGTCGGTCGGCTGGGACGCGGCACTGACGCGGCTTTGCACGTGGGCGCACGTGCGCGTGCGCGCCACCGGCTGCGAGTTCCATGTCTGGAACACCCACTTCGACCACCGCGGCGAGCGGGCGCGCCTCGGAAGCGCTCGTCTCCTCGCGCAGCGGATCGCGGCGACGCCCGGCCCCCACCTCCTGATCGGCGACCTCAACTGCGGCGAGACCAGCGCACCGCTCGACGCGCTGCGCGCCGCCGGCCTGCGCGACTCGTTCCGCGAGCTCCACCCCGACGCCACCGCCGTCGGCACCTTCCACGCATTCCGCGGCACGACCGACGGCGCGAAGATCGACTACGTGCTGGTCGATCGCGGCTTCGCGACGCTCGCCGCCGAGCTGCTCACCGCCCCCGCGACGAACGGCCGCTGGCCGAGCGACCACCACTTCGTGACGGCGACGCTGCGGATGCGGTGATCGGCGGCGCTCACTGCGCCGCTTCGCTCACCGCGCCGCGTCGATCCGCAGCGGTACGCCTGCATCGTCGAGGACCACGACGCGAACGGTCGGCAGGAGATCGCGGCCGGAGAAGGCGCGCACGAGGCGCCAGCGGCGGGCGTCGCGGCCGTCGGGCTCGACGGTCAGCAGCGGGTCGTGGTCGGCGCCGAAGAAGGCGCGCACCTCCGCCGCGTCCTTCAGCGGCAACCGCTCGGCGGCGGCGAAGGCCACGAGATCGTCCGCATTCCAGAGGTCGTAGAGGCGCGCGTCGCACACGCGCGCGAGGAGCATTCGATCCTCGAGCAGCGCGCCGGCGGCGTCGGGGTGGTTCGGGTCGCAGACGGCGTGGAAGTGGAAGAGGGTGACCACCTCGGGGCGCGCGACCCGTGCGCGCACGAACTCGAGCCGCGCCGACGTCTCCTCCGCAAAGCCGATGCAGCGCGTGAAGTGCGGCCGCTTGGCCCACTCGGCCAGCGTGCGACGCGCCTCGACGAAGCGATCGTTCAGCGGCGGCCGGCCGTCGAGCTCGAAGGGGGCGGCATCGACCACGACGGGAGCGCCGGCCACCGGGGCTGCCGGCGGAGCGGTCGGAGGAGCGGCCTGCCGACAGGCGGCGCCCGCGAGGACGAGCACGGCGAGCGCGGCAGTGGTGGTCGCCACAGGGAACAGACGAGCGGTCGGCATGGCGCGGCTCCGAGGCACGGATCGGGGGGTTGGGGAGCGTCGGCGGTGAGGATCGACGAAGAGCATCTTCGACGGCGCGCACGTCCGCTTGCGTATCAGCGACGTACCGAGCGATCGCCGATCCGCTGGCGCAGCACCGCGTCGATCTGCGCACCGGTCACCCGCAGGAAGAGATCGAGCGGCAGCGTGCCGATGCCGTCGGTCATCGCGCTTGGCGCCATCGCGGGCAGTTCGGAGCTCACGATCCAGCAGCGGCCGCGCAGCCGCGGATGGCGCTGCATGAGGGCTTCGAGGCCGGCGCGCGCGTGGCTGGCCGAGAGCGTCACCTCGAAAGCGATCGGGTCGGCTCGCTCCTGGAAGACGAAGTCGACCTCGTGCTTGCCGTCGCGCCAGTAGTGCAGACGCCCCTCGCCGAGCTGCATCAGCGCGTGGAGATGCGCCGCGACGCTGTTCTCGACCAGCTTCGCCATCTCGTTCGGGTCGCGCAGCGGCAGCAGCCCGCGATGGAGCGCGGCGTTGCGCACGGCGCCGTCGCAGAAGTAGGCCCGGCGGCCGCGCCGCTGCACGCTCTCCTCGGCGGTCGCGAAGTTCGGCACCAGGAAGAGGGTGAAGGCGCGCTCGAGGTAGCCGACGTAGCGCTCGATCGTCGGTGTCGAGAGGTGCAGCTCGGTCGCCAGCTTCGCGGGCGAGACGATCCCGCCGACCTGCCCCGCCAACAAGTAGAGCAGCCGCTCGAGCTTGAACGGCTCGTGGACGCCGTAGGCCTGCGGCAGGTCGCGGAAGATCGCATTCTGGACCGCGTCGTTGCGGAGGATCCGCTGCGAGTCGAGCACGGCCGAGACCTCGTCGCCGCGATCATCCTTCAGCAGGAGCTCGGGGAAGCCGCCGAGCAGCAGGTAGCGCCGCCGCTCGAGGCGCTGGTCCGCCATGGCGACTCCGAGGTTGGCGCGCAGGCTCGCGTCGAGGCTGTCGTGCAGCTCGAACGCCGGGGCATCCCCGTTCCAGCGGCGGTACTCGTCGAAGGTCCACGGCGGGAGGTACTGCTCCTCCCAACGACCGACCCCGCTCTCGACGCGCGCCTCGCGCAGCGCCGCCGAGCTGCTCGACGTCGCCGCGATGCGGACCGGCCAGCGCTCGTCATGGAAGGTCTTCAACCAGAGATCGAACCGCTCGGCGTAGGTGAGTTCGTCGAGCATCACGTACGCGGGGTTGGTCGCCGTCGCGCCGAGTTGATCGGCGAGGAAGCGGACCAGGTCGCCGAGCGGCACCTCGAGCAGGCGCGGGTGGTCGAGACGCAGCCAATGGATGCGAGAGGCGGGAACGCCGCGGCGAAGGAGCTCCGCGACCGTCTGGTAGAGCACGGTCGTCTTGCCGACCCGCCGCGGTCCGAGCACGACCTGGAAGCGGCCGCTCTCCGGCGCCATCAGCGCGTGCCAGAGGTGGGCAGCCATCGATCGGCGCCCCTCCGGCGCGAGCGTCACCGGTACGGCACCCTCGGCGTGCCAGGGGTTCTGGCCGCGGAGGATCTCCAGGTCGTCGTCATTTGGCTTCCAAGGCATACAGCCATCTTCATAAGATGCTTGTGAACAGCAATAGCCATCTTTGAGAGTGGACGGCGTGCCAAGGAGGGTGCCGGAGCACCGCAGATCGATCGGAATCAGATCCTATTAGGATCGATACCCGCACCTCGCCATGCGCCACTCCCTCCGCTCGCCCGCCGCGATCGATCGCTTGTCGGCGGCCCCTACTTCACCAGCCCGGCGGCCTCGACGGCGCGGCAGTACTTGCTCATGCGCTGCAGCTCGAGGTCGTGGGAGTTGAGCGCGGTGCAGAGCCAGCTCGGCAGGATGCGGTCGAACTTCACTTCGAGGACGCACCACTCGGGCGGCATGAACCACTTGCCGCGCGTCGGGTCGCCGCGCAGCGAGAAGTCGTGCGTGCGCCACTTCAAGTTGCGGTCGAGCGTGATGCGCAGGTCGCGCCGCCACGCGTCGAAGTAGGCGGCGCGGTTGTAGCTGACCACGACCACCGGCTTCAGCCGCTCGCGCTTCGCGAGCACGTAGACCTCGTCCAGCACCGCGTCGCCCGGCTCGTGCTTGCCGGCGCAGATCGCGCGGAGGCGCGCCTCGGCCTCGGCGACCGGCAGGATCGTGCGGCGCTTGGCGACGCCGAGGTTCAGGCGCTGCTTGATCTCGATGAAGGCGTCGGGCGCGTCGGCGCCGTAGGTGCGCACGCGCACCTTGCGGCGGAACTTCTCGCCGTCGAGCTTCTCCCAGTAGGCGTCGAGGCCGGGCGAGTCGAGGTAGAGCGAGGTGACCTTGTAGAAGCCGTCGGCGCCGGCGTTGGCGTCGGCCTTCACGTAGGGCGCGATGGTGTCGAGCACCGCCTTCGCCTGCCGGTGGTGGAGCACGTACTTCAACTCGTAGCGATCGAAGCGCAGCTCGACGCCGCGCTTGGCGGGCGCGACGCGCGCGACCTCGGAGCTGCCGGCCGACGACGGCGTCGCGCTCATGGCGTCCCCTCCGGCGCCGGCTTGACGATGAGGCCGGCGCTGCGGCTCTTCTTCGGGAGCGAGAACTTGCCTTCCGTCGTGCACTGCTCGAGCGTCACGGTCGAGTCGGCGTCGAGCTTCACGTCGACCTTGTTCCCGCGCAGCGTGCAGCGCAGCAGGCGCCCGAAACCGCCGCCCTCGTAGCGCCAGTTCTTGTCGTACGACGCCACGCCGGTCGCGCAGCCCTCGATGAGCGTGTCGACGATCCGCGGGTCGGAGCCGTCCTTGATGCCGATGCCGGTGACGCACCCCTTGAAGCTGCAGCCGACGAGCTCGGGCTGCGAGTCCTCGCCGATCGAGATCCCCTTGTCGCCAGCCCCCTCGACCTGCAGCCGCTCGACGGTCAGGCGGCCGGTCATCATGTCGAAGCCGTCGTTCAGCGGCCGCAGCACGGTGACATCGCGCACGACGCCGGTGCAGAGGTCGAAGTCGATCGCGTCGGCGATGGCGTCCTCGACGCGCACCCGCTCGAAGACGACGTCGTGGCACTTGCCGAGGCGCACCGTGTCGTCGCCGAGCAGGTTCGCCGAGAAGGCGCTGTCGCGCACGACGAGCCGATCGACGAGGTGCGCCGAGAACATCCCCGAGTAGTAGAGGTAGCCGACGGTCGCCTCGGAGCCACCGGTGATGGTGACGCCGTCGAGCACGCTGCCATCGCAGCCGTGGCCCTGCAGCGCGACCACGCCGAACGGTCGCGCCGGGTCGAGCCGCTCGAAGCGGACGTCGCGCCACTCGACGCGCGAGTGCAGCTGCAGCGAGACGCCCGGCCCCATCCTCACCACGCTGCCGGGCGCGATGGCGAGCGAGTCGCGCGGCTCGAGCCGCAGCGTCTGCCGCAGCTCGACCGTGCCGCTCCACTCGAGCTGCTGCGGGGCGGGCGGCGCGGCGCGGCGCCACGGGTGGACCGACTCGGTGGCGATGAAGCCGTGCGGCGGCCCCTCGTGCGCTGCGACGGCCCCGCTGCCGACGGTGCGCTCCGCCTCGATGCCGAGCAGTCGCGGCAGCGGCGCGGCGCCGACGCGCAGCAGGAACGGGCTCCGCAACGCCGCGAGGCGCGTGAACTCGCGGTGCTGGGAGAAGGTGTCCTGCCCCTCCGACGGGCGCTGCTGGTAGGAGGCGGTGAAGTCGCGGCCCACCGCCAGCAGCGCCGCCGCGTCGTCGACCACGAGGCGATGGCCTTCGAGGCGCGTCGCCACTTCGCGATCACCCGGCCCGATCGCGCCGTCGAAGTCGCGATCCTCGAAGAGCGCGAGCGCAGCGGGCGGCGCCTCGAAATCGAGCGCGGTCAGGCGCAGCGACGCGACTGCGGTGGCGTGCAGCTCGAGCGGGACGACGCCCTCCTTCGCCGCGCCGACCTCGTAAGCGACCTCGGCGATCGCGTGCTGCTGGCGGACCGTCGCATGGCGCTCCTCGACCTTGCGCCGCATGCCACGGAACGCCACCTCGAGCCAACGATCGACCGGCACCTGCGCGCGCCGCAGCGCCCGCTCGGCGCGGTCGAGCGCCGCGAGCTGCACGCGCGGCGTCTCCTCCGCGGCGAGCTGCTCGCTGACGAGGCGCGCGACGCGGTCGAGGAAACGCGGATCCTGCGCGAGGCGGAGGAAGAGGCGGCTCGCCGTCGTCTCGACCCCCTGGCCCGCCGGCATGTTGAGCAGCGGGTTCCAGAGGTAGCCGGAGAGCTTGCCAGCCAGCAGGTCGAGGCCGATCTTCTGGTTGTGCGAGAGGTCGACGTGCTGGTCGCCGAAGTAGGAGAGGATCGCGTAGTAGAGGGCGAAGCTCGGGTCGAGGATCTCGTCGAGCGCGTCGAGGCCGGCCGGCGACGGGTCGGCCGCCGCGTCGAGCAGGTCGGAGAGCCACGGCCGCCACGACTCGGGGTACTTGTTCCAGCGCGCCTGCTTCTCCCACAGGTAGGGATTCCAGGAGAGGTCCCACGACGCATGCGGCGGCACGTCGGGCACGAAGAGCTCGCCGTAGAAGAGGTCGCCCGGCATCTCGCCGACGCGGCGCAGGAACGACTCGTCGACCTGCTCCTCGAGCAGGTAGACCCCCTCGTCCTCGAGGTTCACGTAGAGATGGACGAGACGCGTGCGCGGCGCCGGCAGGCCGCGCGAGCGCGCAAGATCGAAGGTGACGAGGCTGGCGAGGCGGTCTTCCAGCGGCGTCAAGTTCAGCACGCGCTGCCCGCCGACGAACTCGCGCTTCTTCGTGCGCAGCTTCCACGAGCGGCGCGCGTAGAAGTAGTTGTCCATGCGCTGGCCGCGCCAAGTCGCGTCGACCTCGAGCAGCTCGCCGTTGTTCACCTCGAGCAGCGCGTCCTTGCGCTCGCGAGCGGAGCCGGGCAGGTCGGCGGCGAGTTCGTCGATCGCCGCGCCGTCGATGCGCAGGTCGAAGACGTCGACGCCATCGTCCTCCGCGCCGGCATCGACGGCGATCGCGGGCACCTCGCGCTTGAGCGGCAGGAAGCGGCGCGGCGCCGAGCCGAAGACGTCGCGGATCGTGCGCTGCACCATCATGCGCAGCGTGCCGACGCGCAGGTCGCGCACCAGCTCGCCGTGGAAGTTGCGGATCTCGGCGTTCCAGAAGCTGCCGAGCGCGGCGATCCAGAGCCACACCGAGGCGGCCAGGAACGGCAGCGTCAGCAGCACGACGTCGCGCAGGAGGCTGCGGGTGCGGCGCATCTCAGCCGCCCCCCGCCGCGGACGGCGCGAGGTTGGTGCGCGCCTTCTGGATGATGCGCTGCGCCTTCGCCGAGAGCTTCGGCTCGGCGCACGAGTAGGTGAGCGTCACGCGCGCCACCTCGTCGCCCGGGATGCCGGTGAAGAGCTCGGCGTAGGCGTTCACGCCCGAGCCGGCGCGATGGAGGTAGCCGACCTCGGGGACGCGCTTCTCCACGCGCCCGTCGCGCCGCTCGACCTCGAGCGCGTCGACCGTGAAGCCGTCCCACAGCTGGTCGAGGCGCAGTTGCACCACGAGCTCCTCGTGCCAGCGCCACGGCTCGAACATCTCGGGCGGGAACTCGACGCGGCACCCCTTGCCGCGCGGCATGCCCCACTTCTCCTCGTGGCGGAAGAAGCGGCCCTGCTCCACGTCGATGCCGACCGCGGAGAGGACGCGCCGCTCGAGCGGGCGGCGCGGGATGCCGACCTTGAGCAGCGCCTTCGGGGCGGCGCGCACCAGCGCGCGCTCCCATTCGTCGGCGACCCACGCGACCTCGGCGAACGCGTTGATCTCGCCGAGGCAGGCGAGGTAGTCCTCGACCACGCCGGGATGGTGGAGCGTCAGCTCGAAGGCGCGGCGCAGCGACTTCGCGGCGTCGGCGTACTCGCCATCGGCCTCGAGCGCGCGGCCGTGCGCCCACCAGAGCGTGTAGTCGAGCGGCAGCCGTTCGAGCAGCGGCTCGATCGCCTCGGCGCCGCGCATCGGCCGCTCGTTCGCGATGTGGAGTTCGGCCAGCAGCACGCCGGCGCGCGCCACCGCGTGCGACCAGAGCTGCGCCGGCTGGATCTGCGCGTGGTCGGCGAGGAACTCCTCGAGGCGCGCGCGAGCCGACAGCCGCCCGGGCTCCCCCTGCGCCATCTCGCGCTCCGCCTCCTCGACCGCCGCGAAACTGTCGCGATAGAACCAGGCGCGCGCGGCGATGGTGAGGCCGAGGTCGACGTCGTCGGGCACCAGCGAGACGTAAGCCCACAGCCCGCCGCCCACCACGAGGACGAGCAGCAGGTAGAGCCCCGCCAGCCAGCGGCGATGCCGGTAGGCGAGCTGCCGGAGGCGCACGAGCGATGCCACGGAGCGAGGGGACCCGGCGGCCTAGAGGTGGATCTGCGAGTGGCCCAGCACGAGCTGCGCGTGGACCGACGGATCGACGGCGCGCAGCGCGGCCAGCAGCTCCTGCTCGCGCCCCGCCTTGCGCGGCGTGATCGACCAGACCACCTCGACCTTGCCGGAGCCGTCGCTGTCGACCGAGAGCAGGTCGGAGGCGGTGAGGTGGGCGTAGAACGACTCGTTGAAGACGGTGTGGTAATCGACCTTCTCGTCGACCAGCATCTTGAGCAGCACCTCGACGTTCGGGCGCGCGCCGACGTTGAAGCGGGCGAGGGCGTAGAGGATCGCCGCCATCAGCAGCGTGAAGATCAGCGCGACGGCGCCGAAGCCGGTGCCGCACGCCATGCCGATCGCCGTGGTGAGGAAGTAGAAGGCGACGTCGCGGCTCTCCTTCACCGCGTTGCGGAAGCGGATGATCGAGAGGGCGCCGACGAGGCTGAACGCGCGGGCGATGTTGGTGCCGATGATCCCCATCATCAGCGACACCACGACCGACATGATGATCATGGTGTGGACCGTCGTCTGCGAGTACGACGGGCCGGCGTGGGTCATCCGGTAGACGTAACCGATGAAGCTCGACAGGAGGAACGCCCACACGACGGCGCGGAGCATGTCGAGCACCGGCAGGGTGTCGACGAAGGCGCTGGTGGGAAGCAGCTGCATGAAGTCGGAAAGCACCGGGTTCGCGCTCCTGGGCCGCAACGATGAGGGATGCGTGAAGATCGACCGGATGGTAGCCCCGCTTTGAGGAACTCCTGCCCGGGGACGGCCCCAGGGCGCGTCACGGCGCTGGCAGCTGGAGGAAACGATGCACCGCCCCTCGACTCACCCGTTGCTCCGTGCCTCGCTCGTCCTCCTCGTCTGCCTCGCCGTCGTCACGACCGCGACGCGGCTCGGGGTAGCCGCCGGCGCATCGCCGTTCGAGGCGACCCTGCTCGACTTCGAGCAGGCGGAGCTCGCCAAGGTGCCGGCCGGCTTCCGCGCCGCCACGACGCGCGGCCGCCCCGAGCTCGAGCCGGTCGCGGCGCTCTGGGAGGTCGTCGAGGAGCAGAAGGCGCCCTCGGGCAAGCGGATCGTCCGGCTGACCAGGAGCGAGAACCGGGACGAGCTGTTCAACCTGCTGCTGCGCGAGGCGCCGGCGCCCGCCGATCTGGCGCTGTCGGTGCGGCTGCGCGCGGACGGCGGCGAGGAGGATCGCGGCGGCGGGCTGTGCTGGCGCGCCGTCGACGAGCAGAACTACTACGTCGCCCGCTGGAACCCGCTCGAGAAGAATCTGCGCATCTACCGCGTCGTCGCCGGCGTGCGCGTGCTGCTGCAGTCGGTGCCGGTCGCCGCGGACGCCGCCGCTTGGCACCGCCTCGACGTGGTGATGCGCGGCCGCGTGATCACCGTCTCGTTCGACGGCGCGAAGGTCGCCAGTTGCGCCGACACCACGTTCGCCGCCGCGGGGAAGGTCGGACTCTGGACGCGCTCGAACGCGCGGAGCTCCTTCGACGACCTCGCCGTGGAGGCGGCGCCTGCGACGAAGTGACGGGCAGCCGCGCGTCGTGTCGAGCGGCGCTGCGCAGCGCTCCGCGCGACCGCGCACTCTCTCCTACGGGTTTCACCGCTCGCCGTTTCCCCTCATCCAGAGACCGCACGCGGCGAGCCGACGGTGCGGTCGACGACGTCGAAGCCGCCAAGTCCGGCGCGCCGACCTCGCCGAGCGAGACGAAGCGATGAAACTGCGCGAATTCCGCGGCCTGCGCGGGAAGCTGGTGGCGGTCCTGACCTTGGCCGCCCTCGTTCCGGTGGTCCTCGCCAGCGTCATCACGCTCGGCAAGGCCGGCACGCTCCTCGAGCGCGACGCGGGCGAGCGGCTCGCCGACCAAGCGCGCGCGGCGATGGACAAGATCGACCGCAACCTCTTCGAGCGCTACGGCGACGTGCAGTCGTTCGCCTTCCATCCCGGCGCCAGCGGCACGCGCCCCGAGGCGACCGCCGCGGCCAACTTCTTCTGCCGCGCCTACGGCGTCTACGACCTGATGCTGGTCGTCGGCCTCGACGGCAAGGTGATCGCCTCGAACGAGGTCGCCGCCGACGGCCGGCCGCTCAACGCCGGATCGCTGGTGGGGGCCGACCTCTCCGGCGCGCCGTGGCTCGCCCCGATCCGCGACGGCCAGATCGGCGCCGGCCAGTCGTGGTACGGCGACCCGAACCGCGATCCGCTGGTCGCGAAGATCTGCGGCAACGACGGCTACTCGCTGCCGTTCGCCGCCCCGATCCTCGGCGCGAGCGGCGCGGTCGAGCGGATCTGGGTCAACTTCGCCTCCTTCGAGCGGATCGTCAGCCAGATCACCAGCGAGGTCGAGAAGGACCTCGTGACCGACGGCGCCCCGAGCGCCCACCCGCAGCTGCTGGCGCGCGACGGCACCGTCCTCGACGATCGCCGCGACGCGACGCGCGTCCTCGCCGACAACCCGCTCACCGCCGGTCTGCTCGCCCCGAAGCAGTCGTTGGCGCACGCCAACGGCGAGGACCACGGCTTCACCCATGAGGACGATCCCGCCGGCGCCGGCCGCCAGATGATCGGCTACGCCCACTCGATCGGCGCGCTCGGTTTCCCCGGCTACGGCTGGTCGATGCTGGTGCGCCAGGATTCGGCCGAGGCGATGGCCGAGTCGGAGCAGCTGCTCGCCACGCTCTGGACCATCGCCGCGGCGGTGGTCGTCGCGGGGATCCTCTTCGCGCTCTGGTTCTCGGTCCTCCTCGCCCGGCCGATGCGCAAGACGTGCGCGGTGGTCGAGGCGGTCGCGCGCGGCGACCTCGGGCAGCCGCTCGACGTGGTGTCGCACGACGAGGTGGGCCGCATGGCCGACGGCGTGCGCCACACCTCCGAGGTGCTGCGCAGCCTGATCGACGAGTCGTCGCGGCTGATCGAGGCGGCCCGCCAGGGCCAGCTCTCGGCGCGCATCGACACCGCCAAGTTCGAGGGCAGCTACCGCGTCCTCTGCGACGGCATGAACGACCTGCTCGCCACCGTCGTCGCGCCGATCCGCGAGGGCTCGACCGTGCTGCGCCAGGTCGCGCACGGCGACCTCGAAGCGGAGCTGCACGGCTCGTTCCCGGGCGACTTCCAGGCGATCCCCGACGCGGTGCGCAGCATCGTCGGCGTGCTGCGCCAGCTGATCGCGCAGCTGCAGGGGCTCGTGGCGTCGGCCGACGCCGGCGAGCTCTCGGCGCGGCTCGATGCCGCCCCGTTCGAGGGGAGCTGGCGCGAGCTCTGCGTGCAGGTGAACCGGATGCTCGACGGCCTCCTCGCGCCCATCAACGAAGCGGGCGGAGTGCTCGAGCGCGTCGCGCAGGGCGACCTCACCGCGACCATGACCGTCGAATGCCGCGGCGACCACCGCCGCATGCAGGAGAACCTCGAGCGCACCATGGCGGTGCTGCGCAGCGTCACCGACGAGCTGTCGCGCCTGATCGGCGCCTGCAAGCAGGGGCGCCTCGCGGAGCGCGCGTCGCCCGGTTCGCTGTCGGGCAGCTATCGCGAGCTGCTGCTGCAGGTGAACCAGATGCTCGACGGCGTGGTCCGGCCGATCCAGGAAGCGGGCGGCGTGCTCGAGCGCGTCGCGTCGGGCGACCTGACCGCGCGCGTGAAGGGCGACTACGCCGGCGACCACAGCCGGATGAAGGTGGCGGTCAACTCGGCGGTCGAGGCGATGGCCAGCGCCGTCGGCGCCATCGCCGCCAGCGCCGATCGGCTCGGCGCCAACGCCAACGAGTTCTCGACCACCGCGCGCGACATGGGCGCGAAGAGCGAGGAGACCGGCAAGCAGGTGCGCTACGCCAGCGACACCTGCGAGCACGTCCACAAGAGCATCCAGTCGGTCGCGTCGGCCACCGAGGAGCTCTCGGTCAGCATCCGCGAGATCGCGAAGAACTCGACCGACGCCACGCAGATGGCGGCCGACGCCGTCCGTTCGGCGCAGTCGACCAACGAAGCGGTCGAGCGGCTCGGCCAGTCGAGCCACGAGATCGGCAACGTGGTGAAGCTGATCACCTCGATCGCCGAGCAGACCAACCTGCTGGCGCTGAACGCCACCATCGAGGCGGCGCGCGCCGGCGAGGCGGGCAAGGGGTTCGCCGTGGTGGCCAACGAGGTGAAGGAGCTCGCCAAGCAGACGGCCGGCGCCACCGAGCAGATCCGCAAGCGGATCGAGACGATCCAGGGCGACACCAAGACGGCGGTCGACGCGATCCAGGGCATCGGCCACGTCGTGAAGCAGATCGCCGAGTACCAGAACACCATCGCCAGCGCGGTCGAGGAGCAGAGCGCGACCACGCAGGAGATCAGCCGCAGCGTGAACGAGGCGGCGCGCGCCAGCGCCGAGATCGCGGTGACGATGACGGGCGTGAGCGAGTCGGCGCAGCAGAACGCGGCCGGCGCGGCGCGCACCAGCAGCGGCTCGGGCGAGCTCGAGCAGATGGCGCTCGGGCTGCAGCAGCTCGTCGGCCGCTTCCAGCTCGCCGAGCCCGAGCCGGCGAAGGGGGGCCGCAAGCCGGCGACCGCCGCGAAGGGGAGCGCCCCCGCCGCCAGCGCGAAGCCGAGCGCGAAGGCCGCCGCCGCCGCGACCCCGCCGACCAGCAAGGCCCCCGCGCGCCAGCCGGCGATCGCCGCGACCTGAGCGCCGCGGCGCGCGCGCCGATGACCGCTACCGCTTGAGCCAGTGGCTGTACTGCACCGGCAGGAGCTGCTGCGGCTTGTCGACGCCCAGGGCCTTCGCGGCGTGGAAGGGCCAGTAAGGGTCCTTCAGCATCTCGCGCGCGAGGATCACGCCGTCGGCGTGGCCGTCCTGCACGATCGCATCGGCGGCGGCCGGCTCGCTGATCATCCAGCCGGCGCCGCACGGCAGGCCGACCTCGCGGCGGATGCGCGCGGTGGTCGGCACCATGAAGCCAGGGCCCCACGGGATCTTCGAGATGTCGGGGGTGACGAACCCCTGGCTCACGTCGATGAAGTCGAGCCCGCGCCCCTTCAGCTTCTTCAGCAGCTCGATCGACTCCTCGACGGTGACGCCCCCTTCCGCCCAGTCGGTGACCGAGAGGCGGACCGCCAGCGGGAGGTGCTCCGGCCAGACCGCGCGCACCGCGTCGAACGTCTCGACCAGGAAGCGGCAGCGGTTCTCGAAGCTGCCGCCGTACTCGTCGCTGCGCTGGTTGGCGAGCGGCGAGAAGAACTCGTGCGCGAGGTAGCCGTGCGCGAAGTGGAGCTCGAGGAAGCGGTAGCCGGCGGCGAGCGCGCGCTTGGCGGCCGCGGCGAAGTTGCCGCGCACGCGCACGATGTCGTCCTTCGACATCGCGGCGGGCGTCACCGGCAGGTAGGCGCCGAACGCGACGGCGGACGGGGCGAGGATCGGCCACGGCTTCTCGTCGGGGCCGAGGTGCTTGTCGCCCTCCCACGGCCGCTGCGCGCTCGCCTTGCGGCCGGCGTGGCCGATCTGCACGCCGGCGACGGCGCCGTGCTGCTCGACGAAGCGGTTGATGCGCTGCAGCGGCTCGATCTGCGCGTCGTTCCAGAGACCGGCGTCGCCATGGCTGATGCGCCCCTCCGGCGAGACCGCGGTCGCCTCCGCGATGACGAGGCCGGCGCCCCCCACCGCGCGCGCGCCCAGGTGGACCAGGTGCCAGTCGGTCGCCTTGCCCTCCTCCGAGGAGTACTGGCACATCGGCGAGACGATCACGCGGTTGCGCAGCGTGACCGACTTGAGCGCGAGCGGGGTGAAGAGGGCGGGCATGCGTGGGCTCCGGCGACGAAGGGCGCCGCAGGTTAGCGCTCCTCGGCGGCGTGCGACCGCGCGCGCGCCCATCTCACTTCGAGTAGATCACGCGGTCGCCGCTCCCGAGGTCGACGAGGTAGCTGCGCGGCCCGAAGGCGCCGAACGCCCGCAGCTGGCCCGGATCGTCGCCGAGCTCGAGCAGGTCGAAGCGGAGGATGCTCCCGCCGCCGTCGAGCTCCGAGGAGAGCTGCGTGCGATCGCCGCTGTCGAGGTCGACGGCCAGGAGGTACGACGGCGAACCGGTCACCGCCGTGTCGAGGCAGGCGACCAGCGCACGGCGTCGTTCGAGATCGACGACCAGCGCGAAGGGGTGGTCGACCGCGGGTCCGGCGCCGACGTCGGCCCCGCCGTCCGCGCCGCTGAAGATCGAGCGGTTGCCGGTCACCAGATCGACCGCGATCACCGCGTCGGGCAGGAAGTTCACCAGCAGCGCGCGGTTGTTGGCCGGATCGACCTCCATCTCGAAGGTGAAGTCGATGTGCGGCCCGCTGCCGCGCGTCGTCCCCGACACCAGCGTGCGGTCGCCGGTCTCCGGGTCGATCGCGATCAGCGGCGACGGGAAGGTGCCGTCGCTCCCGAGCGCGAAGAGCACGTCGTGCACCGCGTCGTAGGCGAGCTCCGCGAAGGCCGGCAGCGGCCCGACCCCGCGCGTGGCGTCGCTCACCAACGTGCGGTCACCTGTCGCGAGATCGACGGCGAGGAGCTGACTCCCGCGCGCGGCGTAGACCCGGTCGCGCGCCTCGTCCACCGCCACCGCGCTGCAGCTGGTGAACGTCGGGCCGGCGCCGAACCCGGTGCCGGAGAGGACCGCGCGGTCGCCAGTGGCGTCGTCGATCGCCATCAGCGGCGGATCGGCCAATCGCGCCGCGATGACGCGGCGGCGCGCCGGATCGCGCGCGAAGTCGATCGCCTCGTTCAGCAGCGGTCCGCTGCCGGTCAGGTCGTCGCCCAGCGCGACGCGATCGCCGCTCGCCGCATCGATGCGGATCACGTAGCCGGTGTCCTCATCGACGACGGCGAGCTCTCCGCTGCCCGCCCCGAGCTCGGCGACGTCCCACGGCTGGTCGAGCTCGATCCCGCTCCCGGTGGCGTCGTCGCTGACGATCGTCCGGTTGCCGGACAGGAGGTCGACCAGGAGCACCGCACCGTTGCTGCTGGCCACCAGCGCCGTCGCGAGATCGCCGCGCAGCCCGAGCCCTTCCGGGTTCGACAGCGCCGGACCGTTGCCGCGCGTGGAATCGCTGATCAGCGTGCGATCGCCGGTGGCGAGATCGACGGCGAAGAGCGCATCCTCCTGCTCATCGGTCACGTACGCGCGCTGCGCGGTTCGATCGAGGACGATGCCCGAGAGGAAGCTGAACTTCGGTCCGCTTCCGACCGAGTTGGAGGAGACCACGGAGGTCGCGCCGCTCGCCAGCTCGACGGCCAGCACGCAGTCGAAGTCGGCGACGTAGGCGATGCCCGCCGGCGGATCGACCGCGACGTCGTCGATGGAGAAGAGCGTGACGCCGCTGCCCTTCCCGTTGCCGCGGACGATCTTGCGATCGCCGCTGCCGGGATCGACGGAGAAGAGCGCGTCCAGGCCGTCCTCGTCCTGCCCCGCGACGTAGAGCGTCTGGCTCGCGGAGTCGACGTCGATCCCGAGGACCGCACCGAATCGCGGGCCCGAGCCGGTGTCGACGCCGGAGACGCGCCGCGCGTCGCCGCTCGCCAGGTCGAAGGCGATGACCTGCGGGGGGACGCGCTCGACGACGTAGAGCTGGTCGGTCGCTGCGTCGAACGCCATCCCGACCGGCGAGATCCGCGCCGGCTCGACCTCGACCTCGAGCCGCGCGACGCCGCGCGCGATGGCGCCCCGCGCGTCGGTCACGTCGATCGGCAGTTCCTGCCGTCCCGGGCCGAGCGGCACGAAGGCCGTCCAAGTCGCGAACCCGTCGCTGCTCTTCGCCGGGACGCCGGCGACCGAGACGGCGACCACGCCGTCCGGGTCGCTCGCCGTGCCGCGCACGGTGATGCTGGTCGCGTCGGTCTGCGAGCGCGCCGGCGGGAAGAGGACCCTGGCCGTCGAGGCGCGGATGGTCCGACCGGCGCTGCCCCCGCCGCCGCCGCAGCCAGCGAGCAAGGCGACGGGAAGGAGGAGCGACCGCGCGAACGCTCGCGAGCGCGAATGGGAGGACGGCCGTTCCGGAAGGGTCATGGCAGGTTCCCGTGCGAAAGAGGGCGATCGGGTTCGCGTGCCCTCCCCTCTCGCCGGAACGACGGCCGGCAAGGCTCATCCGGCGCAGCGCTCCGCGCGGGCTCAGGTCGCGACCGCTCCTTGGCCGACGGCGCTACCGTGCCGCGCTCGTTCGCTCTCCTCGAGGAAGCCGCCGGATGACCTGGGAGTCGTGGTTCACGCTCGTCGTGCTGCTGCTGATGGTGGCGGCGCTGGCGAAGAACTTCGCGACCGACATGGTGATGGTCGGGACGCTGGCGGCGTTCATGACCGCGGGCCTCTGGAGCGACAAGTTCCCGAGCGGCGCGAAGCTGGTCGCCGGGCTCGGCAACGACGCGCTGGTGACGGTGGCGGTCCTCTACGTGGTGGTGACCGGCCTCTCGCGCACCGGCGCGATGCAGATGCTGACCAAGCCGCTGCTCGGCCGCCCGAAGTCGGTGAGCTCGGCGCAGCTGCGCGTGATGGTGCCGTGCTCGATCCTCTCGCCCTTCCTCAACAACACGCCGATCGTGGCGATGTTCCTGCCGGTGGTGAGCGACCTCTGCAAGCGCACCGGCATCGCGCCGTCCAAGCTCTACATCCCGCTGTCGTTCTCCACGATCCTCGGCGGCATCTGCACGCTCATCGGCACCAGCACCAACATGGTGATCGCCGGCCTCGTCGTCGCGGAGACGGGTCGCCACGACCTGCTGCGGATGTTCGACCTCGCGTGGGTCGGCGTGCCGTGCACCGTGATCGGCATCACCTTCCTCGTGCTGACCGGCCGCTGGCTCCTGCCCGATCGCAAGTCGACGCTCGACGTCGGCGCCAACGCGCGCGAGTACACCGTCAGCATGGAGGTCGAGCCCGGCAGCCCGCTCGCCGGCAAGACGATCGAGGCGGCGGGGCTGCGCGGCCTGCCCGGCGTCTACCTCGCCGAGATCGAGCGGCGCGGCCACGTGCTGCCGGCCGTCTCCTCGACCGACCTGCTCGAGGCGGGCGATCGCCTCGTCTTCGTCGGCATCGTCGACTCGGTCGTCGACCTGCAGAAGATCCGCGGCCTGCGCCCCGCCACCAACCAGATCTTCAAGCTCGACGCGCCGCGCGCCGAGCGCTGCATGATCGAGGCGGTCGTCTCCGGCCACTGCCGGCTGGTCGGCCAGTCGATCCGCGAGGGCAAGTTCCGCAGCGTCTACAACGCCGCCGTCATCGCGGTGGCGCGCGCCGGCCATCGCTTGAAGCAGAAGATCGGCGACATCGTGCTGCGGCCGGGCGACACGCTGCTGCTCGAGGCGCACCCCGAGTTCGCCGACCAGCAGAAGAACTCGAAGGACTTCTTCCTGGTCTCGAAGCTCTCCGACTCGACGCCGCCCGGCCACGAGAAGGCGTGGCTCGCCGCCGGCATCACGGTGGCGATGGTCGTGGTCGCCGGCTTCGAGTGGCTCTCGATGATGCACGCCGGCCTGCTGGCCGCGATGGCGATGCTGCTCACCGGTTGCTGCAACACGCAGGCGGCGCGCCGGAGCCTCGACTGGGAGGTGCTGATCACCATCGCCGCGGCGCTCGGCATCGGCGAGACGATGCGCACCACCGGCCTCGCGGCGACCATCGCCAACGGCGCGGTCGGCCTGGTCCACGGCAGCCCGTGGCTCGCGCTGGTGGTGATCTACTTCACGACGATGGTGCTGACCGAACTCTTGAGCAACAACGCCACCGCCGCGCTCATGTACCCGATCACCATGGCCACCGCGCAGTCGCTCGGCGCCGATCCGAAGCCGTTCCTCGTCGCGATCATGATCGCGGCGTCCTGCGGCTTCGCGACGCCCTTCGGCTACCAGACCCACCTCATGGTCTACGGGCCGGGCGGCTACAAGTTCTCCGACTTCCTGCGCGTCGGCATCGCGCTCGACCTGCTGGTGATGGCGGTGACCATCACCGTGGCGCCGCTGGTCTGGCCGCTGATCGCGAGCTGAACGGCGAGCCGCGCCAGCGCGAGCCGGCGCGCCCCGCATCGCACCGCCCGTCGCACCGCCCCGCGCCCCCACCACGCCGCGAACAGCAGCGCCACCAGCCACGGCATGCCGAGCAGCGCGATCAGCGGTCCGACCGTGACGCGCAGCAGCGCCAGCACGAAGGGGTGGGCGTCGAGCCACGGCACGGCGCGCGCGGACCAGTCGTAGTAGGCGCGGGTGAAGGAGCGCCCGGCATCGGCACGTGCCAGCACGCGATCGCGCAGCGCGCGCAACGCGTCGAGCCCGCGTGCGCCGCCCGGCAGCTCGCCGACGATGCGCACGCAGGCGCAGTCGTTCGTGATGAAGCGGCCCCATCCGCCGGAGTCGCCGCCGCCGCCGCTCGACGAGGCGCCATCGCCGCCGCTCCCCTCGCCGTCGCCGTAGGGATCGCCGCCGCTCGTGCCGATCGTCAGATGCAGCACCTCCTTGCCCGGCAGGAAGCCGACATCCACCCCCTCGACGGCGAGCCAGATCTCGACGTCGTCGGTGGCGCGCGCGAGGTTGGCGATCGCCGCGACGAGGGTGTTGCCGGGCGCGAACAGCAGCACGTCGTTGTCGAGCAGCGCCTGCGTGTCGGCGTCGCGCAGCTCCCACGTGAGGTACTGGGTGGTCGTCGTGTCGCCGCGCCGCTCGACGAAGAACTCGTAGCTCGTGCCGCTCGGATCGAGCGTGATCGAGTCGATCACCAGGACGTGGCCGTACTCCGCCAGCACCGGCGGCGCGCCATGGTCGAGCCGCAGCACGAACGGGTCGTGCTCGTCGCCGCTGGTGACGTACTCGATCGGCCCGGTCGCGCGCAGCGCCAGCGACGGCCCGCGGCTGCGCACACTCCCCGCCGCCCACAGCGCGCCGTCGGCCTGCGGCTCGGCGTGCAGCGCCGTGATCGAGCACTCCTCCACCACCGGCAGCGCCGTGCACAGCACCAGCTGCGGCGCGCCGCCGGAGAGATCCCACTCGGCCAGCAGCGCAAGGTCGTTGCCCTCCTGCGAGCCGGAATAGAGCGGTTCGAGGAACGGCAGGTCGGCGCTCGTCGAGACGCCGCCGATCCAGAGCCGATCGCCGCGCGTCGCGATCGCTCGCGCGAAGTCGCTGCCGCTGCCGCCGAGCCGCGCCGCGAAGTCGATCCCGAGCAGGAACGGATCGACGATGGCGACGCACGCATCGACCTGCCCCGCCGGCGGCTCGACCGACGGGAAGTCGTCGGAATTGGTCTCGCCGGCCAGGGCGAGGCGGCCGTCCGCCAACTCGCAAAGCGCGTCGGCCGACTGCCCGCCGGGTCCCGCGTTGTTGGCGAAACGGAGCGAGGCGACGGCGGCGCCCGCCTCATCGAACCGGCGCAGCAGGATCGTCTGCCGACCGCTCGCGCCCGACCACGCGTCGCCGGCGACCACCAGCGCGCCATCGCTCGTCGCGCACAGCGCGTGCAGCGCGACCTGCGAGCCGTCGTTCACGTAGGTCGAGAAGTCGAGCGCGTCGAGGCGCGGATCGACGCGCGCGAGGAACCCGGCGATGGCGCTGGTCCGCGTCGGCTCGTCGGCGGACCGCGTCGGGAAGTTCGCCGAACCGGTGGTGCCGGCCACCGCCAGCGCGCCGTCGTCGAGCCACGCGAGCGCCGTCGCCTCGTCACGGTCGTTGCCCCCGAGGTAGGTGGCGCCGTTCAGCTCGAAGTCAGGCGTGAAGCGGGCGAGGAAGGCGTCGGCGAGGCCGCCGCCGTAGCTCGCCTGGACGATGAAGTCGGCGCCCGGCCCGAGGGTGACCGGGAGGTCGGTCGAGTCGGTCGTCCCGGCGATGTAGAGCTCGCCATCGGGCGCCACCACCAGCGCGGACGGCGTGTCGTCGCCGCTCCCGCCGAAGTAGGTGAGCTGCTCGAGCGTGCGGCCGGTCACGTCGAAGCGCGCGAGGAACGCGTCGCGCCCGCCCGCCGACGGCTGGAACGCGCCGCCCTGCCCGCGCGGGAACGAGGCGCCGTCGGCCGTGCCGGCGATCAGCAGGTGGTCGGCCGCGACGTGGATCGCCGTCGCCTCGTCGCCGAACCCGGAGCCGCCGAGCAGCGCGAGGAAGCCGACCACCGGGTCGATCACGAGGGGGCGCCGCGCATCGCGAGCGCCGAGCGCGAAGGTGGCGCGCGGGGCGCCGTCGGCCGCGGCCGGCAGCAGCTGCCAGCTCGCAGCGACCGGATGGCGCCGACCATCGGCGTCGAGCTCCCACGTCGCGGGCGCCGGCTGCACCAGCGCGCCGAACGGCGTGTCGAGCTCGAGCGCGCCATCGGCTGCGACGCTCGCCGCAGTGACGCCCTCGAAACGCAGCGCGATCACCGTCGCATCGGCGCCGGGGGCCAGCACGAAGTCGTACTCGAGCTGCGTGCCGCTCGCGTGCCAGACCACGTCGATGCCGGGCCACGGCGCGACGGTGCGCAGCTGCGCGAAGGTCGCCGCGGCGCCCGCCGCGCTGGCGCGCGCGCCGCCGAAGCGGTAGCGGACGGTCGTCAGTTGCCGCGATTCGCCGAGCAGCGGCGCGGTCGCGCTCGCCCCCTCCAGCACGAAGGCGACCGGCGGTGCCGTAGCGCGCGCCGGCGCCATCACGACGCGATCGGGGGCAAGCGCAAGCCGCAGCACCCCGGCGCGCGCGACGAACGGGAACGTCGCGTCGCTCTGCCCGCGGTTCTCCTCGAAGAGGAGCGGCAGGATGAAGCCGCTACCAGCAACGGCCGATGGCGGCGCGGCGGCACGCGGAGGTGCAGCGGGGGCGGCAGCTTGGTTCGCGGTCGGCGTGGTCGCGGCCGCGGGGTTGGCGATGGCCGCCGAGGTGGCCGCGATCGCCACGGCGAGGGTGAGGAGCGGACCGAACCGCCGCAGCGGCGACGCGAGGCGGGTGGCGGTCTTGGTCGAGAAGCGGATCACGGGGGGACTCCTGCGGCGGTGCGCACGACACGGCCGGCGATCCCCCTCCAATGCAGCGCTCGCACGAACGCAACGTTGATTCGCGCCGCGCGGCGTTTTTCATGGCGCCCGCGCCGGACGAGCACGGCGAACGGCATCTGCCCTGAGGAGCACGACGCGATGGGCGAAGCGGCCGACTCGGCCGATGACGGCAAGGCGGGCGACTCGGGCGAGGCCGGGACGCCGCGCCTGCCGCCGCCGAAGTCGTCGCCTGCGCCGCCCCCCGCCGAGCTCGACGAGCTGCTGCGCCGTCAGCTCCCGCGCCTCGAGGGGTTCGTGCGGCGGCGCGCCGGCGCGCTGCTGCGCCGCGAGTCGGGCGCCGACCTCGTGCAGTCGGTCTGCCGCGAAGTGCTGGCCGACCTGCGCGCGCAGAAGATGGAGTTCCGCGGCGAGACGCCCTTCCAGCGCTGGCTCTACCAAGCGGCGCTGCTCAAGCTCCGCGACCGCCGCCGCTACTGGGCCGCCGAGCAGCGCGCCGACCAGCTGCACGCCGCCCCCGCCGCCAGCGCCGCCGATGCCGCGCGCGCCGCCTGGCTCAGCTCGATCGTCTCGCCGAGCGCCGTCGTCCTGCGCCAGGAGGAGCTCGCCCTGGTCGAGGAGTGCGTCGCGCAGCTCGAGCCGCGCCAGCGCGAGGTGCTGCAGCTCTCGCGACTCGAGGGGAAGAGCCACGCCGAGATCGCGGCGCACCTCTCCATCAGCGAGGCGAACTCGCGGATGCTCCTCTCGCGTGCGCTGGCGCGCCTCACCACGCTCGCGCGGCGCAAGCTGCCGCGGCCCGAGTCGCCATGAGCGACGGAAGAGAGAGCGACGGCATCCCGCGCGACGGCGGCGAGAGCGACGTCGAGGCGCTCTTCGAGGAGTGCTTGCGCCAACCGGAAGAGCGCTGGCCGGCCGCGCTCGACGCCGCCTGCGCCGCTCAGCCGCGCCATGCCGCCGAGCTGCGCGAGCGGTTCGCGCTGCTGCAGCGGCTCGCCTTCGACGCCGCCCCCGCCGCGGCGATCGGTCCCGCCGCCGCGCTGCCCGAGCGGCTCGGCGACTTCGTGCTGGGGCGCCGCCTCGGCGCCGGCGGCATGGGCGTCGTCCATCGCGCGCGCCAGGAGTCTCTGCAGCGCGACGTGGCGCTCAAGCTGGTCCGGCCGGAGCACCTCTTCTTCCCCGGCGCGCGCGAGCGGTTCGCTCGCGAGGTCGCCGCGGTCGCACGCCTCGCCCACCCCGGCATCGTGCCGATCCACGCGAGCGGCGAGGAGCGCGGCGTCCCCTACTTCGCGATGGAGCTCGTCGCCGGCGGGACGCTCGCCGAGGCGCTCGAGCGGCTGCGCGCACGCGGCGGGCGACCCGACGGCGCGGCGTTGCGCGCGGTGATCGAGGAGCTCGCGGCGCGGCAGCAGATCACCGTCGCCAGCGATGGCCGCGCGGCGGCGAGCGGCGACGGCGCGAGCGGCGGAGCCAGCAGCGGCGCCGCGATGGGCAACGCCGCCGACAGCTCGACGGCGGAGCGCGTGCTGGCGGGGCCGTGGATCGGCTGCGTGGTGAGACTCGTGCGCGACGTCGCGCGCACGCTCGACCACGTCCATTCGCGCGGGGTGCTGCATCGCGACGTGAAGCCGTCGAACCTGCTGCTCGACACGCGCGGGCAGGTGCGCCTCATCGACTTCGGGCTCGCCAGCGCGAGCGGCACCAGCCGCCTGACGCAGAGCGGCGCGCAGCTCGGCTCGCTGCCGTGGATGGCGCCCGAGCAGCTGCGCGGCGAGGCGGTCGACGCCCGCAGCGACGTCTACTCGCTCGGCGTGACGCTGTGGGAGCTGCTCGCCCTGCGGCTGCCGTGGGGCGAAGGCGACGCGGCGCGCACGCGCGAGCAGGTGCTGGCCGGCGACGCCGCGCCGTTGCGCGACCACGTGCCCGGCCTGCCGTGGGACGTCGAGACCGTCTGCCTCACGGCGATGGAGCGCGACCCTTCGCGCCGCTACGCGAGCGCCGCCGACTTCGCGCGCGACCTCGACCACCTGCTGGCGTTGGAGCCGATCGAGGCGCGGCGGCCCGGCACGGCGTTGCGCGTGCGCCGCTGGGTCGAGCGCCATCCGACGCGCAGCGTCGCGCTGCTGCTCGGCTTCCTGCTGGTCGTGGTCGGCCCGAGCGTCGCGTTCCTCGCGGTGGCGCGCGAGCGCGACGCCTACCGCCGCGCGGCGACCACCGCGCAGCGCACCGCCGGCTTCCTGCAGCGCCTCTTCGCCAGCAGCGATCCCTACGCGACACTCGATGCCGAGCTGCCGGTGCGGGCCGTGCTGGACCGCGCGCGCGCCGAGCTGGCCGCCGACCTGGCGACCGAGCCCGAGGTGCGCGCTCGGCTGGCGCAGTCGCTCGGCGACGCCTACCTGCAGCTCGGCCAGCACGAGGCGGCGACGGCGCTGCTCGGCGAGGCGCTGGCGCTGCAGCGCGCCGGCCACGCGGCGGGCCCCTTCTCGCTCGCCTCGACGCTGGCGAGCCTCGGTCGCGCGGCGCTGCTGCGCGGCGACTTGGCGGCGGCGCGCGCCCATCTCGAGGAGGCGGCGGCGTTGGCAGGAACGACTGAGCCGAGCGCTGCGGGCGAGCCATCCGCCGCGACGATTTCGTTGGAGGACGACTGGGCGCTCGCACGCGATGCGCGCTGGTTCGTGCGGCTCGAAGGGGCGCGCGGCGACGTCGCGTATGCCGGCGGCGATCCGGCGGCGGCCGAGCGCCACTATCGCGCCGCGCTCCACCACGCCGAGCAAACTGGCGCGGAGAGCGAGTGGCCGGCGCGCGTCTGGGTGAGCCTCTCGACCGCGCTGATCGATCTCGAGCGCGGTGACGAGGCGCGGACCGGCATCGAGGCGGCGTTGGCGCGCGCGCGGCGGCTCCATCCCGACGGCAGCCTCGTCGAGATCGAGCTGCTGGCCAACCGCGGCTACCTGCTGCAAGCAGCGGGGCAGATCGACGAGGTGGTCACGACGCTGCGCGAGGCGGTGGCGCGCTGCCGGCCGCTGGTGGCGGCGGGCCACCCGACGCTCGTCTCGCTGCTCGGGAACCTCGGCAGCCTCGAGGCGACGTGCGGCCGTGCCGCGGACGCGATCGAGCCGTTGCGCGAGGCGCTGGCCGCGATGGCGGGCAGTACCGGCGAGGACGACCCGGTGCGGATCGGGTGGAGCTGGCAGCTGCTCGGTGCGCTGCGCGAGGCACAGGGCGAGGCCGCGGCGGCGCCGCTCGCGAAGGAGCTGCTGCCCGCGCTGGAACGCGCCGGCGCCGAGTACGCCGAATGGGCGGCCGAATGCCGGCGGATCGCGACGCTCAGCCCAACTCCTCCGCGCGACGGTTGAGCTGCGTGCGCAGCTCGCGCTGCAGGTCGTGCGGTACCGCGAACGTTGCGGCGAACTCCTCCATGCGCGCCACGGCATCGCGCGCCTGCGCCAAGAGCTTGCGCGGCGAGTTGAGCGAGAAGACGTCGCCGAGCGCCAACAGGTCGGCAGTGGTGATGCCGTCGAGCTTGTCGGCGACGCGCATCTGATGGCGCGCCGTGAAGCCGCCGCCGCGCGCGAAGGTGAGGTCGTAGGCGGGTGCCAGTCGCCATGCGCCGGCTCGATCCATGTGGAACGAGAGGTTCTTCACGTGGTCGTCCTGGTTGACGGCGAGCACGTTGAAGAGCAGGCGTCGGTAGCCCTGCTCGACCGCGGCGTAGGGCATGCCGAGCGCGAGGATCGTGCGCAGGTACTCCTCGTAGCTCGCGCCGCCGGGGAAGTTGTAGTCGACGTGCAACAGGCCGCCGAGCGTGTGCTGATGGAGCGGCGGGCTCGCGAGGTCGCCGGCTCGCTCGCGGTCGAAACGCGTGACCAGCAGGTGGGCGAACTCGCCGTCCTCGAGCAGCTCGACCTCGGCGGCGGCGACGCCGGCGGCGCGCGCCATCGCGGTCCACGCGGCCTCAACTCGATGGAATGGCCGTGGCCGTCCCAACGCATCCGGCGTCGCGCCATCGCCCGCACCGTCGAACTTGAGCAGGCAGGCGCGCTCGCCGGCGCGCGGCGACGCGTGGCCCGAGCGGATCGTGCGCGACGGCGGATCGAAGAGGACGAGCGCCTTCGGACGCATCCCGCCGGCCGACGCGCCGACGCGGTAGATCTCCGGGATCGCGATCTGCGGATCGCCCTCGATCACGCGGCGGGCATCGCGGACCAGCGCGGCCAGCTCGAGCGGCTCCTGCTCGGCGGCGCGCAACGGGAACTCGGTCGCGGGATGGAACGAGAGCGCCCCGATCGCGCGCTCGCCGACGTAGAGGAGCCGTTGGACGGGCGACAGCGCGCGCTCGGCGGCGCCGCGCGCTGCGAACCAGGCGCGGATCACCTGGTTGCCGAAGCGGTCGGGCAGCGCATCGGCCAGGACGCCCGGCAACCCCGCGAAGGCGGGTTGCGCCAGCAGCTCGTCGAAGGCGATCGGCCCGCGGCGCGTCGTCGACAGTCGCAGCGGAGAGGGCTCGCGACCACCGCCGCGGAAGGAGTCGGCGTACTCGAACAAGATGCGGCCGCTGTCGAGCTCGGCGACGGCGCCCATCGTCTCGCCGAAGAGGCGGACTTCGCAGAAGGCGCGCACGCCGGCGGGCGGCGCGCCGCGTGGATCGGCGCGCGGCTCAGCCACGCGGGCCTCGCTTCGTCGGACCGAGCAGCGCCATGGGCGAGAGCTCCGGCGGAGGCACGAACTGCTGCAGCGCGTCGAGTCGTCCGTACGCGCGGAGGAGACGGACGAGCGTCAGCAGCGTCGGATTCGAGCCCCGCTCGGCCGCCGCAATCGTCTGCCGCGTGAGACCGGTCCGCGCCGCGACCTCGACCATCGTGAGTTGCTGGCTCTTGCGCAGCGCGGCGAGGCGCTGGCCCGCCGAGCGCATCACCTCCGCATCGGTACCGCCGACCGTCGGATTCGTCGCCGCCACCGCTCGCTCCTCATCTCGACCCTCGGTCGCCTGTCGGGGGCACGTCCGGAGGACCCCATTCGCTCGTCGAGCGGCTTTGGGTCAGCACCCGACCGGGTCGATTGAGATGTTAACTAAGAATGACATATCGACCATCTTCTCGGAGCAGTAGGTGATTGAACATAACTCAGAATGGTCTTTATCCGCACAATTCCGTCAGGGAGTCGCCCATGGCGGATGGAGACGGACGTCGTCGTGCGGCGGCTGCGGTGGCGAACGTGCCGCGACGCGAAGGCGGGCGAGGCGGCGCGCAGCGGTGCACCGCACGGAAGCGCTCGAGCGGGCGGTCATTGCCCTCCGCTCGACCCACCGCGATCGCCGGGGAGGAGGTTCGCGCGGTACTCCATGCTGCCGCCGAGCAGCTGCGCCCAGTGGCCGTCGACGCGGCCGCTCGCCAGCTCCGTGTATCCGTCGTGCAGCAGGTTGCGGTGATGGCCCGACGAGCCGTACCACGCGCGGTGGGCGTCGTCGGGGCTCGGCGATCCGTGGAAGATGTTCTCGCCCGCGCCGGACGGGTAGCCGGCGAGCTTCGCCCGCGCCGACGGGTCGTAGCGGGGCGATCCCTCCTCGCCCTCGAAGTGGCTGAAGGTCCCGTGGTCGATCATCCAGCGGCTGTGGCCGACGGCGGCCGCGTGCAGCCGGTCGTTCCAGAGCAGTTGGCGACGCCCCATCATCGCGCGGTACGCGTTGGTGAGCGCGAGCTGCCGCAGCTCGTCGGGTTGCGCGGCACCGGGTGGTGCCTTCGCTGCCAGCGCGGCGCGCGCGACGTTGGAAGCGACGACCGGCCGGTCGCGCAGCAGCCGGCCCACCTCGAAGAGGTCGTGCCCGACGTTGCGGATCGACAGCGCGATCGCGCCGCCCTCGAGGTGCCACGCCGGGTCGAGCGCGCGGTCGATCTCGTCGCGCGGCTCGCCGAGATCGAGCAGCAGCGCGCGCAGCTGATGGAGCTCCGCCACCACCGCGAGGAAGGCGGGGGCACGGATCACCGGCGCCGGCGGCTCGCCCTCCTCCGCGCCCCACAGCGCGCGCACGGCAGCGACGCGCCGCTCGACCTCCGCCTGCACTTCGAGGTAGGCGGGATAGCGGTCGGCCGGCCCCTCCGGCGGGTGGTACGGGTACCAGTAGCGCGTCTCGTCGCGGATCAGCTCGAGCGCGTGGCGGCGCGCCTCGACCAGCAACGCCGCCTTCGTCCGCAGCTCGGCGAGCAGCGCCTGCTCGGGCGCCGCCGCGAACGCGGCCTTGAGTTCCAGCCGGCGAGCGACTGCCCAGTCGCGCAGCGCGTCGGGAGCCGAGCGGAGCACCGCATCGAGCTTCGTGCGCGCCGCCTCGGCCTCTGCCGGGCGCGCCGATCGCAACGCCGCGAGCAGCTTGCGCGGATCGCCGAGCTCCGCCTTCAGCGCGATCTCGGCGCCGCTCTTCCACGCCTTGCCGACGCGGACGAACCCGCCGGCGGGCACGCGGTCGAGCCCGCGTTGCCAAGCGATCGCCGAGTCGACCGACGCCTTCAGCTGCGGCACGGACGCGGCGCGCTCGAGCGCGATCCAGAAGCGGTCCTCGTCCCGTGGCTCGAGCGCCACGAACGCGCGCGCCAGCGAGAGCTCCGGAGTCAGCGGCACGCGGCCGGCAAGGTCGACGACCGCCGTCGGATGGAGCGCGCGGGCCGGGCACGGCTGCTCGTGACCGTCGATCGACAACACGAGCTCGATGCCGTCGGAGCAGGCGAAGTCGCCGCGGTTGCCATCGCGCAGGCGCAGCGACGGCTTGCTCTTCGGCGGCCGCTCCGCCAGCAGCGTCGGAAGCGCGTCGACCAGCGCCAGCGAGCGCCGCGCGCGATCGAGCCAGCGCGCGACATCGCGCTCGAAGGCCGGGTCGTCGGAGGCGCCCGCGAGGATCTCGAACGAATCGACCGCCTCCGCGAAGTCGCCCTCCGCCACCGCGGTGCGACCGATCTCGAGCAGCTTCACCAGCCGTTCCGACCCGCCGTCGGCGAGCGCTACCACCGTGACGGCGGCGGCCACGGCGGCAGCGAGCGCCCCGCGGAATGCCCTTCGCGCGACGCGCACTGCGAAGGCTGCGTGCTGTTGCGCGACGTTCATGCGCTTCCCCTCGTCGCCGGCGCGAGGCGTTACCGCGTCTCCGCCGGCTCCAGTGCGATCGCGACGCGCGGGCAGGGCGCGTCGAACTCGACCTTCGCTTCCAGGAATCCCGCGCTGGACACGACCACCACGTGCGGGCCGTCCTCCAGGATCACGGTCAGCAACCCGACCTGGGGCTCCGCCGTCGCCGTCAGATCCCGGTTGCTGTATCGACTCAACAGCAGCCCGTCGCGATCGAGGAGGCTGATCACGGCGAAGGGCAGGACGCCGCGGTCGCCGGAGTCGCGGCGGATCGCGAACTCGATCGGTCGGCCGATTCGCGAGCGTACGGCGACCTCGGAGGTCAGGCCGGAGTCGAACCGCGCGACTCCCGCGGCTTCGCCAAGCGGTGGCGACACCACCACGGCATGCTCGCCCGCCGCGAGCGAGGGGAACTCGAACTCGCCATCGAGGTTCGTGACCACTCGCTGCGTCATCGCCTCCACCCAGCCGTCCGGCGTGCGACGGTGGACGAAAAGTTCGGCGCGAGCGAGCGGGCGGCCGTCCGATCCAGCGGCGTGACCGCGCACCGAGGCGGCTGTGCGCGGCACCTCGAGCACGGTCGGTCGAGCCGCCTCGTCGCGCGGGACGACCACGCGAAACCGGCTCGGCGCAAACCCGGGAAGGTTCACCTCGACGCGCGCCGGTCCCACCCGGCTCCGGAAACCCACGACGCCGTGCTCGAGATCGCTCGGGCCGGTCGCCTGCTCAATCGCCAATGCATCCGGGATGAGGCGCGGCCTGCTGCCGAGGTGCCGGAGGTCGATCGCCGCCTTGGTGGCGGCTTCGACGATCTGCACCGCGAATCCCGTCAGCCGGTCCGCTTCGGGCAGGCGCGCCTCGTCGGCCTCGACGACTGGCGGGCGAGTCGGGTCGTCGAGCGCCTCGCTGCCGACCGTGGTGAGGTCGATCCGCAGTTCGAGGTTGCCGCGGAATCGCGCAGGAACGACGACTTCGTAGGTGCTCTTCTCGAAATCGATCAGCCCCTCGACGACGCCTGGCGCCGTCATGCCGGCGCGCTGCTGCGGCGGCAGCGTCGCCCCCGATTGGATCGCCCAGAACGACGCGCGCATCCACCGCTCGCCTTCCTCGTCGAACGGGAAGCGCTCGTCGAGCAACGCGAGGAGTTCAAGCGGATCACCTGCAGGATCGACGATGGCTCCGCGCACGACGACTCCGGGGAGCCGCCGGAGCACCAGCGGGAACTCGGCTCCCGTGGCGCCTTTCGGCGTCGGCAGGCGCGAGATCGGGGTCGTTTGGTACGTCGGCGCCTCCGCGGCGACCTGGAAAGCGTCGCCGCATTGGAGCGGGAACTCGAAGCTCCCGCGCGCAGGCCCGACGATCTTCGTGAGTTCATGGAACGACCAATGCGACCCGGCGCCGTCCATGTACAGCGCGACCTGGCCGCCTCCGATCGGCGTTCCCGCCTCGTCCTTCAGGATGCCGCGCACCTTGATGCCGCGCTCGAGGCGCAGATCGACGGTCGACTCGAGGCGAGAGCGGTCGAACTCGACCAGCCGCGAAACCGTCGCCCCGATGTTGTCGAAGAACGCGCCGACCACCCAGCCAGGCACGACCGAGAGTCCCGCGAACTCGTAGCTCCCATCCTCGCTGGTGCGCTGCTCGATCCAGGAGTGCGGTCGTGGCTGGGCCGGATCGGACCTCGCCTGTGCCAATGCGAGCGGCGCGAATTCAGGCAATCTGAAGGGAAGCTCGTGCGCCGGCGAAGCAATCGCCCAGACAAGCGCGTTCGCGAGCGGGTTGCCGTCGAAGTCCGTCACGACGCCGCGAATCGTCGCGCGCCCGGCTGGCGCAGGCACCGCCGCGCCGGTACCGGGCGGCCGCGACGGCGGGCCTTCGACGACGTCGATTTCGGGTCGCTCGCGCTGCGGCAGGATCGAGGGAAGGGGCGGCTGGCGCTGGTCCGCATCCACCGTCGCGACTTCGCTTGCGCGCTCGCTTCCCGTGCCGGCTTGATCGCGCGATTCGGCTCGCCACCACGCCAGGCTCCCGATCGTGACGACGGCAATCGCTGCGGCGCTGACCACGATCGCGCGCGCGGGTAGCGCGTTCACGGACCGGCCCGCGCGCGCGAGGGCCAGGGAGGTGGCGGCGCTTCCAGGCGCACCGCCACCTCCCCCGCTCGCCGCGATGTCGCGCAGCCGAGCGAACAGGAGCGCGCGCGCCGCTACCCCTTCGCGAACGGCGTCGCCGGTTCCCTCGCTCGTGCTGCGTTCGAGCATCTGGCGGACTCGTTGCAGACCGCGCCGCAGGCGGGTGCGCACCGTCTCCTCGCCGGCGGAGGTGAGCCGCGCGATGTCGGCCATCTCGCGCTCCTCGAAGAAGCGCAGGATCACGGTGCTGCGGTACGGCTCGTTGAGCGCGAGCACCGACTCGACGACCAAGCGGCGCAGCTCGGCCCGCTCGACCGCCTCATGGGGCGTCTCGACCGGGGTCGGCGGTGCCACTGCGGCCTCGCGCGCGACGCGCGACCGATCGGCGCGTGACCGGCTTCGCCAGACGTTGCGGGCGACCGTGCCGAGCCACCCCTTCACGTTGCCGTGGTGGGCGGGCGGCCGCTCGAGCGCGCGCGCGTAGGTCTGCTGCACGACGTCGTCGACGTCGTCGTCGCGCGCCACCAGCGCCCGCGCCACCGCGGCGAGCCAGGCGCCATGGGCAAGGAGGGTCTCCGCGTCGAGCGCGGCACCGGGGCGTGGATTCGCAGTCATGCGGCCTCACAACGCCGCCGACCACCGATCCAGTTCAACCACCCATCCCGTTCCGTCCGCGGTCAGACCCCCTCATTCGCGGCACGCGCGGCAGACGTGACGCGAACGCGGCGGACAGCGCCTCGAAAGACGCTGCCCGCCGCGAAGTCGTTCCAAGCAATCGCAGATTTGGCGATGAGCGCTTGCCGCTCGTCTCAGATGAACCACGGCAGGAAGATCACGCCGACGACGGTCATCAGCTTGATCAGGATGTTCAGGCTCGGGCCGGAGGTGTCCTTGAACGGGTCGCCGACCGTGTCGCCGACGACCGCGGCCTTGTGCACCGCGCCGCCCTTGCCGCCGTACTGGCCCGCCTCGATGTACTTCTTGGCGTTGTCCCAGGCGCCGCCGGCGTTCGACATGAAGATCGCCAGCATCACGCCGGTCACCAGCGCGCCGGCCAGCAGGCCGCCGAGCGCCTGCACGCTCCAGAAGCCCATCGCCACCGGCGCCGCGACGGCGATCACGCCCGGCACGATCATCTGGCGGATGGCGCCGTCGGTCGCGATGGCGACGCAGCGCGCGGTGTCGGGCTTCGCGGTGCCCTCCATCAGCCCCTTGATCTCGCGGAACTGGCGGCGGACCTCCTCGACCATCTTGTTGGCGGCGTTGCCGACCGCGCGCATCGTCATCGCGCTGAAGAGGAACGGCAACGCGCCGCCCATCAGCAGGCCGATGATCACCTGCGTCGAGTTGACGTCGAGCAGCACGGTGCCGTCCGGCGCGAGCAGCGACTTCAGCTGCTCGACGGTGCGGCCCGAGCCGCGCAGCAGCTCGCCGGCGCGCGTGCAGAAGGCATTGAAGAGGGCGAGCGCCGTGAGCGCCGCCGAGCCGATGGCGAAGCCCTTGCCGATCGCCGCCGTCGTGTTGCCGCAGGCGTCGAGCGAGTCGGTGCGCTGGCGCACTTCCTTCGGCAGCTCGGCCATCTCGGCGAGGCCGCCGGCGTTGTCGGCGACCGGCCCGTAAGCGTCGACGGCCAGCGAGATGCCGAGCGTCGAGAGCATGCCGACCGCGGCCATCGAGACGCCGTAGACGCCACCGAGCCAGTAGGAGACGCCGATGCCGACGCAGATGAAGACGACGGGCAGCAGCACCGACTCCATGCCGGTCGCGAGGCCGTGGATGATGTTGGTGGCGGCGCCGGTCTGCGACTGCTTCGCGATGTTCTGCACCGGCTTGTTGCTGGTCGACGTGTAGTAATCGGTGATCTTGCCGATGATCACGCCGGCCGCGAGGCCGGAGAGGATCGAGCCGAACATCTTCATGCCCGACACGTCGGCGGGGAACGTCAGCGCGCCGTTGCAGAGCCACCACGTGGCGCCGGCGACCAGCACCGACGCGACGATCAGCCCCTTGAAGAGCGCGCCGTGCAGCTGGCTCTCGTCCTTCGCCTTGACGAAGAAGCCGCCGATGATCGACGCCACGATGCCGAGCGCCGAGACGGCGAGCGGCAGGATCACCATCGAGTCGACGTGCTCCTTGCCGGCCCACGCGAACGCGCCGATGGTCATCGCCGCGACGATCGAGCCGACGTAGCTCTCGAAGAGGTCGGCGCCCATGCCCGCGACGTCGCCGACGTTGTCACCGACGTTGTCGGCGATGGTCGCCGGGTTGCGCGGGTCGTCCTCCGGGATGCCCGCCTCGATCTTGCCGACCAGGTCGCCGCCGACGTCCGCGGCCTTGGTGAAGATGCCGCCGCCGACGCGCGCGAAGAGGGCGATCGAGCTGGCGCCGAACGAGAAGCCGAGCACCTGCTCCAGCACCTTCGCGGTGTACTGCCCGTCACTGGCGTACGCCTTCATGAAGATCACGATGCCGAGCAGCGCGAGGCCGACGACCGTGAGTCCCATCACCGAGCCGGAGCTGAAGGCGACGCGCAGCGCCTCGTTCAGCCCGGTGCGCGCGGCCTGCGTGGTGCGGACGGCAGCGCGAGTGGCGCAGTGCATGCCGAAGTAGCCGGCCAGCGCCGAGAAGCCGGCGCCGCAGACGAAGGCGACGGCCGTCTTCGGTCCGAGGCCCATGTCGCTGCTCGAGGCGGCGATGATGCCGCCGACGATCAGGACGAAGATCGCCAGCCACTTGTACTCGGCCTTGAGGAACGCCGCGGCGCCCTCCTGCACGAGCTTCGAGATCTCGACCATGCGCGCTTCGCCGGGACTCAACTTCATGATCTTCAAGAAGGTGAGCACCGCGAAGACGAGCGCCAGCACGGCGCACACCGCGGAGACGAGTAGGAAGTTGATGTCCATGCAGGTTCTCAGGGAAACCGAGTAGCCGAAGCCAGGCAAGTCGAGCGCACGGCGCGCCGGGACGCTTGCTCCCGGGACGCGACGACGACGGACGGCGCCCGCGTTGGGGCCCGCTCGCTCGTCCCGTTCCCGAGAATTGGGGCCGCGAATGTAGCCGGGGGTCGGGGGCCGTCAATTAGAGCGGCGCGGCGCGCGACGCCTCTTCACGGGGGAGCAAGCGCCGGAGCGGAAGGACTTTCCGCTTCGCCGGCACCGTTCGCTCTTCGTCCGCCACCGCGATCGACACGGCGACGCGCCTCGGTCGCGATCGCGCGACCCCCGCGTCGTCAGCGCGACAGGAGCGGCGTGCTCGACGACGCCGGCGAAGCCTCGCTCGCTGACGCACGGCGCGAGACGAGCTCGCCCCCCTCGATCGGCGCGACGATCCCGGCCCAGATGCCGCGCGGCTGCTCCGGCTCGAGGAAGTACTCGAGCCGCTCGTCGAAGCGCAGCCCCTCGCGCAGGCCGGGCAGCGCCGCGGCCGCGTACCAGATGCAGGCCGGTTGGGAGGTCGACCGCTCCACGATGGCGACGCTCGGGGTCGCGCGCAGCTCCCGCAACGCCAGCGATTCGGCGCGCGAGTACTGGCGCAGCGGACCGCCCTTGTAGATCTCGCGCCAGTTGAGCAGCAGCACGTCGCCCGCCGCGAACTGCTCGACGTAGGGGACGCCGGGTGCGACCCCCTCGGGCGGGAAGGGGCGCAGCTCGAAGGGGGGCGCGTAGCCGAACGCGAAGTCGATGACCCGTGCCGTGCGGGCGTCGGTGTAGACGCGCGCGGGCGCCACTTGCCGGAGCAGCGGCATCAGGGCGAGCCCCTCGCGCGCCGTCAGGTGGACGAAGGAGCGACCGGCGTGGAGCCATGCGGTCGCCAGCGAACTCGCCGCCAGGAGGAGGCCGGTCAGCGCCAGCCCGCCCCGAACGAGGCGCCGCTGCCCCGCCGCGAGCCACATCTGCCGCCCCGCCAGCGCCAGCAGCAGCAGCGCCGGGATCACCACCGGCTGCAGGTAGCGCGTGTTGGCCGGGATCGCGACGAAGCGGCTGAAGCTCGAGGAGCCGAAGTTGAGGTAGGCGAAGAGCGCCCCCATCCAGAGGTAGAGCATCCGCAGCCGCCCGACCTGCGGCAGCAGCAGCAGCGCCGCCGCCACCAGCGGCAGCCCGAGCCACCCGAAGTGCTCGTTCGGCCGCAGGACCTCGTTGGCGTACTCCTTCAACAGGCGGTAGCCGAGGTCGGCGTTCGCCGCCTTCACGCCGACCGACTTCTCGTGCACCTCGCCGATCGCCGCCACCGGCAGGAGCCAGTTGCCGGTCGCGCGGTGGTACCAGAAGAGCTCCGGCAGCAGCAGCAGCAACGTGCCGAGCGCCACCCAGCCGAGGCGCAGCAGCCGCCGCCGATCGGTGAGCGCATGGAGGAAGAAGACCAGCGCCAGCAGCGCGCCGACGATCTTCGCCGAGTAGGCAAGCCACAGGCAGAGGCCGGCGGCCAGCAGCCAGAGCCGGCCGCGACCCGGCCGCAGGTCGTCATCGAAGCCGCGCAGGAAGCAACAGACCGAGAGGGTCGCGAAGGTGGTGAGGATCGGATCGGGCAGGACGTTGGTCGACTCGACGATGTCGAGCGGCAGCAACGCGAACGCCGCCGCCGCCAAGAGCCCGGTCGCGTCGTCGCCGTACCGCTTGCCGAGCCGGAAGAGCAGCAGCAGAGTGACGAAGCTGCACACGAGCGGCCAGAGCGTCGCCGACGCCACCGAGACGCCGAACAGCCGGAAGCAGAGCGCGATCGGCGCGGTGACGGCGAAGCGAGTCGAGTAATGGTGGGTCGCCAGCTCGAACTCGCCGGTGGCGATCCGCTGCGCCCACGCGAGGTACTCGAGCGGGTCGGACGCGGCGATCCCGCCGTAGAGGTAGAGGCGCGCCACCAGCCAGAGCGCGATGACGCCGAGCAGCGCGCGCAGCGGGAAGCGGCTCGATGTGGCATCCGCTGTAGCACCAGCAGAGGTGCCAGCGGACGTGACTGCGGCGGGGACCGCGGCAGAGCGCGAGGCGGAGGTGGCGAGGGTGTCGTGTCGAAGTTGCATGGTCGGGTTCGCGTCTCTGGCAGTCGACGCGCGCCCGTTGCAAAAGTGACACTCACCCCGCCGCCGTCACCCTGTCGGGAAGGAGATTCCGGAGCCGCGCTCGACCGACCCGCTCGTTGACCGCTAGCGCGAGCTGCTGGAGCGCGAGCGGTTCAGCTCCGAGCGGGACGCGTGCACCGGCGCGACGTGCGCGTGCCGTCGCTGCGCGAGCGCGCCGAGGACGTGCCGCTCCTGGCGCAACGGCTGCTGGCGCAAGCCGCCGCCGAGCAGGGCTGCCGCGAAGCGCGCCGGGCCGCCGCCGCCTCGTCGCAGCTGCGCCTCGGCATCCCGCGCAGCACGCTCTACCTGAAGCTCAAGCGCTGGGGGGTGCGGGAGTGAGGGGGGAGCTGCGTGGCGCGGTCAACGTGAAGTGAAGCGCAGGGGCAGCTCGACTTGACGATCGGCGGGGACGTCGACGACCTGCTCGGCCGGCTCATGACGTGGCAGATGGACGATGACCCGGTAGCGACCGGCCGGCAAAGCGGTGCGCACCTTCGTGCCGAGGAGGCCCCTCTGCGAGTCAGGCCCGGCGTCGTCGACGAGCGGGATCCCGTCGAGCGTGAGGACGCGCAGCTGCAATCCGATCGGCTCGGGCGGCAGCTCGACTTCCGGCAGCGCGATGACGTCGAGGGGGAACCGCTCAGTTGCGCGCGACTCGACCTTCACCTCGGCGCGCGTGCCGAGGACGTCGACGACGCTCCACGCCGGGCCGTAACGCTCGCCATCCGCGAGTCGGGGCGGGCGGACGACGACGGCGTAGCGTCCGGGTAGCACACGCAACGTCGCGCTCGTCGAGGAAGGTCCCGCCGTCTCGTCCGGCAACCACTCGGCCGGCTGCCATCCTCCGTCGGTCGATCGATAGAGGCGCGGCTCGAGCGGATCTTCGAGCTCGTTCGACTTCGAGCGACGGCGCGCCGCGTCGAGCGGCTTTCCCGCCGCGTCGACGACCGTGCAGCGCAGCGTGGCGGTTGGCTGCGGCAAGCGGAGCTCGACGTCGTAGACCTCGCCGTCTCGTTCGAGCGGCACGAGCTGAGCGGCCGCGAGTCGCCCTTCCACGCGCGCCCCGACGCTCCAGCGTCCGAGCGGCAAGCTCGGCCAAATCACCACGCCACGATCGGCCGCGGCCTCATCGCGTACATCGAGCAGCGGCGCGGGATTGACGTGGAGATCGAGCAACTCCAGCGCCTCCGGCGGGCACGGCAGCGGGCGCCCGCGCTCGTCGACGACGCGCACTCGCAGCGAGGCGTCGCCGACGATCGACGGGAGCAAGCGGCCGTCGACCAGGAGATCGGCGCCGTTGGGCTCGCCGCGCAAGTTTCCATTCCGTTCCCGTTCGATCCAGCCGACGATCGTGTGACGCGCCACCAGCGCGACCCGCGGCGTCTCACTGCTGACGTCGACAGTGAAGGAGTTCCTCGGCAAGTCGATCTGCCCGACCGACTCGACCCCCTCCGCCACGATCACGCCCACGCGGAAGTCGAAGTCGCGGTCGAGAGAAACCACGGCGACTCCGTCGAGCGAGTCGAGCGTCGACTCGGCAGCAGCGAGGCGACCGACGAGCCCCTCGTCGAGCGGGAACGGCGAGCCGTCGCGTGCCACGAAGCTCCCCTCGAGCCGCCGCGCCGGGAGCAGCCGCAGCTCAACCGGCTGCGGATGGAGCGTCGCCTCTCTTGCCTGGATCGAGCAGCGAGCCTCCATGCGACCCGGCGCCGTGGCCTTGAAGCGAACCCAGCGATAGGCGGGAAGTTCGACCACGAACCGGCCGGAGGCTTCGAGCGAGAGAGGCAGTCCGGCCCAAGACATCGATGGGCCTGCGAGACTCGGCGCCACCTCGAGCCGGGCGCCTGCGACCGGCTCGCCATCGTCGCCTCGAACGACGCCCTCGAACACCTGCGATCGTTGCGCGTAGAGCTCGACCTGCGTCACGGCGCTCCCGGCCGCGACCGCGATCTCCATCGGGCCGCCGAGGCCGAGCGCCGGATCGACCGCTACGAAACTCCAGCGCGTCGCCGGATCGAGCTCTTCGAACTCGAAACGGCCGGTGTCATCGGTGAGGACCCGCCGCACTTCGCCCAGTGCCGCATCATCCCCCGCTGCAAGCGCTCGCACGCGCGCGACGTAGCTGTCGAGCGGCAGCCATTCGCTGGCGCCCCATGGCGCCGCCAGCACGATGGCGCTGCCGATTCGCTCGGCGCCGGTCGTCCTCCACCAGGGAGCCACCCAGCCGGAGACCGCCGGAAGGCGCAACGCCTCGGATCGTCGCTCGATCGGGATCTCGTCCGCATGCGCGATAGCGCCCTGCCGATCTTCCGTTCGAGAGGTTGGATCGTCACTCGTGGCGGAGGCACCGCCGCGCCGCACCGAGGCCGATTCGGCGAGCGCCGCGAGCTGCGCGCCGTCGTGTTCCGTCGGAGATCGCGCGACGATCCACGCTGCGGCCGTGAGCAATGCCGCCGCCGCGACCGCGCCGCGCAGGAGCCACACGCGACCGCCCTCGATCAGCAAGGGCGCCAGCGCACCGCGCCAGTCGTGGACGTCGTCGCCGAGCTCGCGGGCGAGGCGCTCGCGCAGCTGATCGAGGCCGCGCTTCACTCGCGTGCGCACCGTCTCTGCCGGCAGCGCGAACGCTCGCGAGATCTCGGCGACGGAGCGCCCCTCGACGAAGCGCTGCTCGATCGCCGCACGGTAGATCGGCGCGAGCGACCGGACCGCTGCGACGACGCGCCGCTCGAGCTCCGCCTTCGCGAGCGCGACCGGCGGGTCCGCTGCAGACGATGGCGGCGTCGCGAGCGCTTCGCGACGCTGCCGCCGATCGCGCCCGCGCACGTCCTTGCGAGCCAGCGAACGGACGACCGATCCGAGCCAGCCGCGCAACCTCTCCGCGTGCCGCGGCGGCCGCAGGAGCGCCACGAGCCACGTCTGCTGCACGAGGTCGTCGGCGGTCGCCGGGTCGGCGACGAGGCAGCGAGCCAACCGCCGCACCCACGCCGCATGGGCCAGGAGCGATTCAGAGGCGATCGGCGACGGATCGGAGTTCATGCCCACAGAATCCCGCGGGCAGGAGGAGCGGTTCAACTCCCGACGCGCTGCGGGATCGCCACGCGCCGCCCCCGCCTTCACCCCCCCGCCGCCTTCGCGTTCTCGGTGGCGCCGAGTTCGCCGCTGGCCGCCTTCTCGGCGGGCGAGAGGTCGCGGCGGTCGCGGACGATCAGGGTGCCGGAGCCTTCGTTGGTGAAGATCTCGGTGAGGAGGCTCGCGCGCTGGCTGCCGATCACGTGGACGCGCGCGACGCCCTGCTCGAGCGCCATGCGGATCGCGCTGGCCTTCGGGAGCATGCCGCTCGCGACCGAGCCGTTGTCGACCAGCTCCTCGAGGCCGCGCAGGTCGGTGCAGGAGATCAGCGAGCTCGGGTCGCCCTTGTCTTCCAGGATGCCCGGCACGTCCGACACGAAGACGAGCTTCTCGGCGCGCAGCGCGCGGGCGAGCGACGCCGCCACCGTGTCGGCGTTGATGTTCAGCACGTTGCCGGCGTCATCGGCGGCGAGCGGGCTCACGACCGGCAGGTAGCCGGCTGCCATCAGCTTCTCGAGCAACGTCGGGTCGACGGCGTCGACATCGCCCACGTGGCCGAAGTCGACCATGGTCGGCGTGCCATCGACGATCACGCTGCGCGGCGCGCGGCGACGCGCCTTCACCATGCCGGCGTCGACGCCCGAGACGCCGACCGCCTGCAGCCCCACCGCTCGGCACGCGGCCAGCACGTTGGTGTTGACCGCGCCGTTCATCGTCATCACCGCCACTTCCAGCGCCGCCGCGTCGGTGACGCGACGCCCCTCGATCATGCGCGGCTCGATGCCGAGCTTGCGCGAGAGGAGGCTCGTCTGCGGGCCGCCGCCGTGCACCAGCACGACGTGGACGCCGAGCTCGCGCACGACGGAGAGCTGCTCGGCGAGGTCGCGCAGCAGCGACGGCTCGCTGCACGGCGCGCCGCCGATCTTGACGACGAAGGTCTTGCCCTTGAACAGGCGGACGTACGGCAGCGCGCGCTTCAGCGAGTCCATCGTGGCGCTGCGGTCATCGGCGAACGTCATCGGGAGTTCTCCAGTGCAGCCTGCCGCGGCAGGCTCGCGAGCGCAGCAGCGAGCTGCGCGACATGTTCCTCTTCCACGACCAGCGGCGGCAGGAGGCGCACGACCTTCGGGTCGTGGCTGCTGCCCGCCAGGATCCCGCGCGCGCGCAGCTCGGCGAGGACTTCCTTCGCCGGACGCGACAGACGCAGGCCGATCAGCAAACCGAGCCCTTGGATCCCCTCCACCGGCCCGACGCAACACGTCTCGAAGATCCGCTTCGAGACGCGCCGGACGCGCTCCAGCACGCGATCCTCCTCGATCGCCTGCAGCGTCGCCTCGACCAGCGCGCAAGCGAGCGGCCCGCCGCCGAACGTCGTGCCGAGCTGCCCCTTCTTCACCTGCGCGGCGATCGCGTCGCCGACCAGCACCGCGCCGACCGGGAAGCCGCCGGCGATCCCCTTCGCGGTGGTGAGCACGTCGGGCACGACGCCGTAGTGGTCGGCGGCGAAGGGCTGCCCCGACCGGCCGACGCCGATCTGCACCTCGTCGAGGATCAGCAGCGCGCCGGCGCGCGTCGCCGCCGCTCGCGCGGCCTTCACGAAGGTCGTCGAGAGCGGCCGCGCACCGGCGACGCCCTGCACCGGCTCGAAGATCACGGCCGCGGTCTGCGCGTCGATCGCCGCCTCGAGCGCGGCCACGTCGTCGAACGGCACCCACGTCACGTCGAACGGCTTGCGCGGGAAGGCGTACCACGATTCATGGTGGTCGGTGATGGCGGCCGCGGCGGCCGTGCGACCGTGGAACGCGCCCGCCACCGCGACGACCTTCGGCCGCTTGGTCAGCAGGAAGGCGATGCGCAGCGCGTTCTCGTTCGCCTCGGCGCCCGAGTTCACGAAGAAGACCTTGGTGAGGCCGCGCGGCGCCATCTTCACCAGCCGCGCCGCAGCGCGCGTGCGCACCTCGACGTCGACCGCGTTGCTCTGGAAGAAGAGCGACTTCGCCTGCGCGGTGAGCGCGTCGAGCAGCCGCTGATGGCCGTAGCCGAGCGACGCGACCGCATGGCCGCCGTAGAAGTCGAGGTAGCGCTTGCCCGTCGAATCGACCACGTGGACGCCGTCGCCGCTGGCGACCGTCATCCCCATGCGATCGAAGACATCGAGCAGCGGATCGTTGCTCGGCGCTGCGGCCGGTTGCGTGCCCGTGCTGGCGTTCATCAGTACCACCCCAAACCCGGCAGCTCGAGGCCGGCCCCATCGGGCAGTCCGAACAGCCGATTCATCCACTGGACGGCGCCGCCGGCGGCGCCCTTCGTCAGGTTGTCGATCACCGAAGTCACGACGAGCGTCCGGCCGCGCGTCGCGATGCCGAGCCGCACCTTGTTGGTGCCGACCACTTCCGTCAGCTTCGGCGCGCTCGTCGAGGCGAGGACGAAGCTGCGGCCGCCAGTGGTGCGCGCGCGCTGCTGGTGCAGCTCGTTCACCTGCGCGACCAGCGCTTCCGCGGCGATCTCGCGGCGCAGCGTCATGCGCAGGGTCGCGTGGATGCCGCGGACGAACGGTCCCGAGTGCGGCACGAACTCGACGTCGGGCGCGCGGCCGTCGCCGCTCGCGGCGCCGATCAGCCGCCGCATCTCCGGCTCGTGGCGGTGCGAGAGGGCGTTGTAGGCGTAGAGCGTCGCGTGGCGTTCCGGGTGGTGGGTGTTGGCGGCGGGCGTGCGACCGCTGCCGGAGCTGCCGGTGATGGCGCTCACGAAGACGTCGCTCTCGACGAGGCCGAGCTTGAAGAAGGGCCACGCCGCACAGGTCGCGGCGGTCGTGAAGCAGCCGGGCTGCGCGGCGTGGCGCGGCGGCGCGGCGCTGCTGCTCGATGCGGTGGCAGCGTCGCCGTCGAAGTGCTCGGGCACGGTGCAGGTGAAGCGGGGCAGCAGCTCGGGCGCCGCGTGCGGTTTGCCGTAGATCGACGCCCACTGCGCCGCGTCAGGGAAGCGGAAATCCGCAGAGAGGTCGACGACGTGGAAGTCGCGCGAGCCCGCACCCTCGAGGCCAGCCGCCGCGCGCGCCGCGAAGAGGCGCTTCGCCAGCGGCGCGGCGCTGCCGTGCGGCGTCGCCAGGAAGACGGCGAGCGGGCCGCCGCGCGTGCAGGCGTCGAGCACCGCCTCTTCGCTCGCGAAGCGCAGCGCATCGAGCGACGTGCCGGCGAGATGCGGGAAGGTCGCGACGACGCTCTCGCCCGGCTGGCTGGTCGACGCGACGTGCGTCGCGACGAAGCGAGGGTGGAGCGCCAACAGGCGGAGCAGCTCGCCGGCCACGTAGCCGGAGCCGCCATGCACCGCGGTGACGATCGGCGCGTCGCGCGTCGCGTCAGACGTCATCGTGAGCGCCCCCTGCCGCGGCCGCGAGCGCGCGCGCTCCCTCGCTGGCGGCGCGCGTCGCCACCAGCCGATCGAGGCCGCTCTTGGCGAGCACCACGCGCGCCAGCTCGTCCGCTTGCGTGCGGGCGTTGCGCGCGGGGCAGCCCGCCTGCTCCTCGACGAGGCGCGCGGCGGCGGTGTTGTCGGTGGCGGGGCCGGTGATGGCGGTGCACTCGAGGCCGTAGCGATCGCGCAGCAGCTGCACGCCGCCCCACGCCGCGACCGGGTCGGACGCGGCCAGCACGACGGCTGAGAAGCTCGCGCGGATCTCGGGCGCGGAGAGGATCTCGTTCACGCCGTAGAGGCCGAGCAGGCCGTCGCCGAGCTCGAGCACGATGGCGTCGGGCCGCTCGCGCGCGAGGTTGGTGAGGATGGTGCGCGCGGCGTGCGGCGCGGTGTTGGGCGTCGTGGTGACGATGCCCAAGTCGGTGAACATCAGGACGCGGCGCGCGCCGGCATCCTCCATCGAGAGGATGTCGCGACGCAGCGAGACGCCGGTGGTCTTGCCGGCGCCGACGCGCAGGCCGAGGTGCGCGAACGACTGCACCAAGCTGCACGCAGCGGCCGTCTTGCCGGCGTTCATGCACGAACCGACGATCGCCACGACTGGGATGCCGCGCACGTCGAGCGTCTCCTCGACCGGCAGCGCGCCCTGCGTGATGTGCGCGGGGACGCCGATGCGCTCGCCGAGGAACGGGAAGTGGAGCACCTGGCCGAGCACTTCGACGACGAACGGCGCGCCGAGGTCGGGCGAGCCACCGTCGTGCACGCCGATCACGCCGCCGAGGTTCAGCACGTTCAGCTTGTCGCCGACCTTCACCTCGGCCGGGACGTGGCCGGAGTAGCCGAAGAGCGCCTTGCGATGGCCGAGCGCGCCGGCGACGACGTCGCCCGGCTTCACCTGGCTGAAGCGGCCCGACGGCAGCTCGAGCGTGTTGTAGGTGCTCTTGCTGGTCAGCACGCGAACGGCGACGACGCTGCCCTCGACCGCGTGGATCTCGTTGCTGACGCGCACTTCGCGCGGCAGGCGGCAGTTGAGCGTCACGGAACCGATCTTGTCGAGCAGGACGGTCTTCATGGGACGAACCACTCCATCAGGCAGGACTCGTCAGGCGCGAGCCGTGCACGTCGCGCGCGAGCGGCGCGCGAACGGGTCAACGAACGGGAACGCGAAGCGACGAAAGTCGGCGGCACGACGACTTGCGCGGCGCACTGGCGGCGCACCGCTGCGCAGTCGCCGTGCCGCCGATCAGCGTCCTGCTCCGCGGGCGCGTGCACCGGCCCGCGCGGCGAGTTGCGCGGGCAAACCGAGGATGCGGCTGAAGCCGGCGGCGTCGGCCGCGCTCCACTCCCCCGCCGCCTCGCCGTAGACGGCCTTGCTGGCCGCCTTGAGCGAGAAGGGCGACGAGACGCCGCTGACGAACGCGTTCCCGGTGCGCAGCTGCACGCGCACCTCGCCGGTCACGCGCTCCTGCGAATGGGCCAGCAGCGCTTCCGCGTCGCGGCACGCCGGCTCGACCCACTGCCCTTCGTGGATCCAGTCGCCGTACTGGCTGGCGACCAGCTCCTTCAAGCGCAGCTGCCGTTGCGTCAACACCAGCTTCTCGAGCTCGCGATGCGCGGCGATCAGCAGCGTCGCGGCCGGCGCCTCGAAGGCGACGCGCCCCTTCATGCCGAGGATCGTGTCGCCGAGGTGGATGCCGCGGCCGATGCCGAACGGCGCCGCGAGGCGATCGAGCGCCTCGATCAGCGCGACGGGCGCGAGCCGCTTGCCGTCGAGCGCGACCGGGATGCCGCGCTCGAACGCGAGGGCCAGCGACTGCGGCGCGCGCGACGAGTCGAAGGCGCCGCGAGTCAGCACCCACGCGCTCTCCGGGATCGACTCGAGGGTGTCGGTCGTCTCCTTGCCGCCGATCGTCACGCCCCACAGGCCGCGATTCACGGAGTAGGCGGCGCGTTCCGCCGAGACGGCGACGCCGCGCTCGCGCAGGTAGTTCGCCTCGTGCTCGCGCGAGAAGCCGTGGTCGCGGACCGGCGCGATCACCTGCATCTCGGGCGCGAGCGTGCGCAGCGCGACTTCGAAGCGGACCTGGTCGTTGCCGGCGGCGGTGCAGCCGTGGGCGATCGCCTTCGCGCCGAGCTTGCGCGCTTGCTCGGCGACGACGCGCGCCTGGAGGCTGCGCTCGGCGCCGACGCAGAGCGGGTAGAGGGCGCCGCGCAGCACGTTGCCCGCGAGCAGCCAGCGCAGCGTCTCCGCGAAGAAGTCGTCGCGCGCGTCGAGGCAGTGGTGACCGATGGCGCCGAGCTGCTGCGACTTCGCGGCGAGGCGGGCGCGCTCGGCGTCGTCGAGACCGCCGGTGTCGACGATCACGGTGATGACGTCGCTGCCGTACGTCTCCTTCAGCCACGGCACGCAGAACGACGTGTCGAGACCACCGGAGAAGGCGAGCACGATCGGTTCAGCCATGCGGTCCTCTGCAGCGGGGGCGGTGAAGCGCCCCAGCCTCCGCAGCTCGACTTCCGCGCAACGGAATCAGCTGCGATGAATTGCCCAGGAACAGATCCACCCCAGAAGTTCATGCATGAGCCAGCGGCACATGCCTGTCGTCTTCTGGGGCGTCGAGGCATGAATATTCCATCAATGCACGAACTATGCAATAGGTCGGTTTCAGATCACTTCAGGAGATCGGACGTCGCTCGGCCGGCGCTGAGGGACGCCTGTCGGGGCGAGCGGCAGTTCGAGTCGCCGAGGCGCGGAGGACCGCCGTTCACCGCCATTCACGGCGATTGGCGCCGGCCGGCCGCGATGCCCCGCGATGCGCCGCGCGCCACAGTGAGTCATGGGGCGTGATTCCACTCACCGCAGCAGGCCGCGACTCACCACGCCGGGATTCGACTCACCCGACCACACCTCGACTCACCACGACACAGTTCGACACAACGGGACAGGCGTCGACGAAGCTCCCCCACCGAAACACTGCTTCGTTCGACGGACTCCGGCCACCCGACGCTCTCGACCGATGCGCGCCACTCATCCCGCGTCATGGGTTTCAGCCTTCGCGATGAGCTCAACGCAATCGTCAGCAGCGCGTGGGCGTCCACGACGCGACCAGCAGCAACGAGCTGGAATGGCTTCGATCGGCCGATGGGAGGCGTTCCTCTGCAGCGCGGCCCGCGGCAACGAGCGTCGCCGACTCGCTCGAGCGTTCAAGCACCGATCGAGTGGCCGCTGCGCACCGACGATCGAGGGCGCTTGCACAGCGCGGCCGCGCGCGACCACACCAGGGCACCGCCGCGCCGCACCCCGCAGCGTTGCGGTTCCGCTGCCCGGCCGCTCAACCACTCCGCCGCTTCACCACTCCACGGCTTCGGCGAGTATGTGTTTCGAGACCGTTCACTCCGCTTCTGGCGGCGCGCCGGTGAGACGCTCGAAGAGGCGCTCGAACTCGGCGAGGGTGCGGTACTCGATGACGATGCGGCCGCGCGCGCCGCGCTCCTGGATCGTCACGGCGGTCCCGAGCTTCTCCCGCAGGACGGCCGCCAACCGCGCCGAGTCGGCCGACGCCACCGACGCGGGCTTTTGCGCGGCGGGCCGTTTTGCGGCGGCGAGCTCGGTGGCGCGGACGTTCCACCGCTGTTCGACGATCGCCGTGAAGAGCTCAGCGCGGCGTGTAAGGTCGGTTTCCGCAAGAAGTGCCCGAGCATGCCCCTCGCTGATGGCGCCGCTCGCGAGCGCCGCCAGCTGCCGATCGTCTAACTCCAGAATTCGCAAGGAGTTACTGACGGTCGAGCGGCCCATTCCGGCCAGCTCCGCGACCTGCTCGTGCGAGAGGCCGTGCTCGTCGATCAGGCGGCGGAATCCGCGCGATCGCTCCACTGGGTTCAGGTCGCGGCGCTGGATGTTCTCAATCAGCGCAACCACGAGCATCTGCGAGTCGGGAATGGCGCGGACGGTGACCGGCACCTTCGTCAGCCCGGCACGCCGGGCCGCGATCATCCGCCGCTCCCCCGCAACGAGCTCGAGTCCCCCGCCTGCTTTCGGGCGGACCAGCAGCGGCTGCAGGACGCCGTTGGCTCGGATCGAGTCGGTCAGCTCCGCGAGCCCCGCTTCATCGAACTCGGTGCGCGGCTGCCATGGGTTCGGCGAGATCTCGTCGAGGCTGACCTCCCGACCGGTCGGTTCCACCGCCGCCGCTTCCGGCACCGTCTCTTCCGTCGGAGCCTGCAACAGGAAATCGAGACCGCGACCCAATCGGCGAGGCTTCACGCGTTCACTCCTTCAGCTTCCAGGACCCGCAACTCGGCTCCGGTCGCGGCGAGCGATTCCGGTTCTGGTCGCGCGGCCCCACGCTTTCGACAGTCGACGAATCGACCGGTAGCCAGCCCGGCACGCAGCGAGTCGCGTCGGACCAACTCGCCGGCGCGATCGCTCCTCGCCGGAAATCGGGCGGAGCGCGGCGTGCCGATCGCCAACTGACGGCGAGCTAGTTACCAGCTGCGGCCGAGCGTTTCACGTGGAACTTTCCAGCGTCGACGCCGAGTGGGCCCCCGCAGCTCGACCGGAACTGGCTCCCGCACCGATCTCGACGCGGCGACCGACACGTGGTCGGGCCCGCAAGAACGAACGGCGCCGAAGCGTGAGGCGTCTTGAGGTGCCGATTGCGCTGGCTCGTAGCTGCGTCGATTCGCTGCTGCCGGCCAGTCCGCGCGGGCGGTGAGTTGAGGGTGGCGGGGCGGCGGGGTCGCGGAGGGGCGGCGGTGGCGGGATGGCGCTGGTGACGTGCTGCCGACGGGGGAAGCGCTGGAGGCGACCGGAGAACTCTGCTTCGGCGAGTTTCCCGCGGTTCGTCGTGTTGCCGGTCGCTGCAACGGGTGAGTTTCCGTGCAGCTTCCGTCGCGAACGGCCCGAGTCCCCCTCGAGCAATTGGCGAACTGCCGCTGGGCCTGCTGCAACCCGCTCCCATTTGCGATGGTCGGCCCCCATTGCCGGCGCTCCACGCGTTCCGCGAGCGATCCGACTCGATGCCCGAACAGACGCTTTGCTGCCGTTGTTGAGGCTCCGCCGCGATTCGTCTCCCCTTCGCGCCAACGAGGCGTGCGGGGTTGACTGCGATGGGGCGGGGTCGGCTCGGACGAGCGCTGTCACTCGCCGCGGAGCAGCTGGAGCGCGCACAAATTCGCCGCGCCGCTCTGCGCGCTCCAACCGGGCGCGCCACGCTCCGACCGCCGAAGCGCGCTCGGTGCTGCAACTCGCCGCTGTCGGTATCCGCGATTGGCTTCGGACCTTCGTCCGGTCGCACGAGAGCATTCAACCGCCTTGCACGGCTGCGGTTGCTCTCTTCCTTCAAGCCGCAACCACCGCGACGCTCCATCGCGCGCGCCTCACCCGCCCAGGCGCCGCGCTGCTGGTGACCACCCGGGAGCGTGGGATGTCACTCGCTTTCGCGCCGCGCCGTTCCGACCTCGACGCTCGCCGCGAGCATCGTCCGCCTCGTAGCGCCGACGCCGACGTTTCACGTGGAACGGACCAGCTGAACGGCCGATTCCGCGAACGGCCGAACAGCAGCGTTCGATCGTCTCGGTGAGGCGCGCTACCGAGCGTCCCCTGACCCGCGACCGCCCACCACGACATCCCCGGGCTCGACCCCGCGAGCGACGCGCCCGACGGCGCGCGCCAAGGTGCTCCCCTCGCTACCGCGTTTTCCGGCGGCCGTGCTGCTCCCCACCGCGATCACGCTGACGCCGGTCGACCAGCCAACCGCGACACCGACGCGCACTGGTGCGGCCGCCGCGGCGCTCGAGAGTCTGGCGGACGGCTGACAGCGCCTGCAGTCGGTTCAAACTGGCCGCAACCGCCTTCGAGCCGCCACCGACCGTCGGTCGCTCGCAACCTTCGCTCGCTATCGGCAGTGACTGCGCTCGGCGCTTCGAGTGCAGCGCGAGTAAGGTGCAGCCACGACCCCGGGCCTCCCACCCCGCGACATCGATGTCGCCATCCAACGGAACCTCGCCGCCGGCGAGCTTCAACGAGTCCTCTGCCACCGCGCCCGCCGTGGCCGACTCCTCCGTACACTCTTCGCCTCGTCGACAACTGCTCGCTCGGCCCGAATCGCCACTCGCAACTTGGACGCAACTCATTTCTGCGAAACGACCTATGAATCTCGACGCGACCGCGCCGATCAACTCGGAGCAACCGCAGGCACTCCCGTCGGCGCAGCTGCTGCGCTGGACAGGCCACGTGCAAGGCGTCGGATTTCGAGCGACGGTCGAAGCAGCCGCCCGCCGCCAAGGCGTCTTCGGCTGGGTCCGCAACCGCAGCGACGGCACGGTCGAAGCGCTGCTGATCGGGTCGACCGCAACGGTCGTCGAGACGATCAACGCCATCGCGACCAGCCGCGCTCGCTCGATCCGGTCGACGCAATCGCGGCCCATCGATCCGCCACCCGCCTGGCCACCCCGGTTCGTCATCGCCGCCACCTCGATCGCGGACGCTTGGCCAAACCCGTGACCACCCCCGCGTTCCACCCCATCCGGAGATTCCGCCACCGAGCGATGGCGGATTCGTTGCTCGTCTCGTGGATCGCTTGGGTGGTCGCGCTGCCGCTGCTCCGATTCGCGATCGAGTCGAGCGGTGCCCATGAACTTCACGAGGAACTTGTCGCCCATTTGACGGCAACTACGTCCTCGTTGATCGCCGCCGTGGCGGCTCGCTGGGCGATCCATCGCCACCATCGCGACGACGCCGATGGGGGGGTGATCACCGCCGGCGTGAGCCTCCGCTCCCCGCTCCGTTGGCGACTTTCGGTGGTGCTGGCTTGGTCGCTCCCGATCGCGCTCCTCGCCGGGGCCGGATCGGCCTCCGTGGTGCTCCTCGCGAGGGCGATGCAGCCGGCGGCGCACTCGTCCGCACTCGTGCTGCCACCGGCGGCGCTGCTCTCGCTCGGCCTGCGGACGATGGGGGAGGCGCTGCTGATCGCCGCGACCGCGCTGCTCCTGTCGCGACTTCCGTGGCGCTCGCTCGCGACGCCGGCGCTCGGCGCGCTGCTCCTCCTGCTCTGGCGCGGTCACCAACTCTTTCCGCTGACGTCCTCTGCAACGGGAATCGACGCGAGCGGCGCCCGCGTGGCGGCCGATGAACCCGCTCGATTCCTGCTGCAGGGCGAAGTTCCGATCGCCGCCGTCCTCCTGGCCGCTGGCCTGGTGGCGGCATGGCTCGCTTGCAGCGGGGCGCCCGAGCCGCCGCACCACCGCTCCGCACCGGAGCGCTGATCCGCGGGGCCCGAGCGCCGACTGCTCGGGAGCCCGCCGTGAAGATCGCCGTCTTCAGCGACGTCCACGCCAACCTCGCCGCGTTGCAGGCGGTCCTCGACGACATCGAGCGCGCCGGCGTGACGACGCGGCTCTGCCTCGGCGACAGCGTCGGCTACGGCGCCGACCCGCGCGCCTGCTTCGACCTGCTGCTCGAGTCGTGCGACGTGCTGCTGGCCGGCAACCACGACCTCGCCGCCTCCGGCCGCCTGCCGATGGACCGCTTCTCCGGCCTCGCGCGCCACGCGGTCCACTACGCGCGCGACCTGCTGACCGAGTCGCAGCGCAAGGCCCTCGCCGAGCTGCACGACGAGGAGTGGTGGGGGGAGCTCTTGCTGGTCCACGCCTCGCCGGCCGACCCGTCGGAGTTCCCTTACGTCCGCGACGCCGAAGCGGCGCGCGAGCAGTTCGACGGCCGGACCTTCAAGGCGGCCTTCTACGGCCACACGCACATGCCGCTCGTCTTCCAGGACGACGGCGAACGGGTCGGCCTGACGCTGCGCCCGCGCATCGAGATCGCGCGTGCCACGCGCTACCTCTGCAACGTCGGCAGCGTCGGCCAGCCGCGCGACCAGGATCCGCGCGCCTGCTGGACGCTCTACGACACCGAAGCGCGGACGATCTCGTTCCGCCGCGTCGCCTACGACGTCGACGCCGCGTCCGCGCGCATCAAGGAAGTCGGCCTGCCCGACGCGCTCGCCGCGCGACTGCTGGTCGGCGTCTGAGGAGCCTCAGCGCCGCGAGTCGGGCGACGGGAGGGAGCTCTTCTCGGACTCTCAGCTCTCGCGCAGGTAGGCGAGCTCCGCGGGCAGCTTCTCGAGGCCGCGTTCGCCGAGCCCCGACTCGAACAACAGGCGCAGGTGGGCGAGCGGACCGCGATCGCCGCGGAAGGTGTACTTGCGCCGCTGCGGATGGCGGCCGACGAAGAGGATCAGCCCCATCAACGAGTTGGCCGAAGCCGACTCGCCGTCGACCACGATCTCGACCGGCTTCTCGTGCTTGCGCACGATGCGGACGATCAGGTTGAGCGGTCGCGCGTGCAGGTGGACGCCGTCGGGCAGCGCCAGCTCGAGCGTGTCGTGCTGCAGGAACTGCGGCAGCAGCTGGCGCACCAGCGGCTCGGCGGCGAGCGTCGCCTCGACGGCGTAGCGCAGCGCGAAGTGGACCGCGTGCTCCAGCACCTGCTCGGGCGGCACCAGGCGCGCGATCTCGAGCTGCGTCGCGCCGCGGTTGTCGCGCCCTTCGTGCCGCTCGTAGAAGTGGACCAGCTCGTTCACCACCTCGAGCATGTGGTAGGCGAGCGAGACGTGGCCGCGCAGCCGCTGCAGCTCGGGCCTCTGGTGCGCCTGCGTCGGCTTGACGAACGTGTCGTAGTCCGACTGCAGGTTGTGGACCGCCGCCTTGTAGACGCGCGCCTCCGATTCGCCGAGGTGCTCGGTCATGAAGGCGCGCAGGTCGGCGCCGCGCTTGGGCATGAGGTCGCGGATGCGCCGCGCGCGCTCGGTCACCGAGAGGAACTGGTTCAACAGCACCGTCACCGCGCCGTTCACGTCGTCGTGGCGCTCCTCGACGAGGTCGTGGGGGAGGTGCTGGCGGAAGTCGCGGATCTCCGAATCGCCGAGCGCTGGCGCCGAGCCGGTCGTCGGCACCACGCCGAGTCGCTGCGCCTCCGCGTGCACCGCCGCGATCAGCGCGGCGATCGATTGCGACAGGAAGCGGGTCGCGGCGAGCAGCTGGTTCGGGAAGGCGACCAGCAACGAAACGCCATCCTCGGCGCTTCCCGGCATCTCGACGCCGTACTTGGCGAAGCGCACCAGCACGTGGCCGAGCGTGTGCCCGGTGATCGCGAGGTTGCGGATGCTCGCGACGAGCTCGGCGAAGAGCACGTAAGTCCGGTTGTTGCGCGCGTGGAAGTTGTCGAGGAAGGTCTCGAGCTGGTGCGCGCCCTCCTGGATCGCCCAGAAGTGCTTGCGGCTGACGCCATCCGAGTGGGTCGGGAGCCCCGCGAGCAGCGCGAAGAAGGACGCCTGCGGCGACGCATCGCGCAGCACCTTGGCGAACTCGCTCTCGCTGATCGGCCGCTCGCGCGCGCCGGCGTCGCTGGGATCACCCACTCGTTGCGTCCCGTCCTCGTCCGTGGAACCCGGCGCCTGCCGGGGAAGCGGGGAGCTTCCCAACCGAATCCGCGCCCTTCAATCAAGGAATCGACCTGCAGCGGTCGAAAGCAGGAGCGGTTCTTGACCGCCCGTCGCCCGCGGCGCGCGCGGCGTCATCGACCGTCGACCAGGGAGCAGCCCATTTCGAGCCACGCGACACTCCCGACCTACCTGCGCGAGATCAACGAAGTGCCGCTGCTCTGCGCCGAGGAAGAGTGCGAGATCGCGCGGCGCGTCCGCCAAGGCGATCCCGACGCTCGCGAACAGCTGATCCGCGCCAACCTCCGCCTCGTGGTGAGCATCGCGAAGCACTACGGCAACCGCGGGCTGCCGCTGCTCGACCTGATCGAGGAGGGCAACCTCGGCCTGATGCGCGCCGTCGAGCGCTTCGACCCCGACGCCGAGTGCCGCTTCTCGACCTACGCGACCTGGTGGATCAAGCAGGGCATCCGGCGCGCGCTGGTCAACTCGGTGCGCACCGTGCGCGTCCCTTCCTACATGATCGAGCTGATCTACCGCTGGCGCGTGACCGAGGCGAAGCTGCGCCAGGAGCTCGGCCGCGACGCGACCCGCGACGAGGTGGCCGCGCGCCTCGAGCTCGGCCCCGAGCACCGCCGCCAGATCCGCCGTGCGCTGCGCATCGCCCACACCTCGACGCAGTCGATGTCGCTCGACGATTCCGAGGACCTCGCCGAAGCGATCGCCGATCCCGGCGCGCGCCGCCCCGAGGATCTCCTGTTCGACACCCACGAACGCGAGCAGCTGAAGAAGCTGCTCTCGAAGATCGACGAGCGACAGGCGCGCATCCTGCGCCTGCGCCACGGCTTCGACGGCGAGCCCCCGATGACGCTGCGCGAGATCGGCGTGCGCCTCGGCATCACGCGCGAGCGCGTCCGCCAGCTGCAGAACGAGGCGCTCGAGAGCCTCTACCTCGCGCTGGTGCCCGGCCGCGGCGGGGAGTGACCGCGAGCGAACCGGGCGACGCAGGGCACAATGGCGCGCGATGAACTCCCCGCGCGCCGCACCGCCGACCTCGCTCTACGTCCACGTCCCGTTCTGCCTCAAGCGGTGCGCCTACTGCGACTTCGCGACGGCGCCCTACGACGACGCCAGCGCGAAGGCGTACGTGCCGCGCCTGCTGCAGGAACTCGAGCGGGTGCCCGCCGGCGCGCCGATGGCGACGATCTACTTCGGCGGCGGCACGCCGACCGCGCTGGCCGAGCCGGAGCTCGAGCGGCTGCTGGCCGCGGTCCGCGAGCGCGTGACGCTGCTCCCCGGCTGCGAGTGGACCTGCGAGGCGAATCCCGAATCGGTGACGCCTGCGAAAGCGCGTCTGCTGCGCGAAGCCGGCGTGAATCGCGTCAGCCTCGGCGCGCAGTCGTTCCAGCCCGAGGTGTTGCAGGCGCTCGGCCGCGACCACGCGCCGCCGCACGTCTTCAAGGCGCTCGAGCTGCTGCGCGCCGCCTGCTTCCGCCGACTCACGCTCGACCTCATGTTCGCGGCGCCGGGCGAGACGCTCGCGCAGCTCGACGCCGACCTCGCGCAGCTCACCGCGCTCGAGCTCGACCACGTGTCGGCCTATTGCCTTGCCTACGAGGCGGGCACGCCGCTCACCCGCATGCGCGCTGATGGCCGCGTCACGCCGCACGACGACGACACGGAACTCGTCCACTACCGGCGCGTGCGCGAGCGGCTGGCCGCCGCCGGCCTCGCCCACTACGAGATCTCCAACTACGCGCGGCCCGGCGAGGAGTCGCGCCACAACCTCGTCTACTGGCGAGGCGAGGAGTACTTCGGCCTCGGGCTCGGCGCCGGCAGCTACGAGTACGGCACGCGCCGCACCAACACGCGCGTGCTGGCCGACTACCTCGGCGAGTGGGCCGCCGAGCCGCCCGCTGACGCGCGCTCCGCCGCACACGGCATCTCGCTCGCCGCCCCGCGCCCGCCGCACGAAGCGGAGACGCTCGAGCCGGCCGCGAAGGCGCGCGAGCGGGCGATCCTCGGCCTGCGATTGCGCGCCGGCCTCGATCCCGCCGCGTTCGCCGCCGCTTCCGGCTTCTCGCTCGAGCAGCTCTACCGCGACGGCGAGGTCGACTCGCTCATCGCCCGCGGCGTCCTCGAGCGCGCCGCCGGCCGCGTCCGCCTCACCGAGCGCGGCCTCGAGCTCGCCGACGAGGTCTTCGTCGAGTTGGTGTGACGGCGGCGTAACGCTCGGCGGCGCTTCCGGGTGTTCCAAACGCCGCAGCGCTCCCGTTCCAGCGCGTGCGGCGAGGAGATCGCCCATGCCCCGCTCGTCACGACCGCTCCGCGCCACCGCCCTCGGCTCCTCGCTCTCGGCGTGCGCCGCGCTCACCATGTTCACCGCGATGGCCGCGCCGTCGCACGCCCAGACCTTCACCCACAAGGGCGTCGGCACGCAAGCGGGGGCGAAGCACGGCCAAGTGGTCGCCGCGCTCTCCGACGTCGACGGCGACGGCGGCGCCGACTACGCCGTCGGCGCGCCCGACTTCGACAACGTCGCATGGTGGTGGAACTACCCCGACGCCGGCCGCGTGACGATCGTGAACGGCCGCACCGGCGCGACGATCCGCACCCACACCGGCGGCAGCAGCAGCGAGAAGTTCGGCAGCGCGATCAGCGTCACGCCCGACTGCGACGCCGACGGCAAGAGCGACTACGCCATCGGCGCTCCTGGCTTCTCCGGATCGAAGGGCCGCGTCTCGGTCTACAGCTCGGCGAGCGGCGCGCTGTTGTGGACGCACGACGGCACCTTCGCCAACGACCGCCACGGCGCCGCGATCGCCCGCATCGCCGATGCCAACGGCGACGGCCACGACGAGATCGCCATCGGCCGGCCGCAGTCGGGCGTCGCGCCGGGCTACGTCCACGTGCGCGACCGCAACAACCAGCACGTGATGGTGATCGGCGCCTTCACCGGCATCTCGCGCTTCGGCAGCGCGCTCGCGAAGGGCCCCGACTTGAACAAGGACGGCACCGCCGACTTCCTGGTCGGCGCGCCGCTCGCGGATGTCACGACGCCGTTCGGCACTTGGACCGACGCCGGCATCGTCTACGGCCTCGACGCCAAGACCGGCGCGCTGATCTACAGCTTCTGGGAGCTCGCCTCGGGCGCGCAGTTCGGCACGTCGATCAGCGCGCTGCTCGACACCAACGCCGACGGCTACGGCGAGTTCGTGGTGGGCGCGCCGGCGTGGTCGAACTGGACCGGCTTCGCCTGCGTCTACAGTGGCAAGACCGGCAACAAGCTCTTCCGCGTCGACTCGACCTACTCGACCAACGAGTACTTCGGGCAGTCCGTCTGCAACGCGGGCGACTGGAACGGCGACGGCAAGGGCGACTTCGCGGTCGGCATCCCCGGCTACAGCGGCGCCGTCGGCGCCATCGAAGTCCACAGCGGCACCAACGGCGCGCTGCTCCATCTCGTCGACGCCGTCACCCTCAACTGGGGCGCCGGCGAAGGCAACGGCAACTTCGGCTGGTCGCTGGCGGGGGGCCTCTTCGACAACGACTTCGCCTTCGACCTGCTGATCGGCGACCCCGCCTACGTGAAGAGCGGCTCGATCCGCGGCAGCCACCACCTGCTCGAGCGCTACTGAGCGCGTGAGAGGAAACCCCGAGAGAGTCCTCCTCAGGCTCCGACCCGCGTAACGGGTGCGCGCGCGCGCGGATGGATCCTCCACGGCCGCGCGCCCGGATCGGCGCCGGGCCGCCCCTTGCCGCGATCCATCACGAGAAGCTCAGATGCTGCGCATGTCGGATGGAAGCGCGGATCGCACGAAGGTGCTCGACCTGGTCGCCGCCTGCTTGGAGCAGCTCGACGACCGCGGCCCCGCCATCGTCGACGAGGTGTGCGCCGCCACGCCCGAGCTGAAGGACGTGGTGCGCCGCCGCCTCGCCGCGCTGCAACGCTTGGGGTTGGCGAAGAACAGCGGCGCGGCGCAGGAGAGCTTCCCGGAACAGCTCGGCGAGTTCCGCCTGCTGCGCTGCATCGGCGGCGGCGGCATGGGCGTGGTCTACCTCGCCGAGCAGACCTCGTTGGCGCGCAAGGTCGCGTTGAAGCTGATCCGGCCGGAGCACCTCTTCTTCCCGAGCGCGCGCGAGCGGTTCCGCCGCGAGGTCGACGCCGTCTCGCGGCTGCGCCATCCCGCGGTGGTGCCGATCTACACCTTCGGCGAGTCGGGCAGCGTGCCCTACTACGCGATGGAGTGGATCGACGGCGCGAGCCTCGAGGAGGTGCTGCACGTGCTGCGCAAGCGGCGGCCGCAGGACCTGTCCGGCGCCGACCTGCGCGAGGCGCTGCAGGCGTGCCGCGACGCGCGCGACGCCGATCAGCTCCCGCACGACGCGGAGCCGCCGCGCGAGATCCCCGGCTCGCCCTTCGCCGCGACCAGCTGGGTCGAGGCGTGCTTCCGGCTGATCTTGCCGGTCGCGCACGCGCTCGAGCACGCCCATCGCCAAGGCGTCGTCCATCGCGACCTGAAGCCGTCGAACCTGATGCTGACGCGCGACGGCCGCGTGCTGGTGCTCGACTTCGGACTCGCGACGACGCGCGGCACCTCGCGCCTGACGCAGAGCGGCGCGCAGCTCGGCTCGCTGCCGTTCATGCCGCCCGAGCTGGTGCGCGGCGGCACCGGCGCCGGCGACGCGAAGAGCGACTTCTATTCGCTCGGCGTCACGCTCTACGAGCTGCTGACGCTGCAGCGCGCCTTCGCCGACAAGGACCAGGACGCCGAGCGCGTGCGCGCCGCGATCCTGGCCGGCCACTTCACGCCGCTGCGCCAACTGCATCCCGGATTGCGCTGGGACGCCGAGACGGTCTGCCTCGTCGCGATGGAGCGCGACCCGCAGCGCCGCTACGCCGACGCGACCGCGTTCGCCGCCGATCTCGAGGCGGTGCTGACGCTGCGGCCGATCGCGGCGCGGCGACCGGGTGCGTTGCTGCGGCTGCGCCGCTTCCTGCAGCGCCATCCCGCGGCGACCGTCGCGGCGGGCGCGGCGCTGCTGCTCGCCACCGCGGTGCCGGGCGTCTTCGCGTGGCAGCAACGCGCGCGAAACCTCGAGCTCGCGGGGATGAACGAGAAGCTGTCGCGCCAGGTCGAGCGCACCCGCTCCGCGGTGACGCGCTTCCTCGACGCCACCGGCAACCTCGCGCTGGCCAACGTGCCGGGCGCCGAGCCGCTGCGGCGCGAGCTCGTCGCGCAAGCGGTCGCGCTGTTCGAGGAGCTCTATCGCGAAGGGCCGACGCCGGCGCTGCGCAACGAGCTCGCGCTCTCGTCGTCGCGGCTCGGCCTGCGCTGCAAGGAGCTCGGCGACCTCGCCGCCTGCGAGCCGGCCCTCGAGCGTGCCCGCGAGCTGTTCGAGGGCCCCAACGCGCTGCCGACCGTCACCATCGAGGATCGCGTGGCGCGCGCCATCGTGAACGGCGACCGGTCGGTCCACCTGAACGAGCGCGAGGCGGATGGCGCGGTCGAGGCGTTGCGCGCGGCCGTCGCCGAATGGGCGCTGCTCTGCGCCGAGCGGCCCGACCTGCCGCTGCGCGGCAACTACTGCATCGCGCTGGCGGCGTTGGCGTCGTCGATGAAGCTCTCCGTCGAGGAGGCGCGCGCGACCGTCGGCGAGCTGACCGTGCAGCTCGCCGCGAAGGGGCCCGGCGCACGCGACCCGCTGGACGACCTGCGCTTGGCGAACGGCCTGCTCAACCTCGGCAACCACCTCTCGCGGCGCGACCTCCACGCCGACGGCGAGCGGCTCTTCCGCGAGGCGGCCCGGTTGGCGGCCGGCCTCGAAGCGCGCACTCCGGGCGACGTGCGCGTGCTCGAGATGACGACGCTGATCCAGCTCGAGCTCGGCCAGCTGCTGCGCGTGGTCGATCGGACCCGCGAGGCGCTGGTCGAGTTGCGGAGCGGCAGCACGGTCGCGGAGCGGCTCGCCACGCTCTTCCCCGCGCGCCTCGAGTTCACCGCGCATGTCGCGACGCTCGGCTTGATCGAGGGGGAGACGCTCCTCGACCTCGGCGAGGCGGCGGCCGCGGTGCCGCGGCTGCGGGCCGCCGTCGCCGCGCTGGAGCGGGTGCAGGCCGCCGCGCCCGAGAGCGGCACGGCGCCCTACTACCTCGCGCCGACCTGCCGCGCGCTGGCGCGTGCGCTGCTCGAGACCGGCGACGTCACGGCGGCGGCCGCGACGTGGCGACGCGGGCAGGAGGGCGCGATGGCCAACGCCGCACGCGCGACGCGCAATGCGTGGGCCCACGCCGAGGTCGCGGAGGCGTGGCTCCTCGCGGCGCGCCGCCCCGAGCTGGCGGCGGCGGCGGCCGACGGCAAGTCGCCGCTCGATTGCGCGAACCGGGCGCTCGACGCGGCGGAGCTGGCCATCGAACTCGCCCCCGACTTCCCCGACTTCCAGGAGCTCGCGCGCGAGGCGGGCGCGACGTGCGTGAAGCTCTGGCTGCCGAAGGAAGGCAAGAGCGATCTCGCGGCGACGCGAGCGTGCCTCGAGCGGCTGGTGGAGATCGGCGCGCTCGACCTCGACGCGATCGAGGAGACGCCGGAGCTCGGGCCGTGGATGGTCGATGCCGAGTTCCGCTCGGTGGTCGAGGCGCTGCAGGGCGAGTGACGGGCGGCGGCCTGGGGGCGCCCCAGGCGGCAGGCGGGGCGGGTGCGCGGCGGGGGCGGCGGGCTCGGCGGTGGCGCGTGCGCGCGGCAGGTGGCGCGGCGGGCGAATCGGGGAAGCGGTGTAACGCCCACCTCGGGATCCGGGTGTCACAGGGCGCCGGCCGTTCGCCGGCCGCGATCCCCCTGCAACCCCCACGAGGTCTCCACCGATGAAGCTGCACCGTTCCCTCATGCGCCTGCGCTCGCTTGCGACCTCGCAGCGCCTCCTGCCGCTCGCGACCGTCGCGGGCGCGTGGCTGCTTGGCGGCGCCGCCGCGCACGGGCAGATCGACACCGCGAGCTACTGGAACCCGGGCGACGGGCGCTTCGGGCAGTTCATCGCCGACCTCGGCGACGTGAATGGCGACGGCACCAGCGAGCTCTTCATCGGCGAGCCGGAGGCCGACCCGAACAACGTGGTGAACGCCGGCCGCGTCTTCGTGATCGAGCCGAACAAGCTCTTCTATTGGATCCACTACGTCGAGGGGACGCAGGTCGGCGCCGAGTTCGGCAGCGCGGCGTGCAAGCTCGGCGACGTCGATGGCGACGGCTACGGCGACTTCGTCATCAGCGCGCCCTACTGGAACAGCGCGACCCACGCGGACGCCGGCCAGCTGACCGCGTACAGCGGCAAGACCGGCGCCGTGATGTGGACGTTCGAGGGCAGCAGCGCGAACGAGGAGCTCGGCACCGCGCTGGCGTGGCTCGGCGATGTCGACGGCGATGGCGTCGACGAGTTCGCCGCGACGCGGCCGAACGACGGCGAAGTGCTGGTCCTCGACGGCAACGGCGACAAGAAGTACGCGATCGTCCGCGGCCCGAACGTCGAGTTCGCCGCCGCCATCGCGCGCTGCGACGACCTCGATGGCGACGGCCGGGCCGACCTGATCGTCGGCGAGCCGGGCTTCGACCAGTTCTTCCCGCCGCTGCTCGATTGCGGGCGCGCGGTGGTCTACTCGGGCGTCGACGGCACGCAGCTCACGCACGTCGCCGGCTCGTTCGCCGGCGAGCGGCTCGGCTCGTCGGTGTCGGGTTGCGGCGACGTCGATGACGACGGGCGCGGCGACTTCCTCACCGGCGCGATGGAGACCGACAAGAGCTACACCGACAACGGCTCGATCTCGCTCTGGAGCGGCGCCAGCTTCACGACGCTGCAGAAGATCTACGGCGAGGACGACGGCGATCGCCTCGGCTTCCGCGTCGCGGGGCTCGGCGACTTCGATGGCGATGGCGTCGAGGACATCGCGGCCACCGCCAAGGAGGGTGGCGACGATGAGGTCGGACGGGTCGGCGTCTGGTCGGGCGCCGACGGCCACGAGCTCTTCTCGTGGGAGGGTTCCGACAACAACGGCGCCTTCTTCTTCGCCGAGTTCGGCTTCGGCCTGTGCGCCGGCGACTGGAACGGCGACTCGTTCGCCGACCTCGCGTGGAGCGACCCCGAGTACGCCTTCTATCCCTACGGTTCGCTCGAGATCACCGGCGTCTGCAACACCTTCATCGGCGCGCCCTCAGCAGCGGAGAACTACGGCGCCGGCTGGCCGGGGCGCTTCGGCGTGCCGTCGCTCACCGCGCTGAACGAGCCGGTGATCGGCTCGCCGATCAGCGTCACGGTCGGCAACTCGCTCGGCGCGCCGACGCTGGCGCTGCTGATGCTCGGCAGCCAGCCGGCCAACATCCTGACCTCGAAGGGCGGCACGATCCTCTGCACCGACGACCTCGCGAGCTTCATCTTCACGGTCGACGCGGCCGGCACGACGTTCACCGAGGACGTCCCGTGGGACTACTCGCTGGCGACGGCGGAGTTCTTCGTGCAGGTGCTCGAGGCCGATCCCTACGCCTCGAAGAAGCTCTCCTTCACGCCCGGCCTCAAGCTCCGCATCGGCATCGACCTGCCGTGAACGGCGCCGTCGCGCAGCGGGCGTGAGCGCGCTGCGCGGCGACGCAGGACCTCAATGGAACGCGGCCGGGTGACGGAACGTCGTCGCCCGGCCGTTTCGATGGCTGGAACCAATCGCGGTGAGCGGCGGGCGCTTCGCAGCGCGCGACCAACGGCGCTCGAACGCGCTCGAACGCGCGCGGGCCGATGCGCCGCACCCGCGAGCGGCGCGCGCGAACGCGGCTTTGCGGTGGCGGCGACGAGTCGACTGCGGCCGACAGCGCGCCGATCGCTCCTCTCGTCAACTCCAGTCGAGCTTCATCATCCAGTGGGCAGTCGGCATCTGGGTCGATGGCGTCGAGTAGCCGTTCTGCGTGAAGTAGCTGCTGGTGGACGGCAAGACCGAGCAGCCACCCGTGGGATTGGCGTCGTCGTCGGTGCCATCCGCGTCGGCGGCGATCCAGATGCACGTGTCGTTGGTCTTCCAGCGCGCCGCGATGTGGCCGCTGGTGAGGTTGGCGAGTGCCGCCGAGGTCGACACCAGCAGGTCGGGGAAGTCGTAGACGGTGGCCGGGTAGCCGCTTTCGGCCGCGCCCGGCGCCATGGCGAGCGTGGTCGCCAACGCCACCGCTGCGGCGAGATCGGGCGACGTGGGATCGAGCGTGCTCTCCTCGTAGAGGCCGACCGACGCCCACGACGGGCCCGATCCGCAGAAGTCCCACGACGCCATCTCGATGGCGGTCACGGTGGTGATGCCGCATCCCGATCCGCACGGGTCGCTGGTGCCGCCGATCCGGACATTGAAGTAGTCGCGCGAACCGGTCGGGTTCTTGGTCTTCCAGAGGCTCCCGTCGAACGAGCCGTCATCGACCTGCCCGAAGCAGACGCAGGGGTTGCACGCCAGGAGGTTCGGAGTCACCAGGACGCTCACGGCGTTGGTGGCTCGCAACCGCGGCTTGCCATTGCTCTTCAGGCTGCAGTGGTCGAGATAGAAGGCCGAGACGTCGAAGAGCGTGCCGGCCGGCACGCACGCGCATGAAGTCGAGCTGGAGAGGAAGCCGCTGATCGTCCCCTGCGTCGGATCGGCGATCGGCGAGCCGTTCTCGAAACCAGTCGAGAGGACGGTCGACGGGAACTGCACGAACGGATAGCCAGGGATCGTGACGCCGGTGATGAAGAGCGTCGGCTGGATCGCGCAGTTCGACCAGAGGGTCGCCGACAGGAGCCCCGCTTGATCGAGCTCGATCGAGCCGGAGCCGTTGTTCACGGTCAAGTAGGCCGAGCCGACACCCGTGTTGACCGTGCCGATGACGCGGACCATCAGGTCGTTCGCCGCGAGGAGGGTCGCCGGGGTCGAGTAGTTGGTGGACGTGAAGTAGCTGCGGTCGTCGGACGCGGACGAGTCGGCGCAGAGCCACGTCATCGAGTCGCCGGTGAGGAAGGTGGTCACCGCATGGAGACCGCCGTTCGGTGCCGTGACGTCGGGAAGGTCGTAGCCGACGAAGCCGGAGCAGAAACCGGCCGAGGCGTTGGGCGTTCCGGTGATCGTGACCGTGCCGTTCAGCGAGCCGAGGATCGAGAGCGGGTTGTTCAGGTCGGGCGTGTGGCCCGTCGGATCGAGCGGGTGGTCGGGTGCGATCAGCACGTACTTGAGGCCGAACGTTCCGGCGGAGTTCGTCTGGAAGGTGCTCAATGCCACGCCGGTGATCGTCATCCCGGCGGCGATCGAATCGAAATCGACGTTGAACGCCTCGCCAGGCCCCGTCGGGTTCGAGACCTTCCACGCCGTCTCGGCGCCGCCGTCATCGAAGAAGACCGATTGCGACTGGCCCGCGCCGCCGACGGGGGGAACCGGGATCGTCTGGGCGCGGGCGGTGGGGTTCGCGATCGCGAGCGAGACGAGGACCGCCGACACGGCGCGGATGGAAACCATGAGGACCCCCTTCGACGGAAGCGGCCGGGCGAACATCGCGAGCTCGGGCTTGGGCTCGTCGACACGCGACCGCTCGCACGACGCGGCCGCGCGATGTTCGAGGATCAGACGCCAGCGCGCCAGCCGTTGTTCCCTGCGGAGGAGGTCGCCGGCACTTCGGGCTGCAGTGCGGCCGCTCGTGCCCGCGCGAGTGAGCACCGCGGCGTTCCTGGGCGTGCTCGGGCAGCGCTCGGACCGGCGCCCAACGAGGTGGCGATCGCGTCGCCGTACGATGCGTCCATGCGACTTCCCGCCATCACCCCCAGCTGCAGCGCCACGGCGTTCGTCCTCGACCGGCTTCGCCACGGCCTCGTCGCTCTCGCCTGCGCCGCATCGCTCGCGAACAGCGGCGACGCGCTCGCACAGGCGCCGGCGGCCGCGCCCACCTTCCATCGCGACATCGCGCCGCTCCTGCAGCGCCATTGCGAGAAGTGCCATCGCGACGGCGGTGCCGGGCCGTTCGCGCTGGTCGAGTACGCCGATGTGGCGGGGGTCGCGGCGATGGTGGGGGAGGTGGTGGCGCAGCGGCGGATGCCGCCTTGGCATGCCGATCGGAGCATCGGCCGCTTCGCGAACGACCCGTCGTTGCCCGAGGCGGCGCTCGCCACCGTCGCGGCCTGGGTCGCAGCCGGCGCTCCGGAAGGCGATCGGCGCGACGCTCCGCCGCCGCGCGCGTGGGCGAGCGGCTGGTCGCTCGCGACGCCTCCCGATCTGGTGCTGACGACGCCGAGCTTCACCGTGCCGGCGGAGGGCACGCTGCCCTACCAGTACGTGCGGCTCGCCACGGGGCTCACCGAGCATCGCTACGTGCGCGCGGCCGAGGTGAAGAGCGTCCACCCCGAAGTGGTGCACCACTCGCTGGTCTTCCAGAGCGAGGGGAGGGGCGCGCGCGTGGCGCGGCCGAGCGCGAACGAGGAGGGTGCGGCAGCGGGAAGCAGCCCAGCGGGCGAGACCGAAGCGGCGCGCACCGCGGCGATCGAGCGGCCGTGGCGGCCCGGCTTCAACCAGCTCGAGCTGATGCAGGGCGCGAAGCCGCACGAGATCCCGCAGTGGAACGCGCGCTTCATGGCGATGATCCGCCGCGACCTGCGCTACGGCGAGTCGGGCGGGCTGAACGGCTACTTCCTCTCGGGCCTCGCGGGCGGCGGCGCGGTCGAGTTCGAGCCCGACGAGGGGAAGTTCCTCGCGGCCGGCTCCGACCTGATCGTGCAGCTCCACTACCAGCCGATCGGCAAGGCGACCGAGTCGTCGACGTCGATCGCGCTCTGGTTCGCGGAGGGGGCGCGGCCGCGGGCGCTCGACACGCGCGGGGTGGCGACCGTCGTCTTCGCGATCCCGCCCGGCGCGAGCGACCACGCGGTGAGCGCCGAGTACCGCCTGCCGGTCGCCGCGACGCTGCGCTCGCTGCAGCCCCACCTCCATCTGCGCGGCCGCTCGTTCACCTACGTCGCGCGCTACCCCGACGGGCGCGAGGAGACGCTGCTCCACGTGCCGGCCTACGACTTCAACTGGCAGCACGAGTACGTGCTGGCCGAGCGAAAGGAGCTGCCGGAAGGGACGGTGCTGCGCGTCACGGCGCACTTCGACAACAGCGCCGAGAACCCCGCCAACCCCGACCCGTCAGCGACCGTCTACTTCGGCCTCCAGACCCACGAAGAGATGCTGATCGGCTACTTCGAAGTCACCTGGCGCCCCGGCGAGTGACGCCCCTCGCGCGCCCCGCGCAACGCTCGGTGCCACGCGACCCCCGCTCGAACGGCCTCCACCACGGTGGCGGGGTTGATTCTTCCGCCCCCTTCGACCGAGCCCAGCGCGTGGCGTGACCCACGCCCTTCGCACGCCCGCCGCCGCGCACGCCCGGTGCCGGGGAGTTTCCGTCTGCCAGCGCACCGCGTTCGCTCCATCGTCGGGTGGCGGGGAGTTTCCGTCCGAGTCACCGAATGGCTCGGAAGTGCCGCTCTGAACGCGTTGACGGCATCAGGTGGATGGAAACTCCCCGGCACCACACCGCTCGAGCGCTGCGGGATCCGCTGGACGGAAACTCCCCGGCACCGTGCGATCGGGACCGTGCGGTGGAGGGCGCGCGACGTGGGTGGGCGGAAGAATCGTGCCCGGCACCGTGGCGGAAGAATCAACCCCGCCACCGCGCGAGAGGGGGGCGGCGGCGGGCGTTACGATCGCGCGCGTTCGCGGCGATGAGGCGGCGGACAGCCAACGGATGGAGCGCGCGCGTGCCGACCAGCCACTGCTTCGATCGTCTCGCCGAACTCTGCCAGAAGAGCCGCTCGGCGATCTGCGTCGGCCTCGATCCCCACTACGAGCAGCTGCCGCCCGACCCGAAAGGGCGCGGCGTCCTGCTCCACGTGCGCGACTTCCTCTTCGACGTGATCGGCGCGCTCGAGGGCGTCGTCCCGTGCTTGAAGCCGCAGATCGCCTTCTTCGAGGCGCTCGGCCCCGACGGCTACGCGCTCTACTTCGAGATCGTCCGCGAGGCGCACCGCCGCGGCTTCTTCGTGATCGGCGACATCAAGCGCGCCGACATCGGCTCGACCGCGGCCGCCTACGCGAAGGGCCACCTCGGCCCCGACGACGGCTCGGCGGTCGACGCGGTCACGCTCAATCCCTACCTCGGCGTCGATGGCATCGAGCCGTTCCTCAAGGTCGGCCGCGCCAAGGGCCGCGGCGTCTTCGTGCTGGCACGCACCTCGAATCCCTCCGGCAAGGAGATCCAGGACGTCGGCGCCGCGGGGCCGGGCGTCGCCAACAGCGGCGGCGCGCTCTACCGCCGCGTCGGCGCGCTGCTCGAGCAGTGGGGCGCCACCAACGTCGGCACGAGCGGCTACAGCGATGTCGGCGCGGTCGTCGGCGCGACCCACCCCGACGAGGGCGCGCTCCTGCGCCGCGAGCTGCCGAAGACCTTCTTCCTGGTGCCCGGCTACGGCGCGCAGGGCGGCACGGCCGCCGACGTCGCCTGCTGCTTCGATGCCCGCGGCGGCGGCGCCGTCGTCAACTCGTCGCGCGGCGTCCTCTTCGCCTGGAAAGAACAGGAGAAGAGCGGCGGCGCCGCCCGCTTCGCCGAGCTCGCCCGCGCGGCAGCGATCAGCGCGAGCGACGCGATCCGCGCGGCGGTGGCGGGGCGGTGATCGAGCGCAGCGAGCGCTTCGCGCTGCGCACCACCACCGCACCGCTCCTCGCGCGCGCGCTTCGTCAGCTCCCGCTCGCGCTGCCGCCGGCCGCGCCGGCCGCGCCCGCGCGCATCGCCGGCTTCGCCGGCTTCGCCGGCATCTTCCGCATCCGCGCCCAATCGTTCAGGTCGCGGTCGAGCGGCTCGCCGCCGAGGTGGCGCGCGAACCAGTCGACGTGCGCTCCGTAATAGAACAGCATCTCCTGCCAGCCGGGCCAGTGGCCGGCGTTCGGGAAGACGACCAAGCGCGACGGCACGCCCCGCTCCTGCAACGCGGTGAAGTACTGCAGGCTCTGCGTGTAGGGGACGCGGAAGTCGAGCTCGCCGGTGATCACCAGCGCGGGCGTCTTGAACTGCGCGACGTGGTTCGACGGCGACCACTGCTCGAAGTGGTCGCTGCTCCACGGCTCGCCGCGCAAGTCGTGCTTCGGGAACCAGAGCTCCTCGGTGGCGCCGTAGAAGCTCCTCAAGTCGTAGAGGCCCATCATCGCGACCTGGCACTGGAAGCGGTCGGTGTGGCCTTGCATCCACATCATCATGTAGCCGCCGTACGACCAGCCCATCGCGCCCATGCGCTGCGAGTCGACATACGGCAGCGCCGCCAGCGCGTCGGTCACCTTCATCAGATCGCGGTAGACGCGGCCGCCCCAATCGCCGCCGATCCCGTCGCAGAACTTCTGGCCGTAGCCCGTCGACCCGGTCGGATTGGCGAACGCCAGCACGTAGCCCTTCGCTGGATAGACCTGCCAATCGCCACGGAACGAATCCTGCCACTGCGACTGCGGGCCGCCGTGGACGTTCAAGATCAGCGGGTATTTCTTCGCCGGATCGAAGCCGTGCGGCGTGATCACGAAGGTGTGGATCTTGTTGCCGTCCTCGGCGTCGATCCAGAGCTCCTGCGCCGGCCGAAGATCGATCTCCGCCTCGTACTTCGCGTTGAACGCGGTGAGGCGGGTCGGCGCGGCGTCGCCCGCGCGCTTGACGCAGAGCTCGTGCGGCTCGGTGAAGCCGCGCCGCGCGTAGAGGAACGAGCCGTCGTCGGCCAGGAGCTCCCACGCGTCGATCGACGCGTGCTCGTGCACCTTCTTCGGCGTGCCGCCCGCCACCGGCAGCGCGAAGAGCGGCGTGCGGCCCTTCTGCTCGGCCTGGAAGAAGAGGGTCGCGCCGTCGCGCGTGAAGCGCATCTCGCCGACCATGTCGTCGAAGCCGTCGCGCGCCGTGAGGTAGCTCGTCCTGCGCGTCGCGACGTCCAGCACCGCGAGCCGCTTCAGGTCCGACTCGTAGCCCGGCGTCTCCTGGCTCAAGTAGGCGAGCTTCGTCCCGTCGGGCGAGAAGAGCGGCGCGCCGTCCCAGCCATCGCACGCTTCGGTGAGGTTGGTCGCCGCCTCGGGGCGATCGAGTGCGATCCAGAAGAGGTCGGCGTTGGTCGAGGTCGCCTGCACCAGATCGTGGTTCGACATGAAGACGAAGTGGCGGCCGTCGGGCGCGAAGTCGTAGCCGCGCCCGCCGCCCAGCATGAAGGGCGGGCTGTCGAACGGGCCGGGCGTGAGGTCGCCCACGACCGCGCCACTCGCCGCATCGACCAGCAGCACGTGAGTCGCCTTGCCGTCCTCCCAGCTCGTCCAGTGGCGATACAACAGCGAGTCGGTCAGCAGGACGTCGAGCTTCCCCTTCGCCCGCTCCTCATCGCGCGCCTGTTGCAGCGCGCCATCGCACGGCAGATCGGGCCACACCTCGCTGGTGACGGCGAGGTAGCGGCCGTCAGGCGAGAGCCGCGCTCCATCGACGCCGAGCGGCCAGTCGGTGAGCTGCCGCGCCTCGCCGCCGTCGAGCGCGAGCGCCCACACCTGGTCGCTGCCACTGCGATTCGAGACGAAGAAGAGCGAGCGCCCGTCGCGCGCGAAGAGCGGGTCGCGGTCCCCCTTCTTGGCGAAGGTGAGTTGCCGCAGGCCGGCGCCATCGACGCCGACCAACCAGAGCTCGCTCCACGAGCTGCCCGCGTCGACGTCGTAGCGCTTCACCGCGAAGGCGACCCGCGACCGATCGGGCGACAGCGCCGGCGCCTGCACCTGCGCGACGCCGTAGACATCGGCGAGGTCGAAGGGGCGGCGGTCGCTGGGGGCGCGACCCTGCGCGAGGGCGCGCCCGGTCGTGGTCATCGACCCGAGGAAGAGCACGAACAGGGTGAGCCGGGCGCTGGCAGTCATCGAATCGCTCCTCACGGTGGGACGCGTCCACGCCGCCAAGCGCCGGGGAGCCCGCGCGGCACGAACGAGGCGCGACAACGTACGACGCGCCGGCCGCTTCGTCGCGCGGAACAGCTGCCTCGCCACCCGCCCGGGTAACCTCCCCGCCTCGCGCGGCATCCCCGAGCCCCGAACCCACCGCCCCGATGGTCGCCCCACCCACCCCTCGCTGTCCCGTTTCATTGCCCGGCCTGCCGGTCGGTGCCGCCTGCGTCGTCACGGGACAGCAGGTCGGCGTCCTCACGGGCCCGCTGCTCACCCTGCTCAAGGCGGCGCGGGCGATCTCCTTCGCGCGGGAGCAGACGGCGGAGCGCGGGGCGCCCGTGGTGCCGCTCTTCTGGGCCGCTTCCGACGACCACGACCTCGACGAGATCCACCACACCTTCGTCGTGAACGGACAGGACGAAGTCCAGAGGTTGCGCCTCGAGCTCGGGCCGGATCGCGGCGCTGCCAGTGAAGTTGTCGTCCCGATCGAAGCGGGCCGAGCGCTCGTCGCGGAGCTCTTCACGCTGGCCGCCATCGACCCGGCCGCCTTCCCGCTCGAGCCGTGGCTCCCGCAGCCGGGCGACACCCTCGCGAGCTGGTTCATCCGCTGTTTCCGGCAGCTCTTCGGCGCCCACGCGCCCGCGGTGATCGAGCCGCGCGAGCTGACCGCCGCCGCTCGCCCGCTCTTCGATCAGGCGCTCCGCGACGACGGCGCGATCGGCCGCGCGCTCGCCGAGGGAGCCGCCGCCAATGCCGCCGCCGGCCTCGCCGCCCCGCTCCCGGTCGAGGACGAGCCGCCGCTCTTCGTGATCGAGAGGGGGGCGCGCACCCGAGTCCGTCGCGGCGCGCGCCCGGGCGAGTTCCTCGTCGGCGAGCGCACCATCAGCCGCGCGGCGCTGCTCGATCTCGCGGGGCCCGGGCTGCCGCGCCTCTCCGCCAACGTCGCGCTGCGGACGATCGTGCAGGCGGGCTGTCTCCCAGCACTCGCCTACGTCGCCGGGCCGACCGAGCTCCTCTACTACCGCCAGCTCGAGCCGCTCCACCGCCTCTTCGGCGTCCCCTTCCCGCAGCTCGTCCGCCGGCCGCACGCCACCCTGCTCACCACCGCCGCCGCGCGCGCCGCCCGGAAGCTCGGCCTCGCGCCCGACCGACTGCTGGCCGCGCTGGCCGCTCGCGAAGCAGGGCCACCCGCCCGCTCGCCGCTCCTCGAACGCGGCGCGGCGCTGCGCCACGAAGTCGCCGGCTACGTCGAGCAACTCCTTGCGCTCAGTCCCGCCGTGAAGAGCGCCGCGGACCGGCGCGCGACCCAGCTGCTGCAGAGCTTCGACGGGCTGCTCGAGCGAGCCGCCAGCGCGGTCGCCGACGGCGAGCAGAGCGAGACGGCGCGCTGGAAGACGCTCGCCGCGACGTTGCGCCCGCGCGGCAAGCCGCAGGACCGCTCGCTGAACGGGCTGCCCTTCCTGGCGCAGCGCGGGCCGGCGCTGATCGAAGCGCTGCTCGAGCTGCGCGGGGAACCCGACCAGCACGGCGTCGTGCCCCATCCAGTGCTCTAGCCCACGCTGACCGCGCCTCCCTTCGTCCGCGGAGCCTCCCTTCCATGGCCGACGTGCTCGCCTTCGGTGCCCACCCCGACGATCTCGAGATCGGCTGCGGCGGCACGCTCGCGCTGCTGGCGGCGCAAGGGCGCGAGGTGGTGCTGGTCGACTTCACGCGCGGCGAGATGGGGACGCGCGGCAGCGTGGCCGAGCGGCGCGCCGAGGCCGACGCGGCGGCGCGGGTGCTGGGCGCGAAGGCGCGCCTCAACCTCGAGCTGCCCGACGGCTTCCTGCCGTTCCGCGATCCGGCGAGCGGCCTCGCCGTGCGAGAACTCGCGGTCGCAAGAGTCGTCGAGCTGATCCGCGAGCACCGGCCGCGCCTCGTGCTGGCCAACTACCCGAGCGACGCCCACCCCGACCACGTCATCGTCGGCGAGACGGTGAAGCAGGCGCGCTACCTCGCCGGGCTGAAGAAGTGGCAGCCGGTGGCGGGGGGCGCCGCGCGCGCCACCGAACGCCATCGCCCCGACCTCCTCCTGCAGTACTTCGAGCACGAGCAGCACGCACCGACCTGCGTGGTCGACGTGTCGTCGGTCTTCGAGAAGAAGCTCGCCGCGATCCGCTGCCACCAGTCGCAGCTCCACGATCCGGCGCGCGCCGAGCCGCAGACCGCGCTGTCGCGCCCCGACTTCCTCGAGCGGCGCGCCGCGCGCGATCGCTTCTTCGGCGCGCAGGTCGGCGTCGACTACGCCGAGCCGTTCTTCACGCAAGGACCGCCGAAGATCGCCGATCCGATGAGCTTGCTGCCGTGAGCGCCGCGCCGCGCCGCTCGCTCCACGAAGGGACGCCATGAACGCCGGCTCCACCGACTTCCCGCTCAAGATCGGCATCGCCTGCTATCCGACGCACGGCGGCAGCGGCGTGCTGGCGACCGAGCTCGGCGTCGCGCTGGCGGAGCGTGGCCACGAGGTCCACTTCCTCGCCTACAGCAAGCCGCCGCGCCTGTCGCGCTACCACCCGCGCATCTTCTGCCACCTGGTCGAGGTGTCGGAGTACCCGCTCTTCAAGTACCCGCCCTACGACCTCGCGTTGGCCTCGAAGATGATCGAGGTGATCGGCGAACGGCGCCTCGACCTGCTCCACGTCCACTACGCGATCCCGCACTCGATCAGCGCCTACCTCGCGCGCCAGCTGATGCCGGGCGTCCGCTTCGGCATCGTCACCACGCTGCACGGCACCGACATCACGCTGGTCGGCAGCGGCAACGCCTACCGCGACGTCACGCGCTTCGGCATCGAGCAGAGCGACGAGGTGATCGCCGTCTCCGAGTGGCTGAAGAAGGAGACGCAGCGGATCTTCGGCGCGACCAAGGAGATCCAGGTCGTCCCGAACTTCGTCGACGTCACGCGCTTCCGCCCGAAGGAGGGGCGCACGTCGCCGCTGCTCTGCGCGTGCGCCGACTCGCCGATCGTGATGCACGTCTCGAACTTCCGGCCGGTGAAGCGGCTCGGCGACACGGTGCGCGCCTTCGCCGACGCGACGGCGGGGACGAAGGCGCAGCTCGTGCTGGTGGGCGACGGGCCGGAGCGGGCCGGCGCCGAGGCGCTGGTGGCGGAGCTGAAGCTCGAGGAGCGCGTGCAGTTCCTCGGCATCGTCGACGACGTGCACGACCTGCTGCCCTTCGCCGACGTGCTGGTCGTCTCGAGCGAGAGCGAGAGCTTCGGCCTCGCGGCGCTCGAGGCGCATGCGTGCGGCGTGCCGGTGGTCGGCTACGACTCGGGCGGCATGCGCGAGGTCGTCGAGGACAACTCCACCGGCTTCCTGGTCCGCTTCGGCGACGTGCCGGCGCTGGCCGCGCGGTTGAAGACGCTGCTGGCCGACGCGACGCTGCGCCGCGACTTCGGCGCGCGCGGTCGCAAGCGGGCGGTCGAGCAGTTCGACTTGGCGCAGGTGCTGACCGTCCACGAGCGCATCTACCACGCTGCGCTGGCGCGACGGGGGCGCGGGGCGGTCGGGTGAGCGGGCCGGCGCGCGAGCGCCTCTACTTCGACTGGGCCGCGACGGCGCCGCTGCGCCCCGAGGCGAAGGCGGCGCTGCTCGAGGCGCTTTGCGACGACTACGGCAACGCCTCGAGCGCCCACGCCTTCGGTCGCCACGCCCGCGCCGCGCTCCAGCGCGCTCGCCGCACCTTCTCCGACTCCCTCGGGGTCGCTCGCGACGACCTCTTCTTCCTGGGGAACGGCAGCGAGGCGAACCTGGTCGCCCTCGACGGCTCGGTTTCAGATCTACCACGCGACCGCCGCCATGTCCTCGCCAGCGCCATCGAGCATCCGAGCGTCCTCGAGCCGCTCGAGCGCGCCGCCCGCAATGGGGCGATCGAGCTCGAGACGCTGCCGGTCGACCGCTTCGGGCGGGTCGCGGCGGAGGAGCTCGCGCGTCGCCTGCGGCCGACGACCGGACTCGTCAGCGTGCAGCTCGTGAACCACGAGATCGGGACGGTGCAACCGGTGGCGGAGCTGGCCGTGCTCGCGCACGGGCACGGCGCGCTCTTCCACTGCGACGCGACGCAGGCGGCCGGCAAGCTCGACCTCGCGCTGCCGGAGTTGGGCGTCGACCTGCTCGTCCTCTCGCCGCACAAGTTCGGCGGGCCGCGCGGCATCGGCGTGCTGGCGCGTCGCGCCGGCGTCGAGCTCGGCACGCCGCTCTCGCCCGGTCGCCAAGAACAGGGCGTGCGCGGCGGCACCGAAGACGTCGCGACGATCGTCGCCGCGGCGGTCGCGTGGCAGTCCGCGCGCGCCGAGCTGCACGCGCTGGCGGCATCGCTGCGCGAGCTCTCCGCGCTGCTGGTGGCGCGACTGCGCGAGCTGCTGCCCGACGTAACCCTGCACTCGAGCACGGAGTACGGCGTGCCGGGCCTCGTCAACTGCTCTTTCGCGGAGCTGCGCGGCGACTGGCTGGTGGCCGCGCTCGACGCGCTCGAGGTCGCGGCGAGCCACGGCTCCGCCTGCTCGACGCGCGCGGCGCTCCCCTCGCCGGTTTTGTCGGCAATCGGCGCTGCGGACCATTCCACGCGCTCCCTTCGCTTCTCGATGGGACGCACGACGACGCGCGCGAACGTCGAAGAGCTGGCGCGACGACTCCACGCAGCGGTCGTCTCGCTGCGCTCGCGCTGAGATTTTTTTCGAGTCGCAACATCCGCGTCGAGCCGTCGCGCGCAACGACTTGCGTCGTCCTCACGGAACGGGACGCAAACGGTCCGACGAGGAGAGGTCGTTGACGACCTTCAATCCCGGCCCCTAGAACTTGTGCCTTCTCAGTGAAGAGCAGCACGCCGCGACCGGACGTCCAACCGGCTGCGGAGACATCCTTCACGAAGAACGGCTCTGAGGCGGGGGCGACCGCAGCAGATGCCGTGCACGACATGTGGGCCCAGGCCGGTGCGCTGCGCGCCGACCCCTGCGAGGCCGCAACCTATTCCGAACCTGCATGCCTGGGTTGGGCGACCCATGGTGGGGGAGGGGATCCGTCCGATGCTGCCCGCGAAAGCGGTCACTCTTTGGCAGGCTGTTCTCGAGAAGATTGAGCAGAAGACCACGGCGCAACAGTTCGCGACGTGGTTCCGCAACTTGCAGTTGGCGGAGCTCGACGAGCAGCGCGTAGTCCTTCGAGTGCCGAGCAAGTTCCACCGTGATTGGATCGTGACCTACTACCGCGACGTGGTCGAGGAGTCGGTCGCGACCGTGCTGGGCGGCGCCCGCGAGCTCCATCTGGAGGTCGGCGGGCGTGACGGGGCCGAGGCCGCCAACGGGCGGACCACGGCGCCGGCCACCGCTCCGGCGAAGGCGGGCAAGGCGGACACCGGCCGCACCTCCGGGGGCGCGAATGCCCTCCCGGCGGCCGCTGCGGCGCCGGCGGCGAAGAGCGCAAAGCCTGGCTCCGTCAGGACTTGCGGCGACCTTCCGCTGACCGAGGGGTACGACCTCGCGCGCTTCGTCCTCGGCCCGAGCAACCAGCTAGCGGCGGCGGCGGCGCAGTCGCTCGCCACCTCCCCGCAGGTCGACTTCGCGACCCTCTTCATCGTCGGCGCGACCGGCACGGGCAAGACCCACCTCCTGCAGGCGGCCGCGCGAGCGGCGGCGGCTCGGTCGGAGCCGGGGCGCCAGGTCGCCTACGTGCGCGGCGAGAACTTCGTGAACGAGTTCGTGACCGCCTGCGCGCAGGGCGCCGAGGCGGCCAGCCGCTTCCGCGATCGCTGGCGCGGCCTCGACTTCGTCTGCTTCGACGACCTGCAGCTGCTCGCCGGCAAGACCGGCACGCAGGCCGAGCTCGTCCACACGCTGAACGCGTGGGGCGATCGCGGGACGCGGCTCCTCTTCGCGGCGAGCTGCGCGCCTGGCGAGACGCTGAACCTCGACCCGGCGCTGCAGGCGCGCTTGGCCGGCGCCTACCGCGTCGGGCTGCGCGCTCCCGATCGCGAGACGCGCCACGCGCTGGTCGTCGCCAAGGCGAAGCTGCGCGGCGAGACGCTGCCGGCCGACGTGGCCGACTTCCTCGCCGAGCTGCCGACCAACAACGTGCGCGAGCTCGAGGGAGCGCTCACCAGCGTGATCGCCGGCGCCAAGCTGATCGGCGCGCCGGTCACGCTGAAGTCGGCGCGCGCGGCGCTGCACGACGACACGCTGCTGCAGCGGCCCTCCTCGTCGCCCGATCGCATCTTGAAGGCGATCTGCCAGCACTTCGAGGTGACCGTCGCCGACCTCTGCTCGCCGCGCCGCCCGCAGGCGCTCTCCTTCGCGCGGCAGGCGGCGATGTACCTGCTGCGCGAGCGGACCGAGCTGTCGCTGTCGGAGATCGGCGCGCAGCTCGGCGGCCGCGACCACACGACGATCCTGCACGGCATCCGCAAGATCGACGAGGTGGCCACCAGCGACAGCCGCATCCGCGACCACCTTTCGCGGCTGCGGACGCTGCTCGAGCGTTGAGCCGCAGCACGCGCCTGACCCCACGACGAATCGGCACGCGGGCGGTCTCTCCTCCGGGAGGGGCCGCCCGCGGCGCTTCCGGTCGGCGTCCGGCGGAGTGCGCCGTTTCGCCCGTGGCGCCCATCAGGATCGGTGGAGATCCGTCGGGCAAACGCCGCACAAGACCGCGGCAAGTTCGCGGACGATCCAGAGCCTCGGCGCGCGGCGGCACGACTCCACCGACCGCGCGTGGAGATCGGGATTGGAGTCCACGGTCTCTCCCCGCCGGCCGACCTCTCGCCGAAGCTCCGAACTCGAAGCCCTGACTCGACTTACCGAAGGTGGCTCGCGACTTGTCCCGATTCGTGCGACCCCATCGACACGGACACGAACGAATCGAGTTCTTCTTCCCTAGAATCCCGCGCCTCGAGCATCCAGTGCAGCCCGGTCGGGCTCTGCGGAACGGTGAGGGAGAGGCATGAAGCTGCGCTGCGATCGCAAGGAGCTGCAGGAGATCGTTGGAGTCGTCGGCGGAGTGACGGCCAGCCGCGGTACGCGGCCGATCCTGCAGCACATCCTCTTCAAGACGCACGGGCCGGAGCTCGAGCTGCTGGCGACCGACCTCGAGGTGTCGCTGCGCTGCCGCTACACGCCGCTGCTGATCGAGGAGCAGGGGACGCTCGCGCTGCCCGCCGGGATGCTGGCCGGGATCCTGCGCGAGGCGCCGGGCGAGACGATCGACCTCTCGACCGACGGGAACGTCGCCCTGCTGCGCTCGGCGCGCGGGCAGTTCCGCGTCAGCGGCGAGAACCCGGCCGACTTCCCCGAGGTCGCGGTCGGTGATGCCCCGAACTTCGTCGACCTCCCGGCGCCGCTCTTCCGCGAGCTCGCCGAGCGCACCGAGTTCGCCGCCAGCCGCGAGCTCGGCCGCTACGCCATCGACGGCATCCTGCTCGAGCTCGACGGCAAGACGATCCGCATGGTGAGCACCGACGGGCGACGTCTCGCGCTGGCCGAAGCGACGCTCGAGCAGCCGGTCGCCCATCCGGTGAAGGAGATCGTGCCGCTGAAGGGGGTGACCCACTTCCTGCGCGCGCTCGGTCCGAACGCGGAGGTCGTCGGCCTCCACTTGAGCAAGCGGCGCGCGCTGCTGCGTTGCGGCAACACGGTCCTCTCGGCGACCTCGCGCGACGCCGAGTTCCCTGACTACCGCGGCGTGGTGCCGGCCGACGACGTCGGCACGACGGTGCAGCTCGATCGCGACAACTTCTTCGGCTGCGTGCGCCAGGTGAACGTCATGGCGGGCGATGACGCGCCGGCCATCACGCTGACCTTCAGCGAGGGCAGCCTCGTGCTGGCGGGCAAGCACGAAGGGCGCGGCGATGCGCGCAGCGAGATGCCGGTCGACTACATCGGGCCGGAGGTGAAGATCTCCTTCAACCCCGCCTTCCTGCTCGACTTCGGCAAGAAGCAGCTGCCCGAGAAGCTGCCGTTCAGCTTCCGCGACTCGACGGCGGCGTGCGTCTTCCGGCCGGCCGCGGGCTTCGCCTACGTCGTGATGCCGATGAGCTTGTGAGGGGAGTTCCGTGCAGCGGCTCGGCACCATCCTCTCGCACCTGAAGATCCCGGGGCCCGGGCCGCTCGCGGTCGCGCAGCTCGAAGCGGCGGTCGGGACGGTGTTCGGGACGGCGGCGTCGGGGCTGCGGGTGGCGAGCTACCGCAAGGGGAAGCTCACCCTCGAGGTGAAGTCGGCAGCGCGCGCCTTCGAGTACCAGGCGTTCGCGCGGAGCGGCGTGCTCGACGCGCTGAAGGCGCGGCCGGGGCTCGAGGAGCTGACCGAGATCGTGTTCCGGAACGGTGCCTGGAGAGCGAATGGCCAGCGATGACAGCAAGACGGCGGCGCCGGGCGACGACGCGGGCAAGACGGCGGTGCCAGCCGGCAACTACGACGCCTCCTCGATCAAGGTCCTCGAGGGGCTCGAAGCGGTCCGCATGCGGCCGGCGATGTACATCGGCGACGTCACGCTGCGCGGCCTGCACCACCTCGTCTACGAGATCGTCGACAACTCGATCGACGAGGCGATGGCCGGCCACGGCAAGAGCATCGCGGTGCGCATCCGCGTCGACGGCGCGGTGTCGGTCGAGGACGACGGCCGCGGCATCCCGGTCGACATGCACGACTCCGGCCTGCCGACGGTCGAGGTGGTGCTGACCAAGCTGCACGCCGGCGGCAAGTTCGACCACAACACCTACAAGGTCTCGGGCGGCCTGCACGGCGTCGGCGCGTCGGTGGTGAACGCGCTCTCCGAGTGGCTCGAGGTCGAGGTCTGCCGCGACGGCAAGGTGCACCACATGAGCTTCGCGCGCGGCGATCGCCGCACCGAGCTCAAGCTGCTCGGCGCGACCAACAAGCGCGGCACCAAGGTCACCTTCAAGCCGGACGCCACGATCTTCCAGGAGACGACGTTCAGCCACGAGACGCTCGCCAAGCGGCTGCGCGAGCTCGCCTACCTGCTCGGCCTGCGCGGCCTCACCATCACGCTCGCCGACGAGCGGGTCGGTTACGAGGAGGTCTTCCGCTTCGAGCGGGGCATCGCGACCTTCGTCGAGAACCTGAACCAGAACAAGACGCCGATCCACGCCACCGTGATCCACCTGCAGAAGGAGGTGGAGGTGCAGCGCTCGAAGGGGATCGAGAAGCTGCAGATCGACGTGGCGATGCAATACAACGACGGCTTCCACGAAGACGTCTACTGCTTCGCCAACAACATCAACACGCACGAGGGCGGCACCCACCTGTCGGGCTTCCGCAGCGCGCTGACGCGCACGCTGAACGCCTACGCCAAGAAGGCCGGGCTGATCAAGGAGAACGAGGCGCCGCCGGCGGGCGAGGACTTCCGCGAGGGGCTCGCCGCGGTCATCTCGGTGCTGGTGCCCGACCCGCTGTTCGAGAGCCAGACCAAGGTGAAGCTCGGCAACGCCGAGGTCGAGGGCGCGGTGCAGGCGGTCGTGAACGAGCAGCTCGGCGCGTTCCTCGAGGAGCACCCGGGCGAGGCGAAGTCGATCGTCAACAAGGCGCTGCTGGCGATGCGCGCGCGCGAGGCGGCCCGCAAGCAGCGCGACCTCGTGCGCAAGAGCGCGATGGGCGGCGGCGGCCTGCCGGGCAAGCTCGCCGACTGCCAGACGCGCAAGGCGGAAGACGCCGAGATCTACCTGGTCGAGGGCGATTCGGCCGGTGGGTCGGCCAAGCAGGCGCGCGATCGGCGGACGCAGGCGATCCTCCCGCTGCGCGGCAAGATCCTGAACGTCGAGAAGGCGCGCCTCGACAAGATGCTCGGCCACGAAGAGATTCGCACGATCATCACCGCGCTCGGCACCGGCATCGGCGCCGACGACTTCGACCTCGCCAAGCTGCGCTACGGCAAGGTCATCATCATGACCGACGCCGATGTCGACGGCTCGCACATCAGGACGCTGCTGCTCACCTTCTTCTATCGGCAGATGCGCCCGCTGGTGGACGCCGGGAAGATCTACGTCGCCGCGCCGCCGCTCTACCGCATCAAGCGCGGCCGCCACGAGGAGTACGTCCACAACGAGGAGGACCTGCTGCGCATCAAGCGCGACCTCGGCTTGAAGCACGCGTCGCTCGCCATCGCCGGCCGCGACGGCAAGCTCGCCGGCGCCGCGCTGACGCCGCTGCTCGAGCAGCTCGCGCGCATCGAACGCGCCGCCGCGACGCTCGAGCGGCGCGGCATCCTGCTGCGCGACTTCGCGGCGGCCGGCAGCGGCGATCCGCTGCGCCTGCCCGCCTACCGCGCGCAGACGCAGGACGGCGCGCTGCATTGGTTCCTCGACGACGGGGCGCTCAACCGCTGGCTCGCCGACGCGCGCGCCGCGAAGCCCGAGCTGACCGTCAGCTACGAAGGCGACGAGGCGGCCGACGTGCGCGTGCTGCCGCTGCGCGAGAAGGGCGACGTCGAGCCGGCGCTCGCCGCGCTGGCCGCCTTCGGCTTGCGCATCGAGCAGGTGATCGGCGCGAAGACGCCCGCCGCCGTCGCGCCGTTCGCGCTCGAGATCGCGGGCGGAACGCTGCCGCTGCAGAGCCTGCGCGAGGTGGCCGACGCCATCCGCCGCGACGGCGAACGCGACCTCGAGATCCAGCGCTACAAGGGCCTCGGCGAGATGAACCCGGAGCAGCTCTGGGAATCGACCATGGATCCGAAGATCCGCACGCTCTACCAGGTGCGCGCCGAGGATGCCGTCCGCGCCGACGAGATCTTCACCGTCCTGATGGGCGAAGAGGTCGAGCCGCGCCGCGCCTTCATCGAGAAGCACGCGCTGGAAGTCCGCAACCTCGACGTCTGACGCTCCCCGAAGCCATCGGTGAACTCACCATGAATGCGCCTCGTCGACTCGTGGCACTGTTCTGCTGCGCGGTGGCCGCCGCGTTCCTCCTCGTGGTGGCGGACGCCCGCCGCGCCGTCGCCCAGGAAGGCGCGCGCGCGGCGCAGGAAGCGGAGCCGTGGTGGTGCGTGATGCGCGGGAAGCCGTGCGACCTGGTCGACCACGCCGCGGCCGGGAACTGCCCGCAGTGCGGCATGGCGCTGCAGAGCCGTTCGGCGGTGATCGCGCTGCAGGCGGCACAGGCGGCCAAGCAGAAGACGGTAGGTGTCGTGCTCTATCCCGGCTTCGAGCTGCTCGACGCGTGCGGCCCGCTCGAGATGTGGGGCAACGTCGCCGAGCTGCGGCTCGTCACGGTGTCGCAGCGCAGCGGCCGCGTGAACTCGATCCAGGGCGTCGCGCTGGTCGCCGACCACTCGTTTGCCGACTGTCCCGAGCTCGACCTGCTGATGGTGCCGGGCGGGATGGGGACGCTGAAGGAGCTCGAGAACGAGGCGTTCCTCGCCTTCCTGCGCGAGCGGTCGGAGCGCGCCGAGCTGACCACGTCGGTCTGCAGCGGCTCGGCGTTGCTGGCCAAGGCGGGGCTGCTCGACGGTCGCAAGGCGACCTCGAACAAGCTTTGGTTCGACCTCGCGGTGAAGCAGAGCGGCGCGGTCGAGTGGGTCTACGAGGCGCGCTGGGTCGACGACGGCGAGTTCGTCACCTCGTCGGGCGTCTCGGCGGGCATGGACATGGCGCTGCACGTCATCGAGCGCCTCTACGGCAAGGCGCGCGCCGAGCAGGTGGCCGCCTGGACCGAGTACCAGTGGCACCGCGATCCGAGCGTCGACCCCTTCGCGAAGAAGCGCTGAAGGCGGTCCTCGCGACGGCGCGCCGCGGCGGGCGGGAGAACTTCCTTCCCGCCCCTCAAGTCGCGGGGTGGGCGGCGTCGATCGGGGCAGGGAGGTTTCCCTCCCGAACATGCGAACCGCGACCAAGATCTCCTCCCTCCACGCCGGCCAGGTGTTGCGTGCCGAGGGGATCCTCACGCCCGAGCAGCTCGAAGAGGTGCAGGCCGACGCGACCGCGAGCGGCGAGCGCGTCGCCGACGTCATCCTCGCGCGCGGGCTGGCGACCGAATACGACCTCGCCAAGGCGCTGGTCCATCAGCTCTCGCTGCCCTACCTGAGCGCCAAGCAGTACGGCTCGCCGAAGGACGTGAAGACGATCCTGCCGGCCGCGACGCTCTACCAGCACAAGGTGCTGCCGCTCGACGTCTTCGGCGACGTGCTGCTGATCGCCACCTACTCCGACCTCGATCCGCAGGCGGTGGCCGACATCGAGGCGGAGACCGGCAAGCGGCTCGCCTTCGTGATCACGCAGAAGGCGGAACTCGAAGCGCTCCTGAACGAGCGCTACCCGCCGGAAGACCTCGGCAAGCAGGTCGCCTCGCGGCTCGATCAGCTGTTCGGGAGCTGAGCCGACGCCGAGCGCGGCTGCGCGCGCGGCTCAACGCATCGCGCGGCGCAACAGCGCTTCGTGGCGCGCGCCCTGCGGCCCCGGCTCGCTGCGGAACAGGGTGAACGACGGTGGCTCGAACGGGTCGGCGGGCGTCGCTGCAGCGATCTCCTCGAGACGCGCCGCCAGTGCCGCGAGGCGGTGCGCCGGCGCCTCCACGCGGGCGCGCGCGAGCGTCACGTGCGGCACGAACGGCTGCTCGTCGAACGCCACTCCGAGCGCGCGCGCCTGCTCCGCCAGTTCGCGCTGCCAGCGCACGAGCGCGTCGACCTCGCCGCGCAGGCCGATCCAGAAGACGCGCGGCCAGTTGCGGCGCGGGAAGACGCCGGCGGGGCCGAGCTGCAACCGCAGCGTCGGGAGCGTCGTCGTCGACAGGGCGGCTCGCCACGCCGCGACCGTCGCCTCCTCGACCGCCCCCGCGAAGAGCAGCGTCAGGTGGAGCTGGCGCGGATCGACGAAGCGGGCGGCGGCGCCACACTCGGAAGCGGCGGCGCTCGCGACCATCGCGCACAGCTGGTCGCGCACCCCTTCGGGCAGCTCGAGCGCGAGGAAGCAGCGCATCGTGGTTCCTAGGGGGCGCCGCGTTCGCCGCGCGCGTCGTCGAGGCGTGACGCGACCCGCGGTCCGACCGCCCCGGTCATTTCCCCTTCGCCGATCGCGCGATCCGCAGCAGCTCCTCCACCGTGATCGACGGGTGGGTCTTCGGCTCGTAGCTGTAGGCGATGGCGATGACGACGCGCTCGTCGAGCAAGCGCAGGTAGTAGGTGACGAGGTTGCCGGTGTGGCCGCTGTGCGCCGCGCGCAGGCCGCCGGCCCCCTTCGTCATCTCCCAGCCGAGCGCGTAGTTCTCGAGGCCGACGGCGTAGTACTGCGCCTTCGCCGCCTTCGAGAGCAGCTTGTCGCCGCGCAGCGCCTCGTCCCACGCGAGCATGTCGAAGACCGATGCCAGCGCGCCGCCGGCGCCGCGGTAGCCCCACGACATCCGCTCGCCATAGGCGAACGGCGGCTTGGTGCCGCGCGCGTCGCCGGGCGCGCGCGCGTGGTCGGCCTTGCCGTCGCCGATGAAGCCGGCCTCCTTCATGCCGGCCGGCGCGAAGAGGTTCGTGCGGCAGTACGCCTCGAAGCTCTCGCCCGAGACGCGCTCGATCAACGCGGCCAGCAGGAAGTAGGCGGCGTTGTTGTACTCCCACTTCTTGCCCGGCTCGCGGACGACCGGCGCGGCGAGGATCCCCTGCGCGGTCGCGTCGCGATCGAACAGCTTCGCGCGATCGAGCTCGGGCGCGGTGGGGAGCCCCGAGGTGTGGTTCAGCAGCTGGCGCACCGTGATCGCCTGCTTGTCCTTCGGCGCGTCCTTCCAGAACTTCTTCAGCGGATCATCGAGCTTCAGCTTCTTCTGCATCTCGAGCTTCAGCACGGCCGCCGCCGTGAACTGCTTGCTGACGCTGCACCAATCCCACAGCGCGTCGGCGCGCATCGGCGTCGGCGGGTCGGCCTTGGCGACGCCGTACCCCTTCGCGAGGAGGACCGCGCCCTCCTTCGCGACCAGCACGCAGCCGTTGAACCCCTCGGGGAAGTGCTGCGCCGACTGCATGAACTCGTCGAGTTCCTGCCCGGCCGCGCCCTCCACGACCGCGCTCGGGTCGGCGGTCGCCGGCCGCTTCGGCTTGCCCTTGCGATCGTCGTCGTCCGCCGGCGGCGCGACGTTCGGACCGCTCCGCAGCGCGCTCCTCGCGAGCGTCCCGATCCGGGAGCAAGACGCCGCGGAAGCCGCCGACGCCGCCGGATCGAGCGCGAACCACGACAGCAGCAGTCCGAAGGCGGCAGCGGCGGAGAGGGCCATGCGCGGGCTCCGAGGTCGGCGCCACTGGCCGGCGCAGGGACGTGGTACGCGCGAGGCGGCCGATCGGTAGCGGGCGGGAGCGGAGCGGCCGAGCGGCGGCGGGCCGATCGCTGCGCCGGTCGCGGCGGCGGTGCGGGTTCCGGCGCCGGCGCTAGAGCCAGCTCGTCGCCGAGGTGGTCGGCACGCGGATGCGGTCGTCGGGGAAGCGGATCTCGGCGGGGGTCGGGCGTTCGAGCGAGGTGTAGCCGGTCTCCTGCAGCACGTCCCAGAGGAGCCCCGGGCCGGACATGTCCTGCGTCGTCTGGTTCTTCAGCTCCTTGTCGGTGCGCCGCAGCTTCAGCACCTTCGGATCGGCGGTGTCGTAGCGCTCGATCAGCCGCTCGCGGTACTTCACGAAGAAGGAGTGGGCGACGCAGTCGGAATAGAGGATGTCGTTGGTGGGGGTGCCGCCGACGAAGTGGACCAGCAGCCCGCGCGATGCGTTCAGGTTGCCGAGCGGCACCTTCGGCACGATCTCGTGGTCGACGTAGAGGCCGCCCTCCTTGATCAGGATCGCGACGCGCAGGATGTCGCTGGCGGCGCCGTAGTTCGGGTACTTCGTGAAGAGCTCATGGGTGAACTGGTCGTTCAACCCGACGAGCACCCGCTTGTCCTGGTCGACGCAGTCGCGGATCTCGATGTGGAAGTTGTTCCCGATCGTCGCGATCTGCTGGCGCGCCCGCTTGTCGAGCAGCTTGTGGACGACCCAGAGGTTCACCTTCCAGTCGGGGTTCAAGCGCGCCCACGTGGCGAGGATCCCGACGTCGGGGTTCTCTTCGGTGTTGAGGATGGCGGATCCCATCCAGACGTAGTGGATCAGCTTCTTCACGCGCGGCTCCGGCGACGGTGCGGGTCGCCGGAACGAACGAAGTTCGCGCGCGCCGCCCGTCACCCGCACCGCCGCGCGCGCCGCCGCCCCCGCCGCTCAGTCGCGCTTCGAGCAGCACTCACCGGAGCCGCCGCCGTCCGGGCAATCGGCCGGCCCGCAGCCGCGGTCGCACGCCGGCTCGCAGCGCACCACCTTGCACGCGTCGCCGTCGCAGGCGATCTCGATCACGCCGTCGCGGCCGTCGCTGGTCGTGTAGCGCACGACGCACGCGCTGCCGGTGCACTCGATCGTCGCCGGCCGCGGCTCGCTCGCGCAGCACTCGCTCGGGGCCGCCTTCGCGGCGGCGCCCTTCGGCGCGCAACAGCCCTCCTCGCCGCCGCGCGTCCCCGCGTAGCCGAGCGCCGCCAGCGAGGCCGCGCCGAACGAGATCACCAAGGTCTTCACCATCGCTCGCTCCAGGTGCGCGTCGCCCCATCGCGAGCGCGCGCCAGGAGGACCGCGCCGCCCGCGCCGTTTATTCCGCGCCGCCATTGCCAGGAGCGACGTCGCCAGGGCCGCAGCTCCCGCCGCAGCCGTCGGTGCCGCAGCACGCGTCGAGCAGCTTGACGAAGTCGCCCGCCCCCAGGAGTTCGCGCAGCCGCACCAGCGAGTCGATCGAGCGCGCGACCGCCGCCGCCCGCAGCTCGCCGAGTTCACGAGCGCGCCCGCGCAGCGCCGCCGCATCGAGCGGCTCCGCGCCGCGCAGCGCGGCGAACAGGGCGCTCGACAGCGCCGCGGCCTGCGCATCGTCGCTCGTGCACCCTTCGTCGCAGCGCGCGAGCAGCTGCTCGACCTCGGCTTGACGCGCCGGATCGAGCGCGAGGCCAGCGCGCGCCAGCGCCGCCTTGCAACCGCCGCCCTGCATCCCCGCGGCGTTCGCCGCGGAGCGGCCCGTCGCGTCGCGCGGCGCCGCCGCCTCGCGCGCCCCGTCGGCCGGCGTCGCGCGGTCGACCCACTGCAGCGCGTTCCACGAGAGGCTCGCCACCAGCGCGCCGCCGAGCAGCCAGGGGACGAAGGAACCGTTCATCGCGCACCTCCTTCGGCGCCGAGCGCCTCTCGCCACGGCACCAGCGACGCATCGGCCGGCAACAGCGCGACCCCCTGCAGCGGCGCGAGCCACGCCGATTCTGCGAGCACCAGCGGCGCCGCGCGCACGCCGTCCGTTGCTGCGGCCGTTCCGGCGGCGAGCGCGCCGTCCACGGCTCCGCGCCGCAGCGCCCACGCCGGCAGGCCGACCAGCGCCGCGCCGATCAGCCCCGCCGCGAAGCGCGCCCCGCGCGGCCAACGCAGCACGCGGCCGCGCGGCGGCTCACCGTGCTCGCCGCGCCAGCCCGCGCGCTCCTGGCCGCCGGCGCGCAGCAGCAGCCGCGCCGCGAGCGCCGCCAGCGCCGCGCCGTCGGGCTCTGCGACGCTCGCGCGCACCGCCTGCGCCAGCGAGGGCAACGCCTCCGCGAACTCGCAGCACGCAGGGCAGCCGGCCAGATGGCGCTCGAGCGCGCCGTCGTCGCCGCCTTCGCCATCGCAGCAGCGGCTCGCCGCTAGCCGCGCCGCCGCGCAGTCGAGCTCGATCGCTTCATCGCCCGGTCGCATCGCTCGCTCCTCGTTCCACGTCCGTCTCGTGCGTCGCCGCCGCGCGCCGCTCCGCCGCCGCGGGCGCCGCGCCCTTCGTCGCCAGCGGCGCATGGCCGAGCAGCCGCTCGCGCGCCCGCGCCAGCCGCGACATCACCGTCCCGATCGGCACCTCGAGCGCGTCGGCGAGCTCGCGGTAGGAGAAGCCGCCGATCTCGCGCAGCAGCAGGATCGTCCGGAACTCCTCCGGCAGCCGTTCGAGCGCCCGCTCGAGCTGCTCGCGGTCCTCGAGCGCGGCGACGTCGCTCCGCGCTCGCGCCGGCGCCTCCCGCAGCGCGGCGTCCGCGGGCGCGAGCCGGTCGCGGCGCCGCTGCGCGAGGCGATCGAGGCAGTGGCGCACGGCGATCTGCCGCAGCCACCCCTCGAACGCGCCACGCCCATCGAACTGCGCCGCCTTCTCCCGCACCTTGAGGAAGACCTCCTGCACCGCGTCGTCCGCCTCCGCCGCCTGGCCGAGCAGCCCCTTCGCGATCCGCCAGACGCGCGCGCCGAACTGCCGGAAGCAGTCGGCCAACGCGGCGCGGTCGCCCGCGGCGAGGCGCGCGATGGCCTCGGCAGGGAAGGTGGTCGAGAGGGGCGTCGATGAGGCGGTCATCGGCTCCGGTCGCGGGAGGGGTCGGGCGTCGCCTGCCACCAGACGAGCGCCGCGCGGTCCGATATTCCCGCCGCGCCCGCCGCGCGCGACCGCTCCGAGCGCGCCGCCCTCGCCGCCCGGTTGATTCCGCCCCGGGCGCGGTGACGATGTTCGCCTACTCTCTTGGCCTGAACCGAGCCGAGCGCGCTGCGGGCAGGCGATCGATCCCGCGATCGATCCCGCCGCGCCGCCGCCGGCCCGCCGCTCCCGAGGTGACGCCATGAAGACCGGTCGCAACGATCCCTGCCCGTGTGGTTCCGGGCAGAAGTACAAGAAGTGCTGCGAGGCGAAGGACGAGGCGAAGCGCGGCGAAGCGCTGGCCGCCGAGAACGCCGCGCTGACCGACACGCTCGACGGCGACGAAGCCGCCAAGGCGCAGAAGCAGGGCGACGCCACCGCTCGCCGCGAGGGCTTCGCCGGCCGCACCAAGCAGGCCCCCGCCATGCGCCCGACCCACGTCCGCAAGCGGACCGTGTGAGCGGGGCGGAGTTCGCGACCCGCCCCTCCCGACCGCGTTCGGTCGTGTCGGATGCAAGGTTCCCTGTTGCGCGCCTACGCTCCAGCCGCTGAGTGGCGGGAGGAGCAGCGACCATGCGCAGTGCAGAGCACGGGAAGAGCGTGTGGGCTCGTGGGATGCCACTGCTTCTCATGCTTCTCCTCGGCTTCGGGCTTGGACGTCTGTTCTGGGGGAGCGGTCGCGGGGAGGCAATCGGTCCGCATGCCGGGGGCACCGAACCAGCCGGCTCGCAGGATCCCGCCGTCGCTCCGGCCGCCGCCGAGATCGCCGAGATCGCCGCCGCGGCGCGCTCGGCAGCGCCGTCGGCCGCCGCCGTCGATGAGCCGACCGCCGTGCGGGCCGAGGTGCCGGAAGAGCCGAGCGTTCCGCCCGGTGGAAGACGCCTCGTTGGCACGGTCGCCGATGTGGGTGGGCGGCCGATCGAGGGGGCGACGGTTCGGGTGGTTGAGCTCGCGAACGTGCGACTGTTCAACCGGCGGCCGCCCGACGCGGCGGCACTCGCGTCGGGTCCTTCCGCCAGTGGCGTCAGCGACTCGGAGGGGCGCTTCTCCATCGAGCACGAGCTGCAGTTCATCGTGATCGAGGTGGCGAAGGAAGGGTACGGGACGCTGCTCGTCGAGCGGCATCAGGCCCCAGTCGGTGAACTCGAACGGTTCGACTTCAGGCTCTCGATCGCCGAGCCGCTCGCGGGACTCGTGGTCGACTCCGAGGGGCGTGGAGTCGCCTCGGCGAGTCTCACGGCTCGGTCGCTCGACCCGAGGAATCGCCCGTTCGTCTGGGCCGGCACGACCGACTCGATCGGAGCGTTCGCGTTGCCGGGGCTGACTCGCGGCGACTACACGATCGAGGTGCAATGCCCCGGATACGTGCCCCTCGAGACGCGCATCCTCTCGGGTCGCACCGATGTCCGGCTGGTGCTGACCCGGTCGGGCGTGTTGACGGGGCGCGTGCGAGCCGACAGCGGACCGGACCGCGGTCGCATGTGGGTGACGCTCACCCGACCGCCCGCGAACTCGGGGGAGCCGCTCGTGCGCGAGACGCCGCTCGAGGAGCGAGCGTTCCGCCTCGAGGGGCTCGCGCCGGGTGAGTACGACGTGATCGTGACGGTCGAGCGCCTCGTGCCCTTGCGTGCTGGCAGGGTGGTCATCGAACCGGGGATCGAGACCAGCCTTCCGAGCCTCGTTTTCGACGCGGGCTACGAAGTCCGTGGCGTGATTCGCGACGCCGATGGGAAGCCGATGGCCGGCATGACGGCGATCGCGCGGATGCCGGAGGCGCGCTCGAACGCGGTGACGCTGAAGTCGACGGCGACCAGCGCGCACGATGGCAGTTACGTGCTCGAAGGCGTTCCGGCCGGAGCGATCCTCATCTTGGGAGCTGGGAAAGACCACCTTTGTGTGGAGGAGCTCCGGCTCGAGGTCGTCGCGCGGCGCGAGGCGTCCATCGCACCCGACCTCGTCATGGAGCGAGTCGCCCGTGTGCGCGGCCGGACGGTCGACTCCGCAGGGAGCGCGATGACGGGGGTCGAAGTGATCCTCCAGGGCCGAACGACCGAGCAACGCGCGGTATCGGGGAAGGACGGCCAGTTCGAGTTCGATCGCGTGAAGTCGGGGGAGGTATCGCTGTTCGCGGTGACCTCCGGCGGCGGGCGGCGATCTGAGACGGTCCGATGCCAGCTCGCGAGCGGAAGCGAAGAGGAGCTGGAGTTGACGCTCCGCTGACGTGCCATCGCGGTCGACGCGGGACGCTGCTCGCCTCGAACGCCGCGTCTCCCTTCCATGAGTCTGGGTCGAGGACCGTGTCCTCCCCGAGGAAGGGACGGCATGCTGCCGCCGCAACGACCCCACTTCGATCAGGCCGACGTCTCCGGCAACGGCTCGCCGCTGCCTCGAGGGTGGTCGATCGGAGCAGGCGTCGGTGACCTCGTTCCACGCCCTTCCTGCGCATCTGCCGATCACGAGCTGAACATGCCGCCACTCGACCAAGGTTCTCTCGACTGCGTTCCGCTCGGCGAGTCGGCGGTGTTGGTCCGCGTCGGGACGGTCGTCGACGAGGCGACGGCGGCGCGCGTGCAGGCGCTCGCGGCGGCGTTGCAGGAGCCGCCGCTGCCGGGCGTGGTCGATGTGGTGCCGGCCAATGCGACCATCACGGTCCATTTCGCCGGCAGCAGCACCGCGCGCGACGCTGCGCCGCTCCCGGCCGCCGGCCGCTCGTTCGCGGAGCGGGTGCGCGCGATCGAGGCGCGCGCGGCGGCGGTGACCGGCGTCGTCGCTGGCACGGCGCCCGAGCGGCTGGTCCCGGTCGTCTACGGCGGCTCGTTCGGGCCCGATCTCGACCACGTGGCGGCGGTCTGCAGGCTCGCGCCGGCCGACGTCATCGAGGCGCACGCGGCAGGTCGCTACGCGGTGCGCGCCATCGGCTTCACGCCCGGCTTCCCCTACCTCGCCGGGTTGCCGGCGGCGCTGGCGGTGGCGCGTCGCCCCTCGCCGCGCGTCGCGGTGCCGGCCGGCAGCGTCGCCATCGGCGGCGCGCAGACCGGCATCTATCCGATCGAGTCGCCGGGCGGCTGGCAGCTGATCGGCCGCACGCCGCTCGCCCTCTTCGAGCCGGCGCGCGCGCCCGCGACGCTCCTGTCGCTCGGCGATCGCGTCCGCTTCGAGCCGATCAATGCCGCCACCTTCCGCCGCCGGCTGCGCAGCGTCGCCGATGCTGCTGCCGCCGCCGCTCCCGCGTCGTCGCCTGCGCGGCTGCCCGCCCGCGCGCGCCGCGACCCGGCCCGCCGAGCCGACGCGCCCGCCGCGCCGCTGCTCGAGGTGCTCGACGCCGGTCCGCAGTCGACGCTGCAGGATCTCGGGCGCCCCGGCTTGCAGCGCCATGGCATCACGCCGGGCGGCGCCGTCGACCCGCAAGCGCTGCGGCTCGCCAACCGCCTGCTCGGCAATCGCGACGACGCGCCCTGCCTCGAGTTCGCGCTGGTCGGTCCGCAACTGCGCACGCTGCACGCGCTCAAGATCGCCGTCACCGGCGCGAGCGTCGCCGGCCTTGCGGGCGGCCGGCCGCTCGAGGTCGCCGCGGGCACGCTGCTCGATCTGCGGACGGTGACGCGCGGGGCACGCGGTTACCTCGCGGTGGCGGGCGGCTTCGCGGTCGAGCCGGTGCTCGGTGGTTGCGGCACCGATCTGCGCGCCCGCTTCGGCGGGCTCGGCGGCCGCGTGCTGCAAGCGGGCGACCGGCTCTGCGGCGTGGCGCCGCCCCGCGCGCGCTCGCGGGCGACGCCCCGTGCGAAGGGCGCGGCGCCTTCGCTCGCCGCATCGCCGCTCGCGACGCCGCCCGACTGGTTCGTCGACGCGGCGCACCTCTGCGGCCGCGACCTGCGCGCGCCGCTGCGCATCGTGCGCGGCCCGCAAGCCGATTGGTTCAGCGCCGAGACGTGGGGCACGCTGCTGGCGCGCGCCTTCACGGTCACCGTGCGCTCCGATCGGATGGGCGTGCGCCTCGACGGCCCGCCGCTCCTCTTGCCGGAGCCGCGCGAACTCCTCTCCGAAGGGGTCGCGGCCGGCACGATCCAGGTGCCGCCCGACGGCCAGCCGATCGTGCTGCTGGCCGATCGGCAGACGATCGGCGGCTACCCGAAGATCGCCAACGTCGTCGCCGCCGATCTCGGTCGCCTCGCGCAACGGCGGCCGGGCGACACGGTCCGTTTCGAGCGGATCGAGCTCGAGGCGGCGCCGCCGCTCGCCGACGAGGAGGAGCGCGCGATGGCGATGCTCTCGGTGGCGATGCGGCTGCGCGGCGGGAAGTAGCGCGATGGCCGCCGCGCGCACGCTCGACCTGAACGGCGACGTCGGCGAAGGGGTCGGCGACGACGCGCAGCTGATCCCGCTGCTGACCTCGGCCAACGTCGCATGCGGCGCGCATGCGGGCGACGAGCAATCGATGCGCGCGGCGGTGCGTTGCGCGGTCGCGGCCGGCGTCGCCGTCGGCGCCCATCCCGGCCACGCCGATCGCGCGCAGTTCGGGCGGGTCGAGCGGCCGCTCGCGCCGGCCGAGTTGGCCGCACTGCTCGAGACGCAGTTCGCGCGGCTCGCCACGCTGGCGAAGGCCGAGGGGGCGAGCGTGCGCCACGTGAAGCTGCACGGCGCGCTCTACCACCAAGTGGCGCGCGACGAGGCGCTGGCGGCGGCGTGCGTGGCGACGATCGCCCGGTTGCAGCGCGCGCTCCACATGGTCGGGCCGGCCGGGAGCGCGCTCGAGCGAGCGTGCGTGGCGGCGCGCGTGCCGTTCGTGCGCGAGGTCTTCGCCGATCGCGCCTACCAGCGCGACGGGACGCTGGTGCCGCGCGGGCGGGCGGGAGCGCTGATCGAGGACGAGGCGCAGGCGGTCGCGCAGGTGCGCTCGATGGTGGAGCGCGGCGTCGCGCCGACGCTCGACGGCGGCGAAGTGGCGGTGCGCGCCGAGACGCTCTGCCTGCACGGCGACTCGCCCCACGCGCTCGCCTTCGCGCGGCGGCTGCGGCGCGAGCTCGCGGCGTGCGGCGTCGTGCTGGCGGCGCCGCGCCGCGAAGGCGAGCCGCGCTGATGGAGCTGCCCGAGCTGCCCGCGCAGGCCGGCCCGTGGCGCGAGGCGCTGAAGCTGATCGGCGTCGCGGTGGTCGCGGCCGGCTTCGCGCTGCGCCTCCATCCGCTGCTGGTGCTGCTGGTGGCGGGCGTGGCGACCGGCTTCGCGGCGGGCATCGGGCCGCTCGAGCTGCTCGGGCTGATCGGCACGCTCTTCGTCGACAACCTCTTCACCACGCTGCCGATCGTGCTGCTGATGCCGCTGATCGGGCTGCTCGAGGAGCACGGCCTGCAGGAGCGCGCGGCGGCGCTGATCCGCGCGGCGGGCAAGGCGACGGCGGGGCGCATCCTGCTGGCCTACCAGCTGCTGCGCGAGTTGAGCAGCATGTTCGGGATCAACCTCGGCGGCCATGCGCAGATGATCCGGCCGCTGGTGGCGCCGATGGCGGAAGCGGCGGCGGAGGCGAGCGGCGCGCGCGCGTCGCCGCCCGTTCCGCTGCCGGCGCCGCTGCGCCAAGAGCTGCGCGCCCACGCGGCGGCGGCCGAGAACTGGGGCAACTTCTTCGCCGACGACATCGTGGTGGCGATCGGCCCGGTGCTGCTGATGAAGGGGGTCTTCGAGTCGGCCGGCATCGCCGTCTCGGTCGCGGCGCTCGGCGCGTGGGGGCTGCCGACGGCGCTCTTCGCGCTGCTGCTCGGCGCGTGGCGCTTCCGCCGCCTCGATCGCGCGATCGAGCAGCACGCCGCGCGCGCCGCCGCGGAGCGCGCGCCGTGACGCTGCTGCTCACCACTTGGCTGCCGGTCGAGGCGTTCCACGCGCTGGCGGGGGTGATCCTGCTGTGCGTCGCGTTCTCGATCGCGCGCGATCGCGACCATCCGCGCCGCATCGGCAGCGCGGCGTTCTGGGCGCTGCTGGCGCTCACGTTCCTCGTCGGCCGCAAGCTGCCGCCGCCGCTGGTGGGCGGCTGCGTGGTGGCGCTGGTCGCGTTGGCGGCGACGAAGCAGGTCGGCGCGCCGCGGCGCGTGGCGATCGATGGCGCGGCCCGCCTCGCCGAGTCGCTGCGGCTGCGCGCGCGGCTGCTCTGGCCGCCGCTCTTGCTGGCGCTGGTGGCGGCGGGCGGTGCGCTGCTCCTGCCGCGCATCACGTGGGAGGGCGGGCGGCTCGTCGATCCGAAGCAGGCGACGACGGTCGCGCTCGGGCTCGGCGTCGTCGCGGCCTTGCTGCTGGCGCTGCCGCTCACGCGCGCCGGTCCGCGGGCGCCGTTGCGAGCGGGCGGGCGGCTGCTGCAGGAGCTCGGTTGGGCGCTGATCCTGCCGCAGATGCTGGCGGCGCTCGGCGGGATCTTCGCGAAGAGCGGCGTCGGCGACGTGATCGCGGGCGGCGCGAAGGAGCTGCTGCCCGACGGCGCGCCGCTGCTGGCCGTGGTCCTCTACTGCGGCGGGATGACGCTCTTCACGGTGCTGATGGGCAACGCCTTCGCGGCGTTCCCGGTGCTGACGTTGGGCATCGGCATCCCGTTCATCGTGCAGCAGTACGGCGGCGACCCGGCGATCATGGGGGCGTTCGGCATGCTCTCGGGCTACTGCGGGACGCTGGTCACGCCGATGGCGGCCAACTTCAACGTGGTGCCGGCGGTGCTGCTCGAGCTCGACGATCGCCACGCGATCTTGAAGGTGCAGGCGCCCTTCGCGGCGCTCTGCTGGCTCTTCAACGTGATGGCGATGGGGGCGCTGGTCTACCGCTGAGCGGTGGCGGCCGCGCCGCGCGGGAGGGCGAGGACGATGGCGACGCGCAGAACGCAGCGAGCAGGCACGGTGCTGGTGACCGGCTTCGAGCCGTTCGGCGGCGAGGCGACCAACCCGTCGCAGGAGCTGGCGCAGCGGCTCGACGGCCGCGTCGTCGCGGGCCACCGCGTGGTCGGCCGCGTGCTGCCGTGCCGCTTCGGGGCGGCGCGCGAGGCGCTGCATGCGGCGCTGGCCGATGCGGCGCCGCAGCTGGTGGTGGCGCTCGGGCAGGCGGGCGGCCGCGCCGAGATCAGCCTCGAGCGGGTCGCCATCAACGTCGACGACGCGCGCATCCCCGACAACTACGGCGCGCAGCCGATCGACCTGCCGATCGTCGCCGACGGCCCCGCCGCCTACTTCGCGACGCTGCCGATCAAGGCGATCGTCCATGCGCTGCGCGCCGATTCGATCCCGGCCGCCGTCTCGCAGACGGCCGGCACCTTCGTCTGCAACCACGTCTTCTATGCGCTGCTGCACGCGCTCTCGCGGCGCGATGACGTGCGCGCCGGCTTCGTCCACGTGCCGTACAGCGACGAGCAGGCGGCGCGCCACCCCGGCGCTCCCGGCCTGCCGCTCGACCTGATGGAGCGGGCGGTGGTGCGGACGATCGAGACGGCGCTCTCGGTGGCGCGCGGCGATCGGCAGGAGACGGGCGGCGCGGTCAGCTGACCCACGCGCTCCGCTGATCCACGCGTTCCGCGGACCGGCCGTGCGCGGCGCGCCGCGTACCATCGCGCCCATGCACCAACTCCACTCGTACACCCTTCGCCGCGCCGCGCGCGCTCTCCTCGTCGTGGTGCTGGCGTCCGCCCTCGCGCTCGCGCGCGCGGCGCCGCAGCAGCTCGCCGATCGGACGCTGGTCGTCTGGTGCGCGCCGGCGGACCTCGCGCAACGCGCCGGCAGCGCGTTCACCATCGACGACGAGGCGGGCCGCTTCGACGCGATCGTCTTCGGCGAGATCGAGCCGCGCCGCTGGATGGCGGGGAGCGAGGGGTTCCGCCGGACGCAGCGCGAGCAGGCGAGCTACGCGGAGGAGACGGCGAGCCCCACGACCTTCCTCCAGTTGGCGCTCGTGCAGCGCGGTCGCGAGGTCGAGCTCTGGCGCGACGGCGTGCTCTACGCGCGGCACGAAGCGGCCGAGGCGCCGCCGAGCTACGGCCCGCAGTGCGCCGTGCTCTTCGGCCGGCGCCACCTCGATGCGGGCGATCCGCAGCACTCGTTCACCGGTCGCATCCGCGAGGCGCGCATCTACGCCGAGGCGCTCTCCGGGACGGCGATCGCTGCGCTGCGCGCGGGGACGCCCGATGGCGAGCGCGCGCCGTGGGCGTGGTGGGACTTCGCCGGCGAGGGGCTCCGCGAGAAGAGCGGCCGCTTCCGCACGATCGAGCTGGTGGGCGACGCGCGGGTCGCCGACGGTTGCCTCGTGCTCGGCGGCGCCGGCGCGACGGTGATCCAGCGCGCGCGCGGCGACGAGGCGCGCAGCGCGGTCGCCGTGCCACGCAGCTGGTCGGAGACGGGGCCAGTCCCCGACGCCGTGCTGCGCTCGACGCGCCTCCTCCGCGAGCGCCTCCTCGCCGACCCGCATCGACCGCGCTGGCACTTCTGCCTGCCCGAAGACCTCGGCATCCCGGGCGACCCGAACGGCGCCTTCCATCGCGACGGCCGCTACCACCTGATGTACCTCTACGAGCGGCGCGGCGCGGGCTTCTGGTGGGGCCACGTCTCGAGCGCCGACCTCGTCCACTGGCGCCACCATCCCGACGCGATCGGACCGGGCGACGGCGACGACGGCTGCTTCAGCGGCGGCGCCTTCGTCGACGACGACGGCACGGTGCATCTCAGCTACTGGATGCTCTGGGGCGCGAAGGGGATCGGCCTGGCGTCGAGCCGCGACCTCGATCGCTGGCAGAAGAGCGCCGCGAATCCGGTGATCCGCTCGACGGCGTTCGGCGTCACCGAGACGCGCGACCTGGAGGGGCGGCCGCTGCTGCTCGGCTCGGCGGACCCGTCGAACCTCTGGAAGCAGGACGGCCTCTACCACGTGCTGACCGGCAACCTGCTGGTGCTCGATCGGATCGGGCGCGCCGTCGATGCGCCGCCGGAGACCCAGGGCGATCGCCTCTACCTCTGGACCTCGCCCGACCTCGTGAATTGGAGCTACCGCCACGTCTTCTACGAGCGGCGCGCCGAGTGGACCGACCGCAGCGAAGACAACATGTGCCCGTCGTTCCTCCCGCTGCCGAGCAGCCGCGCGGGAGGGCCGCCGAGCGGCAAGCACCTGCTCGCGTTCATCTCGCACAACAAGGGCTGCCAGTACTACGTCGGCACCTACCGCGACCAGCGTTTCCACCCCGAGCAGCACGGGCGCATGACCTGGGTCGACAACACCTTCTTCGCCCCCGAAGCGCTGATCGACGGTCGCGGCCGACAGCTCCTCTGGGCGTGGCTGCTCGACAATCCGCAGGGGGAGCGCGCGCGCGGCTGGTCGGGCGTCTACGGCCTGCCGCGCACGCTCTGGCTCGGCGAGGACGGGACGCTTCGCCAGGCGCCGGTGGAGGAGCTCGAGCAGCTGCGCGGCGAGCGGCGCACGCAGACCGCGGTCGCGCTGCGCGACGGCGTGGACCAGCGGATCGAGGGGGTGGACGGCACCTCGTGCGAGCTCGCCGTCGAGATCGCCGCCGAGGAGGCCGATCGCGTCGCGCTGGTCGTGCGCGCGTCACCCGACGGCGCCGAGGAGACGCTGCTCTACTACGACGCCCGCGCCGGCGAGCTGGTCTTCGATTCGACGCGCAGCGGCGGCGACGGGCGGCGCGCGATCGAGCGCGCTCCGTTCGCGCTGGCGCCCGGCGAGCCGCTGCAGCTGCGCCTCTTCGTCGATCGTTCCGTCGTCGAGCTCTTCGCCAACGACCGCCAAGCGATCACGCGGCGCGTCTATCCGACCCGCGCCGACAGCGCCGGCCTCTTCCTGCGCACGCGGGGCGGCGCGGCCGCGGTGCGCCGCGTCGACGCATGGGAACTCGCGCCAGCCAACCCGTACTGAGCGCGTGGTTCGGGCTCGCAGCTCAGGCGCGCGGCGGCTCGCTCGCGGGCGGGGCGCTGCTCGCGTCGGCCGAGGGGACGGTCGCGGCGCTCGTGGCGGCGCTGGCCGTGCTGGCGACCTCGTTGGCGACGGCACCTCCGGTGGCGCCGACGGCGCTGCCGGTCGGCTCGCTGCGATCAATCAGCGGCGCGTGGAGCGCGGGCGGGGCGAGCGTCGCGCGCGGCGTGACGGGAGTCGGCGCGCTGTTGCGGCGGTCGGCGGCGTCGACGTCGTCGTCGAGGTCCTTCAGCCCCTTCTTGAACTGGTTCACCGACTTGCCGAGCGAGCGCGCCACGTCGGGCAGCCGGCCGCCGAACATCAGCAGGCCGAGCATCAGGATGATCAGCAGTTCCGGGGCCCCGATCGGGCCGAGCAGCAGCAGTGGCATCGCAGGACTCCGTTCCGCGAGCGGCAGGGGCGCGGTGGGAGCGGCGCACTGCCGCCTCGTCGTCGCGCGCGTCACTCGTACGAGCGGCGCGGGAGTCTAGCCCGACTTTCTCGCGAACGCCCGGCGCCGGCGCACCGCTCCGCACGGCACGGGAGCCGCACCGGCGGCGCGGCGTGAAATCGGCCGGCCCCTTCGCACCCGCGCACTCCGTGGGTACTCCGTATCGAGCCCATGCGCCCCTTCCCCGACCCGCCGACCTCCGAACCGCTCTCGCCCCACGCCGCACGGCTGGTGGCGCAGCGCGGCTTCGTGCGCGCGCTGGCGCGGCGGTTGGTGGCGCCGGCGGCGGCCGACGACGTCGCGCAGGAGGTGCTGACGGCCAGCCTCGCTGCACCGCCGCGCGAGGCGGGCGCGCTGCGCGGCTGGCTGGCGACGGCGACGCGGCAGCTCGCAGCGAAGTGGTGGCGCAGCGAAGCGCGCCGCGGAACGCGCGAGCGGGGCGCGGCGCAACGCGAGGCGCTCCCGTCGACGGCGGAGCTGGTGGAGCGGGTCGAGCTCGAACAGGAGCTGTCGCGCGCCGTCCTCGCGTTGGGCGAGCCGGAGCGCACCACGCTGCTGCTGCGCTTCCACGAAGGGCTCACGCCGGGCGAGATCGCGGCGCGCGTCGGGCTGCCGGCCGATACGGTGCGCGCGCGGCTGCGGCGCGGGCTCGAGCGGTTGCGCGCCGAGCTCGATCGGCGCTACGGCGCGCACGGTTGGGTCGCGTTGTTGCTGCCGATCGCCGGCGTGCGGACGGTGGCGGAGCTCACGGTCGGCGCCGCCGGCGCGAGCGGCAGCGCTGCCAGCGCGGGCACGGTTCCCGTCCACGCGAGTGGCGGCACGGGGTGGTGGGTCGGCGGAGCGTGCGCCGCGGGAGTCTCGATCATGGCGATCAAGAGTTGGCTTACGGTCGGGCTCGCGAGCGCGGCGTTGGTCGCCGTCGGTTACTCGACGCGCACGAGCTGGCTGCCGCCCGCGCTGGTGGGGTCCGGTGCGCGCGTCGAGGCGCCGAGCGTCGCGCCGCTCGCGGATCCGGCGAGCGTCGCGCACGCGCCCCTCGCCGACGCGGCGCTGCCGGAAGCGCAGCGCGAGGCGGCGCAGCGCGACGGCGACCCGAACGCGGCGGTGAGCGAGCTGCCGCAAGCGGGGCGGGTCACCTTCACGCTGGTCGATGAGGAGTCGGGGCTGCCGATCGGCAGCGACGTGCAGGTGCGCTTCCTCGCGGACGCGCGCTTCGCGGAGCACGGCGACGGCGCGACGATCGACGTCGGGCTCACCGCGGGGCGGTGGAGCGCGCTGGTCGAGGCGCGCGGCTACGAGCCGCTGCTCCTCCCCGACTTCACGGTGGAGCCGGCGGTGCAGCTCGCGCTCGGCCCCTTCGCGCTGTCGCGAGGCCACGGCGTGATCGAGGGCGAGGTGATCGCGCGCCATCTGCCCGACGACGCGCCGGTGCAGGTCGAGCTGCGCGGACGCGGGCGCCGCCGCTGCGCCGACTGCCGCGCGGCGGTGCAGGCGGCGGCGCAGGCGGCGGAGCGGGCGACGGAGGAGGAGCTGATCGCCGAGTCGAACGACGCGCCGCAGCACGGTTGCGGGGACGGCGACGATCCGACCTGGTTCACCCTCTCGCGCACCCGCCGCTTCCGCTTCACCGGATTGGCCGAGGGCAGCTACTTCCTGCGCGCCTTCGATCCCGCGCGGCGCGACGTCGCGCAAGTGCGCGTCGACGTGGCGCGCGGCGGCTACACCTGGCAGGCGCTCGACGTCAGCGCACCGACCCACCTCGTCGTCGAGCTGCGCCACGCGCGCGGCGCGCTGTTCGGCGGCGACTGGGCGACGTTCCACCGCGAGGAGCGCGCGCCGATCGAGTTCCTCGTGGAGCGCGACGCGAAGCGGATCGCCGAAGGGACGTTCGTCCCGGAGGGCGAGGCGGTGCGAGCGTCGGTCGGCCCGCCGCTCGTCCTGCTGCCGGCGATGGCCAACGGCGAGAACGAGGCGAACGGCACGCTGCAGGAGCGGGCGGTCGTCCAGATCATGCGGCTGTTGCAGACGCGCGTCGAATCGACGACCCGACACGCCTTCCTCACCGACTTCGAGGGCAGCCCGATCTACCGCGAGATGACCGCCTCGCCTTGGCCCGACCGGATCGATCGCGAACGTGCGGCGGAGGATGCGCTGCGCGTCGCCGTGCAGGAGCCGCAGCTCGAACCGATCGGACTCGATGTCGTCGCGAAGCGCTCCGACGCCTTCCTGATCGGTCCGCTGCCGCGCGCGCAGCTGTCGCTGACGGTGCGCTGCGGTGGCTACGAGAGCGCCCCCGTCGCGCTCGACCTCCGCTACGGCGAACCGCTGCCGCAAGTCGTCGCGCTGGAGATGACCGAGCGCCGCCGCGAGGAGCTCGCCTGGATCGCGCTCCCCGAACCCGACTCCTGCACCCAGTGCCACGAGCAGCGCCGCGGCCAGACGATCACCTTCGACTTCGGATCGATCAGCTTCGGCGACGGCGCCGTCTTCACCGTCGACGGCGGCGAGGGCGCGAGCGCGGGCGTCGAGCTGATCTACGACAGCTCGTCCGTCGCCCCGCCGGAACCGACCGGCGACGCAGGCGAAGCGGTCGACGACGGCGACAACGGCGGCTGACGCCGAGCGACCGCACGATCGCGCCGCTCGCGCTACGCTCACCGCCGCTCGCGCCTGTCCCGCCGAGCGGAGGTCTGAGGCATGTCGCCGATCGGGGAGCACATCGATCCGCGCGCCGCGCCAGCGGAGCGTGGCGGCGTGGAGGAGCGCGCCGCCGCGCCCCCTCGTGCGGTGGAGCGGCGGCCGGAGCTTGTTCCGGAGCTGCTGGCCGTCGCCTGCATCGCCGTCGTGCCGGCGCTGGTCGAAGCCGTGCACTACCGGCTCGCACCGTACGCCATCGAGCCGAGCGCCTACTACGCGCGCATCCTCCTGCGCAGCCTCTACGTCGCGATCCCGCTCCTCTTCATCGCTCGCCGCGGCGGGATGGCTTGGCGCGAACTCGGCCTCGTGCGGCCGCGCTGGAAAGAGGGCGTGGCCGGCGCGCTGATGATCGGGCTGCTGGTGGTGCTGCTGTTCGGCGTCGACGGGACCGTGCAGCGCGGCTGGTGGGCGTGGAGCGGGTCGGTGCCGTGGCTCGACGACGCGCCGACGGACGAGTCGCTCGAAGGCGCGGGCTTCGCGACCGTGCAGCGCGCGCCGCTCGCGGTGGCGGGGATCGTCGCGACGCACCTCGCCAACGGCTTCGCCGAGGAGCTGGCGATGTGCGCCTACCTGATCACGCGCCTGCGCGCGGCGACCGGTTCGCTGGCAGTGGCGCTGCTCTTGTCGAACGTCGCGTTCACGTCGTACCACGTCTACTACGACGCGTCCGGCATCACGGCGGTCTTCGGCTTCGGCGCGCTCCTCACCGCGGGTTGGCTGGTGACGCGGAACTTGTGGGTGGTGGCGCTGGCGCACGCGCTGTTCAATCTCGCGCTCGAGTTCCTCTGATCGGCGCGAAGGGGAGTTCCCATGGCGAGCGAGCAGGTGCAGGTCGACTCGTTCCAGCACTACGCGGCGGCGGCGACCGCGAAGGCGCTGCTCGAGGCGGAAGGGATCGCCGTCGAGCTGCTCCACGCGAACTCGACCGACCTCTGGGCCGGCTGCCTCGGCGAGGTGCGACTGCGCGTGCCGATCGAGCAGGAGGAGCGCGCGCGCGCGCTGCTGGCCGGCCTCGCACGCGGTGGACGGCTCGACGACGCGCCGATCGCGGAGGGGCCGGAACGCTGCCTCGCTTGCAAGGAGCCGCTGCTCGCCGACGTCGCGAGCTGCCCGAGCTGCGGCTTCACGTTCGCCGGCGAGGAGACGCATCTCTACGCGAACGGCCCGCTGCCCGACTCGCTCATGGCGACCGCGATCGCCCCGGTCGATTCGCAGCGCTTCGCGCTGCCGACGTCGCAGGTGGCGCGCTACGTCGAGTGGTGCGACGCGGAAGGGCTTTCGGTCAGCGGTTGGGAAGTGTGGGGGCGCGGTCTCGTCGGCCACACGGTGCGCGAGCGGGTCGAGAAGGGCGATGGCGCGGCGCTGCGGCGCGCCGCCGCGGCGCTGCCGGTCGAGCAGGCGGAGCCGCTCTTCTTCTCGCCGACCGTGGTGAAGAGCGGAGCACAAGAGAGCGCGGGCACATGAGTGCGCTGCGGAACGCACTGCTGCTCGCGGCGGTCACCATCACCGTGGCGGCGCCGGCGGCGCCGGCGACGCCAGCGACGTCGGCGACGATGGCGAGAGCGAGCGCTGTGCTGCAGGAGGCCGCGCCGACCGGCGCTGCAACGATCGACTCTGCGCCGACCGACGCCGTCGCGCTGGTCGAGCGGGTGCGGCAGCGCTACGGCGAGTGCGAGCGGGCCGAGTTGATCGTCGCGGCTGACTTGCGCACCCATGAGGGCGACGAGCTGCGGGAACGCGTGGAGCAGTCGCTGACGATCCGCTTCGAGCGGGGCGGCCGCCTCTTCGTCGCGCTCGATTCGCGCGATGGCGAGAGCGAGGAAGGGAAGTTCGTGGCCGTCGATCGCGGCGACGGCGCACCCGATGCCCTGCAGCGCTGGGCGGGGCACCGCTCGCAGCCGCAAGTCTGCGCCGATCTCGACGACGCGCTCGACGCCGGCGATCCGGAGCTGCCGCGCGCGCTGCTCGAGCTGCTCGAGCCGGGCGGCGGCGATGTGCCGCCGGGGCGGCCGACGCCGATGCTGCTGCTCGCTGGCACCCCGCGGAGCGCGGTGGCGGAGGTCCAGTGGGACGGGCGATCGGTGCAGCGGCTCCAGCTGGAACAGCCGCATCGCGCGGTGACGCTCTGGATCGATCCGCAGGACGCGGCCGTGCGGCACTGCGAGATCGTCGAAGCGCGGCGCGACCGCGACTGGCCCGATCACCTCCTGCTGCAGATCGAGACGCGGTTCGACCGCACCTTCGACGCGAGCCACTTCGCGCTGGTCGCGCCGCCTCCCGAGCGAAGGCAGTGGCCGGCGGGCTGGATCGATAACTCCTGGTGGGTGGTCCTGCTGGCGTACTGCTGCCTCATGAGCGTGAAGGAATGGCGGCGTTGGTTCCGCCGCCGCGTGGAGTTGCTGCCGGCGGCGCGCGCGCGCGACCTCGTCTGGCCGCTGGTGCCGATGTTCCTGATCTTCGCTGACGACTCGCTTGCCGCTCTCTGCCTGCGACTCGGCGATTGGCGCGGTTCGCTCGGCCATGACTTCTGGTGGGGGCTCGGCCAACCCATCGTGGTGGTCGTGGTCTACGTCATCACGACTCGCTGGTGGTGGCCGCGCGACCATGTCTCCAGAGTGATCGTCGGCCTCGACGATGCAACCACGGTGCGCCTGCTGGAGCGGACGCTCGAGGAGCAGTCGATCGCCGTGGAGCGCGTTGGACCGTTGACGTACCTCGGTCCGGAACGAACTCCGTGGCACGTCAGCGCCAGCTCGGGCAACACCGTCGAACTGAAGGCGCCGACCTCCGATGCACCGCACCTCGGTGAGATGGCCGCGCGGGTCGTCGCCCGCGCCAACGAAGCGCGCCTCTACCGCGGTCCGCGGTTCGGCTGGCCGTCGATGCTGCTCTATCCGCTGCTGGTGGGCGTGCTGGTCTGGACGCTGCTGTAGGCGCCTGGCCGTGGCTCCTCAGCCGGCTTCCCCCCGCTCGAGCGCCAGCAGCCGCTCCTTGCGCCACTTGCCGCCGCCGTAGCCGCCGAGCGTGCCGTCGTCGCGGATGACGCGGTGGCACGGGATGACGATGGCGACGCGGTTCATGCCGTTGGCGCGGCCGACGGCGCGCGCCGCCTTCGGGATGCCGATCGCGCGCGCGAGCTCGACGTAGCTGCGCGTCGCGCCGCACGGGATGCGCTGCAGCTCCTGCCAGACGCGCTGCTCGAAGTCGCTGCCGGGGGCGTAGAGCGGCACGTCGAAGCGGGTGCGCCGTCCGGCGAAGAAGTCGGCGAGTTCGCGGCGCAGCTGCGCGAGGTGGGGGTGGTCGCCTTCGAGCGCCGGGCGATCGATGCGGCGGCGCAGGCGGGTGAGCTGCGCTTCGAGCATGCGCCGATCGGTGAACTCGAGCAGGCAGAGCCCCTCGTCGACGGCAGCGGCGATCAACGGTCCGAGCGGGCTCTCGATCCACGCGAAGGTGATGCAATCGGCGCGGCGCGCGCGGCCGGGCGGGGCGCCGAACCACCGCGCGAAGGCGTCGCGGAAGCCGCTGTGCGATTCGAAGCCGTGGTCGAGCGCGACGGCGTCGAGCTTCTGGCCGCGCCGAAGCTCCGCCAGCGCGGTCCCGAGCCTTCGCGCACGCGAGTAGGCTTGGAAGGTCATCCCGTGCTGGCGGAGGAACCAGCGGCGCACGCGCGCCGGGTCGAGGCGGCGCGCGCGCAGATCGGCATCGCGCCAGCGCCGCTGCGGCTCGGACTCCAGCGCGGAGAGCAACGGCGCGAGCCAGGCCGGCGGCGCGTCGCGCGGCTCGAGCGGCCGGCAGCGCAGGCAGGGGCGGTAGCCGGCGAAGCTCGCCTCGCGGGCGGTCGCGAAGAAGTCGACGTGGTCGGGCCGCGGCGTGCGCGCGGGGCAGCCTGGCCGGCAGAAGATCCCGGTGGTCTTCACCGCGAAGTAGACGAGCCCGTCGAAGCTCGCGTCGCGGGCAGCCACCGCGCGCAGCAGCGCCGCGCGCGGCGGGAGGGTTGGGAGGGGCGGGGCCACGGGGGCCATGCTTCGTGAGCGCTTCATGCCGGCAACTTCGCATCGAGCGGGGCGCTGGGCCACCGAGGAGTAGACGGTGAATCCGGCGGCGCGACGATCCGCACGCTCGTCGCGCGCCGCCACCGCGAAAAGGGTCGCGCGACTCGTCCGCGATGGAACCTTCGCGCGTGCAGCGGCTCGTTCCTTCGCGTGACGGCGGCGGCTAGCGTCCGCTTCGTCGTTCGCTGCCGCCCGGGAAGACGGCGGCGGATCGGTCGCGTCCGTCACGGACTGCGACCCGGAATGGTTGCCTACTCGGGAGGAAGAGATGCGTCGCGATCCGCGAATGCTGGTCATTCCAGCGCTGCTGGCCCTCGGGGCCGCGCCGTTGCTGGGTTCGAAGCCGCCGCCGCTGCCGCGGCCGCTCCAAGCGCTGAGTCCCGCGCAGGAGGCGGCGGTCGGGGTCGATTCCGAGGACGGCGCGACGCAGTCGACCGTCGCCGGCGCGCTGCCCGAGGGGTACGTGGCGCCGGGCCACTTCCACCGCCTGCTGGTGCCGACCGAGTCGGCCGCGCGGGCGCATCTGGCCGAGAGCATCGCGGTCGAGCGGCTGGAGGAGTACGGCTCCTTCGCCTACGCGCTGGTCGACACCTCGCTCGACCGGACGCTGGCGCAGTGGCTCGACGCGGGCGCAGAGCTCGCCGACGAGCAGACGCTGATCCCGGTGAACGGCTTCGTGCTGGACGGCGCCGATCGCCTCGGCACGCGCTCGCGCCTCGCGTCGATCCGCGAGGATCTGCGCGGTCCGGTCGAGCCGCCGGCCGACGGCGAGCGGCGGCTGCGGATCGTCCAGTTCGACGGCCCGGTGAAGGACGCGTGGCTCGATGAGCTGCGCGCGACGGGCGCCTTCGTCGTCTCCTACCTGCCGAACAACGCCTACGTGGTGGTCACCGACCCGCTCTCCGAAGGGGCGCTCGGCAAGCTGCGGGTGAACGACTGGCTCCTCTCGATCTCGACCTACGAGCCGGCCTTCAAGCTCCGTCCCGAGCTGCGCCCGCCGTTCCTGCTCGAGAACGCGCTGCAGCGGATCATCGTGCAGGTGATCGCCGACGCCGAAGGGCAGGAGTTCGTCGATCGCCTGGTCGCACGCGAGCAGTCGCTGTGCGAGCCGTGGCGCGTGCTCGACTACATCAACGTCGAGCTCTACACGAGCGGCGCGATGGCGCTGGCGCTGGCGCGCGACACCCACGTCTTCGCGGTCGAGCCGAAGCTCGACGCGATGCTGTTCGACGAGGCGCAAGGCCAGATCATGGCCGGCAACCTGAACGCGGCGGGGACCCAGCCGACCGGGCCGGGTTACCTGAGCTGGCTGCAGGGGCTCGGTTTCCCGGGCGCCGGCGCCAACCCGTTCAGCTTCGCGGTCGACGTCGTGGATGACGGCGTCGACAAGGGGAGCCTCACCGACGTCAACGTCGAGTACCGCGTCGACGGCGTCTCGACCGGCGCCAGCCGCTTCGTCTACTCGAACAACTACTCAGGCGACGCGCTCGGCGACAGCCAGGCGGGCCACGGCAACATCAACGCGTCGATCATCGGCGGATTCAACAATCTCGCCGGCACGGCCTACGAGGACGCGAGCGGCTACAACTACGGGCTCGGCATCGCGCCGTGGGTGAAGATCGGCAACTCGAAGGTCTTCTCCAACGCGGGCGCGGGCGTCTTCAACCAGTCGACGCCGACCCGCATGGCGAACGCGTGGAACGGCGGCGCGCGCATCTCGTCGAACTCGTGGGGCTACACGAGCGGCACCACCTACAACAGCGACAGCCAGGCGCATGACGCCGCGGTGCGCGATGCGGTGAGCGGGACGGCCGGCAACCAGGCGATGGCGATCGTCTTCGCCGCGGGCAACGACGGCTCGGGCGCCTCGACGATCCACCCGCCGGGCACCGCGAAGAACGTCTTCACGGTCGGCGCGTCGGAGAACTACCGGATGACCGGCACCGATGGATGCGCCATCGGCAACACCGGCGCCGACAACGCGAAGGACATCATCAGCTTCTCGTCGCGCGGCCCGACCTCCGACTCGCGCAAGAAGCCCGACATCATGGCGCCCGGCACCCACATCGAGGGCGCCGCCAGCCGTGCGGTGGGCTACAACGGCTCGGGCGTCTGCAACCAGTACTGGCCGACCGGGCAGACGCTCTACGCGTGGTCGTCCGGCACCAGCCACTCGACGCCCGCCATCGCCGGCGCCAGCGCGCTGCTGCGCCAGTGGTTCCTCAACAACGGCCTGCCGGCGCCGAGCCCGGCGATGCAGAAGGCGTGGCTCACCTCGACGACGGCCTACATGACCGGCGTCGGCGCGAACGACACGCTGCCCTCCAACAACCAGGGCTACGGCCGCGTCGACCTCGGCCGCACGTTCGACACGACCGGGCGGATCACCGTCGACGAGACGCAGGTGCTCGGCGCGACCGGCGCGACCTACACGGCGACCGGCAACATCTCGACCTCGACCCAGCCGGTGCGCGTGACGCTGGCGTGGACCGATGCGCCGGGCCCGACCACCGGCAACGCCTACGTCAACAACCTCGACCTCGAGGTGACGGTCAACGGCACGCTCTACCGCGGCAACGTCTTCACCGGCGGCGGCTCGATCACGGGCGGCACCGCTGACGTGCGCAACAACGTGGAGAGCGTCTTCCTGCCGGCCGGCACGACCGGCGCGATCTCGGTCACCGTGCGCGCGACCAACATCGCGGGCGACGGCGTGCCGGGCAACGCCGACACCACCGACCAGGACTTCGCGCTGGTGGTCTACAACGCGACGGCGGGCGCGCCGACGCCCGACTTCTCCCTCTCCGCGACGCCCGCTTCGCAGACGATCACGCAGGGGCAGTCGACCAGCTACACGGCGACCAGCACGCCCAGCAACGGCTTCGGCGGCAGCGTCACGCTGTCGGCCTCGCCGGTGATCAGCGGCGTCAGCTACAGCTTCTCGCCCAACCCGATCGCGGCGAACGGCAGCTCGACGCTGACGGTCACCACGACGGCGACGGCGACGGTCGGCACCCACACGGTGACGATCACCGGCACCAGCGGCAGCCTCGTCCACTCGACGACGGTGCAGCTGGTCATCAACTCGGCGGGCGGCGGCGGCAACCCGGTGAAGACCTTCACCGTCGCGCCGAACGTCGCGATCCCGGACAACAACACGACCGGCGTCACCAGCACCATCAACGTGCCCAACAGCCTGACGGTGTCGTCGATCGCGCTGACCACCGACATCACCCACACCTACAAGGGCGACCTCGAGGTGTCGCTGATCGGGCCGGACGGGACGACAGTGATCGTGCACAACCGGACCGGCGGCTCGACCGACAACCTCAAGACGACGTTCGCCATCGTCACCACGCCGGCGGCGGCGCTCTCGGCCTTCAACGGCAAGAACACGGCGGGCAACTGGAGCGTGAAGGTCCGCGACCTCGCGGCGACCGACACGGGCACGCTCGGCTCGTGGACGATCACCTTCAACGGCGAGGCCTCCGTCTCGCCGAACCTCTCGATCCCCGACAACAACACGACCGGCGTGTCGAGCCCGATCACGTACAGCCAGACCGGGACGGTCGCCAGCGTGAAGGTGCGGGTCGACATCACCCACACCTACAAGGGCGATCTCGAGGTGTCGCTGATCGCGCCCGACGGGACGACGGTGCTGCTGCACAATCGGACCGGCGGCGCGACCGACAACCTCCAGACCGAGTACCCCGACCTGACGGCGCCCGCCGGCTCGCTCTCCGCCTTCACCGGCAAGAGCATCGCCGGCAACTGGACGCTGAAGGTCCGCGACCTCGCCGCGACCGACACCGGCAAGCTCAACAAGTGGACGCTCTCGCTGACGGCGCAGTGATGGGAGCGTGAGGTCCTGGCGTGGCGCGCAGTCGTTTCGCGCGTCGCGCCCCGCAAGCTCGATCGATCGGACCGGCCGCGGTGCCCTCACGGGTGCCGCGGCCGGTTCGTTCCTGCCGAGCCGCCCGCGGCTGGCCGAGCCCGCGCCGCCCGGTCGAGCGCGTCACTCCTTCTCTGGGCCCTTCGCAGGCGCGGGCGCGCCGCCCGCCGCCGCCGGCGCCGCCGTCTCGCCGGTCAGCGCATCGAGCTTGTCGAGCAGCGGCTTCAGCGTCGCGGTGAGGCTCGCGTCGTCCTTGAAGCGCGCGCGCAACGCCGTGGCGGCATCGCGCAGCGGCGCGAGATCGACCTTCTTCCCCAGCGACTCCTTGGCCGCCAGCAGCTTGTCCAGCAGCGGCTCTGCCTTCGCGCGCATCGCCTTCGCGGTCGCCGAGTCCTTGATCGCGCCGAGCTCCTTCGCGACCTCGGCCACCATCGCGCTCGCGCGCTCGAGCAGCTCCGCGCCGACCAGCTCCACCTGCTCGAGCTTCTTCGAGGCCTCCCCGAGCGCGCCGCGCGCAGCCGTGAAGAGGCCGCCCTCCTCCTTCTCGGGCGCGGCGCCGGAGTCGGCCTCCTTCGAGCAAGCGAGCGAGGCGGTGACGAAGCCGAGGGCAGCCAGCCAGCGCGCAGCGCGCGGCGATCGGAACGAGAGGCGGGTCATCGGGGGCTCCTCCAAGGGGAGCGGCAGCGTAGCGCGCGCTACACCCTCTCGCCGCGCCGCGCCGCCTCCTCGCGGTAGAGGGCGAGGAAGCGCTCGTTGGTCGCATTCGAGAGGCGGTCCAAGTGCTCCTCGAGCCGCAGCGCCGCGGGGTCATAGGCGACGCCGAGGAAGTCGAGGATCGCGCAGATCTGCACGCGCCGTGCCGCGACGAACTCCTCGTAGACGATCTCGAACGGCTGCACGCCGTGCTTCGCCAGCAGCTCGTCCCACCAGCGCTCGCCGGCGTCGATGCCGAAGAGGTGGCTCTTGATGCGCTCGTAGTCGAAGGGGAGCTCGGCGGCGTGCGCGTCGTTGCGCGGCGCCAACGCCCCGCGCAGGAACGGGTCGCTCGCGCCCGCGCGCCGCGCCATGTGCCAGACGCCGGTCGACTCGGCGATGTAGGTCGAGATCGCCTGGCGCAGCCGCTCGCGCCGGCGCACGCGGACCACCTTCGGGCCGACGAACGCGCGCGTCGCGATCTCCCAGCAGTCGAGCCCCTCGCCGCCCGGGATGACGCGCAGCAGGTCCATCGCCTCGGCGAAGTAGCTCGCCATCACCTTGCAGCTGAAGACGCCGTTCTTCGTGCTGCCCGCGTCGACCGTGCGCTGCAGCGTCTCGAGCCAGAAGGCCGGCTCCGTGCGGTGGCGTTCGCGCAGCCAGAGCAGCAAGTGTTCATCGGGCAGCCCCGCGACGCCGGTCTGCGCCAAGAGCTCGGCGACCAGCGTGCTGCCGCTGCGTTGCGTCGCACAGATCAGCAGGTGAGCCATCGCGCGCTCCCGCCGACCGCTCAGTGGGCGTAGCCGAGCTGGCGCAGCAGCTCGAGCTCCGCGGGCGAGGGGACGACCGGCGCGGCGTTGCCCGCCCCCGGCTCGAGCCAGAAGAGCGCCTCGCCGAGGTGCGGCGGCGTGAGCGTCGCCCCCTCCACCGCGACCAGCGTCGGCCGCTCGAAAGCGAGCGGCGCCGGCTGCGCGTCGCTCGCGGACCCGAGGCGCACCCCCCGCTCGAGCGGCTGGCCGTCGAGCGTGACGTCGAGCGTGAGGCGATCGCCGCGCGCCCAGCAGACCAGCTCGAAACGGTCGGCGGTGAGCGTGGTCTCGATCACGAGGTGGCGCCGCTCGAGGTCGAGCGTGCAGTCGGTCTCGGGCGGCAGCGGACGGGCCGCGAAGTTGGCGTCGAAGAGATCGTCGGTCGAGAGCGCGATGCGCAGCCGTGCGCCGGCGCGCGCCGCGACGCGCAGGTGGAAGCGGCCGCGCTGCAGGTGCTCCCAGCGGAAGGCGTCGAGCTGCTCGCGACCGCGCGCGACGATGTCGGGGTGGTCGCCCTTCACGTCGTGCAGCTCGCGCGGATCGGCGGCGAGGTCGTAGAGCGCCTCGGTGCGAAACCACGGGTCGTGCAGGTACTTGAAGCGGCCGAGCACGACGCCCTTCTGCGCGGAGCTGTCGTAGCTCGGGTACTCGAGGAAGACGGGCGGCGCGGCGGCGGGGTCGGCAGCAGGGTCGGTGCCGGCGTCGCGCTCCGAGGGTGCGGTTCTGACCGCCGTTTTCTCCCCGCCACCAAGGAGATTGCGGCCCACGAACGTGGCGGGCGCGGGGAGGTCGAGCGCTGCGAGCAGGGTCGGGGCGAGGTCGATCGATTGGACCGGGTCGTGGCGCTGCACGCCTTCGTCGCGGCCGGGCACGCGCACCAGCAGCGGGATGTGGACCTGGTCGTCGAAGAGCGTGTAGCCGTGGTGGTAGTGGCCGTGGTCGCCGAGCCCTTCGCCGTGGTCGGCCACCAGCGCGATGACGGTCCGCTCCCACAGGCCGAGCCGCTGCAACGCGTCGATCACCTGACCGATCGCGCGATCGATCTCGGCCACCTCGGCGTCGTAGTAGTCGCTGACGAACTGCACGTCGGCAGGGGAGAGCGGCGGCGGCTTCGGCGGCCCTTCGTGGGTGAACCAGCGCCGGCCGGGCCGCGGATCGAGCACCTGGAAGGGCACTTCGCGGCGCGCCCCGCGGAAGCGGCCGTCGTAGTCGGCGGCGGTGAACGCGCTGCGGAGCTCCGCGTCGGTGGTGTAGGGCAGGTGCGGGTCCATCAAGTGCCAGAAGAGGAAGAACGGCGTGGCGCGGTGCTGCTCGAGGAACTGCACCACCAGCGGCGCGTCGAGCTCGACCGACTCGAGGCCGAGCCGCTGCCACGCCACCTCGCCCGGCACTGCGTAGCTCTCGAACCCCTGGTCGAGGCCGTACTCGGGCGAGATCAGGTGGTTGGCGGTGATGCCGACCGTCTCGTAGCCGACCCGCGCCAGCGCATCGGCGAGCGTCGCCACGCCCGGCTCGAGCGGCGTCCACTCGTCGTGGCCGCCGCGCCCGGCGCCGTGCTGCGACGGGTACTGCGAGGTGAGGATCGAGCTGAAGCTCGGCAGCGTCCACGGCGCCTGCGAGCGCGCCTGCAGGAAGGTGACGCCGCCGCGCGCGAGCCGTTCCACGTGCGGCGAGGTCGGGCGGCCGTAGCCGAAGGCGGAGAGGCGATCGGCGCGCAGCGTGTCGGAGGCGATGACCAGCACGTTCCAGCCGGCGGGCGGCTCCTCGCGCGGCTCGATGCGCGGCGTCGCGATCACGACGTGGTCCTGGCCGTCGGGTGGGCCGACGTCGCGGCACGCGATCGCGAGGCGGCCGGTCTGGCCGGCGACGGCCAGCAGGTCGACCTGCGCGTGGAGCCAGCGGCGCTGCTCGGGGTCGTTCTTCGGATCGAACTCGAAGCTGCCGAGCGAGGCGCTGGCGGAGCCATCGGCGGAGCGGAAGGTGACGTCGAGGCGCACGCCGTCGCCCGGCGCCGCGAAGCAGCCGGGCAGCAGCGCATGGCTGAAGCGCAGCCGCGGCGCTGCCGCGAGCTCCGGCACCGTGAGGTCGAACTCGAGCGCGCGGCCGGGCAGGAGCAGCGCGGCGTCCTTCGTCGTCTCCTTGACGCCGCCGTCGTCGGGCAGCGTGACGCGCAACCGCCACGGCGTGCGCGCCGCCTCGCGATCGCCCGGCGCGAGGCCGAGGCAGCCGATCGCCAGCAGCTGCGCCTCGTCGAGCGGCTGCTCGACCAGCTCGAGATCGTCGAACCACGTCTCGGCGTTCGCGCTGCCGCCGCTGCGCTGCAGCAAGCGCACCTCGAGCGTGCCGGTGCGCGCGTCGGTGGCGGCGACGGCGAGCTCGAAGCGGTCCCAGCCGTCCTCGCTGCGCTCGCGCGTCGCGCGCTGCGTGTCGAGCAGCGTCGGTGCGCCGCGCGGCCAGCGGCTCGGATCGGTCACGCGGCCGGCGTGGACCAGCAGCCGAGCGACCTCGCGAGCGCTCGCCGCGTCGGGATCGGGATGGCCGACGTGGCGCACGCGGCCGCGCAGCACGTAGCGAGTCTGTGGTTTCGCCTCGAGGAGGAAGCCGAAGTGGCTGCCGTCCTCGGCGAGGCCCGGGCCGAGCCGCAGCGCGCCGCCGTGCGCGCCGCCTTCGGGCAGCAGCGCCGCCGCGCTCCACGGATCGGCTTCGTAGCGCGTCTCGCGACCGATGCGGCGCGCCAGCCAGACGGGCGCCGCGAAGCCGGGCTCGAAGCCGAGCGGGCGCGCGGCCGTCTCGGGCAGCGGCGCGGGACGCGGCACTGGCAGCGCGCTCCCCGGCGCGAAGTGGTCGAAGAGGCGCAGCCGTCGCGGCGGTGCCGCAGCGGGCGCCGCGGCCGGCCCGTCGTCTGCGACCCATGCGACAGCGGTGAGCAACAGCGCAGCGATCGACATCAAGAGACTCCGCGATCGCGCGGGATCGCGACCGGCGCGGCAGTCTACGGCGGCACTGTCGGCGGGAGGCTCCGTTGCGCGGCGCGAACGGCATGCGAACCCGTCGCACGACCTCGCGGTAGTGTGCGCCTGCTCGAGACGGAGAGTCACGAAGGGGTGCGCCGATGTTGCTGAACGTCTACTTCGGCTGCGCTGCCGCGGGCGGCGCGGTGCTGGTCCTGCAGACGCTCGCCCAGTTGCTGGGCGCCGGCCACCACGATGCCGACGCCGGGCTCGACGACGTCCACGACGGCGCGAGCCACGGCGGGCACCATGGCGGCCATCACGGCGCGGCCGACGGTGACGCCTTCGTCAAGCTCTTCACGCTGAAGACGGTGGTCGCGTTCCTCACCTTCTTCGGGCTCGCCGGCCTCGCCGCGGAACGGGCCGGCACCCACCCCGCGAGCGGCTTCGTCCTCGCGCTGCTCGCCGGCGGGATCGCCCTCTACGGCGTCGCCTGGCTGATGAAGACGCTCGCCGGCCTGCAATCGCGCGGCAACGTCTCGCTCGAGCGCGCCGTCGGCGAGAGCGGCACCGTCTACCTGCAGATCCCGGCGAACGGCGAGGGGCAGGGCAAGGTGACGCTCGCGCTGCAAGGTCGCACGGTCGAGCTCAAGGCCGTCTCGCGCGGGCCGTCGCTGCCGACCGGCGCCGCGGTCCGCATCGTCGCGCTGCGCAGCCCCGATGTCGTCGAGGTCGCCGCCGCCGACGCCGTCTGATCGCGCCGCCGCCAAGTTCACCGCCACGACCACCGCCACGATCACCAACGCGCCCAGCTCCGCGGTCCGCGTCCGCGGTCCCTGCCCGACCCAACAGGAGAGTCTCGATGCCCCCCGAGATCGCGAGCCAGAACCCCTACACGTTGGCGATGGTCGCCGCGGCGGTGCTGATCCTGTTCGGCTTCGTGCTGCTGCTGGCGAAGCGGTACAAGCGCTGCCCCAGCAACAAGATCCTCGTCATCTACGGCAAGACCGGCGAGGGGCGCTCGGCGAAGACGCTGCACGGCGGCGGCGCGTTCGTCTGGCCGCTGATCCAGGACTACGACTTCCTCCACCTCGACCCGATGCAGATCGGGATCCCGCTGAAGGGCGCGCTCTCGGCCGAGAACATCCGCGTCAGCGTGCCGAGCGTCTTCACGGTGGCCATCGGCACCGAGCCGGTCCCGATGCAGAACGCGGCGATCCGCCTGCTCGGGCTGCAGATCCCGCAGATCGTGAAGCAGACCGAGGACATCATCTTCGGCCAGCTGCGCCAGGTGATCGCCTCGATGCGCATCGAGGACATCAACCGCAACCGCGACCAGTTCCTCGCCGCGATCCAGAAATCGCTCGAGCCGGAACTCGAGAAGGTCGGCCTGGTCCTCATCAACGTCAACATCACCGACATCACCGACGAGTCGGGCTACATCGAGGCGATCGGCCGCAAGGCGGCCAGCGAGGCGGTCCAGCAGGCGACCATCGACGTCGCCGAGCAGGAGAAGAAGGGCGCCATCGGCGTCGCGGCGGCCGATCGCGTCAAGGCGATCGAGGTGGCGAACGCCCGCAAGCTGCAGGAGATCGGCACCTCCGAGGCGGCGCGCGACCAGACCGTGAAGATCGCCGAGCTGACCAAGGAGAAGACGGTCGGCGAGCGGACCGCGGCGTTCGAGCAGGAGGCGCAGGTCAAGGAGCGCGAGCGGCAGATGCGCATCGCGGTGGCCGAGGCGAACGCGAAGGCGGTCGCCGGCGAGAACCTCGCCAAGGGGCAGATCGCCGCCGCCAACGCCGAGCTGCGCATCAAGGAGGCGTCCGCGTTCCAGTCGGCCGAGACCAAGCACCGCGAGGCGCAGGCGGCGGTGGCCGAGGCGGGCTACATCGCCGAGGCGCGCGCGATGCAGGCGCTCGCCGAGCGGATCGAGCAGGAGAAGCGCGGCGAGCTCGAAGCGGTGGCGAAGGCGTCGAAGGCGAAGCAGATCGTCGATGCCGAGGCGCACGCGGAGAAGCTGCGCATCGAGGCGGAGGGCGAGGCGAAGGGGCTCTACGCCAAGCTCGAGGCGCAGGCGCGCGGCGAGTACGAGATCCTCGCCAAGAAGGGCGAAGGCCTGAAGCGGATCATCGAGGCGTGCGGCGGCGCCCAGCCGGCCTTCCAGATGATGATGCTCGAGCACGTGCAGGCGCTCGCGGCGACCGCGGCGACGGCGATCTCGAACATCAAGTTCGACAAGGTCGTGGTGTGGGACTCGGGCAAGGGCACCGACGGCAGCGGCGGCGCGGCCGGCTTCCTGCAGAGCCTCGCCCGCTCGATCCCGCCGATGATGAACCTGATGCAGGACGTCGGCGGCGTGAAGATGCCGGAGTTCTTCGGCAAGGTGGTCGGCGAAGCGTCCGATCGCGGCGACGGCAGCGCCACGACCGCGGCCGCCGCGAAGCCGACCACCGCTTCGCCGTGACGGCCGAGCGCTGACGGCTCGCCTGCGGCAGCGCGCGCGCCTACCATCTCCGGCCTGATCGAGCGGCGATCGAGAGTCGAATCGCGGCGAGGCGCCAGCCCATGTCCTTCGAACGAGCCACGACGATGCCCCTTCGCGCCATCGTCGGCGGCGCCCTGCTGCTCGTTGCGGCCGCCTCCGCCAGCGCGCAGGCGGACGCGCGCGCCGCCGATCCGCGGCCGAACGTCGTGGTGATCGTCGCCGACGATCTCGGCAGCGCCGACCTCGCCATCTGCGGCGCCAGCGACGTCGCGACGCCCCACCTCGACGCGCTCGCGCGGAGCGGCGCGCGCTGCACGCAGGCCTACGCGACGGCACCCGTCTGCGCCCCGTCGCGCGCCGCGCTGCTGACCGGCCGCTACGGGCAGCGCTTCGGCTTCGAGTTCAACCAGGGGCCGCCTGAAGCGGGCAACGACACGTTCGGGCTGCCGCCCGATGCGACGACGCTCGCCGAGCGGTTGCGCGCCGCCGGCTACGCGACCGGCCTGGTCGGCAAGTGGCACCTCGGCACGAAGCCGGGCCAGCGCCCGACCGAGCGCGGCTTCGACGAGTTCTTCGGCTTCCTCGACAAGGCGAGCGCCTACGACCCGAGCCGCCGCCGCCGCAACGCGCCGACGCAGCTGCTGCGCGGCGTCGAGCCGGTCGAGGAGAAGGGGTGGCTCACGCCGGCGCTGGCGCGCGAAGCGGCCGCCTTCATCGATCGCCACGCGGCGCGGCCGTTCTTCCTCTACCTGCCGTTCGGCGCGGTCCATCCGCCGGTGCAGCCCGACCCGGCGCTCGCGGAGCGCGTCGCGTCGATCGCCGATCCCGGCCGGCGCGCCTACGCGAACCTGATCGTCGGGCTCGACGACGCGGTGGGCGTCGTGCTGGAGCGGCTCGAGGCGCACGGCCTCGGCGCGAACACGTTGCTGTTCTTCACCAGCGACAACGGCTCGATCCGGCACGACGGCAATGCGCCGTTGCGCGGCGTGAAGACGCAGTTCCTCGAGGGCGGACTGCGGGTGCCGCTGCTGCTGCGCTGGAACGGCCGCATCCCGGCGGGCGTCGTCTTCGAGCGGCCGGTCCACCTGCTCGACCTCGCGGCCACCGCCGCCACGGCGTGCGGCCTCGCGGTGCCCGAGCACGACGGGGTCGACCTGGTGCCGTTCCTCGCGGGGGCCGTCGCGACGCCGCCGCACGCCGCCCTCTTCTGGCGCTCCGGCTCGCGCCTCGCGGTGCGCCGCGGCGACTGGAAGCTGGTGCGCGTGGCGCCGGGCCGCGCCCTCTCGCTATTCGACCTCGCCGCCGATCCGCGCGAGCTCCGCGACCTCGCCGAGGAGCGGCCCGAGCAGGTCGCCGAGCTGCTGGCCGCGTGGGAGCAGTGGAACGCCACCAACGTCCCCTCGCTGTGGCGCGGCGTCGAGGAGTTCGGCGAGGACGAGCGCGCGGAGCCGGGTGGCGACGATCGCTGAGAGCTTGGAGCTGCCGCATGTTCCCGATGACGATCGCTGCTCGCTTCCTCTGCGCCGTCTCGTCGGCGATCCTGCCGGCGAGCGATCCGGCCGAGCTGCGCGCGACGGTGGCGCGCGCCGTCGAGTGGATCGAGCGGCAGGCGGCGCCGCTCGAGGGCGAGGAGGGGGCGCTCCTCTTCGTCGATCCGCAGCGGCGCAACACGCGGCTCGGCGCCGCGGTCTACGGCGGCAGCGCGGGGGCGCTGCTCTTCCTCGAGAACGCCGCGGCCGTGCTGGACGACGCGCGGGCACGCACGCTCGCCGACGGGATCGCGAAGGGGCTGCGCGCGACGCAACAGCAGACGCGCACGGGCGAGCTGACCTGGATGCCGGACGGCATGCGCGAGGGGGCGACCGCGCTCTACGCCGGCGATGCCGGCGTCGGCGCCGCGTTCCTCGCGCGCGCGCGGCTGCGCGACGACGACGAGGCGCTCGAGCTGGCCGTCGCCATCGGCGACTCGATCGTCGCGCGCGGCACCGCGGAGGAGGACCGCCTCTCGTGGGATCAGCAGGTCGAGATCATCTTCGGCGCCGCGGGGACGCTCCTCTTCCTGCTCGATCTCGGCGAGGCGAGCGGCGAGGAGAGCTTCGTCGCGGCGGCGCAGGCGGCGGCGCATTGGCTGATCGCGCAGGCGCAGGTGTCGCACGGGGGCGCGGACGGCCAGCAGCGGCTGCTCCATTGGCGCTGGCAGCTCGCCGGGAATCAGCCGTACGTCAACTTCAGCCACGGCTCGGCGGGCGTCGCCTACGCGTTGGCGCGCGTGGCGGCCGTGACCGGCGACGAGGCGTGCGCGCGCGCGGCTCGCGACGGCGCCGAGTGGCTGCTGGCGCAGTCGCTGGTGCACGGCGACGGGCTCGCGTGGCCGGTGATTGCCGGCGCGCCGCAGACGATGGGCGGCTGGTGCCACGGGCCGCCCGGCACGGCGCGCCTCTTCCTGCTGCTCCACGCGCAGAGCGGCGAAGCGCGCTACCTCGACGCCGCGCTGGCCGGCGCGCGCTTCGTCATGGCGCAGGCGCCGCGCGAGGCGCAACCCGCCGACGCTGACCCGCGCGCCGCCGCCCCGGCCGCCTTCCCGCCCTCGTTCTGTTGCGGTGTCGCGGGCGTGCTCGACTTCTTCTGCGATCTCCATCGCGTGACCGGCGCCGCGGAGCACGCCGCCTTCGCCGCGCGCGCGGGCGACTGGCTGGTGCAGGCGGCGGTGGCCGATGGCGCGGGCGTCCTCTGGCACCAAGGCGCGACGCACGACCCGTCGAGCGGCGGTGGCGACGGTGCCGCCAGCGTCGACCTGATGCTGGGGGCCGCCGGCGAAGCGCTGGCGCTGCTGCGCCTCGCGACGCTGGCCGAGGCGCGCGACCCGGTCCGCCACCTGCCCGACCGCGCGGTGCGGTGAGCGGCGCGCCGTCGCGACCGCCGCTCGCCTCCCTCAGTACCCCTCGCCGAGCTGCGGGCGATCGCCGCGGCCGGAGCTGAGCGACCGCTCGGCGCGGCCGCGCATGAGGAAGCTCGGGTAGAGGGCGAAGGTGAAGGCGAGGTCGCCGTCGCCGCGATCGCGCTCGAAGCCGAAGGTGAGCGTGAAGTCGTGGCCGTGGCGGCGCAGCTCGTAGCGGTGCTCGAGGCCGTTCCTCTGCTCGAGGTCGTACTGCTCGAGGAGCGCCACCGACCACTTGTCGGTGAGGCGCCAATCGAGCTCGCCGGTGATGACGCGCGAGTAGCCGCGCGTGACGCGCCAGCTGAGCAGCGTGGTCCACTCGAGCGTCGGCTGCAGCGCCGCGCCGACGTTCACCGTGTCGAACGCGCCGTCGTGGAAGTTCCACTCGCCCTCCGACCAGGCGTAGGCGTGGCGGAAGATCGGGTCGCGCAGCCCCGGCCGGACCACCGCGTCGTAGCGCAGCGGGCCCGCCGTGCGCCCGGCCGTCGAGCCGGCGATCGGGCCGACGTTGTCGCGCTGCGCATGCGGGTAGAGCGGCAGCTCGAGGTCGAGCTCGGCGACGTCCTCGATCGACTGGCCGCGATGCGTCTGCGCGCGCTGGCGGATCGCCAGCAGGTAGACCTCGCGCTGGTCGAGCGCGTCGACGTCGTCGATCTGCACCAGCTCGTCGGGGTCGCGCGAGACGTCGTAGAGGTTCACGTAGTCGGCGTCGAACAGCACGATGTGGCGCAATCCGTCGATGCCGAAGCTCGGCGCCCAGGCGTCGTAGTTGCGATGCACCATCAGCTCGCTGCGAGCGCCGGCGAGGCCGGCCGCGCGCCCGATCGAGCTGCCGTCGTCGGCGCGGCGATCCCAGCCGGTGAAGCGCCCCGCCGTGAACGGCCGCAGCGAGAGCGGCCCGAGCGAGAGCGTCGTCGACAGGTCGAGCAGCGAGTCGGCGCGCGCGACGCGCTCGTCGTCGAGCAGCGAGCCGTCGGCGGTGCGCAGCCGCTGGTGGGCGACGTCGTGCGCCTGCGTCAGCACCACCCACGCCGGCTTGCCGTCGTTCTCGAGGAAGCGCGGCAGCGGCAGGCGCAGCAGCGGCTCGCCGACCCGATCGAAGCCGGCGCGCGGCAGCTGGTCGACCTGCGTGGTGAAGTCGTTCAGGCGATTGCGGTAGAGGAAGCGCCAGCGCGTCTGCTCCTCCTGGCGCACCAGGTGGGCGTAGCTCTCCGGCTCCTTCTCCTCCTTGAACTCGCGCTCGAAGTACTCGGGCTGGAAGCCGGCGTCGGAGAGCCACTGCACCTCGGTGTCGAGGCGCCAGTGCTCGATCGGCGTGAAGCGGTCGCGCAGGTAGGCGCGGCCGCGATCGGCGTGCTCGAAGTCGAACGGCTGGCCGAAGTCCTCGCCGCGCCGATCGTGGATCCAGTAGCCGCCGAGCTCGCCGTCGATGGCGCCCGGCACCTTCCACTGCAGCGCCGGACCGAGGCCGCCGCCGCGCCGCGCGTAGCCGTCGACGTCGAGCTCCCAGCCGAGTTCGAGCGGCCGCGCCGGATCGAGCGCCAGCGACTCCTGCAGCGCGGCCGCCTCGTCGGGCAGGTCGGCGCCCCACAGCGTCTGCAGGTAGGCGCCGAAGCGCTTCGAGTGGCCGGCGCGCACCTTCTTCAGCGGCAGGCCGTCGCCGGCGTCGAGGCGCGCGGTGAAGCTCGGCAGCGGGAAGAGCGTGGTGTCGTCGAGCCGCAGCACGTTGTCGCGCAGCGCGAGGCTCTCGATGCCCGGTCCGGGGGAGGCGGCGCTGCCGGCGGGGGCTGCGCCGGCGGCCCGCGCCAGCGGATCGCGCAGCGTGATCGACAGCGCGTCGCTGCGCACGTGGTAGTGGGGGTGGCCGTAGGCGCAGGTCGAGAACTGCGCCTCCTCCGCCACCAGCAGGCGCGGGCCGAGCGTGCGCAGCGCGGCGGCGCGCACGTGGACATCGATCGGCGTGCCCTTGTAGGCCGAGCGGCCGAAGGCGTCGGCTTCGACCAGCACGCCGCGCTGCTCGAGGAGGTGCTGGTAGAGGCTCTCGGCGAAGAGCACCTGCTCGGCGCCTTGGCGGAAGTAGACGTGCCCTTCGGCGTAGACCTCGTGCAGCCCCTGGACCAGCGCCGCGGACGCGTCGCTCGCTCCGCCGGCGAGCGGCAGCGGCGCGCGGCCCGGCGCAGGCGGCACCTCGGGACGGAACGGCGCGCTGGGAGCGTCCTGCGAGCGCTCGACCTTGCGCAGCAGCAGCAGGTCGCGATCGCCCCAGAGGATCGCCCAGTCGGCGCGCAGCTCGACGGCGCCGTCGTCGAGGCGCAGCCAGAGGTTCTCGGCCAGCAGGATCGCCTGATCGGCGTCGGTGCTGGAGAGCACTTCGAGGTGGGTCGCGCCGAGTTCGGCGGGGCGCGGCGCGCGCGGCGGCGCGGCTTGCGGCGCGGGCGCAGTGGCGGGCGCACCGCTCGGCGCCGTCGCGGGCGTCTCCTGCGCGCGAGCGGAGAGCGGCGCGGCCAAGGCGGCGGCGCAGAGCCACGCGGCCGCGCAGCGCGGTGCGGAACCGCCGTGCGCTCGCGGACGCGACTCACTCGCCATGCGCTGCCTCGACCACCAGCGAAAGCCCATCGAACTCGATCATCTCCCGCGGATCGTCGGCCGACGGCGGGTGGACGCGCATCCGCTCGAAGCGAGCGGTCACCAGCCAGCGACCCGCCTCATCCTGCCCGAGCAGCGCGCCCGGTTCGACGCCCTCCTTCAGCTCGATCCAGCCGGGCGCCGGCGTGTCGTCGGGCGTGCCGCGGATCCGGTAGGAGAGGAGGTCGCCGGTCGCGTGGTAGTCGCCGTAGTCGAGGCGCACGCGCTGCGAGAGGTTCAAGCGCAGCGGCTCGAAGGGGCCCTCCTCGAGCCCGTTCGCGAGCAGCAGCTCGGCCCGCTCGGCGCGCGCATGGGCGAGCCGATCGCCGAACGCGACGTCCATCTCGACGCCGCCGCCGAGCGCGATGCGCCGCCCCTGCAGCTCGGGCGAGTCGCTGGTGCGCAGTTCGATGCGGACGAGCGGCGGGACCGGCTTCTCCGGCGTCGGCGCCTCTTCGGGGTGGAGCACCAGCAGCGTCGCGGGCGCGGCGGTGATGCGCTGGCGGCGGCGATCGATGCGGATCCACGCGGTGGTGAGCGAGTCGATCCGCTCGGCGGCGTAGGGCTTCGGGCGCTGCAGCACGACGGGCGCGTCGGGGCGCCCGTCGAGCGCGGCGGTGCCGGCGGCGAGGTCGAAGTCGAGCGTGTCGCAGCGCGCGACGCTGCCGTCGGCGGGCCGGAGGACGACGACGCGGCGCGCGAGGTGCAGCGCGCCGCTCTGGAACGGGTCGGCGCCTTCGCCCGGCGCGAACTCGATCCGTTCGGCGGAGAGCTCGAGCGGCGCGGGCGCCTCGCCGGCCGGCGGCGCGTTCGCCGCCGGCGCAGCAGGCGCAGGCGGCGCGGGCGGTGCGCCGGTCGGCGGCAGCGCGAGGCTCGGGAAGAGGTCAGCCAGCAGCGCTTCGGGTGCTTGCAGCCGCACGGCGCCGCTCGGATCGACGGCCAGCAGCGAGCCGCGGTCGAGATCGAGCTCGAAGTCCGGCGCCTCGACCACCAGCGCGCCGGCGGTCGACTGCGGCGGCGTCAGCTCGACGTGGGCCCGCTTCCCTTCCAGCAGCAGCAGGTGCGCGGAGCGGCCCGCCCGCGTCGCCGTCTCGGTGCGCGCCAGCGCGGCGCGCACGACGAGGCCGCGCGATGGATCGAGCAGCACGACGTCGCCGAGCGCGCGCGCGTCGAAGGAGCCGGCGCCGTCGGGCTTCAGGTGGAGCTCGTCGGCGTGGAGCGTCTGCAGATCGGGCGCGGCAGCGGCGGCAGCCGCAGGATCGGCGGCGTCCGTGGCGTCCGTGGCGTCCGCGGCGATCGCACGGACGCGGTAGATGGCGCGGCCGACGAAGTCGACCTGCTCGCCGATCTGCGTCAGCGAGCAGGGGCCGAGTGGTTCGATCTTGAGGCGGCGCGCGACGGGCGCCGGCGCGGTCGCGCTGCTCGTCGCGGCGAAGCGCGGTTCGAAGGGGGCGGCGCCGGCGGGCAGCTCGAGTTCGGCGGCGACCAGCCGCGGGACCAGCACCGTGGTCGGCGCCTTCGGATCGAGCGGCAGCGTGAGGTCGAGCGTCGGTCCCTCGACGAAGCCGCGCTCGAACTCGGCGCGCGCGTCGCCGTCGAGGTGGAGGGTGCGCGTGCCATCGGCGCTCTCGGTGAGGCGGAGCAGTCGGGCGCGCGCGTCGCCGCGGCCGCTCATCGTCGCGGTGGCGGGGGCGCCGGTCAGCTCGACCGAGAGGAGCCGCAGCGGCTGCGCGGGGCGCGCTGGCGAGCCGGGTGCCGCGGCCGTCTCCTCGGCGGGCGGCAGCAGCAGCGCGACGATGCGATCGCCGTCGGCGACCAGTTCGCCGCCGATCGCGACATGCGCGCCCTGCTCGAGCGTCAGCTCGATGCGCTCGGGCAGCGTGGCGTCGGCCGGCAGGTTGCGCACGCGCAGGCTCTCGCGCGCGGCGAGCTCGAACTTGCGCGCGGCCGCCCCCTCGCCCAGCACGAGGTCGCGCAGCGCGACCGGGCCCTGCAGCACGAGCGCCTGCTCGCGTTCGCTCCACTCGAGCTGCGACGCGTCGCCCTCGCCGCCGAGGAGGCCGAACGCGAGCGGCGTCACCACGCGGCCCGCGTCGACGCGCGTCGCGACCAGCTCGCCGAGCGCGTTGCGGGCGAGCGTCAGGGCGAGTCGCTCGGTCCGCAGCCACCGCTCCTCCTGCTTCAGCAGCACGTTCTGGGTGAAGACGATCTCGCCGGGCCCGAGCACCGAATCGAGGTCGAAGGCGTCGGTGGCGGCGGCGGGGCGCGGCGCGTTCGCGGGAGGCGATGCGTCGCCGCTGGACGAAGCGTCGGCGGCGGGGTTGGCGCGCAGGTAGGTGGCAGGGCCGTCGCTGGTGAGGAAGAGCGGCGGGCGCGGGGCGGCGGTGCGCGCGCGCTTCGCCGGCGGCGCGGCGGGTGCGTTGGCGGGTGCTTCGGCGGGTGCTTCGGCAGGCGCTTCGCCCGTGAGGCCGGGGAGATCGAACTCGGTGGCGGTCAGCGCCAGCGGCGGCTGCAGCGTGAGGCGGCCGCTGCGGCGATCGAGTTCGAGACCGCCGGCGCGCAGGTCGAAGCCGTCGCCCTGCTGCAGCCGCAGCGGACCGGGCGCGATCAGCCGCTCGAGGAAGAGCGGCTCGGCCTCGCCGGTGAGCGGCAGCTCGGGCGCCTCGAGGCGCTCGGTCTCGAAGCGCAGCGTCGGCGCGCCGCTCGTCGGGTCGAGCTTCTGCACCACGACCTTCGGCGAGAAGGTGAACGCCTTCACGTCGGCCGGCTTGAAGCCCTGCGCGAACTGCGCGGCGCCCGCCTGCTCGCCGTGGAGCGCGAGGTCGCAACCCTCGGCGTCGATGACGGCGGTGGGGCGCTCGTCGACGACGACGCCCGGGAAGAACTCGAGGTGCGGCTGATCGAAGTGGAAGCCGCCGGCGAACGGCTCGATGCCGCGGTAGGCCAGCAGCGCGGCCTTCACGCGCTGCACGGAGCCGTCGGGCAGCACGCGCTCCTTCCAGATCGGGATGCGGCCGGCGCCCTCCATGGCGACGCCGATCGTCGCGCCGCCTTGGCCGCTCTCCTTCATCGAGACGGCGGTGCGCACGTCCGCGAGGTTCGAGTCGCCGATCTCCTGCTCGCCCGACTCGCGCACGAGCCGGCCGGGCCCGAGCACGAGCACCAGCACGAGGAGCCCGAAGCCGAAGATCGAGCCGAAGAGGAGCAGGCGCTTCATCGAGGGCCAGAGGTTAATGGAAACGGGCGCGCGAGCTGCGACGGGGCGTGGCGGCGGCGTGCGCGGCGGTGGCTGCGGTGGCGGTTGCGGTGGCGGGGCAGTTGCACCACGAGCCGCGGCACGGCGCCGCTAGTCCCGGACGAAGTGGGCGAGCGCGGCGTCGAAGCGGCCCTGCGCCTGGAGCAGCCGCTCGATCGCCTCGCGGACCGCGGCCTCGCCGCCGCGCGCCTGCGTCACCCAGTCGACGCGCTCGCGCACCTCGAGCGGGGCGTCGGCGACGGCGATCGAGAGGCCGGCGATCTGCAGCGCGGCGAGGTCCTGCAGGTCGTCGCCCATGAAGGCGACCTGATCGAGGGCGAGGCCGCGCTTGGCGCAGAGCGCGCACAGCGCGGCGCCCTTGTCGCTCGAGCCGAGGATGACGTCGCGGACGCCGACCTCACCGGCGCGGCGGGTGACCGCCTTGCTGCTGCGCGCGGTGATGAAGGCCGATTCGTGGCCGGCGAGCTTCCAGAGCTTCAAGCCGATGCCGTCGCGCGCGTGGAACGCCTTGGTCTCCTCGCCCGACTCGGAGAGCGAGATCGTCCCGTCGGTGAGCGTCCCGTCGACGTCCATCGCCAGCAGCACGATCCGCCGCAGCGCCGCCACCGCCGGCCCCTTCGCCTTGCCCACGCTCTTGCTCCGCTTGCCCATCTCGCGCTCCTCTCCGACCGCTCTCCGACCGCTGGCGCCCCCCTCGTCCGGGTGGCGGGGAGTTTCCGTCCGGCTTAGCGCCGCCCGGTGCCGGGGAGTTTCCGTCCGGCTACGAGGGGAAATGCCCCGCTGTCGACCTGGATGGAAACTCCCCGGCACCGGGATGGATGGAAACTCCCCGGCACCGCGGCGGGGGAGGCGCTGTGAT
>JAEUIC010000022.1 GCA_016795285.1 Planctomycetota bacterium | reverse complement strand
CCCGGCTCCTCCCACCGCACCCACTTCGCGTAGGCGGGGCGGAACAGCTCGGCCGCGCGCTCCGGCGCATCGCCGGCCCACAGGCACCAATCGAGCAGCTCGAGCTTGGTGATGCGGACCGCGACGTTCGGCGTCCCGGTGGTGAAGGTCAGCACGCCGCTGAGCTGCGTGATCAGCGTCTCGGACGTGCCGGGCGCGAGGCGCAGCCCCACCAGCGCCTTCGCATCCTTCGGCGCCGTGAAGGTGGCGAGGAAGATGGCGTCGACGGGGTGCGGCAGCGGATTCTCGACGGTCGCCTTCATCACGCTGAGGGGCGTGCCGAGCGCGTCAGGCTGCTCGGCGGCGGCGAGTGCGGCGACGCGCAGCGCCGGCTTCGCGGGCGCGGCCCCCTCGAAGAAGGAGGCCTCCTCGACCGTCACCTCGACCTTGGCGGCGTCGTCGATGCGAGCGACCATCAGCCAGTAGCGCGTCTTGCCGCCGGGCAGCGCCGGCCGACCGCACCGCTGCGCCAGCGGGAACGCGGCGCGTGCGACGACCGTCTCCACCGGGGCCGCGCCCTTGCCCTTCGGCACCACGCGGACGCGGAAACGGAGCGGCTCGGCGGCCGACTTGCCGCCGTTCTTGACGTCGACCGCGAGGCGGGTCGACCACGGCCCCGCCTCGGCGCGCTCGGCCACGTCGCAGCGCAGCTTGGCGAGGTCGCCGTCGAGAAAGCGCGGCAGCTCGTCGGGCGCCGCGCGGAGCAGGAGCGCGAACAGCAGTGCGAGCCACGACATCGGACGCGACCTCATCTCCCGAGCGGCCGGCCACCCGCGCGCGGAGCATAGGCCGCCTCAGAGCGTGAGAAGAACTCCCTCCCGTCGCCCGACTCGCGGCGCATCCCGCTTGGCAGCGTCGCGATTTCGCGTCGTCCGTTCGCCCATCGATCGCGTCCAAGCGACGCAGGTCGCGCTGCTGCTTCCTTGCCGCACCGATGGCGCGTTCGCGGACGATCTCCTAAGGTCTTCGGAGAACTCCCAACGACGCGCCGAGGGCGGCGTAGGAACCGCCGGCTCCGCATCGCGGGTAGGCGGCACTCGCGCCTCGCCGCGTCGTGCAGAGAACCACTCGAACCGAGAGGCGCTCGCACCGGGAGCCACTCGAATCCGGGCACGGCGTCGCTGGGCGGCGAGGCCGTTGCGTCCGCTGCAGGTGGAGCGGCGGCGCGTTCGCTTCGTTCATCGTCCGCGGAAGGAACGTCATGGCTCGCCGTCGCCCGATCGTCGTCGGGCTCGGGATCGCGGCGCTCGTCGGCGCCTCGCCCTCCCGTGCCTTCGCGGCCCCGCTCCGCTTGCCGCCGCTAGCCGCCGTCCCGCTTGCTGGGCCGCTCGCCGCCGTGCCGCTCGCTGAGCCGCTGCCGCAAGCACGCGACCCGCGCGGCAACGCGCGCGGGAACGACGAGGCCGCCGCCAACGACGCCTACAACTTCATCGCCGGCCTCTTCGAGAAGGGGTTCCACGATCAGGTCGTGAGCGAGGCGACCAAGTTCCTGAAGGAGCGCGCCGGCCACCCGCGCGCCGCGCTGGTCCGCTATCGCCTCGGCCAGTCCCTCTTCGAGCTCGGCAAGCTGAAGGAGGCGCAGGCGGAGCTCGCGCGCCTCGAGCCGCCGCCGGCCGAGTTCCCCTACGCCACCGAGGTGAGCTTCCGCCTCGCGCAGTGCCTGCAGGCGACCGGCGACGCCGCGGCCGCCGCGCGCCGCTTCGACCCGATCGCCCGCAGCGACCACTACCTCGCCCCTGCCGCCGCCTTCCACGCCGGCGAGGCGCACTTCGCCGCCGGCGCCTTCGCCTCGGCCGCCAAGGCGTATGCGCTGGCCGCCGAGAGCAAGGAGGCGGAGTACCAGAAGAGCGGCCTGCACGGGCTCGGTTGGGCGCTCTACAAGGCGGGCGAGTTCGCGGCGGCGACCCAGGCGCTCGAACTCTTCGTGCAGCGCCATCCGCAGGACGCGACGGTCGGCGAGGCGTGGTTCCTGCTCGGCGAGTGCCGATTGAAGCAGGAGCAGCCGGCCGAGGCGCTGGCCGCGTTCCAGAAGGTCGGCAGCGGCGAGTGGTTCGACGACGCGCTGTCGGCCGCCGGATTCGCGTGCGCGGCGCAGAAGGACGACGCGCGCGCGGCGCAGTGGTTCCTCCGCCTCGAACAGGCGGTGCCCGACAGCCCGCTCCTCGGCGAGTCGCGGCTGCACGCCGGCATCCACCTGCAGCGTGCCGGCCGCGACGACGAGGCGGCCGCCGTCCTCGATCGGCTGCTGGCGCAGGGCGACGCGCGCTGGAACGCGACCGCGTGCTACTGGCGCGGTCTCGTCGCTCGCCGCAAGGGCGGCCCGACGGCGGCGCTCCCCTTCTTCGAGCGCGGCCTCGCCGCGAAGCCGGAGGCGCCGCTCACCGAACAGTTGGCGCTGGCGCGCGCGGACGCGCTCTTCGACGCCGGCGACTTCGCGGCGGCGCAGGAGGCGTACGCGAAGGCGGGCGGCGGCTCCGAGGAGGCGGCCTATTCGGCGGCGGTCGCGGCGCTGAACGGCGGCGATGCGGCGGGCGCCGCGCAGCGCGCGCGAGAGATGCTGCAGCGGTTCGGCAAGGGGCGCCACGCGGCGGGCGCGCAGCTGATCCTCGGCGAAGGGCTCTTCGCGCAGCAGAAGTGGAACGAGGCGCTGCCCGCGTTCGAAGCAGCCGCGCAAGCGCAAGGCGAGGGCGACGAGAGCCGCGCCGCGTTGCGGCCGCGCTCCCTGTCGCGCGCCGGCTGGTGCGCCTACAAGCTCGAGCGCCACGCGCCGGCAGCGGCGCACTTCGCCGCGCTGGCGACCGAGTTCCCGCAGGACGAGCGCGCGCCCGAAGCGGCCTTCATGCACGGCCGCTGCCTGTTGCGCGCGGGCAACCACGCGGCGGCCGAGATCGCGCTCGCGACCGCCGTGCAGCAACACGGCAAGAGCGAGTGGGGCGACGACGCGCGCTACGACCTCGCGCAGTGCAAGCGGGCGCTCGGCAAGGGCGACGAGGCCGACGCCTTGCTGGTGCAGCTCGCGCGCGGGGGCGGCAAGGTCGATGCGGCGCTGGCGCGGCGCGCGGCGCTGGAAGCGGCGGAAGGGCATGCGGCGGCGGGTCGCCACGCCGAGGCGTTGAAGCTGCTCGCGGGCCTCGTCCGCGACGCGAACGCGCCGCTCGAGACGCGCCGCGCCGCGCTCTACGCGCAGGCGTGGTCGCTCGAAGCGCTCGGCGTGCACGGCGAAGCGCGCGACGCGTTGCAGGCGCTCTTCGCCAGCGAGACGAAGGAGGCGGCGCTGCCGAGCGCGCTCGCGCTGCCGGCGCTCGAACTGGCGGCGACGGTGGCGCGCGCGGCGAAGGATCCGGCGGGCGCGCGCGCGGCGTGGACGCGCTTCAGCGAGCTCGCGCCGCAGCACGAGCGCGCCGCCGAGATCGCGCTGGTGGCCGCCCTCGCGCTCGACGAGAACGACGACTCGCGCGGCGCGGCGCAGTTGCTGGGCGACGCGCTGCAGCGCCTCCCGAAGGCGCCCGGCCGCGAGCGGCTGGTCTACCAGCGCGCCCTCTCGCTGCAGGCGGCGGGCGAGGTCGCCGAGGCGAACGCGCTGCTGGCCACGGTGGCTGCCAGCAGCGGCGGCGGGCCGCTCGCGGCGCAGGCCGCCTTCGAGCTCGGCGAGCAGGCGTACGCGAAGGGCGACTACGAAGGGGCGCTCGCCCACTACCAGAACGCGAGCGGCGTCGACTCGCCGGTCGCCGACGCGGCGCTCTACAAGTCGGGCTGGGCGCGCTTCCAGCAGGAGCGGTTCGGCGATGCAGCCTCCTGCTTCGCGCGCCTCGTGAAGCACCACGAGAAGAGCGCGCTGGTCGGCGAGTCGCGCTACCTCCAGGGCGAGTCGCTCTACCGCGCCGGCGCCTTCGAGCCGGCGCTGCAGGTGCTGGAGGAGTTCCTCGCCGCGCATCCGAAGCACGAGCAGCGCAGCAACGGCCTCTTCCGCGCCGGGCTCTGCGCCGGCGAGCTCGGCCGCCTCGACGCGGCGTTCGACGCGCTGACGCGGCTGCAGCGCGAGTTCCCCGACTTCGCGTTGAAGGCCGAGGCCGACCTCTGGCTCGGCCGCGCGCTCTTCGCCAAGCAGCGCACCAACGACGCGCTCGCGAAGTTCGACGCCGTGCTGCAGGCCGATCGCGGCGTCCTCGCGGCGCGCGCCCATCTCGGCCGCGGCGAGGTGCTGCAGGCGCAGGGGCGCCTCGACGACGCGCTCTCCGAGTTCCTGAAGGTGGCGCTCCTCTTCGACACGCCGCCCGAAGTGGCGCGCGCGCTGTGGGGCGCCGGCCAGTGCCTCGAGGCGCAAGGCGACGTCGCGAAGGCGAAGGCGCGCTACGCCGAGCTGGTCGAGAAGCACGCCGATGCCGCGCAAGCCGGCGCCGCGAAGGCGCGGCTGCGCGAGCTCGAGGCGAAGAAGAGCTGACCGTCCCGTCCGGTCCCGTCCCCGTTCCAAGCGAGGTCCCCATGTCCCCGTCGCTCGTCCCGTTCGTCCCGCCGCTCCTGCTGCAGGCGGGCAGCTCCGCCGCCTCCGCGAAGCTCGGCAACCTCTACGACCTGATCCTCGCGGGCGGGCCGCTGATGGTCCCGATCGCGCTCTGCTCCATCGTCGCGCTCGGCTACTTCGTCGAGCGGCTCGGCGCGCTCTCGAGCGGCCGCCTCGCGCCCGGGTCGTTCCGCGACGGGCTCGCGCAGGCATTGGCGCAGGGCGCGCCCGCGGCGCTCGCCTTCTGCGAGAAGCAGCCGAAGGTGGCGCTCGCGCGCGTGATGGCGGCGGGGCTGCGCCGCTTCCACGAAGGGCGCGTCGACATCGAGCGAGCGGTCGAGGACGCCGGCGGCCGCGAGGTGGCGGCCATGACGCGCGGGCTGCGGCCGCTGCTGATCATCACCGCGATCGCGCCGCTGCTCGGGCTTCTGGGCACGGTGACCGGGATGATCCAGTCGTTCCAGGTGATGGCGCAGCAGCACGGCGCCGGCAAGCCCGACCTGCTGGCGGGCGGCATCGCCGAAGCGCTGGTCACCACCGCGGCCGGCCTCTTCGTCGCGATCCCGGTGCAGGTCCTCTACTACTGGTTCCGCGGCAAGGTCGACCGCTTCGCCGCCTCGAGCGAGACGGTCTTCGACGCGGTGCTCGGCCGCGCCCTCGACGCGCGCAGCGCGGCGGCCCAGCCGCAGGCGGCGTGACATGCGCATCCGCCGCAGCAGCGACGCGGAAGGCGAGGAGGTCGGCTTCAACCTGACGCCGATGATCGACTGCGTCTTCCTGCTCAACATCTTCTACATGCTCACCACGACCTTCCTGAACCTCGAGAAGGAGATGGACCTGAACCTCCCCGAGGCGAAGTCGGGGCGGCCGGAGCAGCAAGAGACGAAGGAAGTGATCATCAACGTGATGGCCGACGGCCGCATGAAGGTGGGCGAGCGCTTCTTCGAGCAGGAGGCGCTGGTCGACCACCTGAAGCAGGTCGCGCTGGCCGACGCCTCGACGCCGGTCACCATCCGCGGCGATCGCGAGACGGTCTTCCAGAACGCGGTGCGCGCCATGGATGCGTGCGGCCGCGCCAACCTGAATCGCATCTCCGTCGGCCTCATCGACGGCACCTCGAAGTAGGCGGAGCTGCCGCCGCGGCGGCCGGCGCGAGCCATGCAGAACCTCCTGAAGAACCTGGTCGTGATCGCCTCCCTGCTCGCCATGGGCGGGCTCGGGACGTGGATCGCGCTGCGTCCGCAGCTGCCGCGCGGCGCCGGCTTCACCGATGGCGACCAGCTGCTGGCCGCGACGCGCACCCGCGACGAGCTGCGCCTCGCGCGCTGGGATGCCCCCGAGCCGCTCTCGGGCCCCGCCGAGTTCGCCGGCGCGCACGACCCCGCGCTCGATCCCGCGAGCGGCCGCCTCTTCTTCGCGCGCGGCGAGGCGGGCAGCGAGGAGCTCTGGCAGGCGACGCCGGCCGCCGACGGCTGGATCGCGCGACCGCTCACCGAGCTCAACTCGCCGCGCCGCGAGCTCTCGCCCTGCTTCCACGACGGCTGGCTCTTCTTCGCCTCCGATCGCGCCGGCGGCCAAGGCGGGCTCGATCTCTGGCGCGCGCCGCTGGCGGGCGACCGCTTCCTCGCGCCGGAGAACCTCGGCGCGCCGATCAACTCCGCTTCCGACGAGCGCGATCCCGCGCTGCGCAGCACGGCGAGCGCGGCAGCGGGCGCTGCAGCGGGCGCTGCGTCGGGCACCCCCGTCGAACTCTGGTTCGCCTCGAATCGCGAGGTGAACGGCAGCGGCGACTTCGACCTCCTCTTCGCGAAGAGCGACGGCGTCCGCTTCGCCGCGCCCGCGTGGGCCGACGCACTCCTCACTCCCTACGACGAGCGCGCGCCCGCCTTCAGCCCCGACGGCCGCCAGCTCTTCTTCGCCAGCGATCGGCCGGGCGGCGCGGGCGGCGCGGACCTGTGGCGCTCGTTGCGCGACGGCAGCGGCTTCCTCGCGCCGGTCACTCTCGGTCCGCTGAACGGCCCCGGCGACGAGCTCGGCCCGACGCTCGCCGACGACGGCTTCACGCTGCTCTACTCGGCGAATCGCGTGGCCGGCGAAGCGCCGCTGCTGCTGCGCACGCGCACGCGCGAGCTCTTCCCGGTCCCCGCGCCGCGCTTCACGCTCACCGACTTCACGTTGCTGCTGCTGCTGGCGCTGGTCGCGCTGCTCGCCTGGCTCGCGCGCCGCTGGGAAGCGCTCGACGTGATCTGGAAGTGCATGGTCGTCTCGCTGCTGCTCCACCTGCTCTTCCTCTGGTGGACGCGGCGCATCGACGTCGAGGCGAACACGCCGTCGCTGCGCGGGCCGGGCCAGACTTTCGAGATCCGCGTGCTCGGCGACCTGCTGGCCACCGTCGCCCGCCTCGAGGATCGCGCGCAGGGCGATTCGATCGCCGCCGAGAGCACGCTCCCGAGCGTCTCCGCGCTGACGCGCGAGTCGGTGACCCCCGAACTCGCCGAAGCGGCGCCGAGCGAGTCGCTGACGCCGCTCGAGCGGACCGCCGCGGCACCGGCCGCCGCCGCGCCGAGCGCCGCGAGTCGCGACCTCGCGCCGAGCGAGACGGCCGCGCGCGCGCCGAGCCGCGATCCAGTCGCGTTGGCGACCGAGAGCTACGAGCGCCGCTCCGGCCGCGCCGCGACGCCCGCGCTGTCGGAGAGCGAAGCGGGCGCGGCGCAGCCGATCGCCGCCGGCAGCGCGCCCTTCACCCCCGCCACCGCCTCCGCGACCGAGCCGCGCGCGCTCGACGCCGCGCCGCTCGCCAGCGCGACCCCTGCGGCGCGCGCGGCCTCGACCGTCGCCGCGGCGCCCGCCGCCGCGCCGCGCGCTCGCAACCCCGTCACCCGCGAGCGCGGCGAGCGCGAGGGCGGCGAATCCGCTTCGGTCGCCACCGCGTTGCCGACCGATCGCGCCGAAGTGGGCGGCCGCGCGGCGACGACCGCGGCCGCACCGGCGCTGCAACCCGCCCGCCTGCGCGCCGCGAGCGACGGCGACGCGCGCGACGGCGACGCCGGCGGCAGCGCGACCGGCGCGGTGACGACCGCTCCACCGCTGCGCGGGACGGCGCTCCTCGCTGCGAACGACGCGGCAGAGAGCGCGGACGCCGTCGCGCCGCGCGCCGAAGCGCCGCTCGCGGGCGGCAACGCCGGCGCCACCCCCACCGACTCGGGCAGCGTCCCGCGCAGTGACGGTGGCGCTCTCTCGCCCGCGACGCGGCCGTTGCCCGCCGTCGCGCTGGCGCCGCCGAACGATTCGCACGCGGCCGACGAAGGCCGGGGCAATGGCGAGCGCGGCGCAGCGCCGCAGCTGGCGCTCGCACCGCGCGAGCCGGCGCCGTCCAGCGACGGTGGGACGGCTGCACTGCCCGCCGTCGCGCCGCCGGCCATCGGCGCCGCCGCGCGCGCCGCGCTGCTCGCGACCGACCTGGCGCCGAGCGAGCCGGGGCCCGCGGGCGCGCCACCGCTCGTCGCGACGGCGCGCGGCAGCGAGGCGCGCGAGCTGCACGCCCCCGCGCGCGCGGCCGATCGCGCCGAGCCGTCCGCCGAGCGCGATCGCGGGCCGAGCGCGCGCCCGCCCGCGATCGCGATGGCGGCTCCCACCGACGCTGCGGAGCGCGGCGCTGCAGTCGACGTGGCGACGGGTGCCGCCGCCGCTGCACCACCGCTCGCGCCGCGCCTTGCGCCGCAACTGGCCCCTGCGCTCGGCAGCGGGCGACTGGCGAACGGCACGGGCGCCGCCGCGCCGCAGCGCGCGAGCGTGCTGACCAACGGCGCCCCCCCCGACCTCGCGCCGGCGCTCGCCGCCGCGCCGCTGCCGCTGCCGGCGCCCGCCGCCGAACGCGCGCCCGATCGCGACGCCGCGCCGGCCGGCCCCGCCACGCCGCGCCTCTACGAGCGGCGCGCCGGTGCCGCGAAGGCGGTCGCGCTGCGCGAGGGCGGCGGCTCCGAGGCGACCGAACGCGCCGTGCTGGCGGGGCTGCGCTACCTCGCCAAGGTGCAGCATCCGAAGGGGTGGTACGGCAGCGCCAACGACGTCGACCTCTCCAGCAAGTACCGCGACTTCCGCATCGGCAAGTCGGGCCTCGCGCTGCTCGCCTTCCTCGGCGCCGGCCACACGCATCGCTCCGGCAGCGAGTTCTCGCCCAACGTGGAGCGGCTGCTGGCGTGGCTGCAGTCGCGCCAGGATCCGGCGAGCGGCCACTTCGGCGCCAGCGAGGGCTACAGCCACGGCATCGCCACCTACGCGCTCGCCGAGTGCTTCGCGATGACGCAGGACGAGGCGCTGGTGCCGGCGCTCGAGCGCGCGCTCGACCATCTGCTGGCCATGCAGCAGCACGGCACGCGCGATCCGCGCAAGGAAGGCGGCTGGACCTACTACTACCCCGAAGGCCCCGGCTTCGACGCCTACCCGCGCGCCTCGATCAGCGCGTGGCAGGTGATGGCGCTCGAGTCGGCCAAGGTCGGCGGCTTCGAGGTGCCAGCCGAGTCGCTGGCCGCGGCGCGCGACTACTTCGTCGGCAGCTTCGACCCCTCCTTCGACGGCTTCCGCTACACCCACAACCCGAGCTGGCTCAACAACGGCTACGGCACGCTGCCCGCCTCGACGCCGGCGTCGATGTTCGCGCTGGTGCTGCTCGGCGAGCGCGACCACGCGAGCGTCGCCGCCGCCGAGCGCTACGTGCTCGATCGCAAGCCGGAGGGGTACCGCTGGCGCGGGCAGGATCCCTTCGTGCGGCGCGGCACCGCCAACATCTACTTCTGGTACTACTCGACGCTCGCGCTCTTCTGCCGCGGCGGTCCGGCGTGGCGCGAGTGGAACGACGCGCTGCAGAAGACCCTGCTGCCCACGCAGCAGCGCGACGGCAGCTGGGAGGCGATCGACCTCTACGCGCGCGACTACGCCGGCGACGACGAGCAGGACCGCGCCTACTCGACCGCGATGTGCGTGCTGATGCTCGAGGTCTACTACCGCTACTTCACGCCGCTGCTCGGCGCCGTCGGGGAGTGACCGGAGGCGGCGCCGAGCGCCGTCGGGCCTGCATTCGTTTCCGATGCGCCCGCGCGCTCCAGCCGCGGCGCGAGCGGCGACGACACGGGGTGGATTCGAGACCCCCGGAGTCCGTCGCCGTGGCTGCCCCCAACGTCCACCCCCCTGACGGGAACGCCGCGGCCGACCGGCGCCGCCGCCAGCGTTCGCCCTTCCGCCGCCACTTCGCCTTCGGCCTGCTCACGGCGTTCAACCTCGCCACCGTCGCAGCCGGCCTCGCCGTCAACCACCGCGCCCTGTCGATCCAACAGGAGACGGTGGAGCGCAACCAGCATTGGTCGCTCCACTACGACCAGTTGGCCGCGCTCACCGACCTCGCCGGCGAGGCGAACGAACCGGGCAACGCCGTGTTCGAGACGCGGGACGTCCGCGCGGCCCGCGCGGCGCAAGCGCAAGCGGACGCCGCCTTCCTCGCGGCGCTGCGCGAGATGGGCGGCTCGCTGCACTCCTCGCCGACGGCGCGGCACGCGGAGCTGGCGCCGTGGCTCGACGCCATCGGCGCGCGGTTCGACGCGGTCGCGACGCGGACGGCGGCCATCTTCGACGCCATGGAGCGCGACGACCACGATGGCGCCGGGGTCGCGATGGCGCAGATGGACGGCGGCCACCGCGAGCTCGCTCGCGCGCTGTCGCGCTTCGGCTCGCGCCTCTCCGCGCTGCAGCAGCAGGACCTCGCCGACCAGCAGCAGACGCTCGCCACGCTGCGCGTCGTCGAGCTGGCGCTGTGCGGGATGATCCTGCTGCTGGTGGCCGCCATCGGCTTCTTCGGCCACTGGCTGGCGATGCGCCGCGAGCGCGAGGAGCGCGAGCGCCGGGAGCTGGCGAGCTCGCTCGAAGTCGTCGAGTCGCGCACGCGAGCGATCGTCGAGACCTCCTCCGACGCGATCCTCACCGTCGCGCGGACCGGCCGGATCGAGAGCGCCAACGCCGCTGCGAACGCGCTGTTCCGCGCCGGCGATGGCGGTCTCACCGGGCGACCGCTCGCCGAGCTGCTCCCGCGACTCGACGGGCTCGAGCGCCACGGCGAGACGGTCGGCAGCGCGCTCGACGGCGCACCGCTCGAGCTCGAGTTCGCCCGCACCGAGTGCGCGGCCGATGCGCTGGTCTTCACCACGATCGTCGCGCGCGACGTCAGCGAACGGCGCCGCGCCGTCGAACTGCTGGAGAAGGCGCGCCGCGACGCCGAGGAGGCCGCCCGCTCGAAGGGCTTCTTCCTGGCGAACATGAGCCACGAGATCCGCACGCCGATGAACGGGATCATCGGGATGACCGGGCTGCTGCTCGAGAGCCCGCTCGACGCCGAGCAGCGCGAGTACGCCCGGACCGCGCGCTCCTGCTCCGAGGCGCTGCTCGACCTGCTGAACGGGATCCTCGACCTCTCGAAGATCGAGGCCGGGCGCCTCGAACTCGAGGCCATCGAGTTCGATCCGCAGGCGCTGCTGGACGACGTGTTCGACATCGTCGCGGCGCGCGCCGACGAGGGCGAACTCGAGCGCATGGGCGACCTCGACCCCGAACTGCCGGCGCGCCTGATCGGCGATCCGGGTCGCGTGCGGCAGGTGCTGCTGAACCTGGTCGGCAATGCCGTCAAGTTCTCGCGGCCGGGCGGCGACCTCGAGGTCGCGATCCGCGTGGGGGAACGACGCGAAGGGCGGTGCACGCTGCGCTTCAGCGTGCGCGACAGCGGCATCGGCATCCCGCCGGAGCGGATCGCGAAGCTCTTCACGCCCTTCACGCAGGTCGACGCCTCGACCACCCGCCACTTCGGCGGCACCGGCCTCGGGCTGGCGCTCGCCCGCGAGCTGGTGACGCGCATGGGCGGGACGATCGGCGTCGAGTCGCGGGAAGGCGTCGGCTCGACCTTCTGGTTCGAGCTGCCGTTCGCCGTCGCGGCCGAGCGCGCGCCGCTCGCGGAGGCGGACCGCAAGCTGCTCGCCGGGCTGCCGGTGCTGGTGGTCGACGACAACGACGCCCATCGACGCATCCTCGCGAGCCGGCTGACTGCATGGGGCTGCCGCCCGGTGGCGCTGGCGAGCGGCGCGGAGGCGCTCGCGCGGGCGACGAGCGGCGATGGCAGCGCGTTCCGCGTGGCGCTGATCGACTACCGGATGCCGGAGATGGACGGGCTCGAGCTCGCCCATCGACTGGGCGCGACGCTGCGAGAGCGCACCCCTCGGCTGATCCTCTTCTCGTCGGTCGGCGGCCTCGGCGACATCGCGCGCACGGGGGCGCCCGGCGTCTTCCATCGCTGGCTCGCCAAGCCGTGCCGCGAAGCGCAGCTGCTCGCGACCCTCCTCGAGGCGGCCGAGCGACGCTCGGTGCGCCGCGATGCCGACGAGCCGAAGCGCGCCGTGGCCGAGCCGACCACGGCGTGCTCCGCGGCGCGCATCCTGCTGGCCGAGGACAATCCGGTGAACCAGAAGGTCGCCTGCACGATCCTGCGCAAGGCGGGCCACTCGGTGACGGTCGCCGGCAACGGCCGGGAGGCGATCGAGAAGTTGATGGCCGCGCCGTTCGACGTGGTGCTGATGGACTGCCAGATGCCGGAGCTGGACGGCTTCGCCGCGACGCGCGCCATCCGCGGGCTGCCTGACGAGCGCGCCAAGGTGCCGATCCTCGCGCTCACCGCCAACGCGCTGGCCGACGATCGCGACGCGGCCTTCGCCTGCGGGATGAACGACTTCCTCCCGAAGCCGGTGCGACCGCAGCTGCTACTGGCTGCCGTCGCGCGGCTCGCGCGGCAACCGGCGCAGGCCGCCAGCTGAGAGCGGCGGGTGGCGCTGCGCGCCGCGACGCCGCGATTGCCTCGCTTGTGCGGCCGCGCTTTGATGCGCCGCGATGGACTCCCCGGTGGTGGTGGCGTTGACGGTGTTCGCGCTGGTCGTCGGCGCTGGCGCGTTGCCGTTGCTCTTGAAGCCCTCCGAGCGGGTGCTGCACGCGGTCATCGCCATCGCGAGCGGCTTCTTCCTCGGCGTCACCTTCCTGCACCTGCTGCCCGAGGTCGCCCACCAGAGCCACTCGGTCGCGATGTGGGGCTGCGTGCTGGTCGGCGTGCTGGCGGTCTTCTTCGCCGAGGTGCTGCTGCGCCACGGCGATCCCCACCAGCACGACCACGCGCACGAGCACGAGCACGACCACCCGGCCCACCATGGCGGCCACCGCGTGGTCGGCATCGCCAGCTTCGTCGGCCTCTCGGTCCACACGCTCGGCGGCGCGATCGGCATCGGGCTCAGCTTCGACAACGCGCCGCTGCGCGAGGCGCTGGTCTCGGCGACCCTCTCGCACAAGGCGGCCGAGGCGTTCTCGCTGGTCTCGGTGCTGCTCCTGTCGAAGCTGACGCGGCGCAACGTGATCCTGCTGCTCGGCGGCTACGCGCTGGTGACGCCGGTCGGCATCGCGCTCGGTCGCCTCTTCGCCGAATCGCTGCCGCAGACGCTGCTGCTGCTGGCGGAGGGGCTCGCGGCCGGCACCTTCCTCTACGTCGCGGTCGGCGAGCTGCTGCCCGAGGTCTTCCACGGCCGCAAGGACCGCGGCACCAAGGTGCTGCTGCTGCTGGCCGGCATCGTCGGCGCGGCGCTCCTCTTCGGCGAACACGTCCACGAACACTGAGATGCGGCGGTCGCCGATGCGCGGCGGCCGCGGTGGAGCGCGAGATCCCATGGCCGATGACGCGGAATCGCTGGCGCTGCGCACCATCCTGCTGCCGCGCGACACCAACGGCGGCGGCACGATCTTCGGCGGCGTGATCCTGGCGCAGATCGACCTCGCCGGCGCCGCCGTCGCCCGCCACCACGCCTGCCACCGCTTCGTCACGGTCGCCATGAAAGAGGTGAAGTTCATCGCCCCCGTCTATGTCGGCGATGTCGTCTCCTACTGGGGACGGGTGACCAAGGTCGGCAACACCTCGATCTCGGTGCTGATCCGCGTCGAGGCGGAACGCTTCTCGGACTGCAACCAGAAGGTCGAGGTCACCACCGCCGAGGTGACCTACGTCGCCGTCGACCAGGGCGGTCGCCCGATGCCGGTGCGCCCGCTGAAGGGATGACCCGCGACGACCGGGTCGATTTCCGCAGTGCAGTGCGGCTCGGCAAGTCGCCGATAGACGCCCCCACGCGTCCCGGGATTCGGGCGCGAATTGGGGATCCCGACGATGGCGGCTCGATTCCAGGCGCTGCGCAACCTGCGCGGCAAGCTCGTGACAGCGGCGTTGACGGCGGTCCTGCTCCCCATCGTCGCGCTCTGCGCGTTCATCTACGTGCGCGCCGGCAAGCTGCTGATCAAGCAGTCGGGCGCCGAGTACGTCGCGGCGGCGGCCGGGACGATCGACAAGATCGACCGCAACCTCTTCGAGCGCTACGGCGACGTGCAGGCGTTCGCCTTCCATCCCGACGCCAAGGGCGAACCGGCGCAGGTCACCGCCGCCGCCGACTTCTACTGCAAGGCCTACGGCATCTATGACGTGCTGATGGTCGTCGGCCTCGACGGCAAGCCGATCGGCTGCAACTCGATCGCCGTCGACGGCCGCCCGATCCGCACCGAGGCGCTGCTGGCGCACGACTTCGCCGACGAGCCGTGGTTCAAGGAGATCGCGACCGGCCAGCTCGGCGCCGGCAAGAGCTGGTACGCCGATCCGCGCCGCGAGCCGCTCTGCAAGGAGGCGGCGGGTGTCGAAGGGCTGTCGCTGACCTTCGCCGCGCCGATCCTCGGCGCCGACGGCAAGGTCGAGCGCATCTGGGTCAACTACGCGTCGTGGGAGCGCATCGTCGAGGAGATCCTCGCGGCGACGCGCGACGAGTTCGAGAAGCAGCACGGCGTCCCGCCCAACATGCACCTGCTGTCGAAGGATGGCCTGGTGCTGGCCGACCAGGACCCCGAGGACGTGCTGCGCGAGAACCTGCTCGATGCCGCGAGCGGCTCGGAGCTGGTGTCCCGCATCGGCACCGACCGCTCGGGCTTCACGGTCGAGCCGCACGAGGACGACGGCGCCGAGTGCGTCAGCGCCTTCGCCAAGAGCCAGGGCGCGCTCGGTTTCGCCGGCTACGGCTGGACCGTGCTGATCCGCGAGAAGAGCGCCACCGCCCTCGCGTCGGTCGGCGCGCTGCGCACCGAGCCGCTCGAGATCGGCGCGATCATCGCGCTGGTCGTCTGCTCGATCGCCTTCGCGCTCTCGCCGCGCTTCTCGCGCCCGATCACGCAGGCGTGCGAGGTGATGGAGTCGATCGCGCGCGGCGACCTCACGAAGACGGCGACCGCGAAGTCGCAGGACGAGATCGGCCGCATGAGCGTCGCCGTCAACCAGACGCGCGACGTGCTGAACTCCTTCTCCCAGCAGATCACGCGGCTGATCGGCTCGGCCAAGGCGGGCCACCTCGCCGAGCGCGCCGACGCTGCGGCGTTCGAGGGCAGCTACCAGGAGCAGTGCCGCGGCATGAACGAGCTGCTCGACGCGATCGTGCAGCCGATCAGCGAGGCGCGCGACGTGCTGCAGGCGGTCGGCGGCGGCGACCTCACCGCGCGCATGCACGGCGACTACGCCGGCGACCACGCCGAGATCAAGGACGCGCTGAACCACACCATCGAGACGATGGAGCACGCGATCGGCAGCATCGCGCAGAGCGCCGACAGCCTGAACGTCGCCTCCGACGGGCTCTCGCAGACCAGCCGCGAGATGAGCGGCGGCGTCAAGGAGAGCACCAGCCAGGCCAACATCGCGTCGGGCGCCGCGACGCAGATCAGCGCCAGCATCAACACGGTCGCCACCGCGGTCGAGGAGATGTCGGCGACGGTCCGCGAGATCGCCAAGAACTCGAGCGAGGCGAGCCGCGTCGCCACCGGCGCGGTCGAGGACGTGCGCTCCACCGACGAGTGCGTGCAGCGGCTCGGCTCGTCGAGCATGGAGATCGGCAACGTCGTCAAGCTGATCACGTCGATCGCCGAGCAGACCAACCTGCTGGCGCTGAACGCCACCATCGAGGCGGCGCGCGCCGGCGAGGCGGGCAAGGGGTTCGCCGTGGTCGCCAACGAGGTGAAGGAGCTCGCCAAGCAGACCGCGACGGCGACCCAAGACATCTCGACCCGCATCACCGCGATCCAGGGCGACACGCAGTCGGCCGTGCAGGCGATCGCCAAGATCCGCAGCGTCATCGGCCAGATGGCGGAGTTCCAGAACTCGATCGCCAGCGCGGTGGAGGAGCAGAGCGCCACCACCGACCAGATCAGCAACAACCTGCGCGAGGTCGCGCAGGGCAGCGGCGAGATCGCCAAGTCGATCGCCGGCGTCGCCGAAGTGGCGCAGCAGACCGACGAGAACGCGCAGCGCACCGACACCTCGGCGCGCGAGCTCTCGCAGATGTCGCTCGGCCTGCAGCAGCTGGTCGGGCAGTTCAAGGTCTCCGACACGCAGCCGGCCCGCTCGGCGACGCGCGGCGCGGCACGCACGACGGCGCCCGAGCCCGCCCACGCCTGATCTCCTCCCCGTGATCCATCGCGCGCGCGCCGCCGGTCCTCGCGATCGGCGGCGCGCGCGTCGTTGATCGCCGATCGCCGCCGGGCATCCTCGGCGCATGCCTCCGCCCGAGAAGGACCCCCTCGCCGCCATCCGCCCGGCGCGCGCCATCGCGCTGGCCACGCTCGCGAGCCGGGTGCTCGGGCTGCTGCGCGACAAGGCGACCGTCTACTGGTTCCCGCAAGCGACCGCCGACGCGATCCTGCTGGCCTGGACGATCCCGAACCTCTTCCGCCGGCTCTTCGGCGAAGGGGCGCTCTCCTCGGCGCTGGTGCCGGTGCTGGCCGAGACGGAAGCGCGCGAGGGGCGCGAGGGGCGCAACCGCGTCGCGCGCTCCGTCATCTGGTCGCTGATCGCGACGCTCGCGCCGTTGACCGCCGCGCTGGTCGCCGCGCTGCTCTTGCTGCCGCAGCGCTGGCTGCTGCTCTTCTTCGAGTCGGACACGACCGGCGCCGAGACGCTGCGGCTGCTGCGCTTCACGCTGCCCTATCTCCTGTTCATCTGCGTCGCCGGCCAGCTGCAGGCGGTGGCGAACCTCGCCGGCCGCTTCTTCTTCCCCGCGCTCGCGCCCGCGCTCTCGAACCTCACCTGGATCGCCGGCGCGGCGGTGGCGGGCGCGCTGGCCGACGGCGGGCCGGCCGATGCGACCTGGGTCGCGATCGGGATCCTCGCGGGCGGCGTGCTGCAGGTCGCCTGCCAATGGATCGAGCTCTACCGCTGCGGCGAGCGCTGCCTCGCGCCGGCGCCGCTGCGCACCAGCGAGGTGCGCGACGTCTCGCGCCGCATGGCGCCGATGGTGCTCGGCCTCGCGGCCGGCCAGATCAACACGCTGCTCGGCAGCTTCTTCGCCGAGTGGCTGGTGCCGGGCGAGGGCGCAGTGACGCAGCTCTACCTCGGCCAGCGGCTGATGCAGCTGCCTCTGGGCGTGGTGGGCGTCGCGATCGGCACGGCGATCTATCCGGCGCTGGCGCGCGCGGCGGCTCGCCAGGACGAAGGCGAACTCGGCGCGACGCTGGCCACGGCGCTGCGCACCACGGCGACGCTCTGCATCCCGGCGATCCTCGGCCTGATGACGCTGGCCGCGCCGATCATGGTGCTGCTCTTCGAGGGCGGAAAGCTCGATGCGGCGGCCGCGGCGGCGAGCGGCGCCTGCATGGCCGCCTACGCGCCGACCCTCTTCCTGCAGACCGCCGTGCTGCTGCTGGCGCGCGTCGACTACGCGCGCGGCGAGCAGCGCCGGCCGGTGCGCATCAGCCTGCAGGCGGTCGGCGTCAACCTCGTGCTGAACGCGCTGCTGGTGGTGCCGCTCGGCGCGGTCGGGCTGGCGCTCGGGACGACGCTGGCCACCCTCTTCAATGCGGTCGCGCTGGCGCGCGGGCTGCGCCTCGCGACGCTCGACGTGCGGCGCGAGCTGCTGGCGCCGGGACTGCGCGTCGTCGCGGCGACGGCGGTGATGGCGCTGGTGGTGGTGGCGTGGCGCCTCCTCTTCGCCGAGCGCGGCGCGGCGATCGTGACGGTCGGCGGGATCGCGTTGGGGCTGCTCGCGTTCGCCGGCGCGGCGCGGCTGCTGGCGCGCGCGGAGCTCGCCGAACTCGTCGCGCTGCTCCGTTCGCGCCGGCAGCGCGGTCGCGAGCCGCCTCGTACCATGCCGCCGGAATGAACGGTCGACCCACCGCGCTCGCTGCGCTGCTGGTGCCGCTGCTCCTCGCCGCCTGCACGCAGGCCGACGGGGGCGCGAGCGCCGCCGCGTCGTCGCCGCAAGTCGCTCCGCCCGCGCCGACACCCGCCGCCGAGCCCGCCGTGGTCGCCTTTTCGCGGGTCGACCTCGACGGTGCGGCGCTGCTCGAGCGCGGGAAGCTGTGGGATTCGCCGAACCACCCGGTCGATCGGCCGCGCGTCGAACGCGGGGCGCTCGCGGAGGACGGCACGCTGCGGCTGCGCGACGGCGCGCTGCTGGTGGTGCAGCTGCCCGGCCGCGTGCAGGGTGCGCTCGAACTCGAGCTCGACGGCGCAGTGCTCGGCGGCGCGACGGTGCGACTCGTCTCGCTGGCGGCGCCGCTCGCGGGGCTCGCGACCGCCGACCGCGTCGAGGAGGTCGGCGAGGCGCTCGCGGCGCGACTCGCGCAGACGCTGGTCGAGGCGCCGTGGCCGGTCGACGCCGTGCGCTTCGCCGCCGGCCCGTTCGACGGCGATCGCAAGAACCTCTGGCTGCTGCTCAGCGTCGAGGTCGCGGCGGGCGGCGCGGTCGAGCTGCGAGGAGCGCGGCTGCGCGAGCGGATCGCCGCGACGCCGGCCCACCACTCGATCGGCGGCGAGTCGCGCCCCGCGCTGCCGATCGCCGCCGGCGCGCGCCACCGCTTCGCGCTGCCGGCGCTGCCGGCCGGCGCACGCGTCGCGCTGGCGCTGGGGCTGCCCGAGGGGATGGCCGGCGCGACGCCGCCGTTGCGCGCGACCTGCCGCCTGTCCGGTGCGACGCCGGCCGAGCAGCAGATCGTGCTGGCCGACGGCCCGACGCTCGACGACGAGCCGCTGCGCCGCTGGCGCGAGGTGACCTTCACGATCGACGCCGCGCGCGACGCCGGCGCTGCGCTCGAGATCGCCCTCGAGGGGCCGGCGGGCGCGGTGGTGCTGGCGATGCGGCCCGCCGTCCACGCGCGCCGCGACGCCGCGACGCCGCTCGACCTGCTGCTGATCTCGCTCGACACGCTGCGCGCCGATCGCGTCGGCGCGTTCGGCTCGAAGCGCGGCCTCACGCCGAACCTCGATCGCTTCGCGCTGCGCTGCGTCCGCTTCCAGCGAGCGACGAGTCCCGCCAACTGGACCTTGCCGGCGCACGGCTCGCTGATGACCGGCCTGCAACCGCTGGTCCACGGCGCCCACCGCTTCGGCGCGCGCGTCTCGATCGCCGGCTGGCCGAACCTCGCCTCCGCCTGCGCCGCCGCCGGGATGGCGACCGCCGCCTTCACCGGCGGCGGCTACGTCGACGCCGCCTTCGGCTTCGATCGCGGCTTCGAGCGCTACCAGACGCTCGACGCGCTGATGACGCCGCGCAACCTCCGCTACGCGCGGAGCCCGCGGCGCGCGATGGAGCGCTTCAACGCGGCGCTGCGCAGCGACGTCGACTTCGCCGACGTGCTGGAGTGGGGCGCAGCGCACGCCGATCGGCGCAGCTTCCTCTTCTTCCACACCTACCACGCCCACGACTACGCGCCGGCCGAGGCGACCGCGCGCGCGCGCGGCCTCGTCGAGCCCGCCCCGTTCCCCTCGCCGATCGAGCTGCAGCAGGGCGACCTCACGGCGGTGCAGCCCGGCTCCGCGCAGCTCGCCGACTACGAGGCGCGCTACGACGCCACCGTCGCCGAGATCGACGCGACGCTCGGCGCGCTGCTCGACGCGCTCGAGCGGCGCGGGGCGCTCGACCACACCGCCATCGTGATCACCGCCGACCACGGCGAGGCGTTCCTCGAGCACGGCACGCTCTTCCACGCCACCGGGCTGCACGACGAGGTGATGCGCGTGCCGCTGCTGATCCATGCGCCGGGCGCGTTGCCGCGCGACGTCGACGTGCCGGTGAGCTTGATCGACGTGGCGCCGACGCTGCGCGAGCTCGCCGGCCTGCCACCCGCCGAGGCGTGCAGCGGCGTGAGCCTCGTGCCGCTGCTGCGCGGCGAGGAGCTCGCGGCGCGGCCGCTCCTGCTGCAGGACGCTCCGGCGAGCGGCGCGACGCACTCCGCGCTGCTGCTCGGCCGCTTCAAGTACGTGCGCTGGACGGCGCCGCCGCGCGAGCAGCTCTATGACGTGGTCGCCGATCCGGGCGAGACGCGCGATCTGGTCACGGAGCAGGACCACGCCGCGACGCTGGCGCAGGCGCGTGCGGCGCTCGAGCGCGTCCTCGCGCAGTTCGAGGCGGAGGCGGAGCGGCTGGCCGCGTGGCGAGCGGCAGGCGGCGTCGCCGGCGGCGATCTCGACGCGCAACTCGACCAGATGGGCTACGGGAGGTGAACGTGGAGCGATTCGGCGCGAGCGCAGGAGCGCTGCTGTTGGCGGCGTGCGCCGCGGGCAGCGGCACCATCGCGCTGCTCGGCGCGCATCGGCCGGCCATCACACCGCACGCCGGCGCTGTCGCAGGCGGCGGGGATCCTCGCGACGAAGTCGAGCCGCTGCCGCCGGTGACGCGCCTGCTCGATCGCCTCGATCGCGCACGCCTCGAGGCTCCGGCCGCGGCGCCCTTCTTCGCTGCGGCGGAGGGCGAACTCGGCCCGCCCGCCGAGGGGATGCTCGCCTTCGTCGACGAGTTCGCGCTGGATGCGCCGTTCCCCGGACCGTGGCGCGCGCGCGCCTTCGTCGAGGCGGCGCTCGAGAGCGGCGCGGCGGCGCTGTCGTTGCCCGCGCGCGTCGAGCGGCCGAAGGCCTTCACCGCGCCGAGCAGCGCCGGAGAACCGGCGAGCGGCGCGCCGCGCGACGTGGTGGAGATCGCGGCCGACGACCTGCTCGGTGGCGCGGTCGCGGCGGACGCGGGAGCGACTTGGCTCGTGCGCGCGTGGGTGCAGCCGCTCGCACCGCCGCGCGCGACGAGCGACGCGAATGGCGCCGCCGACGGATCGATCCATCGCGAAGCGGCCGCCGAGCCACCCCCCGAACCGAGCCTCTCCTTCGTGCCTCTCGATCATCTGCCGCGCGGCGGCGACGACTTCGCGACCGACCTGCAGGCGCACGCCGCCGAGTTCCTGCGCCGCCCGCGCGACGTCGCCTTGCCGCCCACCGCCGCCACCGATGCATGGCACGAGCTGCGCGCGCTGGCACGTCCCTATCCCGGTCGCCAGGCGCTCGCCCTCGCGCTGAACGGCGGCAGTCGCGGCCTGCGCGTCGATCGCGTCGAGGTGCGCCGCCTCACGCCGACCGAGGCGCTCGCACTCGCGCACGACGAGACGGTCGAGCCGGTCACCCATCCGCTGCGCCGCCGCATCGAACTCGACCTCGAAACTTGGGATTGCCTCGCGTTGCCGCTGCCGGGCGCCCTCGAGTTCGATCTCCACTTGCCGGCCGCCGCGCCGCGCCTCGACTTCGCGCTCGCGCTGCTGGCCGATGGAACGATTGCAGCGGCGGGCGCGGGCGCGGGGTCGACCCCCGCCGCAGCGACCGTCCGCCTCGAGCTGACCGTCACCAGCGCGCACGGCACGACCACGCTGCCGCCGCTCGAGGCGGGGCGCCGCTTCGTCGGCGCGACGCGCGACCTCGCCCCGTTCGCCGACACCACCGTCACGCTGCGCCTCGCCGCTCACGGCCCCGCCGGCGCCGTCGCGCTGATCGGCGCACCGACGCTGCTGTCGAGCGAGCGCGCCGCACCGCCCGCCGCCGCTGGCACCGCCGCACCGGCGCGCCACGTGATCGTCCTCTCGCTCGACACGTTGCGCGCCGACCACGTCGGCTGCTACGACGGCTGCGCGGCGACGCCGGCGATCGACGCGCTGGCCGCGGCCGGGACCCGCTTCGCGCGCGTCTTCTCGCCCGCCTCCTACACGCTGCCGACCCACCTCTCGCTCTTCTCGGGCCAGGATCCGCTGGTCCACGAGACGGTCGCATCGACCGATCCGATGGATCCGCTGCGCACGCTGCCGCTTGCCGCGCGGCTGCGCGCCGAGGGGTGGCGCACCGCCGCCTTCACCGCGGGCGGCCTCGTCCATCCGCGCTACGGCTTCGGCGTCGGCTTCGACCGCTACTCGATCCGCGATCCGGGCGGCGTCGTCGGCCTCCATCGCCGCATCGGCGACGCCAGCGACGACGACGCGCAACCGGGCGAGGATCGCATGCAGGCGGTGCTCGACTGGCTCGCGGCGGGACGCGACGTGCCGTCGTTCCTCTTCCTGCACACCTACCTCGTCCACAACTACCGCCCCCACCAGCCGTGGCTCGACCGCATCGGCGGCGGCACGCGCCCGAGCCCCGAGGAGCTGGCGCAGCTGCGCGCGAAGGCGGAGCAAGGCCACGCGCCCTCGATCGAGCGGCTGAAGGCGCTCTACCACGCCTCGGTGCTGCAGGCCGACGCGGAGATCGTCGGGCGGCTGCTGGCCGGCCTCGAGCAACTCGGGCTGCGCGAGCGGACGCTGATCGCGCTGGTCTCGGACCACGGCGAGGAGTTCTTCGAGCACCGGATGATCGGCCACGGCGACGAGCTCTGGCACACGCTGACGCAGGTGCCGTGGATCGTCGCGGGGCCGGGCGTCGCGCGCGGCGCCGTCGTCGAGACGCCGGTCGCGCTGGCCGACGTCGCGCCGACGCTGGCCGGCCGCCTCGGCCTGCCGCCCGATCCGCGCGTGCTGGCGTGCGATCGACTCGCGCCCGACGAGGGCGGCGCTGGGGCCAGCGGTGACGGCGCCGACGACGGTCGCGACGCGCTCACGCTGTCGTTGCGTCGCATCGCCGCGCGACCCGATCAGGACGCGCTGGTCCTCTGGCCGTGGAAGCTGGTGCGTCGGCGCACCGCCGAGAAGCCGTGGCCGGTGGCGCTCTACCGCCTCGACGAAGATCCCGACGAGACGCGCGATCGCGCCGCCGAGCAACCGGCGCGCGTCGCCGGCATGACGCGCCGCCTCGACGCCCGCCTCGCCGACTTCGAGCGGCAGAAGGCGGCGCTGCCCCGCTCGGAGGGCAGCCGCCAGTTCGAGCTCTCGCCCGAACTCGAGCGGATGCTCGACCAGCTCGGCTACGCGCAGGGCGGCGACGAGTAGCGCGCGGCGGCCCGCCGCGGCGGCCGGCTTGACGGGCGCGATGGGACAAGCGTTGGGACAGGCGCGCCCGTGCGCGGCGCCGCGCCCCCGGCATCGACGACCCCGCCACCACCCTGCCCGCAGGCGCGCACTGCGGCACGCGGGCTGCGAGATCGCGCTCCATCCAACCCCCAAAGCCGCGGCGACGCGGCCCCCGGAGTTCCCCATGGACCGGACCGATCCGGTTCGCCCTCGCCACGGCGAACCGCTTCGCGTCGCATTCGCGCTGCTGGCCGCAGCCCATTCCCTCGCCCCCTCTGCGCTTGCGCAGGCGAGGAGCGTCTTCCAGCTCGACGGCGAGCTGCCCGGCTCGTTGTTCGGCCGGGTCGAGTTCGTCGGGGACGTCGACGGCGACGGCTTCGACGACTTCGCCGTCGGAGCGCCGAGCGCCGAGGTCGACCTCGACGGGGACGGGACGATCGGGAGCGACGAGCGCGAGGTCGGGCTCGCGCGGCTCTACTCGGGGCGCACCGCCGCGCTGCTGCGCGAATGGCGCGGTCGAGCCGGCGGCGAGACGTTCGGCGACAAGATCGCCGCGATCGGCGACGCCAACGGCGACGGCGTGCCCGACTTCGCGATCGGCGCGCCGAGCGTCCGGGTGGTGAAGCAAGCCGCGTACGTCCGCGTCTTCTCGGGTCGCCACTTCCGCGATCCCTCCCAGCCGGAGCAGCTCGGCGAGATCGTCGACAAGCTCGATCGCGACCACGCCTCGGGACCCGATGGCGACCAGGGCGACTTCGGGGCGGCAATCGCGGGAGCGGGCGACATCGACGGCGACGGCGCGGACGACCTGCTCGTCGCCGGCGGCGCCAGCTACCACTGGGTGCTGCTCCTCTCGGGGCGCACCTTCGCGACGCTGCAGACGTGGGACGTGCAGCCGAGCGGCGGCCGCGACGGCGGACAGGTCACCGCACTGGCCAGCTTCCATCGCGACCTCGACGGCGACGGCAAGATCGACCTCGCGTTCGGCAACTGCGGCTTCAGCGAGGGCCGGCTCACGGAGTGCGGGAGCGTATGGATCCACTCCGGCACGACGCTGCTGCCGCGCCACCAGTTCCGCGGGAAGCGCCATCACGACTGGCTCGGCTACGCGATCGAAGTGGTCGGCGACGCCAGCGGCGACCGGCTCGGCAAGCCCGACCTCGTGGTCGGCGCGCCCGGCACCTTCGACAACGACTTCGGCGCCGACGAGAACGGCAACTACGTGCTGACCTTCCTCGGCGAGGACCTCGCCGCGCCGCCGCTCGAGCTGCGCGGCACCGACGTCGGCTGCGATCCCGGCTCGTTCTTCGGCTCGGCGATCGCGTCCGGCGACTTCGCGACCGAGGCGATCGGCAAGCCGATCCCCGAGCTGTTCGTGGCGGCGCGCCACCGCGACGTCTCGCGCGGCCGCGTGCTCTGCTTCGCCTTCGACCGCGCGGCGCGGAGCTGGAACGAGCGGTGGCATCTCGACGGCGCGCAGCCGGCCGACAAGCTCGGGCGCGTCTGCTGCCGCGGCCGCATCACCGCGCCTGCCGACGCCCCCGGGACGCCCGATGGCGGCGCCGAGCTGCTGCTCGGCAGCGGCCACATCGATCTCGCCGCGGGCGACGAGTGCGGGCGCGTCTGGTGCCTCACCACCGCGCCGGGCACGGTCGCGGAGTGGTCGCTCTCCGGCGAGGGGTGGGCCGGCGACGGCCTCGATCCGGCGACGATCCCGACGCTCGCGCTCGATCGCACGCCGTCGCTCGGCGCCACGGTCCGCGTGCAGGTGACCGCCGCGGTGCCGGCGACCACGCTCGCCATGCTGCTGATCTCGATGTCGACCGAGCCCGACCCGGCGTTCCCCCACCTGCTGGTGAGCGACTTCGTCGCGCTGCCGCTCCTGCTGATCGACGGCGCTGGCGCGCTGCCGATCGAGATCCCCGCCGATCCGTCGCTCTATGCGACGGGCGCGACCTGGTTCGCGCAGGCGCTGGTGGCGGCCGACGTGCCGGGCGGCGTCGCCTGGTCGCCGCGACTCGACGCGCTGCTCGGCGGGGGCGACTGGTAGCGGACGATCGCCCGCGGCGGCGGTGAGCGGCCCGGCGGCGCGTTCGCTAGCGCCCCGGCAGCAGCAGCGCGAGCGCGGCGAGATCGAGGCCGGTCTGCCACTGCCAGCGCAGGAGCTCCGCGACGCGATCGAGCGCGTGCTCGGGCAGCATGACGTCGCGCATGGGATCCGCGCCGGTGCCGTCGTCGCTGCGCTCGTGCTCCAGCAGCTCGAGCGCGACCGCCTCCTCGAGGAAGGCGACCTCGACGCGATACCAACGCGCCACCACGTCGAGGCGGAGGTAGCGCTCGCCGCCGACCAGCACGAAGTCGCTCATGGGGAAGCCCTCCGGCGCGCGCCCCCCTCCGCCACGTTCGTCGCCGCAGCCGCCGGCGCGTCGGCGGCGGCGCGCAGCTGGCTCAGCAGCGCCGCATCGGGCGCCTCGGGCAGCGCGACGCTCGGGAGCACGAAGAAGTCGCCGCGCCCGCCGCCCTCCCGCTCGAGGCCGAGCCCGCGCAACCGCATGCGCGTCGCCGGACGGAAGCGCGCCGGCACCTTCACCGTCGCCGTGCCGGCCGGCGTCTCGACCTCGACCGCGCCACCGTCGAGCCACTCGCGCAACGCGACCGGCACGACCGCTTCGACGTCGTCGCCGTGGCGCCGGTAGATCGCGTCCGACTCGAGCCGCACGGTGAGGTAGAGGTCGCCCGGTTCGCCGCCGTCGGCGCCCGGCTCGCCGAGCCCCGCCAGCCGCAGCGTCGCCCCCTCGCGCGCGCGGTCGGGCAGCTTGAGCTCGACGGTCCGATCGCGGCGCACTTGCCCGATGCCGCCGCAGCGCGGGCAGATGCGCTCGTCGATCTGGCCGGTGCCGCCGCAGTCGATGCAGGTCGCGCTGCCCGACAGCGTGAAGCGGCGCGTGCCGCCGCGCAGCGCGTCGCCGATCGCGAGCGGCAGCTCGGCGCGCACGTCGGCGCCGCGCTGGCGGAAGCGCGGGTGGCGGGCGCGCGCGCGCGCTCGATCGCGCAGCTCCTCGCCGAAGAGCGAGCTGAAGAACTCGGAGAAGCCGCCCCCGCCGCCGCCGAAGAGCCGCTCGTACTCCTCGGCGCTCATGGTGCGCGCGTCGGGCGGCGGCGCGAACTCCTGCCCCTGCGCGAAGTCGCGGCCGAAGCGGTCGTACTTCGCCCGCTTGGCCGGGTCGGAGAGCACCTCGTACGCCTCCGAGACGCGCTTGAACTGCTCTTCCGCGGCCGCCTTGCCGTCGCGATGGCGATCGGGATGCCACTTCATCGCGAGGCGGCGGAACGCCTTCTTCAACTCCTCGGGCGAAGCGTCGCGCTTCACGCCGAGGACCTCGTAGTAGTCCTCGTACTTCATGGGAACTCGGCAGCGGAGTGCGTTCGTCGGTCGGGACGAGCGCGGACGATAGCGCGCGCCCGCTCAGCCCCCGCTCTTGCGCAGTCCCGCTTGCGCCGCGCGCAGCGCCTTGGCGAGCGGCGGATCGAGCTCCGGGCAGGCGCAGAGCTGCGGCAGCGAATCGACGCGGCGCACGCGCGCCAGCTCCTTCAGCGCTTCGTGCGCCTCGCCGCTCTCGACGGCGAGTCCGCACGCGAGCGCCGCGCCCACCAGCGCAGCCGGCGCCGGACCCGGGACGCGCAGCTCCGCCACCGCCGCCTCGTCGAGCGCGAGGCCGTCGATCAGCGCCAGCAGCTCGGTCGACGCGAAGTAGCGCTGCCGCGCCGCCAGCCGCTCGGCCGTGTCGGGCGCCGCGGTCGCTCGCACGTCGGCGGCGACTCCCTTGCCGTGCCAGTCGCGGCCGTTCGGCGAGCGGGCGGTGAGGATCGTGAGGCTCATCAGCTCCATCGCCGGCGTCAGCGACGACTCGCCCGGCAGCAGGTAGGGCAGCGTCAACTGGATCTGCCCGATCCCCTTGCCGTAGCTGGTCTCGCCCACCAGCAGCGCGCGGCGATGGTCCTGGAACGCCGCCGCGAGGATCTCCGACGCGCTGGCCGAGCTGCCGTCCTGCAGCACCACCAGCGGCAGCTCCGGGAACGCCGCGCGGCCGGTGGTCATGTCGATGTCGACGCTCCCGTCGCGCGACTGCGTGTCGACCACCTGCTTGCCCGCGTCGACGAAGAGGTTGGCGATGGCGCCCGCCTCGACGATCAGCCCGCCCGGATTGCCGCGCAGGTCGAGCACGATCGCGCGCGCCCCCTCGCGTTGCAGCGCCCGCGTCGCGTCGCGCAGCTCGAGGAAGGCGCCGGCGCGGAAGAGCGGGAAGGCGAGGTAGCCGACGTCGCCGAGCAGCACGCGCCGCGTCGCGCCGGCGGCGGGCGAGTAGCTGCCGACGTCGATCGTGAACTCGAGCGGGAGACCGGCGCGCGCCAGCGTGAGGCGGCACGGCACCTCGATCCACTCCTGCACCTTCCAGCGCGGCAGCCCCGCGACCGGCCGGCCGTCGACGGCGCGCAGCGCATCGCCCTTGCGCGCCCCTTTCGCGCCGCCGTCGCTGCCACGCAGCACCAGGTCGAGCGTGAAGTTGCCCGCCGCATCGGGCGGCGACGCCAGCAGCCCGGTCGCCGACGGCACGCCGAGCAGCTCGGCGAACAGCGCGCGGCCGATCTCGCGGGCGTGCAGCACGGTGGTGAAGGGATCCTCGAGCGCATCGACCAGCGCGTCGAGCAGCAGCTCGAACCGCTCGCGCAGCGCGTCGGGCGTGGTGCGGTCCGGATCGCCGAGCCACTGCTCGGCCAGCTGCTCGAGCGGGTCGTCTGCCGTCGCGCCCTGCTCCGCCGCGAGCTGGCGGCGCGCCTCGGCGCGCAACTCGTCCAGCGACGCGTCGGCCGGCAGCGCGCTCGCCACGCCCGCCGTGCCCGCCGCATCGCTCGCCAGCGCGCCCATCGCCACCGCCGCGCGCCGCCGCCGCTCGGGCTCCACGTCGAGTCGCACCCGCAACGCCGCCAGGACGCGCGCGTCGAACTCGCCCTCCGCCACCTCGGCGAGGCTCGGGTGGCGGCTCAGCACCGATCGGTAGAACTGCCAGAAGACCTGATCGAGCGCGAAGGCGTCGCGCATCGCCGCGCCCAACGCGCCGCCCGGCCGTCCGCCGAGCGACGGTTCGTCGTCGATGCCGTGGAATGCGACGACCGCGCTCGCGCCCGCCGCAGCCGCCAGCAAGCCCCACCCGCCGCAGGCGGCAGCGACCAGCGAACGGGTCCAGCGCCGCATCCTGCTCTCCCTCATCGCGAGCCCAGTTCGAGCTGCCCGCCGAGCTTCGACTGGTTCGCCAGCCGCTTGCCCTCGACCTCGAGGCGCAGCTCCTCGCCGTCGCGCTCGACGGTGAGCGCGAGCTGCCGTTGCGCGCGCGCAAGCGTCCAGAGGATCTGCAGCTCGGCATTGCCGGCGACCGCCTTGCCGTCGACGGCGGTGATCCGATCGCCGTCCGCGAAGCCGAGCTGCGCGAGCTCGCCGCGCGGATCGGTGATGGTGACGCGCAGCGCGTTCACCGGCAGCGGCGACCAGTCGACCAGCGTGCCGCAGTTCGGGATCGAGAAGGACATGACGCCGGGGTTCGGGCCGCTGTTCCAGGTGATGCGGTAGTCGCCGGCCGGCACGCCCTCGAACAGCGCCGTCGGCGGATTCGTCTTCGCGTCGACCTGCCCCCAGATGCGCCGGTTGCTGCCCTTCACGGCCGACTCGAGCTGCAACCCTCCCTCGCTGCCCGCCGGAAGGCGCAGCGTCAGCGAGTGGAGCGTCGCGACCGGCAGCGACGCGCGGTTCTCGCCGGGCGAGAGGGTCACCTGCAGCGAGCCTGCCTCGACCTGGTTCCAGCCGCGCCGCCGCTGGCCGTTCAACCAGAGGGAGAGCTGATAGGTGCCCGCCTCCACCGGTCCGAGCCGCGCGATCCCCTCCTCCTTGCTCGGCGCGCCATGGGCGCCGTTGCTGGCGGCGGAGATCCCCGTGCCGACCTTGCTGAGCGCCAACTGGACGCGCCCCTCGTGCTCGCTGCCGACGTAGCCGGGCACCGTCACTTCCAGCAGGGCGGGCGGCCCGAAGCGCAGCTCGACGCTGCGCGTGGTGGAGAAGACTTCGATCACGGTGGCGCCGTACTCGCTGCTGGTCGCGAGCAGGTAGAGGCGCGTGTCGACCGGCCACGCTTCGCGCAGGTCGAAGCCGAGGCCGCGCGTCGCCTCGAGCGGCAGCCACCAGAGGCCCGGCCCGCGCGACTCCGTGGTGCAGCTGTCGGAGTCGAGCCCGTCGCTGCCGCGCTGGATGCGCCACTCGAGGTCGGCGGTCGGCACGCGGCCGCCGTCGGGATCGAGGACGGTCACCTCGATGCAATCGGCGCGCTCGAGCTCGGGGATCAGCAGCTCGGCGCGCGTCGTGCCGGCGCCCACGTCCACGACCGCATGCGCCAGCACGTTCGAGCCCCAGTAGCGCTGCACGATCACGAGCCAGCGCCCCTGCGGGATCTCGAGGAAGTGGAACGCCCCGTTCGCGACCCACGCCTGCCGCTGCGTCCCCTCGCCGTTGTCGAGCGTGCGCAGCCGCTCGGGATCGGCCGATTCGCCGCTCTCGAGCAGCTTCGCGCGCACCGCGAGCTGGCGCGGCTGGCCGCCGGTCGAGAGCAGGACCGTCCCGCGCAGGCACGCTTGCGGCGCCAGCGTCAGGGTCACCGCGGCCGGCTCGGCCCCCTCGACCAGCTTCGCCTTGGTCCAGCAGGACGCGAGGTAGTCGGGCCACGCCGGTCCCGCGTCGGGATGGCCGAGAGTCGCGCGCAGCTCGAACTCGCCGGGCTCGAGCGCGAGTTGCGGCTCGGCGGCGAGCCAACCGACCGTGCCCCGCTCGTCGTTGGTGCCGCGCCGGCGCGAGTCGATGAGGGCGTGCGGTGCGCGCGTGCCATCGGGCAGCAGCACCTCCACGGCGACGCGCGCGACGCGGCGGCCGTTCCAGTCGAGGGTTGCGTCGGGCAGCACCTCGGTGGCCGTCTGCCCGTCCGTGCTGAAGAGCTTGAAGCGGTCGCACCACGCCTCGACCGAGTAGCGCCCGTCGCGCAGCCGCTCGAAGCGGTAGCGGCCGTCGGCGTCGGTCGTCGTGGTCGCGATCTCGCCGCCCGCCGCGTAGTGGTCGGCGATGGTGCGCCGCAGTTTCTCCTCGAGCGTCTGCGCGGGCGGCGGCGCGTCCGGCCGCGTGACGGTCACGGAGCTGCGCACCCGATCGCCGAGGCGCGTCGCGCGCAGCAGCGCGCCGGCGATCGGCAGGCCGTCGGGGCCCGACACGAGGCCGTGGATCGTGCGGTCGCCGGCCGGTGCGTCGCGCGGCGGCGCGCGGCGGAGCAGATCGCCGACGCCCTCGGCGAGCTCGCTCGGGATCTCGATGGTGCTGGCGCCCCGTTCGATGCGGGCGCTCGCGATCTCGGCGGCCGGGCTCGCCGGCTCGGCGACCTGCGGACCGGACGAGCCGGCCGGATCGCGCTCCGTCGTCGCGGCGCGCGTGGCGGCCAGCGCCGGCCGGGGGCCGCCCTCGTCGAGCAGCGCCATCCCGACCGCACCGACCACGACGCCGAGCACGATTCCGAGCAGCAGGACCGGCGCGCTTCGCATGGGCGTTCCCCCTCGTCCGCTCAGCGAATCAGCGGCTGGCCGGTTCGAAACGGCCGCCGAGCTTGCTCGGATCCATCAGCGCGCGCGGATCGACGGCGAGCTCCACGCGGCGGCGCCCCCGCTCGACGGTGAACTTCGCCTCCTTCTTGCCGATCACCTGCATGACCGCCATCTGCAGCTGCTGGCTCGACTCGAACTCGACGCCGTCGACGCCCACCAGCAGGTCGCCGTCCTCGAAGCCCATCGCGGCGAGCTTGCCGTCGCGATGGTCGAGGAGGACGCGCATCGCGTTCACCACCATCGGCTCGAAGCGCACCACGCCGCTCGCCGGCAGGCGCAGCTGCATCATCTGCATGCCGTCGCCGCCGTGGAGCTGCGCGACGTAGTCGCCGGCCGGCATCGCCTTGAACGCCGCGATCCCCTCGCCGTCGAGCGTCGCGTAGAAGTTCTCGTGACCCGGACCGCCTTGCAGGCTGATCGAGCCCGCGCCGCCGGGCACCGCGATCACGACGTCGCACAGCGTCGGCAACGCGATCGACGCCCGGTTCTCGCCCGGCGCGAGCTCGACCTCGCGGTTCGCGATGACGCGCCGCTCCCAGGCGTTGTCGCCCTGCACGCGCAGCGTGAGCCGGTAGCGGCCCGACTCGACCGGGCCGAACTGCTGCGTGCCGTCGGCGCCGAGGCTGCGCTGGTTGCTGAAGGAGGGGGCAGCGTCCTCGCCCACCGACTCGAGCGTCATCGAGAGGCGCGCCTCGTAGCCGCTGCCGACGAAGCCGTCGATGGCGGCGAGCAGCGTGGCGGGCGACGAGTAGCGCACCTGCAGCGCGCGCGTCCCCTTCGCCACGTCGACCGCCTTGCGGCCGTAGCGCGAGTGGTTGACGATCAGCTGCACGGTGACGTCGTCGGGCCACGGCGCCAGCAGATCGACGTCGCCGACCAGCGACCACGCGACCCAGAAGTTGCCGTTCGACTTCAACTCCGCCTCGGCGCCGCTGCTCGACGAGCCGCCGTTGCGGCGCACGACCGACCACTGGAACTCGGCGGAGTCGAGCAGCGCGCCGTCGGGATCGAGCAGCTTCACCACCAGCGACGCGGCCGGGTCGGGCGGCGGCACGACGAGGTCGGCGACCACCATCGCGTCGGCGATCTCGACCACCGCGTGGGCGAGGATCCGCTCGTTCCAGCTGCGCGCGACGCCGACCACGTAGCGGCCGGGGGCGCGGTCCTTGAAGACGTAATCGTCGCGCTGCAGCCACTGCACGTCGTCGTTCGCGTGGTGCTGGGCGAGGGCCACGAGGTCGGGGACGCCGCTGGCCGGCGCCGGCGCGATCTTCACGAGCCCCTGGTTGCGGCGCGCGCCGGGCGGGAAGGTGACCCGACCGCGGACGCCGGGGCTGGCGCGCAACGCGAGGCGGATCGGCGCGGGCGCGGTGCCGGCGGCGATGCGCACCTCGACCGGCGCGCTGGTCAGCAGCTCGGGCCAGGCGGGGCCCATCGGCTGCTCGCCGAGCGCGGCGCGCAGGTCGTAGCTGCCCGGCTTGAAGCGCAAGTCGCAGCCCGGCGTCCAGAGCTGGCGCGACTCGCTGTTGCCGGTGCCGGAGCGGCTCGTGACCAGCAACGCGGCGCGCGGCGGCGGCGAGCCGTCGGGCAGCGTCACGTCGACGACGAGCCGCTCGACCGGCATCGCCACGAAGTCGAGCGTGCCGTCGGTGGCGACTTCGGGCTGCAGCGCGCCCGACGCCTCGATCGCGAAGCCGTCGAGCCACGGCTCGAGGCGCCAGCGGCCGCTCGCGAGATCGCTGAGCACGTAGCGGCCGTCGCGATCGGTGGTGGTCTCGACGCGGCGGCTGCCCTGCTCGTACCAGGAGTCGACCGCGCGGCGGACGGCGTCTTCGAGCGGCTCGAGGCGCGGCGGCTCGCGTCCGGTGCGCGACGCGCCGATCCCCCATTCGCCCGGCTGCAGCGAGCCGCGGACGACCACTCCTTCGACGCCGCTGCCGTCGAGGCGAGCGATGCGCCCCTCGATGCGGCCGCTGCCGGTGCGGCGAGCGGGGCGCGGGGCGCTGCGGACCACTTCGACGGCGGCGTCGACGACGCTCGCCGGGGCGGCGCCGGTCGCGGGCGCGTCGACGCGCGTGGCATCGACCGGCGCGGGGGTCGCGGGCGCCGCGGAGGCGGGATCGGTGGAGCTGGAGCGCGACGTGGCGCTCGCGCTCGGATCGGACGAGCTGCGGGGCGCGGCGAGCGGAGCGAGGGCGGGCGATTGCCGTTCGCCAAGGAGCAGTGGCCCCACCGCCGCCCCGGCCACGACGCCGAGCACGAGCCCCGCGATCAACGGCGCCAACCCCTTCATCGCACTGCTCCTCTGCGCGTCGCGTCGACCGACCGCGCGGACCGGGCGGCGCCAAAGTAGCCGCGCCTCCGCACCCCGGGGAGGCCGTCATCCCGATCCGGGAGCGTTCCGCCGCCACGATCCGCACACCCACTCCCCCACCGCGCCGCGACTGCTGCGGCGGCGAGCGGGCGGTTGTCGGCGGCGGAACGCTCCCGGATCGAAACGACCGCGGCACCCGCCCCCAGGGGAGACGGGTGCCGCGAATCGTCGTGGGGCGCGTACGCCCGCCGTCAGAAACCGATCGAGAGCCCGACGGTGCCGACCAGCTCGAACCCCTCGTCGTGGTTCAGGTCCTTCTGGTTGCCCGACAAGAAGACCGCGGTGACCCCCGCCGTCAGCGTCCAATCACCGAAGCGCGTCGGCACGCTCGACAGCGGCATCGAGACCACGCCGCCGACGTCCCAGTAGCCGAAGCGGTCGTCGTCGCCGTCGCCGTCCTCGTAGTAGTCGCTGAAGCTGAAGCCGGCGTTCACCGGCACCGCGAGCGTCACCTCGGGGGCCGCGTCGCCCTCGCCGAGCGTGCCGAGCGAGAACTCGGGCGCGATCCCGAAGCCGACGAAGATGCCCTGGTCGGTGCCCGACGGCTCGGCGCCTTGGTCGGTCTGCCCGTCCGTCTCGAGCGCGAGGGTGAGCGTCGGCGCGAGGCCGCCGAACCCCGACTCGCCGTACCAGCCCGAGTCGTCCATGCCGATCGCGACGTTGATCTCGTTGATGGTGTCGTAGCTGCCGTTCGGGCTCGTGTAGGCCACCCAGTTCGCCGCGACCGAGAAGCCGGCGGCGAAGTCGAGGTTGCAACCCACATAGAAGTCCGACTCGTACCACGAGCTCGGCGAGTTGCTGGCGCTGCCCGAGCTGCCGGTCGGTCCCGAGTGGAGGCTGTTCCACTGGCCGAGCAGCAGTCCGAACGCGGTGACATCCCCCTCGCCTTCCCACAGACCGACGTTGAGGTCGATCGCCGGCTGGAAGATGACCCCCTGATCCTCCTGGATCAGGCCGCGGAAGAAGTAATGCGTGGTGAGGTCGGCCGACAGCGTGCCGTCGATGGCATCGTCCGCCTCCTCGACGGAGAGCGTCGCCGCGCTGCGTCCTGCCGACGCGCCGACCAATGTCCCCGCCACGCCCTCTTGCGCCGACGCGACCGGCGCACTCGCCGCGAATGCGGCGATCGCCGCGATGGATGCGGCTCCCTGGATCGTCATGCATTCCTCCCCTGGGTCCGAATTGGACGGTCGGAGAGATAACACGGTCGATTCGCTACCAGCGGAAGAATTCCTCCGCGAGCCACTGACCCGCGATGCGGACTTCCCCCTCCTCCAGCAGCTGCGTGACCGCTTCGATCGAACCGCTCGCGATGGCCGCCTCGAGCGCAGCGGCGAAACGCGGCGCGAGCGGCGCCGGCCCGTTGCGCGCCAGCTCGACGATCGGCGCCGCCGCCTTCACGCCCTCTTTGCCCGCGACCGCCTTCTTCGCCGCCTTCGCCTTGATCCACACTTGCGCGAGTTGCTTCGCCTCGGCGCCGTTCAGCTGCGGCGCGAGCGCCTTCCTCACGTCGTCGGCGACCGGCTCGCCGAGCAGCGCCCCCCACGCGAAGAGCCCCGGCAGCGCCGTGGCGCCGCCCGCCCGCGCGAGCTGCTCGGCCGTCCCTTCGACGCCGCGCAGCGCCGCGCGCAGGATCGCGAGCTGCCCGCGCAATGCCACCACCGTCGGATCGAGCGCCTCGCGCATCGCGTCGGCTTGCTGCAGCAGCGGCAGCGCCGCCGCCAGGTCGCCCCGCTTCCACGCCGCCTCGCCGCCGCCTTGCCACGCCGCCTTCCACGCCGCGATCGTGCGCAGCTGCCGCTTGGCGACCAGCTCCTCCATCGGCGTGTCGAGGAAGCTCGGCGCGCCGGCGGTCCACGGCTCGTTGAAGCTGTAGCCCGGATCGCCCTCCCACGCGACGCGGCCGTCGATGTCGAACAGCAGCGCGCGCGGCAGGTTGAAGCGCGGGATGAAGTACTGCTCGAAGGTGGTGCCGTAGCTCTGGCGGCCGCGCACGCGCGTGTCGTGGCCGAGCGAGCCGACGAAGGGATGGCTCGCGACGTACTCGAGGAGCGCCGTGTCATCGGGCGACGCGATGCAGATCACCTTGAGCCCGACGTCCTGCCATCTCGCCGCGAACTCCTGCAGCCAGCCGTGCAGCGGGAGGCGCTCGTTCTGCTGGATCGAGAAGAAGAGCAGCAGCTGCGGGACCGGACCGGCCTCCTCGAAGCTCGCCCGCGGCTCGCGCACCCACTTCACCGCGGCCGGGAAGGGCGGCGTCACGCCGACGAAGCTCGAGCCGATCGGCTTGCCGCTGCGCGCCGCCTCCTCCTTCAAGCGCTGCAGCACGAGCTCGCGCTCGATCAGCGCGCCCGGATCGCGCGCGTGGCGAGCGAGGTAGCGGACGTTGCGCCAGCGCGCGGCGCCGGGGCCGGTGATGAGGCCGAAGCTGCCGCGCAGCACCTCGAGGCTCGGGAACTCCTGCGTCACCACCAGCTCGCCGTCGCACCACACATCGACCAGCCGCCCGACCACGTCGACGCGCAGCTTGTGCCAGCCGGAGACGGTGCCGGGCAGCACGTTGTGGCGCCAGATGCGGAAGTCGTCGGGGCCGTAGAAGCTGGTGAGGTCGACGGCCGCCTGGCGCGGCTCGACGTTGTAGCGCGCGTCGGCGGCGCGGCCGGGGTAGTAGACCAGCGTGTGGAAGGTGCTGCTCGCCTTCTTGCCGAAGACGAGGCCGGCGAACGAGAGCACGTTGTTCTCGGCCAGGAGCTCCGCCTCGAGCGAGAAGTCGCCCGAGGTCACCGTGTCGGCGATCAGGAACTGGTAGTCGAACTTGCCGGCCGCGAGGTCGCCGAACTGCGAGGTGATCTCGGTGCCCGACGCGTGGAACGCGTCGTTGCCGGCGTCGATCCAGCCGTCGAAGTCCTGCTCGTTGTAGGCGAGCTTCCAGAGCGCCAGCGACTTGCCGCTGCTGCGCGCCGCGCGCTCGAAGAGGTCGAAGAGGCGCGGGAAGCCGAGCTCCGTGCCGAGCCGCCAGCTGATCTCCATCGCCATGCGCGGCCGGTCGGCGGCGAGGTAGCGCTCGGCCAACCCGGCCGCCGACGCCTCGAGCTGCGCCAGCAGCCGGTCGAGCGTGCGCCGCTTCGGATCGAGCGTGGCGAGCAGCGCGTCGACCGCCTTCACCTGCGCCGCGTCGACCGGCTCGCGCGCCTCGAGCAGCTGCAGCGCCCGCAGCGCGAGCTTCGCCGCGCGGTCGGTGGAGCGCCCCGCCGCCTTGCCGCCCTTCTCGCGCGACTGCAGGAAGCGGGCGAAGTCGACGTGCAGCTCGGCGTCGTCGGGCGCGTCGACGATCCCCTTCTCGAAGTGCTCCTTCGCCGATTCCCACTCCTTGCGCGTGATGGCGTGGCGAGCCCAGTCGCGCCACGGCCGCTCGGGGTCGCTCTTGCCGGTCTGCTGGTCGCGCAGCTCGAGGATCCAGCGCTTCCACACTTCGTCGAGCTCGGCGACGGTGCGCGGCAGCTCGATCGCCTCGTCGGCCGCGGCGAAGTCGACCCCCTTCGTCGGCGGCTGCGGCTTCTGCAGGACGACCTTCTCGAAGTTCTCGACGGCGCCCTCGCCGCTGCGGCCGCCTGACTTGTCGATGAACTCGCGGAACGCCGCGCGATAGACGAAGCGGCCGTCGACCGGGTCCTGGTAGTTCCACAGGAAGAAGACGACGCCCCAGGTCGGCGCGTACCACGGCGGCCCCCACGCGTACTGGTTCTCCAGCACGATGCGGAAGGTCGGCGCGGTGCGCGGCTCGGAGTTGGCGTCGGCGGGATCGACGCCGTCGTTGGGCCCGCTCATCCACCCCTGCTCCATCCGCTCGGCGAGCGGGAAGAGGCGGTGGTTGGCCGGCATGTTCATCAGCACGGTGCCGTTGGCGAGGATGCGACACCCTTCGAAGAACGAGGCGAGCCCTTCGTTCAGCCAGCCGACCGCGGTGGTCGCGAGGCTGACGAACTGGTGCGCCGCCTCGTGGAAGAGGGTGGTGGTGACCTCCTCGAAGCCGCCCGGCCCGACGTAGGTCTCGACCGCGTTGCCGGTGAAGTGGCCGCCCGACCATTCGACCGGCGGCCCGATGCCGAGCTTCAGGTACTCGTCGCGCGTCTTGAAGATGTGCAGCGCGATCTTCGGCACGCTGCGCCCGTCGTCCTCGGTGCCGTACCGGAAGAACTCCCGGTAGAAGGCGTTCATCTGCTCCATCGCCTCGGCGGCGCGCACCATCACCTCGTAGCCGGCGTCGGTCTTGGTGACGTAGTTCTCGCGCTCGAGGATGCCGTGCTTCTCCCACGTCGAGTGGTCGGCGTCGAACTCGCGGATCCACTCGTCGCTGATCCCCTCGAAGAGGTCGCGCGCCTGCGCCGTCTCGGCGAGGCTCGGGTCGGGGGCGGCGGAGATGCGCTCGATGGCGGCGCGGCTCGCCTCGAGTTCCGGGTCGAGCGCGAGCAGCTGCTGGTGGACCCGGATCGCCGAGTGGGGCCGGCGCTCCTTCTCGTACGCCTCCGCGAGCGGCGCCATCCGGCCGACGTAGGCGCTCTTCAGCCCGAACAGGTCGGAGGCGATCGGGTCCTTGGCCAAGAGCTCCGCGCGCAGCGGCTCGAGCTCGCCGGCGCGCGCCTTCTGGGCGACGCGCAGCGCGTAGCGGCGATGGAGCGCCCAGAGCTCGAGGTCGGCATCGCCGGTGAGGCGCGCCAGCTCCGCCTGCAGCGCCCACGCCTCGGGCGACTTCGGGTCGCGCTCGAGCGCGCGCTCCACTTCGGGGCGGGCCGCCTCGGGCCGTCCTTGCGCCAGCGCCCGGGTGCCGCGCTCGAGCGCCTGCTGGAAGGGCGTGAGGTCGCCGTCGCCGGACGGCCACCCCGCGCTCGATCGCGCCGGGGCGAGCGCCGCAGCGCCAGCCGCCAACGCCAGCAGCGCCGCCGCCGCGGCGAACCTCAAGCGCGCGACTTCCAGCGCCGGCGCGCCAGCATGTGGCGCGTCGCCTGCAGCAGCTTCGCGCGCCGCGCGCCGCTGCGCCGCTCGAGCGTGGCCGCCAGCTCGACCGCGGCGCCATCGGCCATCACGGTCGGGTCGTGGAGCGCGGTCCGCTGCGCCACCTCGGCGAGCCGCGCGCAGTCGAGCGTCTCCCCGAGCTTCGCCGCCAGCCGCGCGAGCCGCGGCGCACGCCGTGCCGCCCGCGTGTCGCGCTTCGCCAGCAGGCGGAGCGCGGCGCCGAGCTGCCGCAGCCGCTTGCGCGCGGTGTGGACGGTCGGCACCGCGTCGGGCGCGCGCGCCGCCGCCTTCGCCGCCTTGCGCGCGCGCTTCGCGAGGCGCTGCCACCCGGCGCGCAGCTGCACCGGGGTGAAGTCGCGCGGCAGCAGCTCGTCGAAGCGGTCGGCGAGCGGCGTCACCTTGGCGGCGGCGACCGCGAGGCGGCGCGCGCGCTGGCGCGGCTGGCGACTCGCGAATCGATCGACGAGAAGGCGGCTCTCGAGCGCGGCGCGCGCCTCGGTGGCGCCGATCGCGGTCGGCAGCGACGCCAGCACTTCGGGGAGCGCGTCACGATCGCGCATCGCGCCGGTCGCTCGCGTGACCGCGCGGAGCGTCGCCTGCAGTTCGAGGAAGCCCTCGGTCGGCAGCAGCGACTTGCAGGCGGCCAGCACGGCGCGGGCGTCGCGGACGCCGCGCCGGAAGTCGTGCAGCGCCCCTTGCGGCTCGCGCTCGACGCGGAGCGCCGCCTCGACCGACGCGACGAGCGCTTGGCGGAAGCAGCGAGTGGTGCGGCGATAAGTCGGCGAGGTCGGACGCTCGCTCCGATCGGCCCATGCGACGGCCGACTCTTCGGAGGCGAAGGACGAGGTGCTGGTCGAGCGGTGCATCACGATTCCGGTTCCGCGTTCCCCAACGCAGGGCGAAGGTCTAAACGGGCCGGCGAGCTGAAACGAGCGTGCGTCCGGCGCGCGGCGGCGACGGTGCGGAGATCGATCGATGATGCTGGTGCTTTTTCGGCACGGAATCGCGCAGGAATTGGAGGAGGTCGCCGCTCGCCCCGGGGAGGCGGCCCCCCGCGACGAGGACAGAGCGCTAACCGAGCGAGGCCGGAGGCGCGTTTTTCGAGCAGCCAAGGCGCTGAAAAAGATCGGTATCAGAGCTCCTGTGATCGTCCAGTCGGGACTGCGGAGAGCGGCGGAAACAGCACTTCTGCTCGCCGAGCGGCTGCTGCCGGAGATGCGGCAGGACGCAGCGCAGGCGGCGGCGGGGGCTGCGCTCCCATCGGCGCCGCGCCACGACGCGCGCGTGATCGAGTCGAGCGCGCTGGTTCCCGACGCGCCGCCGCGCGAGCTGTTCGAGTTGCTGCCGCAGTGGAAGGCGGCGGAGTGCGTGATCGCGGTCGGCCACGCGCCGCACCTCGATCGCGTCGTCGCGCTCGCGCTCGGCGCGCAGGGGCGGATCGTCACCGAGCTCGGCAAGGCGGCGGCGGTGGCGCTCGAGGTGCCGACGAGCGGGCGGCCGGTCGGGCAGCTGTTGTGGCTGCTGCCGCCGAAGCTGCTGCGGCGGCTCGGTCGGTAGGCACCGGAAGAATCAACCCCGCCACCGGTCCACCCCGGCACCGCAGCGGACGGAAACTCCCCGCCACCCGCCCGGACGGAAACTCCCCGGCACCGGTCAGCGCGGCGGGTGCCAGTCGAGCTTCAGCAGCTCCCAGCGGGCGATGCGGAGGAACTGCGCGGCGAAGAGCAGGACGCCGAGCAGGTGGAGCGCGAGGCCGCAGCGCAGCAGCACGAGCGGCGCGCTGCCGTCGGCGGAGCGGAGGATCGCGGCGACCGTCAGCGCGAGGCCGGCCACCACCGCGAGCGCGCTGCCGTCGCGAAGCCAGGCGCTCGGCAGGTCGGAGGCGCGCGGCGTCGGCTTCAAGCCGCGCTCCGGCAGGAACCGCTCCTCCCAGACCCACGCCGAGAAGAGCTTCCACGAGGTGCCGATGACGGTCAGCACGACCCAGCCGAGCAGCCCGACGTAGCCGTACGCGAGTTCGAGCGGGTAGCGCAGCGGCGCGTCGGCGGCCGGCCAGTCGAACGCCAGCCCGACGCCGACGACCGCCAGCAACAGCAGCAGCGCGTGCGCCGCGATCTCGACCCGCCCCGGCGCGTTGCGCCGCCAACTGGCCAACGCCGGCACGCTCCGCGCCGCGAGCCCCGCCGCCACCAGCAGCGCCCCGGCTCGCAGCGTCGGCGCCCCGCCGATCAGTGCCGCGATCAGCAGCAGCAGCCCGAGCTGCACCGTCCAGAACCGCCAGCGCTCGACCCGCTCGCTCGCCCGCGTGCCGGGCAGGAACTTGAGCTGCCAACCGAAGATCGCCCCGCCGATCCAGCCGACCAGCCCGAGGTGGAGGTGGGCCCCGAGGCGGTCGAGCAGCGGCGCGCCGAGCCACGCGGCGCCGATCCCCCAGACGCGCAGCGCGGCGTAGCTGGCGCCGAGCGCCGCGACCAGCGCGAAGTGGCAGCAGGAGGCGGCCACCCAACGCGCGACCGGATCGCCGCCGCGCGCCGCCCGCCAGACGCCGGCGAAGTTGCGGCAGAACCAGAGGACCGCCGCCAACGTCAGCAGCGTCGCCCACGCCATGCCGACGAACCCCTCGACGGCGAAGTGGAAGACGATGCCGCTGGCACCGAGCAGCCACGCGACGCAGTGGCCCCACGCCGCGCGCGGCGTCGGTCGCGCCACCGACAGGAGCTGCGGCACCAGCCGCTGCGAGAGCCCCTGCACCAGCGAGCTCGCGAAGCCGAGCGTGACCAGGTGGGTCAGCGCCAGCATCTCGGCTGAATAGAAGAACTGCAGCAGCAGGCGCGGCCGCAGGTTGAGCCAGAGCAGTGCGCCGAGCAGCGACGCCATCGCCGCCAGCACGAACGGCTCCTCGGCGGCGACCTTCCGCAGCTTCATCGCGCCGCGCCGCTCACCCCGTCGCACCGCCCGCGAAGCGCGGCCGCAGGACGCCGGCCGAGGCGACGCGAGCCGCAAGCCCCTCCGCCCCCACCAGCACCTGCTGCCACTGGTCGGCCACCGCCGCTGCCGAGTAACGCCGCCGCACGAAGGCGCCGCCCGCCACCGCATCGCGCACGCGCAGCGCCGGATCGGCGAGGTAGGCGGCCAGCCCGGACGACCAGTCGTCGAGGCGCACGTAGGGACGCAGCGCCTCGTAGCTCGGGATCGCGTCGGCGACGACGGCGAGACCGGCCGCCAGCGCCTGCGCCGGCCGATTGTGCGACTTGCAGCGCGTGTAGGGCGACGGCGTGATCGGGATCACCGCGGCCGCGTGGTCGCGCAGCGCCGGCAGGAAGGTCGCCGGGTGCCACTCGACGTAGCGGCGCCGGATCGACCAGCCGCCGACCACGTCCTCGTAGCGGCCGCGCGAGTTGCTGATGACGGTCAGCGACAGCGGATGGCGGCGGTCGAGATCGTGCAGCACGTCGCGGATCCGCTCGAGATCGACGATGCCGCAGCGGGCGTAGGGGCCGCCGTGGACGCCGAACCAGACCAGCGGCGTGCGACCGTCGGCGCGATCCGCGGCCAGCTCGCGCTTCAGGAGCTTCAGCTCCTTGCCGGCCCGCAACCGGGCGCGCAGCGGTCGCCACGGCGCCGGGAGTTCCGTCTCGACCACGTCGTCGACGATGGCGATCGGCCGCGGCTGCGGCAGCTGCGCCTTCAGGACCTCGGCCAGCGCCGGCGTCGACGTGACCAATCCGTCGACCTGCTCCAGCATCGCCTTCAGCTGCCCGGCGCGCTTCTGCAGGCGCGGCGTCATCGACTCGACGTGGAAGTGGTTGTCGCAGAGGTCGAAGAGGACGCGCGCGCCGCGGCGGCGCAGCTCCTTCGCCTCCGCCAACGCGCGGTCGTCGTAGCACTTCGAGAAGAGCACGGCGGAATAGCGCTGCGGGGCATCGCGATCGAACAGCTCGAGCGGGAGGCCGCGGCGTTGCAGCTCGCCGAGCGGCTGCAGGCAGCGCATGCGGACGCTCGCCACGAAGACGTCGGGGGCGCGCGGGCGCCAGCCCACCATCCTCCCGGTCGTCTCGCCTCTTCCGTGCTGTTCCGCGTGCACGACTGGACTCGGCACGCCCACCTCCCTCGGATCGTTCCCGGCTAGCGAGAGGCACCATAGCCCCGGCCGTGAGCACCCTCACCGGACTTTTCCGCGCGATGTCACTCGGCAGCGGGTGCGAAGCGGGCGAGCCAGCTCGACCACTGCGCGACGACGCGGCGCGGCGTCCATTCGGCGCGCACCCACGCCTGTCCCGCGCGCGTCGCCTCCCGCAACGCCGCCGGATCGCGGGCGAGCTCCCGCAACGCCGCGCCGAACTCCCCGAGCCGCAGGTAGGGCGCGAGCGGCTGGTAGCTCGGCAGCGGATCGGCCACCACGGGGATGCCGGCGTGCAGCGCGAGCAGCGGCCGATTGGCCGTCTTGCAGCGGGTGAAGGGGTTGTCGCCGATCGGCAGCACGCACGCATCGTGCTGCACCAGCAGCCGCCGGAACGTCTCGCGCCGCCACTGCCGGAATTGCACCGGCAGGCGCGCGCGCGCGGCGATCCGCTCCTCGAAGCGCTTCTTCGAGCCGGTGATGACGGTCAACTGCAGCGGCGCCTCCGCATGCACTTCGGCCAGCGTCGGCAGCAGCCGCTCCAGATCGATCAGCCCGAACGGCGGCGCGACGTCGCCGTGGTGGCCGAACCAGCAGAGGCGCAGCCCGCGACCGTGGAGCCGCAGCCCGCGTCGCTCGCGTTTGCGCAGCCACTGCCGCAGCCGCTCGCGCCACGGCGGCTCCATCGGATCGAGCGCGTCGTCGATGACGGCGAGCGGCAGCCCCGGCCGCTCGCGCGCGACCACCTCGCGCAGCGCCTCCGAGGCGACCGAGACGCCGTCCACCAGCTCGACCATCCGGCGCAGCGCGTCGGCGCGCTCCTGCAGTTGCGGCGCGTCGTCGGGCACCCAGAAGTGGTTGTCGCAGAGGTCGAGCAGCGGACGCGCTCCGCGCCGGCGGAAGTCGCGGGCGAGCGCCTGTTGTTCCGGCCCGTAGCACTTCGAGAAGACCACCACGTCGCCGGGCGCGACGGCGGCCGCATCGCAGCGGCGCGCATCGACGCCGGCGGCGCGCAGGTGGGCGATCGGCAGGAAGACGCGCAGCCGCGCGCTGGCGGCGTTCCAGTCATCCTTGACCGGGATGAAGGCGACGCGCGGGAGGGGGCCGCCGGCGGGAGCGCCGCGCGCGCGGAGGCTCATTCGCCCGCCGCGCGCGACTTGCCGGTGAGGCGCGCCACGAAGGCCGCGAAGCCGCGCGGCCGCGCCGCCTTCGCCGCCGCGCGCTCTGCCGCACGCGCCGCCTGCAGCGCAGCCGTCTCGCCCTGCTGCACCGCGGTGATGTCCTCGTTCACGATCAGCTTCGGCTTGGCGAGCTCCTCGCAGAGCTGCGCGAAGTCCTCGCCCACTTGCCCGAGCCCGAGGAACGGCGTCAGCGTCAGCAGCGTCACGCCGCGCGCGCGCAGCAGCGGCCGCATCTCGGCGAGCCCCTCCCAGTACTGGTGGTAGCGGCGATCGGGGTCGGCGCCCTTCCAGAAGGTGTGCTGCTCGTGGGCGTGGTGGTTGCCTTCCAGCGCGCAGTTGTCGCAGCCGACCAGGATCACGTTCTTCGCGCCCATGTTGGCGGCGAGGTTCACCGCCGACTGCGAGATCGAGGTCCAGAGGTAGAGGTAGTCGTCGGTCGGACGCGCGACCCAATCGAGCACGCGGCCCGCCTGGCTCGGCTCGACGCCGCCCTTGCCGTCCGCGCTCGGCACCGGCGGCGGCGCGGGGCGGCTCTTGTCCTCGGTGCGGAAGTAGAAGAAGCGCTGCTGCTGCTCCGCGACGAAGCGGCGCTGCGGCTCGCTGGTGAGCTTGTTGTGCTTGGTGATCCAGATCAGGTCGGGGCGCGGCGCCTCGCCGGCGATGAACTCCGGCACGTTCAGCTCGGGGCGCATGGTGATGGCGTAGGTGGTCGGCAGCAGCTTCCACGCCTGGTTCAGGCCGATCGTCACCTTGTCGCGCAGGAACTCGAGCGGGAAGACGCGCATGCTGGCGCCGGTGCCGACCACGTAGAGGTCGGCTCCGCGATGGCGGCCGTAGAGCTCGTCGACGCGACGCAGCGACTTCGACTCGCTCATCCGTTGCCGCCTCCTGCCGCCGCCGCGCGCGCCGGGCGCTGCCACCGGCCGGCGAGGAACCCCGCGTAGTCGAAGGGCGGCAGCTCGGCAAGCAGCCGCGGCGCGTCGTGGCGCACGAAGTCGCGCCGCACGTTCTCTGCGAGATCCTCTGGCGTGACCAGACCCGCCGCGAGCGCGCCGCGCAGCAGCGTGAAGAAGAACTTCTCCTGCTCGGGGTCGGGGTTCTGCAGGTAGCGCGCCGTCCCTTCGCCACCGGCCGCAGTGGCCGCCGCAGCCGCGGCCGACAGCGCCGGCGCACTCGCAGCAGCGACCGCAGCACCGTCGGCGGCACCGCCCGCTCGCGGCGCAGCGATGCCGAGCTTGCGAGCGACGCGCTCGAGGAAGCCCGGCTTGCGCGGCGTGCCGGCGCGCATCTGTGCCTCGCGGCGCGCGCGCACCGCGGCGTCGACCAGCTGAGGCGGCGGCCGCTTGCCATCCTTGCCGTGGTACATCGTGTCGAAGTCGACCGGCAGCCCGGTCTTCCACGGCTGCGTCGACCGCTCGGTCATGTGGATCAGCTTGGTCGCCGGCGTCAGCCGATCGAAGTCGTTCCACTCCTCCTCGAGCCGGCCGATCGTCTCGGGCGCCTCGCGGCGCAGGCTGATCCAGTCGCCGTAGTCGAAGCGGCCGGCGAACAGCGCCTCGATCTCCGCGTCGAAGCGCCAATGGGTGAGCTTCGCGCAGTCGAGCAGCATCACGCTGGTCGCCCAGAACGGCTTGCTGCCGAGGTAGCTCTCGCACCACTTGCAGAGGAGCGCCTTGCCGCCCATGTCGCGCTCGAAGAGCTCCATCACGTCGCACAGCGCGAAGACGTCGGGATCGATCACCAGCGCGCGGCCGGTGAAGCCCATCGCCTGCGGCGGCGCGAAACGCAGCGGCGTGAACGACTGCAGGTCGCGGTTGTGCCAGGTGGCGACCTTCCCCTTGCGCTTGAACTCGTGCCCCTCGCGCGCGAGCAGCGCCGGCGTCTCCTCGACCCGCAGGTAGCGCACCTCGAAGGCGTCGGGGCGCTTCGAGGCCGCCTTGAAGCTCCATTCGGCGCACTTCCCGCCGAGCAGCTGCGAGTCGTTGGTGTGGATGAAGACGACCGGCTTCATGCGCCCTCCTTGCGGGCCAGCAAGTGGAACCGATCGGCGCGGCCGAGCAGCGCCGCCACGCGCGCCGGCAGCCAGGCGAGTTCCGCCAGCAGCTCGTCGTGCATGAGCGCCTCGACCCGGTCGGCGGGCAGTTCGCCGCGGTCGATGCAGCCGTAGCCGATGCTGCGCGCGATGTCCTTCGTCACCGTCTCGTGCAGCAGCGTCACGTCGCGCAAGCCGAGTGCCTCGATGAACTGCCGCGTCCGCTGCGGCGAGAAGAGCATCACGTGGCGCGGGCAATCGAGGCTGAACCAGCGCGACTTGAACCAGCGCGCCGAGAGGCTGTCGGGATTGGGCAGCGCGAGGTGGAGGCGGCCGCCCGGCGCGAGGCGCTCGATCAAGCGCGTCAGCACCTGCTGCGGCTCGTAGAGGTGCTCCAGCACGTGGTTCAGGCGGATCAGGTCGAGCGAGCCGGGCGCGATCGCTTCCCACAGGCCAGGGCCGTTCACGTGCCCTTCGTGGCCGGCGGCGCGCACCCGCTCGATCACCTGCGGCGAGAAGTCGACGCCGACCGCCGCCGCATAGCCGAGCTTCTTCGCGTGGTTCAGCCACTTCTCCGAGCCGCAGCCGAAGTCCATCAGCTTCAGGCCCGGCCGCGACGGCTTGTAGAAGTGCTTCAACTCGCGATCGGCGCGATCGCGCAGCAACAGGCGCAGCGCGCCGTTCAGCGCGCGCGCCGCGGGGAGGCCGAGCCGGCGCAGCGTCGGCCCGGCGCGCGGCCAGCTCCGCTTCGGGTCGAGCGGCGCGGCGGGAGCCGACGGCGCGGCCGCGGCAGTAGCGGCAGCGGAAGCGGCGGCGGTTCCTGCAGCAGCAGCAGCAGCAGCCGCAGCGATCTGGTAGGGCCCGTAGTCGTGCGGGTAGTAGGCGCCGATCGCCTGCGCGGTCGGGCGCGGCGAGAGGTAGACGAGGCGGCAGCTCGCGCAGCGGCGGTAGGTGAAGCGGCGCGCGTCGATGCGGTGGAGGCGATCGAACCCCTCGACCCAGGCGCGCGACTCGGCCGCACCGCAGAGCGGGCAGGCGGTGAGCGTCTCGAGGGGCGCAGCGCCCGGCGAAGCGGAGGGAGCCGCGGCAGGCAGGGCATCAGGAGCCGGCAACATCGCGCGCAGTCAAGCGCGCCGCCAGCGCCGCCGCAATCTTCGAAGCAGGGCGGCGAGCCGCGCCAACGCCCCGCGCTGGAGGAGCCGCACCTGCCGGCGGCGATGGGCGAGCGCGCTGCTGCTCTTCGCGAACGCGTGGCGCAACGAGTCGCTCTCGGCGACCAGCTTCGCGACCTTCTCGCGCAGCGCTGCTTCGACGGCCGCCGCGGCGTCGGCCACCCGCCGCGCCTCGAGCAGCTCCGCCGTCGCCAAGTCGCGCGCCGCCGCCGCCGCCGCGAACTCGCCACGCAGCTCCTCGCGCTGCGCCCGTGCCGCGCGCGCCCGCTCGCCCGCTTCGTCGGCCAGGGGCGCCAGCAGCGGCTGCACCGCCGCCAGCTCGGCCGCGACCGCCTCGACCTCCGCGGCGAGCGGCGCATCGGCCGCCGAGCGATCGACCGCCGCCCGCTCGAAGGCGGCGTAGAGGCGCAGCGCCAGCGCTTCGAGCGCGTTCTCCGGCGGCGTCGCACGCGCACGGTGGCGATGCAGCTCGCGATCGAGGAAGGCGGCGAACTCGGCGGCGCAGGCGCGCGGCGCGCGCGGCCACTCGAGCTGCAGCTCGCCGCCGATCCGCTCCGCCGTCGCGCACGGATCGGCCAGCAGCTGTGCGTAGGTGACGAAGGCGCGTGGGCGGCCGCGCGTGGCGCGTTCGGCGGCCACCATCGTCTGCAGCCAGACGGCGAGGCCGTGCTGCGGACCGCTCTCGCGCAGCCGCGCGAACGAGCCGGCCGACTCCTCCGGATGGCGCGCGATGACGACCGGCAGCGCTCGCGTCGCGCGCGCGGCGAGCAGCTCCTCCCAGAGCGGGAAGAGCAGGCAGAGCTCGGGGTCCTTGAAGCCGAAGAGCGGCTGGCGGCGGAACTCGCGGTCGAGCAGCTCCGCGAGGCGCGCGCGCGCCGGCGCGGTGGCCGGCACGTCCCAGAAGCGCGGCGGTCGCGGCGCGAGCGTGTCCCAGTCGTGGCCGAGCGCCGCGAAGAGCTCGACGTGGCAGGCGTGCAGCGCGACGTGCTCGAAGTAGCCCTTGTCGTTGGCGCCCGCCTTGGCCGGCTTCAACTCGTCGCCGAGCGCGACGCCCAAGAGCTCCAATACGTGCGCCAGCGCCGAAGTGCCGCTGCGCGCCATGCCGAGCACCAGCACCGCGGCGCGGGCGGTGGCCTCGCTCGCCTGCTTCGCACTCGCGTGGGGAGTCGCCTCGCTCATGGCGCGGCAGCGTAGCGGCGTCGCGCTCAGCGGCGCCCGAAGAGGCGGCGCCACCAGCTGCGCGGCGCGGGTGGAGCGAGCGGGGCGGTGCGAAAAGCGGCGTTCGCGGAGGAAGCGGCGGAGCGCGACGTTGCGGCGATCGTGGCGGTGTCGAGCGACGGCGCGGGCCAATCGGGAGGTGGGGCCAGCAGTTGCGCGGCGATCCGCTGTGCGCCGTCACCCTCGAGGCAGGCGCGCGCCACGAAGGCGGCCGACTGCGCGACGAGCAGCGCGCGCGGCGCAGCAGCCGGCGATGCGACCGGCAATGCAGCGGCCGGCGGGGCGGCGGCGGGCGTCACCGCAGCGATGAAACGCGTCCAATCGGCGACGCCGCGCAGCAGCGGCAGCGGCGCGTAGTCGGGCAGCGCCAGGTCGTAGGCGGCGACCGCGACCGGCCGGCCGGCGCGCGCGCCATCGAGCGCGATCGTGGACGGAGTCGTGATCACGCCGTCGGCCAGCGCCAGCAGCACCGGCGTCGTCCAGGCGGCGAAACGCGCGTCGTCGGGCGCGGCCAGCAGCAGGTTCGCTGCCTTCGGTCGCGCGCCCTCGAACCGCTCGGTGAGCCACTTGCCGGCCGGATGGGGCCGCACGAAGAAGCAGGCGTGCGGCGACGCGGCGGCGGCGGCCTCCAAGTCGCGCAAGAAGGCGGCGCGGTAGCCCTCCGAGTAGCGGCTCCAGTGGAGGTTCTCGAAGACGGCGATCAGCGGCGCGCCAGGCGCCGGCCGCGACGGCAGCGGCGCCGCGGTGCGAGCGGGCTTGCTGCAGCCGATCGCGACGCACTTCGCGCGCGTCGCCGCGTCGATCGCCGGATGGAGCCGCTCGTCGGGCCCCCACGTGAAGATCCGCTGCGCCGCGAAGTCGACGCTGCCCGGCGGGTAGTCGCCGTCGAACCAGGTGAGCCCGACGTTGTCGAAGCCGTGCTGCAGCGTCGCCGTCCGCACGCCGCCGCGGTGCGCCTGCTCGACCAGCCGCCGCGCGAAGCGATGCGCCGGCGCGTTGCTCTCGGTCGGCGCCAGCAGGACGGCGGGCCGCGTCGCCGCGCCGCTGCCCGCCGCGAGCTCGCTCGGCAGCTCCTCGTCGTCGAGCTCCCGCCAACCCGGCAGCGCCGCGTCGAGCGCGACGCGCAGCTCCGGCGTCTTCTTCAGCGCCTTGCCGCGCACCCACGCCACCACCGCCCCGCCGCTCGCGCGCACCGCCGCCGCGATGGGTGCGACCAGCTCGAGATCGGTGACGACCTGCACGACGAAGGCGACGGGGAGGGCGGCTCGCGTCGACGGCGCGTCCGATCCACTCGACGCCGCCACCATTCGTTCGTCGCTCACTTCACATACCCCAGCCGCCGCAGCTCGGCGGCGAGGTCGGGGAGCACGGCGGCAGGGTTCGCGCCGGCTTGGCGCGCGTGCTCGGCGCAGCGGTCGCGCAGGAGTTGGGCGAGGGCGTCGCGGATGCGCGGCTCGCTCGCCGACAGGTCGTGGCGTTCGTGGGGGTCGGCCAGCAGGTCGTAGAGCTCGAGCGTCTCGAGGCGCGGCGAGGCGATCAGCTTCCAGCGGCCGCGCACCAGCGCTTCGCGGCGGCCGAAGGGGAGGCGATCGCGTTCGGTCGCGTGCTCGGTGGCCAGCACGATCGACTCGGGGAAGCGCTCGGCGGGCAATGGAACGCGTTCGACACGACGCGGCACCGCCACGACCTCCGCCCCCTCCTTGGCCTGGCCACCCTGCGCCGCTCGTTCCGCCTGCTCGCAGAGCTCCGCCATCAGCGCGGCGACGTCGACCGTCCCGAACGGTTCGGCGGCGCGGCCGGGCGCCAATGTCGGCGCGCGCACGATCAGCGGCACGCGCACCGACTCGTCGTAGAGATGGTCGCCGTGGAAGATGCCGCGGTGCTCGAGGAACTCCTCGCCGTGGTCGGCCGTCACCACCACCACCGCCTCGTCGAGCCGCCCGCGCGCCCGCAACCCGTCCAGCAGCGCCCCCACCGCCGCATCGCACCAGCGCACCTCGTCGTCGTAGAGGTCGCGCCCGCGCGCCGCCGCCGCCGCCAGCTCCGGCGTGAGACCCTGCTCCACCTGCTCGTGCAGCGGTGCACCGGTGAAGCGGGCGAGCAGCTCGTCGCTGCCGAGCTTGCGGAACGGATTGTCGGGCGCGCTCGCGAACCGCTGCGCCTCGGGCAGCGGCGCCGAGTAGGGCGCGTGCGGATCGACGAGGTGGACCCAGCCGAAGAGCCGCTCGTCGGGATGGCGATCGACCCACTCGAGCACGCGGCGCGCGACCTTCTTCGCGTTGCCCCACGACAGCTCCTGCCAGCTCTCGAACCCCTGCTGGAAGTTGCTGTCGCGCGAGAGGAGCGAGTTGGCGACGAAGGCGCCGGTGGTGAAGCCGGCGGCGGCGCACCGCTCGGCGAAGGTCTCGTGGCGATCGGAGAGCCACGGCACCGTCGTCGTGCCGTGCACGTCGGGCGGCAGGCCGGTCAGCAGGCTCGCCATCGACGGGAGCGTCCAGCTCGCCGGCGCGTAGGCGCGCTCGAAGAGGAGCGCGTCGGCGGCGAACGCGTCGAGCTGCGGCGAGGTCGCGCGCGCGGCGCCGTAGCAGGAGAGCGCGTCGGCGCGCAGCGTGTCGATCACGATCAGGAAGAGGTCGGGGCGGCCCGGCGCGCGCGGCTGGCGCGGCGCGGCGCGCGGCGCGATCAGCCGCGGCAGCACGAACTGCACGGCGGGCGGTGGCGCCGCCGCGTCCGGTGCAGCGCCCGCCGCCTCCGCCTCGAAGGCGAGCTCCACCTCGCGCCCGCCGAAACGCGCCAAATCGATCGACACCTCGCGGCTGCGCTCGGCGCCGGTCGCCGCGCGCTTCCACTCGCGCACCACCTCGCCGTCGACCCGCACGCGCAGCTTCACCGCACCCGCGCCGGCCGGCGGCAGCACATCGAACCAGCGCAGCTGCGCCCGCTCCGGCACGTGCACCCGCACGGGCAAACGCCCCGGCACCGCGACCGTCAACACATCGGCCGCCGCCGTCTCCGCGTCGAGCAGCTCCGCCAGGTGCACTGCCACCGCGTCGACCTCGAGTGTGGCATCGGCCGCACGCCGCTCGCGACCTTGCGACCGCAGCTCGAGCTGCGTCCACGCCAAGCGCGTCGCCCCCCCATCGGACGCGCTCACCGCGAGGCGCAACGTCCCGCGCGCTCCGGCCCACTCGCGCAGCTCGACGACGCCTGCGCGCGGCGCCGCCTCGCCCTTCGCGAACGGCACTTCGAGCAGCGGCAGCGGCGGGGCCCCCTCGCGCAGCAGCTCGAGCGTGGCGACCAGCGGCCCCGCCAAGCCGTGCGCGTCGAGCTTGCTGGCGCCCGCGCGCCAATGGAGCTCGGCACCCTCGTGCAGTTCGACGTCGCGCCACTCGAGCGACGCCCCGGCCGCCACCGAGAGCTCGAAGTCGGCGTCGGCCGTGTTCTTCTCCCAGTCGCCGATCAGCGCGGGCGCCGCGCTGGCCCCGCGGTGACTGCTCTGCGCGTGGAGCCAATCGGCCAGCAGATCGATGCGCGTCTCGCGCCGTGCACTGCCACCGGCCACCGCCGGCGCCACCGCGCCCGCACCGCCGCCCGCTGCATTGCCGCCCGCGCCACCGCCGCTCCGTTCATCGCCGCCATCGACGCGGCACGCCGCCGTCAGCGCCGCGCCGCCGAGCAGCACGGCCAGCGGCAGCCGCCACTCGCGCCGGCGACGTCGCGCCCCTCGCTCGCACGACACGCGCTGCCTCACCGCCCGACGTGGTCCAGGAGCCAGCTCTGCGCCGCTTTCGGCTTGCCGCGGCCCGGCGTCGCGCGCACGTAGGTGCCGTCCGGCTGCAGCTCGAACGCTTGCGCGCTGTCGGCGAGGTAGGGCTTCAACCCTTCGCCGATCACCCGCTGCTTCAGCGCCTTGTCGAGCACGGGGAAGAAGGTCTCGACGCGGCGCAGCAGGTTGCGCTCCATCCAGTCGGCGCTCGACAGGAAGACCTGCTCCTCGCCGGCCGCATGGAAGAGCGCGATGCGGCTGTGCTCGAGGAAGCGGCCGACGATGGAGCGGACGCGGATCTTCTCCGAGATGCCGGGGATGCCAGGCCGAAGCGAACACATGCCGCGCACGATCAGGTCGATGGCGACGCCCGCCTGCGACGCCTTCAGCAGCGCCTGCATGATCACCGGATCGGTGAGCGCGTTCAGCTTGGCGACGATCGCCGCCGGTCGCCCCGCCTTCGCCTCCTCCGCCTCGCGACCGATCAGCGCGACGAGCCGCTCCTGCAGGCCGAAGGGCGACTGCACCAGCTGCTTCAGCTTGGCGACCTTGCCGAGCCCGGTGAGCTGCTGGAAGAGGAAGTGGACGTCCTCGGTCACCTCCTCGTGGGCGGTGAGCAGGCTCCAGTCGGTGTAGGTGCGCGCAGTGCGTGTGTGGTAATTGCCGGTGCCGAGATGGGCATAGCGGCGGAGCTGCCCGCCCTCGCGCCGCACCACCAGCAGCATCTTCGCGTGCGTCTTGAAGCCGACGATGCCGTAGACGACGCGCGCGCCGGCGTCCTGCAGCCGCGTGGCGAGGTCGATGTTGGCCGCCTCGTCGAAGCGCGCGCGCAGCTCGACGACCGCGGTCACCTCCTTGCCGGCGCGCGCGGCGCGGATCAGCGCGTCGGCCAGCGGCGAGTCGCTGCCGGTCCGGTAGAGCGTCTGCTTGATCGCCAGCACTTCCGGGTCGGCCGCCGCCTGCATCGCGAAGTCGACCACCGGCGCGAACGACTCGTAGGGCGTGTGGATCAGCAGGTCGCCGCCGCGCAGCACCTCGAAGAGGCTCTCGGCGCGCTGCACGCGCGGCGCCACGCTCGGCACGAAGGGCGGGAACTTGAGCTCCGGCCGCTCGACGGCGTCGTAGATCGCGCCGAGGCGGTGGAGGTTGACCGGCCCGTTCACCCGGTAGACCGACTCGATCGGCAGGCGGAACTGCTCGAGCAGGAAGTTGATCGTGCTCTGCGGGCAGTCGGCCGTCACCTCGAGGCGCATGGCGATGCCGAAGTTGCGGCGGGTCAGCTCGCCCTTCAGCGCCGCCATCAGGTCGTCGACCTCCTCCTCGTCGACCCAGAGGTCGGAGTCGCGCGTCACGCGGAACTCGTGGCAGCTCTTCACCTTCATGCCGGGGAAGAGCTCGGCCACGTGGCCCTGGATCAGCGACGAGAGCAGCACGAAGTCGTGCGGCTTCTCGGCGACGCCGCCCGGCACGCGGAAGAGGCGCGGCAGCGAGCGCGGCGCCTGCACGACGGCCAGCCGCGCGCTGCGCCCGAAGGCGTCGGCGCCATCGAGCTCGAGGATCATGTTGAGCGATTTGTTGAGGATGCGCGGGAACGGGTGGGCCGGGTCGAGGCCGACCGGCGTCAGCACCGGCAGCACCTCCTCGCGGAAGAAGCGGTGCGCCCACTCGCGCTGCGGCTTGCTCCACGCCGCCGGCCGGAGGAGGCGCACCCCCTCCTTCTCGAGCGCCGGCAGCAGCACGTCGTTCAGCACGCGGTACTGCTCGGCGACCAAGTACTGCGCCACCGACGCGATGCGGCGCAGGAGCTCGCTCGGCGCGATCTGCGCGGCGCCGAGCTTCGGCGCGCCCTGCGTCAGCTGCTCGCGGATGCCCGCCTCGCGGATCTCGAAGAACTCGTCGAGGTTGTTCGAGCAGATGGTGAGGAAGCGCAGCCGCTCGAGCAGCGGCATCGACGCGTCGATCGACTGCGCCAGGACGCGCCGCTGGAACTCGAGCAGCGAGAGCTCGCGGTTCAGGTACCAGCGCGGGTCGGCGAGGTCGATCTTGGCGGGCAGCGGCCGCGAGGAGGCGGCGTCGGTCACGAGTGGAGCTCCGGGGGCGATCGGATCGGCGGGTTGCCCGGTCGCACGCCTCATCGGCACCCGCAAGGCGGGGGATGGTACTCGGCACGCGTGAAGGGCCGGGGAAGGGGGCGGCGCCCGGGGGAGCGGGGCCGCCGATGTGACGAAGCGGAGGGCGGCGGACACGAACCTCCAGCGGCCGGCGGCGGGGCTATTCGGAGGAGTCGAACCGCTCCGCGTCCCGCGTGCTCGCGTCGCATGCCTTCCAAGGAGGAGCCTCCGATGCCGACCTCGCCCCGTTCGCTCCGTGCCACTCGCCCCCTCGTCGCGCTCCTCGCCGGGGCCGCGCCCGCCGCGCTCGGCCTGGCACCACCCGCCTTCGCCGGCGACTGGTACGTCGATGCCGCGGCGAACTGCGCCCAGGGCAATGGCAGCGCCGCCAACCCCTTCTGCACCATCGACGCCGCGATCGCCGCCGCCAGCGACGGCGACACGATCCACGTGGCGGCGGGGAGCTACGCGGCGTTCGGCGACGTCGACCGGTCGCTCACCTTCGTCGGGACCGCCGGATCGGGCGCGACGATCGTCGATGGCGCCCCCGGCACCACGGCGGCTCGCGTCGTCGCGAGCGTCGCCGTCGAATGGCGCGGCTTCACCGTGCGCAACTTCGACCAGGCGATCGAGACGACGACCGCCGCCGACCTGACCCTCGACCAATGCGTCTTCGAGCTCGGCAGCGGCGCCGGCGACGCGCTGCGGCTGGCGAGCGGCTCCACGCTCGCGGCGACGGCCTGCACCCTCTCCGGGCATGCGCGCGGCATCGAGGCCGACGCCAGCACGATCGCGCTCTCCGACTGCACGATCTCCGACTGCCACTCGCTCGCCGGCGAGGGCGGCGGCCTGCTCGCCACCGGCTCGACCGTGACGCTGGAGAGGACGCAGCTCCTGCGCTGCAGCTCGGCGAACTTCGGCGGCGCGCTCCACATGACCGGGGGCTCCGCGACGCTGATCGACTGCCGGATCCAGGATTGCGAGACGGGCGGCACGACGGCGACTCCGACCGGGCTCGGCGGCGGCCTCAGCTTCGATGGCGTGACGGCGAGCCTGGTCGGGACCACGCTCGCATCCAACACGCTGCGCTTCGCGGCGAGCGGCGACTCGTACGGGCACGGCGGCGGCATCGCCGCCATCAACGGGAGCGCGCTCTCGCTCGAACGCTGCACGCTGTCGTCCAACGCGGCGCCCGGCGGCGGCGGCGGGCTCTACGCATGGGCCGGTGCCAGCGTCGTGGCGAACGCGACGCGATTCGACGGCAACGCGGCCCATTCGGGCGGCGGGCTCTTCGTCGACGTCGCGACGCTCGCCGCCTGCACGATCGAGGGCAACGAGAGCTTCCCGAACTCGATCAACGTCTATCACGCCAACAGCGGCGGCTCCGGCGGCGGCTGCTTCGCCTACCACGTGCTGACGGCGACCGACTGCCGGTTCGTCGGCAATCGCGCGTGGGCGCCGTGGCCGGCGCTCGAGCGGCCCTCGGGCGGCGCCATCGCGTGCGGCCAGCTCGTCGCGACGCGCTGCGCGATCGCGGGGAACGTCGCCGACGGCGAAGGGCGGGGCGGCGGCATCTTCCTCGGCAAGTACCACCTCGATCCGCGCCAGCCGTCGACGCTGGTCGACTGCGCGATCGTCGACAACGTCGCGACCACCTCCACTGCGGGCGTCGGCTACGGAGGCCGCGGCGGCGGCATCCACGCGCTCTTCCTCGACGTCGCCTTCACGCGCTGCACCATCGCCGGGAACTCCGCCGAAGCCGGCGCCATCCCCACCGTCGGCGCGGTCGGCGGCGGCCTCTACGCGCGCTCGTTGTCCGGCAGCGGCGTCACCCTCGACCACACCGTCGTCGCCGGCAACGTCGCCGCGCTCGGCGGGCCCGACATCGACGGCAGCGGTGGCGGCGTCACGACGCTCGACTGGAACTGCATCGGCGACACCAGCGGCGCCAGCCTCTCGGGCAGCGGCCCGCACGACCTGCTCGACACCGACCCGCACTTCTTCGACGCGGCGAACGGCGACTTCACGCTGGCCGCCACGTCGCCCTGCATCGACTCGGGCAATCCGGCGCTCCTGCCGAGCGGCAAGGACGTCGCCGCGTTCCCGCGCCTCCTCGACGGCGACCTCGACAAGAAGCTCGAGCTCGACCGCGGCGCGCACGAGTTCTCCCACGTGCGGCTCGCCATCACCGGCAGCGCGACGCCGGGCGGCACCATCACGCTCGACTCGCGCGGCACCTCCGGCATGGCGACGCTGCTGATCGCCGGCTTCGGCGAGAGCGAGCTGCGGCTGAAGAAGCTCGGCGCGCTCTTCGTCGACCTCACGCAGCTGAACGTCGTGCTGCCGTGGGCGCCGCTCGAGAGCAGCGTCGACGTCGATCTCGACCCGGCGACGCCGGTGCCACTCACCCTCTACGTGCAGCAGCTCGCCGTGGCGGGCGGCGCCGGCAACTTCTCGAACGTGGTCCGCCTCGACATCGAGTGACCGGCGGGCGCGGGGGCAGCGGTCGGGCTCTTCCGCGACCGCTGCCCCCTCGACTCCTCGCGATCGCCCCCATCGGGATCTCCCGCGGCTCGGGTGGCGGCAGGGCCGGCGTCGATACACTCCGCCACCATGCCGCTCCTGCGGACGCTGCTCTTCGCCCTGCTGCTCCCGACGCTGTTGCTGCCGGAGGGGGCGCGCTTCTGCCTGCATGAGCTCGTCTGCGGCGCCGACGCGAGCTGCGGCTGCCCGCAAGCGCGACCCGCCGCGACGCGCCGCCCGTGCTGCAGCAGCTGCCGCGAGCGCGCCACGCCGGCGCCCGCGACTGCGCCCGCAACGACGCCGACACCTCGCGCCGAGCTCGCATCCGCCGAGCCGACCTGCTGCGTCGCGCTGCACGCCACGCCGCTGATGGCGCCGCACGAGGCGAGCGGCGCCGCGACTCGCGCGCTGGCCCACGACGCGTCCGCCGCCACCGCGCTGCCGCTGCCGCCGCTCCCGCCCTTCGCCGCCGCGTCCGACGTCGACGCCACGGCGCCGCCACCGCTGCGCCGCACCGCCGCGCCGCCACCGGCGCGCGCCCGCTTCGTCGACGCCCGCTTCGTCCTGCCGCTGCGCAACTGAGCCGCGCCGCCGCGCGCCGATGCCGCGGTGCGCTGCCGTCGCAGCGCGCCCGCGCTCGGCCGGGAGTCCCCTTCCCGTCCCGCGGAGCAGGCCATGGCTCGTGATCCGACTGCATCCCTCTCGCTTCTTCTGCTGCTCCTTTGCCGCTGCGCCGCGCCGTCGCCGCGCGAGCACGACCTCGCCGCCGACGCGCCGCAGCTCTCGCGCGAGCTCGACGCCGAGCTCTCGGCCGAGCTGGCGCAGCGCGACCCCGGCGATCCGCTCGCCGGCGCGCCCGCGGTCCGCGCCGCGCAGCGCCGCTTCCTCGACGCGGCGGCGAGGCTCGCGAGCACCGGCGGGACGCCGCTGATGGTCGACGTCGAGCACGCCGGGCGCGGACGCATGCACGAGACCGAGTTCATGGTGGCGCTCGACGTCGCGGCGCTGGTCGGCGGCGGGCGGCGCGCGGCGGAGCGAGCGGAAGCGGCGGTGATGGTGCAGCAGGCCGACGCCGAGCTGGCGGCGGCGCGCAGCACGACGCGCCTCGCGGTGGAGACGCGGCGCGCGCAGCTCGCCGAGGCGCAGGAGCTCTCGGGGGCACTGGCGGCGCTGCTCGAAGGCGCGGCGCCGACGCGCGCGCGACTCGAGCGGCTGACGCTGCACGGGCGGCTGGCGCCGCGCGACGTCGCTGCGGCGCACAACGGCCTCGACGCGGTCGCCGCGGAACGGAGCGCCGCCGAGGCGATGGCGGCCAACCTGCGCGGCGAGCTGGCGATGGAGCTCGGCCTGCCGATCGAGCAGCTCGAGGCGAGCTTCGCCGGCCTCGCGACGTGGGCGCCACTCGAGGAGGGGAGTGCGACGGCGCCTGACGCACCTCGCGACGCTCCGCTCGCTCCGTCGCTCGATGCCGCGCAGCTGCTCGAGCGCGTGCCGCGGCTGCGCATCGCGCGCGCCGAGTGGCTCGCGGCCGAGGCGGCGGTGCGCGTCGCGGCCGCGGAGCAGTGGCCGGCGCTGCTGCTCGGGCCGAAGGCGATGCTGACGAGCGATGACTGGGTGGTCGGCGGGCTCGCGCGTCTCGAGCTGCCGTGGCCGCCGGCCGCCGCGGCCGCCGTCGACATGGCGCGCGCCGCTCGCGACGCGGCGCGCGCGCAGCTGGCGGGCGAGCTCGCCGCCGCGCAGGCGACGCTGGCGGCGCGCACGCGTGCCTGCGCCCTCGCCGAAGCGAGTTCGCGCGACCACGCGCAACCGCGCGAGCGGCGCAGCGCCGCGCAGCTCGAGGCGGCCACGGCGCGTTTCGCCGCCGACCCCGCCGAGCTCCCCGACTGGACCATGGCGATCGAGCAGCGCATGGGCGCGCTCGCTGCCGCTGCGGCGGCGCGACGCGCCGCCGCGATCGCCCGACTCGAACGGCTCGAAGCCGAAGGAGCGCTGCGATGAGCGAGATGAAGCCCGACATCGATCTCGACCGCCTCGCGCGTGCGCCCAAGTTGGCGCCGCCGCGCCGCCGGCTGCTGCCGCGCCTCGTGCCGTGGCTCCTGGTGGTCGCCTTCGCGGCGCTGCTGCTCTCAACGCTGACCGACTTCGGACGCGGCGCGCTGCCGGTCACCGTGGTGCGCCCGCAGGCGGCGCGCGGCGAGACGGCCGGCAGCGGCGGCGGAGAACTGCAACGCTCCGGCTGGGTCGAGCCGGAGCCGTGGCCGACCTACGTCGTGCCGCTGGTCGAAGGGGTCGTGCGCGAGCTGCTGGTCAAGGAGGGCGACACCGTCGAGGCGGGCGCCGTCGTGGCGCGGCTCGACGATGGTGCCGCGCGTGCCACGCATGCGATCGCGCAGGCGCGCCTCGCTCGCGCGACCGCGGAGGCGGAGCAGGCGGCCGTCGAGCAGGCGAGCGCGAAGCGGCGCTTCGAGGCGGCACTGGCGGTCACCGAGGCGCTCGCGGTCGCCGAGGCTGAGCAGCGGGCGCGCGCGGCGGCGCTCGAGCAGCGGCAGGCGGCGGCGCAGCGCGCGCAGGCGGCGGTGACGATCGCCGAGGAGGAGCTCGCGGTGGCGCGCGACCTCGCGACGCACGGCGGCGCCGGCCCGCGCCAGGTCGAACTCGCGGCCGCTGCCGTCGAGGCGGAGCAAGGCGCGCTGGCGATGGCGCGCGCCGAGGCGGCGATGGCGGCGGGCGAGCTCGAGAAGGCGGCGGCCATGGCGACTCGCGCGCAACGCGAGTTCGAGCTGCGGCTCGACGATCGCGAGCGGCTCGACGCCGCCAACGCGGCGCTGCAGGTGGCGCAGGCGATGCAGCTCGAGGCAGAGCGCGAGGCGGAGGAGAGCGCGCTGCTGCTCGAGCGCCATGCGGTGGTGGCGCCGGTCGGCGGCGTCGTGCTGCAGCGCACCGCGGCGCCCGGCGCGGCGATCGGCGGGCCGGAGCACATGGCGATGCTCACCCTCTACGACCCGGCGCAGCTGCGGGTGCGCATCGACGTCGAGCAGAGCGAGGTGGCGAAGCTCGCCGTCGGCGGCGCCGCGACGATCCGCGCGCCGACGCGCGAGCAGCCCTACGCCGGCCGCATCGTCCGCATCGTGCGGCAGGCCAACGTGGAGAAGGTGACGCTGCAGGTGCATGTCGCCATCGAGGCGCCCGATGAATCACTGCGCCCCGAGATGCTGGTCGAGACGCGCTTCGCGCTGGAAGGCGGTGCGCCGGGCGGCGCAGCGGGCGGCGCGGCGGGAGCTGCTGCCGGCAGCGCCACAAGCGGCGGCCCGCTCGCCTCCGCCTGCTGGATCGCCTCGCGGCTGCTCGAGCCGGCGGGCGACGGCGCTGCGCTGGCGTGGGTGATCGACGGCGAGGGGCGCGCGCAGCGGCGCCGGCTGCGGGTCGCGCGCCGCGACGGCGAGCGGACGCTGATCGGCGAAGGGCTGAACGTCAGCGACAAGGTGATCGACGGCGGCCGCGAGCAGCTGCGCGAAGGGGTGCGCGTCGCCGTGAAGAGCGGCGGCGACGGCGGTGACAGTGGCGACGGCAGCGCTGCGGGAGGGCGTTGAGATGGCCTTCATCGCGCTCACCGCCGTGACCAAGTCGTTCACCAAGGGCGAGCACGTCATCACGCCGCTCGACGACGTCTCGCTCTCGATCGAGCAGGGCGAGTTCTTCGTGCTGCTCGGCCCGTCAGGCAGCGGCAAGACGACGCTGCTCCACCTGCTGGCCGGCATCGATCGGCCCGACGCGGGCGAGGTGGTCGTCGCCGGCCAGTCGCTGAGCGCGCTGGCGCCCGGTCCGTTGGCCGACTGGCGCGCCGAGCACGTCGGCTACGTCTTCCAGCAGCACCACCTCGTGCCGGTGCTGACCGCCTACGAGAACGTCGAGCTGCCGCTCCACCTCTTCCCGCTGAATCGCGCGCAGCGCCACGAGCGGGTCGCGCTGGCGCTCGAGGCGGTCGGCCTCTCCGATCGCGCCGACCACCTGCCGCGCCAGCTGTCGGGCGGCCAAGAACAACGCGTGGCGCTGGCGCGCGCGATCGTCGCCGACCCGCCGCTCCTGGTGGCCGACGAACCGACCGGCAACCTCGACCACGCCTCGGCCGAGGCGATCCTCACCCTCTTCAACCGGCTGCAGCGCGAGCGCGGCAAGACGATCGTGATGGTCACCCACGATCCGAACGCCGCCGCGCACGGCACGCGCGTGGTGCGCCTCGACAAGGGGCAACTGCGCGAGGAGGCGCGCCGATGAGCCTCGCGAAGCGATTCCAGCTGCACGGCATCGCGCGGCTGGTGCAGGCGAACCTGCGCCGACGGCTGCTGCGGACGCTGCTGACGGTGGGCGGCGTGGCGGCGGCGGTGGCGCTCTTCCTGCTGGTCGAGAGCCTCTCGGCCGGCCTCGACGCCGCGCTGTCGGGCGGCGAGTCGGCGCGCACGCTGATCGTCTACCGGCAGAACCGCTACTGCCCGCAGACCTCGTTCCTCCCGCAGAACGAGGCGGCGCGCATCGCGAAGATCGACGGCGTCGAGAGCGTGCTGCCGGTGAAAGTCTTCCTCTCGAACTGCCGCACGAGCCTCGACGTGGTCGCCTTCCACGGCGTGCCGGCCGGCGAGCTCTTCGCCGCGCGCAAGATCGAGCTGATCGCCGGCGATCGCGCCGAGTTCGAGCGGCGTCCCGACGCGGCGCTGGTCGGCCGCGCCTTCGCCGCGCGCCGCGGCCTGAAGGTCGGCGATCCGTTCCGCTTCAACCGCCTCGAGGTCACGGTGGCGGGGATCTTCCGCTCGCCCGAGCCGATCGAGGAGAGCCTGGTCGTGACCCACTTGGAGACGCTGCAGCGCAGCGCCGCGATCCAGCAGCAAGGAACGGTGACGCAGTTCGAGGTGAAGGTGCGCGACCCGGCGCGCGCGCGGGCCGTCGGCGAGGCGATCGACGCGATGCTGGCCACCTCGACGGCGCCGACCGACACGCGCTCGAAGCTCGCTTTCCTCGAATCGGCGACCGCCGAGCTGCGCGAGATCCTCGCCTTCGGGCGGCTCTTCGGCGCCTGCTGCGTCGTCGTGATGCTGGTGCTGGTCGGCAACACGGTGGCGATGGCGGTGAACGAGCGGCGCGCCGAACTGGCCGTGCTGCGCACGCTCGGCTACCGGGGCAGCCGCCTCGCGCGGTTGCTCCTCTCGGAGTCGTGCGTGCTCTCGATCGGCGGCGGGCTGCTCGGCACCGCGGCCGCGCTGCTCACCATCGCGACCACCCACCTCACGCTCGGCGTCGAGGGGGTGATGGTCACCTTCGCGCTGTCGCCGCGATTGATCGTCGAGGGGCTGCTGGTGGCAGCGGCCGCCGGCCTCGTCGCCGCCGCGCTGCCCGCCTGGAAGACGACGCGCGCGCCGATCCCGGCCGCGCTGCGAGGCGCCTGACCATGGCGCTCCGCCATCGCCTCCTGCCGTTCGACTACGCGGTGCTGAACCTCGCGCGCCGGCCGGTGCGCACGCTGCTGACCGGCCTCTCGTGCGCGCTGGTCGCGGCGCTGCTGGTCGCCACCGCCGCCTTCGTGCGCGGCCTCGAGCAGAGCTACGCCGCCACCGCCGAGCCCGACAGCGCGATCCTGCTGAACGCCGCGTCGATGAAGGACGTCGTGCGCAGCGCCGTGCCGACCGCGGCGGCTGACGCGGTGGCGGCCGACGTCGCCGGCATCCTGCGCGTCGACGGCGTGGCGGCCGTCTCGCCCGAGATCCACATGGCGAGCTGGGTCCGCCTCGGCGGGCCCGACGGCGCGCGCCTCCAGGCGTTCGTGCGCGGCGTGACCGAGCGCGCCTTCCTGGTCCACCCGCGCGTGACGCTGATCGACGGGCGGCCGCTCGACGACGGGTCGCTCCTGGTCGGGCGGCTGGCGGCGGAGCGGCTCGGCGTGCCGGCCAGCGCGTTGGCGCCTGGCCAGCGCCTCTTCCTCGAAGGCGCCACCTTCACCATCGCCGGCACCTTCGCCGCGCCCGGCACCACGCTCGAGTCGGAGCTGTGGGCGCCGCTCCATCGGCTGCGCGGCCTCGCCAAGCGCGACGACGTCTCGGCGCTCTTCGTGCGCGTGGCGTCGCGCGACGCCTTCCGCGACCTCGAGTACTTCGCGACGCGCCGCCGCGACCTCGAGTTGGTCTTCATGACGACGGCGAGCTACTACGGCGAGCTCTCCGCCTACTTCGCGCCGCTGCGCGCGCTGGCGTGGGCGATGGCGCTGCTGATCGGCATCGCGGCGCTGCTGACCGGCGCCAACACGCTGAACGCCGCCGTGCAGGAGCGCGCCGCCGAGCTCGCCACGCTGCGCACGTTGGGCTACCGCAGCGGGCCCATCGCCTGGTCGCTGCTGCAGGAGTCGCTGCTGCTCGCCGCGGCGGGCGGCCTGCTCGGCCTGCTGCTCGCGCGCCTCGCCGTGCAAGGCAGCTCGATCCGCCTCGCCATGAGCGCCTTCGCGTTGAAGGTCGACCCGCCGGCGATCCTGATCGGCCTCACGGGCGCGCTGGCGTTGGGGCTGCTCGGCACGCTGCCGGCCGCGTGGCGGATCGCGAAGCTGCCGGTGGCGCGGGCGCTCGGAGGGGGGTGAGCGGGAGCGGGCAGCGGAGGCGCGCTCGCCCCCGCCACCGCGCTCCCCCGGTCACACCGCGAGGTCGGTGTAGTTCATCCGCACCGGCAGGCCGAGCTCGCGGCAGATCGGCCACTCGTGGCGCGCCATGTTGTCGATGTCGACCACGACGGCCCAGCTCTGCTTCGCCGCCTTCTGCGTGGTCGTCGGGAGGATCGCCCGCACCTGCGCACCCGGACTCGTGCCGCCCATCATTCCGCTCGGCGGCGGCGGAGGCAGCCCTCCCGACGAGGCGCCGCTCGCCGGGCCCTGCGCCTTCGGCGTCAGCTTCGAGAGCCACATCGCCTCGGCCCGCTTCTCGATGGCCATGCGCCACTTCGCCTTCTCGGTGTCGCTGACGTAGAGGCGGTACCAGGCCGGCCGCTCGATGAACTGCTTGGCGTGGCCAAGCTCGTGCAGCAGCGCGACCTTGTTCTCGAACGGCTTCATGTCGGGGCTGGTGATGCGGTTGCGCGGCAGGTGCATCTCGTGCGGCGTGCGGACCAGCACCTTCAGCTTCCCGTTCAGGTCGACCCAGATCGTCGGCTGCTTCGGGCCGAGCGCGTGGCCGATCGGCGCCTCCTCGTCGAAGCACTGGAAGCCGCCGTACAAGCCGACGAAGTTGATGACCGTCTTCGCGCCCTCGACGTACTTGAGGATCGCCTGCGCCGTCTTGCTGTTCTTGGCGAACTCGCGCGCCTCGCTGAAGTAGGCGAGCGTCGCGACCTTGGTGGCGAACTTCACGCCGGCGTCATGCGGCTCCTGCGCGTGCCGGAAGGAGCGCTCCGCCTCTTCCTTGGTCATGAAGTTGAGCACGGGCGGTCTCCGGGGGGCGTGCGGCGGCACGAGCGGTCGCGCGGACGCACCCTCGCCCTGCACCGCTCGCCGGCCGCCGCGGTCCTCACGAACGTCGACGCCGCCCCGCACCCCTCACCGAAGTGTCAGGGGGCGCGCTCCCTGGGAGTCCCGGAGTGCCCGCCTCCCCTACGACCGGATCCCGTCGAGCTTCTCCAGCCACGCGCGCGCGGCGGGCGGCGCCGCGGCGGTGATCTTCTCGCGGCGAGTGCGCCAGAGGGCGTTCTGGCCGAGCGCCTTCAGCGGGGCGATGGCGACCCGCGCGCGATTGCTGTCGTCGCTGGCGCGGCCGAACCAGTCGGCGAGCGCGCGGACGAACTCGCTCGGCACGTCGGAGCCCTGCAGCGTGCGCAGCGCCAGGATCGACGCGAAGAGCACCTCGAGCGACTCGACGGTCGGCGACGCTTCGCACTGGAACATGAGCCGCCGGATCAGCGCCCGCTCGCCCGCCAGCACGCCGTAGAGCGGCCCCTGCGGCCCCGCCAGCACCAGCGACAGCGCGCACGCCAGCGCCTCGACCTGCCGGCCCGGCGCGATCGGCGCGCGACCGTTCAGCACCGCCGGCTGGATGCCCGGCTCGAGCATCTGGCGCAGCGCCGCATCGGCCGCCCGCAGCAGCGCCTCGAACTGCCCCTTCTCGACGCTGAGTTGCTTGCGCCCGACGATGGTGGCGCGCGCCGCATCGAAGAGCTCGATCTCGAGCGTCTCGGCCACCTCCGTGGTGGCGTGCTTCATCGTCACCACGACCACGGACGGCCGCAGCTTCTCCGGCCACAACCCCGCGATCTGCTCCGCCTTGATCGGCGTCCCCAACGTCGCGATCGCCTGGCCCGGCACCACCGGCACCACCAACGACGCGCGCTGCCCGGTGTGGAGCCACACCTGCTCGGCCAGCAGCGCCGCCGCGCCGCGCGCGAAACGGGCGTCGCCGGTCGCCGTCGCCCACGGCGTGATCGCGAGCGTCCGCGCATTCGGCCCCTTGCCCGGCAAGAGGAAGCTCGCGCCCGCGAGCCCCTGCAGGAAGAGCGGCTCCTGCAGCACCACCAGCGCGATCGCGGGCGGCGTCGCACCGGCGGCCGGCGCCGGCTTCTGCTCGCGCTCCTTGCGATCGATGGCGAGCGTCAGTTCGTCGAGCGCCGGGCCGAGGTCGGGCCGCGGCAAGAGCGCCAGGTGGTGGAGCAGCATGCGGCCGCGCGCGAAGTCGCCGACGTCGAGGCAGACGCGCACGAAGTTGAGCCCCGCCTCGGCGCCGTGCTTCGCCAGGTCGAAGCGGCTGCCGACCAGCTCCATCGCCTCCTTCGCGTGGCCGTGGCGCCCGAGGTCCCCGAGCAGCGTCAGCATCACCTCGGCGACGTCGCCCGACTTCTCCAGCACGGCGCGGTAGATCGCGAGCGCCGGCTCGAGCTCCTTCGCGACCAGGTGCTCCTGCGCCTGGAAGAGGCTCACGCGCCAGCCGTTCTGCTTGCCGTGCTGTTCGAGCGTCCAGGCGCGCCGCGCCTCGACGCCGCCCGCCTTCTCGAGCTCGCGCACCAGCTCGCCGAAGACGGTGGCGTGGTTCGGCTCGGCGTCGAACGCTTCGTGCAGCTTCGCCATGCGGCCGGCCGGGTCGCCGCGCCGCTCGCGGATGCGCGCCTCGGCCTGGCGCGCCGACGCGGCCCACGGCCCGCGCCCCGTCACCTCGGCGAGCGTCGCCTCGGCCGCCGCCAGGTCGCCCGCCTGCAGTTGCGCCAAGCCGTGCAGCGTGCGCGCCTGCGCCGTGTCGCCGCCGAGCGCGAGCAGCTTCGCCGTGAACGGCAGCAGTTCGCGCGAGAAGCCGTCGTTCAGCGCGTTGCGCAGCAGCGCGGCGAGCGGTCCGGCGCTCTCCTGCGCGCGCACCAGTGCGGGGGTCAGGAGCTGTGCGAAGTAGACGTCGCGCGGCAGCTCGAGCGTGCGGCCGAGCGCATCGAAGACGCGCATCTTCGGAGCCGCGGCAGCGGCCGTCGCCGCCGTCGCCGCAGCCGCCGCCGCACGCTGGGGCGGGGGCGCCGCGCCGCCGCGCGCCTCGGCCAGATCGCGCGCCTCGCGAGCGGCCGCTTCCGCCGCGATCTCCGCCGCGTCGCCGCTCAAGCCGCTCGGCAGCGCGTCGTCGCCGGAGGGAGCGTCCGGAGCCTTCGGCTTCGGCTCGAGCGGCAGCTCGTTCGGCAGCTCGGCCGGACGGTCGTCGCTCTTCTTCTTCCACTTGTCGAACAGGCCCATGGTCCGCTCCGGGGTCGAATCGGCAGCACGTCCGCGCTGCCTCGGCACTGCGGCGCGCGCGCGGCGGCGCCAAGAAGGGGCAGGACAGTAGCGAAGGGGCGCGCGGGGCGCGGGGGCTCGATGCGCGGCGCCGCTCAAGCTTCACGGTCGCGAAGGGCGAACTTGCGGTACCGCCCCCGACGAGTCACGATGCCGACCCGATGACGCGCTCGCCCCCCCGCCGCCGCAGGACGCCGCTGCGCTGCACGCTCGCCGTGCTGGCGTGGCTCGCGGTCGTGGCGCAGGTGGTCGGGCTGCCGATCCATCTGGCCGCCGACGAGCACTACCACTCCGACCACGGCGGCGACCACGTCCACTACGGCGCGTTCGGCCACGGCGAGCACCACGCGTCCCGCGACGCTCGCACGCACGATCACCCTCACGGTCATGACGCGACGCGCGACGCGCTGCCCGCCGCCCCCACCGGCTGCGACGACGAATCGCGCCTGCCGCCGCACTCGGCGCTCGACCACCTGATCGACAGCCATGTGCGCCGCGACCACGAAGCGAGCGTGCCGACGCTCGACGTGGCGCCGGTCGCGTTGCCTGCGGCCGCGGCCGACGAACTCGCGCCGCAGCGCGCCTCCTTCGTCGCGCGCTGCCCGCCGGCGCCGCCGCCCCGCAGCCCGCCGCCGCGCCGTCCCGAGCAGTCGCGCGCCCCACCCGCCGACCTCGTCTGAGCCCGTCGCCGCGGCGCCTCCCGCCGCGCGAAGGGTCGTTCCGTTGCGCACTCGCTGCGCTCCAACGGCAGAGGACGAGATCGCTGCATGTCATCCCATCGGACCCGATCGGGCCGGCGCGCCGCCGCGCTCGGTTCGATCGCCGTGCTGACGGCCACCGGCTGCCAGAGCTACACCGCGGCGCCGCCGGCGCTCGAGCGCCATCTCGACGAGTGGCTCGCCCGCTCGCCGAGCGCGCCGGCCGTCGCGGCGTTCGCGCAGTCGTTGCGCGCGCCGCCGCGCGAAGCGGCGCGACCGTTCGACGCCAGCGACGGCCTCGATGCCGACGAGGCGGAGGTCGTCGCGCTGGTCTTCAACGGCGAGCTGCGCCGCGCGCGCCTCGCCACCGGCCTCACGCTGGCCGGCGTCGACCATGCCGGCGCGTGGAGCGATCCGACGCTCGGCGTCGACATCGCGAAGATCGTCTCGAGCAGCGCGGAACCGTGGAAGCTGTTCGGCTCGCTCGGGTTGACGCTGCCGCTCTCCGGCCGCCTCGAACTCGAGCGGACGCAGGCCGGCCGCGACCACGCCGTCGCGCGAGCCCGGCTGGCCGCGGCCGAGTGGCGCACGCGCATGGAGGTGCGCCGCGCCCTCGCCGAGCGGGAGGCGGCCAGTCGTCGCGCGACGGTCACGCACGAGGCGGTGGCGGCGCTGGCGGAGATCATCGTCGTCGTCGATCGGATGGAGCAGGCGGGCGACCTGACGCGCGCCGAAGCGCGCCTCTTCCGGATCGAGCAGGCGACGCTGATGGCGCGCGCGGCGCAGCTTTCGGCCGAGCTGCAGCGCACCCACCACGCGGTGCGCCGGCTGCTCGGCTTGGCGCCGAGCGCGGAACTTCCGTTGGCGAGCGAGGGCGCGCTCGCGCCGCCGCACGCGGAGGAAGCGCCGGCGAACGACGCGGCAACGGCGCTCGCGAACGACGGGTCCGCGAACGACAGCGGGCTGCGCCGCCATCCCGCCCTCGTGCTGGCGCAGGCGGAGCATGAGGCGGCCGAAGCGGCGCTCGAGCTCGAGATCCGGCGGCAGTACCCCGACCTCGAGCTGGCGCCGGGCCTCGGTCGCGAGGACGGCCTGGATCAGGTGCTGCTCGGCCTGTCGCTGCCGTTGCCGCTCTTCGAGCGCAACCGCCGCGCGATCGCCGAGGCGACGGCGCGCCGCGCGTTGACCGGCGCCGAGGTCGCGCTCGCGTTGGAGCAGCTGCTCGACGCACGCCACGCGGCCGAGACGGAGCTGGCGGCGGCCCGCGCGCAGCGGGTCGCAATCGAGGAGGGGCTCGTGCCGCTGGCCGATCAGCAGTTCGCCGACGCGCGCCACCTGGCCGGGCTCGGCGAGCTGCACGCGCTGGTGCTGCTCGACAGCCTCGCGCGGCAACGCGAGGCGAAGTTGCAGCTGATCGACGCGGCGCTGGCGGAGACGCGCGCCGCCATCGATCGCCACGAGGTCGTGCATGCGCCGCCGCTCCACGCGGGCGATCACGCGATCGAGAGCGCGACCGAGACCACGACCGACGACGAACCGAGGAGCTCGCGATGACTCGTGCCATGAACTGCTCGCCGCGCCGTGGGCTGCTGGTCGCGCTGCTGCTCGCGGCCCCGGCGTGCGACCGCGCGCACGACCATCCGGTCGATGGCGGCGCGACCGGAGGCGGCGACGAGGCCCCCTCGCGCCGCATCGCGATCCCCGCCACCGTGCAGGCCAACCTCGGGATGACCTTCGCCAAGGTCGAGTCGCGCAAGGTCGAGCGCACGCTGCGGGTGCCCGGCCGCTTCGAGCGGCTCCCCACCGCGCGCCGCGAGTACCGCGCGCCGCTCTCGGGCCGCATCGAGCTCCTGGTGGCGGAGTACCAGCGCGTCGCGGCCGGCACGCCGCTCTACCGCATCGACTCCTCCGACTGGCGCGAGCTGCACGAGCGCATCGGCTCCGCGCGCGCGCGCGCCGCCTCGATGGTGCCGCTGCGCGAGGCGCATCGCGTCCACGAGCAGAGCCTCGGCGACAAGGTCGCGCTCTGGAAGGAGCGGTTGGTGCAGCTCGAGGAGCTGCGGCGCGCCGGCGGCGGCAGCGCGGCGCAGCTGACCGAGGCGCGCGCGACGCTGAACCAGACGCAGGCGGAGCTCGCCGACCAGATGGAGAAGGACGCGCAGCTCGGGGCGGAGCAGGCGGAGGTCGATGCGCAGCTGCGCGCGCTCGAGTCGCGCCATGCGACGCTGGTGCGCGCGAGCCACTGCGGCGGCGACCACCCGGGCACCGAGCCGGGCGAGGGGTTCGCGGTCTGCGCGGTGGCCGACGGCGTGGTGGAGCTGCTCGGCGTCACGCCGGGCGGGTTGGTGGCCGAGAACGACCTCGTGCTGACGCTGGTGCGCCCCGACGAGCTGCGCTTCCGCGCGCGCGGCCTGCAGGCCGACCTCGGGCAGCTGCGCGACGGCTTGCCGGCCGTCATCGCGCCGCCGCAGGGCGGCTCGATCGCGCTCGACGAGACGATGAGCGGCACGCTCGAGCTCGGCCTCGCGGCCGACGCCGACGAGCGCACCATCGACCTCCTCGTGCAGCCGGCGCAGCTCGCGCGCTGGGCGCGGGCCGGCATCGCCGCCCACCTCGAGGTCACGCTCGAGGGCGGCACGCCGGAGCTGGCGATCCCGCTCTCGGCCGTCGCGCGCGACGGCGCGATGCCGGTGATCTTCCGCCGCGACCCCGCCGCGCCCGACTTCGCGATCAAGCTCGACGCCGACCTCGGCCTCTCGGACGGCCGCTTCATCCAGATCCTGAGCGGCGTGAAGGAGGGCGACGAGGTGGTGCTGGCGGGCAACTACCAGCTGATGCTCGCCACCAGCGGCGCCGCGGCGAAGGGTGGCCACTTCCATCCCGACGGCACCTTCCACGAGGGGGAGCACTGACCGTGCTGGCGAAGCTGATCGCCTTCTCGCTGAAGCACGCCTCGCTGGTGCTGGTGCTGGCCGGGCTGCTGCTGGCGTTCGCCGGCTGGCAGCTCGGCGCGCTGCCGGTCGACGTCTTCCCCGAGCTGAACGCGCCGACGGTCGTGGTGATGACCGAGGCGGGCGGGCTGGCGGCCGACGAAGTCGAGATGAACGTCACCTTCCCGATCGAGACGGCGGTGAACGGGCTGCCCGGCACGCGCCGCGTCCGCTCGGCGTCGGCGACGAGCCTCTCGATCGTCTGGGTCGAGTTCGACTGGGGCAGCGATCTCTACCGCGCGCGCCAGCTGGTGGCCGAGCGCCTCTCCGCGGTGCGCGAGACGCTGCCGCCCGAGACGCACGCCGAGATCACGCCGGTCACCAGCATCACCGGCGAGATCCTGCTGATGGCGCTCTCGTCGCCCGATGGCAGCGCGACGCCGCTCGAGCTGCGCGCCTACGCCGAGTACGAGCTGCGCAACAAGCTGCTGGCGGTGCCGGGCGTCGCGCAGGTGGTCGCCATCGGCGGCGAGCTGCCGCAGTACCAGGTCGACGTCCGCTCGGAGCAGCTCGCGCTGCACGGCCTCACGCTCGCCGAGGTGGTCGAGGCAGCGCGCGGCGCCCACAGCGTGGCGGGCGCCGGCTACCTGCCCGACGTCGAGAACCTCGAGCTGCCGATCCGGCAGATGGCGCGCGTGACCGGCGTGGCCGACCTCGAGCGCACGCTGGTGCGCCACCACGAGGGGGCCGCCGTGACGATCGGGCAGGTGGCCGACGTGCGGCTCGGTGCTGCGCCGCGCCGCGGCACCGCCTCCGACGACGGCGTGCCGGCGGTGGTGCTGAGCGTGCAGAAGACGCCCGGCACCAACACCCTCGAGCTGACGCGCCAGATCGACCTCGTGCTCGACCAGGTCGAGAAGGCGCTGCCGGCCGGCATGCAGCTGAACCGCGAGCCGTTCCGCGCGGCGCGCTTCATCGAGCGGTCGGTCGACAACGTGGTGCGCGTGCTGGTCGAGGCGAGCCTCATCGTCGCCGTGATCCTGATCCTCTTCCTGCTCGATGCGCGCGCCACGCTGGTGACGCTGATGGCGCTGCCGCTCTCGCTGGCGGTGGCGTTGCTGCTGCTGCGCCTCTTCGGCCTCTCGATCAACGTGATGACGCTCGGCGGCCTCGCCGTCGCCATCGGCGAGCTGGTCGACGACGCGATCATCGACGTCGAGAACGTGCTGCGGCGGCTGCGCGAGGAGCGGGCCCGGCCGCGCGAGCAACGGCGCAGCGTCGTCGCGGTGATCTACGCGGCCAGCAACGAGATCCGCAGCTCCGTCGTCTTCGCCACCGTGATCATCTGCATGGTCTTCGTGCCGCTGCTCTTCCTCGACGGCCTCGAGGGGCGCTTCTTCCAGCCGCTCGGCATCGCCTACATCACCTCGATCCTCGCCTCGCTGCTGGTCGCGCTGACGGTCACGCCGGCGCTCTGCAAGGCGCTCTTCCGCCGGAAGTTCGCGACGGTGGCGGCGAGCGACGCGCCGCTGCACGGCGCCGGCGCGCGTCACGAGGCGATCGGCGGCCACGACGGACCGCTGGTGCGCGTGCTGAAGCGGGCCTACCGCCCCGCGCTGCGGTGGGCGCTGCATCGGCGCGGCGTCGTGCTGTGCGCCGCGGCGGCGCTGACCGCGGGAGCGCTGGCGCTTGCCGCCACCTTCGGCAGCTCGTTCCTGCCGAGCTTCAAGGAGGGCACCTTCACCGTCTTCCTGATGGCGCCGCCCGGCACCTCGTTGCGCGAGAGCGATCGCCTCGCCACCGGCGTCGAGAAGCAGCTCGCCGCCATCGACGGCGTCGCGAGCGTCACGCGCCGCACCGGCCGCGCCGAGCGCGACGAGCACGCCGAGCCGGTCAGCAACTCCGAGATCGAGGTGACGGTGCAGGAGGGCGCCGACCAGGACGCGATCCGCGCCGCGATCGACCGCGTGCTCGGCAACGTGCCCGGCATCACCACGATGGTCGGCCAGCCGATCGAGCACCGCCTCTCCCACGTGCTGTCGGGGACGCCGGCCGCCATCGCCATCGACGTCTACGGCGAGGAGCTCGACGTGCTGCGCCGCGTCGCGCGCGACATCGACGCCGCCCTGCGCGCGCTCCCCGGCACGCGCGACGTCGCCGCCCATCGCGAGGTGATGATCACCTCGCTGCCGATCCGCTACCGGCCGCAGGAGCTCGCCGCGGCGGGCCTCACGCCGGCGGGCGCCGCCGCGCAGGTGCAGATGGCGCTCTACGGCGAGCGCGTCGCCGAGGTGAACGAGGGCGTGCGTCGCCACGAGATCGTGGTGCGCCTCGCCGAGGAGGAGCGGCAGCGCCTCGAGCAGGTGATGGAGCTCGAGCTGCGCGGCGTCGGCGGCGCGCGCGTGCGGCTGCGCGAGGTCGCCGACCTCGGCCCCGAGCGCACCAGCAACCTGATCACGCGCGAGAACGCGCAACGCAAGGCGGTCATCTCCGCCAACGTCGCCGACGGCTACAACCTCGGCCAGCTCGTCGCCGCGGTGCAGGCGCAGGTCGATCCGATCGTGCGCGCGGCCGGCTGCACGGTGCGCTACGGCGGCCAGTTCGAGGCGCAGCAGTCGGCGAGCCGCACCATCTTCGTCATGGGCGCGGGCGTCGCCGTGCTGATGTTCCTGCTGCTGCAGCTGTCGACCGGCCATGCGCGCGTCGCCGGCCTCGTGATGCTGAACCTGCCGCTGTCGCTGATCGGCGGCATCACCGCGATCTACCTGGCCGAGTCGCCGTCGCTGCTCGGCAACACCGCGGCGCTGCTCGGCCTCTCCGGCGAGCGCTACGTCGCGCCGGTGCTGTCGATCGCCAGCATGGTCGGCTTCGTGACGCTGTTCGGCATCGCGGTGCGCAACGGCATCCTGCTGGTGAACCACTACGACCACCTGCAGCGCGTCGAGGGGCGCCCGCTGCCGGAGGCGATCGTCACCGGCTCGCTCGAGCGGCTGGTGCCGATCCTGATGACCGCGCTCACCGCGGCGTTGGGGCTGATCCCGCTGGCGATGGCGCGCGGCCGACCCGGCAGCGAGCTGCTGGCGCCGCTCGCGATCGTGGTGCTGGGAGGATTGCTCTCCTCCACGCTGCTCAACCTGTTCGTCGTTCCCGCCGGCTACTCGCTGGCGTTCCGCAAGGGGCGTTCGATCGAGACGGCAGCGGACGAGACCGCCGCGCTCGAGGCGAAGCCTGCTGCTTCGAACGTCCCACACGAGGAGGATCGAGGATGAACCCGACCCGAATGGTGGCGGCGACCGTGTGGACGGCGCTGCTGGCGGGCCTCGCGCTGCCGAGCTGCGGCGAGGAGAGCGTGCCACCCGCGCGCGCGCCGGCGGCTGGCGGCGCGGCGAACGACGATGTCCACGGTGCCGAGGGCGTCGTGCCGATGGGCGAGCAGACGATCGCCGGCCACAAGGTGAAGGCGGCGCGCGACGGCGCGGGCCCGCTCGGAGCCGACGCGCCGGTCGACATCTGGGTCGACGGCGGCACCGGCGGGATGGCGAGCTGCCGCTTCTGGATCGGCACCGAGGACGCCAAGGGCTCGGTGAAGGCGAAGGCCGACGTCGAGGTCGACCATTGGCACACCCACGCCGAGGTGCCGCAACCGCTGCCCACCGGCAGCAAGTTGTGGGTCGAGCTCGAGACCGCCACCGGCGAGAAGCACCGGCTCTCGTTCGAACTGCGCAACTGATGGCGACGCGCGTCGGGTGCGGTCGCGACCCGCGCGACGAAGCACCCGGCGTCGACGGCGGCCGCTACGCTGCCGGGCGACCGAGACCTGCGCGATGGCGTCGTCCGCGACCGCGGCGACGAACCGGAGAGACGACGATGATCCACCCGTTCCGTTGCACCCGCGCGCTCGCGCTGATCGCGGCACTCGCGGCGCTTCCTCGCTGCGGCGGCGACCCGGCTGGCGGCGGCGAAGGCTCCGGCGGCGCTGCGACGACGAAGGCGGCGCTCCCCGCGAGCGTGGCGCTGGCGGCCGAACCGGCCGGCGCGAAGGGGGTCGGCGAAGCGATCGAAGCGCTCGCCGCACCCGGCCCGGTGGTGATGCGCGGGCGCGTCGGCGTCGAGGGGAGCGACGCCGCCTACTTCTCGTTGGTCGACCTCTCGCAGAAGGGGTGCATCGAGATGGGCGACGAGTGCCCGACGCCGTGGGACTACTGCTGCACGCCGGCCGACGTGATGGCGAAGCAGTCGGCCACCGTCGAGTTCCGCGTCGACGGCAAGCTCGCGGCCGGCAGCGTGCTGGGCGTCCACGGCATCGACCACCTGAAGGAGGTGGTCGTCACCGGCGAGGCCCGCAAGGACGCGGGCGGCAACGTCATCGTCGTCGCGTCGGGAATCTGGGTGAAGCCGTGAGCTTCGCGAAGCCCTCGCACGCCGGCTGGCCGCGCGTCGCGCCGGCGCTCTTCTACGACGATGCCGCGGCAGCCATCGACTGGCTGGTGCGTGCGTTCGATCTCAAGGTGCGCCTGCGCATCGATGGCGACGACGGTCGCGTCGTCCACTCGGAGCTCGAGTGCGGCGACGGGCTGGTGATGGTGGCGAACGCGAAGAACCCCGCCCATCCGGAGCTGACCCACACCCGCTCGCCGCGCTCGCTCGCCGGCGCCAACACCCAGTCGCTCTGCGTCGTCGTCGACGATCCCGACGCCCACTGCGCTCGCGCGCGCGCCGCCGGAGCCGCCATCGCCAGCGAGCCCGAGACGCAGGACTACGGCCCCGAGTACGGCGCCCACCGCGGCTACCGCGCGATCGACCTCGAGGGCCACCACTGGTGGTTCCTGCGCGAGGTGCGCGGGCCGGCGGCGAAGTAGCGGCGAAGTAGCTCAGCCTTCGAAGACCGCCGGCAGCGTCGCGGCCTCGAGCAGCCGCCGCAGCCAGCGCCGCAGCGATTCGCTCTCTGCCGCCGCGATCCGCGCACGCGTCGCCGCATCGACCTCGCCGAACTTCACCTGCAGCAGCTCGAGCAGGCTCTCGCGCAGCGCCTCGACACGCCCCTCGATGCGCCCTTCGGCGCGCAGCTGATCGGCGATGGTCATGAACGAACTCCTCGAAGCGGGCGTCAGCGCGGCTGCGAAGGCGTCTTTCACCGCCGCCCACGGCTCGTCGCTGACGTCGCAAACATAGCGGTAGAGCTGCACCAGCGCCGGCAACGTCGCCGGCCCGCGCAAGTCGGCTTCGAGGTGGCGAATCGCCGCCGTGAGGTGGGTGAGCAGCCGAGGATGGTCGCGCCCGTTCCGCAGCGCCAGCCACGCGAGCCGTGCGATCGCATCGCGTCCGCGCGCGAGGAGCTCCACGTCGGAGTGGGCCGCGAGGTCATCGACGAAGAACTCGAAGTCGAGCAGCCGATCCCCCATCGCCGCGCGCAACGGCACGCTCGCTTCGAGCGACGCCGCGAACCGCGCCGAGCCCCGGAACGGCCGCGGCCCCTGGTGGATCAGCACCGGCACGATCGGCGGCAGCGTCGCCGCCTCGCCACCCTGCTCCGCCTGTCGCTCCCAGATCCGCGTCATGTAGGCGAGCAGGCGCAGCGGCAGGCGCCGATCGACCGTGCTCTGGTGTTCGAGCAGCAGGTAGACCCACGCCGGCACGCCGCTCCGCTGCTGCACCTCGAAGAGCAGATCGGCGGCGCTCGCCCGCAGGGTCGCATCGACGAAGGCGCGATCGAGCGGCCGCAACGTCGCGAGGTCGAGCTCGCCCCGCACTTCCGGCGGCAACACGGCCTCGAGCTCCGCCGCAGCGTGCGGCAGCTGGCCGAAGATGGCGCGGACGAGGGCGTCATGGGGTGTCGGATTCACGACGAACCAGACGTCGCTCGCGATCGGTGGTGACGCGATCGGCACTGCGCGACCTCGCGCCGCTCAGGTCGCGGCCGCCGTCGATCCGGCCTGCGAACCTCAGCTCGCCAGCAGCTCCGCGACGGAGTTGGCGCGGACGAACTGGCGGATCCAGCGGCGCAGCGTGCCGGCGTCGGCACCGTCGAGCGCCCCGATGGCGGCGCCGTCGAGCGGGCCGAAGCGCTCCGCGAGCAGCTCGCCCAGCATCTCGCGCAGCGCGCGCAGCTCTCCTGCGGCGCGGCCCTCGGCGCGGCCCTCGGCGCGGAGGTTGTCGGCGAGCGTCATGAAGGGGCTCCTCACATGGTGGGGCAAGGCCGCAGCGGCGACTCGACGCAGCGCGGTGGCCGGCTCCGGACTCGCGTTGCAAACATAGCGCGCGAGCATTTCGAGCGCCTTCGCGGCGCCCGACCCGCGCAGATCGTTCGCGAGCGCTTCGAACGCGCCGATCAGCAGCTCGACGAGCCGCTCGCCCGCGCGGCCGTGGCGCAACGCCAGCAGCGTGAGCTTCACGACCGCGTCCTCGCCGCGCACGAGCAGCTGCGCGTCCGATTGCGTCGCGAGGTCGTCCAGGAAGAAGCCGAAGTCGAGCGGCGCCGGCGTGCCCGCCACCAGCGGCAACGGCGTCCCGCCGATCGAGCCCGCGAAGGTCGCCGGCCACGGCCACGGCTTCGCTCCTTGATGCAGCAGCAGCGAGAGCACCGTCGGCAGCCGCCGCGCGTCCGGCTGCTCGACCGCCCACCGCTCGAGGATCCGCGTCTGGTAGCCGAGCAGCCGCAGCGCCATCCGGCGGTCGCTGGTGCTCTGGTGCTCCATGAGGAAGAGCAGCAGGGTCGGTTCGCCGTCGTGCCGCCGCGCCTCGAAGAGGAGGTCAGCCGTGCGACGGCGCAGTTCGTCATCGACGAGCGTCCCGTCGCGCAACGTCAGCGTCCCCCACTCGATCGCCGCCGCCCACTCGCGCGGGAGCGCCGCCCGCAGCTCCGCCTCGGCATGGCGCGGTTGGCTGAAGATGGCGCGGAAGAGGGCGTCGTGAGGCGTCGGCTCCATGCGCAAGGAGACGTCGCGATCCCGCGCTGGTGACGGCCGGTCACGCGGCAGTAGCTCCGGCCGATCGCGGCTGCGAGACTGGCGCCGGCCCGCCCGCCTCCGCGTTCCTGTTCGAGGGAGCCTCCATGCCCGCACCGCCGCGCCCGAATCGCCCCGCCGCGCCCGCCGACGGCGCCGTCGACGACCTCGCGCGCCAACTGCAGCAGGCGCTGGTCGCCGGCACCTCGCGCGAGGAGGTGAACGAGCTGCTGGCGGGCGCGCTGGCGGCGCTGGCGCACCTGCTCCCGTTCGACCTCGCCGCGATCCTCGAGCTCGACGGCGACGAGCTCGCGGTGCGCGTCGCGCATGGGCCGCTCGACAGCGACAAGGTGCGCCGCCATCGGCTGAAGCTCGCCGACTTCCCGTCGGTGCGCCGCGCGTTGAAGGAGGGGCGCGCGGTCCGCTTCGCCGAGCACGACCATGCCGACGGCGACGGCGATCCCTACGACGGCATCCTCGACCTGCCGCACGGCCACCACTGCATGGTCGTGCCGCTCGCCGCGCGCGAGACGCTGCTGGGCGCGATGACGTTCGATCGCGCGCAGTGCGGCAACTACGCGCCGGGCATGGTCGAGCTCGCGGAGATCTTCGGGCGCCTGCTGGCGCTGGCGATGAGCTTCGGCGAGCAGACGCGTGCGTTGACGCTGCTGCGCGAGCAGCTGGTCGAGGGGCAGCGCCTGCTGCGCGAGGCGGTCGAAGGGCCGACCAGCGCGGGCGCGAAGCTCGCGGCATGCACCAGCGCGCCGATGCAGCGCGTGGTCGAGCTGGCGCGGAAGGTCGCGGGGTCGACGATGCCGGTCCTGCTCACCGGCGAGACCGGCACCGGCAAGGAGATCTGCGCGCGCGCGATCCACGAATGGTCGCCGCGCGCCGAGCAGCCGCTCGTCTCGCTCAACTGCGCAGCGCTGCCGGCCGGCACGGTCGAGAGCGAGCTCTTCGGCCACGTGAAGGGCGCCTACAGCGGCGCCGTGCACGACCGCCTCGGCCGCTTCCAGGTCGCCAACGGCGGCACGCTCTTCCTCGACGAGGTGGGCGACCTGCCGCTCGAGCTGCAGGCGAAGCTGCTGCGCGTGCTGCAGGAGGGCTGCTTCGAGCCGGTCGGCAGCGACCGCACCGTGAAGGTCGACGTGCGCGTGATCGCGGCGACCAACGCCGACCTGCAGCAGGCGGTGGCGGCCAAGCGGTTCCGCGAGGACCTCTACTGGCGCCTCGCCGTCTTCCCGATCGAGCTGCCGCCCTTGCGCGAGCGGCGCGACGAGGTGGTCGCGCTCGCGCAGCGCCACCTGGCCGAGCTCGCCCGCCGCAACGGCCGCGCGCCGCTGCAGCTCACCGAGGCGGCGCAGCGCGCGCTGCAGGCGGCGCCGTGGCGCGGCAACGTGCGCGAGCTGCTGAACGTGCTCGAACGCGCGACGCTGCTCGCGAGTGGCGGCGCGATCGACGTCGCGGAACTGCTCCTCGAGCGCGGTGCACTGCCGCCTGCACCGCCGAGCGCGACCGCGACGGAACGCGCGGCGCCGGCCGCGCCCGCAGCGCTGCCCCCCATCGGAAGCGCACCGCTCACGCTCGAGGCCGCGGAACGCCTCCACATCGAGCAGACGCTCGCCCGCACCGGCGGCCGCATCTACGGCGAGGGCGGCGCCGCGCAGTTGCTGGACGTGCCGCCGAGCACGCTGCGCAGCCGCATGGAGAAGCTCGGGCTCGGCGGCGCGCGCGACTTCCAGAAGCGGAGCGGCGGGGCATGAGCGGCGGCAGCGGTGAGCACGTCGCGCCGCGGTTGCAGGAGTTGATCCCGGCGGCGCGGGTGCGCGAGCGGATCGAGGAGCTCGGCGCCGCGATCGCGCGGACGCTGCGGCAGGAGCAGGAAGCGGCGGGCCGCACGGCGGGCGACGCAGCGAGCTGCACGGCGCACGCAACGGCGACGCCACCGCCGCTCGCGCCGCTCTTCATCGTGATCGCCGAAGGGGCGCGCCGCTTCGCCGCGACGCTGCTCGACGCCGCCGCTCGCGACGGCCTGGTCGCGGAGACGCTGGTGGTGCGCGCGCGCCGGACCGAGGGGCAGCAGCTCGTGCCGGTGACGATCGACGGGTTCGACGAAGCGCGCTGCCGCGAGCGCGAGGTGATCGTCCTCGACGACATCGCCGACGAGGGGCGCACGCTCGAAGCGGTGGTGGCGCGCGTCGCTGCGGCCGGGGCGGCGCGCGTCCGCGTCGGCGTCCTGGTCAGCAAGCACGCCCGCCGCCGCGTCCACGTCGCGCTCGACTGGGTCGGCTTCGACGTCGCCGACGGCTGGATCGTCGGCTACGGCATGGACCTCGACGGCAAGCTCCGCGAGCTCGACTGGATCGGGGTGGTGGAGGGGTAGCGCCGGACGAGAGTGGCGCTATCGACGCGGTCGCGGCCGACGCGCGGGGGATCTCCTGCGGAACGTCGCGACGAACTCGAGGGGGGCGCCGAATGGCTCGAATCGCACCGTCCGCGCAACTCAAGTCCCGAGGGCTGTCCACCTTCGTCATCAGTCTGCTGGCGGCGGCGCTGACCCAGCCAGCAATCGCCCAATCGACCACGCGGGCGAGCCTCGCTCCCGGTGACGCGGAGATCTCGGGGGGTGCGCGCCTCGGTGGGACGCAGAACTGCATCTCGGACGACGGCCGCTTCGTGGTCTTCGCGACCGATGACGACGGCGTCGTCACTGGCGACACCAATCATGCTTCTGACGTCTTCCTGCGCGACCTTTGGCTCAACGAGACGTTCCTCGTCAGCCATGACGGCAACGGCAGTCCTGGTGACGACTACAGTTGGCAAGCGGCACTCTCAGCTGATGGATCCACCGTGGTATTCGCAAGTGCAGCAACGAACTTGGTGCCGCCAGACAAGAACTCCTCGGTCGACATCTTCGCGTGGGATCGGCTCACCGACACGCTCTCGCGGATCTCTGATTCCTACACAGGGACCCGAAGCCATGGGAGATCGGAAGCTCCTTCCGTGAGCAGCGATGGCCAGCTCATCGCGTTCTCGAGCTGGGCATTCGACTTGGTTCCAAGCGACACGAATGGTGAACCCGACATCTTCGTCCATGATCGATCGACCGGCACGACGACTCGTGTCAGCCTGACGGAGAGCGGTGTTGAAGCTGACCGATACCGAATCTGCACGCTTCCGACCATCTCTCGAGACGGTGGAACCGTCTGCTTCGTGACGGATGCGGATCTCGTCGCCGGTGACACGAACAACTTGCACATCTACGCAGTCGATCGAGCCACCGCATCCATCGAGTTGATCGACGTCACTGAAAGCGGCCTGCCCGTCCCGTACGCCGAGCTCAAGCCGGCCTTCATGTCGGGGGATGGCCGCTTCGTCGCCTTCTTCGATCGTCATGGCGTGATCCTCGACGGCGACATCGATCAATTCGGCGGGGCTTACCTGCGCGATCGCCTCCTCGATGTGACGGAGTTCCTGAGCGTCGACTCCGAAGGCAATGGAATCGACTCGGAATTCGGCAGCTGGGTCCATTCGATCTCGGCGGATGGCCGATTCGTCGCCTTCGACGGGTATGGCCCGGCGTACGGCTACGACTCGCTGGAATGGACGTGCATGGTTCGAGACCGGGAGTTCGGGTTCACGCTTCCGATCCCGTTCGGTGACGACGACGTGCTGTCAGATCAACCGACCAGCGGCGTCTCCTTGTCGATGGACGGCCGTTTCTATGCGTTCACCAGTGCTGACGACTCGCTGGTGAGCAACGACACGAACCACTCCACCGACGTCTTCGTCCGCGAGCGGATCTTCGATGTCGCGAAGGTCGTCGAGTACGGCAACGGAACCACCGGTCGGCTCGGGATCCCAAGCTTCGCGCTGAACGACCTCCCGATGCTGGGCAAGGACCTGACGCTCACCATCGGCAACTCGTCGGGACTCTGGACCGTCGCCGCGCTGCTGGTCGGATCGGCGTCCGATGACCTTCCGCTCTACGGCGGGTCCCTGTTGGTCGTACCCGACTTCGCGTCCGCGCTACCGCTGGCGCCAGGATCGAACGTCCTCGACTTCTGCGTCCCGGTCGACGAGTCGTTGGTCGGGATCTCGCTCTTCACGCAGGCACTGCTGCTCGACCCATGGGCATGCGACGGAGTTGCGATGACTGCGGGAATCGAAGTCGCTCCGGGCTACTGACCGATCACTGCTGCAGGGAGTTCACGCGATGAATCAAGCACCGCCGGCTCGCATCCTCGCCGTCCTCGCCGTCCTCGCCGCCCTCGCTGCGCCAGCTGGTGCACAGTCGACGTTTCCGTTGCTGCCGGACGGAGCCGGGGTGGGCTTGCCCACGAGCGGTGGATGGGTGCGCCTCACGATGAGCGGTCGCGCCATCGCCTTCGAGTCCGAATCGGATCCGCTCGACGCATGGCATAGCGACATCTTCGTCGCCGATCTTCACACCGGCACGCTGACGCTGGCGAGCGTGACTTACCAAGGAACTCGTTCGATCGGTTACCCGCGAACTCCCTGCGCCTCTGATGACGGAACCCGCATCGTGTTCTCGAGCGACGCGTCAGATCTCGTCGCCGACGACGACAACCTGGGGCGTGACATCTTCTTGCGAGATCTCCGCGCCGGGACGACGACACGGATTCCGGTCGATCCGCCGATCGACCCGGATCACGCATTCGATTCGTACTTGGCAGAGGCGCCGACGATCAGTGCTGACGGCTCGACTGTGGTGTTCACTGCGACACCCGCCTTCGCGTTCTATCCCTGGGGCATCGGCACTGCGGCGGTCTATGCGCACGACATCGCGACCGCGACCACGACGTTGGTGTGCGTCAGCACGAACGGCACGTTGGCCGATGACGACTCCTATTCGCCGACCGTCTCCGCTGACGGACGGTTCGTCAGCTTCTGGAGCGAGGCGAACAACCTGCTCGATGACCGGGCATCGGATGGTGGCGTCTTCCTTCGCGATCGCTTGCTCGGCACGACAAGCTGCATCTCGATCGCCACTGACGGCACTCCGCGGCTCGGGAAGTATCCGCAGATCTCTCCCGATGGGCGATACGTCGCGTTCGCCTCCGCCGAGACTGACCTCGTCGCGTTCGACCACCCGGTGGATTGGATCGGCTATCACGTCTTCCTGCATGATCGAGACACAGGCATGACGGAACTCGTCACCTGCAAGCCCGACGGGGATCCAGCGAATGAACGCGATGACCCCTTCTCCGCACCCTGGGCGGTTCCGAGCGGCGACGGTCGGCTCGTCGCCTTCACGAGCACCTCGAGGGAACTGATCGAGGGCGATCCCATCCATCGAGCGTCAGGGCAGGTGTTCGTCCGGGATCGAGACCGGAACCTGACGCGCTTGGTCAGTCGTGACGCGGACGGAAACGAAGCGTCTGGGAACTGCGGCGGCCCTTCGATCTCCGCCGACGGGAATCTGATCGCCTTCTCGAGCTTCGCCACCAACCTCTTCGCCCCACTCTTCTCGTACACCATCGTCGGCCACTCGATGCAGATCGACCAAGCTGCCGCATGGAGCAGCTACGGCACTGGCTGGCCGGGCAAGCACGGCGTCCCCGGCTTCGGCTGCAGCGCCGACCCGATCGTCGGGACGACGCTCACGGCACACGTCGACAGCTCCTCGCGCGCACCCTACAACGTCGGCTTCCTGCTGCTCGGCGTGCAGGCGGCGCAGATCCCGACCTCGCTCGGCGGCGAGTTGCTGCTGCTGCCGATCGCGAACGTGCCGTTCGTCCTCTTCACTGCGGGATACGACTTCATCGAGGAGCTGCCGTACGACGAGAGCGTCGTCGGTCTCGCCTTGTTCGCACAGGTCTTGCAGTTCGACTCCGCGGCGAGCGGAGGAGTCAGCTTCACGCCGGGCCTCGAGCTGCACGTCGGTTTCTGAGGCGCCGCGACATCCCGCGGCGTCAGGACAGTGCGCCGGGCCAGACGGCGCGGTCGCCCCTACCCGCCCTCACTTCCCCTTCCGCGCGCCGCCCGACTTCTTCGCTGTCACCTTCTTCGCCGCCGCCTTCTTGGGCTTCGCCGCCTTCGCCGCCGCCTGCTCGGCCTTCCGCGCGGCGACCCTCTTCTGGATCTCGGCGCGCGGCATCGGGCCCTTCTTCGCCTGCGCGTCGCGCAGCGCGGAGTAGGCGGCGATGTAGCGCTTCGCGGTCAGCCGGCAGAACGCCTCGCCGATCACGTCGAGCGCGAGGTCGTCCGCCTTCTTGAAGCGGATGCAGACCTTGCCCATGTCGAGCTTCTTGCCGCTCTTCTTCCACGCCGCGACGAACCACTCGTAGAGCTCGCGCGCCGGGTGGCTCTTCTCCTCGCCGCCGTAGAGCCCCATCAGGTAGAGCGCGCCGTAGTTCTTCTGCGAGGCGAGGGCGGCGTAGGGCAGCGGCTGCTTCGGATCGCAGTGGTAGCCGGCCGGGAAGATCCGGTGCGGCACGTACCAGCCGATCATCCCGTACTGCATCCCCTCCTCGAATCCGCTGCGGTCGAGGTGGGCCAGCACGACGGCGCGCACCTTCTCGATCTCGGCGCGGCGGTCGGCGGGGAGCTCGGCGAGGTAGTCGGCGACGGTGGCGGCTTTGCTTTGCATGGTCGGCGCAAAGTAGCGCTGCCGCACCGCTTTTCACGCCCGCGCCGCGAGCCGCCTCCTCCACCGCGATGGCCCTACCCCTCGCAGCCCTGGCAGAGCGCCGCAGCGCCCGATCAACTGGCGCGATGGACACTCCCGATCCTTCGCGCAACACGCCCCGCGGCGGCATCGCCTTCCGCCTCCGCCCGATCGCCCCCGCCGACGACGCCGCCATCGCCGCCGTCATCCGCGACGTGATGACCGAGCACCGCTGCACCGGCGAAGGCTTCGCGATCCACGACGCCGAGGTCGCCGCGATGAGCCGCGCCTACGCGACGCCGCAAGCGCGCTACTTCGTCGTCGAGCTCGACGGCACGGTGATCGGGGGCGGCGGCTTCGCGCGCCTCGCGGGCAGCGACGACGCCGCCGCCACTTGCGAGCTGCGGAAGATGTACTTCCGGCCGCTCGCGCGCGGACGGGGCATCGGGCGAGCGCTGCTCGAGCGGCTGCTCGACGAGATGCGCGCGGTCGGCTACCGGCGCTGCTACCTGGAGACGACCTCGTGGATGGACGCCGCGCGCAAGCTCTACCTCGCTGCCGGATTCACGCCGCTCTGCGCGCCGGAGGGGGCGACCGGCCACCACGGCTGCGATCGCTTCTTCGCGCGCCCGCTGTGATGGCGCCGCATGCCGATCGCGGCGTGGCGCGGCTCCGCACGTTGCGGCCGCCGTTGCTGATCGCGCTCCTGCTGGCCGCTGCGCCGCTGCTCCACGCCGACGGCGTCGCGCGCGCCGGCCGTGCGGCGGTGCCGCTGCCGCCGGGCATTGCGCAGCGCCATCCGATCGACGGCGCCTTCGACTTCGCGCAGCTGCCGGCCGTGCCGCGAACGGCGACGCTCGCGTGGCTCGATGGCCTCGGGCTTGGCGGACCGAGCGGCGATTCGACGACGCTCCGCTACGTGGTGCTGCACGACGATCGCCACCTCTACGTCGCGCTCGAGTGGGACGACGCGAGCTGGAACAACGGCTTCGACTACGTGAACGGGCCGTACGACTTCGACGGCGTGAAGCTCGCGTTCGACGAGGATGGCGACGGGCAGTTCGAGGCAGGCGAGGAGGCGCGCACGGTCTTCGCCGCCTCGATCGGCTCGACGGCGATCGACCAGCACGCGGCGAGCGGCGACGAGACCGACGCGATCGGCGACGGGCAGGCAGCGCTCGCCTGGGACGCCACCGCGCAGCGCTACCAGGCCGAGTTCCTGGTGCCGCTCGCGGACGATGCGAACGGCGAGGATGGCACGCTGTCGAGCGCGACCCGCTTCACGTTGGCGCTCTTCGACCACGTCGAGTTGGCGCTGCTGACCGGTCGCATCGCGCTGCTCGACGCGGGCGCGCCGTTCCTCGGCGCCGACTCGAGCAGCTGGCGCCACCTGCCGCTCCACCCGCTGCGCCCCCATCGCCATCCGGAGCTGCCGCGCGGGCTCTCCGGTTTGATCGCCTTCGTCTCGCGCCACGAGGCGCCGCAGGGCGACCTCTACACCTTCGATCCCGCCACGCGCGTCGTCACGCGCGTCACCAACGACCCGACCACCTACAAGGACAACGTCTCGCTGTCGCGCGATCGCAAGCGACTCGCTTTCCACGCCTCGCCGGCGATCGATCGCGTCGACGACTACGAGATCTGGACGGTGAACGTCGACGGCACTGCGCTCCAGCAGCTCACCAGCAACTCGATCCTCGACGGCCACCCGGCGTGGTCGCCCGACGGCCGCGAGATCGCCTACGCGTCGTTCCGCAACGGCTCGGCGCGCATCGTGCGGATGGATCGAGCGGGCCACGAGCTCGCCGTGCTGACGCCCGACGGCGCCGACGACAACGATCCCGAGTGGCTGCTCGACGGCCGCATCACCTTCAAGACCGATCGCTTCAGCGTGCAGCCGCAGGTGCGCATGGCGGTGATGGACGCCGACGGCAGCAACGTGCAGCAGCTCACCTTCGTCGACGGCGTCTCCGACCACGATCCGGTCGCGGTCGGCGATCGCGTCCTCTTCGAGCGCTTCCTGAAGGACACCTGGTACACGCTCGACGTCGAGGCGGGCTTCACGCCGTGGGACCTGGTCGAGGCGCGCCTCGACGGCAGCGGCGAGCGGACGCTGCTGCACGACCGCTGGATCCACTGGCTCCCCGTCGCCGACCCGAGCGGCCGCTTCGTCGCCTACCTGAAGAGCGTCGGCTACACCGAGTTGCGCCTCATGACTCGCACCGGCCGCGACTTGGGCCGCCTGCTGCCCGACATCACGCAGGTGAGCTACTTCGATTGGAAGTAGCGCTCCGCGCGCGAAGCGATGGCGGCACCCCGCTTGCACCTCCTCCCCGCCATAAGAGGAGCTCAAGCCATGTCCAAGCGCACGACCTGCCGACCGTCCCGGACGCTCGCCCCCGTCGCCCTCGCTGCAATCGTTGCCGCGAGCAGCGCACCGACTGCACGCGCATTCCAGGCGGTGTCCGAAGATTGGAACGAGACGCTCATGAGCGGCTCTTCCCACCTGTGGGGAGCGATGATTGCCGCCGACGCGGCCGACGACCTCTACGTCGTCGGCTCCTATCCCTTCGCCTTCGTCGAGCTCGCCAAGCTCGATCGCGCCGGCAACGTCCTGTGGCAGGTCGAGTTCGACAACCCGGGCACGCGCGAGCAGGGCAGCTGGCTCGCGCTCGACCCGTCGGGCAACCCGCTGGTGAGCGGCTACCTCGTCGCCGGCTCGAGCCAGACGCCGAGCGGCTTCGTGACGCTCAAGTACGACCCCGCCGGCAACCTGCAGTGGTCCGACGTCATCTCCTACACCTTCGGCCGCACCGCACGCATCGCCTCCGACGCGGCGGGCAACGCGATCGTGCTCGGCAGCGCCTTCCTCGCCGACTCGAGCGGCTTCTTCAGCGAAGACCTCGTCACCATCAAGTACGCGCCCGACGGCACCAAGCTGTGGACGCGCACCGCCGGCTACGCGGCCGGCACGAAGGACTCGGCGGGCGGACTGGTCGTCGACGCGGCGGGCAACAGCTACGTCACCGGTGGCACGCTCGGCGGGATGGTGACCGAGGCGTACGACCCGAATGGCGGGCTCCTCTGGCGCTACACGACCAGCTCGTCGAGCAGCGGCTGGGACCTCGCGCTCAGCCCGACGAACGAGCTCGCCATCTGCGCCAGCAACGGCAGCCAGATGGTCGTCCACCAGCTCGACGCCGCCGGCAACCTGCTCTGGAGCAACGGCTACGGCGGCATCCTCGGGACGCGGCTCGCGTTCGACTCGGCGTCGAACCTCGTCGTCACCGGCTACCAAGGGACGGGCGGTTACCTCGATTGGTTGACCCACAAGATCGCGCCTGACGGCTCGCTGCTCTGGTCGGCCACCTACGACCGCCACCAGTACAACGACGAAGTGCCTTACGGGCTGACGATTGGCCCCGATGACGAGATCTACGTCACCGGCCAAGGCGGCCCCGGTCCGACCTCGGGCAACTTGAGCTACCTGAAGACGGTCACGGTCCGCTACGCGCCGGACGGCACCGAAGAGTGGTACTCCGCCAACGACAAGTCCGTGCGCGGCCGCGGCGTCGTGCGCCTCTCCGACAACAGCGTCGCCACCGTCGGCGAGTCGACTTTCACCGTCTTCCACTACGCGCAAACGGGCGTCTGGAACTCGCTCGGCGGCGCGCTCGCCGGCAGCAACGGGCTCCCGAAGCTGCGCGGCACCGGCCATCCGGCCGGCAGCAACACGGTCGGCCTCGAGCTCACCGGCGCGAAGCCGCTGGCGAGCACGTGGCTGATCGTCGGCGCGAGCCGCATCGACCTGCCCTTCATGAGCGGCACGCTGCTGCCGGCGCCCGACGTGGTCCTGCCGCTCGCGCTCACCGACGCGAACGGCGCGCTCTCGCTCTCCGACACGTGGCCCGACGGGCTGCCGTCCGGCGAGGAGTGGTGGTTCCAGTGCTGGATCAGCGACCCGGCGGCGCCGCGCGGGCTGGCCGCGTCGAACGGAGTGCGCGCCGTCTCGCAGTGATGGATTGACGCAGTGACGCCGTGATGCAGTGACGCAGCGACCGCGCCGCTGCATGCTCTCCGTCGGAGTCGCCGCCCCTTCGCGGCGCGCTCCGACGGAGAGCGCCATGGCAACCGGACCGACTGGATCGAGAGCTCGCTCGAGCACGAGCCTGCGCCACGCGGCGACGCTCGCTCTGGCCAGCTGCGCTTGCGCCGCGATCGGCGCCTCGCCGACGTCGGCGGCGCCGCTCGTGCCGCAGGAGGCGCCGGCACCCGCGGCCGGCGACGCCGAAGAAGCTCGCGCGCCGACGACGCCGATCGAGCTCGGCCAGGTCGATTGGCAGCGCGATCTCGACGCCGCGCTCGCGCAATCGAAAGCGACCGGCAAGCCGCTCGCCGTGCTGTTCCAGGAAGTGCCTGGCTGAAGCACCTGCGTCGACTTCGGCCGTGGGCCGATCTCCCAGCCGCTGCTGGTCGAAGCGCTCGAAGACGAGTTCGTCCCGCTGCTGGTCTTCAACAACAAGCCGGGCCGCGACGACGAGCTGCGCACCCGCTTCGCCGAGCCGGCCTGGAACAACCCGGTGCTGCGCTTCCTCGACGCGAGCGGCAAGGACGTCCTCGCGCGGCGCGACGGCATCTGGAGCAGCGCCGCCGTCGCGCAGCGGCTGGTCGACGCCCTCGCCGCGGCGAAGCGGCCGGTCCCCGCCTACCTCGCGAACCTGGCGCGCGAGCTCGGTGCGCCGCGCGCGCAGGCGCTCTTCACGATGTACTGCTTCTGGGAGGGCGAGGCGGCGTTCGGCGCGCTCGACGGCGTCCTCGCGACGAGCGCCGTCGACGTGCCGCCCGCGGTCAGCGGGAGCGGCAAGGTCGAGGAGGGCGTGCTCGTCGAGTACGACCCGAGCGTCGTCGATCGCGCGACGCTGGCGGCGACGTGGAAGCATCTCGCTTGCGCGAACCGCGACCTCAGCGACGACCGCGCGGCGCTGGCCGCTGCGACGCCCGCCAAGGCCTCCGATCGCAAGCATGCACTGCGCGCGACGCCGCAATGGCAGCTGCCGATGACCCCGCTGCAGCAGGCGCGGTCGAACGCCGCGTTCGCGAGCGGCGGCGATCCGCTCGCGTCGCTGAGCCCGCGGCAGCAGCTCCTCGCGCGCCGCCTCCCCGACGCCTCCGAGTGGGCACGCGCCCATCTCGCCAAGCTCGACCCGGCCGAGTCGCTCGGCCGTTTCGCGAGCTACTTCGACGCGGTCGCCGCACTCTTCACGCAATCCTCAGCCGAGCCGCCGATCGACCGCTGACGGCGCCGTTATGCTCCGCCGCCTTCGCTCGTCCGGCGGTCGAGAGGGCGCCGGCGACGCTGCTCGCATCCCCGACACCCCTACGTTGAAGGAGCTCTCCATGTCCCGATTCGCCCTGAAGCGGCTCTGCACCGCGCTCGCCGTCATCGTCGTCTGCAGCAGCAGCGCGTTCGCCCAGCGCATGGGCAGCAGCAATCGCAACGCCCCGACGGTCGGCCAGACCATCGCGTTCGGCGACAAGACGATCGAGCTCAGCTACACCGCCATCACCTGGGCCGGCGGGCAGTGGGCGGCGCAGCTCGCCGACGAGGCGACCCGCGGCGACATGCGCGCGGCCATCAACAAGTCGGCCGAGCGCACGCCGCTCGGCACGCTGAAGCTCGCCACCGGCATCGCGATCGGCGAGACGAAGGTCGCGGCCGGCACCTACAAGGTCGCCTTCACCATCGACGAGAAGTTCGGCTGGCAGGTGTCGCTGATCGGCGAGGCGGCCACCGTGACGCTGCCGCTCACGCTGAAGACGGTCGACGACGACCAGAAGCGCCTCGCGCTGGGGCTCCGCGCCGGCGAGAAGGACTTCACCGCCGAGCTCGTCATCGCCTTCGGCAAGTCGCGCTGCCTGCTGCCGGTGACGCTCGAGAAGTGATCGCTCGCTGACGTGCGCCGCACCGCTCGCGAGCGGTGGCGGCGGCAGCTTCGCAGGGCGCGTCGCGCGGGGAACTCCCGCCGGCGCGCCCTGCTTCATTCGCCGGCGGCCGCGTCGACCTGCGCCAACCGGGCTGCCAGCGACGGCCGCAACTCCGTCCAGCGCGCGCGCACTTCCGCCGCCAACCAACGCGCCGGCCCCGACTGCCTCGAAGCCGAGAACGTATGGAACTGCGCCTCGAGCCATTCGGGGGGCACCGTCGCCGCGGCCGCGAGGAGTTCGAGCAACCGCCGCTTCCCCTCCTCCTCGAATCCGAGCTCGCAGGCGTGCGGGCTGAGGCAGAGCTGCGCGGCCACCAACGATGCCTGGTCCGCTCCCGGCTCTCGTGACAGCGCGTCGAGGCGATCGAGGTCCGCGGCGACCCGCTCGCGCGTCATCCGTTCAGGCAAGTGGTTGTAGTACAGCGTGTGGCGGTTCTGCAGCAGATGGTGCAGCACCCCGTTCATCCGGCGGCGCGTACTGTCGTCAGCCGCCATCCGACGCTCCTCGAACTCGGCGAGCTTCGCGTCGACCTCGTCCGCCAATGCGGCTGCGGGCTCGCTGCGGGCGCGCACCAGCGCGCGCGCCGACTCGAAGCTGTCCCAGGTCACCCTGATCTCGAGGTCGCCGGGATGGGACGACAGCAGGCGTTCGAGCCTTCGCTTGCACCGCGTCAGCAGCGGCGCCAAGGTCTCGAAGCGGCCGTCGATCGTCAGCTCTCCGAGTTCGATCGAGTCGACGTTGTGCTCGAGCAGCCGCAGCCGCCGCTCGACCGACTGCGGATCGCTCACCGCCGCCAACGCAACGCGAATCGGCGCGAGTCGCGCGACGCGCTCCGCGCTGGTTAGCTGCGAATCGTCGATCTGGAAGCGGAACATCAGCGCCCGAGCGAGGTGGAACTGCCGCTCGGCGTCGGAACCGGCGAGCTGCTGCAGGCGGCGCGCCCCCTCGACCCGCAAGTCCGCGAAGACGATCGCCTCGTCGAGACGCTGGCGGCGCAGCTCGAGATCGGCCATCCGCTCGTAGCTGTAGCAGAGGTCGTCGAGCGCACCGGCGTCGTCGGGATGGGCGCGCACCAGCGCCTCGTTCTGCGCCAGCGCCACCTGGTAGAGCTCGAGCTCGCGCGCCGTCTGCTGGCGCACCCCCGCCACGTTGCCGAGCTTCACGTGGGCGACTGCCAGCGCCCGCACGTGAGCGATCTCGCGGCCCGGATCGCCCTTCGCGACCAGCGCCTCGCGCAGCGCCAGCACTTCGGTCCAGTTCGCTTCGGCGTCGTCGATCCGCCCGATCGCCAGCAACACGTCGGCCTCGGCATCGAGGAAATCGGCCCAAGCCGCCAGCACGCGCGGATCGTCTTCGCCCGCGGCCGGCTCGAGAGCGGCGTCGTCGACGATGCGCCGCAGCTCGGCCAGCGACTCGCGCAGCCGTTGCTGGGCACCTGGCGTGTCGGCGCCGCGACGGAGCAGTCGAATCTGCGAGTTGATGAACTCGAAGAGCCGCAGCCGGCTCTCGAAGGCGTCGGCCAGCGACTCCTTCGCCCGCGCCAGCCCGATGCTCAGCATCGCGAACCCCGCCACCAGCGCCGCGAGCGCGACGGCGAGCCCGGCCACCAGCCCGCGATGGCGGCGCGCGAATTTCGCGGCGACGTAGAGCGCGCTCGGGGCGCGGGCGGTGACCGGGCGATCGGAGAGCCAGGCGCGCAGGTCGGCGTGGAGCGCGGCGGCGCTCGCGTAGCGGCGCGCCGGGTCCTTCTCCATCGCCTTGCGGACGAGGTTCTCGAGGTCGAGCGGGATCGCCGGGTCGATGCGGCGCAGCGCGACCGGCTCGAACTCGGCGATCAGCTGGAGCGCGGCGGAGAGCGAGCGGTCGCGCGTCTCGTAGGGCAGGCGGCCGGCCAGCAGCTCGTAGGCCATGACGCCGAGCGAGTAGACGTCGGCGCGCGCGTCGACCTGGCGCGCCGCGCCGCTCGCCTGCTCGGGGCTCACGTAGGCGAGCGTGCCGACGAAGGCGCCGCTCGCGGTCAGCTGCTCCAACGTCGCCGTGTCGGGATTGAGCAGCGCCGCCACGCCGAAGTCGACCACTTTCGGGCGGCCATCCTCCTGCACCAGCACGTTGGCCGGCTTCAAGTCGCGGTGGATCACGCCGTGTTCGTGGGCGTGCTGCACCGCGGCGGCGATCTGCGCCAACAGCTCGATGCGCGCGCGGCGCGGCGGCTGCCGCTCCGCCACGAAGCGATCGAGCGGCATGCCGTCGACCAGCTCCATGGCGAACCACGGCAGCAAGCCGCCCGCCGTCTCGGCGCGCCCCGCCTCATGGATCGCCGCGAGCCCTTCGTGGTGGAAGCGAGCCAGCGCGGCCGCCTCGCGCTCGAAGCGGCCCGCCTGCGCCGCGGAGAGCCAGCCGGGCTGCAGCACCTTGAGCGCGACGCGGCGGCGCGGCGCCTCCTGCTCCGCCTCGTAGACGACGCCGTGGCTGCCGCGACCGAGCTCGCGCACGATGCGGAACGGGCCGATCCGCTCGGGGAGCGGCGGTTCCGGCGCGGGCGCGGCGTCGGCGTCCTCGCCCTCGGCTCCTTGCGCCGCGAACTCGTCGAGCGCGCGCGAGTCGACCATGGGCTTCAGCACCCCGGTCGCGCGATGGTGCTCGAGCAGCCGATCGACGCGCGACCGCAGCTCGCCATCGGCGCCGCATTCGCGCGCGAGGAAGGCGGAGCGCTCGGCGATGGGCAGCTCGATCGCCTCGGCCATCACCTCGCAAGCGCGCTGGTGGAGCCGGGCCTCGTTGCCGCCGCTCACGACCCGCCGAGCTCGGCGTGCATCCACGCCTGCGCCGAGACCCAGTCGTTGCGCACCGTGCGCTCCGAGACGCCGATGGCGCGCGCCACCTCGGGCTGCGTCATCCCGGCGAAGAAGGTCATCACCACGACGCGGTACTGCCGCTCGTGGAGCTCCTTCAGCCTCTGCAGCGCCTCGTCGAGCACGAGGATGTCGAACTGCGGGCGGCTCTCGACCAGGTGGTCGTCCTCGAGCAGCACGCGGCGCACCCGGCCGCCGCGCTTGATGGCGTTGGCGGCGCGCGCCTGGTCGACCAGCACCTCGCGCATGATGTGCGCCGCGATGCCGAGGAACTCCTCGCGGCTCGCCGCCTCGACCTTCTTGCCCTTCTGCCAGCGCAGGTAGACGGCGTGGACCAGCGACGTCGGGCGCACGGCGCGCGCTTGGCCGTCGTCGCGCATGCGCGTGCGCGCGATGCGCTTGATGTCCTGGTAGAGCTGCTCGAACTGTTCCTTGAACGACACGCTGGCACCCCCACTGGCAGAAGAGGCAGAGGCGGCGTTCTAACTCCGCACGCGCGCGCTGACGAGGTCGAGGCGACCGCCGCCGGCCGTTGCGGCGCGCCACCACGGCCGATTGCCGGTCGAGTCCGCCGATTGCGCATTTCTTTATTTCGCCGGCCGGCTCTCGCCGCGCGTCCGAGCAGAAGCCGTTGCCGCACGATCCACCGCCTCACGCATGGGACGACGCGCGACGCTCCGTCCTGCCGACGGCGCGCGCGCCGTGCGAGGGCGTGTCGTGCCGATCACGGGGGGTGTCGCGAGCTTCGTCCTCTCCTCGCTCCTGTGGCCACAGGCGCCCGGGGCGCGACCCGACTCCCCTCTCGACGGCTACGGGCCGCCGGCACCGAACGACCGCGTGGTGGCCACGCGCGCACGCCCGCCGCGCACGCTCGACGCCAGCGAGGTGCTGAGCCCGAAGGCCGCGCTGATGAACGGCATCGGCACGGACGAGACGGTGCTGGGCGTGAAGGTCGGCGACGCCGTGCGCGCCTATCCGATCGCGCGCGTCGCCGTCGAGGAGGTGCTGAACGACACGGTCGACAACGTCGCGATCGCCATCACGTGGTGAGTGAAGTGCCAATCCGCCGTCGTGTACGAGCGGAAGATCGGCGAGCAGCTCTTCAGCTTCGGCAACCTCGGCTTCGTCGTCGACCGCGCGATGGCGATGTACGACGCCGAGACCGGCAGCAGCTGGAACCAAGCGACCGGCATCGCCATGACCGGAACGCACGCCGGCACGCAGCTCGTCGTGGTTCCGGCCTCGACCACGAGCCTCGGCGCCTGGCTCGCGTCCTATCCCAACAGCGGCGTGATCGCGCCTTCGAGCGAACTCACCTGGCGCCAGAAGGTGCGCATCTGGGACCCCGCGGTGGCGGACTCGCTGCTGCTGGTGGTGCAGATCGGCCCCCTCTCGCGCGCCTACCCGCTGTCCCGCTTCCCCGAGAGCGGCCTGCTGCACGACACGCTCGGCGACGAACCGATCGCGCTCCTCTTCGGCCGCCGCCCGAAGGTGCTGGCGGCCTACTCGCGACGGGTCGGCGCCGAGGTGATCGAGCTCGACGCGCGCCCGGTGACCGAGGACATCGAGCTGCTCGAGCGGGGCGGTCGGCGGCGCTGGAGCGCGGTCTCGGGCCGCTCGCGACCGCTGCGCTCGGCGCGCCCGCTGCGGAAGCTCGCTTGCCTGCCGATCGATCGCGCCGGCCTCGAACTCAACTACCGCGGCATCGACCTGTTCGGCGGCCCCTTGCCACCCGCGCCCGGCGATGGCGAGCGCGCCACCGCCACCACGCCCGCCGCGCCGGTGCCACCCGCAGCGCCGCTGCCGCCTGACCCCGCGCCGCCGCCGCCGTCCGCGCCGCAGGGCGGCGAATCGGACGACGACCGCTCGCGCTGAGCGGCGCGGCCGGGAACTGGAGCTACCGTGCAGTGGAGCGCGATCCTCGTGGCGGCGGCGTTGCGGCAGGAGCCGCCAGCGCCGGAACCACCGCTGCCCGACACGCAACGCCGCGCGCCAGCGCCCCGCCGCCAGGACCGCCGCCTCGGCCATCCGCCGACCTTCGTCGAGCCGCGCGAGGTGATCGGCCGCGTCGCCGCGCAGCGCGCCGGCATCGGCGGCGACGAGCTGGTGATCGGCGTCCAGATCGGCGACGTGGCGCGCGCCTACCCGATCGCGCGCATCGCCCTCGACGAGGTGATGAACGACACGGTCGACAACGTCGCCATCGCCGTCACGTGGTGAATGGTCTGCCAGACCGCCGTCGTGTACGAGCGGAACGTCGCGGGACAGCTGCTCTCGTTCGGCCACAGCGGCCGGTTGGTCGACCGTGCGCTGGGCATGGACGACCCCGAGTCGGGGAGCCTCTGGAATCAGGCGACCGGCATCGCCGTCGAGGGCCCGCTCGAGGGCCAACAGCTGCGCGCGCTGCCGGTCACCACCACGACCCTCGATGCGTGGTTCGACGCGTACCCCGACAGCGGCGTGCTGGTGCCGTTGACCGAGGCGTCGCACCGCGAGCGCACGCGGATCTGGGGAGAGGACGACGCCCAGGGGATGTTCCTGATGGTGCGGCTCGGCGAGCGGCTGCGCGCCTACCCGTTGGCGAGCTTCCCGGCCGACGGCGTGCTGCACGACCAGCTCGGCGAGGAGCCGATCGCGTGCGTCTTCGGACGGCGTCCTCGCGTGCTGGCGGCGTGGTCGCGACGGGTCGGCGAGGACATCGTCGAGCTCGAGGCACGCGCGGGGAGCGCGGGCCTCGAGCTGGCGGAGCGCGGCGGCACGCGGCGCTGGAGCGCGATCTCGGGACGCCCCGATCCGCCGCGTTCCGCGCCACCGCTCCGACCGCTCACGGCGTTCCCGATCGATCGCCTCGGCGTCGACCGCAACTTCGCGGCGGTGGAGCTCTTCGGCAGCCCGCCTCCGGCCGAGGAGCGCGATCGTGAACGAGCTCCAGCGCGCAAGCGCGGTCGCAAGCGCGCTCCGACCGAAGTCGCTCCGACCAACCTGCTCGCTGCGGCGGAACTGCGGCGCACGGGCCTCGGCGATGACGAGGCGGTCCTCGGCATCGCCCTCGGCGGCGCCGCCCGCGCCTATCCGCTCGCGCGCCTCGTCGAGGATGCGGTCCTGAACGACACGATCGGCGGGGTCGCGATCGCCGCGACGTTCGGCGCGGAGTGCCAAGCGGCCGTCGCGTACGAGCGGACGCTCGCCGGCCAGCCCATGCTGCTCTCCGATCTCGGAGTCACGGTCGACGGCGCGAGCATCCTCTACGACATGGGGACGAGCAGCCGCTGGAACCAGGCGACGGGGATCTCGATCGGCGGCAAGAACACGGGGCGACGCCTGCCGATCGTGCCCGCGTGCACCACCACGCTCGGGGCGTGGCTCGCCGCCCATCCCGACAGCCGGGTGATCGCCCCCCCGGCCGTCGGCGTCGAGCCGCCGCCGCGCGCGCGCTTCCTCGATCCACGCGACGAGGAGTCGATGGTGCTCCTCGTGCGCGTCGGGAAGCACTCACGCGCCTATCCGCTCGCCCGCTTCCCGGAGAGCGGGCTGCTGCACGATCAGCTCGGCGAGGAGCCGATCGCGCTGCTCTGCTCGCGGCAGCTGCAGCTGCTCTGCGCGTGGTCGCGGCAGGTCGACCACGAGGGGGTCGAGTTCGAGCCGCTGCTGATCCCCAACGGCGTCGAACTCGTGGAGCGAGGCGGGACACGGCGCTGGAACGGCCTGTCGGGCTCGGCGCAGCCCCCTTCGAGCGCGCCCCCGTTGCGGCTGCTTCCTTCGCTGCCGCTCCATCGGAGCGCGCTCGACCGCCACTTCCCCGCGACGGAGCTCTTCGGTGGACCGCTCCCGCCCGCGGGCGCCCCCGCGCCGACGCCCGAGAAGGAGGGGCCGGGCCGCCGCTGAGGGGCGGACGCGATCGACCCGCGTCGACCTCGCGGAGTCGATTGCCGCCGCCGCCGTCGGGTTGCGCATCAGCGGGCGGCGTTCCGCTCTGCCCTCGGGGCGGCGCGCTCGGAAGGGGGAGCCGTGTCGATTGCCGCGTGCGTCGCAAGCTGCTGGTTCCTGCTCGCACCGTCGACGGCGTTCGCGCTGCCGCGGCTCATGCAGTCCGCCCCGGAGCAGTACGGGCCACCCGCTCCGAACACGAACCGACTGGCGTTGCGCGAGCGATCGCCGCAGCACGTCGACCTGCGCGAGATCCTGAGCCCCGAGTCGGCGCTTGAAGCAGGGATCGGCACGGACGAGACCGTGCTGGGGGTCCGGATCGGCGACGCCGTACGCGCCTACCCGATCGCCCGCATCGCCGTCGACGAGGTGATGAACGACACCATCGACAACGTCGCGATCGCCATCACGTGGTGAGTGAAGTGCCAAACCGCCGTCGTGTACGAGCGGACCGTCGATGACCGGACCCTCACGCTCGGCAACCTCCGCGTGCTCGTCGATCGCGCCATGGCGATGTACGACACGGAGACCGGGAGCAGCTGGAACCAGGCGACGGGAATCGCCATCGCCGGGCACTTCACCGGCACCCAGTTGAACGCGATTCCCGCCGCGACCACCAGCCTCGGCGCGTGGCTCTCCTCGTATCCCAACAGCGGCGTGCTCGCTCCCACCGCCAAGTTCACGAGGAGCCAACGCATCCGCATCTGGGACCCGAGCGAGGCGGACCGGATGCTGCTCTTGGTGCGAGCGGGAGACGCCGCGCGCGCCTATCCCCTGACGCGATTCCCCGAGAGCGGCCTGCTGCTCGATGTCCTCGGCGGCGAGCCGATCGCGATCCTGTTCGGCCGGCAGCCGAAGGTGCTGGCGGTCTACTCGCGTCGGGTCGGGGACGACGTGATCGAGCTCGACGCGCGCCCGGTGACCGAGGACATCGAGCTCCTCGAGCGCGGCGGCCGGCGACGCTGGAGCGCGGTGTCCGGCCGCTCGCGGCCGCTGCGCTCAGCGCGGCCGTTGCGAGTGCTGTCGAGCGTGCCGATCGAGCGAATCGGGTTCGAGCACAACTTCGCGGAGGTCGAGGTCTACGGCGGCCCGTTGCCACCGCTCGCCGAGCGACGCAGCGGCACGAACGCGACCGTACCGTCACCCGTCATGCCCGCAGCACCGCTCGACGAGGACGAGCAGCGGGGCGGCGCTCCGGGAATCCCGTCGCCTTCGGCGCCACCGTCGACTCCGGCACCGCCCCCGTCCGGTGGCGATGCCACAGGAGGTTGCCGGTAGCGCCTCGCTTTCCCGCACCCCCACTCAACCGCCGACGCTGCCTGCCCGCAGCGGAGTCGACACCGACCGCGCTCGCGGTGGTGGCGACGCTCCTGCTCGTGCAAGCCCCGCCGGCCGGCACGCCAGGAGAGGGTCATGCGCGAGAGGAATGGGGGGCGGTGGCGACGATCGACCGGAATCTCGCTCGGCTTGCTGGGCGTGCCAGCGCTGGCTTCGATCGGAACGACTGCGGCGGCGCAGGCGACCTGCGTCTTCGAGCTGCCGTCCGAACGCCTGCGTGACTGGTTCGGTCGCGTCGAGTGGATCGACGACGTCGACGGCGACCGCTTCGACGACTTCCTGGTCGGCGCCCCCAACACGGACGTCGACCTCGACGGCAACGGGAAGATCGGGGCCGATGAGCGCAAGGTCGGCAGCGCGTACCTCTTCTCGGGCCGCCATCTCGGCGCGCCGTTGCGAGCGTGGCATGGGGCCGCTGCCGAGGACGACTTCGGGAGCGAGCTGGCGCGGCTCGGCGACATCGATCGCGACGGCGTCGAGGACTTCGCCATCGCGGCGCCGAGCAGCAGCACCGACGACCACCGCGCCTACGTGCGCGTCTACTCGGGCCGCTCGCTGCGCGATCCAGATGTCCCGGAACTGATCGGCGAGATCGAGGACCTCGTCGATCGGGACGGACGCGACGGCCCCGATGGCAGCCAAGGCGACTTCGGCGCCGCGCTTGCCCCGGCCGGCGACGTCAACGGGGACCACCACGACGATTTCCTGATCGCCGGTGCGGGCCGCTACCGCTGGACGCTCCTCATCTCCGGACGCACGCTCGCGCCGCTCTACACCTGGGACGTGAACCCGGGCTCGACGCGCAAGGCGGGCCACTCCACCGCAGTCGCGAGCTTCCGCCGCGACGTCGACGGTGACGGCCAGATCGACCTCGCGATCGGCGACTACTCGTGGAACAACGGACCGGTCGCGGAATGCGGCGCGGTCTGGATCTACTCGGGCCTGACCTCCGTGCCGACTCGACGCCTCGTCGGCACCAAGCACCACGACTGGTTCGGCTACGCGATCCACGTGGTCCCCGACCTGAGCGAGGATCCCGCCGCGAAGCCCGAACTCCTGATCGGCGCGCCCGGCACCTACCGCAACGACTTCGGCCTCGCCGAGAACGGCAACTACGTGGCGATGTGGTTCGGCGAGACGCTCGGCGCGTTGCCGCTCCTGCTGCCCGGCAGCTCGGTCGGCGCGGCGCCCGGCTCGTTCTTCGGCGCTTTCATCGACAGCGGCGACTACCTGCTCGACCCGCCTCCCGGCGACCGAATCAAGCACGAGCTCTTCGTGGCCGCGCGCCACCACTTCGAGAAGCGCGGGCTCGTCAGCTGCTTCGAGTTCGAGGCGAGCACGCCCGCATGGCGGCCGCGCTGGTCCATCGAGGGGCGCGCGCAGAACGACAAGCTCGGCCGCATCTCGGCGCGCGGACGACTCACCACCTCGCTGCTCGAGCCCGACCGCCCCGACGCGGGCGACGACCTCTTGGTCGGCACGGCTCACATCAACGACCCGGCGGGCGGCGGCGAGCTCGGCCACGTCTGGTGCTTCTCCGCCGCCGACGGCGTCGACGCCAGCTCCTCGATCCGCGGCAGCGGCTGGGCCGGCGACGATCTCGATCCGAGCCTCGTGCCGACCATCGATCTCGCCGCGCCGCCGCTGCTCGGCACCACGGCACGCGTGCGCGTCGCCTGCTCGCTCGAGCCGTCGACGCTCGGGCTGCTGCTGGTCGGGCTCGGCGATGCCACGACACCCGAGACGCCCCACCTGCTGGTGAGCGACTACCTCGTGCGCCCCTTCGTGATGAACGGCGTCGCCGGCGTCATCGATGTCGAGGTCCCGGCCGACCCCGCGCTCTTCGCCACCGGCAAGCGCTACTTCGCGCAAGCGGTGCTGGCGTTGCCCGGCGTCGAAGGGGGCATCGGCTACACGCCATTGGTCGAAGCGGTGGTCGGCGGGCTCGACTGGTGACGCGACGCGCGGCGGGCGCGGCCGCCGCGTCGCGCGTGGCGTCACCGCCTCGCCACGTTTGAACGCGGGGAGTTGCGCGCAGCACCGCCGCAACCGCGCTGGAACGACGTTCGCTCTCCTCCGACGCCGCTTGCGATCGCCTCGTGCGACGCGCGGCGCCGGAGAAGTTCCATGCGCATCGCACCGCCGCTCGCTGCCCTCGCGCTCCTCGCGGCACCGCTCGCCGCTCCGCTGCCCGCGCAGAGCCTGACGCTGCGCGACGGGCTGGTCCGCATCGAGGAGTTCCACGCTGCTGCGGTCGTCGAGGAGGGGGTCGCGCGCGTCGTCGTCGAGGAGACGTTCCGCAACACGACCGACCGCGTGCAGGAAGGGGTCTTCCGCTTCCAGCTGCCCGAGGACGCGGTGATCGGCGCCTTCTCGATGTGGATGGCGGGGCGCGAGCAGCAGGGCAAGGTGCTGGAGGCGAAGGAGGCGCGCGCCACCTACGACGCGATCGTCCGCAAGCAGAAGGACCCGGGGCTGCTCGAGCAGGTCGGCTGGCGCGACTTCCGGGTCAACGTCTTCCCGATCCCGGCGCGCGACACCGTCCGCATCAAGCTCAGCTACGCCCACGTCGTGCGCGACGACCTCGGCCTCGAGACGCTCGAGATCCCGCTGCCGCACGACGCCGGCGCGGTCGGCGACCTGCAGGTGCACGCGACCTGGCACGCGCAACGCGGCCTCGCCGGCCTCGACTCGCCGTCGCATCCCGACGCCAAGCTCTCCGTCGTTGAAGGAGGCCGCGAAGGGTGCGGCGAGGCGCGGTTCGCGTCCGATGGCGTCGTGCCGGTGCGCCGCTTCGAGCTGCGCGCGCTGCCGCGCCGCGACGGCTTCGACCTCGCGCTGCTGGCCCATCGACCGGCGGGCGCAGAGGAGGGCTTCTTCCTCGCGCGCGTGGTGCCGCGCCTCGCCGCGCCGCCGCGCATCGGCCGCGACCTCGTCTTCGTCGTCGACCGCTCGGGCTCGATGGCCGGCGTGAAGCTCGAGCAAGCGCGCGCCGCGCTGCTGGCCGGCCTCGCCACGCTGAAGCCGGGCGACCGCTTCGACGTGGTGAGCTTCTCGAGCGACGTCACGTCGCTCGCTCGCACGCTCGGCCGGCGCGGACTGCTCGACGTGAGCAGCGCCCACGTCAGTGCGGCGCGCCAAGCGGCAGCCGAGCTCGACGCGACCGGCGGGACCAACATCCAGGAGGCGCTGCTGACGGCGCTGAAGGGGTTCGAGCCGGCGCCAGAGCGCCTCGCCGCGATCGTCTTCCTCACCGACGGCGATCCGACCGTCGGCGAGACGCAGCCCGAACGGCTCCTCGCCGCGTGGCGCGCCGCCTGCGGCTCGACGCGCCTCTTCGCGTTCGGCGTCGGCAACGGCGTGAAGGAGTTCCTGCTCAGCAAGCTCGCGAGCGAGGGGCGCGGCGCCGCGCGCTACGTCGAGGAGGGCGACGACCTCGAGGTGCCGCTCGCCGCGCTCTACGAGCGGCTCAAGACCCCGCTCCTCCTCGAGCCGACCTTCGAGATCGAAGGCGCCGGCATCACCGTGCTCGACCGCGAGCCGCGCCGCCTCCCCGACCTCTGCCAGCAGCGCGCGCTGCTCATCGCCGGCCGCTACCGCGGCAGCGGTGCCGCGCGCCTCCATCTGCGCGGCATCGGCGAGCAAGGGCGCGTCGACCTCGTCGTGCCGATCGAGCTGCCGGCCGCGACGCCCGCTCGACCGCACGTCGCGCAGCTCTGGGCGAAGACGCGGGTCGAGCGGCTGCTCGATGACCTGCGCATCGGCGGCCCCAACGCGGAGATCGCCGACGAGGTGAAGCGCCTCGGCCTCGACCACGCGCTGGTCACCCCCTACACGTCGTTCCTCGTCCTCGAGCCGCAGCCGCTGGCCGCGGCGAACGACGCGACGCGCCGCACCGTCGACGACGGCACCACGCACGATCGGCTGCCGGCCGACTCCGTGCCGGCGAGCGCCGGCGGCCCGGCAGCGCCTGCACCCGGCTCGGTCACGAGCGGCGCCAGCGGCTTCCTCACGGGTCGCGCGAAGGCGAGCCCCGGCGGCGGGAACTACAACGGGCCAAACGGCACAGCGCCGACCACCGGCGGCATGGGCGCACGCCGCAGCGGCGGCGAGGGGTTCGAGCGGTGGGAGTTCTGGTGGGAGCATCGCAAGGAGGCGCTGCTGGCCGCGGCGCGTCCGTCGTCGCGCGCTCCATTGCCGGCCGAGCTGCAGCGCGAGCTGCTCCCGGCGCTGCTCGACGCGCTGCAGAGCGACGAAGCGGAGGTGGCCGAGGCGGCGGCGTTGGCGCTGGCGCGCGCTTGCGTGCCGGAGCGCGCCTACGTCGGCGATCGCGTCGTGCCAGCGCTGCTCCAGGCGCTCCACCACTCGTCGGCGAAGGTGCGGCGCACCGTGACGGTGGCGCTCGGCATCACCGGCCGCGCGGAGGCGATCGAGCCGCTCTGCGCGCTGCTCGCCGACCGTGCGAACGGCGACGCGCTGCAACGCGCCTTCGCGGCGACGGCGCTCGGGCTGCTGCACGCCGATGCGGCGCGCGCCGATCTATGGGCGGCGACGGCGAGCGAGGCGCCGATCGACGTGGCGGCGTGCGCCGTGCTGGCGCTCGGCCAGATGAGCCGCGACCACGAGGCGCTGCTCGAACCGCTGCTGGCGCGGCTCGACGATCGTTCGTTGAACGTCTACGTGCGCGCGCAGGTGCCGGCCGCGCTGGTGCGCCTCGCCGAGCAGAGCCCGACGAGCGCCGCGCTGGTGCGCCGCCACCTCGCCGCGCTGGTCGAGCGGTTCGCCCACGACCGCACCGATCAAGACCTGCGCCGCTCGCTGGCGCTGGCGTTGGGTCGTCTCGCCACGCTCGCCGACGAGGCGGTCTTCACCGCGCTCACCGAGGCCGTGGTGCGCTCGAACGACGACCAGACGCGCCACTTCGCGCTCTACGCGCTGGCGGAACTCGGCGCGCGCGACGCCGACATCGCGGCGCACGAGGCGGAGCACGACGTGCTGGAGGCGTTCCTGCTGCGCGAGCTGACGCAGCCGAAGAGGATCACCCACCAGCCGCACGCGGCGCTGGCGCTCGGCCTCTACCTGCAGAACCGCGCGCTGCCGGCCGAGACGCGCGAGCGCATCGGTCGCAAGCTGCAGGAGATGCTGACCACCCAATCGAATCCGAGCTACCAAGGGGCGATGGCGTTGGCGCTCGGCTGGAGCGACTGCCAGGCGGCACTGCCGGCGCTGCTCCAACTCCTCGAGAAGACGAACGACACCGGGCTGAAGGGCTACCTCGCGCAAGCGCTCGCACTGCTGCACGCCGATGGCACCGCGCCGCTGCTGCGCGCCAAGCTCGATGCGGCAGGCCTCGAGCCGCGCACGCGCCTCCAGTACGCCCGCGCGCTCGCCATGCTGCGCGACCACGACGCGGTGGAGCCGCTGCTCCGTCTGCTGCAGCACGGCGCGACGCTGATCGAATCGACCGCCGCCGCACAGGCGCTCGGGCAGCTGCGCGACCGCGCCGCCTTCGAGCCCCTGCTCGCGCTCGCCGCCGATCCGCAGCAGTCGCCGCTCGCGCGCGGCCTGGCGGTCACCGCGCTCGGCCTGCTGGCCGACCCCGACCCGCAACCGTGGAACGCCGCCCTCGGCCGCGACGTGAACTACCGCGCCAAGGTGGCCGCGCTCGCGGAGCTGCTCGATCTGCCGTGAGAGCTGGCCGTGAGGGTTGCCATGAAACTTGGTTCGCCGCCTCCGCTCGCTCGACCGGCATGATGGCGCCACCGTCACGACCGGGCCGAGCGCGCGGGGCCACCGGTGCCGCGCCCTCCCGCGCCGCCTACGCCGCGCGCCGCCGATGGAGTGCGCGATGGCGGATGAAACGAAACCGGTCCCGGCCCCCGTTCCGGGCGCGGTGCCAGCGGCGGCGTCGTCCGTCGTCATTCCGGTGGGCACTCCCGAGCCCCACCTCCTCTGCCGCTGCGGCGCGCTGATGGCGGGCGCACCGCATGCGGGTACCGGTTGGAACTGCCAGAAGGGCCACCGCTTCCGCGTCACCTCCGCGCAGAGCCCGATCGGCGCCGTCGCGCTGCGGGGCGATCGCGCCTCGGGCGTCGAGGTCGACCGCAACTACCTCTGGCGCATCGTCGCCGGCGTGTCGCCGACCAAGCCGACGCCGCGCTGAGAGCTCGAGGGGGCATCCGCGGATCGAGTCCGACGAGGCGGCGCGAAGGCAGCTCGCCTCCGCGCGTTCGCTCGGCAAGCTGACGCGCGCTCCGTCCCTCTCCTGAACCCGCCCGCCCCTTCGGCGGCGTCCTCTGCGCATGGCTCCACTGCCTGACCCGCTTCCGCTCGACGACGTGATCGCGCAGCAGCGCTTCCTGCGCAGCGTGGCGCGGCAGTTGGTGCGCGATGCGGCGACGGCGGACGACGTCGTGCAGGAGAGCTACCTGCGGGCGCTCGAGGAGCCGCACGCGCGGCCGCGCAGCGTGCGCGCATGGCTCGGGCGCGTGGTCGCCAACCTCGCGCACGATCGGCGCCGTGGCGAACTTCGTCGCGAGCGGCGCGAGCAGGAGGTGGCGTCGGCCGCCGGCTGCTCCACTCCCGCCGACCGCTCCCCCGCCGCGATCGCCGCGCGCGTCGAGATGCAGCGCCGCCTCGCCGAGCGCGTGCTGGCGCTGGCTCCCGCCTATCGCGACGTCGTGCTGCTCCACCACTTCGAGGGGCTCTCCGTCGCGGAGACGGCGGCGCGCCTCTCCGTCCCGCTCGAGACGGCGCGCACGCGATTGCGGCGCGCGCTGGAGCAGCTGCGCACGCAGCTCGAGGGCGAACTCGGCGGCCGCGGCGAGCTGCTGGCCGCCCTGCTGCCGCTCGCCACCTTCGTCGTGCCCGCGCTGCCGATCGCCACCACCGCCACCGCCACCGCCACCGCCACCACTGCTGCCACCGTCGCTGCCGCTGGCGGCGCGCTGCTCGGAGTTCCGCTCGCGATGTCGACCACCTCGAAGCTCGCGCTCGCCGCCCTCGCCGCCTTCGTCGCGGGCGGCGTCTGGCTCTTCGCCGGCGGCACGCTCGGCCCCGATGCACCGCGCCTTGCCACTCCGCAGCGCGCGCCAGCGGAGGCGGCCGCACCCGCCGATGTCGATCCGCTGGCCACCGCTGCGCCGATCGTCGCGGAGCGCGCGGCCGCGCCCGCCGCAACGCCGCCACCCGCCGCGCTCGAGCCGCAACCGGGCCGTGCCGCACTCCGCCTCACGACGTTGCAAGCCGACGGCCGCCCGGCGCCGCGGCTGCGCCTGCGCCTCCACTCGCGCGAGGCGGAGCGCGATCTCGAGCCGCTGCGCCGCGTGAGCAGCGACGACGCCGGCCTCCTCTGGCTCGACGATCTCGAGCCGGGCGAGGTGGTCGTCGCGGCCGCCGGCTTCGCGCGTCGCCCCGACTCGGGCGACGGCGCCCTGCTCGCCGACGGCGCGTACGGCGTGATCGACCTCACGCTCGAGGCGGGCGTCGTGCGCGAGGCGACGCTGCGCTTGCCGGACGGGCATCCGGTCCGCGGCCGCGTCGTCGACGGCGCCTCGCGCCCGATCGCGGGCGCCGCCATCTGGGTGAGCGATCGGCAGGAGACGTGGTCGGGCGGCGACTTCGTCACGCAGAGCGATGAACGGGGCGATTTCGAGCTGCCGGCCGTCGGCACCTACCACTACGCCGCGGCGCGCGCGGCAGGGCTCGGCTGGTCGGAGGTCGTCTCGGTCGACACTTCCGACCCCACTCGCGTCGCGCCCGTCGAGCTGCGGCTCGATCGACCGGGTGCGACCCTGCGCGGCCGCGTGCTGGACGCTGCGGGCGAGCCGATCGGCGGCGCGCGCCTCGTCGCCATCGACGACTCGCGCGGCTCGCGCCTCACCAACGATCAGCGCATCCTCGGCGATCCGCCGCCCACGGTGACGCGCACCGCTCCCGACGGCACCTTCACGATCGAGTCGCTGCCGTTCTGCACGCTCGACCTGCTGGTCGACCATCCGCGCTTCGCGCCGCACCACCTCGAATTCGAGATCGCCGCGGCCGACGTGACGCGCGACGTGACGCTGCAGCAGGGCGGCTCGTTGGCAGTGACGGTGGTCGACGGGCGCGGCGTCGCGCTGCCCGCCATCGACGTCCAACTGCAGCTGATGATGGGCCCCTTCCCGCTCGAGCGCCTCAACCTCGACGCCCGCAGCGCAGAAGACGGGCGCCTTCGCTTCGAGCGGCTGCCCGTCACCCCCAGCCTGCTCACCGCCGCCGCACCGGGCCGCGCGCCGAGCAAGCGCTTCCTGCAGCTCGACGGCGGCGCGCAGCAGACCGAGCTGGTGATGGGCGCGGCGCTGACGTTGCGCGGTCGCGTGGTCGACGACGCGGGCCGTGGCTGCGCCGGCATCGGCGTCCAGCTGACTCCGAGCGACCTCTCGCTGGCGAAGTGGTCGCCTCCGCTGACGACCGATGAGGAGGGCTACTTCACCCTCACCGACTGCGCCGATCTCCCGTACGAGGCGTCGCTCCACCATCCGACGGGGATGTCGATGTTCGCGGCGCGGCGCGGCATCGTCGTGCGACCTGGCGACGAGCTGCACGTCCTGGTGCTCGGCGAGGCGCAGCGCGCCGCCTCGTCGCTGCGCGGCCGCGTCGTCGCCGCCAATGGGCAACCCGTCGCGCTGCCGAGCGCGCAGTTCGGCGAGGAGGGCGGCAACTTCGCCCTCTCGGTGACGCTCGACGCCGATGGCCGCTTCGAGCTCGGCCCGCTGCCGGCCGGCCGCTTCTGGCTGGTGGTCGGCGCGGAGGGGCTCGCGAACCGTTCGGTCGGCGCGATCGAGCTGGCCGCCGGCGAAGTGCGCGACCTCGGCGACCTCGCGTTGGCGGAGCCGGCCGGGTTGCGCATCCTCGCGCGCCGCTCCGACGGAGGGCGCGTGAAGCCGGCCGACCTGCGGCTCCATCGCCACGGCGGCTACTCGGGCGCCGAGTTCACGGTCGACGGCGAGGCGCTGCGTTGCAGCGGCCTCGCGCACGGCGACTACACGCTCGAAGTGGTGGGCGCGGGGCTCGCGTGGCAGCAGGTCGCGGTGCAGCTCGACGCAGGCCACACGCGCGAGGTCACGCTCGACGTCGAGGCGGGCGTCGCGGTGAAGCTCACGCTGCGCCGCGCCGATGGGGCGCCGCTCGGCGAGTCGATCCAGCTCACGGCGAGCGACGCCGCGGGCGAGCGGGTGAGCAAGGCGCTCCGCCCGTCGCCCGCCGATCGCGAGATCGCGGACGACTACTGCCTCGCGCCGGGCGACTGGACGCTCGAGGTCGTAGCGCCCGATGGCGCGCGCTGCGAGGTCGCCGTCAAGCTGGTGCGCGGCGCGGCGCGCGAGGTCGTCCTCGAGCTCGCCGCGCCGCGCCACTAGTTCATCGAGCTCCTCGCGCCGCGCGCGCCGCGATCAGCGGGAGTAAGCGCGCGTCTTCGCCGGCCGCGGGCGCCCCTGCTTCTCCGTCTTCATCGCCGCGGTGGGCGCCGGCTTGCCTTGGTTCGCCAGCACGCCGAGCAGGTCGGAGACGGTGACGATGCCGCAGAGCGCCTTGCCGTCGGTCACCAGCAGCGAGCCGATCGAGCGCGCGCGCATCTTCGCAGCCGCTTCGTGGAGCGTCGTGCCGGGCGTCGCCGTCACCACGTCGCGCGCCATCAGGTCGGAGACGAGCTTGTCGCGCCGCATCGTGGCGCCGCGCACGCCGCCGAGATCGCGCTCGGAGAGGACGCCGACGATCTTCCCGCCCTGTTCCACCGCGAGGTGGTGGATCTTGCGGACGCGCATCAGCGCGTAGGCGTGCTGCGCCCCGGCAGTGCTCGCCACCTTCTGGACCTTCGTCGTCATCAGTTCGGCCAGGTGCATGGTCAGCTCCTCGGAGCAGCGCGGTTGGTTCGTGCGCGCTCCTCGTACGAATCGGGTCAAGGAGCCCATGGCAAACCCGAGGCCGTCGTCCGCGCGCGCGCCCCGCCGCGAGCCGCACGCACGGCCGCACCTCGCCTTGGGTCGCCCTGGGTCGCCCTGCTCGCCGTGCGGGAAGGCGCGCCTGCGCTCGCCGCTCCGCGTCACTTCTGGCCGAAGTGCCAGCAGACGCCCGCGAGGTCGATGACGTGCGCTTCACGGCCCCACGGGAAGGCGGTCGGTCCCTTGAAACGCGCGGTCGGGAAGGCGCGAGCGAGCTGCTTCTCCTCGATCGCGCGCCACCAAGCGTCGAGGTCGGCGACGTCGACGCGCACCATCAAGTTCGAGGCGAAGGTCGCGTCGTCGAAACGCTGGAGGAGGAAGCGCGCGCCGCCGTTGGCGAGCCCCGCGTAGCCGTCGTGCTCCCACTCCTCGATGAAGCCGAGCGCGGCGAAGAAGCGGCGCGCGGCGGCGTAGTCGGCACCGCTCGGGAGGAAGGGGCGCAACGACGCGGCGTGCAGCGGGTCCATCGGCGGCTCCACGATCGGCGAGGTCGGTGCGCGCTTTGTACCATCGGCCGCCGTCGCGCTGCGCGGAGCTGCCCATGATGTCCCGCTGGTTGGCGATCACGATGGCCCTCGGCACGAGCAGCGCCTGCTCGACCGTTCGTAGCGAGCCGCGCTTGGCGGTGCGCGTCGTCGATCCGCGCGGGCAGCCGGTCGGCGGCGTGCCGGTCGAGCTCGCCAAGGTCGACGGTGCTCCTTGGGACGCGGCTCGCAGCGACACGGCGCGCGTGGTGGCGACGCGCGCGGCCGACGGGATGGCCGACTTCGGGCCGATCGCGGCGCTGCCCCACGATGCGCGCACGACGCTGCGGCGCGTGCAGCTGCGCGTGCTGACGCGCGAGGCGCTGGCGGCGGCGATCGATCTGGCGGTGCCGCCGACGAAGCCGCTCGAGTTCACGCTGCCGGAGGGGCGGCCGCTCGAGCTGCAGCTGCAGAACCACGCCGGAGAGCCGCTCGTCGGCGCAGCGCGCGGCGACCTGCGCGCCGACTTCTTCGGCGAGGAGTTGGAGCTGCGCATCAACGGCGGAGACGGGCTCGAGCCGGTGCTGAATTCGAAGCGCGAGTCGGCGCTGGTCGCGATCGAGTTCGTCGAGGGGCGCGCGCGCGTCGGTTGGGTCGAGGCGGGGTTCGTGGCGGGTGGCGCGTGGGCGACCCTTGAGCCCGAGAAGCGCCGCGTTGCGGGCGCGTACTGGCCTGACTTCGGCGAGAGGCTGCGGAGTGCCCCGGCGGGCGCACCGCCGACGCTCGAGGTCACGGCGCAGCCGGAAGGGCCGATGGTCGCCGGCCGCTTCATCGTGCCGGAGGCGCTGCGCGACGACCCGGCATGGCGCGACGTGCTGCAGGTGACGCGGTGCGATGCGGAGATCGAGCTCGGCAGCGGGCACATCAGCATCACCGAGCGCTTGCGGATCGATGTCGCCACGGACGGCCGCTTCGCCGTCGACCTGCATGGACGGTTCGACGACTTCACCGAACTGCGCGTCCATTTCCGCGACGCGGCCGGCTCGGTGGTGGCGCGCTGGACGCGTCGCATCGAGGAGAGCGAGCGCACGCTGCCGACCCTCGAACTCGGCGAGGTCGTGCTGCGGACGCCGCGCCGCCTCGCCTCGGGACGCGTCGTCTCGACGGATGGAAGCGCGATCGTCGGGGCGGCGGTCTTCGGATCGCTGCACCTTCAAGAGCTCGAATCGCCCACGGGCGACAAGGCGGAGAGCGTCGAGCGCTTCCGCTTGGACGAGCGCTACCCCGCGCGCAGCGGTGCCGACGGCCGCTTCACGCTCTACGCGCCGTTCGACTGCCGATCGCTCCAGGTGATTGCGTCGGCGGAGGGCTTCTCCGAGGTCGAGTCGGCCGACGCCGCGAACGCGCGATCCGTCGACGCGGGCGCGCGCGACGTCACGCTGACGCTCGCGCCGTGCGGCCGGATCGAGGGGCGACTGCTCTTGCCCGATCCCATCGACGACCCGCACGCGCGCGCCTTCGTCGCCGCCGCGCCGCGATTCAACGCCGACGGAACGTTCAGCTACCCGCTGCTCCCGACCACGCGGTACACGGGCGAGGAGGACGTGGACATCGCGGCCGACGGCACGTTCACGCTGCAGAACGTCGAGCCCGGGCGCCGCACCGTCTTGGTCACGGTTTGGGCTGCGAGCGGCCAACAGATGCGCTGGTTCGACGCCGTCGAGGTGCAAAGCGGCGCGACGACGACGCTGCCGCCGCTCGACTTGCGCGCGATCGAGTTCGAGGCGTTGGCGGAGGAGCGCGTCGCGCTTCGCGTGGTCGACGAGCACCATCAGTTGCTGCCCGCGCGCTTCGCCGTGGTCGCCGAGGACGGCTTCCGCGGCGCGATCGTCGACGGCAGCGCCGGGCTCGACCTCTCGCGCCACGGCACGCGCTACGAGGTGATCGCGCCCGGCCACCGCGTCGCGCGCGTGACGCTCGACGCTCAGGGCCCGCGCGAGCGGCGGGTCGAGCTATCGCCAGGAATCGCCGTGGAGCTGGCCGTCGAGATCGCGAAGGCAGCGTCCTCGACCTCCACCAACGCGCCTGCAGCCTCGTCGCCGGAGCTCCGCACCGAGCCGCCGCCGCTCGGCAGCCGACTCGTGCTGCTGCCGCTGCTCGACAGCGTTCCCGAAGGCGCGGCCGCGGTCGACGAGGAGTTCACCGTGCCGCTCGACGCGCACGGCCGCGCCTCGCTCCGCCTCCACCGCGCCGGCCGCTGGCGCGCCTGGCTCTTCGCCCCGCCGACCCCGCTCGAGCATCACGCGCTCTGGCGCCCGATCGCGCTCGATCCCGCCAGCGCGACGTTCACGGTGGCGGAGAGCGATGGCCAGCTTCATCGGTTCACAGCGAGTCGCCCCACGGGATGAAGAGGAGGTGGCCGCCGACCTGGTCGCCTTGCCGCTCGTACTCGAAGAGGCGCCAGAGGAAGGAGACGCGCTTCTTGTCGGGCGCGTCGTCGCAGGTGATGAACGGGAAGATGTCGCGCTGCGTCGCGTCGCCGGTGCGCACGCTGCGATAGGCGTAGCCGAGCACGCTGAAGCGCGACTCGTCCGGCGTGTCGACCGAGTGGACGGCGTAGCAGAGCGCGTCCCATTCGGTCGTCTCGCCCTCGCGCTCGTACTCGTGGAGGAAGGGCAGCCGATAGTGCGACTCCTCGCGCGTGGCGCCGTCGAGGTCGGCGACGACGCGCTGCTCGGCCTTGAACCAGTCGAAGAGGAAGCCGGCGTGGCGGCGCTGCAGCACGCCCGGCGTCGCCGGCGCGACCGCGTGCTCCTCGCGGCCGAAGTGCAGCAGCGACAGCACGCGCGCCTCCCAGCCGCTGCCGTCGCGACGGCGATCGAGATCGAAGACGAGCGGGGTCGCGAGGTGGAGGCTCGACTCGGACGAGTCGCGATCGACGCCGACCAGCGTGATGAGATCGAGCGGCCCGCGCGGCGCCTCGCTCGCCGTCTTCGAGACGAGCGGCCAGAGGCGCCACGCCGCGCCCGAGTCGCGCTGCTCGTAACGGGCGAGGGTCCAGTCGTCGAGCCAGCCGTCGGCCGCGGCATCGGTGGACGCCGAGGCGAGCGGGAAGAGGCGCCATGCGTGGCCGGCGTCGGTCGTGGCGACGCGGGCGAGGCCGAGCGCGGCGCATGACTCGCTGCCGCTCGGAGACGACTCGTGGTGGAAGAGCGGGAAGAGGCGGGCGGCGGTGGTGACCGCGGGCGCGGCGCCGTCGGGCGAGGGCTGCTCGCGCCGCTCGTAACGGGCGAGCGTCCAGTCGTCGAGCCAGCCGTCGGCCGCGGCGTCGGTGGACGCGGAGGCGAGCGGGAAGAGGCGCCACGCGTGGCCGGCGTCGGTCGTGGCGACGCGGGCGAGGCCGAGCGCGGCGCGCGACTCGCTGCCGCTCGGAGACGACTCGTGGTGGAAGAGCGGGAAGAGGCGGGCGGAGGTGGTGACTGCGGGCGCGGCGCTGTCGGGCGAGGGCTGCTCGCGTCGCTCGAATCGAGCGAGCGTCCAGTCGTCGAGCCAGCCGTCGGCCGCGGCATCGGTGGACGCGGAGGCGAGCGGGAAGAGGCGCCACGCGTGGCCCTGCTCGGTCGTCGCGACGCGGGCGAGGCCGGCCAGCGCGGACGCTTCGCTGCCCGCGTCATCGCCGCTCGCGAACCAGAGCGGGAAGAGGTGGTTCGACCACTGTGCCGCAGCAGTGCGGCGACCCGCCAGCGTCAGCTCGTAGAGGAGGTCGGGGCTCTCGCCGTCGGCCGTCGCGAGATCGACGTCGGACCAGAGCGGCCAGAGCCGGAACGATCGCGACTCGCCCTGCGCGACGTCGCGCGCGAGCCCGGCCAGCGCGAAGGCGTCGTGGCCCGCCGGATCGACGGTCACGTCGAAGAGCGGGAAGGCGCGCATCTCGGTCGTGTCGCCGCGCGACTCGTGCTGGAAGAGCGGCCAGAGCAGCGCTGTCGATTCGGAGTCGGGGCCGCGGCTGTGGTGGAAGAGCGGGCCGAGGAAGTTGGTGAAGGTGGTCGCGCCGCTCTCGTCCCAACCGCGCCCGCCGAGCGGCGTCAGCAGCAGCCGCTCGTGCCCGCGACGGCGATCGAGGAAGAGCGGCAGCAGCATCCGCGAACTCTCGCGCTGTGTCAGCGACTCCGACTCGCGCTGCGACGACCACCAGAGCGGATAGAGGTTGAGTCCCGACTCCGCGCCCTCGTGCCAGCCGTTCGCGAGCAGCGTCCACCAGCTCGAGCCGTCGGCGTCCTCGCGCGATGCGAAGAAGGGGGCCACCAGCGTGAACGACGCGTCGGCGTCGGCGAGGTGGGCGTAGAAGGGCAGCACGAGGTGGCGCTGCGTCTCGCCCTCGTCCTCCCACCAGGTCGGCGGCAGCAGCGCCGCGCGCAACTCGTGGTCGGGCTCGAGCCGCTGGTACCAGAGCGGCAGCAGGGCGAGGCTCGAGGAGTCGTCGTCCGTCGTCGCCCATGCCAGCGGGAAGCAGCCGAACGCGTCGATCGGGGCGAGGGGCGCGGGCGTGCCTTCGGCGAGCGGCGCTGCGCCGTCGGCCAAGGCGCGGTCGAGGACGCCGCTCTCGCCGCGCTCGCCCTCACCGCTCGCACGGCTCCACCAGAACGGGCCGACGAAGCTGAGCTCGTCGCCGACGTTGCAGAGCGGGAAGAGGCCGCGATTGCCGTCGATCGAGTAGGCGTTGAGGAACAGCGCGTCGCCGTCGTGCGCGTCGATCCACGCGAGCGGGAAGAGGCCGCAGCTGTCGACCGCGCCGTCGCGCTCGTGCCACCACGCGGGGCCGACGAAGTTGAACTCGGGGCCCATGTGGAACAGCGGGAAGAGCCCGCGCGACTCGCCGAACGAGTAGGCGTTCAGCAGGTAGCCGTCGCCGCTCTCCCGGTCGCGATAGCCGAGCGGCAGCACGCCCCAATCGGTGACCGCGTCGCCCTCGCTCTTCCACCACGCCGGCCCGACCCAATCGAGCGACGGCCCGAAGTTGCAGAGCGGGAAGAGGCCGCGGTTGCCTTGCCACGAGTAGGCGTTCAGCAGCAGACCGTCGCCGTGCTCCGCGTCCCACCAGGCGATCGGGAAGAGGCCGCTGCTCTGCACTTCGCCGTCGCGTTCGTTCCACCAGGCGGGACCGACGTAATTGAACTCGGGGCCGACGTGGAACAGCGGGAAGAGGCCGCGCGACTCGCCACACGAGTAGGCCGTGAGCGCCCAGCCGTCGCCGGTGCGCGTGTCCCAATGGCTGAGCGGCCAGACGACGTCCCACTCCGACTCGTCCTTGCTGATCAGCGGCCGCACCGCGAAGCCGTCGCGATCGAAGTCGATCAGCGGCCAGAGCACCGCGGTCGCGGAGCCGTCGGTGTAGAGGAACGGGAAGCCGTTCACGCGCTCGTCGCCGGAGGTCGAGCTGAACGGCGTGATCCGCCAGAGGCGGCTCTCGCTGGCGCAGCCGCTGAACAGGAGCGCGAGCGCGGGGAGCAGCGCCGCCCCGCGCGACGAGCGGCGGCCGGCGGCGGCGCGCGGCTCGATCCAACCGACACCGTTGGCCCTGCGCTTCGCGTCCATCGTGGCATCCCCCTCGTCGCAAGGCCGAATCGGGCGGCTCGGTGCGGCGGCGCCTTCGCGACGCGGGAGGAGATCACAAGCGGCATGCCGAGCGGCGGGCAGTGGGCCGCGGGCAGTGGGCCGCGGGCCACTCGGCGTCGCGAGCGGCGGAAGAGCTCCTCGGCCGGATGCGGGCAACGCCGCGAAGAGAGCTACGCGGCCGGCGGGGCGGTTGGCGCAGTGCCGCGGGGCGTGCTGCGATGCGACGCCACGCGGTTCAGCGGAGCGTCCACGATTCGGCGCGGTCGTACTTGCCCGCGCTCCACTCCGCGTCGGTGGGTACCCACACCGAGTCGAAGGTGCCGTCGTCGTCGCGGTCGCGCAGCACGACGAGCGGATCGGGCAGCGACGGGTCGGGGCGCTGGTAGGGCTGCCGGTTGGTGAGGTGGACCTGGCGCCCTTCGGTGACGTGGGTCCGGAAGCGGATCGAGCCCTTGTGGGCGAGTGCCGGCAACGACGTCGCGTCGTGGAGCTTCGTCACGCCATCGCCGGGCAACGCGAGCTTCCAGAGCGCGGGCTTCTCGTAGCTGAGGAAGAGGAGGAATCGATCCTCGGGATCGACACCGAGCGCGCGGATCGTCCCGTAAGCGGTCGAAGCGAGCCGCGTCGCGCGTTGGACGATCGGCAATGGCCGCTGCGCGAGCGCGACGTAGGGCGCGCCGGTCGGTGTCGCGCCGTACTCGAACGACCAGCACTCGACGATCGCCGAGCCGTCGGTCCGCATGCCTGCGAGGTAGAGCTCCGTCAGCTGCCCGCCGGCCACCCGCGGCTCGACCGCCGTCGGCACGAATCCGACCGGCAGGAGCTGCTCCTGAACCGACCAGGCCGCCGTCGCCGCGGTCGACTCGCGCTCCTTGCGGATCACCGTCACTTGCGCGTTCGGCCCCTGGCTCCAGCGGAGCACGCAGCGCGCGAGCTCCGAATCGCGCGCACTGAGGACGACTTGGTCGTCGAACAGCTCCGGTGGCCGCGCCAACGCCGGCGGAAGCTGGTACTGCGCGAGCGCGGTCGCTCCCGCGAGCCGCCACGCGAGCGCGCCGACGCACGCACGGAGGAGGGAGCTCGAGCGAGCGATCACCGGGTGCTCCGCGGTGAACGCTTCGCCTTCGCCTTCGCCGCGGCCTTCGCGCTCGCCGTCGCCTTCGGTTTCGTCTTCGGCTTGCTCTTCGCCTTCGGCTTGGCGCGCGCTGCGGCCGCTTCCTCGAGTTCCGCGACCCGCGCGCGAACGAGCTTGCGGACCAGCGGCGCCGACGGCGGGGCGCTCGGCTGGAAGCGCAACGTGCCGGGGCTCGTGTCGAAGCGCGCCACCGCGGCGGCGTGGTCGGCGAGCGTCCGATCGCTCATCGGGTGGAACGAGCAGTGGCCGGCGCGCGCCGCGTAGCAGACGAGGATCTTGCCGTCGAGCCGGAAGCCGGGCAGCGAGTAGGTGATCGTCTCGACCGCGCCGGGCGCCGCGGCCGCGATCTGGCGCCGCAGCCGTTGCAGCGCCGCGCGCTGCGATGGCGGCAGCGCGGCGAGGTAGTCTTCGTGCGAGGTCGGGCGTGCCATGGGAGCTCCAGCTCGGCGCGCCGCCAATGGCGACCGCCGCATCTCAGCGAGGCTTCGCGTCGAGCGCGAGCGCCTGCTTCAACAACGGGACCAACACCTTCTCCTTCACGTCGGCCGGCTTGCGGACCTTCACGTGGCGGAGGAACTTCCCCTTGCCCTGCAGCACCTGCGCCGGATCGTCGAGCAGCGCCCCCTGGAAGAAGCCGAAGTCGACGTGCTCCTCGAGCGCGTGGGTGTAGCAGACGACCTTCTTGCCGACGAAGCAGAGGCTCCCCCACTTGACCTGCTCGACGAGCTTCGGCGCGTGCTCGTTCACGAAGGCGCGCAGCCGCTTCGTCACCGCGCGCAGCGGCGGCGGCAGCTCGGCCAGCAGCGACTCGGCATCCTTCGCTTTCGACATCTTCGGCGGCATGCGGGGGCTCCGGTGGTGTCGGGCATCACTCGAGCAGCGTGCGCACCTCGCCGAGCGGGCCGCTCGTGAGGTAGACCGGCTTCCAGAGGCCGCCGGCGCCGGCGTGGTCGACGACGCGCAGCGTGAGCGTGTGCTTGCCGGGCGCGAGCGGGCCGAGCTCGGCCGTCTGCGTCTCGAGCCAGATCGTCGTCTGCGTGGCCGGATCGCCGAAACGACCCACTTCGCGGCCGTCGAGCCAGACGATCGCGCTGTCGTCGATCCCCTCGAAGACGGCGCGCGCCGGCTGGCCCGCCCACGCCGCGCCGAGCTCGAAGTCGACGCGGTACCAGGCGATGCCGGTGTAGTGCTTCACGTCGTCGCCGTGGTTCTCCCAGTGGGAGCCGGCCGGCATGTCGCGCCAGGAGGAGGCGTCGAAGGCGGGCTTCGCGAACCCCGCGGCGAGCCCCTGGTCGGCGGGGTCCATCGTGAAGTTCCAGGTCGGCAGGTCGAGCCGCTGCTCGGCGAAGAGGCCGCGCAGCGCGGCGATCGTCGCGGGCGCGAGCTCGCGCTTCGGCGCCGGGCCGTCGGCGAGGTGGCGCGCGAAGGCGCTGCGCACGTAGCGGCCCGCGTCGCTCGCGGTGTCGAGGCAGCTCGCCAGCAGGCGCCCCTTGCCGACGCGCGTGTCGAACGCGAAGAGGTGGGCGCGCACTTCGGGGATGTCATGCGTCTCCCAGAAGGCGAGGATCGGATCGACCTGGCCGCGCAGCACCGTCCACGGCATCACCCGCTCGCCGTCGAGGTCGAAGGGCTGGAGTTCGCGCAGCATGTCGGCGGGCACGGTCGCGTGGACCGGATGCGGCGGCGTGAAGGGCGCGCCGCGCAGCCACCACATGCCGTCGCTCTTCAGCGAGTGCTTGGCGCCCGCGACCTTGAGCAGCACGCGACCGCCCTGTTCGAGGAAGTCGAGCGTGGCGGGGTCGAGGTGGTCGACTTCGCGGACGGAGGGGGGGAGGGTGTCGGAGAAGGGAGGGAGTTGCCAGAGCTTCCATTCGTTCTCGGCGAGCCCTGGACCGGTCCAGCCGCCGATCGTCTCGCCGATCAACGCGCCCTCGCCGTCGGACGACGACGGCGGAAGGACGAGCGCTCCGACGAGCCCAGCCTGGAGTTGCCACGCCCGCGGCGAGACGGTCGCCGGCGCGTCGAACAGGATCTCGCACCGGCGCGGTTCGTTGCCGACGACGACCCGGCTCGAAATCGTAGGAAGCGCGAGCTCTTGATCGTCGAGCGTGACGATCGAGTAGCTGAAGTCGCAGGGCAGCCCGCCAGCCGAATGGTCATCGCTGCTGAAACAGGTCGCGTCCAGCGACAGCACCGCCTTGCCCGCGAACGCCCGCCGCTCCCCCTCCGTCCGCAGCGACAGCATCACGTCGCCATGCCACCGCCAATCATCCGGCCCCCACTTCGGCTGTCCCAAGTCATCCCACAACCCCATCCGCGCCTTCGCGAAGTCGCGCGCCACCGACACCACGTAGCCCGCATCGGGCAGCGTCGCGCGCAGCGTCTCGATCTGGTACTTGCGCGCTTCGAGGGCGGTCTCGAGCGACGTCGGCAGCAGCGACGCCACCGTCTCCGCGCCGCACTCCGCCGTCAGCCACTCCTCGAACTTGGCCTGCGCCTCGTAGCAGTCGGGGCGCCACCATTTCTTGCCGGTAGCCGCCTCTTCGGCGCCCCACTTCGCGTCCCACGCCGCGCGATCGAACCACGTGTCGCCCGCCATGCACTCGCCAAGCAGCAACGGCTTCTTCCCCTTCTCTTCCTGGTGTTTCGCGAAGTCGGCGAGGCGCTGCGGCCACCAGCGGTGGTTGCCGTACGGGTGCTCGTCCCAGAAGTCGGTGATGCGCTGCCAGCCGATCCAGCTCGAGTCGTCGACCACCAGCGTGTCGGGGACCGCCGACTTGCACGCCTCGAAGAGCTCCTTCACGACATGCAGCTCGGCGCCGTGGCCCGTCTCGCAAGTGATCGAGCGGAAGGCGACGCACGCGTGGCGGCCGTCGAGCGCAAAGAACTCCTCGTACTCGCGCCGCACTTCCTCGCGATGCGCCTCGTCCATCTGCGGGTGCCAGGTCGGGTACTCCTGCCAGACCAAGATCCCGAGCTCGTCGCACAGCTCGTAGACGCAGGTGGGCGGCACCCAGAGGCAGCACTTGAGCGTGTTGAAGCCCAGCCGCTTCAGCGCGAGGAGCTGCATCTTCCAGTGCATGTAGTTGCTGACGGTCGGCGGCGCCAGGTCGGGGGGCGAATAGCCCCAATGAAGCAGCCCGCGCACCTGCAGCGGCGCGCCGTTCCAGAGGATCGTCGTGCCGTCGACGGCGAGCGACCGGAAGCCGACATCGCGCTCCGCCTGGTCGAGCCGCTCGCCCTTAGTATCGAGCAGCTGCGCGCGCAGCCGGTAGAGCTTCACGCGCCCCGGCGCCCACGGCTCGACCTTGGCGATCGGCAGGCGCAGCTCGACGCTGCCGTCAGGCGCGACGAGGCCCGAGCCGGAGCGGAGTCGCTCGCGCGCGCCGCTGCCGGGCGTGCCGCTCAACGCGCCGCCGCTGTCGCTGCCGCCGCTGCCGCTATCGCGAGCCTCAAAGCCGCCCTCGCCGACGATCACGACTTGGCGAGCGATCGACTGCTCGTTGTCGAAGAGCTCGATCACGACAGAGGCGGGCGCGCGGACGAACGTGGCGCCGCTCGTCGCGCTGCCGGATGGAAACTCCCCGGCACCGTGGCTGGACGGAAACTCCCCGGCACCGTGGCTGGACGGAAACTCCCCGGCACCGGTGGTGGACGGAAACTCCCCGCCACCTTGCGGTGGGCCGTTGCGCCACGGCACGCGCGCCGTGAGTTCGCCGGCGCCGCTCTTCGGGTCGTAGCGGCCGAAGCTCCAGAAGTCGGCGCGGTCGATGGTGGGGACGCGATCGACGCAGAGCGTCACCTCCTGCCAGATCCCGCCGAAGTGGGGCTGGATGATCGGCAGGAAGCCCTGGGTGTTGTGGCCGACCTTCTCGTCGAGCTCGACCTCCAGCACGTCGCTGCCATCGAAGCGCAGCAGCGAGCGGCCGTCGGCCGTGCTCCTGCCCGACGCTTCCACCGCGAACGGCGTCCAGCCGCCGAGGTGGCGGCCGAGCTCGACGCCGTTCACCAAGACGCGCGCCGCCGTCGCCGCCGCCTCGAACTCGATCCGCACGCGCGCGCCGCGCTGCGCCACCGTCAACGGCAGCGTCCGCCGGTACCACGCGACGCCATCGAACTCGACGCCGAGCGCCGTCTCGAACGCGCTCGGCACCGTGATGGTCCGGTCGTAGCTCGGCGGCGGTGCGCCGGACGCTGCACCTCCACTGGCGGCAGGCGCGGCCGGCGCCGGCGCGATCTGCCACTCGCCTTCGAGCGGGAGGCGGCCTTGCGGTGCAGCCAGCACGACGGGCGCGAGCCACGCCGCGAGGTGGCCCGCGAACGAGCCGACGATGAAGCGGGCGAAGAGGCGGGCGGTGCAGTGACTCATGGCCGTGGGACTACCGTCGCGGCCCACGTCGCGCCAGCGAGCGGATCCACCCCGTGCGAGGCCGATCGCGCGGACACTCCTGATGCCATGGCCACGTTGCCGGCAATCCGTTCGACTCCTCCCATCGTTGCAGGGTCCAACCTTGCGACTCCAGCAAGGGTTGGTTAGCTGCTCCACCGCGATCGCCGGAATCGGCCACCCCCCCGGAGCTGCCATGTTTCGCCCGCTCGACCGCTCGCGCCGATTCGGCGTCCCGCAGCTCCTGCTGCTCGGCGCGACGCATGCCGCCGCCGCGCCCGCTGCGCTCCTCCACTCCGCCGTCGCCCAATCCGCCGACCCCGCCGCCGCCGAGCGCACCGCCGCGAAGCTCCGCGACGGTCGCCTCCTCCTGTTGCAGGCGGCCGAGTTCGATCCGCTGATCGAGCGGCCGACCCTGCCCGCAGCGCTGTCGTGGGGTGACGCGCCCGCCACGCAGCCGCTCGTTGACCGCGACTACTTCCTCGTCCAGTTCCGCGGGCCGATCACGCCGCTCGATCGCGCGACGCTGGCGGGGCTCGGCGGCGAGGCGCTCGACTTCGTGCCGAACCACGCCTTCATCGTTCGGGGGGATGGCGCGGCGCAGTCCGCGCTGCAGGCGTGGCCGCGCGTGCGCGCGCTGCTGCCCTTCGAGCCTGCCTATCGCCTCGCGCCCGAGCTGGCGGCGCGCGCGGCGGCGCTGGACGAGCTGCCGCTCGGCTCGGCGGAACGAGCGGCGGCGGCAGCGGAGCCGCTCGACGTGATGGTGCAGCTCTTCCGCGGCTGCGACACCGGCCGCGCGACGGGCGAGCTCCTGGTGGCGGGCGCCACGCTCGACGAGCCCGAGGCGGGGCTGCAGCGGCGCGTGCTGGCCCGCGTGCCGCTCGGCCGCTTGCTGGCGTTGGCGCGCGTGCGCGACGTGCAGTGGATCCAGCCGCTCTCCGTCCTCACGCGACGCGGCGCGGTGCCGACCGCCGCCGCACCGCTGCTCGCCGTTCCGTTCTCGCCGCTCGCTCGGCTGCCCAACGACACCACGACCTGGGTGATCCAGAGCGACACCAGCGGCAGCACGCCGGTCTGGGACAACGGCGTGCTGGGTGACGGCGTCGTCATCGGCCACATCGACGGCGCGATCGATCTCGACGCCTGCTGGTTCGACGATCCGGCGGTGAGCGCGCCCGGCCCGACCCATCGCAAGGTGGTCGCGCACAACGGCAGCTACTCGAATTCCGACGGCCACGGCACCCATACGGCGGGGACCGCCGCGGGCGACCAGGAGCCGATCAACGGCGTGCGCAGCGGCAACGGCATCGGCTATCGCGCGCGCATCGCCCACACCAACGACAGCCTCGTCGGCAGCAGCAACTTCAAGTCGAAGCTCGAGGAGCTCCACTCGCAGGGCGCGACGCTCTTCACCAACTCGTGGGGCGACGACTTCACCACGGCCTACAACGCGTGGTGCGTCGACATCGACGAGATGATGTGGGAGCACCCCGAGACGCTGATCTGCTTCGCGGTCAGCAACGGCTCGCAGCTGAAGAACCCGGAGAACGCCAAGAACGTGCTGGCCGTCGGCGCGACCGAGCAGGCCTCCTCGCAAGGACGCATCTGCAGCGCCGGCTCCGGCCCGACGGCCGACGGGCGGCGCAAGCCCGAGATCTTCGCGCCGGGCTGCAGCATCCGCTCGGCGAACGACAACCAGACCTGCAGCACCACTTCGATGAGCGGCACCAGCATGGCGTGCCCGGCCATCACGGGCGCCGCGGCGCTGGTGAAGAGCTACTACGAGGCGGGCTGGTATCCGGGTGGCGCCGCCAACGCGGGCGACGGCTTCGTGCCGTCGGGCGCGCTGCTGAAGGCGACGCTGCTCAACTCGTCGCGCGACATGGCGGGCGAGTCGGGCTACCCCACCAACGACGAGGGCTGGGGCCGCCTGCTGCTGGACCACGCGCTCTACTTCGCGGGCGACGCGCGCCGCCTCTGGGTCGCCGACATCGACGCGGCCGGCGGCTTCAGCGGCCCGAACCAGTCGCACGTCCACTACGTGAACGTCTACGCCAACACCTCCGAGCTGAACCTCTGCCTCGCCTTCACCGACGCCGCCGGCGCGTTGAACTCGAGCGCGCCCGTCGTGAACGACCTCGACCTCGAAGTGGTCACCCCCACCGGCACGCTCTACCGCGGCAACGTCTTCAGCGGCGGCTTCTCGACGACGGGCGGCAGCGCCGATCCGCTGAACAACGTGGAGCGCGTCCGCATCACCGCGCCGCCGCTCGGCTGGTACGTCGTGACCATCCGCTCGCGCACGGTGACGACCGCGACGGCGCAGCCCTACGCGCTGGTCGCGACCGGCAACCTCGACCCGCCGGCCGGCGGCGGCTTCGTCACCTACGGCAGCGGGACGCCCGGCAGCGGCGCGATTGTCCCGACGCTGGCGCTCTCCGGCAGCTCGACCATCGGCGAGGACGTGACGCTCACGATCGGCGACGGCCTCGGCGGCACGACGGCGCTGGCGGTGATGGGCTTCGCGCGCGACCACACCCCGTACGCCGGCGGCGAGCTGCTGGTGGCGGCGCCGTGGATCACCTTCACCCTGCCGCTCGACGGGACGCTCGGCCTCGCGGGCGATGGCGACGTCGCGGTGAGCGACACGATCCCGGCCGACCCGGCGCTGATCGGCACCGTGCTCGACTTCCAGGCGCTGCTGGCCGACCCCGCCGCCGCCAAGAAGTTCGCGCTCACCAACGGCGCGGAGCTGACGATCGGGAGCTGAGCGCGGAAGACCTGCCGCGCCGGCTCCCTCGCCGGGCCCCTCCGCCCCGCCGTCGCGACCCGTCGGAACGGCGACACGCTCGCGCATGTCCGCCCTCGATGGCACCCGTGTACCGCGCCCTCGGCTGCACCGAGCAACCAAAGCACACGGCCGCCAGTACGGTTCGCCACCCAGGACTCGCATGCACGAGCGTGTCGTCGTTCCGACCGATCGTCGCGACCGGACCTGCGCCCGATCGCTTCATCCGCTCCGTTCGACGACGCGCGCGCGCGACCTCGTCGCGGAGGCGTACGGCCCTTCGTAGCGGCGGTAACGCATGGCCGCTCGACGACGCGAAGTTCCCCCGCATCGTTCGCTACCGCTCGCGGACGCGCGCGGCGCTTGTCAGCAGGACGAACGCGCCGCGGCGCGAATTTCTTGGAACCCGCGCACGCAGCGGGCACGACGCGCGGTTGCCGATGACGCGCGAATGACACCGCCGTGACGCGCCCATGACGAGCAGCGTCCGTCGCGCCTCAGCGAGCCATCACCCCGCGCTCGGCGCCGCCTCGGCCGGATCGGCGCGCAGGAAGAGGATCTCGCCCTTCGCGATGGCGGTGCCGGCGCGCAGCGAGTGCGGGCCGTCGAGGCGGGCGAGCTCGGCGAGCGGCACGCCGGCCGGCGGCGTGCTCGACCACTCGCGCAGCACCTGCGCCATCTTGCTCGGCATCGCGGGCGACAAGAGCAGCGCCGCGACGCGCAGCGCCTCGGCGCAGTTGGCGAGGATCGCCGCCAGTTCGGCGCGCTTCGCCGGATCGGTCGGCGCCAGCTTCGCCACCTTGAAGGGCTGCGTGACGTTGATGTAGCCGTCGACCGCCTTCACCAGCTCGCCCGCCGGCGCGAGCGCGCCCGGCAGGTCGTGCGCCGCGTGGGCCGCGGCCGCCTTCGCCACCGCCGCCGCCACCAGCGCGGGCCAGTCGTAGCCCGGCACGCGGCTCTCCTTCGCGGCGGCCGCGGCATCGAGCGGCAGCTTGCCCTCGAAGTACTTGCCGATCATGTTGCCGACGCGGCTGGTGCAGTTGCCGATGCCGTTGGCGAGGTCGGCGTTGAAGACCTCGACGAACTTGGCGTGCACGAAGTCGGCGTCGTTGGCGCCGAGCGGCCCCTGCGTCAGCAGGTACCAGCGCAGCGCGTCGAGCGAGTAGCGCCGCGCGTAGGCGTCGAGCTGCTCGATGGCGATGAAGTTGCCGAGCGACTTGCTCATCTTCCGGCCTTCGGAGAGCCACCAGCCGTGGCTCCAGATCGTGCCGGGCAGCTCCTCGCCGATGGAGAGCAGCAGCGCCGGCCAGATCACCGCGTGGAACCAGAGGATGTCCTTGCCGAGCAGCTGCACCGCCGGCGGCCAGAGGTGGCGCCGCTCGGGCGTGTCGACCGCGGTGAGGTAGTTGAAGAGCGCGTCGATCCAGACGTAGACGCGGCTCGCCGGATCGCCCGGCATGCGGACGCCCCACTGCGTCGCCGGATCGTCGGTGACCGGCCGGCTGATCGGCACGTCGTTCAACCCGAGCTTGATGCGGCCCAACACCTCGGCGCGCCGCGCGTCGGGCTGCACGAAACGGGGGTTCGCCTCGAGGTGGCGCTGCAGCGGCTCGGCGAACTTCGAGAGGCGGAAGAACCAGCACGGCTCGGTCCGCTTCTCGAGCGGCTTGCCGCTCACGGCGCTCTTGAATCCCTGCTCCTTGGCGGCCGTCTCGGTGAGGTACTCCTCCTGGCCGGCGTCGTACCAGCCGGTGTACTCGCCGCGGTAGACGTCGCCGCGCGCGACCATCTTCTCGATGTAGCGCGGCACCTTCTCCTTGTGGCGCGCCTCGGTGGTGCGGATGAAGTCGTCGTTCGCGAAGCCCATCGCGGCGAACGCCTTCGCGAACTCGGCGGCGTTGCGATCGGCCCACGCCTGAGGGGTCGTCTGGTGAGCCTCTGCCGAGGTGACCACCTTGTCGGCGTGCTCGTCGGTGCCGGTGAGGAAGAAGACCGGTGCGGGCGCCGCCGTCGGCGACGGAGCGGCGGGCGTCGCGACGCCGCGCAGCAGCCGCTCGAAGCGGGCGGCCGCGTCGGCGACGAGCGTCGTGAAGCAGTGGCCGATGTGGGGCCGATCGTTCACGTAGTAGATCGGCGTCGTGACGTACCAGGGGCGCTGCGCAGGATTCATGGGGCGGGACTATACGAGCGTCGCCGCGCGCACCGACGCATGCGTCGCCACGCGCACCGACGCGCTGGTGCGCACCGCTCATTCGCCGGTGTAGCCGAGCTCCTCGAGCTGCTGGCGCAGCGCGGCGCCGATGTCGGCCTGCGGAGCCACCGACAGCCCGCCCGTCGCCGCCGCGTTCTCGCATTCGTCGAGCTTCGCGTCGAGCCACCGCTCGAGCGCGGCGACCTGCTGCGGCTCGCGCTCGCCGAGGTCGTCGCGCTCGAAGGGGTCGCGATCGAGCCGGAAGAGGTGGTACTCGGCGGTCGGATCGTCCTCGCTCTCGAAGCGGCGCAGCAGCCGCCACGGCCACGTGGTCACCGACGCCACGCGCGAGCCGTCCTCGCCCTGCACGCGCGAGAGCACCGGCTGGGTCTCGTAATCGGGCGCCAGCGCGTCGGCGCCACGCATCCCGGCCGGAGCCGTCACGCCGAGCCGCGCCAGCAGCGTCGGCGCGACATCGAGGTGGCCGATCACGTCCTCGCGCGCCGCTCCGCGCGCCACCCCCGGACCGCGCACGATCCACGGCACGTGGACCAGCTCCTGCCAGAGTTCCTTGCCGTGGAAGATCCCGTCGTGCTCGAGCCACTCATCGCCGTGGTCGGAGACCAGCGCTACCAGGGTCCGCTCGTCGAGGTCGAGCATCGAGAGCGTGTCGAGCAGCCGATCGACGACGCGCTGGTCGGCCTGGTGGAGAGCCGCGTGGTAGAGCGTCTCGAGCGCGGGCTTCAGCTCCGTCTCGCCGGCCCCGAACCGCACGACATGCGCGTTGGCGTCGCGCGCGCGGAGCGTGCTGCCCGCCGGAGCGACGGCCGCCAGCACGTCGTCGTCGGGCGCGTAGTCGTGCACCACGTACGTGTGGACGAAGAGGAAGAACGGCACGTCGCGATGGGCGGTGACCCAGCGCACGACCGGTTCCATCGGGTTCTCGGTGGTGGCGCGCGGACCGACCGGCGTGCGACCAGGATCGCGAGTCGAGTAACGATCGAAACCGGCCGAGAGGCCGAAGCTCGGGTCGAGGAAGCCGCCGCCGGTGAAGGCCGCGGTGAGCCAGCCGGCCTCCGCGAGGGTCGTTGCCAGCAGCGGCGTGCGCTGCGGCTCGACGCGACGGTTCATCCGCGTCGCGCCATGCACCGGCGGCTCCTGCCCGGAGAAGAGCGTCGCATGGGAAGGCAACGTCCAGCTCGACGCGGAGACGAACCGGGTGAAGCGCGTGCCCTCCGCCGCCAGCCGGTCGATGGCGGGAGTGAGGCGCGCGTTCCCCCCGTAGCAACCGACCTGGTCAGCGCGCAGCGTGTCGATCGAGATCACGACGAGGTTCGGCCGGGGACGTTCGGGGGGGGCGAGCAGCATCGGCGCGCCGATCAGCAGCGTGCCGGGTGCGTCGGCCGGCAGCGACCAGACCAATTCGACGGTGCGACCGGCCCAGGGAGCGAGATCGCAACTCCACGGAACGAACCGCTCCTCTCCCGGCGGCGCGGTCGGCGGCGGGAAGAGCGGCGTCCCATCGATGCGGAACTCCGAGCGCAGCCCGTGCTCCTGCGGCGATGCAGCGGCCAGTCGCGCTTCGACGCGCGCGCGGAACGGCACCGCGAGACGCCAGCGCGCGCTGCCGCCGGGATGGAGCAGCAGCGCATCGGCGCTGTCGCCGCCGCGCCGCACGACTCGTCGCCACTCATGGATCGAGCGATCGGCCGGAAGGCGGGGCACCGCCAGCAGCCGCTCGACCGGCGTCACGCGGCGCACTTCGAGACGCGCGATCGCGACTCCCGTCGCGGACTCCACCACCAGCTCGACGCCGCGTCGCCCGACCATCGGCAGCAGCAGCGCCTCGAGCTCGTGCCAATCGGCGCGAGCCTCCTCGGCCGACTCCACCTCGACACGCGGCGCCGGGACGACGCCTGGCAACGGCTCGATCCGATCGCGCTCCGCCGGCGCCGCCGCCCCCGCGGCCGGCATGCGCCGCAAGGCTTGCGCGCGCAACCGCGCCGCGGCGCCATCGACCGTTCGCACGCGGGCGACGATCTGGACGCACTCGCTGGCCGGCAACGCGAGGCAGAGGCGGCGTACGGGCGACGGCACGGCCGCCTCCCCCTCCTCTTCGCGATGGAGCGGCAGCGGCGATTCGATGGAGGGCACGCCGGGAACCACGTCCTCCGGCGTCAACGAATCGAGCAGCCGCACGACCGCTGGAGCAGCGTCGAGAGCGGCAGCGGGCGCTTCGTTGCGCGCGGCGGGCGCGGGCACGGGCGTCGCAGGCTCGCGCCCGCACGCCGCACCGACGAGCAGGCAGAGCGTGGCCGCGGCCGCCCGGCGAAGGGTCACCGTGCGCCCTCCCCACGCGATCGAGCGACTGGCGCCGCGTCGCATCACTTCGAGTCCTCGAGGTAGCCGAGCGCGCGCAGCTCGGCTTCGAGCGCCGGGTCGAGCTGCAACTCGCCGCCGGCCGCGTCGCCGCCGAGCGCCTTGCGCAGCAGCTCGTACTCGGCGAGGCGCGTTTCGAGGAGGCGCGCCAGCTGCGCGACGCGCTCCGGCTCGCGCGCGGCGCAGTCGTCCCGCTCGCCCGGATCGCGGCCGAGATGGTAGAGCGCGTCGACCGGCGCGGCCCCCTCGCGCGCACGCCGCCGCACCAGCTTCCACGGCCACGCGACCAGCCCATCCTGCAACCCGTGCGGCACGCTGCGCACGTGTTGCGTCGCCATCGGCGGCGCCGCGTCCGCGGCGTCGGCGCGCGGCGCCAACAGGTCGCGGCCGGTCGAGAGCTCGAAGCGCGGCACGCCCAGACGCGCCATCAGTGTCGGCGCCACGTCGACGTGAGCGGCGAGCTGATCGTCGACGGCGCCCGCGGCGAAGCCCGGCCCGCGCACGATCCACGGCACGCGCGTCAGCTCGCTCCAGAGCTGCTCGCCGTGGAAGGCGCGGCCGTGCGCGAACCACTGCTCGCCGTGGTCGGAGGTGAGCGCGACGACGGTCGAATCGGCCAATCCGAGCCGTTCGAGCGTCGCCAGCAGCGGCGCCACCAGCTCGGCGTCGACCTGCCGCAACGTCGCTCCGTAGAGCGACTCGAGCAGCGGCAGCGCGCTCGCGTCGTCGGCGGTGGCGCGGGCGATCAGCGCCGGCACCTGCGCGAGGTCGAAGCCGGCGAGCGACGGCTCGCGCGCGGCGTACTCGGGCTCGGGGAGGTAGTTGTGCACGGCGTAGGTGTGCAGCAGGAGGAAGAACGGGACGTCGCGACGCGCCGCGATCCACTCGAGCGCCGGATCGATCGGCGCCGCGCGCGTGCCCGCCGCGTCGACGAACGGACCGATCCCCGGATCGCGCCGCGAGAAGCGCTCGAAGCCGGCGGCGAAGCCGAAGTCGGCGTCGAGGAAGCCGCCACCCGTGAACGCCGCCGTCGAGAAGCCGTGCGCGGCGAACTGCTCGGCCAGCAGCTGCACGCGCTCGGGCACGCGCCGCTCCGGCAGGTAGCAGCCGTGCGCGAGCGGCGGCAGGCCGGTGAGCAGCGACGCGTGCGAGGGCAGCGTCCACGACGACGCGGTGTGGAGGTTGGTGAAGCGCGTGCCGGCGGCGGCGAGGCGGTCGATCGTGGGCGTGCGCGCGACCGGATGGCCGTCGCAGTGGAGCTGATCGCCGCGCAACGTGTCGATCGAGAGGAGGATGAGGTTGCGCGCGGCGGACGGCGGGTGCGGCGTGGTCGACGGTGTGGTCGGCGGCGTGGTCGGCGGCGCAGCCCCGACCAGCAGCGGCGCGCCGACGAAGAGGACGCTGTCGCGGCCCCGCGGGCGCAGCTCGAGGCGGACGCGGCGGCCGGCATGCGCCGCCAGGTCGACCCGCCACTCGAAGAAGGCGGCGGTGTCGCCGGAAGCGCGCGCGGTGACCGTGTTGCGCGGCGCTCCCGTCGTCGGGAGGTCGAGGTCGTGCGGCAGCGGACAGCTCGCGAAGCTCTTGCCGTCGATCCAGAGCTCGACCGCGCGCTCCGGCGACGCGTCGCCCCCGAGCGGCGCCAGCAGCGCCTCGAAGCGGGGGGCGCGCGCCGGCAGTTGCAGCTCGACGGCGAGCGTGGCGCCGCCGGCCAGGAGCACGCCGTCCGCGCGGACCGCGCCGACCTGCAACGCACGGCGGCCGGACTGGCCGCTCCACGGCTCGCCCGGTCGCCGCACCTCGGCCAGCGTGGCGAACGACGGCGGCACCTCGATCAGCTCGACGCGATCGATCGCGAGGCCGCAGCCGCCCGGTTGCAGCGCGACGCGCACGCCGTGGAGGCCCGGCTGCGGCGGCATCAGCAGCTCGAGCTCCTGCCAGTCGTCGCCGGCAGCGATCGGAGCCCGCATCGGCAGGCGGCGGAAGAGCGGGCCGATACGCAGCTTGCGGCTCGCCGCGCCGTTCGGCCGCAAGTCCGCGAGCGGCTCGAGCTGCAGCGCGGCATCGCGCGGCGCCGCCTCGAGCGGCTTCACGCGCGCACGCACCAGGATGCAATCGCCGGGCGACATCGCGAAGTCGCGCACGAGGCCGCCCTCGCCCGGCACGACCGCGATGCCGCGCAGTCCCTCGACCGCGAACGGCTCGAACCCGGCGCGGCGCGGCGCCGCCGGCAAGGCGGCGAGGTCGCGGCCGCTGATCCATTCGGCGGCGACGCCCGCGGGCGCGTCGAACTCGTCGACGAAGCGCGGCACGAAGGCGCGCCGCAGCACCGTCTCGAGCGAGTCGGCACCGCCCGCGGCGCTCTCACCGTCGCTGCGCTCCACCGCGGGCAGGTCGAGCAACCGCTGGAGCGGAGGCGCCTCCCCGGCGAGCGCGCGGGCGCCGGGCGGCGCGGCGCCGTCCGCGCCGTCCGCACCGTCGAGCGCCCCGCGCACGGCCGCCATCGCCAGCGCCGCGGCGCCGAGCACGGAGAGCGCGATCGGGGCGGCAGCGAACGGGGCAGCGGGGAGCGGGCGGCGATCGGACATGCGGGGCCTCAGTGGGACCCGCAGCGGCAGCGCCGCGGGACGACGAGGCGCAAGGCTACTCGCCGCCGCGGCTTCGCGCCGCCGACTCCGTGACGCGCTCGATCGCGCCCTTGGCGAGGACGTGCAGGCCGTCGGCGGGGTCGCAGCGCAGCGGCTCGTCGAGGCGCACAGTCGATTCGCTGGCGAGCGTGGCGGCGCCGGTCAGGTGGCCGGTCACGCGACGGACGGCGCCGTGGAAGTAGAAGAGGCTCCCGTCCGCGGGATGGCTCGTGCGCGACACGCATTCGCTGGCGGTCCGCGCGTCCGACGTCACCGTCCAGAGCTCGATCGTGAGCGACGCCCCTTCGAGCCGCACCTCGGCATCGAGCCCCGATGGCGCCACCAGCGCGGCGCGCGCGGCGAGATCGTTCCAGTCGAGATCGTTCGAATCGAGATCGTGCCACGCGGCGGGCGTGTGTGGCTCGAGCGTGTGTGGCTCGAGCGTGTGTGGTTCGAGCGCGTTTGGCTCGAGCGCGTGCGGCTCCGCGATCGGCCGCTCACTCTCCGCAGTTGCGGGGGTCACGACGTCGCGCGTCGTGGAACATCCGGCCAGCCACAGGATTGATGCCCATCGAGCTTTCATGCGCCGCTCCGGAAGTTCCGGGGCAGCTATCGACGGGTTGCGCCACCGCGCCGGCCCCGCGCAAGCCGTGCGCGCGCGGGAACCTTTTTCAGCGCCGCTCGTGCGTTCAGGCGAGCCAGCTGCGCGGACGGCCGACCCAGCGCGTCATGCGCTGGAGCCAGCGGTCCCACGACCAGCGGCGACTCGAATCGCGCTTCGCCTCGAGCCGCAGGGCGTTCCCGATCCGTTCGGCATGGGCATCCATGGCGGACTCCTTTCACGGCGGAGCATCGACGCTCCGCGCGAGGCGCCAGCGGCGCAGCGGATGAAGCTTGGGTGAATTCGGCCGGATCGGGGGCAGAGGTAGAGTGCGCCGCCCCGTTTTTTTCCCACGGTCCGCCGGCGCGTCGCCCCGCGCGCCGTCATCACGAGGACTCCCGATGCACTTCCGCCTGCCGCTTCTCGCGCGCGGCACCGCCGCCGCGCTGGCCGCCGTCCTGGCGACGGCCGCCCTCGCGCTCGCCCCGTCGGCGCGCGCCGACGAGGGGATGTGGACCTACGACAACCCGCCGCTCGCCCAGCTGAAGGCCGACTACGGCTTCGAGCCGAGCCGCGAGTGGCTCGACCACCTGCGCCTCTCGTCGGTCCGCTTCATGTCGGGCGGCTCGGGCTCCTTCGTCTCGAAGGACGGCCTGGTGATGACCAACCACCACGTCGGCTCCGAGTCGATCGCCAAGCTCTCCACCGCCGAGCGCGACCTGCTGAAGCACGGCTTCTCCGCCGCCGGCCGCGACGCCGAGCTGCGCTGCCCCGACCTCGAGCTGAACGTGCTGGTCGAGATGGTCGACGTGACGGCGCGCATCGTCGCCGCCGCCGCCTCCGCCAAGGACGCGGCCGAGGCCAACACGCTGCGCAAAGCCGCCGTCGCCAAGCTCGAGAAGGACGAGAGCGAGGCGAGCGGCAAGCGGTGCGACGTGGTCACGCTCTACCGCGGCGGCGAGTACTGGCTCTACCGCTACGACCGCTTCACCGACATCCGGCTGGTCTTCTGCCCCGACAAGCAGGCCGCCTTCTTCGGCGGCGATCCCGACAACTTCACCTTCCCGCGCTACGACCTCGACGTCTCCTTCTTCCGCGTCTACGTCGACGGCAAGCCCTACCAGCCGAAGCATTGGCTGGCGTGGAACCCGGCCGGCTGCCAGGAGGGCGACCTCGTCTTCGTGTCGGGCCACCCCGGCAGCACCAGCCGCCTGCTGACCGCGACGCAGATGGAGTTCCAGCGCGCCGTCGCGCAGCCGCGCAGCCTGAAGTTCATGAGCGAGCTGATCGCGGAGCTGCACGCCTTCGGCAAGGGGAGCGAGGAGAACCGCCGCCGCGCCGAGGACACGCTGTTCGGCCTCGAGAACTCCTACAAGGCGCGCTTCGGCCAGCTGAAGGGGCTGAACGATCCCGAGCTGATGGGTCGCAAGCGGGCCGAGGAAGCGGAGCTGCGCGCGAAGCTGAAGGCCGACCCGAAGGCGCTCGCCGAGTACGACGCGGCGGTGGCTGCCATCGACGGCGCCTACGCGAAGCTCGCCGCGTTCACCGAGCGGCAGTACTGGTCGCGCCTGAACGGCAACTCGGTCGGCCACGCGCTGACGCTGGCGCGCGCCGCCACGGAACTCGGCAAGCCCAACGGCGAGCGGCTGGCCGGCTTCAGCGACGCCGCGCTGCCGGGCCTGAAGTTGCGCCTCTTCTCGACCGCGCCGGTCTACCTCGATCTCGATCAGCTGCTGCTCACGGCGACGCTGCGCGCGGCGGTGCGGGAGCTCGGGCCCGACGATCCGTTCGTGAAGGCGGCGCTGCAGGGCAAGAGCGCGGACGAGGTGGCGAAGGCGGCGCTGGCCGGCACGACGATGGCGGACCCGGCGGCCCGCAAGGCGCTCTTCGAAGGCGGGGCGGCGGCGCTCGAGGCGTCGAAGGACCCGCTGCTGGCGCTGGCGAAGCGGGTCGACCCGATCCTGCGCGAGCTGCAGAAGCGGCTCGAGGACGAGGTGAGCAGCGTCGAGGCGGCGAACGGCGAGGCGATCGCGCGCGGCCGCTTCCGCGCGTTCGGCAAGAGCAAGGCGCCCGACGCGACCTTCACGCTGCGCTTGAGCCATGGCGTGGTGAAGGGCTACGAGGCGGGCGGCACGCTGGTCCCGTGGGCGACGACGTTCTGGGGCCTCTACGAGCGCAACGCGGCGTTCGGCGGCAAGTACCCGTTCGACGTGATGCCGCGCTGGCTCGAGCGGCGCGACGCGCTCGACCTGTCGACGCCGTTCAACTTCGTCTCGACCAACGACATCATCGGCGGCAACTCGGGCAGCCCGGTCGTCGGCCGTGACGGTCGCATCGTCGGGATCATCTTCGACGGCAACATCGAGAGCCTGCCGGCCGCCTACATCTACGACGAGCGCGTCGCCCGTTCCGTCTCGGTCCACAGCGCCGGCATCGTGATGGCGCTGCAGAAGGTCTACGACGCGCACGACCTGGTGAAGGAGCTGCTCGGCACCCCGATGGCCGCGGGCAGCTGACGTTTCGATCCGGGAGCGCGCCGCCGCCGGCAACCGCACACCGCCCGACCGGCGCGCTTCCGACCGCACCCGTTCCACTCAACGACCCGGCCGCCGCCCGCCTCAACGCGGACGGCGGCCGGGTCGTTTCACTGCGAGAGTGCGCCTCGCGGCGGCGGATCGTTCCGGGAGTGATCCGCCGCGAACCAGCCGCGCACAACGCGGACGCGCGGTCGATCCCATCATTCCTCTCGTTCCCAGTTGGTCGTAACCGTGAGCAGCTGAACGCCGTCGCCAGGCTCGAGGACGCACTCGACCCAATCCGACGTCTTCATCGACTCCGGCTCGTACGCGCGCAATCGATAGCGACCGCACTCCATCAGGAATGGCGCGATCCCCTGGCCGTCTCGCCCCGGAAACAACCGGATCCAACCCTTGCCAACGACCATCACGCTCACCTCTCGCCGCTCCCGACCGAGACCGTCGACAACCCGTACTTCGAGCAGCCGCGCTCGGCCGGGTTCCGGGGTGATGACAAGCAGCTGCTCTCTGCCGGCAACCACCTCCACCTCGCGCTCGTCGAAGAAGCTGGTCCCGCTCCCCAAGCGTCCGGAGGTCACCATGTACTTCGCGGGGAAGAGCTTGAAGCGGAGTTCACGTGCACCGTCTTGAGAGCGGGCGGCGCGACGCTCGATCGGAAGCGCACTCGCATCGACCGTGTGCATGTCGTCGCCGAATCGAGCGACCTCGCAACTCGACAGCCAGCTCGAGCGGTCCATCACCTCCTCGGTGATGCCGACGAATCGAACGACCAGCGTCCCCGGCTCCTCGACCGGATAGCCCTCGCCGAGGATCGTGACGTCCGCGGCGGAGAACTCCCGGAACGTCCGGAACCGCTGCATCGCCTTCTGCGACGGCCCGCCGCTGACCGGCGGCTTCCATCCGATCTCGTCCTCGAGCATCCCGCCGTCGAGCGGCCCATCATCGATCGCGGCGAACGACCAGCGATCCACCTTCCCCATGCCCGGCCTCTGTTCGAGATCAGTCTGCCATCGAGTGATCAGGCGATCGTCGTACTCGTACCCGCTCTGATCGGATCCCAACTCCTTCAACGCACCGTGTGCGGACCAACCGGAAAGGAAGATGCCCATGTCGTGCTCGACCGGGACACCATTCACCAAAGCCTGCGGATACCGGATCGCGCAGACGGCGACCTCGTGGATGCGAAGTTCGATCGTCGATCCGTCGCAAGCTCGCGCGGTCCGCTCCGACGCCTTCTGCACATGACCGAGGCTTTCGACGACCGGCAGATACCGGACCCCCTCCCGGACGATCACCATCGCGGAGCCATCAACCGTGGTCTGCGCGCTCGGCGCCAGAGCCGCCTGGATCGAGCCGCTCCTCGGCCCTTCCAAGAGCATCGCTTCACTGCCCCACGATCGCTTGAACCGCACCACGGCACCCTCGATCGGCCGATCGGCTTGATCACGCACCACGACCCTCTGCTGGATCACCGGTTGCAGCCGAACGGTCACCTCGGCCGCATCCACGCCCTCGACGATCCTCGCGGGCACCGCCACCAACTCCGGAACGAAGCCGTCTCGCTCGACCAGCAACCACGCGTCGTGTAGCGCTCCCGGCAATCGAGCCAAGCCATCCACGCCGGTGATCGCCGGAAGCCGCGTGGAACTCGCGATCGCGATCGGGCTCTCGCCGTGTTCGACGGCAGCTCCATCGATTGGCTCGTTGTCAGTGTCGTCAACCACATGCACCAGCAAGAGGTCGGTCGAGTCTGGCTGCGGCATGGCAGGCGCATCCGGAATGCGCACCGCCGTCGAATCAGCAGGCGAGGCCAATGCGTCCTCCACCGGCGCAGCCGCCTTCATCCTCGACGGGCTCGACTCGATCAGCGCAGGGTCCCGAATCAGCCGTGTGAGGAACACGATCAGACTCACACCAACGAGCAGGACCACGACGAGCATCCACGCGCGCATCCGCCGACGATTCATGGTGGGATTCATCGTGATCCTCGAAAGCGGGGGTGTGCGCGGCAGCGCCATCATGCACCGGAAGCGGGAGCGCTTCGGTGGCAGCCCCGCCCCCTCTCACCCCGCCGCAAACCTACCGCGCACCAGCGCCACCGCCGCCGCGACGTTCCAGCTCGCCTGCAGCAGCACGATCGCGGCCATGCCCCACAGGTGGAGCGGCAGCAGGCCGCTGCCGATCGCGACCGCCATCACCGCCGCCACCAGCAGCCCCGCCCCGCCGAGGCCGCGCGCGCGCCCGCTCGCCACCATCTGCTGCGAGGCGAGCAGCAGCGCCGCCGCCCACGCCAGCACGCCGAGCTTCGCCAGCGCCTGGTTCATCTCGCGGCAGAGCCGCAGCAGATCGACGGCGCCCGCCATCTCCTCCTGCGGCCGCCCGAGGTAGCGATCGGCCAGCCCGGGCAGCACGAAGCCGTTCACGAGCGCCGCCCCGACGTAGCCGAGTGCGCCGAGCAGCAGCGCCGCCGCCGCCACGCGCACGACGACGCGCCGCAGCGAGAGGCGCTCGAGCAGCCGCCACCAGCCGACCGCCAGCACCACCGTCAACGCCGCGAGCGACCCATGCACGACGCGATCGCGCAGCGCCTTCGCGGACAACTCGGCCAGCGCATCGGCGATCCCGCGCGAGTGGATCACCGGGTGGACCGCCATGAACGCCACCGACAGCAGCGACGCCGCGCCGAGCAGCCACCCCGCCGCGCGATCGGCCGCTCGCTCCTCCACCGCCGCATCGCTCCCGCTGCTCATCCCTGCTGCTCCACCGAGTCCATCCCGAATCCCGCTCGACTCCCGTCGCGGTCGCGCTTCCAGCGCGTCGCGCACCGGTCCATCGAACCGCGGACCCTACGCTTGCGCGCCGCTCGCCGTCGCGTCGTCCCTCCGCGCGACCCCGCGACTTCCCGGACATCGCGCGCAGAATGTCCGCCACGCGTTCGCCGCGGATGTCGCGGCGCCCCGCCGACTTCGGAGCCTCGCCGCCATGCCGCGACCGTCGCCTGCGCCCCGCGACCTCCGCGCGCAACGCACGCGCGCCGCGCTCCTCTCCGCCTTCAACGAGCTGGTGCTGGCGCGGCCGTACGAGTCGATCCGCGTCGCCGACGTGATCGCGTCGGCGCGCGTCGGCCGCTCGACCTTCTACGAGCACTTCCGCGACAAGGACCACCTGCTGCGCGCCAGCCTCGCCGCGCCGATCAGCGCGCTGGCGACGCTGCTCGACGCGCGACAGGACGTGGCGCACGCCGAGGCGATGCTGCTCCACTTCGCGGAGAACCGCCGCCGAGCGCTGGCGCTGCTGCGCGGCACGCCGCACCGCCACCTCGTCCGCGCGCTGCGCGAGCAGCTCGAGCCGCGCCTCGCCGCCCACGCGCTGCGCAACGGGACGCGCGACGGCGCTCGCAGCGGGGGCGCTTCCCAACCGCGCTTGATGACGCTCGCGACCACGCAACTGGCCGGCGCGCTGCTGGCGGTGCTCGAGGCGTGGCTCGGCGAGGAGCTCGAGGGGAGCGCGAAGGAGATCGCCCGCGCGATGCAATCGGCGGCGCTCTCGCTGCGCGGCCACGCGACGCGCTGAACCGGCGGCGCGATGCGCGGCGGCGCGCGACGCTCGTCAGCCCGCCAGCTTCGCGCGCTGCCGCAGGAATGCGACGAGGCCGTTCGGGTCGTCGCTGCTGACGAGGAGGCGCCCGCGCTCGAGCGTGATCTCCACCGCCGCGCCGCCGCGCACGTTCCAGGTCCAGCCGCCGCCCGGCGCGAGGTGGATCCCGATGCCGTGGCTCCAGCCGAGCGCGATCGCCTTCGCGCCGCGCATCGCCGCGTAGGGCACACGCCGCCGGAAGAGCGCGAGCGGCCCGAACGCGATGCGCAGCGCGTCGCCGTCGTCATGCACGCGCAGCCAGGCGATCGCCGCGCCGAGCAACCCGAGGAAGAGACCGACCGCCACCAGGATCAGCGCGATCGCGCGCCCGTCGTCGCTCTTCAGCGTGGAGCCCGCGACCGCGCCGCCGATCACCAGCGCACCGCTCAGCACGGTGAACCAGCGGTGCAACACCCCGCGCTGCGTGTGGTCGTAGCCCATCGTGCCGCTCCTTGGCCAAACGCGCGCGCCGCGCTCGTCGTCACCGCACTCGTCATCACCGCGCTCGTCGTCGCCAACTTACTCCCGCGCCGGCGCCCGCGTTCGCGCCCCAACGATCGCGCCGCGCCGCCGTAGCGCAACGACCGCCCCCGTCCGTGCGTGGAGTCCGCCGTGCGCCTTCCCCTCGTTCCGTCGCTGGCGTCCGCGTGGTGCGCGACGCTCGGCGCGCTCCTGCCCGCCACAGCGTGGGCTCGCGGCGCCGACGACGACGTCACCGCGCGCCTCGCCGCGATCCGCGCCGATGCCGCCGCACTGCAGCCGTTCGGACTGCGCGGCGCGCTGCTGCTGGAACACGACGGCAGCGAGCAGCTCGTGCAGGGCTGCGGCGAGGTCTTCGCCGGCGGCGCGCCGATCGATGGCGACACGCTCTTCAACCTCGGCTCGAACGCGAAGGGCTACACGGCGGCGGCGGTGCTGCTCCTCTGCGACCGCGGGGCGCTCTCGCTCGACGCCCCGCTGCACGAGCTGCTGCCCGGCGTCCCCGCCGACAAGCGCGCCATCACGGTGCGCCAGCTGTTGACCCACTCGGCCGGCCTCGACCACAGCGGCTACTTCCGCGGCGACTTCGAGGAGGTCGGCCGCGACGAGTCGGTGCGCCGCATCCTCGCGCGCCCGCTCCTCTTCGCCCCCGGTAAGGCGAGCGCCTACAGCGACGCCGGCTACCACCTGCTCGCCGCGCTGGTCGAACTCCGCGGCGAACAGCCGTTCCAGGAGTTCATGCACGAGCAGCTGCTCGAGCCGCTCGGCCTCGAGCGCACCGGCTTCTGGGGCCCCGATCCGCAGCTCGCCGAGCTGCCCGACTCGGCGTTCGCCAGCGGGCGCGTCGAGGGCGAGGAGCGCGGCAGCGGCCGGCAGTTCCGCGCGCCGACGTGGGCGATCCTCGGCGCGGGCGGCATGGTCGGTTCGGTGCGCGACGTCGCCGCGTTCCAGCGCGCGGTGCACGCCGGCGAGCTGCTCTCCGACGAGAGCGCGACCGCCTACGAGAGCGCGCAGTTCCGGCTCGGGCCGGAGCAAGCCGAGGGATTCGGCTTCGTCGTCGTCACGCGGGGAGCGCGCACGATCCGGCAGAGCGCCGGCGGGACGCCGCAGCTCGGCCACAACGCGCTCGTCTCGTGGTCGCAGCCCGACGACTGGCTGATCGTCGTGCACACCGCCGATGCGAGCTGGCGCGGCGAGCTGCTGGCGCCGCGCTGGCGTGCGCTGCTCGAAGGGCAGAAGGTCGCCGCGCCACCCGCCGTGGTGGAGCTGCCGGCCGAGCGGCTGGCGCTGCATGCCGGGCGCTTCGTCGCGGAGAGCGGCGCGCGCTTCGAACTGAAGGCAGCGCGCGGTCGCCTCGAGCTGGCGCCGCTCGATGGCGCCGGCTTCACGACGCTCTTCGCGAGCGGCGGCGCAAGCGGTGGCGCAGGCGATGGCAGTGCGTTGCGCGGCGCGGCGGCGCTCGATGGCGGTGCGCGGCGCGGCCTCGATCGGCTGCTGGTGCAGCGGGTCGATCCGGGCGTCGAGGAGTGGCGCGCGCAACAAGCGGCGGCGCTCGGTCGCGAGACGGGCCACGAGGTGCTGGGCGCGACGCCGCTCGAAGGGGGCGGCGAACCGTGGACCTTCGTGCGCTTCGACTTCGAGCGCGGCCAGGCGCTCACCCGCTTCGTCTTCGGTCCGCAAGGCGCGCTCGAAGCGGTGGTGTTGCGCACCGAGCTGCCGACGCTGCCGCTCTGGCCGACGCCCGCCGGCGACTTCGTGCCCTTCACGCTCGGCATGAGCGTGTCGCTGCAATCGCTGGCGGCACCGACCGACGCCCCCGCGACGCCGACGCTCCGCTTCCACGACGGGCGGCGCATCACGTTGAAGCGCGAGTAGCGGGGCGGAGGCGAGATGCGGTCGCTGCGGAACTCGACGGCTACCATCGCGACCCTGCCTCGCGAGTGGGAGTTGTCGCCATGCGCAACGGAATCGGTTGGGTCGTGGGGGTCGTCGTTCTGCTGATCGGGGGGTGGATCGTCCAGCAGGCGATCGAACCCGATCCACTCGTACGCGACCCGGCCGCGACCGCACCGTCGACTTCGTCCGCTGCGCCGCTTCCCGCCCCCGCGAGCGTCGAAACAGCTCCCGGCCCGGATGCCACCGCTGCCGTTCAAGCGACGCGCGAGACCCTCTCTCCTTCGCCGTCGGACGACCCCGCCGCCACTTGGATCGTCGAAGGGCGCACGCTGCGTGGAGTGAAGGAGGACTATCCGGGAGTCGCTGTCCACCTGCAGCTCTTCGCCGGCTACGAAGCGACCGGAACGCCGCTCGCGGAGGCGCATCTCGAATCGGATCACGAGGGGCGCTTCCGCTGGCCGCTCCGTCCACCGACGACCGCCGTCACCGTCCACGGGACGGGCGATGAACCGGACCACTACTCCTACGGCGACGACGCGATCGCGCTGCCCGGCAAGCTGGCGCCGAGCCTCACGATCCGCCTCTTCCCGAAGGACTGCTCCATCACGGGCGTCGTGCGGAGCGAGGCGGGCGCGCCGATCGAAGGGGCGTTGGTCCACGGCTCGGAGGACGAGACGAAGTCGGACGCGCAGGGGCGCTACCAGATCGCCGCGAGTTCAGCGCGCGGCGACATCTACGTCGATGTGACGGCGGCGGGGTACGCGAAGGCGCGCGCGATCGCGCAGCTCTCGGGGCCAGGCAGCCGCGCGACCGCCAACTTCGATCTGGTCCCAGGCTTCGTCGTACGCGGGCGGGTCGTCGACGAGGACGGCGCGCCCGTCGAAGGCGCCACGATCAAGAGTTTCTTCACCGGCACCACGGCGGCGAGCAGCGACGTCGACGGCCGGTTCGTGCTCGACTTCCTCGATCCGCGCCGGCAGGAGCACTCCGTCTACGCGCGCAAGCCAGGCTATTGCGAAGCGGAGACGCGGGTGCAAGTCGAGGGCGCCGAGCGGACGCTGCCGGACCTCGTGATGTCGCGCGGGGTGCGACTCGAAGGCGTGGTCGTCGACGAGCAGGGCGCGCCGATCGCCGGCGCCTCGCTCTACCTCGGCTTCTCGCCGTCGGCGTACAACCGGCTCGATGCGCGCTCGCAGGAGGAGGGGCGGTTCGTCTTCCCGAACGTGCCGGCTGGCCAGCACACGCTGGTGGTGCAGCACCCCGACTTCGCGCCGTTGCGGCAGGTGTTGGAGCTGCCGCCCTCGCCGCCGACGGTGAGCGGGATGGTGGTTCGCCTGCCGATGGCCCACTTCATCGGCGGTGTCGTGAAGGACGCCACCGGGACGCCGCGGTCGAAGGTCTGGCTGTCGGTGCGGCACGCGGACGCCTACCTCGAGGGGCGCGTGCAGACGGGCGACGACGGCCGTTTCCGCATCGGATCGCTGCCTGCCGACGATGTCACGCTCGAGCTCTTCGCCATCGGCATCGTGCGCAAGCGCGTGCCCCTCGACCGGCTCGACCATGAGACGCTCGAGATCGTCGTCGAGCCCTCCGGCAAGGTCGCCGGCCGCGTGGTCGACGGAATGACGGGTGCGCCGCTCGATGAGTTCGTCATCCGCTTCGTCCGACCCGACGACCCGAGCCAGCAGAGCTTCGGCTACAGCGCGACGTGGGCGCGCGAAGGCCATCGCTTCACCGGCACCGACGGCTACTGGGACAGCGGCGACCAGACGCTTCCGCCGGGTGGCGTGCTCGGCATCGAGGCGCGCGCCGAAGGCTATGCGCCCGGGCGGCTCGGGAAGGTCGTCGTCGCCGTCGCGCCCGATGCCGATGCGAACACGCTGAAGCTCTTCGCAGGCGCGAAGGTGACCGGCCGCGTGGTCGATCCGGGGGGCCGCCCCGTCGCCGCCGCGCGCATCGCGATCCGCAGCGCCGACGCGCAGGACACCGGCTTCTCCGACGAACCGTACGAGGCGGGCACGACGCAGAGCGATGGCGACGGCGGGTTCACTTTCGAGGCGGTGGCACCGGGCCCCTCCGTCTTGCTGATCGAGGCGCCCGATCGACCGAGCTTCCGCGATGGCCCGTTCGAGGTTCCGCCGAGCGGCGCGATCGATCGGCTGGTTCGCCTCCCGGGCGGTGGCCGACTCGACGGCGAGCTGCTCGCTGCGGATGGACGGCCGCTGCCGCAGGAGGCGATCGTGCTCCACGCCCTCGAAGTCACGCAGGGCCAGGGCTACTCCTCGCGAGCGACCACCGATGCGCAGGGGCGCTTCACGTTCGGCGACCTGCCCGATGGCCTCTACCAAGTGAGCCACTTGGTGGAGGACGGCGGCCAGTCGTGCCACGCCATCACCCGCTTCGCGCGACTCCGCGACGGGACATGTGGAATGGTCACGCTGCAGCCCGCGGGAAAAGGGGCGGTCCTCGGCTCGATCGTGATGCCCGACGGGACGGCGGCGACGGGCGTGATGCAGGTGATGGCCCAACCGAACGACCGCGACGCTCTCGCGCGCGAGGACGGTGCGCCCATCCGCGGCGCGCTCGCCCGCGACGGGCAGTTCGAGATCGACGGCCTCGTTCCCGGCGCCTACTCGATCACGGTCTTCGTCTTCGACAGCGTGCAGCAACTTCACGGAAGCGTCGCCGTGACCGCCGCCGACGACCGCCAGGAAGTGCGGATCGAGTTGAAGGAGCTGCCGCGCCGGCGCTGATCGCGGCGGAGGGCGGCGGCCTGCTCGCTGCCCTCGCGCCCTCCCTCCACCCGGAATCGATTGCCGGGCGGGTGGGGCTGCGGCGGTGCGGCTCCATCGATGAAGCGGCGCGCGTCGAAGGCGGATCGCGCTTTCTCTTGGGCGCGCGGTCGGCAAGATGCCGCGCCTCCACCTCCCCCCGCGATCCACCGCCCCATGCTCGAACTGCTGCAGCAGCTCTACCACGACTACCTGAGCCCCGAGGGGATCCAGCGGCTGGTCCACTCGTACGGGACGCTCGCCATCGCGACGATCGTCTTCGTCGAGACGGGGCTGCTGATCGGCTTCTTCCTGCCGGGCGACTCGCTGCTGGTGACGGCCGGCATCGTGGTGGCGTCGCTGCGCGGCGAGCCCGACGAGATCAACATCTGGGCGATGCTCTCGATCACCAGCGTCGCGGCGATCGTCGGCGACGCGCTCGGCTTCCTGATCGGCGCCAAGCTCGGCCCGGCGCTCTTCAGGAAGGACGACTCGCTGCTCTTCAAGCGCAAGCACATCGAGAAGGCGCACTCCTTCTACGAGCGCTACGGCGGCAAGACGATCGTCATCGCCCGCTTCGTGCCGATCGTGCGGACCTTCGCGCCGACCGTGGCGGGCGCCGCCGGCATGGACTACCGCCGCTTCGCCCTCTTCAACGTGGTGGGCGGCATCGGCTGGGTCGGCTCGCTGCTCTTGCTCGGCTACTACGGCGCCACCGCCATCAACTCGCGCTGGGGCGAAGGGACCGTCGAGAAGTACCTCCACCCGATCATCTTCGGCGTGATCTTCCTCTCGATCCTCCCCGGCATCATCGAGGTGATCCGCGAGCGGCGCCGCAGTACCCGCGAACGCGCGGCGCAGGCGAGCGCGGCTGCCAACACGTCGAGCGACGCGAAGCAGAACGACCGGCCGCACGGCGGCTGAGCGGCGCGAGCGGCGCAGCGGGGTGGCGGTACGCCGCGTTTCGCGAGTCGAGGTGCAGTCGGTTGGCGGCGGCGAAACTCGCCGATCTCACCGCCTGCGAGGCACCGGTAAACCGCCCGTACCGCAATGATCCGTTGCGGACCTCGTCGTTGACTCACGCGATCACCGAAACTCGATCGTCTCGGGCACGCTGAAGAGCACGCCGCGGCCAGTCGGCTTCTGGCAGAGGCCCTGCACCTCGATGGTGAGGCCAGCGAGCGTCGGGTCGGCGACATCGCTGTAAGTGAGTTCACCGAAGCTGTCGAGCGCCGCCAGCGAGACCGGTTGGAAGAGCGGGACGCCGTCGACTGAAACGACCGCGATCAGCCCCAGCACGCCGGGCGCGCCACCGGTGAGGCGCAGCGTGATCGAGTCGCCCGAGGTGTATTCGCTGCGGTCACCTTGCAGGAAGATCGGCTTCATCCCGACGAGGTAGACACGGCCGGCTCCGCCGCCGCCACCGCCGGCTCCGCCGTACGCGGTCACGATGGCATCGGGGAATCCATCGCCGTCGACATCCCCAACCGTGCCACCGGTAACGCCAAGAGTGTCATCGATCCCGTGCACCGGTTGCGCGCGCAACTCGTAGAGCAGCCGAAACGTGCGGCCGCAATAGAAGGACTCAACGCCCTGGCTGCACCCGGCTCGAGCGCGGGCGGCCGCGCCGAAGACGATGTCCGGCCACCCATCGCCGTTCGCATCGAACTGGCCAAAGCGCATCGAGATCGCGCCGAGGTACTCGTTCTTCGCCTCGCCGTCGAAATGATGCAGCTCGGCCAGCGTCGCGCCGGAGACCACGTAGACGCGGCCTGACCGAGTCGATGGCACCGGCCAGTTCGGGGCGCCGATCAGAAGATCGCGAACGCCGTCCCCATCGATGTCGCCGGTCTGTCCACAGTGGCCGAACTGCTCGAGTGCGTTCTGCCCGGCGATCCGCTGCAGCGCGAAGCCCGTCTTGCCATCGATGACATCGAAGGTCCCCTCGCCAGCGCTCCCCGATCCGCTGCCGATCGACCCGAGGCCAACCTCGGGGACGCCATCACCATTGAAGTCGTCCATCGGGCAGCAGCGCGCCAGCATCTGATCCTGCTGGACTCCTTCGACGGTCCAGAGCGTCGCGCCGGTGCGTCCCGAATAGCAGTAGGCGCGCCCGCACTGACCGAGCAGCAGCGAGTAGTCGTCCCACCATTCGGCCACCACGACCAGCTCGGACGCGCCGTCGCCATCGAGGTCGCCGACGAACGACAGGTCGTAGCCGAAGTCGTCCCCGTTGCGCTCGCCATCCAGCACGTAGAGGACGGCGCCGGTGGCGCCCGAGAAGACGTGCACCCGTCCGCTCATCGCCTGCTTGCCACGCTCGAGCGGCGCCCCGACCGCATAGTCGGGGACGCGATCCCCATCGAGGTCGGGCCCGCCGTCCAGCGCGAGACCGAAGCGGCCGAACCGCGCCGAACCGAAGTGTTGCCGGAGGAACGAGCCATCCTGGGTGGAGACGACGAAGGCAGCGCCGTCCTCGTAGTTCGCACCCGAGACGTCGTACCCAAGTGAGCCGACCAGCACATCGACCCACCCATCGCCGTTGACATCGCCAAGGACGGCGATGTCGTTGCCGAATAGGTCCCACGCGCCAGTCGAGTGCTGCGAATCCCATTCCGCGAGGATCTGCTGTGCACTGGCGTCGTGGCTGCCGACGCCCACCGCGACGAACGCGACGAGGACCACTGATCTCGAGAGCGCTTGGTCGCCGATCATTGGGAGTTCCTGATCACTGCTGCTGCGCGGAAGGAACGTACGGGCGAGCTGCGCCGCGCTCGGCCGCGAGGCATCGACTGCTCCGCCCGCGTCGTCCGTCGATCGGCTCGAGGGCTTGAAGTAGCGCGGTCCCTCGGACCGTCAAGTGGTCACCGCACCGACCGTGACAGCGCCACCTCGCGCCCCCTGCTCGGCCACGCCGCCACGCTGCCCCCCTCGCCTCGCGTTGCCGCAGCGACTCCTCGCCGGCGCTCGCAACCGCCTCGCTACACCCACGCCACCCGCCCCGATCAGGAAACCCCTTCGTCGCGTTCAAGCCGCACGCCTCGCCGGCCGAAGCTCCCGCTCGCCTGCGCGTCCCCCGCCGGACGCGGCGCCATTCCTGCGAGGAGCGTCCGATGTCACGTGCCCACTGGATCCACTCCGCCTCCCTGGCCCTCGTCCTCTCCGGTGCGGGCGGCTGTGCGACGCCGACCAAGGGCGACAGCCTCGTGCAGGTCGATCAGCTCGTCACGGCGATCGAGCGCGTCCACACCGGCTCCGAGCTGGCGCAGGAGAAGCTGCACGGCGCGCTGCTCGAGCTGCACTCGCTGGTGTCGCTCGACTTCGGCGATGACGTGGTCGGCGCGTACGGCGCCGCGGCGACCGCCGTCGATGCCTCCGGCAAGCAGCTGCTCGCCTTCGACCAGGAGGTGAAGAAGATGAAGGCGCTGGCCGACCCGGTGTTCAAGCGCTGGGCCGCCGACCTCGACACCTTCACCAGCCTCGAGCTGCGGCTGCGCAGCCAGAACCGCCTCGCCCAGACGCGCGAGCGCTACGACGCGATCGTCACCACCGTCGAGCCGGCGCAAGCCGCCTTCGTCGCGGTGCAGAAGCAGCTCTCCGACTGCGTCCTCTTCCTGAAGCACGACCTGAACGCGGCCTCGGCCGCGGCGCTGCGCCAGGACGTCGCGACCATCAGCGCCGCGACGCAGACGCTCGACGCGCAGCTGCTGGCGTGCCAGTCGGCCGCGCAGGAGTACGTCGCCGCCGTCGCGCTGCCGAGCGTCCCGGAACCGGTCGTCGAGCCCGCCCCGGCCGCGACGAACGCGCCGGCGAAGGGCGCCGCGAAGCCGGCCGCCACGAAGCCGAGCAGCGCCGTGAAGCCGGTCGCCGAGCCGCGCAAGAAGGGCTGATCGACCCGGCACGGCGCGCGCCGCCGCCATGAGCTTCGCCGCACTCGCCCTGCTGGTCGCGGCGCTCGCCTTCGCGCTGCTCTGCGCGTGGGCGCGGCGCCGCGAGCTCGCCGGCATGGAACAGGCGGTCACGCAGCAGCGGGCCGCGGAGCGGCGCGGCAGCGCGCGCGCGCAGCTGCAGCATCCGTTCGTCGACCTCTCGCGCTGCCTCGGCTGCGGCAAGTGCGTCGAGGCGTGCCCCGAAGCGGGCGTGCTGCAGATGGTCCACGGACAGGCCGCCGTCGTGAACGGCGCGCGCTGCGTCGGCCACGCCGCCTGCGAGCGCGAGTGCCCGGTCGGCGCCATCACCGTGACGCTGGCCGACGCCGGCGAGCGGCGCGACGTGCCCGCCCTCTCGCCCGAACTCGAGGCGATCGGCACGCCGGGCCTCTTCCTCGCCGGCGAGGTGACGGCGCACGCGCTGATCCACGTCGCGATCGGCCAAGGCGTGCAAGCGGTCGACACGATCGCGCGCCGCCTCGCGCCCGACCCGCAGAGCGCGGCGCCGGGCAGCGAAGCGCGCGCGCACGACGCCCCGCTCGATCTCGCCATCGTCGGCGCGGGGCCGGCGGGTCTCGCGGCGGCGCTCGAAGCGAAACGGCAGGGGCTCCGCTTCGTCGTGCTGGAGCACGAGTCGTCGCTCGGCGGCACCGTCGCCAAGTACCCGCGCAAGAAGCTGGTCGTCACGCGGCCGATCGAGCTGCCGCTGCACGGCCGCGTCCTGCAGCACGAGTTCGTGAAGGAGGAGCTGGTCGCGCTGTGGCAGTCGATCGCCGCGTGCCACGCGCTGCCGATCGAGCACGGCCACGAACTGCGCGAGGTGCATCGCACCGATCCGACCGAGCGAGTCGTCAGCGACGCCACCGCCGACCACTCCGCCACCTTCGAGCTGGTCACCTCGCGCGCCACCGTGCGCGCTCGCTTCGTCGTGCTGGCGCTCGGCCGGCGCGGACTGCCGCGGCGCCTCGGCGTGCCGGGCGAGGAGCTGGCGAAGGTCGCCTACTCGCTGCAGGACGCGCGCGCCTACCAGCGCCGCCGCGTGCTGGTGGTCGGCGGCGGCGAGAGCGCCGTCGAAGCGGCCGTCGGTCTTGCCGAGCAGCCTGGCACCGAGGTGATCCTCTCCTACCGGCAGGACGGGTTCTTCCGCCTGCGTCCCGAGAGCGAGGCGCGCCTCGGCGAGCAGGTGCGCGCGCGCCGCGTGCGACTGCTGCTGCAGAGCGAAGTGACGGCGATCACGCCCGAACGCGTCGACCTGGCGCTGAAGCGCGGCGAAGTGGTCGAGCCGCTCACCGTCGCCAACGACGACCTCTTCGTGCTGGCCGGCGGCACGCCGCCGTTCCCGCTGCTCGAGCGCGCCGGCGTCTCCTTCGATCCTGCGCTGCGCCCACCGCCGCGCGCCGTCGCCGAGCAGGGCAGCGGCCTGCTGCGCGCCCTCGCGATCGGCTTCCTGCTGGCGAGCGGCGCCTTCGCCTTCGCGCTGTGGCATCGCGACTACTACACGCTGCCGGCGCGCTCGCGGCCGCTCCACGCGAGCCACGAGTGGCTGCGCCCGAGCGACGGGATCGGACTCGCGTTCGGCATCGCCGCGGCGGCGCTGGTGGTGGTGAACCTCCTCTACGTCGTGCGGCGCGGCGCGCGCGGCCGCTTCGCGCTCGGGTCGCTCCAGGCGTGGATGACCAGCCACGTGGCCACCGGCATCCTCGCCTTCCTGCTCGCCGCGCTCCACGCGGCGCTCGACCCGCGCGACAGCGTCGGCGGCCACTCCTTCCTCGCGCTCGGCCTGCTGCTGCTGACCGGCGCGGTCGGCCGCTACCTCTACGCCTGGCTGCCGCGCGCGGCGAACGGCCGCGAGCTCGCGCTGGCCGAGGCGCGCGCGAAGCTCGCCGCCATCACGCGACCCGACGGCAGCGAGCCGCCCTTCTTCGCGAAGGCGCGCGCGCAGGTGGTGGCGCTGGTCGAAGCGCAGCCGTGGCGCGGCACCTTCCTCCACCGCATCGGCGCGCTGCTCTCGACGCAGCAGTCGTTGCGCCGCGCGCTGCGCACGCTGGCGGAGCAGGGGGCGCGCGACGGCGTGGCGCCGGCCGACGTGAAGCGCGCGCTGGCGCTGGCGCGCCGCGCCCATCGCGCCGCACTGATGATCGCCCGCTTCGAGGAGCTGCGCGCGCTGGCGTCGTCGTGGCGCTTCCTCCACCGCTGGCTCGCCGCGCTGATGGTGCTGCTGGTCGCGATCCATGTCGGCTGCGCGCTGCTCTACGGAGGCGGTCCATGAGCCCTTCGCCCGCTGATGCACCGCGCGACTCGGCCGCGCCGCTCGACTCCACGGCACCGCGCGCGCTGCCGCGCTGGCGCCAACCGAGCTTGTGGCTCGCGCTGCTGGCCTCGATGGCGCTGGCGGGACTGGTGGGCGGCCGTTACGTGCGGCGCGTCGCGCCCGGCCCGCTCTCCGCGGTGCACGGTCGCCACGACGAGCTGAACGGCAGCTGGGACTGCTCGAGCTGCCACGGCGGCTTCGGCGAGTCGATGGCGCAGGCGTGCCTCGAATGCCACGGCGAGATCGCCCAGCAGATGGAGCGGAAGGCGGGGCTGCACGGTGCGCTCGAGGCCGGCCTCGCCGAGGCGTGCGCGCGCTGCCACGGCGAGCACCACGGCGAGGCGTTCGTGCCGGTGAACCCGCGCAGCTTCGCGCTGGCCGGCTTCGCCGACCTGCAGCAGTTCGACCACGCGAAGGTCGGCTACGCGCTCGCGGGCGGCCACGCCGACCTCGCCTGCGCCAAGTGCCATTCGAATGCCGACAGCGGCGAGCTGCCGCGCGGCGGCTGGCGCTACCTCGGTCAGCACCAGGATTGCGCCACCTGCCACGCCGATCCGCACCAGGGCCGCATGGCGCCCGCCTGCAGCGACTGCCACACCGATCGCGACTGGAACGAGAGCTTCCTCTTCGCGCACGACGAGTTCCTGCCGCTGATCGGCGGCCATGGCGAGCAGCGCTGCCGCGACTGCCACGCCGCCGACTCGCCCCACGCGCTGGAGCGGCTCGGCCATGGCCCGCGCGCGACGCGCGCTGCGGACCGCACGGCGACGCGCCCCGCCGCGCGCCGCTGCAGCGACTGCCACGCCTCGCCGCATGCGAAGGAGTTCACGGCGCACGCCGCGCGCCTGGCCGACACCACTCCCGAGCAGGGGTGCGTCACCTGCCACGCCGCCGACCGCGCGTCGTTCCGCGATCCGCGCGCGACGGTCACTCCGGAGCAGCACGCCGCCGCATCGCTGCAGCTCGCCGCACCGCACTCCGAACTCGACTGCGCGCGCTGCCACGATCCGGCCGGCGCCGACTACGCCGCTCGCTACCCCGGCCGCGGAGCGCGCGACTGCGCCGCCTGCCACGCCGATCCACACGGCGGTCAGTTCGACGGCAGCAAGCAGGCGCCTCTGGGTTGCGTGAGCTGCCACGACTTCCGCTTCTTCGCGCCCCACACCTTCACCGTCGGCCGCCACGCGCGCACCGCGCTGCCGCTCGCCGGCGCCCATCGCGAAGCCGACTGCGCGAGCTGCCACGAAGCGAGCCGCGAGCTGAAGGAGGCGCCCGCGACGGCGCACAGCGCGTCGACCGTGCCGCGCCGCTTCCACGGCACCGAGGCGCGCTGCGAGGAGTGCCACGCCGATCCGCACGACGGCCTCTTCGACGCGCGCTACCGCACTCCGCCGCCCGCCGCCGGCAGTTGCGCGCGCTGCCACGGCACGACCGCGTTCGACCAGCTCGTCGCACCGTTCGACCACGGCCGCGCGACCGGCTTCGCGCTGCGCGGCGCCCACCTGCAAGCCGATTGCGCGAGCTGCCACGCGCCGCTGCCCGCGCCCGACGCGAAGGGCCGCACCTTCGCGCGCGCGCAGGAGCGTTTCAGTGGCGACGGCACCCGTGCGGCCAGCGGCGCAGTCCCGGCCCGCTTGGCGACCGACCGCTGCGCCACCTGCCACGCCGATCCGCACGCCGGCGCCTTCGCCGACTTCGCGCCCGCCGATGGCGCGCGCGCGCGCGGCTGCGTCGACTGCCACGACGAGGTGTCGTTCCGCGCCGCGTCGGCGAGCTTCGACCACGCCGCCGCGACCGGCTTCGCGCTCGACGGTGCGCACGGCACGGCGGGTTGCAGCGACTGCCACGCGCCGCTGCCGGCGCGCGACGCGCGCGGCCGCACCAGCGCGCCGGCGCTCGGCAACGCTTGCGGCGACTGCCACGACGATCCGCACGCCGGGCAGTTCGTGCGCGACGGGGAGAACCGCTGCACGCCGTGCCACTCGCCGACGGCCGACTTTTCCGCACTCTTCTTCCAACACAACCTGCATTCGACGTTCCGTCTCGACGAAACGCATCGTGCCGCCGCTTGCTCGGCCTGCCACCCGGTCTTCCTGCACGAAGAGCGTGAAGTCGTGCGCTACCGGCCGCTGCCGAGCGATTGCGCGGACTGCCATGGCGCACCGCAGGAACCGCTGCGCCGACGGAGAGGACGAAGCGGATGACGGCGTCGTGGCTCCTCTGCTCGCTGGTGCCCGCCGCGCTGATCGCGCCGGCGCCGGTGCAGGAGTCGGAGCCGCAAGTGGCGCTCGAGCTGCGCGTGATGGCGGCGACGCCCGGCCGCGTCATCGTCGATCGCGGCAGCGCGGACGGGCTGAAGCTCGGCGATCGCGTGCAGCTGCGGCCGCGCAAGGGGAAGCCGCTCGAAGGGCGCGTCGGCGACGTGCGCGAGCGGGTCGCCACGGTCGAGCTCGACGATCGCTCGGCGGTGGTGGAACTGGCGACGCGCGGCGAGGCGCTGCTGCCCGCGTCGCGGCTGCCGAAGCCGCCGCCCGCGCCGCCCGCCGCCGAGGCGCCCGCGCCGCCAGCGGAGACGCCCGCGCCGAAGCCTGCGGCGAAGCCAGCGGCGAAACCCGCTGCGAAGCCGAACGCGAAGCCCGCTGCGAAGGCGGACGACGCGACGCCGACTGCGGATGACGCCGCCCCCGCCGCCCCCGCCGCCAAGCCGGCGTGGACGAACCGCGATGCCGACTACGACCCGTCGCAGCCGCTCCTCGCCGGCCTTTCGCCGATCCGCCCCGAGCAGCGCGCGCCGCGCTGGTCGCACCGCCTCTGGAGCAGCGCCGACGTCGGCCATTCCAGCGAGGGCGGCTGGTCCGACAGCTACGCGCGTGCCGGCTACGACACGCGCGCCGACAACCTCTTCGGCGACGGCGGCACGCTGCGCGCCGAGCTCGAGCTCGACTACGGGACCGAGTTCGACGGCGACCATGAGCTCGACCTCACGCCGCGCCGCCTCTCCTATGCGTGGGGCGGCACGCGCTTCGACACCCATCGCTTCGAGGTCGGCCGCTTCCTGCAGCACGCGGTGCCCGAGTTCGGCTTCCTCGACGGCATCGAGTGGGGCGCGCGGACCGCGGGCGGCGATCGGGTCGGCGCCAGCTTCGGCTTCCTGCCGGAGCTCGATGACGACTTCGGTTCGTTCCACGACCTGCAGCTCGCCGCCAGCTACGAGTGGCTCGCCGACGAGAGCGAGCGGCTGGCCGCCACCGCCGCGCTGCAGCAGACCTGGCACGAGGGCGAGCTCGACCGCCGCCTCGCGCTGGCGAAGGTGCGCTGGCTGCCGAGCGGCGGCTGGGACGCGCACGCCGCGGTCTGGATCGATCTCTACGACGGCAACGACGACCTGAAGTCGACCAACGTCGAGGTGACGCAGGCGCTGCTGGCGATCGGCCGCCGCTTCGACGACGGCGGCAGCCTCGACCTCGCCTACCAGCACGTCGCCTTCCCCGAGCAGGAGCGCGCGGGCGACTTCCTGCCGCTCGACGCCGCCGCACTCGACCGCGCCCACCTCGATCGCCTCACGTTGCGCGGCCGGAGCGATCCGCAGAGCAGCTTCGCCGTCCATGGCGAGCTCTCCGGATTCCATGACCAGGAGGGCAGCGGCGGCGCCGCGGAGGGCGGCTTCGACGTGCCGCTGCCGCTGTTCACCGACGCGCGCCTCGACGTGACCGGCTTCACCAGCAAGGGCAGCTTCACGCGCGTGAACGGCTTCCGCGTCGGCGCCATCGGCCACGACGGCAGCCAGCGGTGGGACTGCATGTACGAGCTCGCGAACCACCGCCAGGAGGGGTTCTCGAGCGCGCTCGACGACATCGTGCAGCACCGCTTCTTCGCCAGCCAGAGCTTCTTCACGGCGGGCGGGCTGCGCGTCGCGGCGCGCGTCGAGCTCAAGGTGTGGGATGACGAGTACGCTTGGTCGGGCGGCTTGTCGCTGGAGAGGAGCTTCTGATGGGCGCGCTGCTGCACGGCCGCCGCCTGCGTGCGGCGCTCTTCGCCTGCGCGGCGATCGCCGTCGCCGCCTGCATGGGCGCCGATCCGCGCGCCGGGACGCGCCACCGCTGGTGGGCCGGCCTCGGCCCCGTGCTGCCGCACGAGAGCTTCCCGAGCGACTGCGCGCTCTGCCACGAAGGCGCCGGCTGGAACGAGCTGCGCGTCGACTTCACCTTCGACCACGCCGCCGAGACGGGCGTCGCGCTCGAGGGGGCGCACGCGCAGGCGCAGTGCTTGCGATGCCACAACGATCGCGGGCCGGTCGACGTCTTCGCGGCCAAGGGGTGCGGCGGCTGCCACGACGACGTGCATGGCGGCGACCTCGGCAACGACTGCGCGCGCTGCCACCAGCAGGAGAGCTGGCGCCCCGAGGCGCAGCTCGAGGCGCACGCGCGCAGCCGCTTCCCGCTGAGCGGCGCGCACGCGCGCGTCGCCTGCCATCGCTGCCATCCGGGCGCGTTCGCCGGCAACTTCGTCCCGAACGACCCGTCGTGCGTCACCTGCCATCGCGACGACCTTGCACGCGCGCTGAACCCGCCGCACGTCGCGCTCGGCTACGTCGACCGCTGCGACCGCTGCCACCTGCCGACCGATTGGCGGCAGGCGGAGGGCGACTGAGCGCCGGTTGCGCGCGAGCGCGAGGCGAGCGCGCGCCGCTCGCGCCTCAAGTCGCGCCGCGCGATTCCGAAGAGGGGCAAGGGAACGCGAGCCGCTCCGGCCGCTCGCGGGCGGGGACCGCAGGAGATCGCTGGATGCGTTCCATCGTCCGCCACCGCGCCGGTCGCTCGCTCGCCGCCGTCCTCGCCACGCTGGCGAGCGGCTGCCTCGACTCGGCCTCGCGCGACGAGCTGGCCAGCACGCAGGCGAACTCCTGCATGAGCTGCCACAACGGCTCGCAGCACGTCGACTACGCCGGCCCCGGCCTCGAGAACCCCCATCCGTTCCCCGGCGCCGCCAACCTCGACTGCACCACCTGCCACGGCGGCGACTCGACCGGCAAGGACCGCGACTCGAGCCACGTCCCGCCGCCGCCCGAGATCGGCGACGACGGCTTCCAGATCCAGAACGCGCGGGCGTGGTTCAACCGCCTCACGCTGTCGGGCATGGACAAGTTCCCCGACTACACGGTCGGCGCGAAGAGCTACACGGCGCTCGACTACCTGCAGTTCGTGAACCCGGGCGACCTGCGCGTCGTCTCGCGCAATCGCAGCTGCGGCGCCTGCCACGGACCGCACGCGAGCACCGTGTCGCGCAGCTTGCTGGCCACCGAGGCGGGCTTCTTCTCGGGCTCGACCTACTTCATGGGCGTCGAGAACGCGATCCCGGCGCACCGCGGCCTGTGGGACGACACGGCGGCCGACTACGGCTGGCGCGCCGTGACCGACCCGAACTGGATCTTCGATCCGCTCGCGATCGGCAAGGTCGGCGAGCTGCTCGAGGCGCCGGTCTACAGCGGCTTCGGCAAGAGCGGGCCGATGGAGCTCTTCCGCAACCCGGCCTACGACGCGCCGAACCTGGTGAACGACCTCGATGCGCAGCGGCGCGTGGTGAGCGGCTCGCGCCTCGCCGCGCTCTTCATGGAGCAGGTGGCGTTCACCTGCGGCGACTGCCATCTCGGCAGCGCGGGCGCCAACAACCGCTACGGCGACTTCCGCAGCTCGGGCTGCAGCGCCTGCCACATGCCCTACAGCGCGAGCGGCCGCAGCGGCAGCCGCGACCCGCACGTGAACCGCCTCGAGCCGCTCGATCCCGACGACATCGACCCGCCCGAGCGCTCGCACGTGCGCAGCCACCAGATCCGCAGCGTGGCGAAGACGCTCGCGAACGGCGCGCAGGTGCAGGGCATCGACGACGCGACGTGCGCCGGCTGCCACCAGGGCTCGAACCGGACGGTGATGCAGTACTGGGGCATCCGCCTCGACCAGAACGCCGACGTCAAGAACCACCACCAGTACCCGGCCGATCCCGACAGCTTCCGGACCACCGCCAACGACACGCGGCTCTTCGACCCGGTCGTCGGCAACCGGACCTTCAACGGGCGCAACCACAACCAGTACGTGCTCTTCGAGGACTACGACGGCGACGGGCGCGACGACACGCCGGCCGACGTCCACTACGAGGCGGGGCTCGGCTGCATCGACTGCCACGGCAGCTTCGACTTGCACGGCGGCGACACGAGCGGCGCGGGCTCGACGGCGATCGCGAGCCGGATGGAGCAGCAGACGGCGATCGAGTGCGAGAGCTGCCACGGGACGGCGACGGCCTACGCGCCGGTCGCTCCGCACGTGAAGAAGGACGGCAGCGTGGTCGACGCGGCGATGGACAAGAACGGCCGCGCGCTCGACCATGTCGTGCGCGAGAGCGACGGCAGCGTCTGGCTCACCAGCCGGCTGACCGGCGCGCGCCACTACGTGAAGCAGACGCGCGACGCGGTGGTCGACTCGGGGAAGACCCACCCCACCACCGGCGAGCCGCTCTGGAGCGCGCTGGCCTCCTACGCGATGGGGCGCGCCGACAACGACCCGAGCAACGGCATCGGCCCGCTGCAGACCAACCGCCCCGCCAACGGCTTCAGCCACGGCGACAACATGAGCTGCGCGAGCTGCCACTCGTCGTGGTCGAACAGCTGCGTCGGCTGCCACCTGAAGGGCGAGTACAACGAGGGCAACAACTTCAGCAACATCACCGGCGAGCGGATCGTCTTCCGGCAGCGCAACGCCGACTTCACCTACCAGTCGGTCGTGCCGTTCCAGCTCGGCGTCGACCCGAAGAACCGGATCTCGCAGGTCGCGACCAACACGAAGGTCTTCTTCCAGTGGCGCGACCGCAACGGGCAGTTCTCCGACGTGGTCGCGTTCACCGATCGCAACAGCGACGGCAACGACCCCGCCAAGCCGTTCGGCTCGCTCGGCCACAACTCGCTGCTGCAGCACTCGATCCGCGGCAAGGTCGCCGCCGACAAGGAGGGGCCGCGCTACTGCGTCGCCTGCCACCTGACCGAGAGCGGCGTCGCGGCGTGGCGGCCGGAGTACGACGCGTTCCGCGCGGCGCTGCAGTCGCGCAGCTACGGCGCGCTCGACTTCCAGCTGCTGAAGCAGCAGATCGGGCAGAACACCGGCAACCAGCTCGACTCGCCGTTCTTCGTGCACATGGTCGCGGGGCTCGGCAGCGGGCTCTTCCTCTTCGATGACGAGGGGCTGCCGGTCAACCCGATCGACGACAACCCGAACCGCTTCGGCTGCAACGGCGTGCCCCCCTCGGCGAGCTTCGACCCGGCGCGCGTCGCGCTCGACCTCGACCGGATCGTCGACGAGAGCGGCTTCTCGTTCGCGTCGAACAACCACTCGATGCTCGAGCCCGGCGTCGGCCCGAACCTCCGCGACGGCGCCGCCGACCCGAGCCGCCCGGGGCCGCTCGGCGCCACGCTCCTGCGCAAGCTCACCGACCCCGACACCGGCGTCGTGCTCGACAGCTGGATCGACGCCGACGGCGCGCTGAAGGGCCACGCCCCCGACCACCTCCCCGACGACTGACCCCTCCCGCGGTGGCGGGGTCGATTCTTCACCCCACCCCACGGTGCCGGGGAGTTTCCATCCGGCCTCGCCACCCATCCGGTGCCGGGGAGTTTCCGTCCGCCCCTCCGCCGTGCGTCGCGCGACGCCACGAACGGCGCGTCGATGGCCTTCGCGCGAACGGGACGGCACGGCTCGCCATCGGCGTGGATTGCTTCGAATCGGCGATCGGCAGCAGTCGATCGCACCGCGCCTTCGCCGCAGGTGCGCCTGACCGGAGCGAGCGGCGCCACTCGCCGCGCGCGAAGGCCGCGAGGTCGATCGCGATCTGCCGGACGGAAACTCCCCGGCACCGGCGTGGATGGAAACTCCCCGGCACCTAGCGGAGGTGGTATGGGAGGCGCGCGGACGCGGGGTGGCGAGCGGCAAGCGCGGGGGGGCGGCGATGGCGAGCGGCGCGGCGGCGGGGAGTTCCTCGGGCGGCGCCTCGCTCCGGCAGCTCGGGCTGTTCACGGTCCTCTGCATCGGCGTCAACAACATCGTCGGCTCCGGCATCTACCGCAAGCCGAGCGAGCTCGCCGGCCTGCTCGGCGGCGCCTCCTGGATCGCCTTCGCCATCGACGGCCTGCTGCTGGTCACCGTCGCGCTCTGCTTCGCCGCGATGGCGACCCGCCACGACGAAGCGGGCGGCCCCTACCTCTACGCCCGCCGCGCCTTCGGCCGCTGGCCCGCCTTCGTCGTCGCGTGGACGGCGTGGATCTCGATGTGGGCCGCGCTCGCCGCCGCCGTCACCGGCATCCCCGGCTACCTCGCCGTCTTCCTGCCGGGCGCCGACGCCCCCGGCCCCGCCGCGGCCATCGCCCTCTCGCTGGTCGTGCTCCTCGGCTGGATCAACTGCCGCGGCGTGAAGTCGGCCGCCGGCACCGCCACGCTGCTCACCGTCGCGAAACTGCTGCCGCTGCTCGCCTTCGTCGCCGTCGGCCTCTTCGCCGTCGACTGGAGCCGCTTCGCCTGGTGGCCGAGCGCCGCCGCGCCGCTGCCCGACGTCCTCGCCGCCACCGCGGCGGCGCACCCCGCGCCCGCCGCCCCCTCGAGCGGCACCTTCGCCGCGCTCGGCACCGCGCTCTTCGCCGCCTTCTATCCCCTCCAGGGTTTCGAGGTCGTCCCGGTCCCCGCCGGCGAGCTGAAGAACGCGCGCCGCGACGTGCCGCTCGCCGTGACGCTCTCGCTGGTCGGCGCCGCCGCGTTCTACTGCCTGATCCAGATCGTCGCGGTCGGCACCGCGCCCGACCTCGCGCACGCCGGCGCCAGCGAGACCAACCGCATCCGCCCGCTCGCCACCGCGGCGTCGACCTTCCTCGGCACCGGCGGCGAGCGGCTGATGGCGGCCGGCGCCTGCGTCTCGATGCTCGGCTTCGCGGCGGTCACGATGTTCTGCGCGCCGCGCTTCCTGGTCGCGCTCGGTCGCGACGGCCTGCTGCCCGCGCGCTTCGCCGAGCACCACCCGACCCGCGCCACGCCGATCACCGCGGTGGTCGTCACGACGCTCGCCGCGCTGTTCGGCACGCTCTTCTCGCTGATCGAGTGGCTCGGCGGCGCGGCCGCGTTCGAGCGGCTCACCGCGCTCTCGAACCTCGCGGTGCTGGTGCAGTACGCCGCGACCTGCCTCGCCGTCATCAAGCTCGGCGCTCACCAGCCCGAAGGGGCCGACGGCTTCCGACTGCCGGGCGGCCGCTACCCGATCCCGCTGCTCGGGCTCGGGACCAGCGGCTTCCTCGCCTTCTTGATCACGCAGGACGCCACCTGGGTCGATCAGGTGAAGGTCTTCGCCGCGTGGGTCGCCGCCGGCGTGCTGCTGGCGGTCTGGGCGCGCCGCTTCGCTGGCTCGACCGCCCGCTGACCGAATCCGAATCGCCCGATCCGCACGCGGCTCAGCTCGCCGCTTCGCGCACCGCAACGACGCCGCGACCGAGTTCCGCCAACGCCATCGCCTCGACGTAGAACGCGCGACGGCGCCGTCGAACGCTCGGGATCCAAGCGAGCCAGCGCTCCGCCTGCTGCGCGCGCAGCAAGTCCGCGAGGCCGAGCCGCGTCCAGTTCCAGCTCGCCGCGTTGTACCGCAGCATGCTGCGCTCGACTCGCGCGCGCACGTCCTCCACCCGCGCGCGCGCGATCCCCAACGCGGCGAGCTGCGCGAGCGTCCGCGCTTCCGCAGCCTCGGTGCTGTCGGTGTCGAGGAACGGCTCGAGCAGCAACGCCCAGACGTCGACCCGCGGGCACCGCCGGATCGAATGCTGCGCGGCGTAGCGGCGCAACGCCTCCGCATCCCGGCTCGCCAGGAAGAGCGTCTCGCCGGCACGCAGTCGCACCTCGGGCGGATCGGCCTCGGGATCGACGTCGCGGATCGCGCGCCGCGGCACGAAGCCGCGCGGGTGGACCGACGCGCCGTCGAACGGGTAGCGCGTGAAGCGCAGACCGTCCTGCTCGAACGCGACCTCGATCATGAACGGCCTCCGGGGCGCCGCTCGACCGCCCGCTGACGCGCGCCGCTACTTCTTCGCGTCGAGCGCGCGCCGCAGCTCGGTCATCCGCTCGTCGTCGGCGAGCTTCGCGGCGTGCACCGCGGCGTACCGCTCGGCCGCCTTCTTGCCGCCCGCTGCATCGCCGAGACGCGGCAGCAGTCGCGCCAGGTTGAACCACGCGCCCTCGTGGTCGGGCTCGAGCGCGACCACCTGCTCCAGCAGCGGCTTCGCTTCGGCGTGCCGCTGGCGACGGATGCAGAAGGTCGCCTCCTCGTAGAGCGGCTCCACCCGCTGCGGGGTCGCCGCGCGCGCTACGGCGAACGCGCGCGCCGCCCCTTCGACGTCGCCGCGCGTGTCGAGGATCTTCGCGCTCAGCAACTCGATCTTCGAGCGATCGAGCGGCTCCTTCGCGCGCGTCGACAGCAGCACCAGCAGCGCCAACGCGTCGTCGAAGCGCACCGCCGCGTGCAGCACCTGCGCGCGCGTCAGCTCGAAATCGACGACATCGAGCGGCGCGCGGCCGGCCGGCAGCGCCGCGTTCCAGCTCGCCGCGTCGTCGACCGCGCGGCGCGCCCGCTGCTCGGCCTCGTCGAAGCGCTGCAGCCCCATCCAGCTGATCGCGAGGAACTGGTGGAGCTGCGGGCGCGGCCCGGCCGGGAGCAGCCGCTCCGCCGCCTCGAGCTGCTCGATCGCCGGCGCGAACTGGTGCAGTTGCGCCTGCGCGCGACCGAGCAGCAGCGCGAGCTGGCCATCCTCGGGTCGCCGCGCGCGCGCCAGCGCGAGGAAGTCGGCCGCCAGCGCGAAACGGCCGTCGACCAGCAGGACGCTGCCGATCTGCTGCGCGACCGCCGCCGGATCGCGCGACCGCTCGATCGACTCCTTCAGCGCGGCGAGGTTGGCGTCGACGTCGCGACCCTGCCGCAACGCCTGCAGCGCCTGCTCGATGCGCGCGCCGTCGTTGCGCGGCGCCCCGAACTCGACCTGGGCGACGGCGCGTCCGCTCGCGAGGAGCAGCGCGAGCCCGACGACGACGCCGACGCGGGCGAACCGGGCGGACGGCGTCATCGCAGCTCCTCCAGCAGCGGCCGCTCGGCGCCGCGCACGAGGCGCACGCGGCGATCGGCGGGCAGGTCGGTGAAGCGCTGCGTGGCGCCGTCGGGCCAGCGCACCTGCAGCTCGTCGATGGTGGTCGCCGCGCCGAGGCCGAAGTGGAGCCGCGGATCGCTCGACGAGGCGAACGAGCCGGCGCGGTTCATGCGGCGCGTCTGCGTCCGGCCGCCGGCGCGCACCGTGACGCGCGCGTGGTCGATCGGACGGCGATCGGCGGCCGGCAGCAGCTCGACCAGCGCACGGTGGACGCCGGGTTGCGGCGTCGCGCGCAAGATCGAGAGCGGCGCGCTGAGCTCGACGACGACGAGGTCGAGCCAGCCGTCGCCGTCGAGGTCGCCCACTGCGGCGCCGCGGCTCGAGTTCTTGAGGGCGAGGCCAGGGCCCGCCTGCATGGAGACCAGCTCGAAGCGGCCGTCGTGCTGCAGGAAGAGGTGGTTCAGCTGCTCGTGCTCGAGCGAGGCGACGCCGCGGGTGTCGGGGTAGAGGTGGCCGTTGGCGACGAAGTAGTCGAGGTCGCCGTCGCAGTCGGCATCGAAGAACTTGGTCCCCCAGCCGAGCGTCCACCACGACGCCTCGGCCAGCCCGATGGCGCGCGTCACGTCGTCGAAGACCAGGCCGCCGGCGTTGCGGTAGACGGTGTTGTAGTCGTTCGAGAAGTTGGTGACGACGAAGTCCTCGCGCCCGTCGTCGTCGTAGTCGGCGAGGTCGGCGCCCATGCACGCCTGGTCGACGCCGTCGATGTTGGCCGACACGCCGGCCGCGACGGCGATCTCCTCGAAGCGCAGGCCGCCTTGGTTGCGGAACAGGAAGTTCGGCAGGCTGTCGTTGCCGACGAAGAGGTCGAGCCGGCCATCGTCGTCGGGATCGCAGAAGGTGACCGCGAAGCCGTAGCTCGGCCGCACGGCGCGGATGCCCGACTCGACCGAGACGTCGGTGAAGGTGCCGTCGCCGTCGTTGCGCCACAGCAGGTCGGGCACGGCCGGTTCCCACTGCGGGCCGCAGGGTGCTTCGATCGGGCCGAACTTGCAGGGGCGGCCGCCGTTGGGCGGCGCGGCGAGGTCGAAGTGGAAGTAGCGCGAGACGTAGAGGTCGAGGTCGCCGTCGCCGTCGGCATCGCCGAACGCGGCGCAGGTCGACCAGTCGTCGTCGCCGACGCCGGCGCGCGCGGTGACGTCCTCGAAGGTGCCGTCGCCGCGGTTGCGCAGCAGGCGATCGCTGCCCCAGTTGCAGACGAAGAGGTCGTCGAAGCCGTCGTTGTCGTAGTCGCCGACCGCGCAGCCGAAGCCGTAGCCGTAGCCGTCGTCGGCGACGCCGGAGCCGGCGGTGACGTCCTCGAAGGTGCCGTCGCCGCGATTGCGCAGCAGGCGATCGCTGCTCGAGTCGGCGGGGTCGAGGAGGCGGCGGCCCATCGGCACGAAGAGGTCGAGGTCGCCGTCGCGCTCGAGGTCGATCAGTCCGACGCCGCTGCCGATCAGCTCGAGCAGATGCTCCACCTGCTCGCGCGGCCGGCCGTGCACGACGGTGAACGACGGATCGTCCGCGCGCGGCGCCGCGTACCAGACGCCACGCGGCGCGGCGTTTCGTTCCGGGAGCGTTCCGCCGCCGGAAGGCGCACGCGGCGGCGCGGCGGTCGGCAGGACGGGCGAGTCGGCGGCAGTGGAGTCCGCGGGAGTGGAGTTCGCGGCAGTGGAATCCGCGGCAGTGGAGTCGGCGACGTGTGCGGCAGGCGTCGCCGGAACGCTCCCGGATCGAGATGCCGCGGAGTGAGACGGCGCGGATCGAGACGGCTCCGCTTCACTGCAATGACACGGCAATGCCGACAGTCCCAGCGCAATCCACTGCGGCGCACGGGACGGAGTCTGGCGTGAACGGGAACGGGGGCAGGTGTGGTGGCGGTCCACGACCGGATGATCGTTCGCCGCCCCCGATTAGGGAAGAGGCCGCTCGCTCCCCCGGGCAAGCCCCCGGGCACGCCCCTGGCCATTCGCCCGGCCATTCCCCCGGCGCAGTCGCTCGCCATTGCCGGCGGGCGACGGTGACACGCGGCGGGGGTGCGGAAGTCGGCGGCGGAACGCTCCCGGATCGGGATGCCGATCGGGGGCGGCGACTCACCCGCCGCCGGCTGCCTTCGGCCGCAGGATCGCCAGCGAGGCGAGCTCCTTCTTCAGGTACTTCTTCGCCAACGCGGTGAGCGGCGCCGCGGTCAGTTGCTCGGCGTGCCGCACGATCGTCCGCAGGTCGTCGCGCACCGGCCGCCCCGCATGGAGCCCGCCCAGCATGTCGAGCCAGAAGCCGTTCAGCCGCTGCTGATCGCGCAGCCGCGCCAGCACCTCGGGCCGCAGCCGATCGACCTCCGCGTCGGTGACGCCATCGCGGGCCAGCGCATCGGCCACCGCCAGCAGCGCATCGGCCAGTTTCGCCGCGCCGTCCGGCTCGGTCAGCGCCTGCAGCACGAGGTTGCCGTTGCCGGGGAAGACGAGGCTCGTGCTGCCGCTCGCGCGCGGGCTGTAGGAAGCGCCGAGCTTCTCGCGGATCTCGACGCGCAGCCGATCGTTCACCACATCGACCAGGAAGGCGAGCTGCCGGCGCGTCGCCGCATCGCGCCCGTCGGTGGTGGCGAACTGCGCGACGACCAGCGCCTTGGCGACGTTGGTGTCGACCGTGAGTTCGTCGCGCAGGCCGGCCGTCATCGCCGGGAAGGCGCGTCGCTCGGCCCACTCGTGGCGCGCGCGCCGCGTCGGCAACGTGCCGAAGGTCTGCGCCGCCGCCGCGAGGGTCGCCTCGACGTCGAGGTCGCCGACGATCGCCAGCGTGATCGGCGCGCCAGCGAAGGCGGGCCGGAGCCACCCGCCGACCTGCTCGACGGTGATCGCCTGCTCCACCTCGAGCGGCGGGAACGCCACGCGCGGATCGTTGCCGTAGAGCTTCGGCAAGAACTCGGTGGCCAGCACGCCGCCGTGCTGGTGCTTCTGCCCCTCGTAGATCTGCGGCAGCGCGCGGCGGAACGGCGTCGCCCCCTCCTCGCGCAGCCCCGGATCGGTGAGGTAGGCGCAGGTCAGCTCGCACTGCATCAGCAGGTCCTCGCGCGTGGTCGCGCCGCTGAAGGCGAACGCGTCCTCGAGGATCTGGAAGCTGAGGCCGACCTGCTTGCCGGCGGTGAGGCGGCGCAAGTCGTCGGCCGAGTGCTTGCCGAGTCCGCCCGCCGCGAAGGTCTGCTGCGCGAAGAGGCGCAGCGGGCTCTCCTTCGGATCGAGCGAGAGCGACCCCTCGCCCACCAGCGCGCGCACCGCGATCTCGCGCTCCTTGAAGTCGGTCTTCTTCACCAGCAGCCGCACGCCGTTGGCGAAGAGGACCTCCTCGAAGCCGAACTCGGCGTCGCTCGCGCGCGACGCGATGGCGCCCGCCTGCTTCGCGTCGGAGGCGTAGGCGAACGCCGCCGACTTCTCCTCGGCGGCGGCGGCGACCTCCACCTTGTTGCCCGCCTCCCACGCCGCCGTCAGCTGCTTCTCCGCGTCGGGGCCGAGATCGAGCCCGCCGACCATGCCGATGACGAGCGTCCCGCGGCTCCACGCCTCGGCGAGCGCCGCCTGGCACGCCGCCGGCGTCAGCGCTCGCAGCGCCGGGACGAACAGCGCGAGGTCGGTCGCGGCGTCGGTCGGCACCACGCGCTCCTCGCACGCGGCGAGCAGCTCGTTCACGAACTCGTCGCTGCCGCGCGTCGCCTCGCCCTTCACCGACTCGTCGAACGCGCGCAGCCACTCGGCGCGCACCTCGTCGAGCTCGGCCGCGGTGAAGCCGTGCTGCAGCGCGCGGCGCAGCTCGGCCTGCGCGGAAGCGAGCGCTGCCTGCCATTGCGCCGGCGCCGCCACCACGTAGAGCGCCTCGCCCTCGAGCACGTTCAGGCCGCCGCCGTCGCCCGCCTGCGCGGCGAGGAACGGCGTGCCCGGTTGCTTGACGAGCTCGCCGAAGCGGAGGTTCAGCATCGTGTGGGCGATGGCGAGCGGCAGGTCCTCGATGCGCTCGGCCTTGGTGTCGGGCTCCTCCTCGAACGGCCGGGCGAGCTGCACCTGCAGCGTGACGTTCGGCAGCTCGGCGTCATGGACCAGGAACGCGCGCTTCGTGAGCGTCGGCGTGCCGCGCGGCGGCTCGACCGGGCGCGGCGTGGTCGGCACGGCGAGGTCGCCGAAGGCCGCTTCGATGGCCGGCACCGGATCGCGCCCGCCGAGGTCGCCGACGATCAGCAGCGTGCAGGCGTCGGGGCGATACCACTTCTCGTAGAAGGCGCGCATCGCCTTGCTGTCGAACGCGTCGCGCGCCGCCTTGGTGCCGATCGGCAGGCGCTTCGGGATCAGCGTGCCGGCGAACATCGTCTCGAGCGACTGGCGCATCGCACGGAAGTCGGCCGACTCGCGCTCGCGCTCCTCGCCGTCGATGACCCCCTTCTCGGCGCCGATCTCCTCGTCCTGCAGCAGCAGGCCGTCGACCACGTCGCGCATCACCTTCAGGCCGTCGGCCACCATCGCCTCGTCGGAGGTCGGCAGGTCGAGCTGGTAGATCGTCTGGCTGAAGTCGGTCATCGCGTTGGTGTCGCCGCCGAAGCCGAGACCGTGCTTCTGCAGCCACTCGACCAGCGTGCCGGGCGGGAACTGCTTCGAGCCGTTGAACGCCATGTGCTCCAAGAAGTGGGCCATGCCCGCCTCGGCATCGCTCTCGGCGAGGCTGCCGGCATCGACGTGGAGGCGCACGAAGACGCGTTGCGCTGGCTCCTTGTTGTCGAGCCACGCGTACCGCAGCCCGCTCTTCAGCGCGCCGAAGCGCAGCCGCGGGTTGACCGGCAGGTCGGAGCTCTCGTGCTCCCACTTGCGCAGCGCGACGCCCGGCGCGGCAGCGGCCTGCGGCGCAGCAGCGGGCGCTTGCGCGCGCAGCGGCGCGACCGGGACGACGAGCGAGAGGGCGGTGAGAGCGAGCGCGAAGCTCGCAAAGCGGGAGCGCATGGCCATCTTTCCACGACGAGGGCGGCGCAGCGCTGCAACAGCGGCGCGCCGAAGTTGGGGCGAGGATGGTAGCGCCGCCGCCAGCGCGAGCCGCCGCCGCCGCTCAGCGGCGACCGCTGCGGCACCGCCGCGACTCAGCGACCCGGCGAAACCGGCGGAGCGACCGGCGTCACCGCCAGCGTGCCGGTGACCTGCCCCTGCTCGTCGAGCAGCTGCAGTTGCGGCGCGCCGCTCGCCGGAGCGCTCAGCATGAGGCGCGGCCGCCCCTTGCCGTCCGACAGCATCAGCACCGCCGCGCCGTCGCGCGTGGTGCCGAAGTAACCACGCGACGCGCCGAGCTTCCCTTCGGCGCGCAGCTGCTCGAGCGCCGCCTCGCGCTCGGCGGGCGGGAGCGCCTCGAGGCGCGCGACATCGGCCTTCAGCTCGCCGATCGGGTAGCGGCGCGGATCGGGCCGATCGTTGACGACGACGCCGGTGCGCGTCGCGCCGCCCTGCTCGGCATGGATCAGCTGCAGCACCTGGTCCTGGCGGAAGCGATCGAAGGTGAGCGACAGCCCGGCGTCGACGCCGTTCGAGGTGAGGCGACCGGACTGGATGAAGCCGCCGTTCTCCGTGCCCTCGTCGTTGAGGAAGAGCATCCCGGCGACGTCGCGGCGGTCGGGTCGCGCGTGCTCGGTGCCGCGATCGAAGTCACCCGGGAACTGCGAACGGTTCGAGATCACCAGTCGCAGCGTGCCATCGGGCTCGATCACGTTGATGCGGCCGACGGTGATCTCCTCGAACTCCTCGCCCCGTCCGACCGGCCGACGCGCGAAGGCGACGGCGAGCGTCCCCGCCAGCAGCGCGAACAGCGCCAACGTCACCTTGCGCAGCCGTCGCACCTCGCCTGCCAGCGCCGCGATCCGCTCGTCCATCTCGTTCATCGCCAAGCTCCACTCGCGGCCGTGCGCCGCACCCGACCCGCCGCCGCCTACTGATCCAGCAGCGCACGCGCCTTCGCCAGCGCCGGCGCGTCGCCCTCGCCGAGCTTCGCGCGCGCTTGCGCCTTCAACTCCGGCAACCGCGGGTCGCCCTGCAGCCGCTTCGCCAGCACGTTCGGCAGCCACTGTTCGAGCGAGTTCTTGAGCAGCGCCTCGCCGTCCTGTCCCGGCAGCGCCGCCGCCAGCTTCACGATCTCGGCGGTGTCGAGCAGCACGAGGTCGTAGCGCTTCTCCGCATCGTGCACCGCGCGCAGCTGCAGCCACGCCTCGAGGTGGACCGGCGAGAGCGCGACCACGTGCTCGAGGAGGCGGCGCGCTTCGGCGAAGCGGCCGGCTTCGCGCATCAGCGTGCCGAGGTAGAAGCCCGACGAGACGAGGTCGGGATCGACCTGCAGCGCCGCCGCGAACACTTGCGCCGCCTGCTCCTTGCGGTTGGCCTTCAGCAGCACCTTGCCGTGGAACTCGCGGAAGAGCGGGTTCTGCGGATAGGCGCGCGACAGGCCGTCCAGCACCTTCACCGCCACGTCGAACTCGCCGCGTTGCGCCGACTCCAGCGCGAACTGCAGCTCGACGCAGCTCTTGTAGTGGACGCGCGGATCGAGCGTCGACTCGGCGCTCGCTTCGTCGTCGCCCACCATGCGGGCGAGGTAGCCGAGCTCGCGCAGCCGCGCGACCTCTTCCGGCGGCAGGCTCCCCGCCGCCGACTCGAGCCGCGCGACCGGCTCCTCCTGCAGCGCCGCCATCCGCTGCTTCAGGGCGCGCACGACCTCGCCGCGCTCGGCAGCGACGTTGCGCGCCTCGAGCGGCAGCTCGCCCAAGTCGAAGAGCTCGTCGCCGAGGCTCTTCACGTACTTGAAGCGGCCGGCGACCACCCCCTCCATGCGCGCCCACTTGAACTGATGCCAACCGGCCCAGCTCTCGAACCAGAGGGCGCGCTGCTCCTGCGCGTCAGCCGCATCGCCGCCCGCCTGCTGCGCGGCGAACGCGGCCAGCAGATCGCGGCCGTGCCGCTCGAGCGACGAGGAGAGGCCAGCGGCGGCCAGCAGCGTCGGCGCCACGTCGACGATGCTCGACAGCGCGGTCAGCTCGCCGCGCAGCGCGCCATCGGGACGGCGCACGAACAGCGGCACGCGCAGCGTCCCCTCCTCGCACAAGTAGGCGTGCGCCATCTCCTGCTGCAGGCCGAGCCCTTCGCCATGGTCGGCGACGACCACGATCCAGGTGCGCGCCAACGTCCCCGATTCGCGCAGCGCCGCCACCACGCGCGCGAGCTGCCCGTCGAGGTAGCGCACCTCGGCGTCGTACTGCTCGATCAGCGACGCGGTGGCCGGCGGTCCATTCGGCGCGGCGTAGGGCGCGTGCGCGTCGAAGTAGTGCGCCCACAAGAACCACGGCCGCGCGTCGTCGACGGCCAGGCGCGCCAGGAGCTCGTCGCTGACCGCGTCGGCGCGCCGCTCCGCCTCGATGGCGAGGTTGCGGCCGCGCGTGAACTCGACGTCGCTGTAGCGCTCGAAGCCGAGGTCGAGGCCGGTGCCGGAGCGCAGCACCGATGCCGCGACGATCGCCTCGGTGCGGAAGCCGGCGTCGCGCAGCTCGACGGCCACCGACGGCGCCGTGCGGTCGAGCCGATAGAGGTCGTTGTCGCGCACGCCGTGCGCGAAGGGATAGAGGCCGGTCAGCATCGAGGTGTGCGACGGGAAGGTGAGCGGCGCCACCGAGTAGGCGTCGCGCACGACGAGGCTCTCCGCCGCCAGCGCGTCGAGCGTCGGCGCGAGGCCGCCCGCTCCCCACGGCGCGAGCCGATCGGCGCGGAAGGTGTCGAGCGTGATCAGGAGCACGTTCTGCGGCGCGATCGACGAAGGAGCGCTCGCGGCAGCGTCGCGCCCACCCGCCGGCGACCTCTCTTGCGAGCGCGCCTGCGTCCATGCCAAGAGCAGCGCCACCGCGCCGATCGTCGCCGCCAGCGGCAGCGCGCGCCGCCTCGTCCCGCTCGTTCCGCTCGTCCCGCTTCGCATCGCGCTCGGCTCCGTCGTCGCGCCCACGGCCGTTCCCGATGCGCTCGGTTCGGCAGCGGGTGGCGGCGCGCCATCATCGGCCGCCGCTCGCGAGCGCGCTACCATCCCGCCCCATGCATCCGGCCGCGTTGCCGATCGAGCAGCTGCTGAAGGACGTCGAGTACCGCACGTCGCGCGGCTCGGGGCCCGGCGGTCAGCACCGCAACAAGACCGAGACGATGGCGAACTTCACCCATCGTCCGACCGGCATCCACGCGAAGGCGGGCGAGCGACGCAGCCTCGACGTCAATCGCGTCGAGGGGATCCACCGGCTGCGCTTGAACCTCGCGCTGCGCCACCGCGAGCCGCTGCCGGGCCTCGCACCGCCCACGGCGGCCCCCGCGGCGTCGGATCAAGCGACAGGCGCGGCGAGGGGCGCGGCACCGAGCGGAGCGCCGGCGACCGGCGGTCCGCCGCCGCTCTACGAGCCGAGCGCGCTCTGGCGCTCGCGGCTGCGCGGCACCTCGCTGCCGGTCAGCGTCGACCACGACGACTTCCCCGCGCTGCTAGCCGAAGCGCTCGACGTGCTGGCCCACCACGCCGACGACGTGCCGGCCGCCGCGCGCACGCTCGGCCTCACCACCTCGCAGTTCGTGAAGTTCCTCGCCCGCGAGCCGGCCGCGCTGGCCGAGCTGAACGGACGGCGCACCGCGCACGGCAAGCCACCGCTGCGGTGAGGGGGGCGATGGTGAAGGCGATCCCCGTTTCGATGGTCGGGCTCGTGCTGCTCGGTTCGAGCTGTCGCAGCGACGCGACGGGTCGCAGCGACGCCGTGGCGCCGGCCGCATCGACCGATCCGCTCCTCGCAGCGCTCCCGTCCCCGCGCTCGCCGCTCGCTCCCGCCCACGCCTTCCGGTTCCTCCGCCTCCTCTACGTGCCGCGCTTCAACGGCGTCGACGTCACGGTGCGCTCCGACGAGACGGAGCCGTTCCGCGCCCGCTTCGAAGTGGAAGGTGACACGCGGCTGAGAGTCGAGTTCGATGCACTCGTCGCCGAGCGTGAGCGGATCTGGAAGGCCGCGCCGGACGACTGGGAACCGGACTGGGATCCCATCGAGCCCATCGATCAAGCGTGGTCTGGTGAGCTGTCATTCGAGCCAACCGCGATCGTCGGATGCGGCGACGACCAGATCGTCATCATCGGGTTCGACGCCGCGAGCACGGTGGTCGCCGAGTACCGGATCGAGGCGGCGCCGAAGCTGCGTGCCGTGCCGCTCCGGCCGCCGCTGCGCTTCCCGGCGATTGGCACCGTCGGTGATGCCGAGTGGTTGGAGCCGGCGAACGAGCTGCTGCTGCTGCTCGATCGCGAGCGGGCGCTCCTCTGGGGGATCGACCTGCGCGATGGCACCGCGCGGCCGCTCGCCGATGCGACGCGGTTCCCGGCGATGGCCACCATGCGGATGTTCAACGCCTACCGTCCGAAAGGCGGACCGCCGCTCGTCTGCTTCTTCTCGACGCGATGGCCCGATGATGACCACATCGACCCATCGGCGCCGGCGCTGCTGCTGGTCGATGACGACGGCGACGACCGCTTCGATCGCGAGGCGACCGAAGCGGAGCGCGACGCCTGGTAGCAAGAGCGGCCCGACGATCGGCGGGATCGTCGGGCCGCGCAGGTTCAAGGCTCGATCGACGCGGGGTGGCGTCAGAGCTCGCCGGGCCCCGCGTCCGGTTCTCGATCACAGATCGGCGATCACGTCCATCCAGCTCGGCTCGCCGACGAAGTGATTGTCGGCGAGGTTGACCACCGCGGCGTAGATCGCGCTGCGACCTTCGCTGAAGAACGTCGCCGACTGCGAAGTGAAGACCGTCTCGGTCGAGTCGGAGAGGGTCACGCCGTACTGGTGGTAGCGGAAATCCAGCGTCCACGAATCGTTCGTCCCCCAGTGGTACCAGAGCTGCCCATCCGGATCGAGGCGCGCCAGGATCACGGCGACGGTCGGCGGCGTCGACGAGGCGTGGTAGCGCAGCTTCAGGTCGAACGTGTCGCCCGCGGTCAGCACGCCGGGCGTCATCTGCACCTCGACGCCCTGGTGGCCCGCGATCCCCATCGGGATGACCAGCGTCTTGATCGACTCCTTCGGAAGGTCGAGGACGAAGACGCCGGTAGCGGGCGTCGCGATCACGCCGGGAACGTGGTTCAGCGTCGCGGACGTCGAGTAGCTCGTGATGGGTCCGCTCGGCGCGGCCGGCAATGAGAGCGCCACCTGCTCGTCGAGCGCCCCCTTGTTGGAAAGGACGATCGTGTACTCCTTGCGACCTCCGACCGGCCGCAGCCAAGCCGACACTCCGGTCGCGCCCGTCGAGGACGATCCCGCGATCCGGACGGCGCCCGGCAGGATGTGCGCAGCGTAGTGCTGGAAAACGCGGTAGCGCTTGGGGACGACGTACGCCGCCGGATTGCGATGGATGCGAACCAATCCCTCGCCGGTGTTCTCCGGCGCGGACGGGTCGTTCACCTCCCACCATGCATTGAAGTAGGACCAGTGGCACGCCTCGGAGTGATTGGTGGCCGCCAGGATCCAATCGGAGACTCCGACGCCATTCACTCCGCCGAGCGCCTCGACGATCCCGTCGTTGGTGCCGTTCACGTACGACGCCTCGGACTGACCGAGCGGCTTGCCGATCTGGATGGCCATCGCGTTCAGCGCCGCCCATGGCGTGGGGCCAGACGATGCCGCCTGGCCGTACTGGTGCGTGATGATGCCGTCCAATGCGTCGACGGCCGGGGTCGGGTGCTGGTTGTCGATGATCGCCTGGAGGTACTCCACGGTCTTCGCGACGTTCGAGCATTCAGGCCCCAGGATCTCGACGTCAAGTTCGAGTGCGTCGAGCTTCGCCTTGACGATCCGGACCAGCTTGGCGTACTCCTGCTTGCTGATCGATGTCGAGGGCGACTGGATCGAGACGAAGTCGGGCTCGTTCACGATCGAGATCGCGTCCAGCGGGATACTCTCGTTCAAGTTCCCGCACGTATGCGGATGCTTCAACGCGGTGACGTACGCGGCGATGAACTCGGCGAACTCGTCGTACTTGGTCGGGTCGATCTGACCCCCATAGGCGAGCGTCCCACCCAGCGGTGGATTGATCTTCATCCAGTCAGGCGGCGTCGGGCAGGACGCCCACACGAAGTCGATCCCGCGGTCCCGGGCCTCCTTGTATGCAGCCAGCTGCTCGGGATACCACGTCGAGTAGACGAACTTCGACCAATCGAATGTCGCCGACCCGAGGCCATCGTCCACCGGCTCGAGCTTCGGATTGATGTTGAGCCGCAAACGCCGCGCGCCCGTTCGCAGGAAGACGAGATCTCGCACTTCGTCGCGCTCGCTGCTCGTAAGGACATTGAGCGAGGATTCTTGGTAGGCGACGGCCTCCCCGAACCCCTCCCAGGTCTGGAACCGCTGCGAATCGTCGATCACCACCGTGTCTTGCCCGTACTGCGGGAGCCCCTGCGGTGACAGCAACGACACGAGGATCGGCAAGCACGACGCGAGCATGGTGCGCTCCTTCGCGAGCCAGAGAATCGCCGGCTCGACCACGGGATCGGTCGCGAGAGGTGCCGCGTCGACACGTCGCCGCACCACCCGCGGCGACGCGGCGGCGATCCGTGGCCCGCGCCGCCGCGTTGGTGTCGGGCCGCGCGCGCCACCGCGATCCGCAGTGCGCTTCGTGACAAGTCGACGCGAACGGGGGCGCTGCACGGGCCGAGGTCGACGTCCGGACGCGCGAGTGAGTGGATCGGCTCGCCGTCGAGCTTGATCGTCGAAAGAGCCACGCGGCCCGACGACCGATGAGGCCGTCGGGCCGCGCTGGTTCGACTCTCGGTCGACGCGAGGTGGCGCTTCACCACGCCGGGCCCGGCGTCCGGTTCCCGATCACAGATCGGCGATCACGTCCATCCAGCTCGGCTGGCCGACGAACTGGCCGTTGGCGGTGTTGATCAGCGCCGCGTAGATCGTGCTGCGCCCCTCGTCGAAGAAGGTCGCCGGCTGCGCGGTGAAGATCGTGTCGACCCCGTCGGCCAGCGGGATCATGTACTTGTAGGCCGTCTGGGTCGTGACCCAGCTCGTGCCGTTGAAGTAGTTGAGCTGCCCGTCCGGATCGAACCGCGCGAGGATCACGGCGACACTCGGCGGCGACGACGCGGGGGCGTGGTAGCGCAGCTTCAGGTCGAACGTGCTACCCGCCGTCAGCACGCCCGGCGTCATCAGCACCTCGACGCCGTTGTGGCCCGCGATCCCCATCGGGACGATCAGCGTCTTGATCGACTCGGGTGGCAGCGTGACGTCGAACTTCGCCGTGGTCGCCGCCACCGCGGTGGCGACGTGGTCCTGGGTCGCGGTGGTGAGGTAGCTGGTCACCGTTCCGGTCGGAGCCGACGGCAGGTCGAGCACGACGACGTTGTTCGTCGAGGTCTTGTTGGAGAGGACGATCGTGTACTCCTTGCGGCCGCCGACGGGCCGCAGCCACGCCGACACTCCGGTGTCGCGCGACGCGATGCCGGAGATGCGCACCGCGCCCGGCTGGATGTGCGCCGCGTAGTGCTGGAAGACGCGGAAGCGCTTCGGCACGACGTAGGTAGCCGTGCCGCGGTCGATGCGGATCAGCCCCTTGCCGGAATTCTCGGGGTTCACGGGATCGGTGTTGTTCCACCAGTTCCCGAAGTAGGACCACTCCGTGCAGTTGCTGCCGTTCGTCGCGGCGAGGATCCAGTCGGAGACGCCGATGCCATCGGTGCCGCCGAGTCCGGCGAGGATCGAGTCGTCGGTCTGCCCTTCCTCGAGGTGCGAGATCTCGGTCTGACCGAATTCACGGTCGGCGAGTAACGCCTTCGCTTGGAGCTGCGCCCACGGCACCGGTCCCGACACCTGCACCCCTCCGTACTGGTGCGTGGCGACGAAGTCGAGGTGGTCGATCGCGGGGGTCGGATGGTTCTGGTCGAGGATCGCTTGCAGGTACGTCGTCGAGGACACCACGTTCGCGCATTCCGGCCCGATGATCAGCGTGTTCAGCCCGTGGTCGGCGAACTTCTCGCCGACGATGCGCACCAGCTTGGCGTACTCCTCCTTGCTGGTCGGCGTCGACTCGTACTTGACGGTGCCCCAGTCGGGCTCGTTCAGGATCGAGATGGCATCGATCTCGATCGCGTCGGAGATGCCGGTGGTATGGGGATGCGCCAGCCCCTCGACGTACGCGACGAGGAACTCGGCGAACTCGTCGTACATCGCCGGGTTGAGCTGGCCGCCCTTGATGAGCGTGCCGTTCGATGGCGGGTTGATCTTCATCCACGCCGGCGGGGAGCCGCACGACGCCCAGACGAAGTCGACGCCGCGCGACTTCGCCTCGAGGTAGGCGGTGCGCTGCTCCGGGTACCAGCTGTTGGGACCGCTGCTGAAGTCGAGTCCGGCGTAGTTGATGTTCGACGAGTCGTTGTCGTCGTTGTTGGACTCCATCTCGTGCGGCACGCGCAGGCGCAGCCGACGCGCGCCGGTCTGGAGGTGCGCGAGGTCGCGCACGATGTCGGGGTCGTTCCCGTTCAGCGAGTCGGGGAGCGTCTCGACGTACGCCGAAGCCGCCCCGAACCCTCTCCACGTCTGGAACTGCTGCGAATCGTCGATGGTCACCGTCTCCTGCTCGTACGGCGGGAGACCTTGGGGTGACAACATCGACAGCAGCAACGGAAGCGGCGCCACGAACATGCCAATCTCCTTCGAGGGCACCGGCGCAGCGGCGGCGACCGACCTGGGTCGGAGCGCAGCGCGGCGACGACGGTGCGGACAGGGATCGGCGAAGGGTCGGTGCCGTCACTCCGCCGACTCGTGCGTCGCGCGGGAGGGCAGCGAGCCCTTCGCCGCACCGTTCGTGTCCGCGCTCAGAGTCCGCAGCGCGAGCCGCTTGTCACGAACCGGCTACGCACGCCACCGCTCGCTCGCGCACCACCGCGAGCCGCGGTGCGCATCGTGACAAGTCGACGCGAACGGGAGCGCGGCGTCGGCCGATCGCTACCGCAGGTCGTCGATCACGCAGCCGATGGCGAGCGTCTCGGCGACGAGCGGCTCGCGGCCGGCCAGCGCGGCATCGAGCGCGTCCGCGAGGTCGCGCACGGTCGGCTGCGCGCGCATCACGTTCAGCGCGGCGAAGCGGTCGTCGATGCGCCCGCGGTAGAGGCGCCGCCCCGCGACGTAGAGCGCCGCTTCGGGGGTGATGGTCGCGCCGGCGAGCGAGACCAGCTCGTGGCGCCGATCGAGCAGCACGCGGCAGGCGTACCCGTAGTCGCGGACGTGCGCGCGCACCTCGTCGTCCGACTGGTCGGGATCGACGTAGACGAGGAAGAACTCGACGCCGCGCGGGCCGTACTCGGCATGGAGGCGGCGCACTTCGGGCGCATAACGGTTCGAGATCGGACAGTCGCCGCGCGTGAAGAGGAGCACGGTCGCCTTGGCGGCGCGATCGGCCAGCGGATCGAGCGGACCGCCATCGAGCTCGACCACGCGCGTGGACGACTCCGCGGGCGCATCCACGGCCGGCGCCGTGGGCGACGAAGGGTTCGGCGCCGCGCACGACGGAAGGCACGCCAACGACGCGAGCAGTGCGAGCAGCACGAGCCACGCCGATCGTCTCATCGCGACCTCCCTTCCGCTTGGCGGTACGGCTGCGAACGCGCGTAGAGGGCGCGCCGCGCCTCGATCGCGTCGGCGAGCGCGCCGTCGCCGCTGCGCCGCGCCGCCGCCACCGCGCGCTCGGCCGTGGCCGCCGCCGCCTTGAACCGCTTGCACTCCGCCTGAGCGGCCGCCAGCAGGTCGAGCTCGCGCGCACCGTCGGGCGCCGCCGTCAGCAGCACGCGCGCCAGTTCCATCGCCGCCAGGCCGTCGCGCGCCGCCTCGACCGGCGACGCCGCGCGCAGCCAGCCATACGCGCGCCGCACGTCGTTCGCCGCCGGATCGATCGCCAGCGCCGCCTCGTAGTGGGCGACCGCCGCCGCGTCGTCGCCGCCGTCATCCAGCAAGAGCGCCGCGCCGGCCCGCGCCGCGAAGAACCGCGGCCGCGCCGTCGCCGCTCGCACGTGCCACTCGCGCGCCTCCGCGACAGCGCCCTCGGCCAGCGCGAGGCGCCCGAGCTCCACCATCGCCACCGCGTGGTCGGGCTCGAGCGCGAGCGCCCGCTCGAAGCACGCGCGCGCACCCGGCCGATCCTGCGATCGCAGCAGCAGGATCCCGAGCTGCAGGTGCGCCCGCGCATTCGCGGGATCGAGCGCGATCGAGCGCGCGAGCTCCTCCCGCGCGCCGCTCGCATCGCCCTGCTGCAGCAGCGTCAGCCCGAGATCGAGGCGCGCCGCCGGATCGTCGGGCGCGCAGGCGAGCTGCAGCTCGAAGCCGGCGCGCAGCAGCGCGAGCTCCTTCTTGGCGTAGTCGCGCTGCAACGCCTCGAAATCGGCGCGCCCGCTCGGCAGCACCTGGATCCAGACGTCGCACATCTCCTCGAGCGAGCGCGGGCCGAAGCGGACGCGCGCCGGCGGACGGCTCGGGTTGCGCGGGTTGTCGGCCGAGTTGTCGAAGCGCCAGCGAACGTCGAGCGTGGTCCCCGCCGGCAGCGCCAACGGCCGCTCGAAGCGGTACTCCTCCTGCCACGCGAAGTCCCAGTTCGGGATCGCGACCAGCGTGCGCTCGCTCCCGTCGGGGAGCTGCGCGGCGACGCGCACGCTGCGGCCGAGGTAGTGCGCGTGCGGGACGAGCGAGTGGAGCTCGACTTGCACCGGCAGCGTGTAGCGATCGACCACTTCGTAGTCGGGCGCACCCGGCGGGATGTCGAGCGCCTGGCTGCCGAGCCGCATCAGGAACGGCAGCCGCGTGATCGGCGTGTCGGTGAAGTGGAGGCCGACGCTGGCGACGAGCGGCTCCGGCTTGCCGGTCGGCACGAGGTGGAGCTGCAGCACGAGATCGCCGCCCGGCGGCAGGCGCCACGCCATCCCCTCGGGCAGGAGCCGCGGCATGCGACCGGGCGTCCAGCCGAGGAACTGCCCGTCGGGGCTGATCGCCTCGCCGGTCTCCATCTCCTCGAAGCCGGGCAGCGGGTCGCGCGCGTCGAGGCGGCGCGACGAGTCGCCGGCGTCGAGCTTCAGCACCGCGTGGTGGACCGGCCGCGCGTTGTCGAAGCGCAGCTCGAAGCCGCGCACGTAGCGCAGCGACTCGATCGGCACCGCGATCACGAAGTTGCGGTAGAGGTCGACGCCATCGGCCGGCACGACGAACGGCTCGCTCATCGAGACGACGAGGTCGGGCTCGCCGAGCTGCCAGCCGGGCGTGAAGCGCGGCGGCGGCGGCGCGGTCGCGAGGTCGCCCGCCGGCGCGCCGACCGCCGCCCACCGCTCGAGCAGCGCGATCTCCGCCTCGGTCAAGCCACGCGCGCCGATGAAGGGCGGCTCGCTCGGCTCGGCCGACCACGGCGGCATGAAGCGCAGCCGGCAGGCGCGCGCGATCTGCTCGGCGTGGTCGGCGGCGTCCTCCGCGGTGAGCAGCGGGAACGGCGCGACCTCCCCGGGCCGATGGCAGGTGACGCAGTGGCGGAAGAGGAGCGGCGCGACGTCGCGCGCCCACGTCGGGTCGTCGGAGCGTGGCGCCAGCGGCAGCAGCAGGGTCGCGAGGAGCAGCATGCGCCGGCGATGTTACGCCGCGCCGGCGGCACGGGTTGCCCGCGCGGCGAATCGTGATTGAATGAGCCGGCCCCGCGAGCCCGCTGGAGTTCGTCCGATGCTGGCCCTCCTCCTCCTCGCCGCCGCATCCTTCGCGCCGCACGAACCGGCCGGGACGCCGCGCATCGAAGCCGATCGCTACGGCGACGACTTCGGCACCGTCTATCGCGGCGAGGTGCTCCACTCGACGTTCACGCTGGTCAACCGCGGCGACGCCGACCTCGAGATCCAGAAGCTCACCAACAGCTGCCAGTGCACGGCGTCGCGCTTCACCATCGACGGCAAGGCATGGGAAGAGGCGCAGCTGCGCGACACGCGGATGCTCGGCGTGCTGTCGCCGGGCGAGGAGGCGGTGCTCGAGGTCGTCATGCGGACGGCGGCCGCCACCACGCCGGGCGACGAGAAGGCGATCAGCAAGGCGATCCGCGTCTACAGCAACGACCCGTCGCGCGGCGTGCTGAGCCTCACGATGGCCGCGACCATGACCTCGCCCTTCACGCTCGAGCCGGGGCTGCTGGACTTCGGCGTGGTGCGCAAGGGGATGGGCGCGAAGTGCTCGGCGGTGATCTGGTCCGACGCGCTCGGCGAGTTCCCCATCACCGGCGCATCGGCGCCGACCCCGGAGCTGCTGACGGTGAAGGCGACGCGCGTCGCGACCGAGCCCGGGGTGCCGCCGACCTGGCGCATCGACGCGGAACTCGCGCCGACGACGCCGATGGGCAGCGTGCTCGGCCACATCGAGCTGACGGTCGACCATCCGCGCGTGAAGGAGATCCAGGTCCAGGTGCGCTACGCCGTCGAGCCGTGCGTCACCTTCGCCGACAACAAGCCCGACCAGGCCAACCTGCTCGACTTCGAGGTGATGACCGCCGGGACCGCCAAGACGGTCGAACTCGTCATCGAGAACAGCGACCCGCGCGTCCCCTACCTCCTGCGCGACGTCCAGCTGAAGGATTGCCGCCCCACCTCCGAGGGGTTCGCCGCCGAGCTCGTCGAAGTCGAGAAGGGGATGAAGTACGTGGTGAAGGTGACGGCGCCGGCCAAGCTCGGCAAGGCGAACTACTTCACCGGCAGCGTGGTGCTGAACGCCGACCATCCCGACCTGCCGGTGCGCAAGGTGCCGTTCCGCGGCTGGTACAAGTCGACGACCAAGGGCGCCCCGTGATCGAAGCGCGCCGGTCGCTCCGGCGCGCGTTCCGCCGCGCCGCGCTGTCCGGCGTCGCGCTGCTGGTCGCGCTGCTCGCGGTGGAAGTCGCCGTGCGCATCGTCGCCCCCGAGCAGGCGCCGATCCGCCTTGCGCAGCTCGGCAGCGCGCTGGCGAACGACCCGCGCACGCAGTTCATGGACCTGATCGAGCCCGATCCCGAGCTCTTCTGGCGCCTCGCGCCGAGCGTGCGGCTCGAGCAGGATCGCCACCCCTTCTTCGGCCTGGTGTCGAACTCGCAAGGGCTGCGCGAAGAGGGCGAGATCGCGGCGACCAAGGCGGCCGGCGAGCAGCGCGTGCTCTGCCTCGGCGACTCGTGCACGTTCGGCTACCTGCTGCGAGCGGAGGAGTCGTTCGTGCAGGCGCTCGAGCGGCGGCTCCGCGCGCAGTTCCCAGCCACGCCGATCGAGTGCATCAACGCCGGCGTGCCGGGCTTCACGCTCTTCCAGGGCTGGCGCTTCCTCGAGACGCGCGCGGCGCCCCTGCAGCCCGACCTCGTGGTGCTCAACTTCGGCTGGAACGAGAGCGTCAGCTGGGACGGCACGAGCGACTTCGAGAGCCACCGCCGGCTGCAGGCGCGCCGACCGCCGAACTGGCTGGCGGGCAGCGCGATCGCGCGGCGGCTCTGGTCGTTGCGCGGCGGCGAGGCGCCGCCCGAAGGCCAGCGCCCGCGCCTCACGCCCGACGAGTTCAGCGAGCTGCTCGAACGCTGTCGCGCCTCGGCGCAGGCGCTCGGTGCGGAGCTGATCGTGCTGGTCGGCGGCGCGCGCTTCAACGTGCCGACCGCGGGCCCGAAGCGCGTCATCAACGAGTACCAGAAGCGGCAGTACGACTTCGGCAGCGCGCTGCGCCTCTCCGACGGCGGCGCGCCCGGCGTGGTCGACGGGGTCGCCGTCGCGCTGCAGCTGGCGCGCTCGCTGCCGATCGAGCAGCTCTTCCTCGACCAGACCCACCCGAGCGCGCGGCTGAACGAGGCGGTGGGCGAGGCGCTCGCGGCGCGCGTGGCGCCGTGGCTGCGGGCGCGCGGCGCGAAGTAGCGGCCGCTCGCCGCGCCGATCAGCCCGTGGCGTCGCCGGTCGCCGGCGCCTCGTCGCGCGCGAAGCCGGCGAGCTCGGCGAGGTGGCGGTGCGCGCGGTGCAGCGGGGCGCTCGTCAACGCGTCGCGCAGGCGGCGGGCGAACGGCGAGAGGTCGCCGCGCTCGAGCTGCCGCCGCGACCAGAGCCAGCCGCCCGCCAGCAGCGCCGCGCCCAGCAGCACGTTCGCCGCGAGCCAGCCGAGCGGGAGCTGCTGCAGCAGCGGCGAGCGGTCGAGCGCGTCCTGCAGCGGCGCTCCGCCGATCGCCTCGAGCAGCAGCACGGCGAGCGGCAGCCACGCCGCCACCCCGCCGAGCAGCACGAAGCGAAAGCAGCGGAACTCGGCGAGGCGCATGCGCTCGAGCGCCTGCTGCAGCTCCACCACCGGCCGGTCGGCGGAAAGGCGCAGGCTGCCGATCAGCAGGCCGAGGCATTGCGCTGTGGCGACCGCGACGTAGCCGACCGTCGCCATGCCGATCAGCAGGTAGCGCGGCCGCTCGAGCTGCCCGATCACCACCGGGAGCAGCGCCGCGAGCAGCGCGACGCCGATCGCGCACTCGAGCAGCCGCCCGAAGGCGAAGGGCGCGAGCGTGGAGCGGAGCGTGCGGCGCGACCGCTCGCGCAGCAGCGACTCCGGCACGACGACGCACTGCTCGAGACGGGCGCCTTGCGCCGCCCACGCGGCCTTCAGCTCATCGAGTTCCATGGTCGTCCCCCCGGTTCGTCGCGGCGCGTGCTGGAGATCCCGCCGCCTCGTGCGCGGCATCGCGCGCCGCCGGCGCCAGCGCGCCGCGCAGCCGCTCCTTGATGCGCCACCACTTGGTGGCGACGTTCCCCGCCGTGATCCCGAGCGCCGCCGCGATCTCGCCGTGGTCGTGCCCCTCGAGGTGGAGCAGCACCAGCGCGCGGTCGAGCGCTCCGAGCTTCTCGATGGCGCCACGCAGCCGCGCCGCCTCCTCGTCGCGGCTCGCCGCGTCGGCGCCGGCGGCCGCGGGGTCGATCGGCTGCGGCGACGACTCGGGCGCCTCCGCTTGCGGCGCACGGTGGCGACGGTGGCGCTCCTCGCGGCGATGGAAGGAGATGGCGACGTTCAGCGCGATGCGCGCCACCCAGGTCGACTCGCGCAGCCGCGGGTCGTAGCGGCCGTGCGCTCGCCACAGCTGCACGGCGATCTCCTGCACCACGTCGGTGCGGTCGGTGGCGTCGCGGCAGTAGGCCCAGGCGACCTTCTGGATCAGGCCGGCGTGGCGCCGCAACAGTTCGTCGAGTCGGGAGGTGTCCATCGCGTCACGCCATCATTCGCGCGTGGCCCCCGTTCCATCACACGGTGGACGTTTCGTTCCGGGAGCGTTCCGCCGCCGGCTACTCGTCGCCGTCGACGTAGCCGAGCGCCTTCAGGACGTTGCGCGAGTCGTCGCCGAGCTCGACCTGCTCGCTGCCGTCGAGGCGAGCGGCGCGGGCGGCCGCCCGGCGCTGCGCCAGCAGCCGCGCGAGCGCCTCGACCCGCTCGGGCCGCTCCGCCGCGAGGTCGAGCTGCTCGCGCGGATCGGCGGCGAGGTCGTAGAGGTAGCGGTGCGTCGCGTCGTCGTGGTCGAACTCGATCAGCTTCTCCGACCCGACCCGCACCATCGCCATCGGATGGCCGTTCGAGCGCTGCGCGAAGGCGACCCGCTCGCGCCCCTCGCCCGCCGCGAAGGCCGCCCGCTCGGCGCCCTCGGCGAAGAGCAGCTCGCGCAAGTCGCGGCCGTGGAGGCCGTCGCCCGGCTCGATGCCGACGCCGGCCAGCAGCGTCGGCAGCAGATCGACCAGCTGCACCGGCGTCGCCACGCGCCCCGGCACGACACCCGGGCCCAGCACGATCAGCGGCACGCGCAGCAGCTCGTCGTACATCGAGTGGCCGTGGCCGAGCTGCGCGTGGTCGAAGAACTCCTCGCCGTGGTCGGCCGTGATCACCAGCCAGCTGTCGCGCAGGTAGCCGCGCGCCTCGAGTTCGCGCACCAGCCGGCCGACCTCGCGATCGCACCAGCGGATCTCGGCGTCGTAGAGCTGCGCGATGCCTTCGGCGATCCCCTCCTCCTGCTCGGGCCAGCGGCCGAACGGATGGGGCGGGCAGTTGTGCGGGAAGCGGCCGCGCGTCGCCATCCGCTCCGCATCGGGCGACACCTCGTTCAGCAGGTCCTCGGGTGGCGCGTAGGGGCTGTGCGGATCGATGTACTGCACGTAGAGGAACTGCGGCGCGGCGGTCGGCGGCGGCAACCACGAGAGCACCGCGTCGGTGAGGTGACGCGCATCGCTGTCGTCGAGGTCGGCGGCGACGCGGCCGAAGCCGAGCGTCTCGGTCGCGAAGTGCGACAGGCGTCCCCACGCGGTGAACCGCTCGAGGCGCGACAGGCGGTGCAGCCAGAACTGCTCGAACCCCTGGTCGAAGCCGAAGACCGGCGAGACGTTCTCGTTGGTGCTGAAGCAGGCGGTGCGCCAGCCGGAGCGCTGCAGCCGTTCAGCCAAGGTGTCGGCGGCATCGGGCAGGCGATCGAGCACGTCGTTGGTGGCGTGCGCATCGGGATAGAGCGACGTGAAGAGCGACGCCACCGAGCCGCGCGTCATCGGCGCCTGCGCCAGCGCGTGCTCGAAGAGGACGCCCTTCGCCGCCAGCGCATCGAGCTCGGGCGAGGTCGCGCGCGGGTAGCCGTAGCAGCCGAGCCGATCGGCGCGCAACGTGTCGATCACCAGCAGCACCACGTGGCGCGGCGTCGCTCCGGCGGCGAGCGGCAGCGCGGCCGTCGGTCTCGCGGCGCCGCCCCCGACGCTCCCTGCCGCGATCGCTCCGAACGCCGCGCCACCCAGCAGCCCCAGCACGGCGAGCGTCGCACGCGGCGCCCGCGCGAGGCCCGCCGCCGCGACGCCGCCCGTCAGCAGCGCGCCGAGCGCGAGAGCCGCCGTCGCCAGCAGCGAGCGCAGCGCGAAGAACGGCACGTTGGCGAGCAGCCGCTCGTGCACCCAATCGCCCGCCACGACGAAGAGCAGCGCCGACCACGCGGCCAGCAGCGCCACCGCTCCACGCGGCGCGGCGGCGACGCGCGGGCTCGCTCGTCCCGCCAGCACCAGCAGCGGCAGCGCCGCCAACGCGACCGCCGCCGCCGCGACGGCGTAGCGCCACGCGACGCTCCACGCGTCGGCGACCGGCGTGGCGACGACCACCTCCGACGCGCGCAGCAGCCACGCGCACTCGATGCCTCCGACGAGGAGCCCGCCCAGCGCCGCCGCGACCAGTGCCGCCGCGCCGCCCCCCGCGCCCGCCCCGCCGGCCCGCGCTCGTCCGCCGTTCACCTGCTGCTCCTGCGCCATCGTCGCGCGAATCCCATCCAGCGGTTGGCCACGAACAGCCGCACGTAGCCGTGCCACGCGCCGCTCTCCCAATCGGCGACGCCGCGCATCTTCCAGACGCGCGCGCGGTCGGCTCCCGGCCCGCGCCAGTACTGCGAGAAGAAGGCGCGCGGGATCGCGTCGGGGCCGGGCGCGACCTCGTGCGCCCACTCGTCGGTGAGGAAGGTCGCGCGGAAGCCGGCCGCGCGCGCGACGTCGAGCCCCGCACGACTCGCCCCGCCGCCCGGCCACGCCAGGAACTCCGGCGCGCGACCGAGCAACTCCACGAAGCGCGCCTTGCAGCGCTCGAGATCGGCGGCGATGCGCGCGCATTGCGCCGCCTCGTCCTCGCCCGGCCCGCGCTGGCCGAACCAGGTCCACGGCGTCGTCGTGCGATCGAGCACGGCGTGCGACGCCGAGTGCGCCTCGATCTCGAAGACGCCCTGCGCAGCGAGCGCCTGCAGCTCGCACGGCCGCAGGTAGCCCTGCTGCTCGATCTCCGTAGCGTCGGCGGAGCCCTCGCGCCCGGCTGCCAGCGCCGGCCGCACGCCGCGCGCATCGCCCGCGACGTCGAGCAGGTCGGTGGCGACGAAGAGCGTCGCTCCGAAACCGTGCTGCGCCAGCAGCGGCGCCGCCACCGTCCAATTGTCGAGCCAGCCGTCGTCGAAGGTCAGCAAGATCGGCCGCGGCGGCAGCGGCGCGCCGTGCGCGAGATGGTCGTGCAGCTCGCGGCAGCGGATCGAGCGGTAGCCGCCGGCCCGCAGCGAGGCGAGCCCGCGCGCGAAGACGTCGGCCTCGAGCGAGAGCTCGCCGCGCGGCCCCTCCATCGGCGCACCGCGCGTGCGCACCGTGTGGAACAGCAGGATCGGCACGCGGCCGAGGCAGAGGCGGCGGTGCATCTCAGCGCCCCTTCGCGGCGCGCTCGGCGCGCAGCAGGTCGAAGTAGAGCTGCTCGCGGCGCGCGTTCTGGCGCACGACGTCGAACCGCTCGCGGATGCGCGCACGGCCGGCGGCGCCGAACGCCGCGCGCCGCTGCGGGTCGCGCGCGAGCTCGACGAGGCGGGCGGTGAGCGCGGCGACGTCGTGCTCCGCGACGAGGTGGCCGGTCACCCCCTCCTCGACGGCTTCCGGAATGCCGCCGTGGCGCGTCGCGAGGATCGGCAGGCCGCTCGCCGCCGCCTCGAGGATCGAGGTCGGGACCCCCTCCTTGTCGCCGTCCGCCGGCGTCACGCTCGGATGGAGGAAGAGGTCGTGCTGGCGCAGGAAGTCGGGCAGTTCGCTCGGCGCGACGAAGCCGGCGAAGCGGACCTGCTCCGCGATGCCGAGCGCGCGCGCCTGCGCCACCAGCGCGCCGCGCAGCGGACCGTCGCCGGCCAGCGTCAGCTCGCTCGCGGCACCAGCGGCGTGGGCCGCGGCGAATGCCGCCAGCGCATCGGCGAGTCCCTTCTTCTCGATGAAGCGGCAGACCGCGACGGCGCGCAGCGGCCGCGCGGCCGCTGCTGGCGCAGGCGACGCTGCGGAAGCGCTCGTGGGCGAGCCGCCGGCGGCGGGCGGCCGGAAGCGCTCGACGTCGATCCCCCACGGCAGCACGACCACGCGTCCTGCCGGCGCGCCGAGCGCGCGGACATCCTGCGCCATGTCCTGCGACGGCACCACGAACGCGTCGAACGCCTCGATCACGCTCTGCAGGTGGCGGCGACCGAGGCCGCCGAAACGGCGCGCCGCCTTCACCGCGTCGTAACCGTAGAAGCTGACCACCCGCGGCACATCGAGCTGCCGCCAGACCGGCGCGAAGAACGCGGCGTCGGTGCCGAAGTGGGCGTGGATCAGGTCGACGCCCGCGGCGGCGAGGCGCGCCGCCATGCCGCTCGCCTCGCGCGACGAGAGGCGGCGCACCCGGTAGGCGAGATCGGCGACGAACTGCGCCGGAGCCGAGAGCCCTTCGGTGGTGAGCCAGAGCGGCCGCGCGCCGAGCCGCGCGCGCGCGCCCGCTCGCTCATGGCGCGCGACCACCAGCGGACGGCTGCGGGCGCTGCCGACCACCTGCCCCTCGATGAAGGTCTCCGACAGGGCGATCCAGGTGCGGATCAAGTGGGCCACCAGCGGCGGCGCCGTGACGTCGTGCAGCGTCGCGCGATCGTTCATGCCGGACGCCGGAGCTTGCGCAACAACGGCAGCAGCTGCGTGCGCGCCAGATGGACGGCGGCGCCGCGCGCGCCCGGCCGCCAGATCAGCAGCTGCTCGTGGTCGCGCACCGGACCGCCGTAGCGATGGAGCAGGTGGGGCCGATCGATCTCGCCGCGCGACGCGTCGAGCACCGTGATGCCGAGCGTGGCGCCCTGCTCCGCCATCGCCTGCAGCAGCAGCGTGCCGGGCCCGTGCTCCTGCTGCTCGGGGCGGTTGGCGAGGTTGTAGGAGAGGAAGGCGCCGTCGTGGAGGAAGCCCAAGTGGTAGGCGTGCAGCACGCCGTCGAGGCGCAGCGTGCCGACGGCGAAGGCGCCCGCGCGCGCCAGCGCGGCGAAGAGCGGCCGGAAGAAGGCGGCCGGCTCGGCACGCGCGAGGATCCCGGTCGCCGTCTTGCCCTTCCAGCTCCGCCGCTCGACCGCGGCGCACTCGTCGAGCAGCCGATCGAGGCGGCGCGGATCGGGGCGCTCGAAGGCGATCTCGACCGCGCCGCTCGCGGCCAACCGCTTGGCGCCGCGCGCGAGCTGGCTGCGCAGGTTCGCGGACGGCGCGCGCGGCCCCGCGGTGCCCATGTCGAAGCGCGGCGCGCGCGAGCAGATGCGCCGCTCGACGCGCAGCCCCCGCGCGGCGGCGAGGCGCGCGACCGTCTCGATCAGGAAACCGCCGGCGGTCGCCTCGCGCAGATCGAGGAGCGTCCAGCCGCGCCGCTCGTGCAGCAGCCACTCGAGCAGCTCGGCGAGGAAGGCGGCCCCCTCGGCGTCGTCGACGCGCGCCACGTCGACGCGGTCGAGCCACGGCGAGCCGGCCACCTCGACCTTCGCCAAGCGCCAGCGGCCGAGCGTCCCGCGGCCGATCTGCAGCGGCAGCCCGGCGACGAGGCAGCCGTCGCGCTCGCGAGCGGCGACGAAGCTGTCGCGCCGCTGCGTCGGATGGGCGGCCCACGCGGCGAGCCACTCGACGCGCTGGAAGAAGGCGGCGGCGGGCGCGGCGGCGACCAGCGCGCCCCACTCCGCGGCGCGCGTGGCGACCCAGTCGGCGAGCGGCACGACGATCATCGCGGCGCTCCGCGCGGCGTCGCCGCGGCAACGGGTGCCGCGGCCCCCGCGTCGCTCGCGCCGAGTGGGCCGTTCGCGCCGTTCGCGCCGCAATGCGGGACGGCCAGCAGCAGTCCCGAGACGTACCAGAGGTTCACGTCGGCGATCGGCGTGTGGACGTTGTACATGCTCTTCGCGTACCAGCCGAGCAGCCCGGCGAAGAGGCCGGCCGCGGCGCTCCACAGCACCGGATCGCGCAACGTGCGCACGAGCTGCCAGCCGCGCTTCAGCACCAGCCACGCCCACGCGTGGTAGGCGATGCCGCCCCAGATGCCGAGCTCCGCGGTCACCAGCAGCGAGCCGTTGTGCACGCGGTAGAGCAGGTTGCGCAGGTCGCCGGTGCCGTCGTTCCACTTCCACGCGCCGTCGGTGTAGGCGCCGAGCCCCGTCCCCTCCCACCAGCAGTGGCGGATCACGTTGAGCGCGGTCTTCCACTGCTGCCAGCGCGTCTCGGTCGAGCCGTAGTCGGGCGCGAGCAGCCGCTGGCGGAAGTCCTCCCACAGCCCGAACAGCAGCAGGAACGCGACGCAGCCGCCGAGGAGCGGCAGCCAGAGGCTCACCAGCCGCGGCCGGCCGAGGCGGCGCTGCTGCCAGTGGAAGAGCAGCAGCGCGCAGGTCGCCGAGCAGAGCCAACCGGCGCGCGAGAAGGTGATCAGGAGGCCGAACTGCGTCAGCACGCAGGTGGCGATCCAGAAGAGGCGCGGCAGCGCGCGCAGCCCCGGCTCGAGCGACTTCGCCATCGAGAGGGGGCCGACGATCACGAAGTAGAGCGCGAGGTTGTTCGGGTGGCCCATCAGGCCGCCGGCGCGCGCTTCGGCGCCGTCGGGCGTGTCGAACGTCTTCACGCCGGAGCGCTCGCCGAGGAAGTCGAGGTGGAGGCTCGACTTCGTCACGTACTGGAGCGTCGAGATGCCGACCTCGATCCAGCACTGGATCGCGATCGAGAGCAGGAGCCACTTCAGCAGCTTCGGATCGCGCACCCGCTTGGCGAGGTAGACGAACATCAGCACGTAGTGGAGCGTGCGCGACCACTCGATGAAGGAGCTGGCGGGATCGCGCGAGACGCGGAACGACGCGGCGCCCGCGACGAGGAACCCGAACGCCCACAACGCGATCCAGCCGAGCGGCTGCGTCCTGGCCGCGCGCCGCTGCAGCAGCTCGAGCCCCCACGCGGCGTAGAGCAGGTAGGTGAGCAGGTCGGGGATCGAGAGCGTCGCCGAGGCGGGCCAGGTGTTGACGATCGGGTCGACGCCGACGCGATGCCACCACTCGACGTCGAGCGTGATCGGCGCGCAGAAGAGCAGCAGCCAGGTCGCGAAGTCGAGGAAGCGGTCGACGAGGTGGAGCCAGACCGAGAGCGCCGCGCCCGACAGCACGGTCAACAGTGCGACCGCCTGCCACTTCGCGCCGCCGGTCGCCGACCACGCGACGCCGCCCGCCGCGAGCGCCGTCGCCAGCGTCAGCACGACGAAGGGCAGCGGCGAGAGCGGCGCACGCTGCGCGGCGAGCCGATCGAGGGGCGAGAGCGAGCGCGCCACGGGCGCCTCAGATCCAGCGGTAGAGGAGGCCCGGCACCGGCTCCGGCCGGCCGGTCAGCACCGCGCCGGCGAACTGCCGCGCCTCGCGCCGCATCAGCTCGGCCGCGCGCCGCGCCACCTCGAAGTGCACGTGACCGGCGCCGAGCACCAGCAGCGCGACGTCGGCCATGCCGACGAAGCGGGCGCCGTCGCCGCCGCCGCAGAGCGGCGTGCCCGCCACCACCACCAGCGACTTCGACTCGCGCAGCTGCTCGAGCGCCTGCGGCAGCTCGGCGAGGGGGCAGCGGGCGAGATCGAAGAGCACGACGCCGCGCGCCCCCTCGACCGCCTTGCCCTGCTCGAGCAGCGCGGCGGCGTCGAGCTCGCCGTCGCCGCGCAGCGAGTCGGGCCGCTCGCCGAGCAGCAGCAGCGCCACGTCGCGCCCGCCGCCGGCGGCCGCGCGCGCCAGGGCCGCGGCGAACGCGGCAGCCCCTTCGCGGCGCGAGGCGGCGGCGACGTGGACGACGCGCGCGGCGTCGCCGAGGCGCGCCTGCCGTTCGAGCGAGGCCAGCACGACGCGCGCGGCATCGCCCATCGCGGCGGAGCGGCGCCGCTTGCCGTGCCAGAGGCGCGGGCGCGCCAGCGAGGCGAGCACCGGCACGCCGAGCTTCTCCTCGACGTCCTGCACGGTCGCCACCCGGCCGGCGAGCCACGCGCGCAGCAGCGCCGCGGTGATCGCGCCCGGCACGCCGAGCACGATGCCGAGCAGCGCGAGGATGAACGCGTTCGGGAACCACGGCTTCGCCGGCAGCGTCGGCCGTTCCAGCACGCGCACGCTGACGATGTGGTCGCTGTCCATCTGCTGCCAGATGCGCTCCTCTTCCGCCTTCTGGCGGTAGAGCTCGTAGCCGGAGCGCAGCCGCGCCTCCTCGTTCACCAGCGCGTCGTATTCGGCGCGGCGCGCCTCGGCGGCGCGCAGCTCGTTGCGCAGCTGCGTCTCGGCGGCGGCCAGCACCGTGCGCAGCCGGCCGAGCTGCTCGCGCAGATCCTGCAGCGCCACGGCGATCTGCGAGCGGACCCCCTCCACCTCGCGCGCCTGCGCCCCGAACTGCTGGATCAGCGTCGCGAGCTGCAGGCGCAGGTCGAGCAGGCGACGGCGGCTCTCGGCCACGGTCGGGTTGTCGGCGACGCTCGCGCTGGCGAGCTCCTCGGCGCCCTCCGGCAGCTGGTCGAGCGCGCGCCGCTGGCTCTCGGTGCTGGTGAGCTCTTGCAGCAGGAGCGTCCGCTTCAGCGTAAGGTCGCCGCCGTCGTTGGCGACGCGGAACGCGGTCAGCTTCGCGGTGACCTCGTCGAGCTGCGCGCGGATCCGCGCCACCTCGGTCTCGAAGAAGCGCAGCGCGGTCGGGTTCGAGTGGACGAGGCTGCGCTGCTTCAGGTAGGCGTCGACGAGGTAGTCGACCGTCTTCCAGGCGTTCTTGCCGTTGAAGCTGGCGTAGGTGACCTCGATGACGTTTGTCATCGGCAGCGGCTCGGGCTCGATCTTCTCGCCGAGCGTCAGGATCATGTTCTCGCGCTTCTCGAGGCGCGGCAGCAGCTTCACGCTGCGGCACCACTCCTGGAAGCGGGTGAGGAAGTTGTCGGCCTCCTTCTCCTGCTCGGCGAGCAGCCGGTCGACCACCTTCTCCAGCACCGGGCGGCTGGTGAGGATCGAGATCTCGGAGTTCACCGTCTCGGCGGTGGTCGGGATGTTGGAGACCGGCGACATCGTCGTCGGCAGGATCGACTGCGGCAGCAGCTCGCGGCCCGCTTTCACCAGGATGGTCGCGCGCGCCTGCCAGATCGGCGGGAAGAAGTAGCCGATCAGCAGCAGGACGCCGAAGAAGACCACGAAGAACCAGAGCGCCGTGAAGCGGAACGCGAAGAGCGCGCGCACCACCTGGCGGACGGAGTCGTTGCGGCCCGGCGCCGGGCTCGATTCAGGAGGTTGCATCGCGGGTCAGCCGTTCGGATCGTCGAGGCGATAGGTGAACGTCAGGTTGATCGGGATGTTGCGGCGCACCCACTGGTCGATCCACTCGTTCACGTCGCCGATGCCGGTGCGCAGCACCACCACCGTGTCCTGCGGCTGCACGCGGACGTGGGCGAGCGCGCTGCCGTGCGCGAGCGCCGTGTCGACGTCGTAGAGCCAGGCGCGCACCGCGCCGTCGACCGGCTCGCCGACCACCATGACCTGCGCGAGGTCGGCCACCGGCGTCTCGCCGCCGGCGCTGGCCAGCGCGTCGATCAGCGTCATCTCGCCCGTGAGCGGATAGCGGCCGGGGCGGAACACCTCGCCGACGACGGTGAAGACGGCGCGCGTCAGCAGCTTCGGGCGCACGGTGACGCGCAGGCTCGGCAGCTCGGAGGCGAGCCGCGTGTTCAGCAGCTCCTCGACCTCGCGCACGTCGAGCCCGGTGACCAGCGCATCGCCGATCACCGGCAGCGAGAGGTGGCCGCCCGGCTCGATGGTCACCTCGCGCAACGTCCCCGTCGGGTGGCGCAGCAGCATGTCGACCAGCCGATCGACCGCGACGTCGCCCTGCTCGAGGAAGATCGAGACGGCCGGATCGGGGAGGTGGCGGCCGAGCGACTGCTGCAGCGCGACGCGCAGCTCCTCGAGCGTGCGCCCGGAGGCGGGCAGCGAGCCGACGCGGTGGTAGGCGATGGTGCCGTCGGGCGCGACGGTCGCCGACGAGGTCATGTCGGGGTGCAGCTGCACCTCGACGCGGACGCGATCGCCGACGCCGAGGCGATAGGTCTCCTTCAACGTCGTCACGCGGGTGAACTCGACCTCGAGCACGTCGCCGGCGACGAGCGTGGTGGGGCGCGGCGGCGGGCGCGGCGCGGGTTGCTCGAACGACTCGCCGATCGGCGGCGCGCCGCACGACGCGACCAGCGCCGACAGCACGAGAGTGGCGAGAAGCTGGCACTTCACGGCGGCGGATCTCGTGGACGTGGGAGAGCTCGGTGCGACTCGCAGCGTCGGAGCCGCGGAAAGTGGCGTGGTAGTGTAGCCCGCCCTTGGGCTTTCTCCGCGACGCGGCACAAACCTTCGCATTGCAAGCTGCCGCCGCCGCGTTGCAGCTGGTCGCCAACGTATTCCTTTCCCGCAAGCTCGGCGCGGACGGTCGTGGCGTCTACGAGCTGCTGACGCTGCTGCCCACCATCGCCGTCTACGTGGCGAGCCTCGGCTTCGGCAACGCCGCGATGCGCGTGGCGGCGAAGGAGCCGGCGCGCGCCGGCGCGGCGGCGGGCGGCTCGCTGCTGCTCGGCGCGCTCGGCGGGATCGCGGTGGCGGCGGCGTTCCTGCCGTTCTTCGAGCTGCTGCGCGGCTTCATCGGCGGCGGCTGTCCGCCGCTCGCGCTGTGGATCGCGCTGGCCGCCATCCCGATCCTCACCCTCGAGCTGCACGCGGGCCTCTTCCTCACCGGCCAGCAGGCGGTGCTGCCCGGCAACGTGGCGAAGACGCTGCAGGTGGCGGCCGCGCTGGCGGGGACGGTGGCGCTGGTCGCCTGCGACGCGCTGACGCCGACGCGCGCGGTCGCCGTCTGGGCGGCGAGCTTCGCGCTCGGCGGCGCGCTGGCGTGGAAGTGGTCGCTCGATCGGCTGACGACGCGCCTGGCGCTGGCGGGCGACCTGATCCGCGGCGGCCTCGCCTTCGGACTGCGCTTCTTCGGCGGCAACCTCGCGCTCTTCCTGCTGTTCCGCGTCGATCTCTGGTTCGTCCGCGCCTACCGCGACCTCGACGAGGTCGGGATCTACGGGCAGGCGACCAAGCTGGCGGTGCTCTACCAGATGTCGGCGCGCGCCATCGAGCGCGCGTTCGTGCCGCGCGTGCTGCAGGCCGACGGCGCGCAGGCGACCGAGCTCACCACGCGGACGACCCGCTGCTTCCTGATCGTGATGGGCGCGGCGGCGCTGGCACTCGGGCTGGCGGCGTTCCCGCTGGTGCCGCTGCTCTTCGGCGACACCTTCGCCCCCGCCGCGCGCCAGCTCGCCTGCCTGCTGCCCGGCATCGTGATCGCCAACGTCGGCATCCTCGCCAACGGCGACCTCATGAGCCGCGGGCTGCCGAGCGCCGGGTCGCTCGCCGCGGTCCTCTGCCTCGCCGCCAACGTCGCGGTCAACTTGTGGGCGATCCCGCGCTGGGGCGCCGACGGCGCCGCCGCCAGCAGCGGCCTCTGCTACGCCGCCTACGGCCTGCTGGTGGCGCGCCACTACGCGCAGTGCACGGCCTCGCGCCTCACCGACCTGCTGCTGCCGCGCCGCGCCGACTTCGCCGCCGTCCGCCAGCTGGCTCACCGCGCGCTCGGCCGCGCCACCGGCCGCAGCAACTCGGAGTAGTCAGCGTCCAGCGCGGTCCTACCAGAGCTTTCCCTGCGCGGGCATGGCGGCGCGGTACGCCTGTGCCGGGTGGTTGGGATTGTCGGGGTAGGTCCGTTCCAAGACACCTTCCTTGACCATCGGGGAGAGGTGGCGCTCGACCAGATTGGCGGGGTCGATCGAAAGGACCTCCGCAAGGTCGAGCGGCCGCCACTCGCGCAGCTGCGCCAACGCGGCGATGGCCTTCCGAAGCAACGGCTTCCGCGGCCGCGCGCCAAGCTCCGTGACGATCCTCCGAATCGCGTCATCGACGCCGCTCGGGGCGACCGGGGACTCCCCCCGATCAGCTGCGAGCTCCCCTCGATCCGATGCCGACTCCCCCCGATCGGACGCGAGCTCCCCCCGATCGCGATCGGTCGACCGCGGGTCGATCGGGATGGCCGGACCGAACTCGTAGTAGCTCGCCGAACCAGCTCCCATCCGCTCCAGCAATCGACGATCTCGAAGGCTGCGCAGCACCTGGCTGGCAGAAAGCGTGTCCAGGCCGGCGAGCCGACGGAGCCGGGCATTGTCGATCCGGCCGTGCCGACGAACTTCGAGCAACACCCGAAAGTCGACTTCAGCGAGTTCGAGCGAGCCGAGCGCCGCGACGAAGCTGCGATCGCGCTCGCTCAGCGTCGGCGTGTTGCGGAGGGTGATCGAGAAGCTCGCACCAGCGGACTCGAGGGTCGGGTGAGGCAGGAAGTAGGCCTCCATCTCCGAGTAGAGCCGCGGGATCCCCTCACCCTGGTCACGCATGAACCCGAGGTCGACCAGCCCGCGCACCAAGCGCGGATTGCGGCTGGAATGGCGGCGCTCGAGGCGGCGCAGTTCCTCGATCGTCAGGTCCGGGACGAGCCCGCCGGGGCTGCGGACTTCGAGCCGATCCTCGAAGAACCAAACTTCTGTCGTGCGCCCCTCGATGGCGTAGTCGCGGTGCGCCACCGCGTTCAGCAGCGCCTCCTTCCACGCGAACGTGGGGTACTCGGGAACCGACTGGAATCGCGTCCCGCGAAGCCGCGCAGGACGGCGAATCAACGCCTCGACGGCATCGAACGTCGCCTCGAGAACGGTCGGCAAGTTGCCCTCGAGGCGCGGCTTCTCGTCGACGTTGTGCTCCGGGCCGTAGCGGCGCTCCGTGCCGATCACGCGGAACAGCCGGATGCCGGCATTCGGATGCTCCGGTCCCTGGCGACTGAAGAGAAGCTCGGCGGCGCGGCGCAGTTCGATCCCGGTGCCACGCCGATCGGCCAGACGCCGCCTCAGCAAGTACTCCTCTGCTGGGAGCGCCGCCAATCCGGCGCCGAGCTTCGCGCGGTCGAGCAGCTGCGAATCGAGGTCCCCGATGCCGATCGGGGAGGGGCGCGCCTCGAAGCTCTCGCCGAAGCCGCGGCGCTTCTGGGCCGCGACGGTCGCTTCGGAGGTGTGCACGGTCGACGAGTTGATCCGCAACGGCACGCCGCCGCCATCGACGCGCACCGCCACGTCGCTCGCCGTGATCTCGAAGACGAGCAGCCGCTTCCCGGCATGCTCGACGACGAATCCCGGCTCGAGCGGGGGCCGGAGCCGCGTGCGGGGAACTTCGAGGATCGCCCGCTCGGCGTCGTCTGGATAGGCGTGTCCCGTGATCTCGCCATCGTCCTCGATCCCGAGGATGAGCACGCCGCCCTCGGCATTCGCGAACGCCGCGACGTACTCCGCGACCTGATCACGTACCTCCCGCCGGTCGCGCGGCGACTTCGCGTCCGCAACCCCCGCGAAGAGCGACTTCCGATCGAAGTACTGCCCCTCGTCTTGGCGCAGGAACGGCGTGATGTCGAATCGATCGTGGGTCATCGGCGGGCCCTGACGACTTGCGAGCAGGCAACGATTCACCGCAGCTTGAGTGCCCTGCGCTCAACGTAGCGCCGGCCGCAGCAACTCGTCGTAGAGCGCCAGGGTCGCTTCGCGGGCGCGGGCGATCTCGAAGCGTTGGGCGGCGGGGCGGCCCGCTTGGCCGAAGGCGCGGCGGCGGGCCGGGTCGGCGAGCAGCGTGCGCAGCGCGTCCGCGTAGGCGGCGAGGTCGCCGTGCGCCACCAGCAGGCCGGTGCGCTCGTCGTCGACCACCTCCTCGATGCCGCTCACGCGGAAGGCGACCACGGGCACCTCCTGATCGAGCGCTTCGGCCGCGGCCAGCCCGAGCCCCTCGTAGCGCGTGCCGGTCACGAAGAGGTCAGCCAGCGCGAGCAGCTCGCCGACGTCGTCCCGCGCGCCGAGCAGCACGACGCGCCCGCCGAGACCGAGCCGCTCGACCTGCGCGGCCAGTGCGGCGCGCTCCGGGCCGTCGCCGGCGATCAGCAGGCGCGCGCGCGGCCGCTCGGAGGCGAGGCGCGCGAACGCGTCGATCACGTGGTGGAACCCCTTGTTCTCCACCAGCCGCCCGACGCCGAGCAGCAGCTCGTCCGCGCCTTCGAGCAGCGCGGCGTGCTTCACGCGCCACTCCGCGCGCTGCGTCGCGCTCGGCAACGGCCGCGAGACGAACCCCGAGCGGATCAGGTGGATGCGCGCCGGATCGACGCCCGGCACCTTCGCGATCGCGCGCACCACTTCGGCGCCGACCGCGATGAACGCCGCCGCGCGCCGCCAGAGGCGCGCCTGCAGGAAACGACGCAGCCGCGCGCGCAGCTCGCCGGCGCCGCGCTCCTGCGGCAGCAGGTGCGGATCGTGGCAGGTGATGACCACCGGCACGCCGAGCCGCCGACCGACTCGCAGCCCGAGCCAGTCGGCATCGGAGAGGTGCGTCTGGATCAACGCGACCCCGTGGCGCTCTGCCGCTGCCAGCGTCGCTGCTTCGAGCCGCCGCGCATCGCGCAGCGCCGCGAGCGGCCGGCGGATCGGCGCGCGCTGGATGCCGAGCAGCTCCACCGGCACGCCAGCAGAGCGCAGTCGCGGCTCGACCGGCCCGCCGCGATGCATCGCCACCACCAGCGGCCGCGTCGGCCCCGCTTGCCAGCCGTCCAGCAAGCGCGCCACGTGCAGCTCGGCGCCCCCCATCGAGAGGGTCGGCAGCAGGTGGAGGACGCCGAATCGTTCATCGCGGACCACGCGGAACGGATTACCACGCGCGAGCCGGTTCGGCGCGGCCGGCCGTCGCGCACGCGTCTGGTAGCGTCGCGCCGATGACCGCGAGCGGCCCGATCGGCGTCCTCTTCGTCAACACCGACCTGCGCGTCGGCGGGCAGGAGCGCGTGCTGGTGGAGGTGCTGCGCGGGCTCGATCGGACGCGCTTCCGGCCGGTGGTCGCCTGCCTCAAGGAGGAGGGGGAACTCGGGCCGCAGGTGCGCGCGCTCGGCGTGCCGCTCCACGCGCGGCTGCTCTCCCACAAGCTCGACCTGCGCGTGCTGCCGCGGCTGATCGGGCTGGTGCGGCGCGAGCGGATCGAGGTGGTCTGCACGGTCGGCTGCGGCGACAAGATGTTCTGGGGGCGCCTTGCGGGGTGGCTCGGCGGCGCGAAGGGGCTCTGCTGCGAGATCCACAAGACGCTCGACGCCGAGGGGCGGCGCGTCATCGAGCCGATGAACCGGCTGCTGACGCCGCTCACCGACGCCTTCATCGCGGTGGCGCGCGGCGCCGCCGACTACCTCGCGCAGCACGAGGGGGTGCCGCGCCGCAAGCTGGTCGTCATCGAGAACGGCGTCGACGTCGAGCGCTTCAACGGCGCCGGGCGGGCGGCGATGCGCGCCGAGCTGGCGCTGCGCGACGACGAGCTGGCGCTGGTCCATGTCGCCGTCTTCCGCCCGGAGAAGGGGCACGCCGTGCTGCTGCGGGCGGTGCGCCGCGTGGTCGACGCGGGAGTGGCGGTGCGGCTGCTGCTGGTCGGCGACGGACCGGAGCGCTTGACCATCGAGCGGACCGTCGCGGAACTCGGCCTCGGCGAGCGGGTTTCGCTGCTCGGCCGGCGCAGCGACGTCGAGCGGGTGCTGGCCGCGGGCGACATCGCGGTGCTCTCGTCGCATGACCGGGTCGAGACCTTCCCGATGTCGCTGCTCGAAGCGATGGCGAGCGGGCTGCCGGTGGTGGCGACGCGGGTCGGGAGCGTGGCCGAGATGGTGGCTGAGGGAGAGAACGGCTACTTGGTGGCGCCCGGAGACGACGCCGCGTTCGCCGCCGCGCTCCTGCGGATCTGCTCTGATTCAGCACTACGAGGAGAGCTCGGAAGACGATCATCCGCCCGGGCGCGCGAGGAATTTCCCAGACAGCGAATGGTCGCCGCACGAGAGGCGCTCTTCGAACGGCTCGCAAGTCGAACCACGTAGACCTCGCCCTCAGACGAGCGAACGGCTAGCTCTGCGGGCCGATTGACCGCCCTCCTCCGGAACCGATCGGCCCGCCAGCCGAACTCCCCATGCTCCGCGAACACCGCCTCTTCATCCGCCGCGTCCTCGTCTACGTGCACGTCGCGCTGTCGGCCATCAGCTACGCGGCCTCGATGGCCCTGCGCCAGCGCATCCACATCCCCGACCACGAGTTCCGCTTCGACGAGTGGACCCACCTGATCCTCGCCGGCAGCGGCATCACGCTGCTCGCGCTGCTCCACACGTTGCTCGGCATCTACCAGAGCAACCGGCTGCACGGCTGGTTCGCCGAAGCGCGCCGCATCGTGCTGGCGCACGCGATCACCTTCGCCTCGCTGCTCGCGCTGGCCGCCGGCTTGCGCCTCGACCTGACCAACCGACTGCAGCTCGGCCTCTTCGTCGCCCTCAACGCCACGAGCTTGCTGCTGCTGCAAGCCGCCATCCGCGGCATCGCGATGGTGTCGCGGCGGCGTGGCTACAACCTGCGCCACCTGCTGGTGGTCGCGCACGACCCGCCGGTCATCGAACGCCTCGCGCACAGCGTGAAGGCGCACGGCTGGTGGGGGCTGAAGATCGTCGGCGTCGTGGTGCCGCCGCGCGAGGGAGACGCTCACGAAGCGCTGAAGGCGGCGGTCCCCCACGAAGCCGAGCTGGTCCTGGCCGCCGACGCCGAACGCTTCCTCGATCGCCATCCGGTCGACGAGATCTGGATCGAGTCGCTGCCCACCGACGGTTCGCCGCAATGGGGGTTGGCGCACGCCGCCGCGCAACGCGGCATCTCGGTGCGCTGCATCCTGCCACATGACCTCTTCTTCGGCGCGCGCTGGAGCCTCGAGAGCTTCGGCGGCATGACGACCCTCACCGCCGCCCGCGTCCCGCTCGAGGACTTCGCGCTGGCGCTGAAGCGCCCGTTCGACCTCGCGGTGACCAGCGCCGCGCTGCTGCTCTGCGCGCCGATCATGCTGCTGGCCGCGCTGGCGGTGGCGCTTGGCAGCGGCTTCCCGATCCTCTTCCGCCAGCAGCGCGTCGGCCTGAACGGGCGCACCTTCACGCTCCTCAAGTTCCGCACGATGCATCGCGACGCCGAAGCGCGCCTCGCCGACCTGCGCGGGCGCAACGAGATGGAAGGCCCCGTCTTCAAGATGAAGGACGACCCGCGCATCACGAAGATCGGCCGGTGGCTGCGCCGCCTCTCGATCGACGAGCTGCCGCAGCTCTTCAACGTGCTGCGCGGCGAGATGAGCGTGGTCGGCCCGCGGCCGCCGTTGCCGAGCGAGGTGAACGTCTACGCGCCCGAACAACGCCGCCGCCTCTCGGTGCGCCCCGGCATCACCGGCCTCTGGCAAGTGACCGGCCGCAGCGAGATCGCGAGCTTCGACCGCTGGGTCGCGCTCGACCTCGAGTACATCGATCGCTGGTCGATCTGGCTCGACCTCGAGATCCTCGCGCGCACCATCCCGGCCGTCCTCTTCGCGAAGGGCGCCCGATGAGCGGCGGCGCGCGGCCGCGGCGCGCGACGCTCCTCGTCCAGAACCTGCCGGTGCCGCTCGATCGGCGCGTCTGGTCGGAGGCGTGCGCGCTGCGCGACGCCGGGTGGCGGGTGTCGATCGTCGCGCACCGCGGCGAAGGGCAGCGCTGGCACGAGGAGCTGGAGGGCATCGAGTGCTGCCGCTACCCGGCGCCGCCGCAGGCGCGCGGCGCGGCGGGCTACGCGCTCGAGTTCGGCTGGTGCTGGATCGCGAGCCTGCTCTGGTGCTTGCGGCTGCTGGTCACGCGCGGCATCGACGTGCTGCACGCCTGCAACCCGCCCGACACCTTCTTCGCCATCGCGCTGCTGCTGCGCCCGTTCCGCGTGCGCTTCCTCTTCGACCAGCACGACCTCTGCCCCGAGCTGCTGCGCGCCAAGCTCGGCGCCAAGGCCGAGGGCTCCTTCTTCCTGCGCGCGATCCTCTGGCTGGAGCAGCGCACCTATCGAGCGGCGCGCGTCGTGCTGTCGCCCAACGAGAGCTACGCCGAGATCGCGCGCACGCGCGGCGGCAAGACGGCGGAGGACGTCTTCGTGGTGCGCTCCGCCCCGCCCCGCGATCGCTTCACGCCGCCCGTCCCCGACGCCACGCGCGACGCCCGCTGGCGCCGCGGCCGCCGCCAGCTGGTCGGCTACATCGGCGTGATGGGTCGTCAGGACGGCGTCGAGCTGCTGCTCGAGGCCGCGGCAGCGCTGGTGCATGGCGATGGCGGCGGCGCGCCACGCCCCGACGTCGGCTTCGTGCTGATCGGCGACGGCGACGAGTTCGCCGCGCTGCGCGCGCAGGCGACGCGACTTCGCCTCGACGACCACGTCGAGTTCACCGGCCGCGTGCACGACCTCGCGACGATCGGCGCGGCGCTCGGCGCGTGCGACGTCTGCGCTTGCCCCGACCCGAAGAACGCCTTCAACGACCTCTCCTCGATGAACAAGATCGTCGAGTACATGGCGCTCGGCCGCCCGGTCGCTGGCTTCGACCTGAAGGAGAGCGTGCGGACGCTCGCGGGCGGCGGCGTGCTCTCCGCCGATGGCCGGCCGGCCGCGCTGGCCGCCGCGCTGCGTGAGCTGCTCGACGACGAGCCGCGCCGCACCGCGCTCGGCCGCCAGAACCGGCAGCGCTTCGAGGCGGAGCTCTGCTGGGAGCGGCAGGTGGTGGCGCTGCTCGCCGCCTACGAGCGGGCGCTCGCATGAGCGGCGCGACGGTGGCCACTCCCGTCCCGCGCGCGACGGTGCGCACCCTGCCGCGGCGGCTCGGCACGCTGACGGGACTCGCGGTCGGGCTGGTCGAAGCGGCGCTGGTGGCGAGCGGCGCCACCGACACCTTCGAGCACTGGTTCGACTGGATCCTCATGCCGGGCGCCGGCGCGATCCTCTACCCGCTCGGCGGTGCGCTGTGCGGCTCGCTAGCGGCGGCGTGGCTCCGCGAGCGGCGCCTGCCGTGGGCGCTGCTCTTCGTCGCGGGAGCGGCGTGGCTTTGGAAGTGCCGCTGGATGACGATCCAGCCGGCGCGCGGTGCGCTGGCGATCGGCGGCACGTTGGCGGCTGCGCTGTTGCTGGCGCTGCTGCTGCGACCGAACGCGGCGCACGCGGCGGCACGCCTCGCCCGCGCGATCACCACGGCCGCGGCGCTGCTCCTCTTCGGCGGCATCGCCCGCACGCTCGGCGGCCCGCGCGGGCCGCTCGACCTGCTCTACGGCGCGCTGGTGGCCGCGCTGCTGCTCGGCATCGCGCGGCAGCTGGCGCTGCGTCGCGGCGAGGCGCTCCTGCTCGCGGCGCTGGCGGCGGTGGCGCTGCAACCGGCGGCCGCACTGCGCGACCACGTCTCGCGCGACCCGATCGAGCAGCCGTTGCGGGGCGGCCCGGCGTCGCCCGACGCGCCCGATCTGGTGCTGGTGACGTGGGACACGGTGCGCGCCGACTCGCTGCCGTGCTTCGGCGGCGCCGGCCTCGACACGCCCCACCTCGATCGGCTGGTGCGCGAGGGGGCGCTCTTCACCGACGCGCGCGCCGTCGCCCCATCGACCGCGCCCGCGCACGCCAGCATGCTGACCGGCCTCTATCCGCCGCGCCACGGCCTGCGCAGCAACGGCGAGGCGGCGCCGCCGATCGCCACGCCGCGCCTCCCCGAGCTGCTCGCCGCGGCCGGCTGGCGCACCGGCGGCTTCGTCTCCACCTACGTCCTGCGCAAGGACTACGGCTTCGATCGCGGCTTCGAGTGGTTCGACGACCGCGGCGCGATCTCGGTGCCGGGCTTCTACGTCGGTCGCTTCGACTTCGGCTCGATGCTGGCGCGCAAGCTGGTGCCGCCGAAGCTGCGCGAGCAGGGAACCCACACGCCCGGCCGCGTGACGCTGAAGCGTGCGCAGGAGTGGCTGGCGCGCACGCCCTCGCCGGCGTTCCTCTGGGCGCACTTCTACGACGCCCATCTCCCCTTCACGCCCGAGTCGCCCTTCCGCGAGCGGACACTCGCGCGCGCCGCCGAGGGCCCCGATCCGGTCGACCCGGCGCAGCGCGCCAACGTGGTGGCGCAGCGCGCCGAGATCGAGCTGCTCGACCACCTGCTCGGCGAGCTGATCGCCACGCTCGAGCGGCGCGATCCCGGACTGCGGCGCACCTGGATCGCGCTGCTGGCCGACCACGGCGAGTGCTTCGGCGAGGGCGGACTCGTCGGCCACCACCGCTCGCTCTACGACGCGACGCAGCACGTCGCGCTGGTGCTGCGACCGCCGAGCGGCGCGCCGGGCCTGCCGCCCGCGACGCGGGTCGAGCTGCCGGCCAACCAGGTCGACCTGCTGCCGACGCTCTGCGACGCGCTGGCGCTCGACGTGCCGGCAGGGGACGGCCTCTCGCTGCTGCCAGCGTGGCGCGGCGAGGAGTTCCCGGAGCGCGGCTTCTACATGGAGGCGTTCCAGTCGGAGCTGCTCGGACGGCGCCTGCACGGCTGGTCCGAACGCGGCTTCGACCTCGTGAAGAGCCTCGACGGCGAGCGGCTGCTGCTGGCGCCTGACGCGGGTCCACCCCGCGACTGCGCTGCCGACGAACCAGCCGTGCTACTGCGGCTCGAGCAGCGCCTCGCCGACTTCCTGGCGAGCCACGAGGCGGTCCTCCAACCGACGCGCGCCCTCTCCGCCGAGGAGAAGCGGGCGCTCGAAGCGCTGGGCTACGTCGGCGACCGCTGAGCACGGATCGACGCAGCGATCGACGCAGCGATCGGCAGCGGACGATTCTTCCGCGGTCGCGAGACCGCTCACGAGCAACAAGGCACCGGCAACGAACCTGGCACGCATCTCAACAGCTCCGTTCTTCGAGGCGACGAACGAGCGAGCGGACCGGGGGATCCGCCGCTCACGCATGGGGGGATGGGGGAAGGATTTGGGGGATCGAGGAGGAACCCGGAGTTCGGGACCGCCCAAGAATCGGGGGGTGGCGGTGACGCGAATTCCGTAAGAGCCGTAAACCGATATCGCCCGCGAGTGTTTCCTGAAGAGGTCGGTGGAAAAAAAGTTCACCCCGCCCCGTCACTAAGTGCTGATTCAGCGCGATTCGGCCTCGGCGCGGACGAGGTGCCGATTCCGAGCTTGGAAGTGCTCCGGCACTCCCGCGCCCTCGACCAAGCGCACCCGCGAGCCGGCCGCAACGCGCCCGAACGACTCGCGCTTGCCGCCCGGCCAGAGCACTTCGAGCTCGGCCTCGGGCGCGCCGCCCGTCCCGAAGAGCAGCTCGTACGGCTGGCACGAGACGTACGCGTTGCCGATCGCGAGCGTCTGCCCGCAGCGCTGGCCGCCGACCGTCGCGATCACCTGCGCGTTCACCGCCGACCAGTGGCGCGACTTCGCCTCGAGCCGCACCTTCACGAAGCGGCCGGCCGGGTCGCCGATGTCGTTGCGGAACAGCTGGTGGCGGCTGCGCTGCATTTCGTGGCCGAACAGGTCGAGGTCGCCATCGTCGTCGAAGTCGGCGGCCAGCAGCGCCCGGCCGTCGCCCTCCGAATCGGCGCCGCTCACGTCGGAGACGTCGAGGAAGCCGTCGGGGCCGCGCAGCCACACCTTGTCGCGCTCGCGGCCGGCGTAGCCCCACCCCTCCTTCCACATCCGGTGGTACTGCGTCAGGCGGTACTGCTTCGAGTTCACCTGCTGCGCCACGCGGATGCTCGGCTCGGCGGCGGCGTCGACGGTCGAGGCGACCATCTGCCGCCAGGTGAGGCCGCGGATGTCGCCCGGCGTCGTGCGCGAGATGAAGCCGTTCACGCAGGCCAGGTCGAGCCGTCCGTCGAGGTCGAGGTCGGCGGCCTGGCTGCCCCACGCCCAGCGCCCCTCGGTGGCGCCGAAGCTCCGCGGCATGCGCTCGAAGCGGCCGTCGCGCTGCAGGAAGAGCGAGTTGCCGCGCGCGGCGTCGTCGATGCCGCGCAGCTGCTCGCGCGACAGCGAGAGGCGCGCGAGGATGCGGTCGGCCTCGACGGCGCACATGTTGGCGACGTAGAGGTCGAGCCGGCCGTCGTTGTCGAGGTCGCCGAAGGTCGCGCTCATGCCGTATCCGACGTCGAGCACGCCGAGTTCCGCAGCGCGATCGACGAAGTTGCCGGTGCCGTCGTTCACGTAGAGCTGGTTCGGGCCGTAGTCGTTGGCGATGTAGAAGTCGTCGTCGCCGTCCTGGTCGAAGTCGGCCGAAGCGACCGCCAGCGCCCATTGCGTGAGCCGCAGCCCCGCCTTCTCGGTCACGTCCTCGAACCGCTTGCCCTCGACGTTGCGCAGCAGCAGGTCGCGCGGCGCGTTGTCGGCGTGCGTCCAGCGGTTGTTGCGGTCGCGCGCGAGGTCGCCGTAGGTGCCGAGGAAGAGGTCGAGCCAGCCGTCGCCGTCGATGTCCAGCACGGTGAGCGACGTGAACCAGTCGCGCTTCTCGCCGATCAGCTCCGCGGTGGCGTCGACGTAGCGCCACTCGTCGCCGGCGCCGTCGCGGCGCAGGAACCGCAGCGCTTCGCCCCGTACGCTGCCGTCCTTGTCGATCCAGCTCTCGTCGGCCAGCACGAGGTCGAGGTCGCGATCGTTGTCCCAGTCGAAGAAGGCGATGCCGGTCGGGCTCGCCGCGCCAGCCAGCCCGCGTCGCTCGGCCTGCTCGACGAAGCCGCCGGCCGGATCGGCGACGTAGAGGAAGCCGCGCTCGTCGCCCGGCACGAAGAGGTCGAGGCGACCGTCGTCATCGAGGTCGGCCGTCGCGGCGCCCTCCCACGCGTAGGAGACGTTGTCGAAGTCGTGCGCGAGGTGCTCGACGCCCGCCTCGCGGCTCACCTGCGTGAAGAGCGACCGCTCGCGCTCGAGCGATTCGAAGCTGCCGAGCTCGAGCCGCGCGAGGCACCACTTGCGGCTCTCGCGGCGCAGCTCGCCGCTGCCGCGCGCCGTGAAGCTCCGCCGCTTGCCGGCCGCGTCGTCGCCGATCACCACCAGCAGCCACTGGATCGCCCCGGTCAGCGGCGGCCCGTTCACGAAGTCGGCGCGCGTGAAGTCGAGGCGCACCTCGTCGAGCCGCCGGAACCCGCCGAGCAGCTCCTGCAGCGAGGCGAGGAAGCCGGCGCGATCGACCTTCGCGGCGCCGGTCACCCCGTGGTCGACCTTGGCGATCCCGGCCGGCCAGGCGACGCGCGCCCGCTCCGGCGGCAGCGCCAGCGAGGTCCCCGAGAAGCCGGGCGCGATCACGCCGTCGCGATCGCTGAACTCCTTCTTCTCGAGCTGCTCGCACCACTCGTGCACGCGCAGCGTCGCCTCTTCGCAGAACGACTCGACGATCTCGAGGTCGACGATCGCCTGGCCCTGCTGCGCGCCGCTCTCGGCCAGCAGCTCCTCGGCCGACTTCGGCCGCTTCTGGCGCTGGCGCCACCACCACGCACCGCCGCCGGCAGCCGCCACCGCCAGCGCGAGGAGCAACAGTCGAGCACGTCCCATCGGTCCGTATCCTTCGCCACCCTTCGCGCCGGCGTGCGTCGCACACGAACCGATCGCCGCGAAAAGGGGCAGAGGACGCTAGCGCGCGAACAGGGAACCCGCGAGATGAGGATGGGATTCACGCAGGCGATGGACGGCGCGAGGCGTGCACGGCGACGCCACGCGACCTCACGTTGGAGCACCGGCGCCGCCGCGGCCGGCGCGTTGCTGCTCTGCCAGTGCGGTGACGAGCCGACGACGCCCCCGGCGCCTCCTGCGCTCGACGAGGCCCCTGCCGCCCCGGTCGCCGTCGAGGTGCAACTGGCGCGCGATCTGGCGGCCGCCGCCTTCGACGCCACCGACCACCCGCGCGCCCGTGCCCTGCTGGCGCCGCTGGTCGCCGCCGCCGACGCCCCCGGCGAAGACCTGCTGCGCGCCGCCATCGTCGAGCTGGCGCTCGGCGAGCGCGACGCCGCCCGCGCGTTGCTCGACCGCGCCGAGCCGAAGAGCGCACGCGATCCGCGGCTCTGGTTCAACCGCGCCCGGCTGGCGCGCGGCGAGGAGCGGCTCGAGGAGGCGGTCGGCCACCTGAAGCGGGCGCTCGAACTGGCGCCGAGCGACCTCTTCACGCAGCTCGTGCTGGCGGTGACGCTGCACGACCTCGAATCGCCCGAAGCGCTGCCGGCGCTGCAACGCATCCTCGACCAGGGGGTCGAGCACGGCGGCAGCGTCTACGTCGCGGCGCTCTACCGGTTGAGCCGCCTCCACATCGAGGCGGGCCGCATGGAGCCGGCCAACGCCGCGATGGACGAGTTCCAGCGGCTGCAGGACCAAGGCATCACGGCGCCCGACGGCGAACAGGTCGAGCGCGGCAGCTTCGGCGTCCTCGCCCCGCCGCGGCCGCAGACCGTGGCCAACGCGGCCCCGCTGCCGCCTGCCGCGCCGCTCGCCGCGCCGAGCGCGCTGTGGCGTTGGGCCGGCGCGCTCGGAGTGCGGCCGATCACGCTGCTGGACGACAAGGCGCTCTCGATCAGCCGCAAGGCGGCCGCGCCGGCGCAGCGCGCGCCCGAGCTGCTCGGCTGGGGGAGCGGCGGCGTCGCGGTGGCGCAGCGCGACGGCGAGGGGCGCTTCGTGCCGGCGGTGGTCGATGCGCGTGCGGCCAGCACGGCGTGCGCGCTCGACTGGGACAAGGACGGCGATCTCGACTTGATCGCCGCGCAGGGCGACCTGCTGCGCGGCTTCACCAACGAGCGCACCGCGTTCACCGCGGTGAAGGGACTCGAGGTGGCGCTGCCGGGTGCCGCCGCGCAACTGCTGCCCGTCGACTACGACCACGACGGTGATCTCGACCTGCTGGCGCTCGGCCCGTTCGGCGCGCTGCTGCTGCGCGACGACGGCCTCGCGCAGGGCGGCACGCTGACGCTCGATCGCGACAGCGGCGTCGCCGTCGAGGGCGGCTGCACGTGGGGCGCCGTCGAGGACCTCGATTGCGATCAAGACGTCGACCTGCTGGTCGGCACGGCCGAGCGCACGTGGCGGTTCGACAACCTGCGCGGCGGCCGCTTCCGCCGCATCGACGGCGCGCTGCCGGCCGGGTTCGACGGCGCCGCGACGCCGCTGCTCGCCGACTTCGATCAGGACGGGCGGCCCGACTTGGCGCGCGCCGGCGTGCTCGGCCACTTCCGCGCCGACTTCGCGTTGCGCAGCGCGGCGAGCGGCGCCCCGGCGGCCGGCGGTGCGCTGACGGCGTGCGGCGACCTCGATCGCGACGGCCGCCTCGATGGCTTCGGCACGCGCGAGGGGGCGGCGCTGCTGCAACTGGCGATCGGCAGCGCGACGCCGGAGATGGCGGCGGGCCCCGCTGGCGACGCGGCGGGCGCGGGCGCGTCCGCATCCGCGGCGGCGATCGTCGATCTCGATGCCGACGGCGGCCCCGACCTGCTGTTCGGGCCGGCGGGCGACGTCGCCGCCGCCTTCACGCCCGTCCCGCCCTCGAGCCACCGCGCGCTGCGCCTCACGCTGATCGGCGTGAAGGACAACCGCCGCGGCGTCGGCGCCGTGGTCGAGCTGCGCGCGCGCGACGTCTACACCCGCCTCTTCTGGGACGGCGAGCCGCGCGTGATGGGGCTCGGCGCTCACGAGAAGGCCGACTTCGTGCGCGTCACTTGGCCGAACGGCGTGGTGCAGACCGTCACCGGTGCGGCGGCCGGCAGCGTGCAGGTGATCGAGCAGAAGGAGGGGTTGGTCGGCTCCTGCCCGTTCCTCTACACGTGGAACGGCACGCGCTACGAGTTCGTCACCGACGTGCTCGGCATCACGCCGCTCGGCCTGCCGATGGCGCCGGGGCTGCTGGTGCCGCCCGACCACGACGAGTACGTGCTGATCCGCGGCGAGCAGCTCGCGCCACGGGACGGCGCCTTCCACCTGCAACTCACGGAAGAGCTGCGCGAGGTGACCTACCTCGATCGCGTGCGCCTCGACGTGGTCGACCATCCCGAGGGGAGCGAGATCTATCCCAACGAGCGCTTCACCTTCCCGCCCTTCCCCGAGCCGCTCACCCACGTGGTCGCGGCGCCGCGACCGCCGCTGCGCGCGCTCGGCAGCGATGGGCGCGATTGGGCGGCGGAGCTCGCCGTGCAGGATGGCGAGCTCGCGCGGCCGTTCGCCCCCTATCGCCCGGCCGAGGCGGGCGCGACCCATTCGCCGACCTGGGGCGGCCAGTTCCAGGGACTCGCGCCGCAGCACACGCTCGAGCTCGAGTTCGACCCCGCCGCGGTCGCCGCTGCGCCGCGCCTGCGCCTGGTGATGACCGGCTGGTTCTTCTGGACCGATGCCAGCGTCAACGTCGCCGCCGCGCGCACGCCGTCGATCCGCTTCGAGCCGCCGCAGCTGCAGGTGCCCGATGGCGAAGGCGGCTGGCGCGACGCCGGCCCGCCGCTCGGCTTCCCGGCCGGCAAGCTGAAGTCGATGGTGATCGACGTCACCGAACTCCTGCGCCGCGACGACCCGCGCCTGCGGCTGGTCTCGACGTTGCGCCTCTACTGGGACTCGATCCGGCTCGCGGTCGACGACGGCGCGACGCCGTTCGTGACGACGCCGCTCGAGGCGACGACGGCGCAGCTGTGGGAGCGCGGCTTCTCGGCGTCGCAGCTGCTCGGCGGCGATCAGCAGCTCGAGTGGTTCGATTGGGAGCGCTTGAGCGACGAGCCGCGCTGGAACCAGCATCCCGGCAGCTACACGCGGCTCGGCGACGTGCTGCCGCTGACGCAGTCGATCGACGATCGCTTCGTCGTGATGGGCTCGGGCGACGCGCTCCACCTGCGCTTCGATGCGGCCGCGCTGCCGCCGCTGCCGGCGGGCTGGCGGCGCGATTACCTCTTGTTCGTCGACGGCTGGGCCAAGGACCGCGACGCCAACACGGTCGACGCGCTGCACGTCGAGCCGCTCCCGTTCCACGGCATGAGCGGCTACCCCTACCGCGCCGACGAGCGCTTCCCCGACGGCCCGCTCCACCGCGAGTGGCGCCGCGACTGGCAGACGCGGCCGGCGCGCCGCTGGGTCGAGTCGCTGGCGCCGCGCGAGGCGTTCGCGCCGACGAGCGCGCCGCGCTGATCCGCACCGCATCGACCGCATCGAACGGAGGTCCGCCGTGAACGAACGATCGACTCGCCGCGCGCGCGCGCTGCCGCTCCTGGTGGCCTGCGTCGCGGCGCTCTTCAGCGGCTGCAACCAGGTCGCGAAGGCGGCGCGAAGCAGCACGGGCAGCAGTACCGGTAGCGGTAGCGGTAGCGGTGGTAGTGGCAGCGGCGGCGGCAGCGGCGCGACGGCGATCGCGGAGGAGACGCGCGCCGCGGCGCCGCGGCCGCAGCTCGGTGCGGGCGTGCCGGCGCCGGGCTACCTGCTCGGCCTCTCGCCCGAGGAGGCGGCGGCGGTGAAGCGCGCGCCGGCCGGCAGCCGCCTCGCGAAGCTGCGCGAGCTGGTGCTGCAGGAGGCGCAGCAGGAGACGGCGCCGCTCGCGATCGAGCCGGGCCGCCACTTGGTCGATCGGCGGATGAACAAGGACGTGCCGGCCGCGCAGTCGCTCGACCTCGGCTTCCTCATCGAGTGGAACGAGCGGCTCGACGCGCAGGGTCTTGCCTACGCGATCACCGGCGACGCGAAGTACGCGCAGCGCGTCGACGCAGAGCTCCTGCCGTGGGCGAACTACTCGCCGCCCAACGGCGAGGGGCTGACGAAGGGCGGCGAGCCGGGCATCTACCACCGCAACTTCTTCGGAGCGTTCCGCGCCGCCGAGCAGTGCTGGCCGGCGCTCTCGCCGGCCGGTCGCGCCGCGGCGGTGAAGCTGGCGATCACCGTGCAGGACCGCATGGAGGATTGGTGGAAGCGGACGCCGTGGGAACGCGGCAACCACGCGGCCGCGACGGCGCAGACCGGGATCTACGCCGCCATCCTGCTGGTGCGCGCGGCGGCCGACGACGCCAAGCGGATCGCGCCGGCCGACGCGGCGGCGCGCCTCGAGAAGTACTTGAACGCCGGCGCGAACCTCCCGCAGCAGTCGCTGGTGGGCGGAGAGAAGCGGCAGCCGGGACTGTTGGGTTTCGGGCCGCAGGCGCTGATCGGCGTGCTGACCGAGCAGAACGCCGCGTGCTACCGCTCGCGCGACTACGCGACCGACGGGATGCTCGGCGCCAGCATCGACTTCTTCTACAAGCCGCCCGATCGGCGCTTCGGCTACCACGCGCTGCTGACCCACCACCTGCTGACCGCCTACTGGGCGGTGGTGCGCAGCGGCCTCGATCAGAAGGCGCTGTCGCAAGCGAGCGAGGTGCGGCGCGCCATCGGCCAGCTGCTCGAGTTCACGCGTCCCTACCTCGAGCGCGGCGAGGTGCTGGTCACCGCGAAGGGCAAGGCGACCGACCCGGCCCGCGACGCGCGCACGCGCGAGATCGTCGCGATGGCGGCGCGCCTCTTCCCGGAGAAGGCGTGGCTCGAGAAGTGCCGCCTGCGCGGCGAGCCGGTCCGCTTCACCGAGCTCTACGCCGAAGCGGCGAAGTTCCAGTGAGCGAGCGCAAGGAAGCGACCGCGAAGAGCGCGGCGAGCGGCGCCGCCGGCGTGCCGTCGTTCGCCGAGCGAGTGCGGCGAGCGTGGCGCCGGCGCGTCTGGTTCCACGAGCTGCTCTGCCTCGCGCAGCGCGAGTGCGCGTTGCCGGTGCCGCCGGGTGGCGAGGAGATCGGCGCCACGCTGGTGATGCGGCGCGCGACGGCGGCCGATGCGACCGTCTGGCAGGAGTCGTGGGCCGCGAAGGTGCCGTGGTACCTCGAGCGACTGAAGAGCGAGACGGAGTTCTGCTGGCTCGGCCTCGTCGACGGGCGCCTCGCCGTCCACTGCTGGTACAACCGCGGCCCCTACCGCGATCCGGTGCTGAAGCACACCTTCGATCCGGGCCCGCGCGGCGCCTACTTCGGCGAGGGATGGGTCCATCCCGACTTCCGCGCCGGCGGCCTCGCCACTGCGTTCAACCGCCGCATCTATGCCGAGATCCTGCCGGCCGAAGGCATCGACCACGTGCTCTGCTACTACGCCGCCGACAACATCCCCTCCGTCAAGCTGCAGGCGCGCTTCGGCTTCGTCGAGACCGGCTGGCTCCACCACTGGCGCATCCTCGGCCGCCACTGTTTCGCGAGAGCGGCGATGCCGGCCGGACGTGAGCAGGTGGCGAAGGTGGCAGCGCGATCGCGCGCGAAAGATCCGCAGGGGATTCGATGAGAGGCCACGAGAGGAGCGCGATGAGCTGGCTTGAACCGGTGACGCTGTCCGCGCCGCACGCGACGCTGGTGCCGCTGGCGAGCGACCACGCCGCCGCGCTCTCCGCCGCCGCGCGCGACGGCGAGCTCTGGAACCTCTGGTACACGTCGGTGCCGAGCCCCGACGGGATGGCGGCCGAGATCGCGCGCCGCCTCGAGCTGCAGCGCGCCGGCTCGATGCTGCCCTTCACGGTCCTCGACGCCGCCGGCACGCCGGTCGGCATGACCACCTACATGAACGTCGACGCCAAGAACCGCCGCGTCGAGATCGGCAGCACCTGGTATGCGCGCCGCGTGCAGCGCACCGCCCTCAACACCGAGTGCAAGCAGCTCCTGCTGCGCCACGCCTTCGAGACGCTCGCCTGCATCGCCGTCGAGTTCCGCACCCACCGGCTCAACACCCAGAGCCGCCGCGCCATCGAGCGCCTCGGCGCGCAACTCGACGGGATCTTGCGCGCCCACATGGTGATGAAGGACGGCACGCTCCGCGACACCGCCGTCTACAGCATCACCGCAAGCGAGTGGCCGGTGGTGCGCAGCCACCTCGAGTTCCTGCAGGCGAAGCCGCGGGAATGACGTGAAGGCCCGGCCGCCGAGCACCGCCGAATCCTCGGCGCTAACCTCCGCGCCGTCGTTCGCCACGCCACCTGCCCGGAGCGCGTGTCATGCCGGATTCGTCCGAGAGCGGTGCCGCTGACAACGCGCGCGAGGTGGCGCCGACCGCCATCGGGTGGACGCGACTCGATCGCCGCATCGGCGCCGCGTTGGCGATCGGCCTCGCGGCCGCGTGGCTCGTCGCGTGGCTCGCGCCGAAGAGCGATCTCCTGGTCCGGGAGGTGACCGGGATCCCGCTGGCGGCGAGCGTGATCGGCCGCATCGGCGGAGTCGCCTTCGCCGCGTTCGTCCTGTGGCAGGTCGTCCGCCACTGGCGCGCGCCGCTCCCCGAAGGCGACGTGCGGACGCTCTCGCTGCCGATCGGGCGGGCAATGGTGCTCGTTGGGGTCGCCGCCTTCCTGCTCGGCGCCGTCGAGTGCACCGCGTCGCGGCTCGATCGCGCGCGAGCGGAGCGAGCGATCGCGGCGTGGCGCGCGCAAGGCGCGAAGAACCTGGCCACCAGCCGCGTCACGATCGGCGACCCTCTTCGGCACGGCTTCTTCGGGCAGCGAGCGGTCGTCGGGACCCGCATCGGCGGGCGCTTCACCCGACGCTGCGAAGCGATCTGGATCGACGACCTCGCCGACGTCGATCCAGACGACTTGCTCTGGCTCGATGGGTTCACCACCAGCGGCAGCGGCTGGAAGCGGACGGTCGAGCGACTCGCGCTTCCGGCGAGCAAGGAGCGCGCGCTGCTGGTGACCACGACGTGGGCGGCGGGCCACGACCCGGAGTCGAGCCCCGTCACGACCAGGATCCCTCGATGATGCCGCTCGACCACGATGCTCCGGGGTCGCGCCCGCCGCCGTCGCGGTTCGCCGACGGCGTGCTGCTGGCGATCGTGCTGTTCGGCGGTGGCGTGCTCGCGGTGCTGCTGCTGATCGCGCGCTTCGGCGGCGGCTCGATGGCGAAGACCGTCGCGCTGCTCCTCGCGTTCGCCGCGCTCTGGACCTACGTGGCGATCCGGCTCTCCTCGCGCCTTCGATCGAAGCCGGTCGAGACGCCGGCGAATCGACGGTTCGCCCTCGCGGTCGTCGCCGCGCTGGCGGTCGCCTTCGCATGCGTCACGTGGGATCTCGACGCCGACGGGCAAGCCGGCGCGTTCGGCATGAACTACCTGGCGCAGCTCCTGGTGCCGCTCAGCCTGCTGTTGCCGAAGCCGCTGCGTCGTTGAGCCGCGATCGCGAGGAGGAGCACGCGGAACGCGACGAACCGTCCGCCGACCTCTCGACGCTGCTGCGCGAGCGGAACACCTTGGCCCGCGCTGGTCGCGGTCAGCAGCGGCTCGGGGTGGAGAAGCGCGGCCGTTGTCACGCGCCTCTTCGCCCCCCTCACTCCCCCGCGTAGCCGAGTGCCTTCAGCAGGCTCTTCGTGGCGGGGTCGAGGGTCGCGTCGCGAGCGGATCGACCCGCCTGCGCCGCCGCCGCCTTCGCGAACTCGGTCAGCGCCGCCGCCGTTGCGCGGGCCGACTCCGCCTCGCGGGGGTCGGTAGCGGCGAGGTCGTGCTGCTCCTGCGGATCGGCGCGCGGATCGAACGACTGCACGCGCTCCTCGCCTCCCTCGCGGGCGACGATCACGGTGCGCGTGCCGTCGCGGCTCGACAGCGCGCTGCTGCCTCCCCACTGGACCGAGGCGAAGGCGGCGCGCGGCGCGGGCGGCTCGTCGGGGTTCATGCGCAGCAGCGGCAGGAGCGACTCCCCGTCGAGCGGCGGCGCGTCGCCCGGCAGCTCGAGTTCGAGCAGCTCGAGCAGGGTCGGCAGCAGGTCGAGCGAGCGCACCTGGGTCGGCACGCGCCGCCCCGCCGGCAAGCGCGCGGGGGCGTTCACGATCAGCGGCACGCGCAGCAGCTCGCGATGGAGCGAGTGGCCGTGGCCGAAGCCGCCGTGGTCGTAGAACTCCTCGCCGTGGTCGGCGACGACGATCACCACCGTGTCGTCGAGCGCGCCGCGCTCCTCGAGCTGCGCCAGCAGCGCACCGACTTCGGCGTCGACGTCGCGGATGCAGGCGTCGTAGGTGGCGACCAGCGCGGCGAGCGACTCCGGCGGCAGCGGCTCCGCGCGCGCGAACGGCAGGAAGAGGTGGCGCGTCGTCTCCGGCAGGTCGAGCTCTGCCGCGGCGCCGTCGAAGCAGCGATGCTCGAGGCGCGGGCGATACGGCGCGTGCGTCTCCATCAGCTGCACCTGGGCGAACCACGGCGTCGGCTCGGCGGCGACGAAGCGCAAGAGCTCGTCGTGCAGCTCCGCGGCGCGCGGGTCGTGGCGGGCGGCCGCGCGATCGAAGGGCAGCGAGACGAGCGCCTCGTACCACTGCCACGGCCGCTCGGGCAGGTGGAGCGCCTCGACCCAGACGTCGCGCAGGCGCGCCAGCACATGGAACGCGGCGAGCGGCGCGGCGGGGCTCACCAGCGGCCCGACGTACCGCTCGATCCCCTGCGCGAAGCCGAAGGTCGGCGCAACGAAGGCGTTGGCGGAGAAGAGGCCGGTGCGGTAGCCGGCGGCGTGGAGCAGCTCGGCCAGCGGCTGCTCGTCGGGCGGGAGGCTCGCGCCGAACGCCTCGACGCCGTGGCGCGGCGGCAGGCGGCCGGTCAGCAGGCTCGCCATCGACGGCTTGGTGTGGGGCGCCTGCGCGAAGCACTCCTCGAAGAGGACGCTCTTCGCCGCCAGCGCGTCGAGGTTCGGCGAGGTCGCGCGCGCGTAGCCGTAGCAGCCGAGGTGGTCGGCGCGCAGCGTGTCGAGCACGAGCAGCAGCACGTTCGGGCGGCCGCCGGCGTCGGCGCCCCGCTCGCCGATGGCGAGGCCGGGCGGCGTGAAGAAGAGCGGCGCGGCGCACGTGACGGCGAGCGCCGCCTGGAACGCCCGCGTCGCGAGTCGCCCGCCGGTGCCAGCAGCGGCGCGCAGCAGGGCGGCGCTCGGTCGCTGGAGCAGGCGCGCCAGCAGCGGTACGACGCCGAGCAGGAGCACCCCGTTGAAGGCGAGGCTCGCCGCGCCGAACGCATCGGCCAGCAGCTCGCGATGGAGCGGCAGGGCGACGGCGGCGGCGATGCCGAACGCCAGCGCGACCGCGACGTGCCAGGGAGCCACGCCCCCCACCGCCCTCCCGAGCGGCGTGCCTGCCAGCAAGCGGCGCACCGCCACCTGCGCTACCGCCTGCGCCACGCCGAGCACGCCGTAGAGCAGCGCCGCCGCTGGCAGGAGCCGCGCGCCGCCGATCGGCAGCTCGCCGCCGGCCACGCGCCACGCCGCCTCGACCACGCCGATCGCGACCGCGGCCGGCACCAGCAGCGCCAGCGCGGCCGCCAGCTCGCGCGACAGCGAGGGCGCCGCTCGCGGGCCCATCGATGGCGCGCTCAGCTCGCCCGCGCGCGGCCGGCGGCGACGGTCTCGCGGCCAGCCCACGTGAGCAGCGTGCTGGCCCACGCCATGCCGCCGCCGAGCGCGAAGAGGACGAGGCGATCGCCATCGGCGAAGCGGCCGGCGCGGTGCGCCTCGTCGAGCGCGGTCGGGACGCTGGCGCTCGACGTGTTGCCGGTGTGGTCGATCGAGAGGACGTACTTGGCGGGGTCGAGATCGGCGCGCTTGGCGGCGTCCTCGAGGATGTTGAGGCTGGCGTGGTGCGGGACGACCCAGCGGACGTCGGCGAGCGTCACGCCCGCGCGGCCGACCGCTTCGTGCAGGCACTGGGCCGAACGCGCGACGGCGAACTCGTAGACGGCGTGGAACTCGCTGACGAGGTGGTGCTCTCCGGCGGCCAGTCGCTCGGGGGTCAGCGGGCGGGCCGAGCCGCCGGCCGGGACGCGCAGCGCGTGGCCCGACTTGCCGTCCGAGCCGGCATAGAACGACTGGAAGCCGTAGCGCGCGTCGACCGGCAGCTCCTCGAGGACCACGGCGCCCGCCCCGTCGGCGAAGAGGCCGCTCATCCGGAAGTCGCCCTTGTCGATCAGGTAGCTCATCTTCTCGGCGGAGATCACCAGCGCGCGGCGGTAGCGGCAGCGCGCCATCAGGGCGTCGGCGACCAGCAGCGCGTTCACGAATCCCGGGCAGGCATCCTGCAGCTGGTGGAAGACCGCCTCGCAGTCGAGCGCCGCCTGCACCTTGCTGACCGAGTGCGGAGCGACGTGGTCGCTGGTCGCGGTCGACATGACGATCAGGTCGAGGTCGCGCGCGGCGATACCCGCCGACTCGAGCGCGCGGCGCGCGGCCACGGTGGCCATGTCGCCGGTGCTCTCCCCCTCGGCGGCCCAGTGGCGCGAGACGACGCCGTAGTGGCGGCGGACCCAGGTGTCGAGATCGCAACCGGCTCGGTGGGCGTCGAAGTTCCGCACGAGCTTCGCCAGCTCGGCGTTGGGGACGACCCGCGCGGGGAGGTAGCTGCCGGTACCGGTCACGATGCAGGGCAAGGAGGTCCTCGTCGGGGGCGAACGCGGCCGTCGGTCCAGCGGAGCGGCAGGGCGGGGGATTCTAGTGAGCGGGAGCCGCCGCCTCGTGACATCGAGCGTCGGTGGCGGCGCGCCGCAGATGAAAGATCGCGCGGCTCGGCGGCGAGCGGGGCTGCCGCTTGGACCGAGCGCCTTCCCCTGGAACACGCCGAGCGCGGCCGGGTTGCCCGCGGCCGCGCTCGTGCGCTCGATCGGTGATGCAGGGAGGGGGGGCCGAACGGGGCCCGGCGCCGCGCGGCCGATCGGCGGCCGGTCGCGCGCCGCCGGTCAGCGGCTCAGGAGCGCTCGGCCTCCTCGGCCTTGGTCTCCTTGTGGAGCGTGAAGTCGAACTGCGTGTTGTTGGCGCTGAAGCGGAGGAAGCCGGTCTTGCACTCCGGGCACGGCCAGTCCAGCAGGGCCGACATGTTCGGGTTGTAGTGCGTGAGCAGGTTGTTGTTCTGGTTCACGTAGCACTCGAACAAGCACTCGCGGTTGTCGCACGAGAACTTGAGCAGCGGCAGATTCGTGTTCTTCAAACGGGCATCTCCCCAGGACCGAGACGGCCGGCGCAAATCGACTGCGCCGCGCGTCGGAACCGTCCGTCGTCTCCGACCCCTCTTCGGTAGCGGGGGCGTTCGATGGAGAACGACGACTTGGTTGGCCGGCCGAATGAATGTCGCGGAAACCGATCCTCTAGACCCTTCAGAGGGGTGAAAGTCGGGCGGAACCGTACGGGCGCCCCGAGAAGCTGTCAATCAGGCGGTCCATTCCGGTGCGCAAGTCGCACCACGAGCAGCGATGGCCGCTCTCCGGGACCGCGCCCTTACGCGCGGGGGCGTCGCCAGTTGGCGCCAAGCGGACGAGCCGCAACGACGGATCGCTTTCAGAGCCACGATCCGCCCCCGCCGGCCGCCACTGCAACGCGACCGCAGCGGCGCTGAGGTGCGCCGGTGCTTTGGCGCGGAGGCGCGCCGCTCGTCGGGCGACGGCAGCGAGTCCTTCTCAGGCGTCCTTGTGGACGAGCGCCCGCTCGCGCTCGATCCCTTCGAGGACCTCGCTGGTCACGTCGCCGGTCGGGTACTTGCCGGTGAAGCAGGCGTTGCAGAACTGCTTCAGCTCGGAGTTGCCCTCGCGCACCGACGTCTCGAGGTCGGCGAGGTCCTGGTAGACGACCCCGTCGGCGCCGATCTCCTTGGCGATCTCGACGTCGGTCCGGTCGCGCGCGATGAACTCGTTCTTGGTCGACATGTCGATGCCGTAGACGCACGGGTGGAGCAGCTGCGGGCTGCAGCTCGCGAAGTAGACCTTGCGAGCGCCCGCCTCGCGGGCCATCTGCACGATCTCCTTGCTGGTGTTCCCGCGCACGATCGAGTCGTCGACGATCAGGACGTCCTTGTCCTTGAACTCGAGCTGGATGGCGTTCAGCTTGTGACGGATCGACTTACGACGCACCTTGTTGCCCGGCATGATGAAGGTGCGGCCGATGTAGCGGTTCTTGACGAACCCCTCGCGGTACTTGACGCCGAGCCGCTGCGCCATCGCCAGCGCCGCATCGCGCGCCGACTCCGGCACCGGCATCACGACGTCGACCGCGATCCCGGTCTTCTGCCACTTCTCGGCCAGGTGCTCGCCCATCCGCAGGCGCGACTTGTAGACGCTCACCTTGTCGAGGAACGAGTCGGGGCGGGCGAAGTAGACCCACTCGAAGAGGCAGGGGTGATGGGCGTCGTGGCGCACCTGGCGGCGCGTCACCGTGCCGTCGTTGCGGATGACGATCGCCTCGCCCGCCTGCAGGCTGGTCGTGTGGTGGTAGTCGAGCAGGTCGAGCAGCACCGACTCCGACGCCACGCAGAAGCTCTTCTTGCCGTCGGCCTCGACCCGCTCGCCGACGATGATCGGCTTGATCCCCTTCGGGTCGCGGAAGGCGAAGAGGCCGAAGCCGGAGATCATCCCGACCACCGAATAGGCGCCCCGGCAGCGCTCGAACACGGCGTTCACCGCCTTGAAGACGGCGTCCTCGTTCGGCTTGGCGACGCCGGTCTGGCTCAGCGCGTGGGCGAAGACCTGCAGGATCGCCTCGACGTCGCAGTTGCTGTCGACCAGGAAGTGGTCGCGCTCCGAGAGCTCCTTCTTCAGCTCGAAGAAGTTCGACAGGTTGCCGTTGTGGGCCATCGCGATGCCGAACGGCGACTTCACCAGGAACGGCTGGGTGTCATCGACGCTGCCGCCGCCGACCGTCGGGTAGCGCACGTGGCCGATGCCGATGTGGCCGCCGAGCCGCGGCAGGCTCTCCTCGCGGAAGACCTCGCGCACCAGCCCCATGCCGCGCTTCATGTGGAAGCGGCCGTTGTAGGTGCAGGCGCCCGCCGCATCCTGGCCGCGGTGCTGGATCGAGACGAGTCCGTCGAGGATCTCGCTGATCACGTCGCGCTGCCGCGGGCCCAAGATGCCGATGAATCCGCACATGCCCACCCACCTCGCTCGTCACCCGTCGCCGCGCCGCCGGCTCGATTGCGGGAGGATCCCTCGTCCCGCAAGCAGCGCGTCTCCGGGTCGCTTGCCGGCCCGGCACTATACGGCGCGCGCTGCAGCGTCCCGCGTCGCGCGAGTTCCCCGAACTTGTCCACGGCGCGCACCGCGCGAGCGCGAGCGCAGCCGATCGCTCGCCCGAGCGGCGGCAGGGAGTAGCCTCGCCTGCGAAGGAGCCGCACGCCGCACGCCATGTACTTCACCGCCCGCCAGCTCGAGATGCTCGCCCACCTGCACGCTGCGCTGCAGGAGCACGGCAAGGCGCCGACGCTCGCGGAGATCGCCGCGCACTTCCGCTTCTCGAAGGTGACGGCGCTGCAGCACCTGCGCGCGCTCGAGAAGAAGGGGGCGCTCACCCGACCGCGCTATCAGCACCGTTCGATCGAGCTCCACTGGCAGCCGAGCCCCGAGCGGCAGCGCGACCGGCGCCTTCCGATCGCCGGCCGCCTCGGCCCGGGCGGGCGACTCGACTACGTGGCGCGCCCGGCCGACTTCGACCCGCAGGAGCTGATCCCGACCGAGCGCCACGGCCACGTCATCAAGGTGGTCGGCTCCCACCTCGCCGCCGACGGCTTCCCCGATGGCGCGCTGCTGATCATCGAGCCGCGCAGCAAACCGCACCCGGGCGAGCTCGTGCTGGCGACCCTGAACGACGGCACGACCGTGATCCGCCGCCTCGAGCGAGGCGCCATCGACGACGCGCTGGTCCCCCTCTCCGGCGCCGCCCCCGACCGCAGCAACCTCGTCCCCGCGCGCCGCGCCAAGCTGCTCGGCGTGGTGAAGGCGCAGGTGGTGCGGTTCGGGGAGTGAGCTGGGGCGCGCGGTGCCGCACGCTTCGAGGAGCGGCTCGCTCTACGGCAGCGCGGTCCCGTCCGGGGCGAGGCGCAGCGGCTTCGCGGCGCGGTAGCGCTGGAGGCGGCTCTCGTAGAGGTCGATGCCGGCGCGGTTCTTGGCGGCGCGCACCAGGGCGAGCGCCTGGCGGATGGTGGCGACCGCGGCGTCGAAGTCGCCGGTCTCGGCCTGCGCGGCGGCCAGCGCGTCGAGCATCTCCGGCTCGTCGGTGCGGCCGGCGCTGGCGTGTTGCGCCAGGCGCAGCGCTTCGGCGCCGTTGCGCACTGCGTCGTCGGGGCAGGTGGCCAGCAGCAGGGCGAGCTGCCGCTCGTGGTCGACCTGCGTCGGGGCGGCGGCCAGTGCGCGGCGCAACGTCGCCGCTGCTTCCGCCGGTCGAGCGGCGCGAACCTGCTCGGCGGCGAGGCCGCGCAACGCTTTGCCGAGCTGCGTCATCGCGTCGCGTTCCTGCGGCCGCGCCGCCAGCACCGCGCCGAACGCGTCGGCCGCCTCGGCGAAGCGGCTCGCCTCGAGGAGCCAGCCGCCGAGCTCGCGCGCGAGTTCGATGTCGTCGCGATCGAGCGCCGCGGCGGCGCGCAAGTGGTCGATCGCCTCGCTCGCCTTGCCGCGGCCGTGGCGCAGGCGCGCCAGCGAGCGCAGCGTCGTCGCGGTCGGCACCAACGCGGTCGCCTCCAGCAGCGACTGCTCGGCCGACTGCGTGTCGCCGCGCGCCAGCTGCAGCCGCGCGAGGTTGCCCCACGCGACCGCCGACTTGCGATCGAGCGCGAGCGCCTGCAACAGCAGCGCCTCCGCCTCGGCGCTGCGCCCCTGCTGCATGCGCGCGATGGCGGCGTCGGTGTAGTCGCCTGCGGTGATGGGCGGTGCCGAGAGCGCCGCGCGCGGATCGTCGGGCGCCAACTTCGCGGCGTAGTCGCGCGCCGCCTTCGCGTAGCGCTCCGCCTCCTCCTTGCGCTTCAGCGCGAAGCAGGCGGCCGCCAGCGCCGAGTTCACCTCGGGGTGCTTCGCCTGCAGCGCGAGCGCCTTGCGCAGCGCCGCCTCAGCCGCCTCGGGCGCGCGCTCCTCCAGCGAGAGCTGCCCCAGCGCGAGCCACGCGTCGAGGTTGCGCGCGTCGAGCGCCGTCGCCTTCTCGAAGCAGGCGCGCGCGTCGGCGTAGCGCGACAGGTCGCGCAGCAACTTGCCGCGACTGACATGCGCGGGCGCGTAGCCGTCGTCGAGCCGCAGCGCGCGCTCCACCGCGGCCAGCGCCTTCTCCACGTCGCGCGTCGCGAGCAGCACGCCCTGCAGGTAGGGCCAGCGGAACTCCTGCGGCTCGAGCGCCTCGGCGCGCTCGAACGCGGCCGCCGCATCGACGCGCCAGTCGTGCGTCGCCAGCAGCGTCCCGTAGTCGACCCACGCGGCCAGCACTTGCGGCTCGCGGACGACGCGCTGCCATGCCGCCTCGATGGCGACGCGCAACGGCTCCTCGGCGACGTGGGTGAGATCGGGCTTCGCCAACGCGGGCGCGGTGGGTGCTGCGGCGGATGGAGCGGCGGAGGACGCATCACCGGCCGGCGGCGCGGGCGCCGGCTCCGGCCCGCACGCGTGGAGCGCGGCGAGCAACGGCAGCGCGGCCCGGCGAAGCGCGCGGCGCAACGGCGCCCTCGCGATCGCGCCCACGACCCCGCCCGCCGTCACTGCGCCGCTCCTTCGCCCTCGACCAGCTCGATCGCGCGATCGACGGCGCCGCCGGCGAACCGCTCGCGGCGGCCGCTCGGCCAGAGGACCTCGATCGAGTCGCAGCTCGTGGCATCGCCGAGGCCGAAGTGGGCGCGCGGGTCGCTGCTGCTCACGTAGCTGAAGGCGGCGAGGCAGAGGCGGCGCAGCGTCCGGCCGCCGGCGGTGACGCGCACGTCGGCGCCGAGCGCGTCGCGCTTGCCGGTGCGCGCGCGCACCAGCAGCCAGTGGCCGGCGCGCGGCGCGTCGTTGCGATAGAGGCGCAGCGGCCCGAGCGGCTGCGAGGTGGCGAGGTCCAAGTCGCCGTCGCCGTCGAGGTCGCCGATCGCGAGCCCGCGGGTGATCTCGGCGCGCGCCACGAAGTCGCCGCCGCGCTCGACCTCGGCGCGCGTGAAGGCGCCCTTGCCGTCGTTGAAGAAGAGGAAGTTCGGCTCGGCGAACGGGTTCCAGAACGGCGCGAGGCGCGCCAGCGGATGGACCGCCGAGCGGCGCACGCGACCGTTCACGACGGCGAGGTCGAGGTCGCCGTCGAGCTCGACGTCGAGGAAGGCGCAGCCGAAGCCGGTGAAGCCGAGGTCGTGGCGCGTCATGCCGGCGCGCGGCGTGACGTCGAGGAAGCCGTGCGCGGCGTCGCCGGCGTAGAGCGTGTTGTTCTCCTCCTCGATGTTGGTGACGAAGAGGTCGAGCAGCAAGTCGCCGTCGACGTCGCCGACGCCGACGCCCATGCTCCCTTCGGGCTTGCCGAAGCGGTTCACGGCGGCGCCGCGCTCGAGGCCGTCCTCGAGGAAGGTGCCGTCGCCGCGGTTGACCCAGAGGTGGTTGGCGCCGGCGTCGTTGGCGACGTAGACGTCGGGCCAGCCGTCGCCGGTGAAGTCGGCGCACGCGACGCCGAGGCCCGCGCCGCGCGCGTCGATGCCGGAGCGCGCCGAGTCGTCGACGAAGCGGCCGCCCCCCTGGTTGCGCCAGAGCGTGTCGACGGTCGGCGTGAAGGAGAGCGGACCGCAGTACTCGCGCGCGCTGTCCTGCCGGCGGCAGACGACCGACTCCTGGAACTGCACGTAGTGCGAGGCGAAGAGGTCGAGGTCGCCGTCGCGATCGGCGTCGAAGAAGGCGACCGCGCAGGTCCAGCTGTCGGCGGCGCCGAAGCCGGCCGCTGCGGTGTCGTCGACGAAGGTGCCGTCGCCGTTGTTGCGATAGAAGGCGTCGCGGCCGTAGTTGGCGCAGTAGACGTCGACATCGCCATCGTCATCGACGTCGCCGACCGCCACTCCCATGCCGTAGCCCGGATCGGCGAGCTTCGCCGCAGCCGAGACGTCGACGTAGCGGCCGTCGGGTTGCCGTTGCCAGAGGCGATCGGGAGCGGGCTCGCGCGCTTTGCCCGGCAGCGGGCAACGCCGCTCGAGCACGTCGAGATCGCCATCGCCGTCGTAGTCGAGCAGCGCGACGCCCGGTCCCATGATCTCGGTCAGCGCGAAGGTGCCGTCGGGCAGCACGCCGACGTCGCTCGGCAAGCCGGCGGCCAAGGTGATGTCGGTGAAGGCGGGGGTCGCGGTGGGCGGGAGCGAGCCGTGAGCCTTGCCGTTCTCGGAGGCGCGGGCACCAACCGGCTCACTTCCACTCGCCACGAGATCCCGGCCGCCCGAAGCGCCTCCTTCCCCGCAAGCGAAGAGCAGCGAGGCGGCGATCGGCAGCGCGAGGCAGCGCCTCACGATCGCTCCTTCACGGACCCCGATGCTCGCGCTGTGGCTGGCAAGTCTCGCTCCGCTTCCTCGCACGCTGACGCGCACGGAAGTCACGATCGGGAGGCGGGCGGATCGTACGGCGCGACCGAGCCGTCGCAAGGCGTGCGGCACGGCGCGCGCCGCTCAAGGTCATGGCAGCGGCACCACCTCCTGGCAGCAGCCTGCTGACGTCGGTACTCGGGGCGCCCTCGACGACTTCTGCCGCAGGGTCAGTCCCAGCGTTCCGGCGCGAGCGCTGAGGTGATCGGTGTGGCGACCGGTTGCAGCGCGACGACGACTTGACGCGCCTCACCGGCGCGCAACTCGAATTCGAGCCACGGTTGCGACGGGTAGCCGAAGGCGATCGAGCGCGCCTTGTAGCGGCCAGGAGGGACGATCAGCGAACTCGCCGCGCCCTCCTGCACATCGAAGGCGGCGCCATCGAGTTCGAAGGCTGCCAGCTGATCAAGGCAGACGACGCTCGTCTTGGCATCGAGGACCGGAGCGCCATCGGGCGAGCGGACCGCCACGGTGAGACGCGCGCTGGGTCGTGCAAGGAGCGTGATCTTGATGTCCACGAGCGCGTCCGCGGCAATCGTGACCGGTTGCTCCTCGAATTCATCCGCCACGAAGCCGGCCTGGCAAGAGACGAGCCGATACTCCCCTGCCGGCGCGTCGATGGAGTAGGAGCCCTCTTCAGTCCGGTGGAAGCGGGTGTCCCAACATCGTCGATCCTCGCGGTTCACCAAGCGCATCGACGCTGTCAAATCGCGCGGCCGCCCCTCTTGATCGGCGACGCTCACGCGCAGCGTGCCAGGGCGCGCGACCTGGACGACTCGCGAGGAACCGCCGACGTCCGATGCCGTGAAGTCGCTGATCGGCTTCATGCGCACCGCGATCGACTCGAACGACTTCTCATGTGCGACCCGCGCCTCGAAACGACCGACGTGATCGAGCGTTGCATTCACCTCGAGTCCGAAGAACCAGAGCAGCCCACGTTCGCCGATCCGCTCCTCCAACAGTGCTTGCAGGCGTTCCGACTCGCGAGCAGGCAACGTCGTCGAGTCGGGAGCGGCGATCCCCATCTCCGCCTCGTCCCACAGCCATGCACGCGTCTCCAGGAAGCTCGCCGGCGAGGCGATCGGCTGGTCGTGCGCGAAGAAGCGCGGCGGCCGGACCGCACCGACCATCATCCGCGTCAGGACCAGAGTCACCGGCGGAGCCAGCTCTTCTACGCTCTCGATCGTGACGGTGCATGGCGCGTGACCCGCGGCACTGGCGCGGAATCGCAGAGGCCCGCCTCCCGGAAGCCGAATCCGTACGGTGCCGGAAGCGTCACTCGTCGACTCGCTGGCCAACACACGGCGAAACGGGTGCATTCGGTTCAAGCAGTGGCGCCCGGCGTCGAAGCCACCGCGAGCCATCGCCTCGACCAGCGCCGCTTCAATCGGCCGCCCCGCGACATCCACGACCCGGCACTCGACCGAGGTCTGGCGGTCGAGGCTGATCACCACATCGTCGGACGTCGCAGGATCGCCCCAGATCGCGTCGGACGGTGCGATCACTCGACCGACATATCCATCGCTCTGTACCGCCATCCAACGTGGCGTTCGTTCCGAGAGCAGGGCACTCGCGCTGGCTCCGAGATCGACTGGAGCCGCTTGGGCGAGGCCTTCCCAAGCGTCCGCCGAAACCAAGCTTGCGCCGACGATCGCACTCCCGATCGAGTCCACGACACGAACTCGCCGCTGTGCGCTTCGCTGCTCGTCTCGCGCGACCGGGGGAGCCCATGGTCCCTCAGCTCGCGGCGATGCGAGAGGCTCGCTCGGTATCACCAAGCCATCCGAATCATCGAAGCTCGAGCGCGACTTCCCGACGCGGCGCTCCTCCACCACCGAAAGGATGGCGAGCGACACCAGCGCGATAGCTGCCACGCCGACCAATACCGGCAGAGCGCCTCGAACTCTTGGGGTCATGGGTTAGCTCACCCTCGTTCGTGGGTCCTTTGAATGCGCACCTGCACCAATGATCGAGACCAGCAACAGGAACGAGGCGGCGATTCTCCGGCCGGTTGCTCCGATCTCCAATCGACCGAGACACCCGCACCCGGCATCGAAGGACGCCCGCCACTGCACCGGCAGCACCGACACTCCGAGTAACAACGCCGCAAAGAGCGCCGACAAATTCCACGTGCTCATCCGCGTTCGAGGAATCAGGAGGCCGACTCCGATAGCTGCTTCGAGGACAGCCGCCAACAGCTGAAGCCGAGTCGTCGTGTCGAACAGCTTGAGCATCGCAGTACCGATCCAGAGCAAGCTGACAAAAGGTGCCACGTTCAGGGTCCGCCACCTGCATCCGGGACACACTTGCAGAACAACCTCTGCGTTGGATCAGGATATGGGGCTCCAGCCGAGCTCATCGTGCAGGCACATGGAACATGATCGGTGGTGTCCGGACATGGATCGTCTTGGTCGATCTCGGAAGTGCACTGTGACACGCTGTTCGGCGAACCGAACGCGTGAACCAAGGTGCAGCATGCTCCGAATGGGTTCCACCCTGCGGCACAGCCACAAGTCGTGTACAACGTCGAGTTGTGATTGACAGTTCGAACTGCACACGATCCCGTATCGCATGCCAGCGTGGATGGGCAATCCCATTGCCACCCAAGCGTCGGGTGGTACTTCCTGCTGGCCTTCATCACACACTCAGGACAGGCTTCTGTAGTGCAAGGAAACGTCCCGAAGTCATCGATGACGACGCGAGCGGCGGCTTGCGCTACAGAGAAGACCAGGACGGCCGCCGCAATCGCCGCCAGGGGAATCCAGGCACGACGAGCAAGTGTCGACATCGATCACTCCACGATTTCGGATCGAGCCTCTCGGCCCCGTCAGGGAACATCTTGGTCATGTAGATGCGAAGTTCGGCTCGAAGTCATGACCGAGAAATCGGTACTCCTGACGTTCTCGCGGCAAGCCCGATCTGCCTTCACGCGATCGAATCGCCCTTCATCCCCAGGGATTGCATCGGATTCCGCACCCCATGACTCGCTGTTCCACGCAGAAGACCGTCGAGGGAGCGGGCGATCTCGGCGGGCATGTTGGATCGCCGGGTTGAGCCCGTCCGTTGCGGCGGCTCGGCGAACTGGGTCACCCCGGGGCCACCTCCTTCGCCGCGAAAGCGTCAGGAGATCCGAGGGCTGAAATCGCGGCTTCCGGCCCAACAGCAACGCGAGATGACACGAACGGACAAGTCCCAGCTCTTCCATCAAGATCTCACGTCGGTCGACCATCGTCGCTCCAGCCGCGGCTGAGCCAACGATCCCCCGGCTGCCCGGGTTGCGTTCCTCGACTGAGCATGGGCGTCGTATGGCAGGCTCGACGTGGACCCGAACATTCTCGTGTGAGTCGGGCCCGAACGATTGGGTGGAGGGCCTGGCGAGTCGGCTCAGCGCACGAGAGTTGAAGACGGGACCCCATCGAATGGGAAGCGGGCCGCTCTAGGGGACTCTCCGGGGAGCTAGGGTTGAAGTTGCTGGACTCCATCTGGCGTGCCGAGCCGACGTTCCCCCGATGAGGTTGCGCTGCTACCCGCACTGAGGTCCGGAGTACCTTCACGGTGGAGCGCGAGGCGGACGATCGAGTTCCGCGCCATTCGCTGACCGCGCCAAGCGAAGTGCCGTCGAAGTTCAGTTGGATTTGCGGTCACGCACCGAGTTGATCTGCGCTACCGACAGGAGATTCACTCTTCACCGGGGTGCGACCCTCAAGAGTTGTCGCATTTCGCAAAGCCGTTGGAGGATTGAATGCGCGAGAGATCGAAGCTCGGATGCCTCGATCAAGCTAGCCGAGTGGACACTCCATCCGCGAGACCCACGGTCGACGCAGCTCGAGTCGATACTGACTTGCTATCGAAATGGAACTCATGGGTCGCCCTAGCGCGACGCGAGATGGGTCCCAAGCTGCTCGCTCGCTACGAACCTGACGATCTGGTCCAGGACGCGCTCCTTCGCATGATGAGATTCAATGCGAAGCTCGACAGCACCCGTTCGTTTCTGTGCTGGCTCAGGCGCGCGATCGTCGATCGGATTCGCGAGAAGAGCGCGCGTTCGAGTTTTGTCGAGCCGCTCGAGGATCTGCAGCGGTTGGCCCCGCCCGTGTCGAAGAGGTTCCGTTGCGTGCTTGAGGATCTTGGCATCCACCTTGGTCGCCTCGACACGCTCATCGTCCGACTGACGTCACGCGACTACTCGGCGGTTGAAACTGCGCGTCGACTTGGACTGTTGCCTGATGCCGTCCGCCAGAGAATGGCAAGGCTGCGGCGCCGGCTTGCTTCCCGCGTTCGTCTGGTGCTGCGCCTGATCGCCCCCCCCCTTACGCGTGGTGAAGACGGCTCGCCAGCGAACGAGTAATAGTGCCAAGCGCCCAACGAATCAGGTCCGCTACGCTCGCCACACTCGATCGCCTCCCTCGCCGCCCAAGAGACGCTCCGCTGCCATCGTCAGGAACCGGCCTACAGGAACTCGATCTCGTTCTCGCGGAGCGACCGCTCGCAGAAGTAGCAGCGGAGCTTCAGCGGCTCCTTGCCGACCACGAGGAAGCGGCCGGTGACGCGCGGGTCCTGCGTGACGCAGGCGGGGTTGACGCAGCGGATCAGCCCTTCGACGGTGGCCGGCAGCGTGGGGCGGAACTTCTTCACCACGGCGAAGTCGCGGATGATGCTGAAGGTCGCTTGCGGCGAGAGGAGCGCGACCTTGTTCATCTCGTCGTCGGTGAGTTCGCGCCCCTCGATCTTCAGGATGTCCTTCTTGCCGAGCTTGCCGCTGTCGAGGTTGACGCCGATCAGCACCGTCGCATCGGCCGCGACGCCGAGGATCTTCAGCGCCTTGAAGGCGGTGCGCGGCCCGAGGTGATCGATCACGGTGCCGGAGCGCAGCGCGCTGACCTGCATCTTGGCGTTGGCCGGTTTCACCGCTTCGGCTCCTGCGACTGGCTCGACTGCTTGCGCCCTCTTCGGCGCGCTGCCCCGTCCCATCTCAAGCCGCTCCGAGGCAGAGCGCCAGCAACGCCTGCCGGACGATGACGCCGTTGTGCGCCTGGTCGAACCACGCGGCCCCCGGATGGGAGTCGAGCGCCGCGTGGATCTCGTTCACGCGCGGCAGCGGGTGCATCAGCGTCACCTTCGGGCCGAAGCGGGCGACGTTGGTCGGGTTCACCTGGTAGGCGTTGCGGACGCGCTCGTACTCGATGGCGTCGGCGAACCGCTCCTTCTGGATGCGCGTCAGGTAGAGGACGTCGACCGCGTCGGGGATCGCGGCGATCTCCTCGACGATGTGGTGGCGCGTGCCCGACTCGCGCAGGTCCTCGAGGAAGTCCTCGGGCAGGCGCAGCGAGGGCGGCGAGACCAGCCAGAGCTCCGCCTTGAACCACGAGAGGCTGCGGATCAGCGAGTGGACCGTGCGGCCGTACTTGAGGTCGCCGACGAAGGCGATCTTCAGCTCCTCGATGCGGCCGGTGCGCTGCTTCAGCGTGTAGAGGTCGAGCAGCGTCTGCGTCGGGTGCTGGTTGCTGCCGTCGCCGCCGTTGATGACCGGGACGCGCGTCGCCTCGGCCGCGAGGCGCGCCGACCCCTCGGCCGGGTGGCGGATCACCATGATGTCGCAGTAGCCCTCGGCCACGCGGATCGTGTCCCAGAGCGACTCGCCCTTGCTGATCGAGGTGGAGAGCGCGTCGGCGAAGCCGATGGTCGCGCCGCCCAGCCGCTTCATCGCCGCGTCGAACGACAGGCGGGTGCGCGTGGAGGGCTCGAAGAAGAGGTTCGCCAGCACCTTGCCTTGCAGCAGCGGCTCGCGGCTCTTCGCGAAGCGGCCGCACTGCTCGAGGATCGCGCGGATCTCCGCAGCCTCGAAGTCGCGCATCGAGATCACGTCGCGGCCGAGCAGCGGGTTCTTCTTCATGTCGAGCGGCGAACTCCGGCGCAGCGGGTGGTCCAGCGCAGCGATGGGCGCGTGCAGCTGCGCAATGGCGCGGAGACTAGCGAGCCGCCGCGCAGCGTGCAGCGGCGGCGCTCACGCGGCGGACGCGGAGCCCGCGGACCCCGCCGAGCCGGGAGCCGAAGCGTCCGGCGGCAACCGCGGCGCGAACAGCGAGAGGAACCAGCCGACCCCCATCACCACCGCGAAGCCGATCAGGTTGAACCACATGAACTCGATCTTGAACGGCTTCGCGAGGCCGAACAGCTGCGTCTGCAGCTCGGGGTTCGTCACGAGGTGCTGCACCGCCAGCACCACGAGCAGGCCGCTCGCGAGGCTGATGGCGCCGACCTTGCCGCGGGCGCGCGGGACGAAGCGGCCGAGGATGAAGACGCCGAACATGCTGCCGTAGACGACCGAGCCGATGCGGTTCACCTGCTCGATGATCGGCCGGTCGCCGATGAAGAAGGCCGCGCCGGTGCCGAGCAACCCCCAGAAGACGGTAGCCCAGCGCGTCGAGCGGACCAGCGCGTGCGGTTCCATCGGGGTCCTGCGCAGCAGACCGATCACGTCGACCACCGACGAGGTGGCGAGCGAGTTGATGGGCGCGACGACGCTCGACATCGCCGCCGCGAAGATGGCGGCCAGCACGAGGCCGGCGAGGCCGATCGGCATCTCGTGCACCAGGAAGTGGGTGAACGCGAAGTCCTGGTCGCTCTTCTTCGGCTGCGGCAGCCCCGCCTCGGCCACCAGCGCCTGTCCGGCCGCGCGCAGATTCGCGAGCTCCGCCTCGGCGCCGCGCAACGCGACCGCGTGCGCCGCGAGCGTCGCATCGTCGGCCTCGGCGCGCTCGGCGGCGAGCAGCTCGGCACCGCGGGCGCGGCGCTCCTCGAGGCGCGCGGCATGGTCGGCGCGCAGCGTGGCGAGCCGCTCGCGCAGCGCGGCGGCGTCGGGATCGGCGCGCCGCTCGAGCGCGCGGGCGAGCTCCGCCTCGCGGAAGAAGGCGGGCGCAGGGCGGTAGCTGAAGTAGCCCCAGATCGAGACGCCGAGCAGCAGGATCACGAACTGCATCGGCACCTTGGCGAAGGCCGACATCAGCAGGCTCTTCTTGCTCTGCTCGACCGAGCTGCCGGCGAGGTAGCGCTGCACCTGCTCCTGGTCGGCGCCGAAGTAGCCGAGGAAGAGGAAGAAGCCGCCGAGCAGTCCGGAGAGCAGGTTGTAGGGATCGGCCAGCGCCTCGCGCGCGTCGGCCGGCATGTGGAACGTGTCGAGCTTCCCCGCGGCGCCGGCGAGGTTCAGCAGTCCGCCGACGCCGACGTCGTCGGGCAGCCGCCACCACGCGACGCCGAGGCACGCGAAGATCCCGGCGAACATCACCACCATCTGCTTGGCGTCGGTGGTGATCACCGCCTTCGCGCCGCCGACGGCGGTGTAGAGCGTGCAGAGCAGCCCCATCACCGTGATGCTCACCCATTGCGGGATGCCGACGCCGATCGAGAGGACGATGCTCGGCGCGTAGAGGACGGCGCCGACCGCCAGCGCGCGCGAGAAGAGGAACGCGATGCTGGCCAGCAGCCGCGTCGAGCGATCGAAGCGCGTCTCGAGCCATTGGTAGGCGGTGAAGACGCCGGCGCGATGGAACCACGGCACGACCGTCGAGCAGAGCACGACCATCGCGAACGGGATCGCCAGGTAGAAGTGGAGGAACTTCATCCCGGTGGCGAAGCCTTGGCCGGTGGTCGAGATCAGCGTGATGGCGCTCGCCTGCGTGGCCATCACGGAGAGGCCCATCGCCCACCAGCGCATGCGCCGGCCGGCCAGCAGGTAGTCCTTGGCGCTCTTCACTTCGCCGCCGTGGCGCACCCCGTCCCACACGATGAAGACGAGGAACGCCACCAGCACCAGCAAGTCGACGGTGCGCATCAGCGTCGGTAGCTCTGTTCGAACCACCAGAGCAGCACGAGCGTCACCACGCCCCACGCGAGCGTGAAGACCATCATTCGGCGGCTGCGCGACGCGCCCGCCGACTCCTCGCGCGCCTCGGCGGCGGCGGCGGCGGATCGCGCGGTCGGCTCGGTGGCGCCGCTCTCTTGCGGTGGCTGCTGGTCCATCGGCTGCTCCTCCGCGCGAGCGCGGCTCCGCGGCACGAGTTAGCGGGGCGGGGCGTCCCGTGCGAGGCCCATTTCCAGCGCGCCGCCGCGGCGCCGCCCGCCGCTCCTCAACGCACCTTCGCCTCCGCCTGCTCGTGCGCTGCGGCCATGCGCGCGTCGACCTCGCGGCAGAGGAGCTCGAGCGCCCCGTCGTCGAGGTCGGGCGCCACGTTCAGCGGCGGCGCGGCGACGATCGAGACCTTGGCGAACGGCGCCGGCAGGATGAAGCGGTCCCAGCTGCGCAGCTCCTTGCGCGGCGCGGCGGCGAAGGCGACGGGCACCACCGGCCAGCCGAGCTTGCCGGCGAGGTAGAGGGCGCCCGGCTTCGTCCGGAACGGCGGCCCCTTCGGCCCGTCGGGCGTCAGCGCGAGGTCGCCGTCCTCCTGCGCCGCGAACTCCAGCATCGCGCGCACCAGCCGGGCGGCGCCGCGCGTGCTGGAACCGCGGGCGGTCCTGAAGCCGCAGCGCTCGGCGATGCGGGCGCCGATCTCGCCGTCGCCGTGCTGCGACACGCCGATGCAGATGCCCCTGCCGCGGAAGACGTGGCACGCCAGCAAGATCGATCGATGCCAGAGGAGATAGACGTACCGCTGCGAGCGATCGGCGCGGCGCGGATCGAGCGACTCCGGGATCTCCGTGCGCACGCGCCAGGTCGAGCCCCACGCGCGGACCAGCGCTGCGCCGAGCGGCGGCACGAAGGCGGGCAGCGTACGCGCCGGACGCGGATCGCCCGCGGCGGTCACTGCGGATTCATCCGGTCGAAGTCGCGCACCGCGAACCAGCAGAGGATCGCGCCGCCGAGCGCCATGGTGAACCACGGCAGCGCCTGGAACAGCGCGAAGCAGATCACCCCGAGCCCGAGCAGGAGCGTGACGCGCTGCCCGAGCGTGCCCGCGCCCATGACGGCCAGCACGCGCGCCAGCGACATCGCGCTGAGCGAGCTCTTCAGCTTCCCGAACCCGGAGAACCATCCCATGGTGACGCGCCGTCGCGCCGGCAGACCGGCTGGAAAAGGAGCGGGGAGCGGCCCTCGCGGACCGCTCCCCAGACTCTAGTTCGATTCCGTACCGACCGTTCGAGCGCGTTCAGCTGCGCGTGACGATGTCGTCGCCGGCGCCCTTGTCATCGACCCCGTTCGGGCCGAACGACCAGATGGTGTACGACTCCGCGCCGTCGCTGGAGAAGGCGTAGGCGTGACCCCACGGATCGTTCTTCAGCACCGCACCGTCGAGGAAGCCCTGCGGATACTCGGGCTTCGGCTGGGTCAGCTCGGCGAGCGACGCCGGCGGCTTGCCGTACTCGATCATGTAGACCGTGATCGCCTGGCTGAACTCGGCGAGGTCGGCGCGCGCCCGGTCGGCGGGCTCCAGCGGACGCACCTCCTCGGCCGGCATCGGCGCCGGGACGCCGCCCATGCGGCCCATCTGCTGGCGCTGCGCCATGATCCCGGCGCCGGCCGCGATGCCGATGCCCGCGACCATCGCGCCGACGGTCGTCTCCGCGCCGAACGGGCCGCGGCTCACCGTCACGTGGCCGTTGCCGGCCTGGTAGCTCATCGAGACGGTGCCGAAGAGGTGCTTCGAGATCGCCTCGGCGGTCGGCAGCAGCGAGAGGTCGATCGGCAGCTCCTCCATCCCGCCCTGCTGCATCCCCATCATCAACATCGGCAGCACGCCGAGCATCGCGGTGTAGGTGTTCTCGAAGTTGGCCGCGGTGTCGCCGTACGACAGCGACGTGAGCACCGCGCCCTGCGGCGGATCGACGAAGCGCTTGGCGAAGTCGGCCTTCGCGGTGATGTTCTCGGTCGGCGGCGTCGCGCGCGAGTCGAGCGCCTTCTTCAGCGACTTGGTCGACGTCGAGAACCAGAACTTGCCGTCGTGGATGGTCCAGGTCAGCGAGAGCTGGCCGGCCATCATCGCCGCCGGCCCGAGCGACATCGGATCGAGCACCATCAACTTGGCGTCGCCGTGCATCTGCTCCTTCCAGTTGATCGGGAAGTCGGCGAGCTTGCCGGGCAGCGCCCACAGGTGCATCAGCGACTTCTCGAGCGCGGCCGGGTTCGGCGTCTCGATCCAGAGGATCGTGTCGCCACCGGGGCCGAGCATCGAGCCGGCGCCCGGGATGCTCATGCTCATCATGCGGCCGGTCAGCGCGCCGATCAGGTCGCGGCGCACGTCCCAGTTCGGGTTGCCCTGCTCGTCGGCGCCCGCCACCATCATCTCGGCGTTGCGGATGCCCTCCATCGCCTGCTGGTGGATCTCGGGCGACGCCTGCTTCAGCGCGCCCATCGCCATGTCCCAGAGGCCGGTCAGGTCGAAGTGGCCGAGCGAGAAGCTGAGCGCATCCTTCGGGATCAGCTGCAGCAGGCCGCGATCGATCGGCTGCGCGCGCGCGAGCGACGCGAGGCCCGGGGCCTGGCTGTCGACCTCGCTGTAGGCCGTGTTCACCGCGACGCCGTCCTTCCAGGTCGAGACGGCGTACATCGGGCCGAACGCGTCGGTGTGCATCGAGTCGAAGATCGCGCGGGCGATCCCGACCTGCTTCTGCTCCGACGGGTTGCCCGCCGCCGCGAGATCGAGGCCGTTGCGCACCAAGCCGAGCATGCGGCCGACGTGCATGTAGACCGAGAGGTCACCCTTGCCGGCCGCGCCCGCACCAGCGACGCCGCGCCCGAAGTCGGGGCTCGTGAGGAGGCTCGGCTGGCCGCCGGCCGCGCGCGCCGCCATCTCGCCGATCACCCGCTGCGACAGCGACATCACGCTGATGCCGCCGAGGTTCGCGAAGCAGAGCGAGATCGGGGCGTCCTTCGCCTTGATCCGATCGATCGCGATGCCGTTCACGGTGATCGTGTCGATCGTGGTCGTCTCGGCGCCCTCGGTGCGGGCCACCGACATCAGCAGCTGCTTCACGGTGCCGACGAGGTCGGCGCCGCCGCGCGGCTCGATGCCGACCACGAAGCCGAGGTCGATCAGCGTCGGGTCCTTCACCGCCTCGACGGGCAGGTGCATGTGGGTGATGGCGAAGAACGAGCGGCCGTAGGGGCCGGCCATCAGCTTGTCGATGTCCATGTCGACGCCGGCGAGCGCGGGCTGCTGCTTCGCCATCGCGACGCCCATGTCGATCGCCTTGCGCAGCTCGGCGAACGGCTTGTCGAGGAACTCCTTCACTTCCTGCTCGGCCATCACCCGCCCCATCGGGGCGAGCGCTCCGGCCGCGCGGGTCGCTTCGAAGTCATCCGTGCCGACGTACATCAGCGTGTCGGGAGGCAGCAGCGCTTCCGGGCGCAGCGCCGACTGCGCGGCAGCGAGGTCGGCGAGACCCATCGCGCACGCGAGCACCAGCATCCGACCGAACATGGTCATCTCCTTGCTGTCGAGATCGTCGAGGCGGTCAGGCAACGAGTCGCGCCCGAGTCGGGCGCCGCGAAACATGGCCGATTGCAAAGGCGGTGCCGCGGGCCGCTCCGGGCGGTCGACGGTCCGGAGCGCGTGGCGCGGCCTCCCGAGTGCCGACTTGGCACGAGCCGGCTCACCGGTTCCCGTGCGGCGGGCGATGAAGCGAGGCGCCTCGGCCGGCCATCGCCGCACCGAGGCGCCTCGACGTTCGTTCCGTCATCGACCCGCGCGATCAGCCCTGGATCGCCGCGATGTAGGCGTCGAGCTCCTTGTCGGCTTCCTTGCCGAGGAGCGTCTCGAGCTTGAGGAAGTCCTTCAGCAGCCCCTTGTCCTTCGGCTTGCCGAGGGAGTCGCGCACCTTGTTCCACTGCTCCTCGACCTTCTTCGGCTTGTTCTGCCCGTCGATCAGGTAGCCGATGACCGCGCCCGCCTGCAGGATCGACTGGCGCGTGCCCTGGAAGGGATCGAAGTAGGTCTTGAGGTCGATCTTGCCCCCCTCCTTCATGAGGGTGTCGAGCGTCCACTTCGCGATGTTCTTGTTGTCCGCCGCGCGGCCGGTCGGGTGCCAGTAGCGCTCGCAGTAGGAGGCGATGCCGACCGAGAACCACGGCGAGGGCGGCTCGGCGAAGACCATGTTGCGGGTGGCCGCCGCGGCCGCCGCGTAGCGGACGTGCCCCAGCGAGAACATGTCGTTGCTCTTGTCGTTGCCCGCCTGCAGCACCTCGTAGATGGTCACGCCGGCGAAGCGGCCGGTGTTGGCGTCGGTGAGGATGAAGGTGCTCCAGTTCGACGACATGGTGGCGTCGAACGCGTCATTCACCTGTCCGCCGAGCTGCGTGTAGTCGGCGAGATCCTTCACCACGATGAGGCCGATCTTCTGGAAGTCGGCCGACTTCGGCATCGGCAGGCCGGTGATCTGGTAGGCCTTCTCGATCGACTTGTCGGCATGCATCAACGCCTCTTTCGCGAAGGCGTAGGTGCAGGTGGTGGTGAGCTGGCAGAAGTCGCTCTCGAGGACCCACGGGTTGGTGAAGTCGGCGTGGACCTTGTTGGCGTCGGCCTCGTTCAGCCATTTGTCGCCGACCTTGAACTCGCCCTTGCGGAGGTGCTCGATGTCCTCCTTGGTGACCCACAGGCCGTCGTAGAGGACCATCCCCTTCTCGAGCCGCTCCTTCTGCTCGGGGCTGACCCACTGCACGCCGTCGGCGCCCTCGTACTTCACGAGCCCCTTCTCGAGCTTCTCGTACTCCTCGAGCGGGACCCACTGGTCCTTCCACTTCTTCAGCCCCTTGGCGGCCTTCTCGGCCTCCTCGGCCTTCGCCTTCTCGCGCTCGATCTCGCGCTTGGTGAGCCACTTCTCGCCGAACTTCTCGTAGCCGAGCAGCGCGCGCGCCTCGGCGTGGTTCGGGTCGATCTTGATCACGTCGCGCAGCAGGCGCTTGCTGTCGGTCTTCAGGTTGTTCTGCTCGGCCCAGAGGGCGACCTGGAAGACCGCGTTCGCGTCCTTCTTGTCGATCTCGGCGAGCTTCTTCTCGAGCTCCGCCTTGGCGTCCTGCGCCGCGAGGGGCGCGCGCGCGGCGTGCAACGGCGCGGCGCCCACCCCGTGGAGTCCGGCGACCCCGACGAGTCCTGCGAGCAGCCAGCGAGTCGTGACCTTCGTTGCCATGGGATGGGACCTCTGCCGACGGGTTCTGAAAACCTGCACGTGGGGGCGGACGAGCTTTGCGTCCTTGCACGACTCGCTCAAGGGACTAGTTCCCTCGGCGTCTGCGAGTCGGCGGCGCCTACGGCCGCAGGCGCGGTCCGGATCGCCGCGCGGCCGCCCCCGTCACGCGCGGACGGCCGTCGGATCGCTCTCGCGTCCGCCGCGTTGGAAACGGTGGAGCAGCGTCGCATCGGCCGCCTCCACGGCGAGGACCAGCGACCAGTCGGGCCGGGCGGGGCTCGAAAGGAGCTTCATCCCTGCTTGTTCTGGCGTACGGCAGCTCTTCTTCCGGTTGCACGGCATGCAAGCGAGGACGCAGTTCGACCAGCCGGTCGCGCCCCCCTGGGAGCGCGGCACGACGTGGTCGATGGTCAGCAGCTCGTTCGCCTGCCGGCGTCCGCAGTACTGGCAACGGTGCGCATCCCGCCTCGTCAGGTTGCGGCGGCTGAACGGCACGCTGACGCCAGGAAGTCGGTCGTACCTCGACAGCAAGATGACTTCGGGGGCGCCGATCTCGTAGATCGGAGTCCGAACCACACGATTCACCCGCCGCGGCCCGGCGCGCAGCCACTGCTCGAAGTCGTAGGTCGCATAGCTCTCGGGCTCGACGGCGACGGCGGCGCTCTGGAAGAGCATCACCAACGCGCGGCGCACCGTCGTCAGGTGGATCGGCACCCACGACCGGTTGAGGACGAGCGTGCGCTCGGCCAAGACGGACCGTTCTCGTTGAGGAGCTCGCTCCATGCCAAGCGTCTCGCTCTCTGCCACGCCGTTCACCGAGCGGCGGGGGCGCGCCGCGACGGGAGAACCGGCGCGGGATTGTAGCTCCGTCTTCCCGCCTGCTTGGGAAGGGGCGCATGCCCGAGGGTCGGCGAGCCGCCGCCGCAGCAGCACCATCGCTGCGAACCGCCGCCGACTTCGATCTCCCCGATCGACGGGGGGGACTGCTACGATCCCCCGCCTTTCCCCACGCCCGACGCGCGCGTCGGACCCCCGTACTTGAAGACCCACTGATGGCAGCTGAACGGACCTCCGGCATCGACTTCACCGGGCTCGAAGAGACCTTCGAGTGGTTCAAGGCGAAGAAGAACCTCTTCGTCGGCGTCGCGCTGATCCTCGCGCTCGTCTGGGCGGCCTCGACCTTCGTCGAGAACCAGCAGGCGGAGACGGAGCGCGCGCCCTGGCAGGTCGTCTTCGGCGGTGCCACCGATCCGTGGCGCGCGACGCCGGACGAGCTCGCGCAGATGCTCGCCGACCCGAAGGTGAAGGGGACGCCGGCCGAGCCCTACCTCCACTACTGGCAGGCGCTGCGCAAGCAGGAGTCGGGCGACGCCGCGGGCGCGCTCGAGTTGCTGGCCGCGTTCAAGCGCAACTACGCCGGCCATCTGCTCGCCACCGCGAAGCTGCCGGGCAGCGACTTCGAGCTGCGCACCGCCGTCGAGCGCATGGAGGCGCAGATCCTGCAGCTCGAGCAGTGGAAGGCGGCCCATCCGCTGCCCACCGCCAACCCGGCGCCGACCGGCACGACGGTCACCCTGGTCACCGATCGCGGCAACGTCGTGATCGGCCTCTACCCCGACGTCGCTCCGCAGAGCTGCGCTGCGTTCCTCAAGGTCGCTGCGTCGCTGAAGGAGCAGTTCATCGCGAAGTTGGCGCCCGACAAGTGGATCGAAGTCGGCGCCACCGAGGCCGGCACGCCCGTCGAGACCAAGGAGTTCACCGAGAACTTCCCGCCGTTCGAGAGCAACGCGCTCACCCACTTCGCCGGCGCCGTCTCGTTCCGCCAGCCGCCGTTCGGCAAGGGGCCGTTCAACCCCGATGTCCGCATCATGCTCGGCACCGACCTCAACGAGGACGGCCGTTCGACCGTCTTCGGGCAGGTGACCGCGGGACTCGAGATCCTCGCGGCGATCGCCAAGGAGGCGCGCAAGGCCGACAACCCGCAGCTGCTCGAGAAGCCGGTGAAGATCACCGACGTGCAGATCGCGGGAGCGGCGCCCGCCGGCGGCTGAGCCCCACGTCGGGAGCGCGATCGCGGAGCGCGGCCGCGCGCCTCAGCGGATCGCCGCGAGCGCGCCTCGCACGGCCTTGATCGCCTCGGCCGCCGCGTCCGCGCCGCGGTGGCTGTCGCGCGAGAGCTCGAGCGCCAACGGCCCCGAATAGCCGATCCGCTGCAGTTCGCGCAGGAACGGCGCCAGCTCGAGATCGCCGTCCCCGAGCGGCAGGTGCTCGTGGACGCCGCGTCGCGCGTCGTCGAGCTGGACGTTGCGCAGCGTCGCCGCGAACTCCGCCACGTGCGCGTGCGCCGGCCCCGCCTCGGTCACCAGCAGATGGCCGCTGTCGAGCGTGGTCGCCAGCTCGTCGCGCGCGAGGCGGCCGCGCAGCTCGCGGTAGGCCGACAGCGAGTCGACCAGCATCCCCGGCTCCGGCTCGAGGCAGACCGTGACGCCGGCCAGCGCCGCGTCGTCGAGCACGCGATGGAGCCGCTCGATCAGCCGCGGCCACGCCGCCGCCGCGCCGCCATCCTCGGGCGCCAGCGCCCCGCTCCAGAGCGACAGCTCGCGCGCGCCCAACGCCGACGCCAGCCGCAGCGCTTGGCGGTACCACGCGAGCCGCCGCGCCGCCGCCGCGTCGTCCGCCGTCAGCAAGTTCGGCCAATGCTTGCGGCGCGCATCGAGCAGGTAGCGGCCGCCCGTCTCGACGACGCAGCGCAGCCGATGGCGCTCGAGCGCGCGGCGCGCCGCCTCCCACTCGCGCTCGCCGTGCGTGGCGAGGTCGAGATGGGCGACGTCAGGCGTCAGCGCGACCCCCTCGTAGCCGAGGTCGGCGAGCAGCGCGAACGCCTCCTCGAGGCGATGGTGCGCCAGCCCGTTCGTGTTGTAGGCGAGCCACATGGGCCGGCGATGCTACGTCCGCGCCCGCGCCGCCGCTGAGGACGCAGTCGCTGACGCCGCTGCCGCCCGCGCCACCGTCGCGCCGGCTAGGAGCGCGCCGTCGTCATTCGCGGCAGCCCTTGGCCCTTCTTCTTCAGCACCGCGAAGTAGCCGCCGTCGCCGCCCGCCTCGGTCGGCAGCGTCGACTCCTCGGAGAGGAGCTCGATCTCGCGGTTCGCGGCCAGCAGCGCGCGCACCTGCTCCTCGTTCTCCTCGGGCTCCAAGCTGCAGGTCGAGTAGACCAGCCGACCACCCGGGAAGAGGCGCGCCACCGCGGTCTTGAGCAGCTTCGCCTGCAGCTCTGTCAGCTCGGCCAAGTGCTCCGGCGTGATGCGATCCTTCGCCTCGGGCCGCCGCGCCAGCACGCCCGAGTTGCTGCACGGCGCATCGAGCAGCACGCCGTCGTAGGGCGCCGGCGTCACCGCGCGGATCGACGCTTCGTCGGTCGCATCGACCGTCATGCAGCTCACGCCCTTCAGCCCGAGGCGCGCCACCGCTTCGCGCACCCGCTCGAGGCGCCCCTCGTCGCGATCGGCGGCGAGGATCGTCGCGCCGTCGTCGCAGAGCTCGGCCAGGTGGGTCGTCTTGCCGCCCGGCGCCGCGCAGAGGTCGAGCAGCAGCTGGCCCGCCTTCGGCTCGAGCTGCGGGGCGACCTTCATCGCCGTCTCGTCCTGCACGGTGCACCAGCCGTCGGTGAACGCCCCGGTCGCCACCAGCTCGGTCGGCGGCGCCAGCACGCGCACGCTCTCCGGCAGGTTCCCCTCGCCGCACTTCAGCCCCTCGTTGCGCAGCCGCTCCAAGAGCTGCTCGCGCGTCGCCTTGCGCCGGTTGACGCGCACGAAGAGCGGCGCCTGCTCGAGGTTCCGCGCCAGGATCGCGCGCGTCTTCTCCTCGCCGTGGCGGGCGAGCCAGCGCGCCACCAGCGCCGGCGGATGGGCGAAGACGTCGGCCAGGTGCGCGGCGAGATCCTTCGCCGGATCGGCGAAGACCTCCTTCGGGAAGAAGCAGACCTTGCGCCCCTCGATCTCGAGCCGCTTGCGCGGCGACGCGCCGCCGCGGTCCTTCGCGAGCGGCAGTCGCCGCACGCCGCGATCGACGGCGCGCAGCACCGCGTTCACGAACGGCCGCACCCGCTTGTCGGGCAGCGCGGCGACGCTCTCGTGGATCGACGCGAAGGCGGGCACGCCGTCGAGCCAGAGCAGCTGGTAGACGCCCAGCCGCAGCGCCTCGCGCGCGCGCGGCGCGATCTCGTGCCACTTCACGTCGGAGAAGGCGGCCGCGATGCGATCGAGCGTCCGCTCGTGGCGCAGCACGCCGAAGACGAGCTCGGTGAGGAAGCGGCGGTCGCGCTTGTTGAGGCCGCCGCGCGCGGCCGCCTGCACGCGCTCCTGCGCGAAGGTGCCCGGCTTGTGGTGCACCTCGAAGAGGATCTCGAGCGCCAGCGCGCGGACGTTGCGCTTCGCACCCGCCGGTGGCGGCGTCGCTTCGGAATCTGCCATCGCTGCCTCTCGCGTCAGTTGAGGCGCGTGCCGACGGGCATCGGGAAGCCGCGCATGAACTCCGCTGCCTGCAGCGACCGCTTGCCCGAGCGCTTCACTTCCTTGATCAGGTAGACGCCCGCCTTGGTGGCCACCTCGATGCCCGAGGTGAACGCGACCACGGTGCCCGGCATCGCCGGCGACGGCAGGTCGAGCACCTCGCCCTTCACCACGATGAGGCGCGTCGTGCTGCGATCGGTCGGGCAGAAGGTGAACGCGCCCGGCCACGGCGTCATGCCGCGCACGTGGCGATCGATCTCCGCCGCGGTCCGGTCCCAGCGCATCCGCCCCTGGTCCTTGTCGATCAGCGGCGCCTTGGTGGCGAGCTTCTCGTCCTGCGCCTTCGGCTTCAGCTTGCCGGCGATCAGCGCGTCGGCGCTGTCGAGCAGCAGGTCGCGCGCGACGCCGGCGAGCCGATCGTGCAGCTCGCCCGACGTCTCCTCCTTGCCGATCTTGGTGGCCTTCTGCGCGAAGATCGGCCCCGCGTCCATCTTCGCGGTCATGCCCATCAGCGTGACGCCGGTCTCGGCATCGCCCGCCAGCACCGCCTGCTGGATCGGCGACGCCCCGCGATGGCGCGGCAGCAGCGAGCCGTGCAGGTTCAGCGCGTGGCGCTTCGGCAGCGCGAGGATCGCGTCGGAGAGCTTCTGGCCGTACGCCGCGGTCAGCAGCAGCTCGGGCTTCAACGCCTTCAGCTGCTCCAGCACCGCCGGCTCGTTGACGTTCGGCGGCTGCAGCAGCTTGACGCCCAACGTCTCCGCGACGCCGCGCACCATGCTGGGGATCACTTCGAGCCCGCGCCCCGCGCGCGAGTCGGGCTGGGTGACGACCGCGACCAGTTCGAAGCGCGGATCCTTCGCGATCGCCTCGAGCGTCGGCACCGCGAACTTGGACGTCCCGAAATAGACGACCTTCATGGGAGGGGGGCGCTCCGACGGACCTGGCACCGAGGCGCACCGCGTGGCTCGGCCGATCCGGGCGATCACGGGTCCGCGCGATGCTTCCTGCGCGGAGGACGCGGCAGGTTAGGGGTGGAGCGCGCACCGATCAATGCCGGCGGAGCGTGCTGCCCCCGCGGCGGAGAGCGCAACGTCTTCGCAACCGCCGAGCAGCGTCGCGCTGCCGAAGCGGCGTGCTCGCTTCACTTCTCGACCGGCAGGCCCGCTTCCTTCCACTTGCCGAAGCCGCCGACCATGGAGATCGGATCGCGCAGCACGCCGAGGTAGCGGAGCGTCTTCACCGCGGTCGTCGAGCGCACGCCGCTCTTGCAGCTGATCACCTCGGGCGGATGGGCGCGCAGCTCGTCGAGCACGAAGCCGAGCTCGGAGAGCGGGTAGTTCGGGACGCCCGGGATGCGGCCGTCCTGCGCGAGCTCCCACGGATCGCGCACGTCGATCCACTGGCTGCGGGCGACCAGCTCGGCGCGGCGCGGCGCGAGCTCGTCGTTGCGCTGCTCGCGGATCGGCGCGCTGGCGGCCGACGTGGCGCCCATCGCGCAGCACGCGGCGACTGCGGCCGGCCCTTCCGGCAGCACGGGCGCGGCGGCGAGGTTGGTCGCCAGCATCGCGTCGACCTCGGGCGTGTTGCCGCGCCCCTCGACCGCGCCCAACGCGGCAGCGTAGGCGCGCCCGTCGGCGTGGCGCAGCGCCGGGTTGTGCGCGCGCTCGTGGCCGATCGTGGTGAAGAGCAGGTCCTGGTAGCCGTGGCCGGGCAGCACGACCGTCGCGTCGGGCAGCGTGAGCAGCTCGCGCTTCACCGACTCGAAGAGCTGCGCCGGATCGCTGCCGCGGAAGTCGGCGCGCGCGAGGCCGCCGACCAGCAGCGTGTCGCCGCACGCGACGAGGCCGTGGCCGTAGAGCGCGATCGAATCGGGCGTGTGGCCCGGCACCGCGAGCACGCGGAACGCGAGCTTGCCGACCGCGACCGTGTCGCCCGCCTTCAGCCGCTCGACCGCTCGCTCGCACTTCGTCGCGGCACCCATGGCGCAGCGCACCCCGCGCGCGAGCCACGCCGCGCTGTCGGAGAGGTGGTCGGCATGCGTGTGGGTGTCGACGACGACCTCGAGGCGCAACCCGTAGTCGGCGAGCGCCTTCTCGTAGACCGCCCGCTTGCCCGCCTTCGGATCGATCAGCAGCGCCGCGCGCGTCGCCGTGCAGCCGATCAGGTGGGTCTGGCAGCCGGCATCGACGAAGCTCTTCACGACGACTGGACGAGCGGTTGCAGCCATGGGCGAAGCGTCCTTGCGCAGCCACGGGGAACGGGGCCCCGCCGATGGTAGGCATCGCCCGCGTCGGCCGTCGTCGGGGGATTCCCCGTCGCTCGGCGTGCGGCGATCGAGGCGCTGCGATCGCGGCGCGGCGCGCCCCTTGTCGGAAGCGGCGCCAACGGGGATGGTGCCGGCCTGCGCGCTCGCACCCGCCTCGATCCCCGCTGGAGAGCTTCCTGCCATGGCCGCGACCGACCGACCGCTCACCGAGATCGTCGACACGCTGCGGTCGCTCACGGCCGAGCAGTTCACCCACGAGCGGCTGACCGACATCCTCGGCAGCCTGCCGATCCGCGAGAGCTCGTGGCTCGCCCGCATGGCATTCCGCGACGACAAGTACGCGCGCCACTCGATCCATCGCACCGATCTCTTCGACATGGTGCTGTTGTGTTGGAAGCCGGGCCAGGTCTCGCCGGTCCACAACCACCAAGGCAACTCCGGCTGGGTGCGCGTGCTCCGCGGCCGCATGGAGGAGTCGCACTGGAAGGCGCCCGACTGGGTCGTCGCCGGCGTGCCGATGCCCAACCCCGCCGCCGAGTTCGACATCGACGAGGAGGGCGTCGGCCACGGCATCCGCCTCACCAAGGTGAAGGAGTTCGTCCACCCGGCCGGCCCCGCCGTCGCCTCGGTCGACCGCCAGCGCCCGATCCACCAGCTCGGCAACCCGCAGCGCCACCCCGACGACGAGCCCGCCGTCACGCTGCACGTCTACTGCCGCCCCCACGACGCCTGCCTCACCTTCGATCCGCAGCAGGCCACCTGCCGCCGCGTCGAGCTGCGCTTCGACACCGTCGCGCGGAACTGAGGGGGAGCGCCGGCGCGAGCGCGGGCGGCGCGGCGATCGCGGCGGGCGACGCGCCCTGCGGATGGCGATCGGCGCGCCCGACGCTCGGCCTGTCACGAGCCGGAGGACGCCGACTGGCGAGCCCGCGGCCTGACACCAATGCCTCCTGCGCGCCCGCTCGCGCGCCCCTCGGAGGCTCGTCGATGATCCGTTCCGCTGCGCTGCGTTCCGCCGCCGCCTGCCTCGCCCTCACTGCGATCGTCGCCGCCGAGGCGCGCGCCGATGGATGGCAATGGGTCACCATCCCACCGAGTGGCCAGACCGGGACGGCGCTCCTCCTGATGGACGGCCGGGTCCTCGTGAGCGAGATCCTGTCCAACGACTGGATCCTCCTCACCCCGGACAGCAGCGGCAGCTACGTCAACGGGACCTGGTCCGACGCTGCCGACTCGATCCACGATCGCGCCTACTTCGCGTCGGCGCTCCTCCGCGACGGTCGCGTGCTGATCGCTGGAGGAGAAGTCAGCTGGAGCGGCGGTCAGAACACGGTCGAGATCTACGACCCGCTCCTCGACCAATGGACCGCAGCATCGAGACCTTCTTGGCCGACGATCGAGTCCGCTCCCGGGACCGTGCTGCCCGACGGTCGGTTCTTCATGGGCCACATCAACGACCGCCGCTGCGCGATCTACGATCCCGACAGCGATTCGTGGAGCGCTGCGACCGACAATCCACGCTCGCGCGGAATGCTCGAGGGATGGACGCTGCTGCCCGACGGTACGGTCCTCAAGTGTGATGTCTTCGGGCATCCGCAGTCGCATCTCTACGACTCGACGTCCGACGCATGGACGATCCTCCCGAACACGCCGGTCGATCTGGTCGGCGCCGTGCGGCGAATGGGCCCGATGATCGTCCGCAACGATGGCAGCTGCATCGTCTTCGGAGCGACGCAGTACAACTGCAGCTACACGCCTGCAGCGTCGCCAGGAGGCATCGGCACCTGGGCACAGCTCGCCGACTACCCGACCATCGGCGGCAGTTACGTCACTGCGACCCACTCGAGCGCGGTGTTGCTTCCCAACGGGAACGTCTTCTGCGCGCTCGGCCTCTACTCGAAGGCGCCGACCTACTTCTTCGGATTCGACGGAACGACCTTCACGCGCGCCCCTGACGCTCCGGGCCCGCCGGTCGCGCCCTACCTCGGCCATCTGCTCCTCTTGCCGTCGGGCGAGGTGCTCTACACCAACGGCGATGCCAGCATCTACTCGCCGGACGGTGCCCCCGACCCGAGCTGGAAGCCGGCCATCACGGCCGTTCCGCGCGATTTGATCCCCGGCACGACCTACCGCGTCGAGGGCACCCAGCTGAACGGTCGCTCGAACGGGTCGAGCTACGCCAACGGCGCCGGCGTCGCCACCCACTACCCGCTCGTCCGGCTGCGCTTCGAGAACACGGGTCACGTCGTCTACTGCCGCGCCTTCGAGCCCAGCACGATGGGCTACGCGACCGGCTCCGCGATCCACTCGACCCGCTTCGTCGTGCCGAGCGGCGAGACCGGCCCGGCGCTGCTCGAGGTCTGCGCCAATGGCATCGCCTCGGACGGCGTCCACGTCACCGTCCGCGATCCGATCGCGATCGACTTCGACGCGCTCGCGACCGGCACGGTGGTGACTCAGCAGTACGCCGAGGCGACCTTCTCCGCCGAGAGCGGCCACGAGAACGTCGCGATCGCCGCCACAGCGGGCGCGAGCGGCCCGAACATGCTCGCCACCGCGCCGATCGGCGGCCTGCCCGATGGCACGCACTCCACCACCCTCGACTTCCCCTGCCCGGTCGCCTCGCTCACCTTCGCCGCGATCGGCGTCGACAGCGTCGGCCCCGCGGCCACCGTCGACGTCTGGAGCGGCGGCGCGCTGGCCGGCTCGGTGGCGGTCACCGGCGCCGGCACGCCGAGCGTCCCGGTCGTCGTCGACCTCACCGCATTCACCGAAGTGACGCGCCTCGAACTGCACTCGATCACCGACGTCGGCGGCGTCGGTTGGGACGACTTCCGCTTCTGCGAGGCGACCACCGCCGCGTGGAGCAACTACGGCGTCGGCTGGCCCGGCGCGCTCGGCGTCCCGAACTTCACCTGCCGGACGCCCCCGGCGATCGGCACGACGCTCACCGCGGAACTCGAGAACTCCGCGGGCGTCTCCACCATCGCCGTGGTCTTGCTCGGCGTGCAGCAGGCGCAGCTCCCGACCCGCAAGGGCGGCGACTTCCTCGTGCTGCCGCTGCTCTCGTTCACGTTGCCGCTCGCCCCCGGCGTCACCGCGATCGACGCCGACCTCGACGACGACCCGACCCTCTGCGGCCTCGAGTTCTTCGCGCAGGCGCTCGAGCTCGACAGCGGCGCGAGCGGCGGCCTCTCCTTCACCCCCGGTCTGAAGCTGGTGCTCGGCAACTGAGAGCGCGGGCGGTGCGGAGGGCGGGGTCGCGCACGCGCTCGGCCCGACGCCGACACCGTCCGCCGCTACCATCACGCCTCGCCGCCGGACGAGAGGCTGGCGGCGGCAGGATCGACGCTCGTGACCCATGAATCGCCCGCGGCCGGCGGCGCGCACCGGCGCCCGTCGCGCGTGCTGCAGCTCGCCGGTCTCTACAACGTCGCGTGGGGCGCCTTCGCGATCCTCTTCCCTGCCGCGCTCTTCCGCTGGTGCGGGATGGCGCCGCCCGAGCAGCCGTGGCTCTGGCAATGCATCGGGATGATCGTCGGCGTCTACGGCGTCGGCTACTGGATCGCGGCGCGCGATCCGCGGCGCCATTGGCCGATCGTGCTGGTGGGGCTGCTCGGCAAGGTCCTCGGACCGATCGGCTTCGTCGGCAACGCGCTGCGCGGCGAAGTGCCATGGGCGTTCGGCGCGACGATCGTCACCAACGACTTGATCTGGTGGATCCCGTTCGCGCGGCTCCTGTGGGATGCGGCGCGCGCCGCGCCGCCGCCGCTCGCGAAGGGGGGCCGCGGATGAGCGCGCCACTCGCCGCGCTGGCCGACGGGCCGCTGCTGCCGGCCGTGCACGCGGCGGCGACGCTGCTGCTGACCGGGCTGATCTGGACGGTGCAGCTGGTCCACTACCCGCTCTTCGCGCAGGTCGCGCCCGAGCAGTGGTGTCGCTACCACCGCTCCCACTCGACGCGGATCGGCTGGCTCGTGCTGCCGCTGATGGCGATCGAGGCGGTGACGGCCGCGCTGCTGCTCGCGCGCGCGTGGCGGAGCGGCGCGGCGGCGACGCTCGAGACGCTCGGCGTCGCGCTGGTCGTGGTCCACGTCGCGTCGACCGCCTTCCTGCAGGTGCCGCTCCACGCGCGCCTCGCCCGCGGATTCGACCGGGCTGCGATCGACCGCCTGGTCGCGACCAACTGGGTGCGCACGATCGCGTGGAGCGCGCGCGCGTGGATCGCGCTCGAGCTGCTGCGAGGCGCGTAGGGAGAAACCACGGTTGCAGGCGCGCGCCGCGGCGCTATCTCATCGGTCCGTCCTGCCCGGACTCGATGGGGAACCCATGGCGACGCTCACCCGCTCCGATCGCGAATTCAGGGTCGGATCCACCGTCTCGCGGACGTTGGCGACCTGGATCGCGACGCTTCCGAAGACGCTGCCGCTCGCACTGGTCGCCTTGGCGCCCGCGTTCGCTTGGAACTGGATCCAACGCGAGCGCATCGAGTTCTCCACGCTCGAGTCCCTCTTCGCGCAGCTGATCGACACGGCCTGCAGCGTCGTGCTGGCGGGCTTCGTGCTCTTCATCGCCTTCAAGCGGCTGATGCGCGAGCCGGCGTCGCTCGGCACGGCTCTCCAGGTCGGCATCCGGCGCTTCGTGCCGCTGCTGCTGGTGGGATTCGTCACCGCCGCGTTCGTGATCCTGCCGATCCTCCTCGCCGCCGTCGCCGACACTGACGGGGGCGGCTCCCTGGTCACCGGCAGCTCGCTCCTCCTCAACATCGCCAACGCGGTGATCGCGACGATGCTCGCCGCCTCCACCGGCGCCGTGGTCGTCGAGTCGCTCGGCCCGATCGCCGCGATCCGGCGCAGCCTCGCGCTGACGAAGGACTGCCGCAAGCGGATCTTCCTCGCCAACCTCCTGATCGGGCTCGTGGCCGGGATCCTCTTCGCCATCGCCACGTTCGGACTGAGCTACGCCTTCGAACTCGATTTCCCGGCGGAGGTGGTGGTTGGCGTGCTGGTCGGAACCCTGACCGCGACGCTCTCCGCGGTCGTCTACCACGACCTGCGCGCCTTGAAGGACGGCGTCGACGTCCACGAACTGGCGCGCGTCTTCGCCTGAACGCCGCGCTCGCTCAGCCGCGCTTGCTGCGCTTGCGCTTGCCGAAGAGGAGGCGCTGCTCGAGGTGGGCGCGCTGCGCGGCGTAGAAGGCCAGCAGGAAGCGGTGCGGGTCGACCCCCTGATCGCCGGGCCAGCCGATCTTCTTGCGGACCTGCTCGCAGATGGCGCCGAGCGCCTGGCGTCGATCGCTCCGATCGGAGCGCAGCACGTCGGCGAGGACCTCGAGCTCGTACTCGCCGTAGTGGCCGAGCTGCTCCGCGCTGAACGAGTACTCGGCCGCGGCGGCGACGGCGCTCGGTCCGTCGCGCTGCGCCACGTCGCTCAGGTCGACCAGCAGCGCCGCCTTCGGGGAGTGGACGACCACCGTGCCGGCCAACAGGTCGCCGATCCGCTGGCGGTCCTTGTTGAGCAGCGGGATCGCTCCCATCACGACGATCCACGCGAAGCTCGCCACGCCGACCCAGCCGGGCGCATCCTCGATCAGCCGATCACCGCTGAAGGCCACCACCAGCGGCAGCAGCATCTCGACCTCGCGCGTGAGGTTGCGCACCACGATGGCGCGCGCGGTGAGGCGACCGCCCGCGCGGTCGATGACGCGCAGCTGCGCGACGCGCTTGCCGATCGTGCGCCCCTGCCAGCGCAGCTCCGCCCACGGGAAGTAGACGAAGCCGCAAGCGAAGATGCCGAGGATCACGACCGGCGCGCCCAGCTTGCTCGGCAGGAAGATCGCCACGACCACCAGCACCAGCAGCACGGCCGCGATGAGGAGCGCATCGACGAAGATCGCCAGCAGTCGATCGCCGGCGCCGGCCAGCGTCACCGGCAGCGCGATCCCCTCCGGCGTCAGCAGCGTGCGGACGCTGCGCGGGTTCTCGACCGTCCCGACCCTCAACGTCGGCGGCGCGCTCATGCGCTGCGCTCGCGACGGACGCCGAAGTAGATCGCCCACGCGCCCGCCGTGAGCAGCGCGACGCCGTAGCGCACCTCGATCGAGTGGACGAGCTGCCGGAAGAACCCCTCGATGAGCGCGGCGAGGACCAGCATCGCCACCGCCCCGACCGCCAGCGCCCCGGCCTCGCGCCCGCCGCGCGCGAGCTCCTCGCGCCGCGTCCCCTCGCCGGGGAAGGCGACCAGCTGGCCGAGCCGCAGCCCCGCCGCGCCGCCGAGGCAGATGGCGAAGAGCTCGGTGACGCCGTGCGGCAGGATCCAGCCGAACCAGTCGACGCCGAGCCCCTTGTCGACGAAGAGCGCCGACATCGCGCCGAGCACGAGGCCGTTCATCACCAGCAGCAGGAAGGTCGGCACGCCGAACGCGAAGCCGAGCGCGAAGCAGAGCAGCGTGACGCGCGAGTTGTGGGCGAAGAGGTAGCTCGCGAACGTGGCGAGGAACCCCTTGCCGCCGTCGGAGTAGAGCGTCTCGCGCAGCTCCTCCGCCGAGGAGTCGTAGCTGCGCGCCTGCGCCATCTCGGCATCGACGAAGGTGAAGTAGCGCTCCGGGTCGGCGCGCGTCGCGACGAAGGCCGCGACGGCCGCGCCGAACATGAACGCGACCGACAGCAGCAGGTGGCGGCCGAGACGGCGGACGGTGGCGGGGAACGTGCGGAGGAGGAAGCGGCCCACCGTCTCGCCGAGCAGGTGGCGCGTGCCGTAGACGATGAAGTACGCCCGCTGGCACAGGTTCTCGAGCCATCCGACGAGCTGGCGGTCGAGCGCGATCGCGCGCGCCACCGACAGCGACGCCAGCGCGGCGCGGTAGAGCGCCGGCAGTCGCGCGAGCTGGTCGGGCTTCAGCGCGCGCACGCCCTCGCGCTCGGCCACCCGCACCAGGCCGTCGAGCTCGCGCCAGCGCTTCTCGCGCTCGGCGCGGAAGCGGGCGCTGCGCAAGCGGAGCACGCTCATGCGACGAGCTCCCGGCGCTGCACCTCGAGGTAGCGGTCGATGAGGCCGGCGCGGACCGCGGCCGCCGGCGCGTCGAGCACCAGCACGCCGAGCCGGCGCACCTGCTCCAGGACGCGCGCCCGCTCGCGGATCAGCTCGGTCGCGGTCACGGCGTCGTGGAGCGCGCGCTCCGTGGCGGGCGGCGCGGCGGCGATGCGGTCGAGCTCGTCGTCGCGCACGGCGACCAGCAGGACGACGTGGCGGCGCGCCAGGCGGCCGACGTTGTCGACCAGCAGCTCCGCGCCGATCGCGTCGGCGAAGTCGGTGAAGAGCACCACCAGCGAGCGGCGCGGCAGGTGGCGCGACAGCTCGCTCAACCCGAGCGTGTAGTTGCTCTCCTCGGTGGTCGCCTCGAGCTCGGCGGCAGCCGCGCGCAGCCGGTCGAACTGCGCGGCGCCGGCGACGAACGGCAGGAACGCGCGCGCCGCCGAGTCGAACGCGAAGAGCGCGACGCGATCCTCCGCGCGCAACGCCACGTAGCCGAGCAGCAGCGCCGCGTTGATGGCGCGATCGAGGCGCGAGACGCCGTCGATCGGCTCGCGCATCCGGTGGCCGGTGTCGAACGCGAGGACGAGCGGGTGGTTGCGTTCGGCGCGCAGCTCGCGGCAGAGGAGCTTGCGGTGGCGTGCGGTCGCCTTCCAGTCGAGGGTCCGCGGGTCGAGGCCGGGCACGAAGTCGCGCAGCGCCTGGAACTCCGAGCCGTCGCCCTGGAAGCGCTCGATCTTGCGGCCGGCCGCCGGCGAGCGGCGGGCCAGCGCGATCGCCGCCGCCCGCACCGCGCGCACGTCGGGGACGATCGCGATCTCGCGCGCGAGCGGATGGCGGGCGCTGCGCTCGATCAGCCCGAGCGGCCCGCTCCAGCGCAGCCACGCCTCGCGCAACGTCGCGACCCCGCGCCGGCGCGGCGCCAGGCGCAGCGTCGCGTGCGCGCTGCCCTCGCCGTCGAACCGCAGCTGCACCGTCGGCGGCGCCTCGATCTCCTCGCTCGCCTCGAGTCGCAGCGCGATCCCGGCCGGCGCGCCCGCGGCTGCGGTGGTCACGGTCACCTCGATCGGATCGGGATCGCCGACGAAGAGCTGCGGCGGGAGCTCGACGGTGAGCGAGAAGCCGCGCGCGCGCCGGCTCTGGAGCAGGTCGACGGCCAGCGCGAGCGCGAAGGCGACGATGCCCGCCGCCCATCCGCCGCGCCCGCGCCCGTCGAAGAGCGCCGGCAGCAGCGCCAGCGGGAAGAGGGCGGTGAGCAGCAGCAGGGCGCGTCGCGTCGGCTGGATCATCGCGGCGCCGGCACCGAGTCCAGGAGCTTGCGCACCACGGCGTCGGCGCTCGATCCGTCGAGCTCGGCACCCGGCGCCAGCACGAGGCGATGGCGCAGCAGCGGCAGCGCCAGCCGCTTCACGTCGTCCGGGATGGCGTAGTCGCGACCCGACAGCACCGCCAGTGCGCGCGCCGCGACGGCCAGCATGTTCGCGGCGCGCGGACTCGCGCCGTGCGCCAGCTCGGGATGCTCGCGCGTCGCGCGCACGAGGTCGACGATGTAGTCGGAGACCGGCTCGGAGAGCGTGAGCCCCGCCACCAGCGCGCGCGCCTCGGCGAGGAACGCGCGATCGGCCAGCCGCTCGAGGCCGAGCGAGTCGATCGCCGGCATCGCCGTGCGGTGGCCGTGCAGGCGGACCATCGCGCGCTCGTCGTCGCGGCTCGGGTAGCCGATCAGGATCTTGAACAGGAAGCGGTCGAGCTGCGCCTCCGGCAGCGGATAGGTGCCCTCCATCTCGATCGGGTTCTGCGTGGCGACCACCATGAACGCCGGCGAGAGCGGATGGCTCGTCCCCTCCAGCGTGACGGCGCGCTCCTGCATCGCCTGCAGCAGCGCGGCCTGCGTCTTCGGCGGCGTGCGGTTGATCTCGTCGGCCAGCAGCACCTCGGTGAAGATCGGCCCGCGCGTCAGCGCGAACTGCCCCTTCGCGAAGTCGTAGAGCGAGGTGCCGAGCACGTCGCCCGGCATCAGGTCGGGCGTGAACTGGACCCGCTTGAACTCGAGGTCGAGCGACGCCGCGAAGGTGCGCGCCAGCAGCGTCTTCGCCGTGCCGGGCGCCCCCTCGAGCAGCACGTGCCCCTCGGCCAGCAGCGCGACGGCCAGCAGGTCGACGGCGGCCGACTGGCCGAGCACGACGCGCTGCACCTGCTCGTCGAGCCGTTTCATGGTGGCGCGGACGTCACTGAGCTGCATGCAGCACGGCCTCCTTCAGGCGATGGGCGCGGCGCGCGATCGCGAGCGCCGCTTCCGGGGATCGTTGCGGTTCGCGGTTGCCGACGTCGCGCACCAGCGCTTGCAGATCGGCGCGCAGCGCGGGGTCGGCGATCCGCTCGGCGAGCCAGGCGGCGAGGGCGATGCCGCGCAGGCTCGGCGGCGCGTGCAGCGCGGCGGCGAGCTGGCGGAGCAGCTCGTCGACGTAGCGGCGCGTCGAGTGGAGCGCGTGGCCGCCCGCCTCCATCAGCTCGCTGACGTTCTCGATCAGCGCCCGCTTCCCGGCGCCGAACGCGGGACGCGGCGGCCGCGGCGAGCCGAAGCGGATCGACGCGCTCCAGGCGAGCAGCAGCGCGCCGGCCAGCGCGTGCAGCGTGATCCAGAGCAGCGGCGGCTGGAAGAGCTCGGCCCAGGAGCTCGGCGTCGCGGTGAAGCCGTGGGCGACCTCGTCGTACCAGAGCGTCCCATCGATCCCGAGCAGCTCGACCAGCGCGACCGCGAGCGCCGCGTTGTCGCCGCGGCCGAGTCCGTGGTTGGCGATGAGGTCGGGATCGGCCAGCACGATGCGCGACGGATGGCCGCGCGTGTGGCCGATCAGGATGCCGTGCTCGCAGGCGACCAGCGGCTCGAGCTCGCTCGACGTCAGCAGCTGCGGCAGCGGCAGGTCGGGCTCGAGGCCGAGCGTGTTGCGGGTCCAGCGAACCGGTGCGGCCACGCGCTGCACTGCCCCCTCGCCGACGTCGCCGAGATCGCCGAGCGCGCGGCGCGCCACGCGCTCGACGTCGTCTTTCTCGAACTCGTCCACGTACACGACGCGCCCGCGCTCGGCGGCCACCGCTTCGCGCCGCGGCAACACCACCAGCAGCGGCAGATCGACCGCGGCCCAGCCGTCGGCGTCGTCGAGCTCCGGCTCGTCGTCGAAGTGCGAGAGGGCGCTGCGCGGCTTCGGTTCGGCGACGATCCCGCCGTCGTCCGGCCCGATCCGATCGGCCAGAGGGCGCCGCGATTGCCGGACATCGAAGCCCTGGTCGCGCAGCAGCTCGATCCATGCCGAATGGCCGAGCGCCGAGCGCGAGTAGCCGTCGGCGCCGTGGCTCTCGATCCAGCCGAGTTCGCGCTGCAGCAGCGACAGCGCGAGGCCGCCGAGCAGCGACAGCGCGCCGATCACGACCAGCACCTTCGTCCAGCGCGGCACGCGGCTCTCGCTGGCGTGGAGCAGCTCGTCTGCGGTCGCGGTCGGCTCCGTTCCGCTCACGCGGTCGCCTCCGCGCCGATCGCATCGCGCAGCTGCTGCGCCGCGGCGAAGTCGGCGTCGCCGAGCGCCCGCAGCGCGTAGCGACCCGCCTCGACCAGCCGGACCAGCTCCTCGAGCGGCGCGGTGACGCGGGCCGGCCCGAAGCGCACCAGCTCGCGCGCGGTGAGGCCCGGCGGTGGCTGCGGACGCACGCGCGCGAGGAGGCCCTGCAGTGCATCGAGCAGCAGCGCGTGGATCGCCTCGTCGAAGCGACCGGCGGCGGCCAGCGCGGCCGGATCGAGGTGAGCCGTGGGCAAGAGGGCGGAGGCGACGGGAGCAGCGACCGGCGGCTCGGGGTGCGCCGGGCGAGCGGGCGGCGCGGCGGCGGTGCGCGCGGCGAGCCGCTCGCGCACCAGGCGGACGATCACCCTGAGGACGATGGCCGCGGCGACCGCGATGACGAGCCAGCCGACGAACTCCGGCAGCTCCCCGAAGTGCATCGGCTCGCCGGGCTCGCGGGCGGCGGGCAGCTCGACCTGGTAGTCCCCTTCCGCGAGGATCGTGCGGGCGCGCTCGCGCAACTGCTCCGGCGTTTCGACGGAGTCGGTTGCGAGGCAAGGGAGGGCATTCGCGGACGGCCGGGCTGCGTTCCGCATGGCGCGGCGATCGTAGCGCGACTCAACGACCGGGCGCGTCCTCCGCCGCCTCGACGTCGGCGATGGGTGCGGCGGCGTCGGTCGCTTCGCTCGGCGCCGCGCCCTCGGCTGGCGCGTCGGATTCGAGCGCCGCCGGCTCCGGCGCGGCGGCTGGCTCATGCTCCGGCGCGGCGGCCGGCTCCGGCGGCGGCGCGGCCGCGGTCCCCTTCGGCGCGCGCGGGGTGGTGGCGACGCGCTCGACCTCGGCGCGCGCTTCGGCGAGTGCTTGCGCCTCCTCGTCCTCCTCGCCGTGCATGGCGAGGCTGGTCGGCGCGGACTTCAGCTCCTCCTCGCTCGGCGCCTTGGTCGTCCACAGCTCGGCGGCCGGCTCCCACTGGTCGGGGATCTCGCGCAGCGCCTCGATGACGATCTCGCCGAACGCCGTCTCCTGGATCGCGCGGATCAGGCGGGCGCGCATCAGCTCCAACACGGCGAGGAAGTGGCCGATCAGGTCGATGCGCGTGGTGTCGGCCTTGAAGACCTCGTGGAACGCCATGCGCGGCGACGCGCGCAACGCACCGAGCAGGTCGCCGATGTAGTCGGAGAGCGGCCGGTCGGCGACGATCGTCTTGCCGGCCTGCTGATCGAGGCCGGTGTCGGCGAGGACCTTGCGGAACGCCTCGACCAGATGCCACAGACCGAGTTCCTCGAGCGGCACGCCGGCGTCGGTCACCTGCGGGCGGCTCTGGTGGATCAGGTCGCGGCCCGCCGAGCGGCGATCGAGGATGCGGGTGACCTCCTTCAGCTGCCGGTACTCGAGCAGCCGCTGGATCAGCTCCTCCTCGGGGTCGAGCTCGCGGGCGAGGTCGACCTCCTCGCGCGGCAGGAGGCTCCGCGCCTTGATGGCCATCAGCGTCGTCGCCATGACGAGGAACTCGCCGGCGGTGTCGACGTCGATCGACTTCAGGTCCTTCAGGTGGGCGAGGTACTGGTCGCAGATGCGGACCAGCGACACCTCGCGGATGTCCATCTCCTCCTTCTGCACCAGGTAGAGCAGGAGGTCGAGCGGACCCGCGAAGTTGCCGAGCTCGAAGTGGTGGTCCATCGCGGGCTCAGTAGCCGTAGCTGAAGAGCGACATGCCGCCGGGCATCAGCGCACCCCACAGGTCGCCGAGCGGCCAGAGGATCTGGCGCTGGATCTGGCTCAGGACGCCCATCCACATCAGCAGCAGCAGGATCGCGATGCCGCCGCCCGCGCCGATGCGGTAGTAGGCCTCGCGCAGCCGCGGCGGCAGGAAGTAGCCCAGCACCCGGTGGCCGTCGAGCGGCGGGATCGGGAGCATGTTGAAGACGGCGAGCTGCAGGTTGAGCTGGATCGCCTGGATGATCATCAGCGACGACAGCTTGTCCCACGCGATGCCACGCACTTCGACGTGGAACCAGTAGGCGGCGGTGAAGAAGAACGCCAACACCACATTCATCGCCGGACCCGCCGCCGACGTGAGCATCATGTCGCGCGTCGGCTTGCGCAGGTTGAAGGGGTTCACCGGGACCGGCTTCGCCGCGCAGATGCCGATCGGCGTGCCGGCCAGCGGGCCGAACAGCATCAGCAGCGGCATGATCACCGTGAAGACCAGGTCGATGTGGACGATCGGGTTCAACGAGAGGCGGCCGAGCCGCTCGGCCGTGTCGTCGCCGAGCTGCTTCGCGCTCCAGGCGTGGCCGTACTCGTGGAACGACAGCGAGATCAGCAGCAGCACGAAGAAGACGATCTTCGAGATCGTGATCTCGTCCATCGCCGCGTAGCGCGCCGGCTCGAAGAAGATGGCGGGCATCAAGGCGACGGGCACTCCTCGGGCGGCGGCGCGCGCGGCCCGGTCAGGGGAACGTGGGAGGCGGCTACCATACGCCGCGCCTGCGCCCCCCGGAACCCGCGCGAAGCGCCCCGGTGGCCGCGTTCCCGCACGAGAACCATGGCCGACAACGACTTGTCCCCGCCGGCGCTGCTGCGCGCCGCTCGCGACGTCCTCGAGCAGGAGGCGCGCGCCATCGCGCGTCTCGCGGAGCAGCTCGGCGCGCCGTTCCTGAGCGCGGTGGAGCTGCTGCGCGGCTGTCGCGGCATGGTCGTCGTCACCGGGATGGGCAAGGCGGGGCTGGTCGGGGCGAAGGTCTCGGCGACGCTGGCGTCGACCGGCACGCGCTCCCACTTCCTCCACCCCGCGGAGGCGGCGCACGGCGACCTCGGACGGCTCGACGAGCAGGACCTCGTGCTGGCGCTCTCCTTCTCGGGCACGACCGACGAGGTGGTGCGGCTGCTCGAGCCGATCCGGCGGATCGGGGCGCGGCTGATCGCGCTGACCGGCCACCCCGAGAGCCCGCTCGGGCGGCACGCCGACCTGGTGCTCGACGTCGGCAAGGTGGTCGAGGCGTGTCCGCTCGGGCTGGCGCCGACGACCAGCACCTCGGTGATGCTGGCGCTCGGCGATGCGCTGGCGCTGACGGTGATGCGGCTGCGCAACTTCTCGCCCGAGGACTTCGCGCGCTTCCATCCGGCGGGCGCGCTCGGGCGCAAGCTGCTGACGGTGGGCGAGGTGATGCGGCGCGGGCGCGATGCCCCGGAGGTGGCGAGCGGGACGAGCCTGTTCGCCGCGGTGACCGCGATGACGGCGACGCGCGCGGGGGCGGTGACGGTGGTCGATGGCGGCGGGCGGGCGATCGGCTTCTACACCGATGGCGACCTGCGCCGGAACGTCGTGCAGTGGTCGGGCGGCGGCGCGGTCGACCTGGCCAAGCACACCATCGACGAGGTGATGACCCGCTCGCCGAAGACCATCGGCCCGAGCCACCTCGCCACCGAGGCGCTGCACGTCATGAAGGAGCGGCAGTTCGACCAGATCCTCGTCGTCACCGACGACGGTCGCCCCGCCGGCCTCCTCGACGTGCAAGACCTCCTGCGCGTCGGCCTGGTCTGATCCACCACGTCCCTGATCACATCGCCTCCCCCGCCGCGGTGCCGGGGAGTTTCCATCCCTCCCGGTGCCGGGGAGTTTCCAGCCCTGTCGACAGCGGGGCATTTCCCCGCGTAGCCGGACGGAAACTCCCCGGCACCGGGCGGCGCTACGCCGG
>JAEUIC010000006.1 GCA_016795285.1 Planctomycetota bacterium | reverse complement strand
CTCGCCCGGCCGCGCCGCACGCGCGCGTCCGACGTCGCCGCGCTGTTGAAGACCGCGGGGAGCTGCGCGGCGCGCCGGCGTTGCGATCCGGGTGTGTCCCGCCGGCAGTAACCGCACCTCCGGCGGAACACTCCCGGATCGAAATGACCGCGAACGCTGTGCGTCGCGCGCCCGCTCGCTCAGTGGTGCGCGCCGCCGGCGGGCGGCTGCGACAGCTCGAGCAGCACGCCGCCGGTCGACTTCGGGTGGAGGAAGGTGACCATGCAGCCGCCGGCGCCGACGCGCGGCGCGCTGTCCATCGCCGGCTTGCCGACCGCGGCGAGAGCGGCCATCCGCGCGGCGATGTCGTCGACCTTCATCGCGACGTGGTGGATGCCTGGCCCGCGCTTCTCCAGGTGCTTCGCGATCGGGCTGTCGGGCGCGGTCGGCTCGAGCAGCTCGACGCGTGCCGCGTGGGCGTCCCCCTTCGGCCGCAGGATGGCGACGCGCACCTTCTCGCTCGCCACCACCTCGATGGCGACCAGCTCCAGGCCGAGCGCATCGCGCCAGAAGGGCAACGCTTCCTCGAGTTTCGCGACGGCGATGCCGAGATGGTCGATGGCGGTCACAGGCAGCTCCACGGGAGAGGCCCGCGAGGCTAACGACCGGCCGCACGGGAGGAGCGCTCGATGGCGACGCTGCTGATGGGCACCGCGGGGATGGTGGCGAGCCTCGCGGGCGCGCTGCTGCTGATCACGCTGGTACTGCGGATCGTCGGCCGCTCGGCGCCAGGCAGCGACGGAGCGATCGCTCGCGAGGGCGCGTCGCGCTCGCCGACGAAGTTGCCGACCGAGCTGCCGAGCGAGGTCGTCGCGGCGCTCGCCGCCGGCCGCAAGATCGACGCGATCAAGGCGTACCGCCAAGCGACCGGCTGCGGCCTCAAGGAGGCGAAGGACGCCTGCGACGAACTCGAGCGGACGACGGCGCCGCCGCGCTGAGCGCCACGCTGCGCGACGTCGCGCTCACCTGCCGCCGCGGAAGCGCTGCCAGTCGACGCCGAGCTTGCGCATGCGCGAGCGGAGCGTGTGGGGATTGACGCCGAGCCGATCGGCCGCGCCGCCGCTCCCCTCGATGCGACCGCCGGCGGCGCGCAGCGCCTCCTCGATCGCCCGCACCATCGCCGCGTCGAGCGAGCCGGCCGGTTCACCGCTCGCGCCGCTCGCCGGCGCGCTGGCGGGTGGCGCCGAGAGCGGCGCCGTCGCGGCGACGGGCGGCGGCAGCAGCGACGGCGCCGCCGCACCGAGCGCGCCAGCGATCTCGAGGCGGCTGCCGTTGCCAAGGATCGTCGCGCGCTCGATCACCGCCGCGAGCTCGCGCACGTTGCCGGGCCACGGGTAGGCGCGCAGTTGCGCCAGATCCTCGCGCGTCGGCACCAGCGGCACGCCGCAGAGCCGCATCCCGGCGCGCTCGGCGAAGTGGCGCGCCAGCGGATCGACGTCGGCCGGCCGCTCGCGCAACGGCGGCAAGCGGATCGGGAAGACGCCGATGCGGAACCAGAGGTCCTGCCGGAAGCGCCCCTCCGCGATCAGCGCGGCGAGGTCGCGATGGGTCGCCGCCACGATGCGCACGTCGACGTGCAGCGCGTGCTGGCCGCCGACCCGCTCGAAGGAGCCGTCCTGCAGCACGCGCAGCAGGCGCACCTGCGCGGCGGGCGGCAGCTCGCCCACTTCGTCGAGGAAGAGCGTCCCGCCGTCGGCCCGCTCGAACCACCCCTTGCGCTGGCTCAACGCGCCGGTGAAGGCGCCGCGCTCGTGGCCGAAGAGCTCGGAGTCGACCAGCTCGGAGGGGATCGCGCCGCAGTTCACCCGCAGGAACGGCCCCTCGCCGCGGCGCGAGCGCGCATGGATCGCGCGCGCGACGACCTCCTTGCCCGAGCCGGTCTCGCCGAGGATCAGCACCGGCGCCTCGGTCGGCGCCACCTGATCGACGCGCGTCATCACCTCGCGCAGCCCGCCTTCGGCGCCGACGATCGTGTCGGCGATGTCGCTCCGCTGCAGCCGCGCCAGCAGCGCGCGGTTGTCCGCCTCGGCCGCCTCGCGCAGCCGCGCCAGCTCGTGGAGCCGGCGGTCGTTGCGCAGCGCGACGGCGAACGGCTCGAGCAGCAGCTGCACGACGTTGGCGCGCTCGGCGAGCTCGGGCGGCCCTTCGAGCAGGAGCAGCCCACCGGCGCCCCCGTCGCCCTCGGCCAGCGACCCCGGCAGCGGACCGACCAGCACGGTGCCGCGCAGCCCCGGCGGGCAGGCGAGCGCCGCGCGCGGACCGGCGGCGTCGCGCGGCAGCTCGAAGAGCAGCAGCTCGCCGCTCGCGAGCCACGCCTGCAGGCGCGCCACCTCCGCCGGATCGAGGTCGCGCCGCGCGGCCCCCGCCGCGAGCGGCTCGCCGCCGGCGGCCAGCGCGTCGAGCCGGCGGGCGGCGACGTCGAGCCGACGCACCACGAGCCGCGCGACCGGCAGCGTCTGCGCCACGATCGGCGCCAGGTTCTGCAGCGAGTCGTCGAGCTCGATGTGGCGCCCGACCTCGCGCCAGACGTCGAGCAGCAGCGACGGAGTGGGCGCTCGGGCCATGGGGCGCGATGGTAGCGCGCCGCGGTACTCGACCGCGCTCAACGCTGCGCACCGAGCAGGCCGCGCTTGCTCATCATCCGCTGCTCCGCCAGGCCGAAGCCGAGCGCATGGACCAGCAGGCCGATCGCCAGCACGACCACCATCCACGCCATCAGCCCCTCCGCGTCAGCGAGTTCGCGCGCGAAGTGGAGCCGCGTGCCGACCGACGGCCGGTCGCCGATGATCACCAGCAGCTCGCCCGCCATGAGGCTCCGCCACGAGAAGGCCCACCCCTGCTTCAGGCCGTTCACGAAGCCGGGCAGCGCGGCCGGGATCACCACGCGGCGGTAGAGGGAGAAGCCGCGCGCGCCGAGCGACCGCCCCACCTTCACCAGCAGCGGCGGGATCTGGTCGACCGCGTCGAGCAGGCCGTTGGCGATCGACGGGGCGGCGCCGAGCACGACGACGAAGAGGATCGCCCCTTCGCCGAGCTGGAACAGCAGGATCGCGAAGGGGAACCAGACGATCGACGGCATCGTCTGCAGCCCGGTCGTGAAGCCTCCGAAGGCGCCGCGCAGCCACTTGAGCCGCACCATCGCCAGGCCGAGCGCGACGCCGACCGCCAGCGCGATCAAGTAGCCGAGCAGCGCGCGCTGCATCGTGATGCGCAGCGCGATCCAGGTGTCGGCGTAGAAGAGCTCGTTCCAGACGCGCCCGAGCACCTTGGTCGGCGACGGCAGCACCCACTCGGGGCGCCAGCCCGACGCCACCACGGCCTCCCACAGCAGGAAGAGCAGCAGCACGCCGCCGAAGCCGGGCGACAGCGCCTTCAGCGTGCGCTGCCACCACCGCCGGCGCCGCTCGCCGTCGAGTTGGAAACCGGCGTCGGCCAGATCGGGCGCCACCGCGGCGCGCGCGACGGCGGCGGCGGCCGCGTCGTCGGCGACCGGGGAGTCAGGAAACAGCGGCTTCTGGAGCGGGGGCATGAGGGGAGCTCGCGGAGGAGGAGCGGAGGCGATCGGTGACCAGGGCCGCGAGCTCGGAGACCTCGCGGCTCTCGATGCGGCGCGGATGCGGGATGGCGACGTCCCACTGCGCGGCGAGGCGGCCGGGGCGGCTCGAGAAGAGCAGCACGCGATCGCCGAGGCGCACCGCCTCGCGCACGTTGTGGGTGACGAAGAGGACGGTGAGGCCGGTCGCGGCGACGATGCGCTCGAGGTCCTCGTGCAGCTTGTCGCGCATCATCGCGTCGAGCGCGGCGAACGGCTCGTCCATCAGCAGCACGTGCGAGGCGTTGGCCAGCGCGCGCGCCAGCGCCACGCGCTGCCGCATGCCGCCCGACAGCTCGTGCGGCTGGCGGCGCGCGAACGCCTCGAGGTGGACGAGCGCGAGCAGCTCCGCCACCTTGCTCTTGCGCTCGGCCTTGGCGACGCCGCGCAGCTCGAGCGGGAAGGCGACGTTCTCCTCGACCGAGAGCCACGGGAAGAGCGCCGGGTCCTGGAACATCAACGAGGTAGCGCCGCCGGTGACGCCGATCTGCCCCGAGGTGGGCTGGTCGAGGCCGGCGATCAGGTGGAGCAGCGACGACTTGCCGCAGCCCGACGCGCCGACGATGCAGACGAACTCGCCGCGCTGCACCTCGAAGTCGATGCGATCGAGCGCCAGCACCGCCGCGGGCCCGTGGCCGTGCACCTTCGAGACGCCGCGCACCGCGATCGCCACCGACTGCGGGTCCTCCACGACCAGCCGCCCGCTCACGGCTTGATCGTGGGCTGGCCACGCTCCGCGAGCACCTCGTTCAGGAGCTTCAGGTCGTAGATGCCGGAGACGTCGATGCCGGCGAGGTCGAGCAGGCCGACGTCGACCGCGTCCTGCGCCGACTTCTTCAGCGAGGCGGCGATCGGGTCGTTGGTGAAGGTGAGGTTCGCCCACGCGGCGGTGAGCAGCTTCTCGTCGATCCGCTTGCCGGTGATGCGCGCGATGGCGTCGTTCACCACCTTCTTCGCGTCGTCCGAGTGGCGGGCGATCCACGCCTGCGCCTCGACGTGCGCCTGCAGGATCTTCTTGACCTGGTCGGGACGCTTGGCGAGGAAGTCGCTGCTCACCAGCAGGTGGGTCGTCACGTAGGCGCGGTCGGGCCAGAGCTCGCGCTCGTCGACCAGCACCTTGCCGCCGCCCTCGAGGATCAGGCGGCTCGCCCACGGCTCGGGCACCCAGGCGCCGGCGATCTGGCGGTTCTTGAAGGCGTCGAGCGTCTGGCCGTTCTCCTGCGGGAGGATCTGCACGTCGCTCGCGCCGCGCAGGTCGATCTTGTAGCCCTGCTGCTTCAGCCAGGCGCGCAGCGCGACGTCCTGCGTGTTGCCGAGCTGCGGCGTGGCGAGCTTCTTCCCCTTCAGGTCGGCCGCCGACGCGATCGACGGGTCGACGACGAGGAAGGCGCCGCCCGACGTCGAGCCGGCGATGACGCGCACCGCCGTCCCCTTGCTCTTCACGAAGGCGTTGATGGCCGGGTTCGGCCCGATGTAGGTGACGTCGAGCGCGCCCGAGAAGAGCGCTTCGACCGCGGCGGGACCGGCGTTGAAGGTCGCGGTGGTCAGCTTCACGCCGCCGCCGAGCGACGTGGCGATCAGCCCCTTCTCGAGGGCGACGATGCCGGGCGCGTGGGTGACGTTCGGGAAGTAGCCGAAGCGGACCTCGTCCTCGGCGCGCGGAGCGGGCGGCGGCGCGGACGGACCGGCGCGCAGCGCGAAGAGGCCGCTGCCGAGGCCGAGGCCGCCGAGCGCGAGGAGGGCGAGACGGGAGAGGAAGAGGGAACGGCGCATGGTGAGGATCCTTCGAGCGGTGGGAGGCGAGTCGCTTGGCAACGGCCATGCCTTGCGGCGCGATGAGGAGGCGGCCCGGGAGCGACGGCTCGCGACGGGCGTTCGTTTCGCGTTCGAGGCGCAGCGCCGGCCGCGGCCGTGGCCGGCGCCCGTGAGGCGTCACGGCTCGCCGTGATGGGTCACGGCGAGCCGGTCGCGAATCAGAAGGCCAGCTGGATCCGCATCTCGAAGATCTCGGCCGTGCCATCGTCGGGCGCGCGATCGAGCGACGAGCGGATCAGGTTCCAGGTGATGCGGGTCACCGGGTTCAGGTACCAGTTGAGGCCGAGCGTGAGGTCGGTCACCTCGCCGCCCGCGACGCCGCCATCCTCGAGGTCGAGCGTCGACCAGCGCAGCGCCGACTCCCACGCCCCGTAGCCGCCCTGCCCGACGTTCGTCGTCGGCCGCGGCGACTGGAGCGTCGCCTCGCTCTTGCGGTAGCGGCGCGGCTCGCCGGTCCACGTCCAGGTGGCGGTCGCGTAGAGGCCGGAGAACTTCGGGTCGCCCTTCGCGGCCGAATCGACGCGCGACTCGACCCACTCGCCCTGCAGCGAGAAGGGGCCAAAGAGCAGCGCCGTCTCGAGTCCGAGCAGCGTCACGTCATCGGCGTCGGTGATGTTGCCGGTGTCGACCACGTCGGGGGCGAGGTTCGCCTCGGGGCGCGACTTGTAGGCGACCGTGTCGGCGGGCGGGCTGCGCCGGCTGGCGGCGACGCCGACGTGCAGCAGGTGGCTGTCGTCCTGGAACCACGGCAGCCCGGTCAGGCGCGCGGTGACGGCGTAGCGCCCATCCTCCTGCCCGAGCCCCTGGTCGGTCGTGTCGCGGAAGACGCCGACCGCATAGGTGAAGCGATCGGTGAAGAGCGAGTCGAACAGCTGGAGGCCGATGTTGCGCTGCGGGACGAGCGCCAGCGGGAGGCTGCGTTCCTGGAACGAGACGTCGTTGCTGCTCGAGAGCATCTCGAGGAAGAAGGGCTCGCGGAAATGGCCGGCGCGCACGGAGGGGATCGCGCCCGGGCCGTTCAAGCCGGCGTAGACGTCGATGATCTTGCTCTTGCCGTCCTTGTCCGCCCAGTCGAACTCCCACTTGAAGTCGACCTTCTCGTAGATCGTGCCCGCCAGCGCGAGGCGCGCGCGGCGCATCTGCGAGCCATCCTCGAGCGTCTTGCCGGTGGTCGACTCGAAGTCGTCGTCGCTCTTGCCGAAGAAGGTGTCGAGCTGCATGCGGCCGCCGAGCTTCAGCTGGAACGCCTTGTCGGCGCTCTCGAAGCGCAGGCCATCCTTGAACGACCACTGCAGCGCCTCCGGCTTGCGCGCTGCTTCGAGCTGCTTCTCGAGCGCGGTGAGGCGCGCGTCGACGCTGTCGACGAAGAGCTGGCTCGCCTGCTGCGGTGCCGGAGCGCCAAGCAGCGACGGGAGGAGGAGTGAGGGAAGGGCGAGGGGGGCGGACAGGATCATCGGGGCGATCTCCATGGGCCCGCGGCGGATGCCGGCGGTGCGACGGGAGCGGACGTTGGCAAGCGGTGGGCCGCTGCCTTGCCCTGGGGCGGGAGCGCGCGCCGCCGTGACGAGCCATGGTGCGCCGCGGCCGGGCACGGATCGGCCGTGATCGCGTACGGTGGCGCGGCGATGGAGGCGTCCCGATGAGGATCGAACCGACGCGGCGCTCGCCGCTCCCCACGCTGACGCTCCTGCCGCTGCTTGCCCTGCTGGCACTGCTCGCCACCGGCTGCAGCTCGCTCGAGCGCGAGCTGTCGCGCCAGTTCCTGCTGCCGCGCCGCGACGTCGTCGCGCGGCCCGACGAGACGGGGCTCGCCTGCGAGGAGGTCTGGTTCAACGGCGCCGACGGCACGCGCCGCCACGCCCTCTTCCTCCCCCATCCCGACGCGCGCGGCCGCACCGTGCTGCTCTGCCACGGCAGCGCCGCCAACCTCACCTACTACTTCCCCTACTGGGAGCTGCTCCACGCCGCGTCGTTGAACGTCTTGGTCTGGGACTACGCCGGCTACGGGCAGAGCGAGGGCGAAGCGCTCGTCTCGACGCTGCTGCCCGATGCGCGCCGCGCGCTCGATTGGCTGGTGGCGCGGCCCGAGGTCGACGCGCGGAAGATCGGCGCGCTCGGCATCTCGCTCGGCGCGATCGTCGCGCTCCATTTGGCGGCACACGACGACCGCATCGCCTGCGCGGCCGTCGAGGATGCGGCGAGCCCGCGCGAGAACGTCGATGCCGCGCTGGCCCGCGAGGGGCGCGGCGCCTTCAGTCGCTGGCTCGGCACGACGCTGGTCGAGTGGTTCGCGCTGCCGGACGACTGCGAGCCCGACGCGAACGCCGCGCGCGCTGCCGCCGCCGGCAAGCCGCTGCTGCTGATCACCGGCGAGCTCGAGGCGGCGGTCGATCGCACGGCGACGGAACGCGCCTTCGCGGCCACCGACGGCCGCGCGCAGCTCTGGGTGATGGCGGCGACCGGCCACGCACCGCACGGCCTGCTGCAGCATGCGGGCCGCTACGAGCAGGATTACGCCCGCTTCTTCGCTGCCGCGCTCGACGGTGCGTGGCGCCCCGACCCGACCGTGCTGCCGAGCGAGAGCCCGCCCACGGCGCTGCGCGACCTCGAGCCGCGCCGCGATGCGTTGCGCGGCGAGTTCGCCCGCCGACTCGCCGAGGCCGCGGCGGCCGATGCGACGATTGATGCAGCGCTCGAAGCCGCTCTCTCGATCGCCGCGTGGCTCGCCGCCGAGGAGGCGCGCGCCCCCTTCCCGCCGCCGCTCGAGGCGGAGCTCGCCGATCTCTACGTCGCGCTCGCCGGCGAGTTCGCGCGCGCGGCGCCGCGCCGCGAGGATGCGCGCCGCTGGCAGCTGCGCGCGCTGCACGCCGTCCCGCTCCATCCGCGCCGCCACTGGAGCGCCGGCCCGCGCGCCTATCGAGCCGGCTTCCCGCACGGCGAAGCGGTTGCGAGCCTCGCTCGAGCCGTGCTCGCAGAGGAACGCGCGGGAGCGGACGCGCCGCTCGAGCTCGCGGCCCTCGCGGCCCTCGACCGACTCGGGGCCGACAGCGCCGCCGCGCGCTGACAGCGCGACGCCCCCTCGCGGGTCAATCCGATGCGACCACCGGCTCGCCGTCGAAGCGGAAGCGGATGCGGGCGCGCACGTCGACCACCTCGGCGTCGTCCGGCGCGACCTCGTAGTCGAGCTCGAAGGCGCCGTGCAGCACCTCGCGCACGATGCGCGTGGTGAGCCACGTCCCGACGCCGCGCAGTGTCGGCTTGCCGCGACTCGCGTCGAGCAGGCGCATCAGCACCTCGGCCGCATCGCCCTCGCGCACCTGCCCCGCGATGTCGCGCGCCGCGCGCAGCGACTCGACGCTGGTGCGCGCGAAGCTGCGGTTGGTGATCACGACCGTGACCACGTCGTCGGCGCCGAGCGCGGCGCGCACCGCCGGCGCCCCCGCGCCGCCGTACTTGAGCGCGTTGGCGATCGCGTTGGTCAGCGCACCGGCGACGCGCGAGCGGAGATGCCGCCCCACCGCGACCGGCCGCGCCGCCCGCTCGATCTGCTGCTGCACGTCGTCGGGATGGTTGCCCGAGATCAGGATCGCGCGCTTGACGACGCTCGCCATGAACTCGTCGAAGCGGGTCGACTCGGCGGCCAGCGGCGCGAGCGGCTCGCCACGCGCCAACCCGTCGAGCAGCGCCATCTGGTCGCGGATCCCCTCGAGCGTGTCGGCGGCCAGCTCGAGTTCGCCGGGCGAGCCGCCGCCCGCGCGGATCAGCTCGACCGAGCGGCCGAGCGCGCCGACCACGTCGTGGATCGAGCCGACGCCCGCAGTCGCCCACGCCAGCAGGTTCGCCTGGTTCTCGATCGACTCGACCGTGAAGAGCGCGAGCCCCAGCGCGTGGGCCACGGCGACCGCGGTGAGGAGCCACGGCCGCGACGCCTGCGGCTCGCGCGCGGCGCTCCACAGCACCAGCAGCGAGCCGACCGCGCGCCGTCCGGTCGCCTTGCGCGTGCGCGTGTAGTTCGGCACCACGACCAGCTCGCCCGCGCCGTCGGCCGGCAGCGCGCGCGCGAGCTCCCCGATCAGCGCGCGCGCCGTCGCGGCGACCGGCGTGGTGGCCGCGAACGAGCTGCGCTGCAGGCGCGGCGCGGCGCCATCGGCCCCCTGCGCCCCGCCGCGCCAATAGGCGAAGAGCGCGTGGAGCTGCGGCGCGCCGCCGCGCGCGGCGCCGAGCGAGACCGAGAGCGACACGGCGAGCGGCCGCTCGGCCGCCGTCGCGCCGCTGCTGCCCCCCGCTTCGGCGAGCTGCCCGGCGAGCTGCGCCAGCAGCCGCTGCACCGCCGGCGCCGCCAGCAGGTCGGGCGCATCGGCCTGCGGCAGCGCGCTGGTCCAGTGCTCGGCGGGGCCCCCTTCCGCGAGGCGCGTCATCGAGCAGGCGGTCACGCCGAGGCGGTTCACCGTCTGGCGCAGCCGCTCGCGCATCGCCTCGTGCTTCGGGCGGAAGCGGGTCGCCGCGAACGCGGAGAGGAGCACGCGCGCTTCGTGGTCGCGCAGCTGCGACTGCCGCTCGCGCACGTCGCGCAGCAGCGACTCGAGCGACGGGATCACCTGCCAGAGGCGGCGCACGCGGCGCAGCAGCGCGGCGCCGTTCGCCGCGTCGACGTGGAGCAGCGCGAAGGGACGAGCGCCGGAGAAGAGCGGCACGGTGAGCGCAGCGTGGTCGACGGGCACCTCGGCGTGCAGCGCGCGCCACGCGGGCGCCGCGCCGGCGAGCCGCTCGACCACGACGCTGCGGCCGGTGGCGCCGACGAAGCGGAGCGCGCCGCGCTCGAACGGCGCGCGCAACGGCGCGGCGGGCGGCACCGCGGTCGATGGCTCGCGCTCCTCGGGATGGGCGTGCAGCGCCAGCGGCTCGCAGTCGCGCGGCCGCCCGCTCCAGGCGTCGAGCAGCCAGAAGGAGAGGCGCTGCAGGCCGGCGCGCGGCGGCAGCAGTTCCGCGGCGACGAAACGAGCGAGCGCCCGCAGGCACCCCTCGACGCTGCGCTTCACCGCGTCGGCGGCAGCCGCCGAATCGATGGCGCCGCGCGCCTCGTCGTGGAAGCGATCGGCGATGCGCTGCAGCTTGCGGTGGCGCACCGCGACCTCGCGCGGATCGATCAGCAGGCGCAGCTCCGCCTCCTCGAGCAGCTTCGGCGCGCCGTCGAGCAGCAGCTGCTTCGCCGCGGCGCAGGCTGCGGCGAGCGCAGCGTCGCGGCGCGGCGTGCGGTAGCTGAGGAAGAGCTCGAGGAAGGGCGGGATCACGCCGGGCAGCGGCGGCGGCTCGGCGGCGGGCGGCGCGAGCGGCACGGTCGGCAGGCGGACCGAGAGGCGCGCCAACGAGCGGATCGCGTGGTGACGACGGAAGGCGCTCGGGCCGAAGGCGGGATGGGCCGCAGCGTCGGCGACCTTCAGCACCTTCTTCTTGTCGTGCGCCGAGAAACGCGCCACCGAGCCGGGACGCAGCGGTCCGTGCAGGTAGGGCCGGAACGCCGCGCTCGCGCCCGACTCGCCGAGCAGCACGTAGCTCGCGCGATCGTGCGGCGCGGCCGGGTTCGAGAGGTAGAGCGTGACGACGTCGGCGCCGGTCGCCGCGCGCAGCTCGCGCAGCAGCGCGGCGGGGACGAGGCCGCCCGCGCGGCGCGCGCCGCGGCGAGGGGGGCGCGCCGGCCGCTTGCCATTCACCCCGGCGGCCTCTTCGCGCGCGCGCCGGCCGCGAGCTCGTCGCAGACGTCGGCGGCGACGCGCGCCATGTCGCCCGGCACGTAGCGCGACGAGCGGCGCACGCCGAGCGCATCGAGCGCCTCCTCGGTGCGCTGGCGCGGCGTCCCTTGGCCCTGCAGCATCGCCGAGTAGACCGCGATGCAGCGCACGCCACGGCCGAGCGGCGTCCCGCGCGCCTTGTAGCCGTGGAAGAGGCCGGCCGACGTGAGGTGGCGCAGCAGCGTCATCCCGGTCGACGCCTCGACCGGCACGTGGTCGTCGATCTCGGAGACCAGCAGGTCGACCACCAGCCAGTCGATCGGCGCCTCGCCCTGCAGCTGCTCGCGCACCAGCCGCTCGGCCGGGGTGCGCAGGTCGACGATGCGCACGTCGACGTCGAGCGCGCGCTTCTGCGCCTCGGTCTCGAGGAACTGCTTCTGCTGGCGCGCCGAGAGCGGCACGTCCTGCACCACCAGCACGCGCGGGCGATCGGCGGCAGCGGGGCGACTGGTCACGGCGCGAACTCCGGCACGGGAACGAGGGGGACGGCAGATCGGCGAGAGCGTAGCGCGCGGCACCGCGCCGCCGCTCGCCCCGCATCGCAGCTCAGAAGACGATCGGCGCGCGGTAGCTGCCGAAGACCCCTTCGAGGTCGCTGCAGAGCTCGCCGAGCGTGACGCCGGCGTCGACCGCATCGACCAGCCGCGGCAGCAGGTTCTCGCCACCCGCCGCCGCATCGACCACCCGCTGGCGGGCGTCGCGCGCCGCCACGGCGTTCCTCCGCGCGCGCAGCGCTGCGACCGCCTGGCAGCGCTTCGCCTCGAGCGTCTCGTCGAGGCGGAACTCGACCTTGGCGGGCGGCTCGTCCTGCTGCACGTGCTGGTTGACGCCGACCACCTTCTTGGCACCCGTCTCGATCGCCCGCTGGTCGAGCCACGCCGAGCGGTGGATCTCCTGCTGGATGAAGCCCGCCTCGAGCGCCTTCACGGCGCCGCCCAAGTCGTCGACCTTGCCGATCAGCGCGCGCGCCTCCGCCTCGAGCCGATCGGTGAGCTCCTCGACGAACGGCGCCCCGCCGAGCGGGTCGATGACGCGCGTGACGCCGCTCTCCGACGCGATCACCTGCTGCGTGCGCAGCGCCAGCAGCGCGGACGCCTCGCTCGGCAGCGCGAGCGCCTCGTCCCAGCTGTTGGTGTGGAGCGATTGCGTGCCGCCGAGCACCGCGGCGAGCGCCTGCAGCGTGACGCGCGCGACGTTCACCTGCGGCTGCTGCGCGGTGAGCGTCGAGCCGCCCGTCTGCGTGTGGAAGCGCAGCATGCACGACTCGGGCTTCTTCGGCGCGAAGCGTTCCTGCATCAAGCGCGCCCAGAGGCGGCGCGCCGCGCGGAACTTGGCGACCTCCTCGAAGAGGTCGTTGTGCGCCGCGAAGAAGAAGGAGAGGCGGCTCGCGAAGGCGTCGACGTCGAGGCCGGCCGCGACCGCCGCGCCGACGTAGGCGAGCCCGTGCGCGAGCGTGAAGGCGATCTCCTGCACCGCGGTGCAGCCCGCCTCGCGCATGTGGTAGCCCGAGATCGAGATCGAGTTCCAGCGCGGCACGTCGCTCGCCGTCCAGGCGATCAGGTCGGTGACGAGGCGCATCGACGCGGTCGGCGGGAAGCGGTAGGTGCCGCGCGCCGCGTACTCCTTCAGGATGTCGTTCTGCACCGTGCCCGAGAGCTTCGCCGCCGGGATGCCGCGCCGGCGCGCCGCCGCGACGTAGAGCGCCAGCAAGATCGGCGCGGTCGCGTTGATGGTCATCGAGGTCGAGACGCGCTCGAGCGGGATGGCGGCGAAGAGCTCCTCCAAGTCCTCGACGCAGGCGACCGAGACGCCGACGCGGCCGACCTCGCCACCCGCCATCGGATGGTCGGGGTCGTAGCCGATCTGCGTCGGGAGATCGAACGCCGTCGAGAGCCCCATCTGCCCTTGCTCGAGCAGGTAGCGGAAGCGGCGGTTGGTGGCGGTCGCGTCGCCGAAGCCGGCGTACTGCCGCATCGTCCACAAGCGGCCGCGATACATCGTCGGGTAGGGGCCGCGCAGGAAGGGTGCCTGGCCGGGCAGGCCGCGCTCGGGCGCGTAGAGCGGCTCGGGCGTGATCCCCGACGAGGTGGCGTCGGGCACGTCGCGCGTGCGCGCCTTCGCGAGCTCGGGCTCGAACGCGTCGCGCTTCCACTGCGCCAAGGCCGCTGCGTTCGCTGCGTCGTCACGATTCCCTGCGGCGGCCATCCGGTACGCTCCCTCGTCGTGCGCCCGCCCGTGCGGCGGCGCGAAGGAGCGCGAATGTACCCGCGCGGCGCGACGCCGATCTGGATCGAGGCCACGCTGGAGCGGCTGCGCGCGCGCGGCGACGCGGTCGTCCTGCACGACGGCGCCGATCCGAGGAACGACGGCGGGCCGGAAGCGACCGCGCGCGAGCTCCTGGTCGAGAGCGGCGCGCTGGCGGTCGCCTGGTTCCGCCTGGGGCTGCGACCCGGCGATCGGCTGCTGCTGGCGCTGCCGAGCGGCCGGCGCTTCGTCACGCAACTGCTGGCGGCGGCGCGCGCGGGACTCATCGTCGTGCCGCTCCACCCGAAGGTGAAGCCGCGCGAGCTGGCGCACGTGGTCTGGGACAGCGGGCCGCGCGCGGCGCTGGCCGACGAGCCGTTGGCCGACCTGCTGCGCGTCGCCCATCCGCAGGTGCGCGTGGTCGAGCTCGCGCGCCTCGCCGCCGAGGTCGAGGCGGCGCGCCGCGAGCTCGGCGAGACGGAAGCCGAGGCGGGCGTCGAGCTGGCGCTCGATCACGCCGGGGTTACGGCAGGGGCTGACGATCCGCTGCTGCTCCTCTACACCTCGGGCACGACCGGCAAGCCGAAGGGGGCGCTCCACACCCACGGGTCGCTCGGCGCCAACCTCGCCGCGCTGGCGGAGGCGTGGCAGCTCTCGACCAGCGACCGGCTGCTCCACTGCTTGCCGCTCCACCACCTGCACGGCCTCGCGGTCGGCGTGATGGGGTCGCTCTTGGCCGGCGTCACGCTCGACCTCTGCGCAGGCTTCGAACAGCGCGAGGTGGCGGCGCGCCTTTCGTCCGGTGGCGCGACGCTCTTCTACGGCGTGCCGTCGATGGTGGCGCGCTTGCTGGAACTGGAGCTGCCGCCGCTGCCGGCGATGCGCCTCTTCGTCTCGGGCTCGGCGCCGCTGCCGGCCGCGCAGAAGCGCCGCTTCGCCGCGAAGTTCGGCCACGCGATCGTCGAGCGCTACGGCGCCACCGAGATGGGGATCGCGCTGGCGCAACGCGCCGACGACGCGGTGCGGCCGGCCGGCAGCGTCGGCGTGCCGCTCGCGGGAGTGGAGACGCGGCTGGTGCCGACCGAAGCGGGTGGTGGCGCAGACGAGGGCGAGCTCTGGGTGCGCGGGCCGTCGCTCTTCGCGGGCTACTGGGAGGACGAGGAGGCGACGGCGAAGGCGCGCGGCGACGGCTGGTATCGCACCGGCGACCTCGCGCGCCGCCACGACGACGGCAGCTTCACGATCGTCGGCCGCCTCTCGACCGACGTGATCAAGGTGCACGGCCACAAGGTCGGCGCGCTCGAGATCGAGAGCTGCCTCGCCGACCACCCCGCCGTCGCCGAAGCGGCCGTCGTCGGCCGCGCCGACCCGACGAGCGGCCAGCAGGTGGTGGCGTACGTGCGGTTGCGCGAGGGAGCTGGCGAACCGCGCGCTGCGGAGCGGGACGCTTCGCTGATCGAAGCGCTGCTCACCCACTGCCGCACGCAGCTCGCGCCGTATCAGGTACCGGCGCGCCTCGAGATCGTCGCCGACCTGCCGCGCACCGGACCGGGCAAGGTCGACAAGCGGGCGCTGCCGTAGCGGAGGGTGAGGCGAAGCGTCTCCGCGTGCCTCGCGCTCACCTCCGCTCCAGCACGATCTCGCCGGAGAGCTCTCCGGCGGCGGGCTCGCGTGCGACGACGACGGCGCGGTGGTTCGTGACCATCCGCTGCGACTCCGCGTCGTAGCGGCTCGGGCCGGCGGCCGTCAGCAGGTAGCGCTCGCAGGCGACGACCTCGCCGCGCACGCGCCCCTCGTCGTCGGCGAGGAAGCGGCCGACGTCGATCACGATGCCGCCGGCCCGTTCCGCGCGCAGTTCCACCTCGCCGCCCGCGAGCGCGGCGCCGGTGGCCGCTTCGCGCAGGCGGAGAGCGACGACGACGCGCTCCGCACCAGCCGGCGGAGGCCCCTCCGCCACCAGGCGCAGCTCGATCTCGTGATGGGCGTCGGCGCCGAGCTCGAACGTCGCGCGCGCGCGGCCGTAGCTATGCGCGCCGGCGGCCGCCGCGCCGTCGGCCCGCTTGCGCCGCTCGAAGGGATCGCTGCCCGACACGGCGATCTCGATCGCACCGGCCGGCACCCCCTCCCACCGGCAGACGCCCTCGCCGTCGCTGCGCCGTTCGCCCAGCTCGAGCGGCGCCTGCCCTTCGACCGTGGCGCTCGCCCAGGCGACGCCGTTCGCGAGCGGCGCGCCGCTGCTCCAGTCGACGATCCGGCAAGTGATGGCGCCGCGCGCGAGCCGTTGCGGCAGCTGCACGACGAGCTCGACGCCGCCCTCGCGCCCCACCTCGAGCGGCAGGTCGCGCTCGACGCCGGCGGCGGCCGCGTGCGCGAAGTAGAGGCCGGGATAGAGCGGGAGCTCGGCGCGTCCCTCCCCATCGAGCGCGACGAGCTGGCCGTTGCCGAAGAGCCAGCGCGACTCGCACTCGACCGCCGGTCCGCCGTTCATCCGCACGCGCAACGTCGCGCCCGGCAGCGGCGCGCCCGCCTCGTCGGTCACCTGGAGGCGCACCGATTGGCGCGTCAGCAGGCGCCGCTCGACCGCGCGCGCTTCGCCCGCCGCCAGCGTCAGCGCGTCGTCGCGCGCGAATGCCGCAGGATCGACGCTGCGCGCGCCGAGCTCGCCGCGGCCGACGCGCACCGACGGGAAGGCGGCGACGACGTAGTCGCCGGCCGGCAGCGCGACGAAGCGCGCCACGCCGTCGGCGCCGCTCCGCGCCCGCCACGCGCGCCGCTGGTCGCTCGTCTGCAGTTGCACGAGCGCGTCGACCGCCGGCCCCCCTGCCGCATCGACCACGGCGACGTCGAGCCGCGCCTCGGCGACGAGCGGCACGACGAGGTCGCGCGCCGGCGTCTCGACCGCTTGCTCGACCGTCGCATGGCCCTTCGCCGTGGTGATCAGCAGCCAGCGGCCGGCCGGCGCATCGTGCAGCGCGAAGCGCCCGTCGGCGCCGCTTCGCGCGACCGCGACCGCCGCCTCCTCGCGCTCGCCGCTGCCGCGATCGAGCGCGACGAGGCGCAGCGTCGCCGCGACCGGCGGCTCGACGCGCCCCGAGAGCGAAAGCTCCCCCTCGCCGCGCGGAAGCGCCACGGCCAGCGCCGGCGGCTCCTCTCCTTCGCTCCAGCGCACGGAGATCCCCTGCGCGACATGGCCGGGCGCGACGACGCGCGCCTCGACGCCAAGGCGCCCATCGGCGCGCCGACCGACGCCGGGCAGACTCGGATGGATCATCAAGCGACCGGGTCGCAGCGCCGCGGCCCACGGCGGCGAGCTCTGCTCCGGGCGATTGGGCCGCAGCTCCATCACGACGCGGCCGTCGTCGGGATCGAGCAGCAGCGCGACCGCGTCGGCGAGCGGCGCGCCGCTCGTCGCATCGCGGACGTCGAGCGCGACGGCGTAGCGGCGGACGACCAGTCGCGCTTCGGCCTGCGCCGCCGCGATCTCCGCCTTGGCGAACTCGCAGCCGTCGAAGAAGGCGGTCAGTCGCCCCGGCGCGCGCGGCAGGGCGTCGAATCGCGCGAGCCCGTCGGCGCCGGTGAGCTGCGCCTGCGCGCGCGGTCCGACGCGGCGCGAGAACTCGGGTCGCTCGGCGAGCGTCGCCGCGACCGCCCCTTCCCAACCGGGCTCGGCCGCGTCGGCGGTGAGCGGCTCGAAGAGGACCACGGCCGCCTCGAGCGGTCGCCCGTCGCCCGCGACGACCTGCACCGCGAGCGACCGCCCCGAGTCGAGGACGACGCGCAGCTCCTGCCGCCGCTCGACCTCGCCGGCGAGGTCGCGCACGTCGCCGAGCGCGAACCCCGCCTTCGCGAAGAGGAGGCTCGCCAGATCGCGCGTCGGCGCCGGCACGACGAAGCGGCCGTCGCGATCGCTGCGCGCCAGCGCGAGCGCGCCCGCGCGCCCCCACTCGAGCGGCGGCTCGACCACCGTCTCGGGGTCGCCGCGGTCGAGCTCGCCCGCCAGCACGGCGACGTCGGCGAGCGGCTGACCGGCCGCGTCGACGACGAGGCCGCTCGCGAACGGCGCCGCGTGCGCCGCCTCGCCGACCGCGCGGCGCTCGACGTCGGTCGCCGCCGCCGCGCCCGCCCCCGCAAGCGGCGCCGGCTCGACGGCCGCCGGCAGCGCGGACGGCCGCTCCGCCGTCGCTTCGGGAGCGCTCGGCACGAGCCGGTGGCGGACGCCGAAGACGCCCGCCAACGCGCAGAGCAGCGCCGCCGCCCACCACGACTTCGCCTTCATCGTCATCGCCGCGCTCCCGACCGAGCCGAGCAGAGGGGCGCCCGCCGCGGCGCCAGGGATCGAAGCCAAGGCCGCGAGCCCGCGCGCCGCCGACCGATCGGCGCCGTCGAGCAGCTCGCCGCGCAACGCCTCGAGGCCGCGCGCGAGGCGCGACTTCACGGTGGCGAGCGGCAACTGCTCGCGCGCCGCGATCTCGGCGGGCGGCAGCGCCTCGAAGAAGCGCAGGAAGAGGGTGCGGCGGTAGGGCTCGGCGAGGCGGGCGAACGCCTCCGACAAGCGGCGCGAGCTCTCGAGCTGCGCCGCCATCTCGAGCGTGGTGGGCAGCGCCTCGACGCTCGCGGCGCGCTCCTCGCGACGCTGCCGCCGCTGCGTTTCGCGCCGAGCGCGACCGGCGAGGCGGCGCACCACGACCGTGAGCCAGGCGCGCCACGACGCGTCGCGCGGCGGCGGCCGCTCGACGCCGGCCAGCAGCGCGCGCGAGGCCAGCTCGTCGGCGGCCTCGCGGTCGCCGACGATCGCGCGCGCGAGGCGCCGCACGAACTCGACGTGGGCGGCGAGTTCGGCAGCGGGGAGCGAAGCGGCGGGATCGTGCGGCATCACGACCTGCTTGTGCCCGCGGCGCGCGCCGCGGATGCAACGGCCCGCGGTTCCGGCGCGCGCGCTACTTCAATCCGCGCAGGAACTCGAGCAGCTCGACCATGTCCTGCTCGAGCGGGCAGGTGAAGTCGAGCTCGCGGCCGTCGATCGGGTGTTCGAAGCGGAGCCGATAGGCGTGCAGCGCCTGGCGGTGGAAGTCGGGCACCGGGAGGCCCTCGACCTTGCGCTCCGCGATCATCCGGTAGTACTGGCCGATCGTCTGGCGGCCGTAGAGCGGATCGGCGATGCACGGGTGGCCCAAATGGCCGAGGTGCAGGCGGATCTGGTGCGTGCGGCCGGTGAGCGGCAGGCAGCGCAGGTAGGTGTAGCCGGGGAGGCGCTCGATCACCTCGTAGAAGGTCGAGGCGGGCTTGCCGGCGACCAGGTCGATGCGCTGGCGATCGAACTGCTTCGGGTCCTGGCCGATCGGCAGGTCGATGTAGTCCGACTGCAGCGCGACCTTGCCGACCACGATCGCGTGGTACTCCTTCTTCACCGTGCGCGCCTTGAACTGCAGCACGAGCTTGTAGCGCGCCGGATTGGAGAGGGCGACCACCATGAGCCCCGAGGTGTCGCGGTCGAGGCGGTGGACGATGCCGGGCCGCTCGGGCGCGCCGATCTCGCGGATCTGCGGCCAGCGATGGAGCAGCCCGTTCACGAGCGTCCCGTGCGTGCGTCCGTTGCCCGGATGGACCGCGATGCCGAGCGGCTTGCGGACCACGGCGAGGTGGGGATCCTCGTAGAGCACTTCGAAGTCGAGCGGCTCGGCCTGCAGCGAGCGGTCGGGCGGCGGCGTCGGGTCGAACTCGACGATCGCCCCCTCGATCAGCGTGTGGGCCGGCCGGACGCAGAGCCCGTTCACCCGCACCGCCCCCGCCTCGATCCGGCCGACCAGGTAGGAGCGCGAGTAGGTCGGGCGCAGCTGGTTGCCGAGCCACCGGTCGAGCCGCTCTCCCGCCGCGGCCGCGTCGACGGTGATGCGCACGGGCGCGTGCGCCGGCTCGCCCACCAGGTCGTCCGCATCGATCTCTTCGCTCACGCACCCTCCGCCGACCGGATCGATCGCCCAGCGACCGGCAGCCACGGCGGCACCGATCGGTCGGCAGGCTCGATTCCGGTCGCTTGGTTGATGTTCCTGCGCGGGGGAGCTACGTTCCCCCGCCAACTGGCCCAGGCCGCATGACCCCCCTGAATGCTGCGCCGCTTCGCCGCCCTGCACCGCTGCACCGCTTGGCCGCACCGCATCGCATCGCCTCATCGAGAGCGCTCGATCGAACCGGATCGATCGGAGCGCCCTCGACCGCTTCAGGGAGTTCGAACCATCGAAGCGTCTGCCGGGAGTTGTATCAGGCCGAGCGTGCTGGTCGTCGACGACGATCCGGCGATCTTGGAATTGATCGCTGCGCGGCTGCAGGACGACTTCGACGTCGTCCACACCAGCGACCCGTTCGCCGCCAGCGATCTGGCGCGCGGTCGCCGCTTCGACCTGCACCTCTACGACCTCTCGATGGAGCCCCTGCCGGGGCTCGAGCTCCTGCTCCTCACCCTGGCGCGCGCGGCCGACGCGGCGGTGGTGCTGATGACCGGCGAGCCGTCGATCGAGCGCGCCGTCGAGGCGCTGCGTGCCGGCGCGACCGACCTGCTGCTGAAGCCGCTGCGCTTCGACGACCTGCCGACGACGCTCCATCGCGCGCTGCAGAAGGCGCGGGCGCGCGGGGCGACGCAGGGGGTGCGCGTCGCGGCGGTGCACGAAGCGCTGACCCGCGCCGTCGAGGCGAAGGATCCGACCACGTCGGGCCACGGCGAGCGGGTGCGCCTGCTCTGTCGGCGGGTGGGCGAAGCGTTCGGCCTCGGGCCCGCCGACCTCGAGATCCTCGACGGCGCCGCGGCGTTGCACGACATCGGCAAGATCGGCGTCCCCGACGCGGTGCTGAGCAAGCCCGGCTCGCTCACCCCCGCCGAGTTCGACCTGATCAAGAAGCACCCCGAGCTCGGTTTCCGGATCCTCGAGCCGGTCCCGGGCCTCGACGCCGTGCGCCGCTGCGTGGTCGAGCACCATGAGCGGTGGGACGGTCGTGGCTATCCCTATGGACGGCGCGGCAGCGAGATCTCGGTGCCGGGCCGCGTGCTCATCCTCGCGGAGGTCTTCGACGCCCTCGCCCACGCGCGCTCCTACAAGGCGGCGTGGACGCGGCCGCAGATCGAGGGCTTCTTCCGCGACGGGCGGGGCAGCCACTTCGACCCCGAACTGACCGATGCCTTCCTCGGGCTCGTCGAGCGCGACTTCGAGCAGCTCGTCCAGCCCGAGGTCGCGCGCTGACGAAGAGCCTGGCCGGGCCATCCGTTACCGCAGGAGGAGGCTGGGCTAGCGGATGGGTTCCGCCAGCCGAGCCGAGCCGCTCGCTGGTTCGCTAGGAGTTGCACGCCTTGTGCCCCTCCGGAGCCAGGTGTACGTTCCGCGCTTTCCCCCCTCGACGATGGTGACGACCATGCGTCGATGCCAGCGGAGGATCTCGATGCAGCTACGTCTCGCGAGCTTGCCGGTCCCGATGGTGGTGATCGCCTGCGTGCTGCCACCGCTCGGTGGCAGCGAGACGGCCCCCGCCGTCGGCCTGCGCACCGACTGCCGCAGCCACAGCAACGGGCAGACGAGCGGCGCGATCCCCACCAACATGGTGCTGGTCCCGGGCGGCTCCTTCACGATGGGCGTGCCCGAGAAGCTGCTCGTCAAGTGGCTCGAGAGCGACAACGACACGCGCAGCCAGGCGGCCGAGCACTTGGCCGCCTGCTATCCCGACCACAACGAGGTGTGCGAGGACCTGCTGGTCGACAAGTACGAGACCTCGAACCTGCAGTTCAAGACGTGGCTCGACGCTCACGGGATGCAGCCCGACGAGTACACCATCAAGTACAACTGGAGCGCGTTCAAGAACGGCAAGTTGATCGAGGGGCTGCCGGCCGGCCAGGAGCAGAACCCGATGCGCGCCGTCTCGGCCGACGAGGCGCGCGGCGCGCTGCGCTGGATCGGCAAGCGGCTGCCGACCGAGATCGAGTGGGCCTACGTCGCGACGCGCGGCTTGAAGCCCGACCAAGCCTATCCGTGGGGCGGCACCTACGGCACTTGGGATCCGACCAAGTGCGCCAACTCGTCCAACTCGTCGCGTGGCGCGGCCGGACCGCAGACCTTCCCGCCCGGCTCGTGGAAAGAGGACGTCACCGTCGACGGCGTCTTCGACGTCTGCGGCAACGTCTGCGAGTGGACCAGCTCGCCCTTCCTGCAGTTCCCCGGCTTCCAGCCGCTCGAGATCAAGGACGGCAAGCAGAAGCGCAAGCTGCGCGGCCGCTTCAGCGCCGAGGAGGTCGCCGTGCGCGGCGGCTCCTTCTTCGGCAACCAGATCACGAACAACGTCTTCTGGCGCAAGGGCGAGATGCCGGCGTCTCGGTTCGAGGGCGTCGGCTTCCGCGGCGTGATGTCGGCGCTGCCCGGCCTCGACGCGCTGAGCGAGGCGCAGAAGGCGCTGACGATGCTCGCCTCCGACTTCAAGGGGCGGCTCGAGCTGACCAAGGATGGCATCGCCGGCCAGGTGCTGCAGTACGTCGACCCCGACACCAACGTGGTGCGCGGCGGCAAGCACCTCGCCTTCACGCGCGTCACGTCGGTGCTCGCTCCGATGATGAAGGTCGAGCGCGACTCGGTCGAGAAACCGGTCCTGCTCGGCATCCTGACCGTCTCCTCCCCCATCGCCGAGCCGAACCTCCCGGCCGGCAACTACGGCATCTACTTCAAGGGCAAGGGCGCCTCCGACGCGCAGAAGCAGGCCGAGGAGGAGGCCAAGAAGGCCGGGAAGAACGGCAAGAAGGCCGACGGCGACAAGAAGGACGGCGACAAGAAGGACGCTGACAAGAAGGACGAGAAGAAGGACGACAAGAAGAACGACAAGCGCGCCCCGAAGAGCGGCGAGAAGAAGGACGCGCCCGCGGAGGGCGACAAGCCGGCCGAAGGCGAGAAGAAGGAAGGGGAAGCGCCTGCCGAGGAGGAGGATCCCGGCAAGAAGGCGCTCGAAGCGATCGGCGCGGTGAAGGCGGCGCCGGTGTCGCTGGTCGAGCTGCCGAAGGACCGCGCCATCTTCCTGATCAAGAACGAGGCCGATGCGATCGTCGGCTGGCTCGACGCGAAGTTCGTCCCCGATCAGGCGCACCACCCGGTCCGCCTCTCCTACAAGCCAGGCGCCCGGGGCTCGGGCAAGAGCACCGCGGCCGCGGGCGGCTCGCCGATGGTGGTGGCGGAGCACGACGCGGCGAAGCTGGTCTTCACCGTGAAGATGGGGACGGGGACGAAGTTCCCGCAGTTCGAGGTGGCGATGAAGTTCGCAGCCGGCAGCTTCGAGCCTGTGGAGTAGCCCCCCGCTCGCGCCGCTCGGCGGAGCGGCGGAGCAGACGAGAGGCGCGTCGAGCGACCGCGGCGCGGCGCTCGGCGGGCGGTCAGCCGCCGAGCTCCTTCTGCTGCTTCGCCACCTTCGCCTGCTCGTCGCGCAGCTGCGCCATCCGCTCGCGCTCGCGGGCGACGACGTCGGCGGGCGCCCGCGCGACGAACCCCTCGTTGCCGAGCTTCGCCTCGATCTGCGCGATCTGCTTCCCGAGCTCCTCCGCCCGCTTGGCGAGCTCCTTGGCGCGCGCCGCCTTGTCGACCAGGCCGGCGAGCGGCAGGTAGAGCTCGGCCGACCCGAACGGCGCGACCGGCACGACCGCGGCATCGGAGTCGGCCGGACGGGGCAGGTCGGTGGCGAAGCCGGCGAGCTGGCAGCGGGCGAGCCGCTCGAACCACGGCTGCGCCTCCTTCAGCAGCGGCACGAGGCGCGCGTCGGGCAGCTTCACGTGGGCCGCCACCACCGCGTGCTCGGCGACCTTGTTCTCCGCGCGGAGCTTGCGCAGCGCCGAGGTGATCTCCTGGAGGCCGGCCATCGCGGCGGCCGCCTCGTCGTTGGCGGCGGTCCGCGCCGGCAGCGCGTCGGCGCGCGGCCACGGGGCGACGATCAGGTCCTTCGCGTCGCTCGGCACGAAGCCGGCGGACTTCAAGTGGCCCCAGAGCGCCTCGGTCACGAAGGGCGCCATCGGGTGCAGCAGGTGGAGCAGCGTCTCGATCACCGTCACGGCGATGGTCGACGCCATGCGGCGCGAGGCGGGCTCGGCGGCCGGGTCGAGGCGGACCTTGGCGATCTCCACGTACCAGTCGCAGAAGTCGTTCCAGGTGAAGCGGCGCAACGCGTGGCTCGCCTCGTGGAAGCGGCAGGCGGGCAGCGCGGCGGTCACCGTCTCCACCGTCTCGCGCAGCCGCGCGAGGATCCAGCGATCCTCGAGGCGGGTCGCCGCCGCGAGGTCGACGCCGCCCACGTCCTCGCGCGCCACCTTCTGCAGCACGAAGCGGGTCGCGTTCCAGAACTTGTTGACGAAGTTGCGCGCCTCCTCGACGCGCTGCTCGCTGAAGCGGATGTCCTGCCCTTCCACGGTCAGCAGCATCAGCGACACGCGCATCGCGTCGGCGCCGTACTTGTCGATCATGTCGATCGGGTCGATGCCGTTGCCGAGCGACTTGCTCATGCGCCGCCCCTGCGCATCGAGCACGGTGGCGTTGATGTAGCAGGTCGTGAACGGGCAGCGCTGCTCGAACGGCAGATGGTCGGCGAAGGCGTAGCCCGCCATCACCATGCGCGCGACCCAGAGGTAGATGATCTCGCGCGCGGTCGACAGGAACTGCGTCGGGTAGTAGCGGGCGAGGTCGTCGCTGCGCGGCCCCTCCTTGCGCCCCGGCCAGCCGAGCGTGGCGAGCGGCCAGAGCCAGCTCGACGCCCAGGTGTCCAGCACGTCGGGGTCCTGGCGCACGATCGGCTTGCCGCTCTTCGGGTGGCGGTCGCCGATGGCCAGCTCGGCGCGCGACGCCACCGCGAGGCCGTCCGCGTCGTACCAGACCGGGATGCGGTGGCCCCACCAGAGCTGGCGGCTGATGCACCAGTCGCGGACGTTCTCGAGCCAGTCGAGGTAGACCTTCGACCAGCGCTCCGGGACCATCTTCAACTTCCCGCTCTTCACCGCGTCGATGGCCGGCTTGGCGAGCGGCACCATCGAGACGAACCACTGCTCGCTGATGCGCGGCTCGATCACCGAGCCGGAGCGGTCCGACAGCGCCACGCTCATCTCGTGGTCGACCGTCTTCTCGAGCAGCCCGGCGGCGTCGAGGTCGGCGACGATCCGCTTCCTCGCCTCCTCGCGCGAGAGCCCCTGGTAGCGGCCGCCGTGCTCGTTGATGCGGCCGGCGTCGGTCAGCACCGAGATCACCGGCAGCTTGAAGCGCTGGCCGCGCGCGTAGTCGTTCGGGTCGTGGCCCGGCGTCACCTTGACGGCGCCGGTCCCGAAGCCGAGCTCGACCGTGTCGTCGGCCAGCACCGGGATCGACCGCTCGACCAGCGGCAGGACCACCCGCCTGCCGACCAGGTGCTTCCAGCGCGGCTCGTCAGGGTGGACCACCACCGCGGTGTCGCCGAGCATCGTCTCGGGGCGGGTCGTCGCCACCACGAGGAACTCGCCCGGCTGCCCCTCGACCGGATAGCGCAGGTGCCAGAGCTTGCCCTTGCGCGTCTCGTGGTTGATCTCGTCGTCGCCGACGGCGGTCTGCAGCACGCAGTCCCAGTTGACCAGCCGCGGACCGCGGTAGATCAACCCCTGCTCGAAGAGGCGCACGAAGCTCTCGCGCACGGCGGCGGAGAGCTCCTCGTCCATGGTGAACTTCTGGCGCGAGTAGTCGGCGCTGCAGCCCATGCGGCGCAGCTGCTCGACGATGCGGCTGCCGTACTGCTCCTTCCACTTCCAGACCTCGGCGAGGAACGCCTCGCGGCCGAGCTGCTCGCGCGTCTGGTTCTTCTCCTTGAAGAGCTTCTTCTCGACGACCGCCTGCGTGGCGATGCCCGCGTGGTCGGTACCGGGCACCCAGAGGGTCTCCTTGCCGCTCTTCCTGTGGAAGCGGACCATCGCGTCCTGCACGGTGTTGTTGAGCGCGTGGCCCATGTGCAGGCTGCCGGTCACGTTCGGCGGCGGGATCATCACCACGAAACGGCCGCCGGAGGCGGAGCGGTCGGGCTCGAACGCCCCCGACGACTCCCAGCGCGCGAAGAGGCGCGGCTCCGATTCCTCGGGGTTGAAGCGGTTCTCGATCTCGAAGGCCATCGTCGCGCTCACGCAGACGCGCTCGCGCCGCCGCCCGCGTGGCGGCGACGGAGCGCGAAGCGCGACAGCGTAGCAGGGGAGCGCGGGCGCCCCGCGGCCGCCGCCAGCGGCCGCCGCCAGCGGCGACCGCCACATTTCGGCGACCGCCACATCTCAGGCTCCGGCGCCGCGGCCGATCGGCTTGGCGAACCAGCCGAGCAGCGCGCCGGCGCTGGCGAGCTGCAGGTCGGCCGCCAGCGCGCTCGCCTCGGTGAAGCGGCGCTCGCGCACGCCGGCGAGCCCGGCGCCCCACAGCCCGAACGGCACCGGCCCGCCCGCGCTGGCGCGCGTCTCGACGGCCGTCGTGTGGTCGGAGGTGACCAGCAGGCGGCGCTCGTGCGGGGCCGCCGCGACCCACGCGAGCAGCGGCGCGACCAGCTCGCGATCGACCCGCTCGATCTGCGCGACCTTGCGCTTGGCGTCGCCGCTGCGCGACGCCTCGTTGACGGCGGCCGCGTGGACGATCGTCAGCGCATGGTCGGCGGCCAGCCCGATCGCGACCGGCACCTTGGCGGCGAGGTCGGAGCGCTCGTCGGCGGTCGTGCCGGCGACGTGCGGCGCCACGAAGCCGGCCAGCGCCGCGAGCCCGCGCACCAGCGGCGCGGCGGCGACCACGGCGACGTTGCCGCCGAACGGCCCGGCGGTGCGCGGCAGGTGGCAGGCGCTCCCCTCGCCCCACGGCCAGACGGCGTCGGCCGGGTTCTCGCCGAGATCGACGCGCACGCGGTTCACCTCGTGCGGCCGCAGCTTCGCCCACGCCGCCTCGATGAACTGGCGCAGCGGCATCGCGTCGCGCCCGTGCGGCAGGTGGGCGGCGAGCGGCTGCCCCAGCACGACGTGCGGCGCCACCGTCTCGAGCGAGTGGAGCGCGCCGCCCGGGATCACCAGCAGGTGGCGGTAGCCGGCGCCGGCGTGGAGGCGCCAGCCGCTCGGCAGCACGTCGGGACTGCGCAGCACCTCGAGCAGCAGCTCCGCCTCGCGATCGGAGACGTGGCCGGCGCGCGTGTCGGCCAGCGCCCCCTCGAAGGTCGAGACGAAGTTCAAGCGCAGCGCGAGGTCGTCGGGCGCGAGCTCGACGCCGAGCCCGGCCGCCTCGAGCGGACCGCGCCGCAGGTCGAGCGACGCCGCCTCCCAGCCGAGCAGCGCCGGCAAGCCGGTCACCGCGCTCGGCGAGGCGCCCGGCACCGTGAGGTCGACCGTGCCGAGCCGCCCGCGCGTGGCGAGCGCATCGAGCGCCGGGTGGTCGGCCGCCTCGAGCGGCGTCTTGCCGTCGAGCGCCTGCAACGGCCGCTCGGCGAGCCCGGGGATCACGATCAAGAGCGCGCGCAAGGTGGCCCCTCCCCTCGTCCTTCGAACGAGGGGCGAACAGTACGCCGCTCCGCGCGCCGCGTCCACGCGAGGGGTTCCCCGCACGCCGCTGCTTGGCGAAGGCGACGGCGCCGAGCCGCTCGCGCGACCCGGCGCCGTCCACCGGCGATCGGTCGATCAGGGCGCGGCGATCACTCGCCCTCGACGCTCTCGAGCGGGCCGTTCTCCGGCATCACCTGCAGCGTCTTCAGGAAGTCGATCAGGCAGGCGGCGTCGGTCGCCGAGAGCGCGGCGTAGGCGTCGCGCGCCGGCTGCGCCTCGCCGCCGTGCATGAGGATCGCGTCGGCGATCGTCAGCGCACGGCCGTGGTGCATGTAGGGCGGCTCGCTCGCGAAGCCCCAGAGCTTCTTGGTGAGGAACCACGAGGTCGGCACGCCGCCCTGGACGAGCGTCTCGTTGTCGAGCTCGGCGCCCATGTCGTGGCGCTTCAGGTCGGTGTAGGCCGGGACCTTCACCGAGCCGTCGGTCTCGGCCGGCAGGCGCGGGCCGGGGCCGTGCGCGGTGAGGTCGACCTCGTACGGCGCCGGCACGTCGGCCACCTGCAGGTTGCCCGCCGGGTTGAAGGGGTTCGGCTCGCTGAAGAGCGGGCTGTCGAGCGTGAGCTCCGGCACGTGGCAGGTCGCGCAACCGAGCGACTCGAAGAGCCTCTCGCCGCGCGCCACGGCGCGGCGGCGCTTCCCGTCGGCGGGCAGCACGCGGCCCGGCACCGGCAGGAGCGCCTGGTAGAGCGTGGTCGCGGTGATGTCGCCGCGCGAGAGCTCGTCGAGGACGCCGTCGCTGTCGTGGTCGACGCCGTCGCCGAAGCGCTCGGAGGGCTGCATGCCGTGGTGGTGGTTCATCGCGTTGTTGGTGAACTCGCGCAACGAGACCACCACCCCCTTCTGGTGGAACGGGCGCACGATCAGGTCGCTGTTGACGCCAACCACGCCGCTGGTGTCGACGCCGCCGGCCGCGAGCGCCGTGAGGCTGCCGAAGTTCACCCCCTTGGTGTCGAGCTCGACCGTGACGTCGACGCCGTCGTTCGCCGCCTGCGCGATCGCCGCGTCGCGCAGCGCGATCAGCTCGGTCGACATCTCGCGCGAGAGGAGCTCGATGAAGCCGGCGCCCCACATGCCGAGCGTGTTGCGCTCGTTGGCGGCCTGCTCGAGGGTCGGCGTCAGGCTCAGGTCGTCGAGGCCGCCGTCGAAGCGCAGGAACGGGAAGCGCTGGCCGAGCACGAAGACGTTGGCGACGTTGTCGCCGCCGCCGCCCGAGCGCGGGAGGTTGTGGCAGCCGGCGCAGCTGTTGGCGTCAGGAGCCGAGATGCGGTTGAAGTTCTCGGGCGCGACGTGGGAGGAGCGCGACGCGCCGGTGCCGGTCGTGGTCGGGCGCCCCTGGCCGTCGAGCGTGTTGAAGAAGGCGTTGAAGCCGACCTTGCCCAGCGCGAAGAGCGCCTCGGGCGTGTAGAGGCCGGCGTCGATGTCGTCCTGGTCGAGGTGGCCGCCGGCCAGCGCCGGCTCGTCGCCGATCGTCCCCGACGGCGCGCCCACCACCACCGGCGAGGTGGCGTCCTCGGGCAGCAGCTGCAGCGTCTTCAGGAACTCGACCACCTTCTTCTGGTCGTCGGCGGCGAGCGCCTCGTAGGCGGTCCGCGCCGCGTCGCCCTCGCCGCCATGCATGCGGATCGCCTCGTCGATGGTCGTCGCGCGGCCGTGGTGCATGAAGGGCGGCTCGTTGCTCATGCCCCACAGCTTCTTGGTGAGGAAGAGGTTCCCCGCGACGCCCGCCTGGACGAGCGGCTCGGCGAGGCCGGGCCCCATGTCGTGGCGCTTCAGGTCGGTGAAGGCGCGCACCTTCACGCTGCCGTCCGACTCGCGCGGCAGGTGCGGCCCGTCGCCGACCACGGTGAGGTCGACGACGACCGGATCGATCACGTCGACGAGCTGCAGGTTGCCGGTCGGGTTGAACGGGTTCGGCTCGCTGAAGAGCGGGCTCTCGAGCGTGAGCTCGGGCACGTGGCAGTCCGCGCAGCCGACCGTGGTGAAGAGCTGTTCGCCTTCGAGCACCGCGTCGAGCTCGGCGCCCGACGGGCCGGGCAGCACTTGGCCCGGCGCCGGCAGCGTCGCCTGCCAGAGCGTCGCAGCGGTGATGTCGCCCGCCGTCAGCTCGTCGACCATGCCGTCGGCATCGGCATCGACGCCGGCGCCGAAGCGCTCCGACGACTGCATGCCGTGGTGGTGGTTCATCGCGTTGTTGGTGAACTCGCGCAGCGACGTCACCACGCCCTTCTGGTGGAACGGCTTGATCACCAGGTTCGCGTCGACCCCGTCGACCGCGCTGGTGTCGAGCGAGCCGTCCGAGTGCGCCGTGATCGAGCCGAAGTCGACCCCCTTGGCGACGAGCGGCAGCGTCACGTCGCTGCCCGCGAGGTCGGCCTGCGCGATCGCGTCGGCGCGGATCGCCTGCAGCTCGGTCGTCATCTCGCGCGCCAAGAGCTCGATGAAGCCGGCGCCGAACATGCCGAGCGTGTTGCGCTCGTTGGCGACCTCCTGCAGCGTGTGGGTCTGGTTGCCGTCGCCGACGCCGCCGTCGAAGTTGACGAACTCGAAGCGTTGGCCGAGCACGAAGACGTTGGCGACGTTGTCGCCGCCGCCGCCGATGCGCGGCACGTTGTGGCAGCCGGCGCACGAGTTGGCGTCGGGGCCCGAGATGCGGTTCATCTTCTGGGTCCCGTCGCGGCGGTTGCGCGCCACGCCGGTGCCGGTCGTCTCGGGGCGCATCGCGCCGTCGAGCTCGTTGAACATCCCGGCGAAGAGCAGTTCCCCCGCGTCGAGCACCGTCTCGGTCGGCACTCGGCCGAGTTCGAGCGCCCGCTGGTTCAGGTGGCCGGCGATGACACCGGTGTCACCCTGCGCTTCGATCGGCGAGTCGGAGTGGCTGCTCTTCTGCCAGCAGCCGGCGGCGAGCGCGGCGCTCGAGAGGAGCAGGAGGTGGCGGCGCAGCGAGCGCTGACGGCGCGGAGCAGACGAGCCATGGGTGCGACGAGCCATGCGGGATCCTCGAGCGGGTCGGGAACGATCGATCGGCAACCGATCGGCATCGCGGCATTAGCACACTTTGGACCGCGGCGCCGTTCACGCGCATGCGGAACAAGCTTCTTGTGACGAGTCGCAACGTCCCAAGTGCGGGGAGCCCTGCCGAGTCATCGGGTCCCACGCGCCCCATCTGCGAAGCGACGCAATTCCTCCAGCGCCGCCGCCAACGGCTGCGGCACCGGCAGCCCCGCGGCGGCGAGCCGATCGCTCGCCAGCGAGACGTCGCGCGGTCGCACGCCGGGGAGTTCCGCCTGCGAGACGGCGAGCAGCCGCCGCGGCGCCGCCCCTTCCGCCACCGGGAACGCGGCATCGATCGCCTGCCCGAGCGCGAAGCGGTCGAGTCGTTGCGGGCCGGTGACGTGGAGCGTCCCGGTGAGGCGCCGCTCGAGCGCCGCGTCGACCACGCGCGCGAGGTCGAGGACCGAGACCGGCGTGCGCCACTCGTCGCTGAAGAGGCGCACCTCGCTGCCGGGGGCCGCGCCGCGCACGTAGTCGAGCGCGCCGCTCGTGCCATCGGCCGAGGGGGCGAGCACGAGCGCCGTGCGGAGGAGCAAGGCGTCAGCGCCGCTCGCAGCGACGGCGTGTTCGGCGGCGACCTTGCTCTCGCCGTAGGGGTGGAGCGGCGCGGGGGCGTCCGGCTCGCGGTAGCCGGGCGCGCGATCGGGTGGCCAGGTGCGATCGCCGGCGAAGACCTGGTCGGTGGAGAAGAAGACGAGGTGGCAGCCGTCGCGCGCCGCGCCGCGGGCGAGCCGCGCGGTCACGTCGACGTTCATCCGCTGCGCCAGCGCCGGATCGCGCGCGCAAGCGGGCAGCGCCGCCAGCGCGGCGAGGTGGACGATCGCCTGCGGCTCGACCGCATCGAGCAGCGCTGCGGCGGCGCCGGGCGCCAGCAGGTCGGCCGCGACCGCGCTGTCGCCGCGGCGCAGCACGCCCGCCGCCCGGCGATGCGTGACGACGACGACGCGCCAACGCTGGAAGGCGGCGCGGTAGAGCGATCGGCCGACCAACCCGGTCGCACCGGTCAGCAGCAGCGTCGGTTGCGTTCCCATCCGGCTCCAAGCGCGAAGGCGCGCGAAGATACAATCCCGCCCCCATGGAACCCGCCGCCGCCGCTCGCACTGCCCGCATCCGTGGAATCGTCGTCGGCGCCGGGCGCCCGCTCGCGCTGCTGGCCGGCCCCTGCGTCGTCGAGGGCGAGGCGATCACGCTGCGCATCGCGGAGCGGGTGATCGCGCAGGCGCGCGCGGCCGGGCTGCCGATCGTCTTCAAGGCCTCCTTCGACAAGGCCAACCGCACCTCGGGCAAGTCGTTCCGCGGGCTCGGCGCCGATGCGGCGCTGGCGGTGCTGGCCAAGGTGAAGCGCACCTTCGACGTGCCGCTCGTCACCGACATCCACCTGCCGGAGCACGCGGCGCGCGCCGCCGAGGTGGTCGACCTGCTGCAGATCCCGGCGTTCCTCTGCCGGCAGACCGACCTGCTGCTGGCGGCGGCCGCCGCGTCGGTCGCGACCGGCTGCGCCATCAACGTGAAGAAGGGGCAGTGGCTCTCGCCCGAGGAGATGGAGCACGTCGTCCGCAAGCTGCGCGACGCCGGCGCGAAGGACGTGATCGTCACCGACCGCGGCACCTTCTTCGGCTACCACCGCTTGGTGAACGACTTCGCCGCCATCGCGATCATGCAGCGCCACGGCGTGCCGGTCTGCTTCGACGCCACCCACTCGGTGCAGCAGCCGGGCGGCGCCGGCGACAAGAGCGGCGGCAACCGGCGCATGGCGCCGACGCTCGCGCGCGCCGCGGTGGCGGCTGGCGCCGACCTCGTCTTCATGGAAGTGCACGAGAACCCCGACGCCGCCCTCTCCGACGGCCCGAACTCCCTGCCGCTCGAGGTGCTGCCGCGCGTCTTCGCGGCGCTGCGCACGCTGCGCGAGCAGGCGCTCGCCGACCCGCCGGGCAGCGAGTTCGACGGATGAACGAGCGCTCCGACCCGCCCGAGCGCCTGCCGCTGCAGGAACTCGTCGGCACGACGCTCGGCGAGTACACGATCCGTCGCGTGCTCGGCTACGGGTCGATGGGCGTCGTCTTCGAGGCGCACCACACGAAGCTCGACCGGCGCGTCGCGCTGAAGGCGCTGCCGCCCGGCCTCGGCTCGACCGAGAAGGCGATCCAGCGCTTCCTGCGCGAGGCGCAGGCGGTCGCGCAACTCTCCCACGAGCACATCGTCCCGATCTACGAGATCAGCCAGAGCGGCGCGATCCACTGGTACGCGATGCGCTTCCTCGACGGCGAGCCGCTCGACAAGACGCTGCAGCGCGGCCGGCTCGATCCGCAGGAGGCGGCGCGGCTGATGCAGACCGCCGCGCGCGCGGTCCACTTCGCCCACCAGCACGGGATCATCCACCGCGACATCAAGCCGGCCAACATGATCGTCGAGCACGGCGGCAAGCTCGTGCTGACCGACTTCGGACTCGCCCGCCCCGAGCAGGGCAGCGGCATCACCGACTCGGGCGCGATGGTCGGCACGCCGCGCTACATGAGCCCCGAGCAGATCCGCGCCAAGCGCGGCGAGGTCGACCGGCGCACCGACATCTGGTCGCTCGGCGCGACGCTCTACGAGATGGTCGCCGGCGAGCCGCCCTTCCCCGGCGAGTCGACCCAGGAGATCCTCCAGCAGATCCTCGACGTCGAGCCGCGCACGCCCCGCAGCCTCCGTCCCGACCTGCCGGCCGACCTCGAGGTGATCATCCTCAAGGCGATGGAGAAGGAGCCGAAGCGCCGCTACGCGTCGGCGCTCGAGCTGGCGCAGGACCTGGAACGCTTCCTCGAGGGCGAGCCGATCGTGGCGCGCCGCAGCTCGGTGGTGAAGCGGACGGTGCGCCGCCTCGCGAAGCACAAGTCGATCGTCGCGCTCACCGCGGCGCTGGTGATGATGGCGCTCACCTTCGGCTGGTGGACGCAGCGGCAGCGCGATCGGGAGAACGACCGCGCCTTCAAGGACGCGTTCGAGCAGGCGCGCGCCAGCTTCGCCGACGGGTACTTCGCCGAGGCCGAGCAGAAGTTCGCTGCCGCGCTGCGGATCCGGCGCGACGACGCCGCCGCCCACCTCGGCCGCGCGCGCGCCCTCTGCTTCCTCGGCCAGGATTGGGAGCAGGAAGACGACCCGGCGAACTTGCCGGTGCTGGTGCAGCAATTCGGCTCGCCCGAGGCGCTCTACGCCGAGGCGTTCCGCGAACTCGAGACGGCCGAGCGGCTGCAGCCCGACCAGCCGCTCGCCGCCTTCTTCCGCGGCTTCCTGCGCTGGCGCTCGCGCGTGGCGATCACGCGCGACCAGGGGTTCGACGACCTGCTGCGCGCCGAGTCGCTCGGCGTCGACGACTGGCCGACCCAGCTCGAGCTGGCGCGCTTCCGCTTCGGGCTGGCGAGCGGCAGCCAGGTCGACGCGAGCCGCAAGGGGGAGATGCTGCAGCATGCGCTGACGCCGGCGACGCGCGCCGTGCAGCTGCTCGGCGCCGAGGTGGCGCGCGCCGCGACGCCGCTGCTCGAGAAGTGGCGGCTGCGGGCGCACAGCCTGCGCGCCGACGTCTACCTCGGCCTCTACGAATCGACCGGCAACCTGACCACCTACCTCGAACTCGCGCTGCTCGACGTCGAGACGGCGCGCCGGATCGACTCGCGCGACCACCGCAGCGGGCAGCAGCTCCGCTTCGTGAACGAGCAGCTCGAGGAGGCGAAGCGGCGCGTCGCGGAGGCGTCCGCGGCTGCAGCGAAGGCGGCGCCGCGCGCCGATTCGCGCGTGCGGCCGGGCGGCTTCGCGGGCAACCTCCTCAAGCTCTTCGACGCGGCGCCCATGAGCGAGAAGAGCGCGGTGATCGCCGAGATGCTGAAGAGCGGCTCCGAGGCGCTCTCCCCCATCGTCGAGAACGTCGGCTCGCTGCAGGAGGGGCTGATGGACCGCTTCATCAACCCCTACCTCGCGGCCGGCGAGGGGGTGAGCGAGGAGAAGCGCTCCGCCGCCGAGGAGAGCGCCGACGCGGCGCGTGCGCTGCTGCAGGAGGCGCTGAAGACGGGCAGCGTGACGCGGGAGGTGCGCGAGCAGGCGCGCGACGGGCTGCGGGCGGCGATCGCGGCCAATCCCCGCAACGCGCAGTACCACTTCGAGCTCGCGGTGCTCGAGCAGGACTTGGGCGAGCTCGCCGAGGCGCGCGGCCACCTCGAGACGGCCATCGCGATCGCGCCGAGCAACCCGCTCTTCTTCAGCCAGCTCGCGCTGGTCTGCGAGGCGCTGCAGGAGTTCTCCGCAGCGATCGGCCATGCCCACCAAGCGGTGGTGCTGGCGCCGGGCATCGTCGAGTTCGAGCGGCTCGAAGCGCGATTGCGCGAGCAGGCGGCGGCGCCCTCCACTGGCTCCGGCGGCTGACCTGCGAGGTCTCTGCGAGGTCGCCGCGGCATCCCGATCCGGGAGTCTTCCGCCGCCGATTCCCGCACCATCGAAGGGTGCGGTTCGCGTCGGCGGAACGATCCCGGATCGGGATGACCGGACGTGCGATCAGCTGCCGATGCGGAAGACGAGGCCGGCCCAGTAGCCGTCGACGTCGCCGGTGTTCTTGCCGTCGAGGGTGGTCTTCCAGCCGGCCGTGACGCCGATCGTCTCGTTGAGGCGGGCGTAGATCGAGATGCCGACCCGCTCCGACTCCTCCTGCACCGCCGGGAAGTCGCCCTGGCCGATGTCGATGTCGCCGTCGCTGGTCACCGTCGAATAGAACGGCATCAGCGTCACGTACTGCGTCACCGGGATGCCGACCGTGAGGTTCACCGGGATCTCGTTGCCCGGCTGCTCGGTCCGGTAGTCGAAGCCGCTCTCGAGCGAGACGAAGGCGCCGAAGTCGAAGCGGTAGTGGGCGATGGCGCGCGCCCGGTAGTCGATCTGGCCGTCGCCGATCGCGGTGACCGCGTTCGACTCGTAGTGGCTCATCGGGATCTTGGCGGACGGCGCGGCGAGCACCGAGAAGGCGCCCGGCCCGACGCGCTGCTCGAAGACGCGCCACTTGACGCCGAGCACCATGTCCTGCAGCTGCCGCTCGTCGTCGAACGGCGCCGTGCCGTCGTTCTCCACCTCGACCAGCGAGAAGGAGCCGAACAGGTCGAGGTCCTCGCGCAGGCCGTGCGCCACCCAGAGGTTCAGCGACTCGCGCGTGATCTCGCCGACGCCCGGATCCTCGACCTTCTTGTCCCCCATCCAGAAGTGGTCGTACGAGTCGAAGGCGTAGGTGATGGCGGCATCGGTGCGGCCTGCGCCGCGCAAGAAGCCGTTCTCTCCCTGAGCGTGCGCGCTGCCGGAAATCGTGGCGACCACCGCAGCGAGCCCGAGCGTCGCGCGGCACGTGTTCCCGAGTCGAACCATGAAGAGGCTTCCTTTCAGCAAGGGGACCAGACGTCCCGCGCGGCTGCGCGAGCACCGCGACCCTACGCGGCGCGGCGAGCTTTGCGAAACGCGGGCCGCACGCTCGCGCGAGCCGCCCGGGCGCGGAGTCGGATCGCTCGCGAGCGCGGCGGGACGAATCGGCCAAGCCGGCCCAGCCGAAACGGACATTGCGGCCCGGCGCCCGAGCCCCGCGCGCCGGCCCCGGCGGCCGCACGCTCGGCGCGCGATCTGCGTTGGCGGCGCGCTCACTGCGAATTGGTCCAAGTTGCAACTTCCAGGGAGTCCTCTTCGATGCTTCGTCGCTCCGCCCCTTTCCTGCTGCTCGCCGGCGCGCTCGCAGGCACGTCGTGCCACCGCGCCAGCCACGATTCGGCTCCGACCTCCGAAGCGACCGCCGCGTTCGATGCGAGCGTCGCGACGCGCTGGATGCAGGTCCTCTATGACGTCGTGAAGACCAACGCCGGCCTCTCGCCGCCGGTCGCCGCGCGCGCCTACGGCTACGCGGGCGTGACGCTGTGGGAATCGGTGGTGCCGGGGATGCCGAACCACCAGTCGCTGGCCGGACAGCTGAACGAGTTCGACGGCGTGCCGCAGCCCGACGGCATCGTCGACTACCGCGCGGTCGCCAACACGGCGCTCGCCGCGGTGATCCAGGGCGGGATCATCCCGAACATCAACGGCACCAACGTGACGCGCGTCAGCGACCTCGAGGCCGACATCAACGCCGAGCTCGCGCTCGAGGTCGACCCGACGATCCTGCAGCGCTCGAACGACCTCGGCGCCGACATCGCCGCGGCGATCCTCGCGTGGGTCGCGGGCGACGGCTTCACGATCTTCAACAACTGCCCCTACACGCCGCCGGTGGGCAACGGCCTCTGGGTGCCGACCCCTCCCCTTTTCGCGGCTGCCCTGCAGCCGTGCTGGGACCAGATCCGGCCGTTCGTCCTGCTGCCGGCCAGCGAGTGCGCGCCGATCTCCCACCCGACCTGGTCGGAGACGCCTGGCGATGCCTTCTACATCGAGGCGGACGAGGTCTTCACGACCACCGGCGACGCCGGCGTGAACCTCACGCAGGATCAGAACGACATCGCCTTCTTCTGGGCCGATGGCCCGGGCGGCACCGGCACGCCGCCGGGCCACTGGGTCTCGGTCACCGCGCAGATCTGCGACGCCGACGGCGAGACGCTCGCGATCGCGGCCGAGGCGTTCTGCAAGCTCGGCATCGCGGTGAGCGACGCCTTCATCTCCTGCTGGCAGACCAAGTACCAGTACAACCTCGAGCGGCCGATCACCTACATCCAGCGCGTGCTCAGCGCGACGTGGGACCCGCTCCTCGGGACGCCGAACTTCCCCGAGTACACCTCGGGCCACTCGGTGCAGTCGGGCGCCGCGGCGACCGTGCTGACCAACGTGCTGGGCGCCCGCGCCTTCGACGACGACACCCACACGATCCACAACAACACGGTCGGCCCCGGCTCCACCGTGCCCGCCGCCCGCAGCTTCACCGACTTCGACACCGCCGCGGCGGAGGCGGCCATCTCGCGCCTCTACGGCGGCATCCACTACCGCGCGGCGATCGACAACGGCGTCGCGCAGGGCATCTGCGTCGGCAACGAGGTGCTGAACGAGCTGCAGTTCCTGAAGTGAGCGCGAGCGGCCGCGCGAACCGATGCGCGGCCGCGCCGTTGCGCCGCACCGACCCAACGACGAGACGAGGACGGCAGCGCAGACGACCCTGGCTGCGTTGACGGGCCTCGAGGGGGCTGCCTGAGCGACCGGGCAGCCCCCGCTTTTTTTCCCCGCCGACCGCTCCGCGCTTGCAACGGCCGACCCGACCCGCGCGCGCGTCAGTCGCCGGCGTAGCCGAGCGCCCGCAGCGCCTCGTTGTCGAGCTCGCCGAGCTCGCGCGCGTTGCCGCTCGCCTTCGGCAGCTCCTTCAGCTGGCGCAGCACCTGCGCGCGCAGCTGGTCGGCGCGCTCCGGCTCGGTCGCGGCGAGGTCGCGCTTCTCGAACGGGTCGCGCTCGAGGTCGTAGAGCTCGGTGCGGAGCGCCTCGCCCTGCGCGTCGAGGGTGACGATCGCCTTCCAGCGATCGCTGCGCAGCGCGACCAGCGACCTCGGCGTCGGATTCACCTGCCGTTCGCGCAGCGCCTCGAGCAGGATCGAGCCGGGCCCCTCGGCCGCCGCGCGCCGCTCGCCATCGGCGTCCGTGAAGGGGAGCAGCGACTGCCCCTGCATCGCCGGCTCGGGCGCCATGCCGAGCCACTCGAGCACGGTCGGCGCGACGTCGAGCGTGCGGACCAGCGGCTTCACCCGCTCGCCGCGCGCGCTCAGGTCGGGGCGGCGCACCACCAGCGGCACGCGCATCACCTCGTCGTAGACCTCGCTGTTGTGCTCGTAGATCTGCGAGTGCTCGCCGAGCGCCTCGCCGTGGTCGGCCACCACCACGATCAGCGTCTCGTCGAACCGCCCCACCTTGCGCAGGCCGTCGAGCAGCCGCCCGAGGCACTCGTCCTGCCAGGCGATCTCGCCGTCGTAGAGCGCCGTCATGTGGTCGCGATCGGCCGCCGTGATCTGGCCGCGCTTGTAGAGCGGCCAGAACTTGCGCTGGTCGCCATCCATCGGCCCGCGGTAGCTCGGGTCGAAGTGGCGGTCCCACGGCGGCGGCGGCTGGTAGGGCTGGTGGGCGTCGAAGTAGTGCACCCAGAGGAAGAAGGGCTCCGCACCGAGCCCGCCGAGCCACTCGAGCGCGCGCTGCGTGGTCGAGTCGCCGCGCCGCTGGTAGGCGGTGGCGATGGTCGCCTCCCACTTCTTGCGCGCGTCGGGCAGGTCCTTCGGCAGCTTGCTGACGTCGAACTTCATCAGCGGCGTGTCGACCTCGTCGTCGTAGGTCGCGAAGCCCTGGTCGAGGCCGAACTGCGCATCGAGCACGAACGCCGAGACGAAGGCGCCGGTCGCGTAGCCCTTCGCCTGCAGCAGCTCGGCGAGGGTCACCTGCTCGGAGCCGAGCACGTAGACGGCGTTGTCGTGCACGCCGTGGCTCTGCGGGTAGCGGCCGGTGAAGAGCGTCGAGTGGCTCGGGAAGGTCGACGGGATCGGCGTGAAGGCGCTCTCGAAGGTGGTCCCCTCGGCCGCGAGCGCGTCGAGCCGCGGCGTCTTCGCCGTGGTCCGCCCGTAGGGGCCGAGCCGATCGGCGCGCGTCGTGTCGAGCGAGACGATCAACACGTTGACCGGCTTGCCGACCGGCCGGGTCGGGAGGCGAGGCGGCGGCTCCTCGCTGCAGCCGGCGCCGAGCGCGGCCACGGAGGCAAGCAGCGACGCCGTTATCGTGCCGCGGTGGCGATGCATGGCGCGGAGCATATCGACGCGAACCACCGGCGGCCTGCAGCGGCCGGCCGCGCGGCGTCATGGCTCGACGGCCCGCGCGGCGCGCTGGCGAAGCGGGTGGTCGGCTGGCTGCTGCTCGCCGTCGCGCTGCTCGGCTCGGCGCAACTGCGGGTCCGCACCGCGCTCGCCGATCCCGGTTTCGACGCCAAGGACGCCCGCCGCCTGCTCTGGAGCGACCCGGCGCTCCTCTACTACTTCACCGAGCGGATCGTCGAGAACGGCGGCAGCGCCCCTGCGGAGCTGCGCGCCGACCGGAGCTTCGAGTGGCCGAACGCGGTCGACGCGCTCGCCTTCGAGACGGTCGGCCAGGAGTACGTCGCGGCGTGGTGGCACCGCGCGTTCGGCGCCGACCAGCCGCTCCACTGGAGCATCCTCGAATCGATGAGCCTCGCCGCCAGCGCGGTGGCGGTGGGCGTCTTCCTGCTGGCGCGCGAACTGACCGGCAGCACGCTGCTCGGCGGCTTCGCGGCGCTCCTCTACGCGCTCCTGCCGTCGAGCTACCGCACGCTCGGGATGCTGCTGCTGCGCGAGGACTTCGCGCTGCCGTGGTTCGCGCTCCACCTCGGGCTGCTCGCGATCGCGGCGCGGCGGCGCACGGCGCGCTGGTTCGCGGCGAGCGGCGGCGCACTGCTGCTGGCGCTCGCGACGTGGCACGCGATGGGCTTCGTGGTCGCCATGGAGGCGGCGGTCGTGCTGCTCTGGTTCCTGCGCAGCGGCGAGAACCCGTTCGCGGTGCGGCGCGCCTGGCTGCTGCCGGCGGTGGTGGCGGTCGGGTCGCTCGCGATCCCGGTGCTGCGCGCGAAGCTGGCGCTGCTGTCGCTGCCGATGCAGGTGGTCGCCGGGCTCCTGCTGGCCGAGCTCGCGATGCGGCGGCCGGCCGCCAAGCCGTGGCACGGGCGCGTCGCGGCGCTGCTCGGCACGGCGGGCGCGGCGGCGGCGGCGGCGCTGCTGTCGCGCTGGCTCGGCGGCGGCATCGGCGACTACTCGCACGTCGTGCGGCTGCTGCTGGCGAAGGCGCGCTTCCTCGGCGAGCTGCCGGCCGATCCGCGCGCGCTCGACTTCGAGGCGCGCCTCCTCTGGCAGGGGCCGTTCGAGACCAGCAGCGTCGCGACGCTCGCGAGCGGACTCGGCCTCACGCTGCTCGGCTTCGCGCTGCTGCTGGCGCGCCGCCTCCCCGACTGGTGGCGCGGCCGCGGCGAGCGGCGCGAGGCGCTGCTGGCGGCGTTCGGCGCGGTGACGCTGCTCGCCGCGTGGCTGGTGGCGCGCACCGAGGTGGTCGCCGCGATGGCGGCGCCGGTGATCGCCGCCGTGGTGATCGCCTGGTGCCGGCCACGGGCGCTGCAGGCGCTGCTGGCCGGCGCGCTGCTGGCGACGACCGGCGTGCAGCTCGAGCAGTTCCGCCGCCACTGGCGCAACGACTGGTACTCGGCGCCGCTGCGCGGCCGCGACGGCGCCATCACCGGCTGGGTCGCCCACCCGCGCCAGAACCACCTGCCGCGCCTGCTCGACTGGGTCGCCGCCCACGTGCCGGCGGGCGAGGCGATCGCCGCCGACTTCGTCACCTCGACCGCGATCCTCGCCGGCACGCGCCACCCGATCGTGCTGCAGCCGAAGTACGAGTCGCGCGAGAGCCGGGCGCGCATCGAGGCGTTCCTCGACCGCTTCTTCCGCGGCACCCCCGACGACCTCGCGAAGTGGCTCGCCGACCACGACTGCCGCTGGTTCGTTTGCGACGTGAAGACGCTCGGGATCGGATCGCTCTACCTCGCCGGCCTGCGCGACGACGGCAGCGAGGCGCCCGCCGCGGACAGCGCCGCCGCCGCCTTCCTCGCGCCCGAGCCGGCCGCCACCATCGGCCCCTTCGCGCTGCGCTGGCGCTCCTCGGTGAACGCGCGCGCCGAGCTCTTCCGCGTCTACGAGCTGCCGGCCGCCGAGTAGCCCACCCCGCAGCGGCAGCTCTTTCCCGACCGGCGATCCTGCCGATGGCGCTCGGACGAGTGGACAACTCCCCTCGGAATCCCGATCCTCTCCGCCTCATTTTTCGCCGGGACGGCAGACGCCCGCCCCCGGCAGGCGAACCGACTGGACCTGCTGATGCTGCAAGCCTTCGTCCCCCGCGAGAGCGAGCCCGGCGAGACCCGCGTCGCCGCCACGCCCGACACCGTGAAGAAGCTGATCGCGAGCGGCCTCGCCGTCGCCGTCGAGAAGGGCGCGGGCGAGCGCGCCTCGTTCCTCGACGCCGCCTACGTCGCCGCCGGCGCCACCGTGGTCGCCGATCGAGCGGCGGGGCTCGCCGCCGCCGACCTCGTGCTGCAGCTGCAGCCGCCGCGCAGCGAGGCGGAGCTGCCGAAGAGCGGCGCGGCGCTCGTCTCGTTCCTCTACCCCGCGGCGCGCCTCCCGCTGGTGAAGGCGATGGCGCAGCGCGGCGTCACCGGCTTCGCGATGGAGCTGATCCCGCGGATCTCGCGCGCGCAGCGGATGGACGCCCTCTCGTCGCAGAGCAACATCGCCGGCTACAAGGCGGTGCTGATGGCGGCCGACGCGCTCGGCAAGCTGATGCCGATGCTGATGACGGCGGCCGGCACCATCACGCCGGCCCGCGTCGTGATCCTCGGCGCCGGCGTCGCGGGCCTGCAGGCGATCGCCACGGCGCGCCGCCTCGGGGCGCTCGTCGAGGTCTCCGACATCCGGCCGGCCGTGAAGGAGCAGGTCGAGAGCCTCGGCGCGAAGTTCATCGAAGTGGCGGTGAAGCAGGACGCCGAGGACAAGGGCGGCTACGCCAAGGAGGCGTCCGCCGAGTTCAAGAAGGCGCAGGAGGAGGCGCTGAAGAAGCGCGTCGCCGAGGCCGACGTGGTGATCTGCACCGCGCTCATCCCTGGCAAGCCGGCGCCGAAGCTGCTGCCCACGTCGATGGTCGAGGCGATGCGCCCCGGCTCGGTGGTGGTCGACCTCGCCGCCGAGCAGGGCGGCAACTGCGAGCTGACCCGCCCCGGCGAGACGGCCACCTCGAAGAACGGCGTCGTGCTGCTCGGCGTGAAGAACGTCCCGGCGCTGGTGCCGGTCCACGCCAGCGACATGTACGCGAAGAACGTCCTCTACTTCGTGCAGCACCTGGTGAAGGCCGGCGCGCTCCACGTCGACGTGCAGGACGAGATCACCGCCGGCTGCCTCGTCACGCGCGGCGGCCAGGTCGTGCATGCGCCGACGGCGGCGCTGATCCCCGCAGGAGTCTCCTCGTGATGCCTCTGCTCGCTGCGCTGCAAGGCGCCCTCCCGGAAGCGCTCGGCAGCGCGCTCCCGTCGCTCGCCACCGCGCTGCCGCTCGCGCTGCCCGCCGCCGCCGAAGGGGGCCACTCGCTGCAGTTGCTCACCCAGCTCACCATCTTCGTGCTGGCGGTCTTCCTCGGCATCGAGGTGATCAACAAGGTGCCGCCGACGCTGCACACGCCGCTCATGTCGGGCAGCAACGCGATCAGCGGCATCACCATCGTCGGCGCGATCCTCTCGGCCACCACCGGGGAGGTCACCGTCGCCAACGTGCTCGGCGCCATCGCCATCGCGGCCGCGATGATCAACGTGGTCGGCGGCTTCCTGGTGACCGACCGCATGCTGCGCTTCTTCAAGAAGCGCTGAGCGAAAGACTGCCGCCCCATGAACGAGACGCTCGCCTCCCTCGCCTACCTGTTCGCCTCGGTCGCCTTCATCGTCGGCCTCAAGATGATGTCGACCGTGAAGGGCGCCCGCCGCGGCAACGCCATCGCCGGCATCGGCATGGCGGTCGCCATCCTCGGCACGCTCTTCCACGCCGGCTCGATCGACTACCGCTGGATCGTTGGCGGCGCCGCCGTCGGCTCGATCCTCGGCGCCTGGCTCGCCTACCGCGTGCCGATGACGTCGATGCCCGAGTTCGTCGCGATGTTCAACGGGCTCGGCGGCCTCGCCTCGACCTTCGTCGCGCTCTGCGACCTGCTCCACTGGTCGGAGTCGACCGCCGACATCTCGATCAGCTGCTCCACGGCGCGCGGCGTCGACTGGACCGTCGCGCTGGTCTTGAGCCTCGTGATCGGAGCGGTCACCTTCACCGGCAGCATGGCCGCGTGGCTCAAGCTGGCCGGGACGCTGAAGAAGGGCGAGCCGATCCTGTTGCCGGGCCGCCACGCCATCAACCTCGCGCTCGGCGCGCTGGTGGTCGGGGCCGCGATCTGGCTCGGCGGCTACGCGCTCGAGCACGACGAGCAGACGCAGGCCGCGCTCGCGATCGCGCTGCTCGGCGGCCTGCTCGGCTGGCTGCTGGTGCTGCCGATCGGCGGCGCCGACATGCCGGTGGTGATCTCGCTGCTGAACAGCTACTCGGGCGTCGCCGCGGCGACCACCGGCTTCGTGCTCGGCAACGACTGCCTCATCATCAGCGGCGCCCTGGTCGGCGCGTCGGGGATCATCCTGACGCAGATCATGTGCAAGGCGATGAACCGCTCGCTCGGCAACGTGCTGGTCGGCGGCTTCGGGCAGACCGCCGGCGGCGACGGCGAGAAGAAGAAGTCCTCCTACACCAAGGTGAAGAGCTGCAGCGCCGAGGACGCGCTGCCGATCCTCGAGGCGGCGCGCACGGTCGTCTTCGTGCCGGGCTACGGGCTCGCCGTCTCGCAGGGGCAGCACGCGATCCGCGAGCTCGCCGACCTGCTCGAGGCCAAGGGGATCAGCTGCCGCTACGCGATCCACCCGGTCGCCGGCCGCATGCCGGGCCACATGAACGTGCTGCTCGCCGAGGCGAACGTGCCCTACGAGAAGCTGGTCGAGATGGACCAGATCAACCCCGACCTGAAGGAGACCGACGTCGTCATCGTCGTCGGCGCCAACGACGTGGTGAACCCGGTCGCGCGCGACCAGAAGGGCAGCCCGATCTACGGCATGCCGATCCTGAACGTCGACGAGGCGCGCACCATCTTCGTGATCAAGCGCAGCCTGTCGCCCGGCTTCGCCGGCATCGACAACCCGCTCTTCGAGGCCGACAACGCGCTGATGATCTTCGCCGACGCCAAGGAGGCGCTGCTGGCGCTGGCGAAGGGCATCAAGGGGTGAGGCTGCGCCGCGCGCGAGCGTCGCCTGGCGCGCGGCGCGGCGTCCGGCTCGCGGGCGCGCTCACCGGTTGAACGGCGTCTCGTTGATCCAGCGGAAGCCGCGGTCGAGCAGCAGCCAGCGCCGCTCCGGCTGCAGCGCCAGCTCGACGTGCAGCGCGCGGCCGTCGAAGTCGCCGTCGATCACCAGCCGATCGAGCGCCGGCTGGGCGAAGGCGAGCTCCGCCTTCCAGCCCGGCCGCTCGGGATGGGTCAGCGTCAGCGTGCGCGCCTCGAAGTCGAACGTCGACCCGTAGCGCTCGAAGCGGTCGCCGGCGGTGGAGAGCACGAGTCGGCGCGGGTAGCTGATGACCAGCTCGCGCCAGCAGGCGGGGTCGCTCGCGGCGCCGCCGAGGAAGCCGTCGCACGCGACGCCGTCGAAGCTGCAGCGCGTCGCCGCCCAGATGCCGCGCAGCGGCGAGCGGCCGGTCGACGAGGTGAAGCTCGCGTGCTGCGACCTCGCGGCGTCGAGCGTCGACCAGAGGCTCGCGCCGACCACCGCGTAGCGCAGCACGAGTCCGGCGCCGTGCAGCGGCCCCCACGCGAAGAGGCGATCGAAGCGCAGCGGCGCGGCGGCACCGCGCGCGAAGAAGAGGCGGAGCAGCGCCGGCAGGTCGGGCAGCGCGATCAGCAGCGCCATCGCCAGCAGGTGGCTCGAGTAGAGCTTCACCGGCACGTCGTAGAGGTAGTTGAACACCGCGACGTTCAGCATCACGCCGACCGCCATCAGCGCGCCGGAGGTCGCGGTGCGCCGCTGCACCAGCAGCAGGCCGGCGACGATCTCGGCGCAGCCGGAGAAGCGCTCGAACGCGGGCGACGCGCCGAGGAAGGTCCAGAGCAGCCCCATCGGCGAGCTCTCGCCGTAGGGCTGCGCGAGCCGCTCGAGGTCGGGCAGCGGCATCTGCGCGGGGATCGCCTTGTAGGCGCCGTAGCCCACCAGCGCCAACGCCAGCACGAAGCGCAGCTGCCAGCGGAACCAGGCGAGGAGGCGCTCCCCGCCGCGCGGCTTCGCGACCAGCGACCAAGCCGCCGCGGCGAGCAACGCCGCCGTCGCCGTGCAGGCGAGCTGCACGTAGTTCCAGGTGGTGTCGCCGCTGCCGAGCGGCCCGACCGTGATGCCGGCGTCCAGCACGTTCGCGCCGACCCAACGCACGACCGCATCGACCCCCTGCTGCCACGGCGCGAAGACCCACTCGGAGAGCTTCGCGGCGAAGCGCCCCACCGCCTCGCTCCACGGCAGCGACTCGTGGCCGAGCAGCGCGAACGGGATCGCGTTGAGCGGGAACGGGAAGCTGTAGAGCAGGAAGTAGACGGCGCCGAAGCGCAGCAGGAAACGGCGGCGCGCGCTCCACGGCGCGGGGATCGAGGGGTCGTTCACGGCGGCCTTTCGCGAGGGGTCGGGGCAGCGGGCAGGTTGCCGGGGCGCACCGGCGATGCAAGGCGCCGCCGCACGGCGCGAGCTGTCCGCGCGCGGCGCGGCTCTCAGCTCGGCGCCACCAGCCGGTAGCCGACCCCGAGCTCGGTCAGCAGGCGGCGCGGCCGCGCCGGCGCCTCCTCGAGCTTGCGGCGCAGGTGGTGGATGTAGACGCGCAGGTAGGCGGCGTCCTCGTGGCACCGCGGCCCCCACACCTCGCGCAGCAGGAGTTCGTGCGTGACGAGCTTGCCGGCGTGGCGCAGCAGCACGGCGAGCAGCTTGAATTCGATCGGCGTCAGCTTCACCTCGCTGCCGCGCCACCACGCGCGGTGGTCGGCAACGTCGAGCGCCACGTCGCCGCACTCGAGCCGCGCTCCGTTGGCGCCGGCGCCCTCCGCCGGCAGCGCCCGCCGCAACGCTGCGCGCACGCGCGCCAGCAGCTCGGCGACGCCGAACGGCTTGGTGAGGTAGTCGTCGGCCCCGGCATCGAGGCCGCGCACCTTCTCCGCCTCCGCGTCGCGCGCCGAGAGGACGACGATCGGCGCCCGGCACCAGCCGCGCAGCTCGCGGATCAGCTCGATGCCGTCGCGATCGGGCAGGCCGAGGTCGATCAGCAGCAGCTCCGGGAGACGCGTGGTCGCCTCGCGCAGCGCGTGCGCGGCGTCGGCCGCCTCGACCACGTCGAAGCCGTGCGCGACGAGGCTCGAGACCAGGAAGCGGCGGATCGGCGCCTCATCCTCGACCACCAGGACGAGCGCCCTCTTCGGCGCAGCGGGAGGCAGCGACTGCGGCGGCGAGACCACGTTGCGGGTCACTCCTCGCGCGCGGCGGCGGCCGGCGGCGCGGCCGGCAGCACCACCGCGAACTCGGCGCCGCCACCCGCGCGCGCACGGGCGCGGATGGTACCGCCGTGCGCCTCGACGATGCGCCGCGCGATGGTCAGGCCGAGCCCGACGCCGCGCGACGCGGCGCGCGCCGTGCCGCGCGTGAACTTCTCGAAGATGCTCTCCCGCTCCTCGGCCGCGAGCCCGGGGCCGCGATCGGCGACGGAGAGCTCGACGCGCGCGCCGCCCGCGAGCGGAACGGCCGCGAGCGTGATCGGCGTGCCGCTCGGCGCGTACTGGATCGCGTTGTCGATCAGGTTCACCAGCACCGACTGGAAGAGCACCGGGTCGACCGCGACGGCCGGGCAGTCGGGCGCCACCGCGACCTCGGTCGGCCGCCCGACGAGCCGCCGCTCGAGCGCCGCGAGCGCCGTCCCGAACAGGTCCTCGACGTCGTGCGGCTGCTTGCGCAGCGCCGCCGCGCCCCCTTCGAGCCGCGTCACGTCGAGCAGGTTGGTCACCGTCTGCCCCATCCGCTCGGCCTCGTCGGCGATCCCCTGCGCGAGCTCGGCGCGCGTGGCGGGATCGAGCAGCGCCTGCGACTCGGCCAGCGCCGTCGCCGAGCCGACGATCACCTGCAGCGGCGTGCGCAGGTCGTGCGAGACCGACGCGAGCAACGCGCTGCGCAGCCGCTCGCTCGCCGCCTCGACCGCAGCCGCGCCCGCCCGCTCGGCGAGCCGCTCGACCTCGAGCGCCATGCCGAGCGCGCGGCCGATCGACTCGAGGAAGCGGCGCTCCTGCGGCTCGGCGAACCGCTCGGCCGGCAGCCCTTCCGCGACCAGCACGCCCACCACGCCCCCCTTCCCGGAGAGCGGCAGGTGGAGGCCGGCCGCGCCCGGCAGCGTCGCGGTGCCGGCGCCGGCCGGCTCGCCGTGGTCGGCCACCCAGCGCGCGACGGCGAGCTCCGCGTCGGCGAGCGGCGCGCGCGTCGCTTCGCGCACCGGCTCCTCGAGCGCCGGCGCTCCCGACCGCGCGCCGAGCACCAGCACGCGCACCGGCACGCCGAGCGCCTCCTCGCCGCGCCGCTGCGCCGCCGCGCACAGCTCCGCCACGCCGCGCCGCGCCGCGAGCTCCTCGCTCAGCCGATGGAGCGCCGCGGAGCGCTCCGCTTCGCGCAGCGCGCCGTCGCGGGTGGCGCGCAGCCGCGCCGCCTGCGTGCTGACGAAGAGGCCGACGCACAGCATCGCGAGGAAGGTCAGCACGTACTGCGAATCGGCCACCGTGAAGGTGCCGTAGGGCGGCACGAAGAAGAGGTCGAAGAGCGCCACGCCGAGCAGCGAGGCGAACGCCGCAGGGCCGCGCGCGCCGCGGAACGCCACCGCCATCACGGCGAGCAGGTAGATCAGGCAGAGGTTCACCGGAGCGAGCACGCCGCGCAGCAGCGCGCAGGCGCCCGTCGCCGCACCGATCGCGACCACGGCCAGCAGCCAGCCGAGCGGATCGCGGCGGCGGCGCGGCGCGGCGTCCTGCTCCGGCTCGTCGCTGGCGGCGCCATTCACGGCGAGGACGTCGATCGCGCCGCTGCGGCGGAGCAGCAGGTCGGCGAGCGGCGGCGTGAAGCGGCGCGCCAGCGAGGCGGCGAGCGGCTTGCCGACCACGATCCAGCGCACGTCGAGCCGCCGCGCGCAGGCGAGCAGCTCGTCCGCGACGTCGCGCCCCGGCAGCGTGTGGACCTCGGCGCCGAGCGACTCGGCGAGGCGCAGGTGGTTGCCGAGGCGGCGCTGCTCGCCATCGCTCGCGGCGGGACCGGGAGAGGCGGCGACGTGCACCGCGACCCACTCGCAGCCGAGCGCGTCGGCGTACCGCTTCGCGGTGCGCAGCAGGCGCGGCGCGAACGGGCTCGCCGCGACGCCGACCAGCAGCTTGCCGCCGGTCGCGCGGCGCGTCGGGGCGGGCGCGGTGGCGCGCACGCGATCGGCGACGAGGCGCAGCGCGAGCTCGCGCAGGCCGGCCAACGTCGCGGCCTGGAAGAAGCCGGCGGCCGCGCGCACGGCCCCGTCGCCGGCGTAGACGCGCCCGGCGCGCAGCCGCTCGAGCAGCTCGTCGGTCGGCAGGTCGACCAGCTCGATCTCGTCGGCGCGCTCGATCAGCTCGTCGGGGACGCGTTCGCGCACGTCGACGCCGGTGAGCTGCTGCACGACGTCGTGCACGCTCTCGACGTGCTGCACGTTCAGCGTGGTGAAGACGTCGATGCCGGCGTCGAGCAGCTCGTGGACGTCCTGCCAGCGTTTCAAGTGGCGCGAGCCGGGCGCGTTGTCGTGGGCGAGCTCGTCCACCAGCAGCAGCGCCGGTCGGCGTGCGAGCGCTCCGTCGAGGTCGAACTCGTCGAGCGTGACGCCGCGCTGGTCGACGCGCCGGCGCGGGAGGAGCGGCAGGCCGGCCAGTTGCGCCGCCGTCTCGGCGCGGCCGTGCGTCTCGACCACGCCCACCACCACGTCGCCGCCGGCGCGGCGCCGCGCGTGCGCCTGCTCGAGCATCGTGAAGGTCTTGCCGACGCCGGGCGCGGCGCCGAGGAAGACCTTCAAGCGGCCCGCCTTGCGCTCGCTGGCGGCGGCCTGCGCGAGCAAGCTCTCGGGCGTGGGACGTGGAGCGTCGCTCATCGCGAAGCCCGGCGCGCGCCGCTCACCGCGTCCGCGGCACGCGCCGCTCGAGCAGCAGGTTGAGGCGCAGCACGTTCACGCGCGGCTGGCCGAAGAGGCCGAGCGCGGGCGGCTCGACGCACGCCTCGACGCAGGCCGCCACCGCTGCTTCGTCCGCGCCGCGCGCCGCCGCGACGCGCGCGACCTGCACGCGCGCGCCGGCCGGCGTCAGGTGGGGATCGAGACCGCTCGCCGACGTGGTGACCAGGTCGACCGGCAGCAGCGCCGCGGCGTCGAGCCCGAGCGCCGCTCGCCAGCGCGCCGCGTCGGCCGCCACGCGCTCGCGCAGCGCCGGGTGGTTCGGGCCGAAGTTCGAGCCGGAGGAGGCGAGCGCGTCGTAGGGGCGCGCCGCCGTCGCCGACGGCCGGCCGTGGAAGAACGCGGGCGCGGCGAACGGCTGGCCGACCAGCGCCGAGCCGACCGTCACGCCGTCGACCTGGAGCGCGCTGCCGCTCGCTTGGCGCGGCAGCAGCAGCGCCGCGAGGCCGGTGACGACGGCGGGATAGAGGACGCCGGTGCACAGCGTCAGCAGCCCGAACACGAGGCAGGCAGTTCGCGCATCGCGTCGCATGATCGGTTCTCCGGCAGGCTGCGCAAGTTCACGGCACGCCGAGCCCGCGCAGCGCGAGCTCGAGCAGCTTGATCCCGGCGAAGGGCGCCAGCAGGCCGCCGACGCCCCAGCGCAGCAGGTGGCGGCGCAGCAGCAGCGCCGCGGGGAGCGCGTGGTAGGCGACGCCGCGCAGCGCCACCGGCACCAGCGCGGCGAGGATCAGCGCGTTGAAGAGCACCGCGGCGAGGATCGCGCGCGTCGGGCTCCCGAGCTGCATCACGTCCAGCGCGGCGAACTCCGGGTGGCCGGCCAGGAACGCCGCGGGCAGGATCGCGAAGTACTTCGCCACGTCGTTCGCGAGGCTGAAGGTGGTGAGCGCGCCGCGCGTCATCAGCAGCTGCTTGCCGATCGCGACGATCTCGATCAGCTTGGTGGGGTTCGACTCGAGGTCGACCATGTTCCCCGCCTCCTTCGCCGCCTGCGTGCCGCTCTGCATCGCCAGCGCGACGTCGGCCTGCGCCAGCGCGGGCGCGTCATTCGTGCCGTCGCCGGTCATCGCCACCAGCCGGCCGCCCGCCTGCAGTTCGCGCACCAGCGCCAACTTGGTCTCGGGGCGCGCCTCGGCGCGGAACTCGTCGACGCCCGCCTCCGCCGCGATCGCCGCCGCAGTGGTCGCCGCGTCGCCGGTGATCATGATCGTGCGGATGCCCATGCGGCGCAGCTCGGCGAACCGCTCGCGCAGCCCGCCCTTCACCACGTCGCGCAGCCGGATCGCGCCCAGCACGCGCCCCCCCTCGGCCACCAGCAGCGGCGTCGCCCCCTCGCGACCGATCCGCTCGACGTCGCGCGCGACCGCATCGGCCACGGCGCCGCCGCGCTCGCGCACGAACGCGGCGATGGCCGACGGCGCCCCCTTGCGCACGCGGCGCGCGCCGAGATCGAGGCCGCTCATCCGCGTCTGCGCGGTGAACGGCACCACCTGCGCTTGCGCTTCGAGCGCGCGGCCGCGCAGCCCGAACTTCTCCTTCGCCAGCACGACGATGCTGCGCCCCTCGGGCGTCTCGTCGCCGAGCGACGCGAGCTGCGCCGCCTCCGCGAGCTCGGCCGGCGCGACGCCGGGCGCCGGCAGGAACTCGCTCGCTGCGCGGTTGCCGAAGGTGATGGTGCCGGTCTTGTCGAGCAGCAGCACGTCGACATCGCCGGCCGCCTCGACCGCGCGCCCCGAGCGGGCGATCACGTGGTGGCGATGGAGGCGATCGATGCCGGCGATGCCGATCGCGGGCAGCAGGCCGCCGATGGTGGTCGGGATCAGGCAGACCAGCAGCGCGAGCAACGTCGCGAAGCCGAGCGGCTCGCCGCCGCTCCACGCCGCGTCGTCGCGCGAGAAGGGGCGCACCGTCGCCACCACCACGACGAAGAGCAGCGTCAGCGCGGTGAGCAGCAGCGAGAGGGCGATCTCGTTGGGGGTGCGCTGCCGCGTCGCCCCCTCGACCAGCGCGATCATCCGCTCGAGGAAGCCGCCGCCCGCCGGCGCCGTCACGCGCACGACCAGCCAGTCGGAGAGGAGCCGCGTGCCGCCGGTCACCGCGCTGCGATCGCCGCCCGCCTCGCGGATCACCGGCGCGCTCTCGCCGGTGACGGCGCTCTCGTCGACCGAAGCGATGCCGGCGACCGCGTCGCCATCGGCCGGCACCACCTCGCCCGCGCGCACCACGTAGAGGTCGCCGACAGCGAGCTCGGTCGCGGGGATCGTCTCGCCGGGCGCGTCGTGGCTCGGCAGCGGCGCGCCATCGCGCGCGCCGTCGCCTTCGCCGTCTCCTCTGCCGTCGGGCGTTCCGGCGCGGCGCAGCCGCACCGCCTGCTGCGAGCGGCGGCCGGCTCGCAATGCCTCCGCGTGCGCGCGGCCGCGCCCTTCCGCGAGCGCCTCGCTCGCCGTCGCGAACCAGAGCGTGAGCCAGAGCAGCGCCGCCAGCGCGACCACGAACCAGGGCGGCTCGGCGCGGCCGTTCCAGCTCGGCACGCACGCGAGCAACGTCGCCGCTGCGGCGCTGCACCAAGTCACCAGCAGCACCGGCGCGTCGACGAGCTTCCACGGCGCGAGCCGCACGAGGCTCTCGCGCAGCGCCCGCGCGACGAGTCGTCGATCGAAGCCGCGGCCCGGCGCGCCGCTCATCGCACGCCCTCCGACGCGAGCGCGAAGTGATCGACCCCCGGTCCGAGCAGCAGCGCTGGCACGAAGGTGAGCGCGCCGAGCAGCACGACCACCGCGGCCAGCAGCGCGACGAAGAGCGCGCCGTGGGTCGGCAGCGTGCCGGGCCCGGGCGGCGCCGGCCGCTTGCTCGCGAAGCTGCCGGCCAGCGCCAGCACGGGCAGCAGGACGGCGTAGCGGCCGATCGCCATCGCCAGCGCGAGCAGCAGGTTCCACGCCGGCTGATCGGCGGCGAGGCCGGCGAAGGCGCTGCCGTTGTTGTTGGCCGCCGAGCTGAACGCGTAGAGCAGCTCGCTGAAGCCGTGCGCCTCCGGATTGGCGACGCTCGCGCGGCCGAATGGGCAAGCGGCAGCGACGGCGGTGCCGAGCAGCACCGCGAGCGCCGGCGCCAGCAGTCCGACGCAGGCGAGCCGCATCTCGTGCGCCTCGACCTTCTTGCCGAGGTACTCGGGCGTGCGCCCCACCATCAGCGCGGCGACGAAGACGGCGACCAGCACGAAGAGCACCATGCCGTAGACGCCGCTGCCGACCCCGCCGAAGACCACTTCGCCGAGCTGCATCAGGACCAGCGCCACCAGCCCGCCCTGCGGCGTGAAGGAGTCGTGCATCGCGTTCACCGAGCCGTTCGACGCCGCCGTCGTCGCCGCGCCCCACCACGCCGACTCGAAGGCGCCGAAGCGCACCTCCTTGCCCTCGAGCGCACCGTCGGCGGCGGAGATGCCGTGCAGCGCGAGCGGCGGCGGCAAGTGCGACTCGGCGGCGACCAGCGCCAGCGCGGCCGGCACGAAGAGGAGCACCATGGTGGCCAGCAGCGCGCGTCCGTGGCGCCGATCGCCCGCGAGCCGCCCGAACGCCAGCACCAGGCCGGCCGGAAGGGCGAGCAGCGCGACGCCCTCGAGCAGGTTCGAGAGCGGCGTCGGGTTCTCGAGCGGATGGGCCGAGTTCGCGTTGAAGAAGCCGCCGCCGTTGGTGCCGAGCTGCTTGATGGCGACCTGCGAGGCGACCGGGCCGAGCGCGATCGACTGCGCCGTCGCCGCCGACCGATCGAGCGGCGTCGCCTCGAGCGTCGCGCGCCCCGTCTGCGGCACGCCGCACGCCACCAGCAGCAGCGCGAGCGCCAGCGCGAGCGGCAGCAGCAGGCGCACCGTGATCGCGATCAGGTCGGACCACGCGTTGCCGAGCGCCTCGCCGCCGCGCCCCGCGAGCCCGCGCGCCAGCGCCGCCATGGCCGCGATGCCGGTCGCCGCGGAGAGGAAGTTCTGCACGCAAAGCGCGCCGGCCTGCACGAGGTGGGAAAGGGCGACCTCGCCCGAATAGGACTGCCAGTTCGTGTTCGTGACGAAGCTGACCGCGGTGCAGAGCGCGGTGTCCCAGCGCACGGCCGGCAGGCCGCGCGGATTGAACGGCAGGAACCCCTGCGCCCGCTGCAGCGCGAAGGTCGCGACCAGCCCGATCGCATTGAAGAGCAGCAGCGCGCGCGCGTAGGCGCCCCACCCCATCGGCTGCGTCGCCGCCGCGCCGAGCGGCCGCTCGAGCGCCGCCGCGAGTGCCGCGAACGGCGCTCGCCATACAGGCGGGCGCGGGCCAGCCGCCGGCGCGAGGAGGCGCGCCGCTGCGCTCCCGAGCGGCCACGCCGCCGCCAGCACCAGCAGGAGCAGCAGCACGAACTCGATCGCGTGCCGGAACTCGAACGCCTCGCCCATGGCGCGCACCTCCGAGCTCGGAAGCTAGGGCGCGCGCGCGACGACGCCGAGTTGAGAGACCGTTCGATCGGCGGCGCCGCGCGTTGAGTTCGCGTTGCGGCGGCGCGCCTCGGACGAGCGGCGCGTCGGGTCAGAACTGGAAGTAGATGAAGGCGCGCCCGTCGTCCTTCGTGAGCTGCACCAGCAGGCCGAGCAGGATCCCGGCGAAGAGCCAGCGCCAGAGCGCGAGGAAGCGCGCCGCGCGCGGGCCGGCGCGCTCGAGCAGGAAGTGGAGCGTCCACGGCGACGCGAAGGCGGCCGCTTCGAGCAGCGACTTGCCGGCGAGCTCGAGTTCGAGGCGGCGCAGCGTCGCGTCGCCCGGCGCGCAGCCGGCACGCACCGCATGGCCGAGCCAGCTGAGGCTGTCGGCGCGGAAGAAGGAGAAGAGCAGCGTCACGGTCGCGAAGGTGACCGCCCACGAGGCGAGGCCGTGCCAGCGGGTGGGCGGCCGCCACTTGCTGTCGAGGCCGCACTGGCGCGAGAGCCAGACGGCGAGTCCGTGGCCGAGCCCCCACGCGACGAAGGTCCACGCCGCGCCGTGCCAGAGTCCCGAGAGCCCCATCGTCGCCAGCAGCACCAGCAGCAAGCGCCAGCGACCGCCGGCGCGCGAGCCGCCGAACGGGATGAAGACGTAGTCGCGGATCCAGCCCGACAACGAGATGTGCCAACGGCGCCAGAACTCGGGCAGCGTGCGCGCCAGGAAAGGGGCGTCGAAGTTCACCATCAGCTCGAAGCCGAGCAGCTTCGCGATGCCGCGCGCCATGTCGCTGTAGCCCGAGAAGTCAGCGAAGATCTGCAGGCTGAAGAGCACCGAACCGGCGGCGAGCAGCGGCAGCGACGGCTCGTCGAGCGCGAAGATGCGGTCGACGATCGGCGCGATCGAGTCGGCGAAGAGGAGCTTCTTCCAGAAGCCGACCAGGAGCAGCGGCCACGCCGCCCGGAAGCGCTCCCACCCGAGCGTGCGCGGCTGCTCGATCTGCGTGAGGAGGTGGGAGGCGCGCTCGATCGGGCCGGCGACCAGCTGCGGGAAGAAGGAGACGAAGAGCGCGAAGTCGAGCAGGTTGCGGCGCGCCACCATCTGCCCGCGCCACACGTCGATCGTGTAGCTCATGGTCTGGAACGTGTAGAAGCTGATGCCCACCGGCAGCATCAGGTCGAGCAGCGGCAGCGAGAGCTCGATCCCGAGGCGCGCCGCCGCGAACTGCACGTTCTCGGCGAAGAAGCCCCAGTACTTGTAGAAGCCGAGCAGGCCGAGATTCCCGGTCAGCGAGAGCGCCAGGAGGAGGTGCTTGCCGCGTGGGCGCGCCGTCGGGCCGCGCGCGCACGCCTCGATCCCCCGCGCGCAGCTGTAGTCGAGCACGGTCGACGCCACGAGCAGCGTCACGAACCACGGGTGGACCCAGCCGTAGAAGACGAGGCTCGCCACCAGCAGCAGCGCGTTCTGCGCGGCGACCGGGCGGGCGGAGCGACCGAGCGCCCAGTAGAGGGGCGCGACGATCGCGAAGAAGACCAGGAACTCGGGCGAGGTGAAGAGCATCGTGCGCTGCGCGTCCTCGCCCCGTCGAGGCCCTGTCGAGTCGAGCGCCGTCGCAGGTCGACGGCCGGGGAATGATCGCGGCGTGCCGACGGGCGCGCAAGCGGGGGCTCGGCGGCGCATCGTTGCCACTTCGATCCGGGCGGGCTCCGCGGTCGGTGCTATTCCATGGCGCGCTGGCGACCTGCCTGGACCGTCGCCATGCACGGATCGGAGCACGCGATGGGGACGACGGCGGCGGTTCGGACGGTTGGCGGCGCCGTGCGGCGCCGAGGCGGCGGTCGGGGCGCGACGGCGCTGCTGGTGCTCGGCATCACGTGCTGCAGCACGCCGCCGGACGCGCCGGCCGCGGACGCGCCCGACCTCGCGCGGCGCATCACCACGACGGTCGAGCGGGTGATGAACGAACGGCGCGTGCCGGGCGCCGTGGTCGGCCTCGCGGTCGGGCAGCGCTGGTCGGTGCAGCACGCCTACGGCTGGCGCGACCTCGAGCAGCACGTGCCGATGACGGTCGACACGCTCTTCCCGGTCGGCTCGATCACCAAGCCGATCACCACCGCGGCGCTGGCGACGCTGATCGAGCGCGGCGAGCTCTCGTGGGAGACGCCGCTGCGCGACGCGCTCGCGGTCACGCCGCCGCTCCCCGACGCGGCGGGCGCCCTCACGCTGCGCCAGCTCGCGGCGCACACCTCGGGGCTGCCGATGCAGCCCGAGAACTGGACGCCCCCCGAGCGCGCGGGACCGGCGGCCGCGGCGACGCCGAGCGCCGCCGCCTACAGCGGCAGCGACCTGCTCGCGGCGCTGCGCCACGTCGCGCTGGCGCCGGCGGCCGCGAACCGCTGCAACTACTCGAACTTCGGCTCCGCGCTGCTCGGCCTCGTCGTCGAGCGCGTGAGCGGCCGCCCGTTCGGCGCCGCGCTCGCGGAGCTGGTCTTCGCGCCGATCGGCATGGGCGAGAGCGGGGTCGACCCGGATGCCGCCGCCGCGGCCCGCATGACGCGCGGCTACGCCTGGGGCGAGCGGCGCCTCGTCGCGCAGGAGCGCCACTCGTTCGGCGACCTCGCGGCCGTCGGCGGCGTCTACTCGAGCGCGAGCGACTTGCTGCGCTTCTGCGCCGCGCAAATCGACGGCGGTCCGTGGCGCCGCGAGACGCTCGCCGACCTCCATCGACCGATCGCCAAGGTGCCCGGCTTCACCGGACGCGCCGCGACGACCGGCTGGTTCCTCGAGCAGATCCCCGGCTTCGGCCCGCTGCTGGCGCACGTCGGCGAGATCGACGGCGTCTCGAGCTGCGTCGCGCTCGACCTCGATACCGGCACCGCGCTGGTGGTGCTGGCCAACTCGGACGGCAACGCCGCCGAGCTGATCGCCCGCGCCCTGATGCAGCAGCTCGCCCGCAGCGACGGGACGTGGCGGCTGTAGGGCTAGAGAGCGGGCGGCTGCAGCTCGGACGGCCGGCACTCGGCGCTAGGCTCGCGCGCTTCTCGGAGGGGAGCGAACGATGACCGGCCGACCACGACTCCGACCGCAGGATCGCGCGATGCGCTCGCTCCTCGCCCTCGCGGCACTCCTCCTTCCCGCCTGTTCCGCGTTGCCGCGCCGGCCGATCCCGGCCGAGCAGATCGACCACGCGGCGGTTCCGGGGTACACCGACATCCGCTCGTTCGGCGACGTGGCGGACGAGCGGCTCGTCCATCGCTTCGTCGCCAGCATCGAGCGGGAGCGCGCGGCGCTCGGCCTCGCCGTCGACGGCGCGCTCCCGCCCGCGCACTTCCTGGCGCTGTCGGGCGGCGGCGCGAACGGGGCGTTCGGCGCCGGGCTGCTCGCCGGCTGGAGCGAGCGCGGCGATCGGCCCGAGTGGAAGATCGTCACCGGCGTCTCGACCGGCGCGCTGATCGCGCCGTTCGCCTTCCTCGGTCCGCGCTACGACGCGGTCCTGAAGGAGCTCTACACCACGCTCTCGACGCGCGACCTCGTGCAGGAGCGCAGCGTGCTGTCGGCGCTGCTGAGCGAGGCGTTCGAGGAGACCGACGGCCTGCGGCAGCTGCTCGAGCGGCACGTCGACGAGGCGATGCTGGCCGAGGTCGCGCGCGAGTATGCGCGGGGCCGGCTGCTGATCCTCGCGACGACCCACATGGACGCCGAGCGGCCGATGCTCTGGTCGATGGGCCGCATCGCGGCGAGCGGCCGACCCGACGCATGCGAGCTCTTCCGCGACGTGATGGTCGCGTCGGCGGCGATCCCGGGCGCCTTCCCGCCGGTGCTGATCGACGTCGAGGCCGACGGCGAGCGCTACGACGAGATGCACTGCGACGGCGGCGTCACCTCGCAGGTCTTCCTCTACCCGCCCGCGTTCAGCTTCGCCGACCTTTCCGATCGGGCGATGGCGCAGCGCGAGCGCCACCTCTACGTGATCCGCAACGCGAAGCTGCGCCCCGACTACGTCGCCGTCGAGCGGCGCACCCTGCCGATCGCGGCGCGTGCCGTCGCGACGCTGGTGAAGACGCAGGGCGTCGGCGACCTCTACCGCATCTTCCTCGGCTGCGAGCGCGACCAGATCGACTTCAACCTCGCCTCGATCCCCGAGAGCTTCGTCGCGAAGCCCGCCGAGTTCTTCGATCCGGCCTACATGAGCGCGCTCTACGAGGTGGGCCGCGCGTGGGCGTGCGACGGCGCGCCGTGGCAGAAGTCGCCGCCCGGCTTCCATCCGCCCGCGCCTGCCGAAGCGCACGCCGGCAGCGCGCCGCGCTGAAGCGATCGATCAGGGCGCTCGCGGCCGTGCGAGCAGCACGCGGTTCATCCGCGTGATCGCCGGCGAGACCGCGGACCAGCGCACGTGGAAGCCGGCCGCCTCGAGCCGGTAGGTGCGATCGACGTCGACCGCCACCGCGCCGAGCGCCCGCTTCAACGCCGGCGGCGCCGTCGAGGTGCCGACCGGGTGGCAGCACGGCATGAGCGCGACCGGCCGGCGGGTCGCGATGGCGAGGTCGAGCACGCGGTCGCTCTTCTGGCCGCACGCATGCACGGCGACGAGTCCGGCCGTCGGCGGCAGGCGCGCGGAGGCGTT
>JAEUIC010000037.1 GCA_016795285.1 Planctomycetota bacterium | reverse complement strand
TCCGCTCGAACCAGTGCAACGCGTGTGCCGTCGCGTCCCAACCCTCCGACCGGCTGTCCCAACTTCTTTCCTGGACGCGCAAACCCTTGCAGCGCAGCCGGTTGCGGATGACTCCGGCGGCGGCGCCGTGGGGCGGAGGGGCGAAGGGTGCGGTCGAAACGTCCCAACGCACCCGCGGTGAGACGTTTCGCCCCAATCAGCTGGTCGAGGGCTGGGGCGAATCGTCTCCCTCGTCTTCGTCCCCCTCCTCGCGAGCGACCCCGTACTCGATCAGCTTGCGGTAGAGCGTGCGCCGGTTGATCCCGAGCTGCTCGGCGCTGCGACCGCGGTGGCCGCCGCACTCGCGCAGCACGCGCAGGATGTGCTGCCGCTCGAGGGCGTCGAGGGTGAGCGGCGCGGCCTCGACCCCGCCGCTGGTGACCGCCTTCTCGCGCAGCTCGCCCGGCAGGTCCTCGAGCTCGATCGACGGCGTCACGCAGAGGATCGCCGCGTGCTCGACGGCGTTCTCGAGCTCGCGGATGTTGCCCGGCCAGCGGTGCGCCTCGAGCGCGGCGAGCGCCGGCTTCGAGAAGCCCTCGATCTTCTTGTGGAAGCGCGCCGCGCACCCCTGCAGGAAGTGGTTGGCGAGCAGCGGCAAGTCGTCCATGCGGTCGCGCAGCGGCGGCAGCTCGAGCGAGAGGACGCGCAGCCGGTAGTAGAAGTCCTGGCGGAAGAGCCCCTTCTCGACGTCCTTCTTCAGGTCGGCGTTGGTGGCGGCGACGATGCGCACGTCGACCTTGCGCACCTTGCGCTCGCCGAGGCGGAGCAGCTCCCCCGCTTCCAGCACGCGCAGCAGCCGCTGCTGCATGCTGAGCGAGATGTTGCCGATCTCGTCGAGGAAGAGCGTGCCGCGATCGGCCGCCTCGAACAGGCCGTGGGTGTTCTTGTCGGCCCCGGTGAAGGCGCCCTTCGCGTAGCCGAACAGCTCGCTCTCGAGCAGCGTGTCGGGCAGCGCGCCGCAGTTGATCGGGATGAACGGCTCGGCGGCGCGCGGCGAGAGGCGGTGGATCTCGCGCGCGACGAGCTCCTTGCCGGTGCCGGTCTCGCCGAGGATCAGCACGGTCGACTGGGTCGGCGCGACGCGCTCGAGCAGCTGCAGCGAGCGCTGGAACGACGGACTCTTGCCGAGCAGCGTGGGGCCGGGCGAGAGGTGGGCGACGCGCCGCTCGAGGCGCCCCTGCTTGTCGCGCAGCGACTTCTTCTCGAGCGCGCGCTTCACCGTGAGGCGCACCTCGTCGAGGTCGAACGGCTTGCTGAGGTAGTCCTCGGCGCCGCGCTTCACGGCGTCGACTGCCGACTGCAGGCTCGCGAAGCCGGTGATGACGATCAGTTCGGTCTCGGGGCTCTCCTGCTTCACGCGCTCGACCAGCTCGAGGCCGTCCATGCGCGGCATGCGGACGTCGGTGCATACGAGGTCGAAGACCTCCTCGCGGATGCGGGCGAGCGCCGTCTGGCCGTCGCCCGCCTGCTCGACCTCGTACCCCTCCTCCGTCAGGATCTCGGCGAGTCCGCTGCGGATCGCCTCCTCGTCGTCGACCACCAGGATCCGCGCCATCAGCTCCCTCTCTTCTCGGCGTCGTTGGGACGCTTCGCCTCGTCTTCGGCGCCGGCCGCCGCCTCGAGGGGCAATTCGACCTCGAAACAGGCCCCACCTTCGGAGCGGTTGCGGGCAAAGATCGCGCCGTGATGGTCCTTCACGATGCCCCACGAGACCGAGAGGCCGAGCCCGGTCCCCTCGCCGGGCGCCTTGGTGGTGAAGAACGGCTCGAAGAGGTGGGGCAGCGCCTCGGGCGGGATGCCGGGCCCGTCGTCCTCGACGGTGACCTTCAGCGCGCGGCCGCCGCCGGGCAGCCGGCCAGCCGCGATCGACTCGGCGCGCACCGTGATGCGCCCCTCCTTGCCGAGTGCCGAGATCGCGTTCAGCAGCAGGTTGAGGAGGACCTGCCCGATCTGCTGGCCGTTGCCGAAGACCGGCGGCAGGCCGGGAGCGATCTCCTGCGCCAGCGTGATCGACGCCATGGTCACCCGGTCGGCGACCAGCGCGCAGGTGCTCTGCACGACGTCGCCGATCTCGAACGGCGCGAAGCGGGTGGGGGCGGCGCGCGCGAAGTCGAGCAGGTTGCGCGTGATGGCGGCGACCCGCTTGCCCTGCTCGACGATCTTCTCGAGCTTCGCCACGTCGAGCTCGCCCTTCTTCGCGCGTTCGAGCGTCCGCTGGGCGAACATCGTGATGATGCCCATCGGGTTGTTGATCTCGTGGGCGACGCCGGCGGCGAGCGCGCCGACGGAGGAGAGGCGCTCCGCCTTGATGAGGCGCGCCTCCATCGCCTTCCGCTCGCTCACGTCGCGCAGGATCGCCCGCACGCCGACCGCCTTGCCGCCCTCGACCACCGGCGTCGCCGAGATCTCGACCGGGAAGGAGGGGGCGTCGCCGCGTCCCTTCAGCTCCGAGTCGAACGAGCGCAGCGTGCCGCCGGTCAGCACCTGCTCGAAGGCGCGGCGAGTCGCGGCGCGCGCATCGGGCGCGACGAGGTCGAAGAACGAGAGGCCGCGCAGCTCCGGCGCCGGCACGCCGAGACGCTCCGCCTGGCGGCGGTTCGCCGAGACGATCAACCCTTGCGCGTCGGTCACCTGGATCAGGTCGGAGGCGTTCTCGACGATGTCGGAGTAGCGCTTCTCCGAGTCGACGATGCGGTCGTGCGCCTCGCGCAGGCCGTCGAGCGCCTTCTGCAGCTGCTCGGTCCGCTCGGCGATCGTCTTCTCCATGCCGGCGTAGAGGCTGCGCAGCTCGCCGGCCATCGCGTTGAACTGCCGCGCGAGCTCCTCCGCCTCGTCGCCGGTCGCCACCTCGATCGCCTGCGAGAGCTCGCCGCGGCCGATGCGGATCGCGCCGTCGCGCAGCACTTCGAGCGGCCGGGTGAGGCGGCGCGCGAACCAGAGGCCGACCAGCGTGGCGAGCAGCAGCGCCGCCGCGAGCACGCCGGTGAAGACCACCTGGAAGCCGCGGACGTTGGCGAGCAGCCCGCTCGCCGGTCGCTCGCTCGCCAGCACGTAGGCGAGGTCGGCGTCGTCGCCGCGCGGCAGCAGCGGCGCGAACGCCACCACCTCGCCGCTCTCGAAGAGCGCCGCGTTGGCGTGCAGCGAGCGCGCGTGGTCGCGCAGGTCGAACTCCTCGGGCAAGGTGACGAAGCGGCCCGGTTGCGACGTGGCGAGCGGCGTCAGCTTGCGCGCCTCGAAGACCGACAGCAGGTTGGCGGCGGCCTCGGCGGCCGGCTCGTGGGCGTGGAGCTCGCGCAGCACGAGGCGCCACGAATGGAGCAGGAAGATCCAGCCGTACTCGGTCCCCTGCGCGCTCTGCACGCGCGCGGCGAACAGCTCGATGGCGTCGTCGCCGTCAGGTGCCGGGCGAGCGACGGTCGCGCGCAGCAGGTCGCGCTCGGGATGCTGGTCGCGCACGGCGCTGAAGGCGGCGGCGAGCGGCTCGAGCAGCGGGTCCTCGGGCGGCGGCAACGGCCGCAAGTAGCCGTCGGCGTCGCGCGTCACCAGGCTCCGCATCCGGCCGCGCCCCGCCTCGCGCGCGACCCAGAGGATCGGGGTGCCCTCGGCCGCGCCGAAGCCGGGCGAGCTGACCAGCGCCAGCAGGCAGGTCGGCTGCTGCTCGAGGAGGCGGCGCAGCTTCTGGTCGACCGAGTTGAGGTCGCGCTGCACCGCGTTCCACTTCGCCTCGTCGATGGTGCCGCGCTCGCCGCGCTCCTGCGTCGCCTCGTTGGCGACGAAGTGGCGCAGCAGCTGGGTCGGGTCGTTGGTCTCCTTGACCAGCGCGGCGAGCTGCTGCTCGACGCCGGTCAGCAGGTCGGAGGCGCGCCGCGCATCGGTGACGCACGACTCCGAGATGAGCGTCAGCGCCTGCCGGGAGAGGGCGTCGGAGGTGGTGAGCAGCGCGTAGAGCGAGACGGCGACGGCCGGCAGCACCGCCATCGCCACCAGCACGGCGAGCACCTTGTTGCGGATGCGGTCGAGGCCGAGGCGGCCGACGCGGGGCTCCATCTCAGCGCTCCAGCGGCGTCTCGACCGCGACGCGGCCCGCCGGCACGTTCGCCTCGGGCGGGAGCTTGCGGGCGCGGGGAGTCGGCCACTGCACGCGCAGCTCGTCGGCGCGCGGCAGGCGGCCGAGCCCGAAGTGCGCCTCGAACGGCCCCTGCGAGAGGTAGGAGCCGCCCGAGACGAGCTCGCGCACCAGCTTCTTGCCGCCGACGTCGACGACCACGAGCGCGTTGGTCGCGTCGCCGCGGATCGGCGCGCGGGCCGGCGGCGCGCCCGGCGCGACCTCCGGCGGCCGCAGCGCGCCGATGCGCACCGCCACCGTCAGCGACGGTCGGCCGTCGTGCGGCAGGCGGTTCTCGAGGTAGACGACCGGGCCGTGGTTCTGCGCCAGCAGCAGGTCGAGGTCGCCGTCCTGGTCGACGTCGCCGGCGACGACGCCGCGCGCCGAGTAGGTGCGCAGCAGCGCGTTGCCGGCCGAGGCGGTCACGTCGGCGAAGCGGCCGGCGCCGAGGTTCTGGAACAGGAGCGGCTTCTCGGGTGAGCAGGCGAGCGGGCTCTGGCGCGGGCTGGTGAAGCCGTTGCCGATGAAGATGTCCTCGTCGCCGTCGTTGTCGTAGTCGAAGAAGAGGCAGCCCCAGCCGACGAAAGGCGAGGTGGCGCCGCCGAGCCCCGCCGCGTCGCCGCGCTCGTCGAAGAAGGGCTCGAGCGAGCGGCTGCCGTCGTCGCGGACGCGCTCCTCGCGGCGGAAGAGGAAGAGCGAGGCCGACTGGAACCGCCAGTTGGTGGTGAGCAGGTCGAGGTCGGCGTCGCCGTCGGCATCGCCGCGCGCGATGCCCATCCCCGAGTTCGGGTCGTTCAGGCCGAACTCGACGGTGGTGTCGGCGAAGCGGCGGCGCAGCCCGCTGCGGTCGCCCTCCTCTGCCTTCACGTTGTGGAAGAAGACGTTGTCGGAGGTGTCGTTGGCCACGTAGATGTCGGGGTAGTCGTCGCCGTCGACGCGGACGAAGAGCGCGCCCATGCCGCGGCCGTCGTCGTCGTCGATGCCGGCGGCGCGGCTCACGTCGCGGAAGAGCAGGTCGTCGTCGCTCGTCCCGTCGCCCTCGTTCAGGTAGAGGCGGTCGTCCTGCGACTCGAAGATCTGCGGCTTGTAGCGCGCCGGCTCGCGCCGCTCCTCGCGGTCCGCCTCGTCGGCGCTGTAGAGCGCCCAGCGCGCCTCGAAGTAGGAGACGTAGTTCGCGACGTAGAGGTCGAGGTCGCCGTCGGCGTCCATGTCGCCGAAGGTGCAGCCGGTCGAGAACTCGGGCAGCTCCTGCTCCGGCGGCACGCTCGGCGGCGGCCCGCCCGGGCGCGCGGTCGGCGGCATGAGGGCGTCGGTCGTGAGCCAGTGCCAACGGCCGCCGCTCACGCCGGCGTCGGCGGTGACGTCGCGGAAGGAGAGCTCGCCCTCCTGGTTCAGCTCGCTCTGCAGCAGCAGGTTGCCGCCGATCGCGGTCACGAAGAGGTCGAGGTCGCCGTCGGCGTCGATGTCGCCGGCGCAGACGCCCTGCGCCGCCCCGCGCCAGGTGATGCCGCACGCCGCCGTCGCGTCGACGAAGTGCGCCTTGCCGCTCGGCACCAGCTGGTTCAGCAGGATCGCGACGCCGGTCGGCGCCGCGCTGCCGGTCAGCAGCACGAGGTCCAAGTCGCTGTCCTGGTCGAGATCGAGCAGCCCGATCCCGGGCGCCACCGCGTCGAGGATCGAGCGCACGCCGTGCTGCAGCTCGTGGCGCCAGCCGGAGAGGCCGATCGCGTCGGTCGCGTCGCCGAAGGTGGTGCCGGCCAGCGGAGCGATCGGCGGCGGTTCGGCGGCCGGCGAGCGCAGCGCGCGCGAACGCAGCGGCCGGAAGCCGACGAAGAGGAAGGTGCCGAGCGCCGCGACGCTGAGCAGCAGCAGTCCGAAAGCGAGACGGGCATCGGAGGTGAGGCGCACGCGGCGCATTGTGGCGTCTGCCGCGAGCCATTCCATCGGCGAGCGGCGCAACCGCCTATCCTCCGCGCCATGAGCGCGCCCGCGGAAACGCTCCTCCTCGAGATCGCCGGCATGCGCTGCGCCGGGTGCGCCGACACGCTCACCGCCGCGCTGCGCGGCGTCGCCGGGGTGGCGCAGGTCGAGGTGAGCTACGCGGCCGGCCTGGCGCGCGTCACCGGGAGCGGCATCGAGCTGCCGGCGCTGCAAGCGGCGGTGGCGGAGGCGGGCTACGTCGCAGCGGCGAGCGGCGCGACGGCGGCGCGCCTCCACGAACGGGCGCAGCGGCGCGCGCTGCTGGTCGCGGTTCTGCTCGCCGGCATGTCCCTTTTTGTCCCGCACGACGCCCCGATCGCCCACGCGTTGCTGGCGGTCGTGGCGTTGCTCGGGCCGGGGCGGCCGTTCCTGCGCGGCGCGCTCGCGGCGCTGCGGGCGCGGACCGGCACGATGGACCTCTTGGTCGCGCTCGGGGCCGGGGCGGCGACGCTCCTCTCGTTCGCTGCGGCGCTGCGACTGCTGCCGCCGGCGCTCGACCACGGCCATGCGGCGGTCTGGCTGATCGCGTTCCTCAGCGTCGGAAAATGGCTCGAGGCGCGCGCGCGGGCCGGCACCTCGGCCCACCTGAACGAGCTGCTCGAGCTGCTGCCGGCGCGCGCGCGGCGGCGTCGCGCCGATGGCGTCGTCGAGGAGGTCGCGGCGAGCGAGCTGCAGCGCGGCGACGTGGTCGTCGTCGCGGCGGGCGAGAAGCTGCCGGCCGACGGCACCGTGCGCGAGGGCGCCTCGTCGATCGACGAAGCGACGCTGCGCGGCGAGCCGCTGCCGCGCGATGTCGCGCCCGGCGCCGCCGTCGCGGGCGGGACGGTGAACCTGCAGGCGCCGCTCACGATCGCGGTGACGGCGTCGGGCGCCGCGTCGCAGGTCGGGCAGATCGGCCGCCTCGTGCGCGACGCGCTGGCGCAACGCGCGCCGGTGGTCACCTTCGCCGAGCGGGTCGCGGCGTGGTTCGTGCCGGTGGTGATCGCGCTCTCGCTGCTGACGCTGCTCGGGCAACTGCTCTCCGGCGCGGGCGTCGTCGTCGCGGTCGGGCGCGCGCTCGCCACCGTGGTGATCTCCTGCCCGTGCGCGCTGGCGCTGGCGACGCCGACGGCATTGGTGGCGGCGCTGAATGGCGCGCTCTTGCGCGGTGCGCTGGTGAAGGAGACGGCGCTGCTCGAGCGGCTGGCGGCGGTGACCTCGGTGCTCTTCGACAAGACCGGCACGCTCACCGAGGGGGCGCTCGCGGCGGGCGCGCCGCTGCCGATCGCCGGCGGCGCGGCCGCGGGCGAGTCGCTGCCGTCCGATCAGCGGCGCCTGCTCGCTGCGCTCGCCGGCAGCAGTCGCCACGCGGCCGCGCAGGCCGTGGCGCGCCGCCTCGCGATGGAAGCAGCGGAGGCGGCCGCGCGCGAGCCGGCGGGCGCGGTTGCATCGCCGCCACCCTTCCTGCTCGGCGTCGAGGAGCGCGCGGGGCTCGGCGTGCGCGTGCGCCATGGCGGCCGCGAGTGGCGGCTCGGCCGCATCGCCTTCGCGCTCGAAGTAGCGCCGCTGCCGACCGACCTCCCGCACGATGCGTCGCTCGTCGCCGCGAGCGTCGACGGTCGGCTGCTCGCCGCGTGGCCGCTGCTCGATCGGCTGCGGCCGAGCGCCGCGGCGGCGGTGGCGGCGTTGCAGCGCAGTGGCGTCGCCGTCGCGCTGGTGACCGGCGATCGGCGGCCCGCGGCGCTGGCGGTGGCGCGTGCGCTCGGCCTCGCCGACGAGGCGGTCCACGCCGATTGCACCCCGGCCGAGAAGGCGGCCGTGGTCGCGGCGCGCGAGTCGGCGCACGGGCCGACCCTCTTCGTCGGCGACGGCTTCAACGATGCGGCGGCGCTGGCGGGCGCCAGCGTCGGCGCCGCGATGGGGGGGCGCCAAGCGACCGACCTCGCGCGCGCGGCGGGAGGCGTGGTGCTGCTGCGCGACGACCCGGCCGCGGTCGCGGAGCTGCTCGAACTCGCGCGCGCGACGCGGCGCATCCTGCGCCAGAACGTGGCGCTGGCGATCGCCTACAACGTGGTCGCGCTGCCGTGGGCGATGGGGCTGCTCGCCCGCTTCGGGGTCACGGCGCCCGAGCCGGCGGCGGCGGGGCTCGCGATGGCCGCCTCGTCGCTGGCGGTCGTCGCCAACGCGTTGCGCCTCGCGCGCGGCCCGCGGCGCGATCGCCTTGCGGGCGCCGCTACACTGTCGCGCCTCTCATCGACCCCGGAGCGCGATCCATGTCCGAGCGAATCCACGACTCGATCCTCGACGCCGTCGGCCAGACCCCCGTCGTCCGCCTGAAGCGGATCGCGCGCGGGCTGCCGTGCGAGGTGCTGGCGAAGGTCGAGTACTTGAATCCGGGCGGCTCGGTGAAGGATCGCATCGGCGTGCGCATGGTGATGGAGGCGGAGAAGAGCGGCCGCATCAAGCCGGGCGACACGCTGATCGAGCCGACGTCGGGCAACACCGGCATCGGCATGGCGCTCGCCGCTGCGGTGCGCGGCTACCGGATGCTCATCACCATGCCGGAGAAGATGAGCCGCGAGAAGCAGGTGACGCTCGAGGCGCTCGGCGCCGAGATCATCCGCACGCCGACCGAGGCGGCGTGGGACGCGCCGGAGAGCCACATCGGCGTCGCGAAGCGGCTGAAGGAGCTCCTGCCCAACAGCCACATCCTCGACCAGTACAACAACCCCGACAACCCGCTCGCCCACTACTACGGCACCGGCAAGGAGATCGTCGAGCAGGTCGGCGGGCGGCTCGATGCGGTGGTGCTGACGGCCGGCACCGGCGGCACGCTCTCCGGCGTCGCGCGCCGCTTGAAGGAGGAGATCCCCGGCTGCCGGATCATCGGCGTCGATCCCGAGGGGTCGATCCTCGCCGGACCGGGCGAGATCAAGTCCTACAAGGTCGAGGGGATCGGCTACGACTTCATCCCGAAGGTGCTCGACCCCACGCTGGTCGACGAGTGGATCAAGAGCAACGACCGCGACTCGTTCCTCACCGCGCGCCGCCTGATCCGCACCGAGGGGCTGCTCGCCGGCGGCTCGTCGGGCTCGGCGGTGTGGGCGACGTTGAAGGTCGCCGCGCGCATGAAGGCGGGGCAGCGCGTGCTGACGATCCTGCCCGACTCGATCCGCAACTACATGACGAAGTTCGTCGACCCGACCTGGATGCGGGAGAACCGCTTCGTCGAGCGCGACTTCGCGATGGGCGAAGTGGGCGACCTGCTGCGCGCGCTGCCGCGCCGTCCGGTGATCTCGATGGACGTCGCCGACACGCTGGCGAAGGCGATCGAGACGATGAAGGGCAAGGGGATCTCGCAGGTGCCGGTGCTCGACGGCGGGAAGCTGGTCGGCATCCTCACCGAGAGCGACGTGCTGCAGGGGCTGGTCGCGGCGCAGTGGAAGCTCACCGCGAAGGTCGCCGAGGCGATGGTGCGGCGCGTCAGCACGGTCGGCGAGAATACGCCGGCGTCGATGCTGCCCGAGATCTTCGCGCGCGGCGAGGTGGCGATCGTCGTCGATGGCGGCAACCGCGTGCTGGGCCTGCTCACCAAGATCGACCTGGTCGACTACCTGATGGCGACCGATCGCCTGCAGCAGTCGACCGCGCCGGTGTGAGGCGGGGCGGCAGCTTGGCGATGGAGGCGGCGGCGGGCGACGGCGCGAGCGAGCGAGGGGCGGGCCCTCCGCTCGAGCTCTATCCGTCGAAGCTCTCGGTCGGCGTGATGCTGCTCGCCGGGCTCGTGTTGCTGGCGATCGGCGGGACGTTGCTCGCGAAGCAGATCGCCGGGACGGCGGGCGACGAGCCGATCTGGGCGCCGATCGTGATCGTCGTCATGGCCGGCGTGCTGCTCGCGCTGATGGTCCCGATGGCGCTCGCGCCGCGGCCGATCCTGGTGGCCGATGCGCGCGGGCTCCACTACCTGCCGCGGCTCGGGAAGGGCGAGAGCTTCGCGTGGGAGGAGCTCGCGGCGGTCGGTTGGGTGCGCGCCGGCAAGCACTCGGGCTTCGGCCTCTGGATGCGCGATCGCGAGCAGTACGTCGCCGCGCAACCGGGCTGGCAGAAGCCGTTCTTCCAGCTCGGCCGCGCCTTCGGCCGGCCGGAGCGGCGCCTCTCGGTGATGGCCGATCGCGCTGCCGCCACCGCCTTCGCGCAGCAGATCGCAGCGCACTATCCGGTCGAGGCGCGCTGATCGTTCCGAGCGGCAGCGGGCGCCGCTGCGCACGCCACCGCGGGTGCCGCGCGCCGCGTCAGCCGATCGGCGGCGGCTGCCCGCCCGGCGGCGTCGCCTGCAGTCGCGCGAGGTGCTCCTGCATCTGGTTGCGCGGATGGAGGTCGCCCTTCGCCTGCGCGAGCTCGATGCCGCGCGTCCACGTCTTCAACGCGCGCGCCAGCTTCCCCGCCTTCTCGAACGCTTCGCCGAGCACCACGTAGACCGCGGTGTAGTCGGGCTTGAGGGCGAGCACCTGCTCCAGCATCGCGACGGCGTCGGCCGCCCGCCCCGCTTCCAGGTAGGCGCGGCCGAGCGTGAAGCGCGACAGCACGTCGTTCGCGTCGTGGGCGATCAGCTTCTCGAACTGCCCGATCTTGCGCGCGAGCGCGGCGGCGGCCACCGCGGGGTCGATCGGCGGCGGCGGCGGCGCGGCGGGGGCGGAGCCGTCGAGGAACGACACGAGCGTCGGCGTGGTCGGCTCGGCGGTGGCGGGCGCCGCTTGCTGCAGCTCGCTGCCATGGCCGCCGCCGCTCGCGAGCTCCTGCTTCCAGCCGAGCAGGCGCGCCTTGCCCTGCTCCTCCTCCGCCTTCTCCTTCAGCCCCTTCTTCATGAAGAAGCGCGAGAGGTTGGTGTGCGCCATCACCTCGTCGGGCTTCAAGGCGACCAGGCGCTGCGTCGCGTTGATGGCGTCGTCGACGCGGCCGAGCTTGTCGTAGAGGACGCCCAACGCCTCCCACGCGTCGGCGAGCGTCGCGTCGGCGGCGACCGCCTGCTCGAGCGAGCGCACCGCCCCCTCGTAGTCCTTCGCGCGGTGGAGCTTCAAGCCGGCGCGGTAGAGATCGAACGCGACGTCCGCCATGGCGCCGCTCACCGCTCGGTCGGATTCAGGTCGCCGTCCATGCCGTGGTCGCCCTGCGGCGCCTCGTCGCCGATGCCGAGGATCTTCTTCCCGGCGGGCGAGATGAGGTGCGGGCCCCACGGCGGGCTCCAGACGATGTGCACCAGGCACTTCGCGGCGCCGAGCGTCTTCATGACGCGCGACTCGATCGAGGCGGGGATCTCGCGCGCGGAGGGGCAGCTCGGCGAGGTGAGCGTCATCACCACGTTCACCTCGGTGCCGTCGACGTCGACGTCGTAGATCAGCCCGAGGTCGTGGATGTTGACCGGGATCTCGGGGTCGTAGACCGTCTTGATCACCTCGATGACCTGTTCCTTCAAGATCGGCACGGCGGCAACTCGCTTTCGGGGGGCTTCGGAATGGGGCGCGTGCACGCGGCACGCGAGCGGCGGGGCGGGCAGGCTCCGCGAAGGCGGCGGATGATAGCCCGCCGCGCGCGGCTTCCCGGCGCGCTGCGTTGGCGCTCGCGCGCGCGAGCGGCATGCTCGCGGCATGGATCGCGCCGCTCCCGCTCCCGTTCCCGCTCCCGAACCGAGCGCCGCCGCGCCCACCGCCGCGCCGCGCCGCGTGCTGATCGTCTGCGCCGGCAACCTCTGCCGCTCGCCGATGGCGCATGCGCTGGTGAGACACCATGCGGCGCGCCGCGGGGCGGCGGGGCGGATCGTCGTCGATTCGGCCGGCACCCACCCGTTCCACCCCGGCGGCCCGGCCCACCCCGACACGCTCGCCGTGCTGGCGCACCACGGCATCGACGCCGCCGGGCTCACCTGCCGCGGCGTGGTGGCGGAGGACTTCGAGCAGTTCGAGCGGATCGTCGCCGTCGATCGGCCGGTGCTGCGCCGCCTCGCCGCTTGGCCGCAGCGGCGCGCCCGCCTCGAGCTCCTGCTGCACTACGGCGCGAGCGGGCTCGAGGACGTTCCCGACCCCTACCTCGACGGCCGCTTCGCCGAGCTCTTCGCGCTGCTCGACGAGGCGTGTGCCGGGCTGGTCGACGCGCTGCTCGAGCCGGCGCCGGAGCCGCCCGCCACGCCGTCGAGCTGAAGCCGCGGAGCCGATCGGCTGGCTGGTCGAGAAAAGCGTGCTCAAGTCGCCGCGCACGGCTGCCGACGAGTGCCGCAGCGCGTCCGCCCTTCGGAGACGTCCGATCGGGCCGCGCGCACGGAGCCTCGCGATGCAGCTCTCCACCGACCGCGGCGCGCTCGGCGTCGCGCGTTCCCGGGCGCGCAAGTGGCTGCGCATCTTCCAGCAGCTCGTCCGCGTGCTCGATCGTCTCGAGCCGCAGGAGACGCCGCTCGCGCGCGCGTTGGTCTTCCTGGTGCAGCGGGCGCTCGGCCACTTGGAGCATCACGACGGCGCGCTCGCGCTGGCGCCGCCGGTGCGTCCGCTCGACGAGGCCGGCGGCCACGAGGCGTCGGGCGACGAGCTGCTCGCCGCCGTCGCGCTGGCGCGCCACAGCGGGCAGCGGCGCGACAGCCGCGACGATCCGTCGGGCGACGAGCTCGAGGTGCTGCTGGTGCTGGCGGGCGCGCTGACCGAGTCGACTGACGGCGGCAGCTACGGCGATCCGTCGATCGCCATCGACGACCTCGTGCGCGACTACCGGGCGCTGCAGCAACTCACCGCGGCCGACGTCGGTCGCGTCGCGCTCTTCCCGATGGCGTTCCGCAAGCGCTGGGCGCTGCTGCTCGAAGCGGCGGCGGCGAAGCACGATCCGCTGCGCCGACTGGCCTTCGAGCTCTCGGTGATGAAGGTGATCCACGCGCTCTACGCGCTGGCGATCGGCTGGCGGCGCGCGGCGGAGTTCGGCCGCGACGATCCCGAAGGCGATGCCTGGTTCGCCTGCAGCCTCGGCGAGGCGCTGCTGAAGAGCGTGCGGCGCTGAACCGGCCGCCCGCGCAGTCGTAGAGTGGCGCGCCCTCTTCCCCCCGGGAGCGTGCGCGCCGCGTGTCGACTTCGCTGACCGCCTCGATCGTCGCCGCGTCTGCCGCGCTGATGCCGGTCGGGCAAGACGACGCGCCGCGCCCGACCCCGAGCGCACCGCTCTGGCGGCGGCCCGACGCGGTGGCGCGGCCCGCCATCGACGGCGCGCTCGACGAGCCGCTCTGGGCGCAGGCGACCCGCCTCGACGACCTGCGGCAGCTCGAGCCCGACGTCGGCGCTCCCGGCAGCGAAGCGACCGAGATCCTGCTCGCCTACGACGCGACGACGCTCTACGTCGGCATCCGCTGCCACGATCGCGAACCCCACCTGATCCGCGCCACCCAGAGCAAGCGCGACGCGGTGCTCGATCCCGACGACCGCGTCGAGTTCTGGTTCGATCCGTACCACGACCGGCGCAACGCCTACTGGTTCCAGATCGGCCCGGCCGGCGGGCGCGGCGACGCGCTCATCACCCGCAACGGCTCCGACTTCAACAAGCAGTGGGACGCGATCTGGCACGGCCACTCGCGCGTGACCGAGACGGGCTGGGAGGCGGAGTGCGAGATCCCGCTGCAGTCGATCTCCTTCGATCCGGCGACCGACCGCTTCGGCTTCAACGTGGTGCGGCGGCTGCGGCGGCGCAACGAGTCGATCGTCTGGGCGAGCCCCGACCCGCGCCGCTCCTTCTTCGCGATGAGCAACGGCGGCACGCTCACCGGGATCCACGACCTCGAGCAGTCGCTCGGCCTGGACGTGGTGCCGTTCGCGGTCGCGCGCCATTCGCGACAGCGCGCCGCCGAGCGCTCCTTCACGACCGGCGACGTCGGCTTCGACCTCTTCTGGCGCTTGACGCCGAACGTGAAGCTCGCGGCGTCGGTCAACACCGACTTCGCCGAGACCGAGGTCGACGAGCGGCGCGTCAACCTCACACGCTTCCCGCTCTTCTTCCCCGAGAAGCGCGACTTCTTCCTCGAGGAGGCGGGCAACTTCACGTTCGGGGCGAACAGCCGTTTCGGCGGCTCGCCCGAGGTGCTCCCCTTCTTCTCGCGGCGCATCGGCATCGACGGCGCGGGCGCGCCGGTGCCGCTCGACGCGGCGCTGAAGCTGACCGGCCGCACCGACTCCTTCTCCTTCGGGCTGCTCGACGTGCAGGCGGGCGATCGCCACGAGCTCGACGCGCAGAACCTCTTCGCGGGGCGCTTCTCGAAGAACCTCTTCGCCGAGTCGGACGCCGGCGTGATCGTCACGCAGGGCGACCCGCTCGGCGAGGGGCGCGCCGGCACCTACGGCGCCGACTTCAACTTCCGCCGCGAGGACTTCCTCGGCGACCAGAGCCTGCGCTTCTCGAGCTGGCTGCTCGCGACCGAGCAGGTGGGGGAGGGCGGCGAAGGGCTCGCCGGCCACGCCGCGCTCGCGCTGCCCAACGACGAGTACGACCTCGGCGCGAACGTCACGGTGCTCGAGGAGGAGTTCGCGCCGAAGCTCGGCTTCGTGCGGCGCACCGACGTGAAGCGCTACGAGGGGCGCCTCTTCTGGCAGCCGCGCGGCGGCGGCCTGGTGCGGCAGTGGACCTTCGGCGCGCGGCCGCTCCTCTACACCGACCTCGGCAATCGCACCGAGACGTCGCAGCTCGACTTCACGCTGCTCGGCGCCGAGTTCCAGGAGGGCGACTCGGCGCAGCTCACCGCCTCGAGCAGCTACGAGCACCTCGACGCGCCGTTCGAGATCGTCGACGGGGTGGTGATCCCGGCCGACGGCCATCGCTTCGCGCGGCTCGGCGGCAAGCTCGAGAGCAGCGAGGGGCGGCCGCTGCAGCTCGAGCTCGGCGGGTCCTCCGGCGGCTTCTGGGACGGGCGCAGCTACGACTTGAACGCGAGCGTCGCGGTGCGGCCGAACCGCTGGTGGAACGCGGCGCTCGATTGGGAGCGCACCGACGCCAACCTCGCCGGCGGCAGCTTCGTCGCGCGCGTCACGCGGCTCAGGGTTGCGGTGCAGTTCACGCAGGACGTGGTCTGGTCGAACTTCGTCCAGCACGACAACCTGAGCGACACCGTCAGCGTGAACAGCCGCCTCTGGTGGATCGTGGCGCCCGGCCGCGAGGCGTTCCTGGTGGTGAACCACGGCTGGTCGCGCGAGCCCGGCAGCCTCCTCCCGCTCGACACCGAGGTCGCCGTGAAGCTCGGCTGGACGCTGCGCTTCTGAGCGGAGCGCCGAGCGGCACGGCGCCGTCGGCCGTCAGCGGACGCGCGCAGCGAAGGTCCAGTGGCGGTCGCTGGTCGCCTGCACGCACTCGGTGCAGAGGCCGAGCGCGGCGACCCGTTCGCGCACCTCCGCGAGCGAGAGGGCGGCGCGCAGGCTCGCGTCGAAGAGCGCGCGCTGGTGGTCGTTGGCGCCGGCCGCGTAGGTGGCGACTAGCTGGCGCACCTCTGCGTCGCTCTCGGGCCGCAGCAGGTCGCGGAAGAAGAGCAGCCCGCCGCGTCGCGTGACGCGCAGCGCCTCGGCCAGCACGTCGCTCGGCTCGGGGATGTGGTGGACGATGCTGTTGCTGACGGTCGCCGCGAACGCGCCGTCGGCGAACGGGAGGCGCTTGCCGTCGGCGCGGCGCACCTCGATGCGCGCGGCGAGGCCGGCCGCGGCGACGTTGCGGCGCGCCAGCGCGAGCATCGACTCGGCGAGGTCGGTCGCCACGACGATCGCCTCGGGCGAGCGGCGGCAGAGCGCGATCGGGATCTGCGCGGTGCCGCTGCCGAGGTCGAGGAGCGGGCCGTCGAACGCCCCGCGCGGCGGCGCCTGCGCGAGGAGGTCGGCGACGAACGACGCGTTCACCGCCGAGTGGTCCATCGCGTCGTAGTCGCGCGCCTCCTCCTCGCTCTCCATCACCTCGGGCTCGAGCACGCGCGTCAGCATCGATCGCTCCCCGTTCAGCGCGACTGCGCGACCAGCACGATCGCCGCCACGACCGCGAGGATGCCGACCACCAGCGCCGCGATCTTCGCCGCGCTCCACGGCCGCTCGCCCTGCACCTCGCCGGTCGCGGCGTTCACCACGATGCGGTAGTTCTTCTCGCGGAAGCGGTAGCTCGCCATCCAGACCGGCAGCAGGAGGTGCTTGTAGGAGAGCGCCGACCAGCCGGTCGAGAGCGAGAAGATGCGCTGCACGTCGCCGCCGATGCGGCTGCGCACGTCGGCCTCGATCGCCGCCTCCATGCGCTTCTTCGCGCCGGAGAAGCAGTCGGCGAGCGGCCGTTCGTAGGTGCGGGCGAAGAAGCCGGCGAGGAACTCGGCGCGGAACGGCTGGCAGCCCTTGAGCGGCCACGGCTCGAGCGCGCTCATCTGCTTCTCGGGCAGGCCGCTGCCGGCGCACTCGAGCGTGTCGTCGAAGAAGCGGCGGAAGCTGCCGGCGGCGGGGCGCCAGCGCGTGCGGCGGATCGTGCGGCGGTTCTTGCCGCTGCCGACCGTCACCGTGTAGTGGTCGCCGCGCAGCCCGCTGTAGGAGTTGGCGGTCAGCGCGTCGAAGGTGAAGAACGGGAGGTAGACGCCCTGGAACGCCGCGGCGATGCCGCTCTTCTTCAGCTCGCTCGGCAGGAACCAGCGCGACGCCGTCCACGCGCCGAGGTTGGCGCGCGCCTTCGCGTCCTCCACCTGGAACGGGATCACGCCGTCCACGGGCAGCCGCTGCGTCGAGTCGTGCACGCCCTCGCGCTGGATCGGCTGGCTGCAGTAGGGGCAGGCGGTCGCCGTGAGCGCGCCGGCGAACTGCACGACGGCGCCGCACGCGCCGCAGCTCACCTCGTGCAGCGGCGTCCCCGAGTCCGGCGCGTGGCGCTTCTGCGCGGCCTTGTCGAGCGCGGTGGCGAGGTCGCGCTCGGCGACCGGCGCGCCGCCCGTCTCGAGCGCCGCGACGTGGCCGCAGTAGGGGCACTTCGGCGCCTGCGCGCGCGGATCGAACTCGAGGTCGGCGCCGCAGCCGAGGCAGGGGAACGAGCGGCCGGCCGCGCGGCGCGTCGCCTCGTCCTCGGCGGGCAGCGGCGGCGGTGCGAGCGGCGGCCCGTCGATCTCCTCGTCGGCGGGCGGCGGGGCGTCGAGCGGCGGCATGCGGGGCGGCGACTCAGCGAGCCGGCGGCGGCGGCGGCGGCCGCGCGGCGAAGCGCGCCGCGAGCGACGGCAGCGTGGCCGCCGCGGCCCAGCCCGCCATGCCGGCCGACCAGACCAGCGTGTCGCCGCGCACGCGGCCGGCGGCGATCGCCTCCTCGAGCTGCGCCGCGCTCCACGGCCCGTGCGTCACGCCCGCGTCGGCGACGTGCCACGCGGCGGGGGGCGGCGGCGGCGGGGCGCTCGCGGCGGGAGCGGCCGCGCCGGGCGCCATCCCGCGCGCCATCTGCTGCGCCAGCGCGAAGCCCATCCCGAGCCCCATGCCGTCGCCGGCGGCGCCACCGGCCGCGGCCATCTCCGGCAGGCTCTTGCCGACCTGGTACTGCTGGAAGCGCTGCAGGTCGCCGATCACGCCCATCGACGCGCGCGCGTCGAGCGCCTTCTCGACCTCCTCGGGGAAGGAGATGTTCACGATGGCGAGCTGCGGCACGTCGAGGCCGTACTCGTCGTCGATCTTCGCGACCACGTCCTTCTTCAGCTGGTCGGAGAGCTGCTGGTAGCTGCGCGCGAGGTCGAGCGCGGCGATCTGGCTCGAAGCGAGCCGCTCGGCGAAGGCGGTCCCGATGGTGGAGCGCAGCAGCGTCTCGAGCTCGTCGGTCGCGAAGACGCCGTCGGTGCCGACCAGCTCCTTCAAGAGCACCTTCGGATCGGCGGCCTTCAGCGAATAGGTCCCGAACGCGCGCAGCCGGATCGGCCCGAAGTCGGGATCGCGCAGCATGATCGGATTGGGCGTGCCCCACTTGAGGTCGGTCACCTGGCGCGTGGAGACGAAGTAGACCTCCGACTTGAACGGGCTGTCGAAGCCGTGCTTCCAGCCGGCGAGCGTCGAGAGGATCGGCAGGTTGCGCGTGGTGAGCTCGAAGTGGCCGGGCTCGAAGACGTCGGCGATGCGCCCCTGCGTCACGAACACGGCGACCTGCCCCGGCCGCACGATCAGCTGCGCGCCGTTCTTGATCTCGTTCTGGTAGCGGGGGAAGCGCCAGACCAGCGTGTGCCGCGAGTCGTCGATCCACTCGATGATGTCGATCAGCTCGCCGCGCAGCTTCGCGAAGAGGCCCATGTCGGCTCCGATGGTGGGGCTTTGCGCCGCGCAGGGCGGCGTGCCGGGGTGGCGACGCAATCTAGCGCGTCGCGCGCGCACTACCGGCGCGCGCGGGAAAAGGATCGGGCCGGAGTCCCATCGGCCTCCGGCCCGACCTGCGAACCGATGCGTCGGCGCGGCTCCCGCGGCTGCGGGCGGCCGCGCCGGAAGTTCACTGCGTCAGGGGCTAGCTGGCGTGGGCGTCACTGCTCGAGCGCCTGCAGGTCGCCCTGCAGCTCGCCCGCGATGACGGCCGGCGCGTCGGTCACCACCGGCGTGTCGCCGTTGTCGGGCGCCACGTAGGAGGAGCCGTCCGGCAGGGCGAGGATCGCCGCTCCGCCGAGGTTCAACTGCGGAGCGCCGGCGCCGTCGAGGACGAGGTTCTGCTCCACCTCGATCGCCTTCACCACGTACTCGACGCCAGTCGGGCCGACCAGGATCCCGTCCGCCAGGTTGGCGAGCGGGTACCAGCGGTCGGGCACCGTGTCGCCGTCGAGATCGAGGCTGTCGTAGGGCAGGCCGTGCAGCTCGCCCGGACCGCCGTACTGCAGCACGAAGGTCGCGCCGTCGAAGGTCGGGTCGTCGTTGCGGTCGTTCGCCTGCGAGTGGACGTAGGCGAACTGCAGCGGCGGGTCGAACGTCACCGCATCGCCGTTGCCGTCGAGCGCGCCGACCCACTGGTTCCACGGGTTCGGACCGGTCTCCCACACGAAGAACTCGTTGGCGTCGAGGATGTCGTAGACCGACGTGAAGCCGCTGGTCGACGCCACCATCGGGCCGCTGCGCATGCCCCACGTGTAGGGGCCGCTGGTCACCGTCTCGCCGAGCGCGAGGCCGGCGACGCTGGTGGTCGGGTCGTTCGGCACGGTCGAGCCGTGGTAGAGCTGCATGGTGGCGCGATCGAGCACGTACTCGACCGGCGACGCCGGATCGGTGGCGTCGGGCAGGTAGATGTCGCCCATCTCGGCCGACGCCTGCGACACGTCGGGCTGCAGGCACTGCAGGTAGCCGTAGACGTTCACGGTCGGGTTGCCGCCGAAGAGCGCGTCGTCGGGGCCGACGAAGCTCTGCTGGTAGGCGGTGACGAAGGTGTCGCCGTCCTTGTAGAAGACCGGCCCGCCGAGCGTCGGCGAGAAGAAGTTGACGAAGCCGAGCGTCGCGGTGTCGATGGCCACCGGCGAGCCGAGGTCGACGAACTCCATGTCCATCTCGTCCCACTGCGCGAGCTTCTGGAACTGCCCGGACGAGTACTCGACCTGGTAGCGGACCGGCGGGTTCATGCCGTCGAACTCGACGTACTCGAACGTCGTCCCGCCGAGCTCGTTCAGGTTGATCGTGTCGCGCAGGTAGCGCGAGAGGCGGCCCGGCGCGACGACCAGCGAGTAGGCGGTGGTCGCGTCGCTGCCGAACTCGAGGCGCTCGATGATGTCGCCGGTCTGGAACTGCGCGCCCGACGGCGACCAGATCCCCCAGTAGCCGAGGTGGCCGAACTCGCCGTCCTGCGCGCGGAACGGGAAGCCGCTGTTCAGCTCGACCCGCTCGCCCGCCTCGGGGCCCGAGGCGTGGTAGAGGTTGTAGCGCCACGCGCGCTCGTCGAAGTCGCCGCGCGCGAAGGCGAGCTCGGCGCCGCCGTCCTTCTGGCGCAGCAGGTGGGTCTCGTCGAAGGCGACCAGGAACTCCTCGGTCTGGATGCCGCTGTCGCCCATCGGCGGGAAGTTGTTGCGGTAGGTGGTGCGGATGCGCGCGACGCCGGCGGTGCGATCGGCGGTCATGTTGACCGCCGCCTGCACGGTCTGCGCGTGCTCGAACTGCTGCGGCGCGACGTTCACGTCGCCGTCGTTCTCGAAGAACTCGTAGCCGATGTAGCCGGCCAGCACGTCGATCGTCTTCAGCGAGCCGAACATCGTCGCGGCGTCGATGTCGGGCGCGACGTTGTCGACCGCGGCGAAGTCGAGCTGGAAGCGGCCGAACGGGTTCGCGTCGCTCACGCCGTCGTTGATGCGCAGCTTGCCGCGGATCGTGTGGTCGCCCTGCGGCACCCAGAAGCGGACCAGCTGCGCGGCGTTCGAGTTGGCGCGGCGGCTGTTCACCACCCAGTTGCTGAGCTGCGCGGCGCCGCCGCTCGACTGCCCGTCGGAGTCGTCGCCGTCGCCCATCCCGCACGCTTCCTGGTCGACCTGCGCGAGGTAGTTGCCGCGGTTGACCAGCGCGTTGTAGCGCGTCTGCTTCAGCATGCAGAGGATGCCGTTCACGGTGGAGATCGGCTGCGTCGACGGGTCGTAGACGTTGCGCGTGGTGCCGTCGGCGAAGTAGTCGGCGTCGCTCGGGAAGTCGGCGACGTCGAGCGCGTGCAGCGACGAGCTGTTGCCGTCGTCGGAGGGCGTCACCACCGAGAGCTGGCTCGGTGCCGAGAGGCCGGTCACGGCACCGCCGCCGCCTCCGCCACCGCCGCCGCCGCCACAACCTGCAGCGAGCAGCGCTGCCGCTCCCGCCATCCCGATCCGCGCGCCGCCGAGCGCGTTCCGCTTGCCGTCGTCCATCGTCGCCTGGCTCCGAAAGGCGGCGCCTGCGCGACGATCCCCAACGTCTCGTCGCAGCGGCGCCGATGCGGAGCCCACGATCGACCGCGCGCGGCAGCGAGCCGTTGCCGCGCTGCGCGCCCTTCTTTTCCGGAGACCACTCGGACGCGGGGGCGGCGACGGCGACGCGCACAACATTCCAGCGGCCGTCGTCGCGCGCGGGAGCGGCTGCCCGGCCGCGCGGTCGAACGCGCCGCTCAGCCGCTCGCGCTCACTGGATCACGGCGCCGCCGCTCGCCGCCGCTTGCTGCTGCGCCGCCGCCGCATGCTGCGGGATCGGGTCGGCGCTGGCGTTGGCCGGCACGCGGGTGGTCGCGAGGCAGAGCGCCCCCTGACCGAGCCCCTTCAGCTCGTTGTGCCAGGCGATCGCGCCGCTCTCGGGATCGAGCGCGAAGCAGTGGCCGCCGCTCGCCGCGAAGAGGAAGCCCGCCTCTAAGAGCAGCGTGACGATCGAGTAGCCGGTGTCGGGCAGGCTCGTGCGCCAGAGTTCGCGGCCGGTCGCCTGCTCGAGCGCGGCGACGAAGCCGTGCGTCCCGACGAAGAGGCGCTGCTCGAGCGGCACGCTGGCGTTCCCGGCGGCGCTCGGGGTGGCGCTCCTCACGGCAGGCTCGCGATGATCTGCGCGACGACGTTCGGGTCGGCGAGCGTCGTCGTGTCGCCGAGTTCCGTCGTCTCGCCGCTCGCGATCTTGCGCAGGATGCGCCGCATGATCTTCCCGCTGCGCGTCTTCGGCAGGCCGGGGACCAGGTGGATCCGGTCGGGGGTGGCGATCGGCGAGATCTCGCGGCGCACCGCCTCCTTCAGCTCGGCGGCGAGTCCGTCGTGGAGTGGCGTCCCCGCCTTCAGGATCACGAAGGCGTAGATCCCCTCGCCCTTCAGCTCGTGCGGGAAGCCGACCACGGCCGCTTCGGCGACCGCCGGATGGGTGATCAGCGCGCTCTCGAGCTCGGCGGTGCCGAGTCGATGGCCGCTCACGTTCAGCACGTCGTCGACGCGGCCGGTGATCCACCAGTAGCCGTCGGCGTCGCGGCGCGCGCCGTCGCCGGTGAAGTAGCGGCCGGGGAAGCGCTTGAAGTAGGTCTCGACGAAGCGCGCGTGGTCGCCCCAGACGGTGCGCATCATCCCGGGCCATGGCGCGGCGAGGCAGAGGTTGCCGGCGACCTCGCCGTCGCCGCGCACGTCCTTCCCCTCGTCGTCGACGACCAGCGGCCGCACGCCCGGCAGCGGCAGCGTCGCCGAGCCCGGCTTCTGCGCGACGGCGCCCGGCAGCGGCGCGATGAGGATCCCGCCCGTCTCGGTCTGCCACCAGGTGTCGACGATCGGGCAGCGGCCGTCGCCGACCACGCGGTGGTACCAGCGCCACACCTCGGGGTTGATCGGTTCGCCGACCGTGCCGAGCAGGCGCAGCGACTTGCGGCTGCGCGCCTTCACCGGCGCCTCGCCCTGCTGCATCAACGCCCGCAGCGCGGTGGGGGCGGTGTAGAAGACCGAGACGCCGTGCTTGTCGACCACGTCCCAGAAGCGGCCGAAGTCGGGGTGGCTCGGCACGCCTTCGTAGAGCAGCGTGGTCGCCCGGTTGGCAAGCGGCCCGTAGACGATGTAGCTGTGGCCGGTGATCCAGCCGATGTCGGCGGTGCACCAGTAGACGTCGCCCGGCTGGTGGTCGAAGACGAGCTCGTGGGTGAAGCTCGCCCAGAGCAGGTAGCCGCCGGTCGTGTGGAGCACTCCCTTCGGCTTCCCGGTCGAGCCCGACGTGTAGAGGATGAAGAGCGGGTCCTCCGCATCCATCGGTTCGCAGGGGCACTCGTCGCCGATCGCGCCGTCCTTCAGCTCCTCGTCGAGCCAGAAGTCGCGCCCGTCCTGCGTCGCCACCCACTTGCCGGTGCGCTGCTTCACCAGCACGCGCGTGATCGTCGGGCACTCGGCGACCGCCTCGTCGGCGATCTTCTTCAGCGCCACCGTCTTGCCGCCGCGCACCCCTTCGTCGGCGGTGACCAGCAGCTTGGCGCCGGCGTCCTGGATGCGGTCGCGCAGCGCGTGGGCCGAGAAGCCGCCGAAGACGACCGAGTGGATCGCGCCGATGCGCGCGCAGGCGAGCAGCGCGATGGCGAGCTCCGGGATCATCGGCAGGTAGATGCAGACGCGATCGCCCTTCGCGACCCCATGCTTCTTCAGCACGTTGGCGAAGCGGCTCACGCGGCGCTTCAGCTCGTGGTAGGTGATGCGCGCGTCCTGGTGCGGCTCGTCGCCCTCCCAGAGCAGCGCGACCTGGTTGCCGTGGCCCGACTCGACGTGGCGGTCGACGCAGTTGAAGCAGGCGTTCAGCTTGCCGCCCTCGAACCAGCGGAAGCGCGCCGTGGTGAAGTCGGCTTCGCTCACCTTGCTCCAGCGCTGGAACCAGTGGAGCCGCTCGGCCTGCTTGGCGAAGAAGCCGTCGGGGTTGGTCACCGACTCGGCGTAGAGCTGGCGCAGCTTCTCCAGGCTGCCGACGCGGGCGGCGGCGGCGAAGGCGGGCGGCGGCGGGAAGAGGTCGGCCGCCGAGGCGGAGGGGCTGGACAAGAGGTCGCTCCGGGTTGGGGGACCGCCGCGTTCGGCGGATGTCACGAGGCGGGGATTATGCGGGGCGAACCTTCGCGCTCAACTGTCCCGGTGCTATCGCTTCCCTCCGTTCGAACGCTTTTGGACGCTGCCCGGCGTCCGCGGCAAGGGGCGCAGGCCGAGGTCTGCCAGCTGACGTCTGCAAGCCGACGTCTGCAAGCCAACGTCTGCAAGCCAAGGTGGAGGAGCGAGCGATGAACCTGATCCCGTTGCGAGCCTTCGGAACCATCGGAGCCTGCGGAGTGGCGATCGCTGCCGCGACCGCGGCCGCGCGCGCGCAGGAGCTGCGCCTCGCGAGCGTGCTGCCCGATGGGACGCAGGTGGATGAGTCGCCCTGGGACGTCGCGATCTCGGGCGACGGCGACGTGGTGGCCTTCGCCGTCGCCAACGGCGCCTTCCTGCCGGGTCCGAACGGCAACAGCCACATCTACCTGAAGGTCCGCTCGACCGACGCGATCGAGGATCCGATCGTCACCACGACCGGCGCGATCAGCTCCGCGTCCGCCGAGCTCGGCGAGCTCTCGGGCGATGGGCGCTACCTCGTCTTCTCCTCCGACGCGGGCGACTTGGTCGTGGGCGACACGAACGGGGAGACCGACCTCTTCGTGCGCGACCGCGTTGCCGCCGTGACGACGCGCGTCAGCGTGTCGAGCGCCGGCGTCCAGGCCGATGACACCTCGGGCTTCGGGCGGATCTCCGCCGACGGTCGCTACGTCGCCTTCAGCAGCTACGCGACGAACCTCGTCGCGGTCGACGGCAACGGCACGCTCGACGTCTTCCTGCGCGACACGCAGGCGCAGACGACCGAGCGCATCTCGATCGGGATCGGCGGCGTCGACGCCAACGGCTACAGCTACGCCTTGGACGTGAGCGACGACGGCCGCTACGTGCTCTTCGGCAGCGACGCCAGCAACCTGGTCGCCGGCGACATCAACGCCGCCTACGACCTCTTCCTCTACGACCGGACGCTCGCCACCACCGAGCTGATCACGGTCTCGACCGCCGGCGTCCGTTCGAACGGCACGACGATCATCGGCGCGAGCATGACCGCCGACGGCTCCATGGTCGTCTTCGACTCGAACGCGACCAACCTGGTCAGCGGGGACGCCAACCAGAAGTTCGACATCTTCCTGCGCGACCGCAACGCCGGGACCACCGTGCGCGTCAACCGCGGCACGAACGGCGAGACGAACGGCGACAGCTGGGACCCGACGATCTCCACCGACGGGCTCGCCATCGCGTTCGAGTCGCGCGCCAAGAACCTCTCGCCGCTCGATCCCAACGGACACGCCGACATCTACCTCCACGACGTTCCGACCGGCACGACGACGTTGGTCAGCCTGAGCTGCGACGGCGTGGTGGCCGACCTCGAGTGCTACCGCGCCCGCCTGTCGGCGGACGGCCTCGTCGTCGGCTTCCTCGGCGGCGCCACCAACCTCGATCCGGCCGACGCCAACGGGTTCCGCGACGCCTTCAGCTCGGACTTCACGAACTGCCCGATCGCCTCGTGGAGCAAGTACGGCAGCGGATGGCCCGGAACGAACGGCGTGCCGACCATCAAGTTGAACGGCGATCCCGACCTCGGCAGCGACATCGACCTCGTGATCGGCAACTCGCTCGGCGCGCCGACGCTCGGCGTGGTCTTGTGGGGGATCACGCAGATCTCGGTGCCGACGTCGCTCGGCGGGACGCTCTTGGTCGATCCGCTCGGTTCGTTCAGCCTCACGGTCAACAAGAACGGCTCGACCATCACCGAGTCGGTGCCCTACGACTGCACCTTGGCCGGCTTCACGCTCGACGTGCAGGTGCTCGAGGTCGACCCCGGCGCGAGCAAGGGAGTCTCGTTCACCAAGGGGCTCGAGCTGATCGTCGGGCGGTGACGGTCACTCCGCGGAACGCGCGCCGGCGGCCGCTTGGTCGCCGGCGCGCGCGGCCGCGAGCAGCAGCGCGACGAGCAGCAGCGCCGCGATCATCAGCGCGGCGTTGCCCGCCATGTAGATGCCGTGCCAGCGCATGAAGTCGGCGCGCTCCGGCGTGACCGGCACGCGCGGCACGAAGTCGATGGCGCGCCCCGACTCGATCATCTTCGGAACCAGCGGCGCCAGGCCGATCGCCACGACCGCCACCAAGCCGAGCAGCGCGCGCACGACCGTGCCGCGCGGCCGCCCCTTCACCGCCCCGAAGGCGAGCGCGAAGGCGAGCAGCGCCGCGACGACCTGCGCCGGCCCCATGAAGGCGAACAGCGCGCGGTTGCTCTCCGAGGCGAAGTAGCGCGAGAACATCTCGCGCGAGAGGTCGCCCTCGATCTGCGTCATCGCCAGCACCTCCGCGGTGCGCGGCGTCGCCACTGGATCGGCGATGGCGAAGTTCCTGGTCGCCACCCAGAAGGTGAGCGCGAGCGCGCCGAGCAGGAAGGCGAGCGCCGCGGCCGCCAGCGAGCAGCGCGTCGAGCGGCTCACGAGCCGACCTCGAACTGGACGCCCTGCGCGAGCGGCAGCGTGGCGCCGAAGTTGATGGTGCAGGTCTGGCGGCGCATGTAGGCCTTCCAGGAGTCGCTGCCCGCCTCGCGCCCGCCGCCGGTCTCCTTCTCGCCGCCGAACGCGCCGCCGATCTCGGCGCCGCTCGTGCCGATGTTGACGTTGGCGATGCCGCAGTCGCTGCCGGCCGCCGACAGGAAGCGCTCGGCGTGGCGGAGGTTCAGCGTGAAGATCGCCGAGGAGAGGCCCTGCGGGACGGCGTTGTTGCAGCGGATCGCCTCGTCGACGTCGGCGACCTCGATCAGGTAGGTGATCGGCGCGAAGACCTCGTGCTGCAGCTGCGGGAGGTCGTGGCGCGCGCGCACCAGCGTCGGCGCGACGAAGCAGCCCGACTCGTAGCCGGGGCCCGACAGCACCTTCGCGCCGCACAGCACCTCGCCGCCCTGCGCGCGGATCTGCGCCAGCGCGCGTTCGTAGCCCGCGACCGCCGCGCGGTCGATCAGCGGGCCGACCAGCGTGCCCGGCGCCTGCGGATCGCCGACCTTGAAGGTGGCGTACGCCTTGACGAGGCGCGCGGTGAGCGGCGCCGCGATCCCCTTCTGCAGGTAGACGCGCCGCGTCGTCGTGCAGCGCTGTCCGGCGGTGCCGACCGCCCCGAAGGCGATGGCGCGCAACGCCAAGTCGAGGTCGGCGTCGTCGAGCACCACGATCGCGTTGTTGCCGCCGAGCTCGAGCAGCGTGCGGCCGAAGCGGCGCGCCACGCGCTCGCCGACGATGCGGCCCATCGCCGTGCTGCCGGTGGCCGAGACGAGCGGCACGCGCCGATCGTCGAGCAGCGGTTCGCCGACGTCGGCGAGCTCGCCGATCAGGAGGCTCATCGCGTCCGGATGGCCGTGCTTCGCCAGCACGCGGCTCGCGATCTGCTGCACGGCGACGGCGGTGAGCGGCGTCTTCGGCGACGGCTTCCAGACCATGGTGTCGCCGCACACCGCGGCGAGCATCGCGTTCCAGCTCCAGACCGCGGCGGGGAAGTTGAACGCGGTGATGATCCCGACCACGCCGAGCGGGTGCCACTGCTCGTACATGCGATGCGATGGCCGCTCGGAGTGCATCGTGAGTCCGTAGAGCTGGCGCGACAGGCCGACCGCGAAGTCGGCGATGTCGATCATCTCCTGCACCTCGCCGAGCCCCTCGGTGAGGAGCTTGCCGCACTCGGCGGTGACCAACCGGCCGAGCGGCTCCTTCGAGCGGCGCAGCTCGTCGCCGATCTGCCGGACGATCTCGCCGCGCTGCGGCGCCGGCACCGCGCGCCACTTCGCGAACGCCGCTTCGGTGCGGCCGACCACCTCGTCGTACTCGGCGCGCGTCGCCTGCTGCACCCGGCCGAGCAGCTTCCCGGTCGCCGGATCGAACGACTCGAGCAGCGCTCCGCTGCCGCCGCGCCGTTCCCCGCAGATCAGGCCCGGGGCGGGGTCGGCGACGCCGAGTTGCTGCAGCAGCGGATGCATCGCGGGTCCTCCTGCCCATGCGCGCATGGGCGAATGTCACGAATCGGGCGCGCGAGTTTGCCGGCGGCCCCTTCGCGTGCAAGCGCGCCGCGCGGGGCTATTCATGGGGCGCGCCTTCGGAACGACCGCTGCCCGGTCGCCTTGCCAGAAGAGGGACGGAGCGCGAGGGGGGTGGCGTTGGACCCGATCGAGTCGCGCCGTTGGCAGCGCGTCGCGCTGGCGATCGTGCTGCCGGCGCTGCTGCTGCTGTTGGCGGCCGGCAGCTACGCGCTGCTCACCGGCCGCGCGCCGCAGACGCTCCTGCGCCGTCCGCTCGCGGTGGCACGCGAAGGGGCCGCGCGCGACGCTGCCGTGCGTGACAGTTCCGTACGTGACAGTGCCGTACGCGACGGCGGCCCGCGCGACGCTGCCAGCGGCGCGGTCTCGCGCGATCCGTTCCAAGCGCACCCCGACCCGCGGGTCGGCTACCAGATGCGGCCGTCGCAAGCGCTCTGGATGCACGGCGCGGTGGTCGAGAGCGACGCGCTCGGACTGCGCCGCCGCACCGGCCCGCCGCCCGCGGCCGGCGCGCGGACGATCGTGCTGCTCGGCGACTCGGTGGCCTTCGGTCAGGGGCTCGTGAACGAGGCGTGCCCCGGCCAGCAGCTCGAAGATGCGCTGGCGCAGGCCTGCGGCGCGAGCGCCGCGCCGCGCGGCGTGGTGCGCACCGTCGCCCTGCCCGGCTGGAACGGTCGCAACGCCTTCGCCTGCCTGCGCGACCATTGGGAGGCGCTCGCTCCGGCCGTCGTCGTCTGGCTGCCGATCGACAACGACCTCTCCGACACCGAGGGGTTCGCGGCGCGTGGTCGCCGCCGCGTCGTTCCCGACGTCGAGAGCGACGATCCGTGGCTGCCGGTCAGCAACAACCGCATCCAGGAGCGGCTGCTGCGGCTCGCCGCGCGCGTCGAGGCGGGGGAGCTCTCGATCGGCGAGGCCGACGTCGGTCCGATCGTGTTGACGGCCGACCTCGGCGGCGAGTCGAGCCGTCGCTACGACGCGCTGGCCGAGGAGGTGGTGGCGCTCGCCGACGACCTCGACGCGCTCGATTGCCGCTTCGCGATCGCGCACTACGGCGACTCGCCGCTCCACGCGGCGCTCCTCTCGCGCGTGCTGGCGCGCCGGCCGCAGCAGGCGGTGATCCCGCTGATCGAGGAGCTCGCGCCCGGGGACCTGCTGCCGGGCGATCCGCACCCGGCCGCGCCGCTCGCCGCGCAGCTCGCGCGCTGGATCGCGACCGATCTGCTCACGGTGCAGCGCTGGATCGACGGCGCCGGCGAGCTGCCCGCCGACGACCCGCGCTTCGCCGATCGGCGCGCGCCGCGCCGTACGGTGGCGCAGTGGGAGGAGCGGGCGTGTCGAGCGCGCGCGGCGGCGGTGGCGGCGCTCTGCCCGGCGATCGTGCCGGCCGAGGGGCTCGGCATGAACCAGGTGGTCGGGGGGCTCTTGCCTTCCGGTGCGCTCGGGCCGGTCTTCCTGGCGCAGCTGCCGCGCCGCGCTGGGGCAGCGGCGATCGATCTCGCGTTGGCTCCGCTGCCCCCGCGCCACGGATTGCGCGGCCTCGTCGTCGAGGTGGCGATCGACGGCGTGCCGGCGGGCACGCTCGCGCTCGGGGAGGCACCGCTGCGCCACCGCTTCGCCTTGCCCGCGGCCGGCGCGACGCCGGTGGGCCGCTTGCCGATCGTCGAGGTGCGCCTCGCCGCCTCGCGCTTCACCGCGATCCGCGAAGGGGAGGCGTTCGACCTCGCCGCCGGCTACCTCGAGTCGCTCGCGATCGACGACGGCTGAGGACGAGGCTCGCGCTCGCCGCGCGACGAAGCGGCAGCGCTGCGCGTCTCGACGTTGCGCGGCTCGACGTAGCGCGTCTCGACGTCGCGCCGCTAGACGTTGCGTCGCAGCGCGTCGTAGCTGCAATCGGGCGCCGCCGTGGTCGCGGTCGGCAGGCCGCAGGCGGCCCACCCCTTCTCGGTGGTGCCGAGCACGGTGCGCGCGCCGTGGAAACCGCCGGTCATGTTGGCGAGCGCGAGGTAGCCGGCGTTCGCCGCGACCTCGCACGCGCGCGCCGAGCGGCCGCCCGACGCGCAGCCGAAGATCAGCTTCGCGTCCTTCTTGAAGTTCGCCTTCACGACGGCGAGGAACTCGGGGTTCATCACGAGGTTCGGCGGCGCGCCGGTCGCGATCGGGATGTTGCGCGCCCCGACCGGATGGCCGGCAGCGAACTCCGCTTCGGTGCGCACGTCGACGTAGATCCACCCCTCGCCCGAATCGAGCAGCTCCTTGGCTTGCGGCGGCGGAAGGTTCAGGTAGGGCATCGCGGCGGCTCCTGCCGATCGGGGATGAGGCGGCGTAGATTGCCCCGCGTCGGAATGGAGCGCAACCGACGCGGCCGGCACGACGGCGCCACGCGGCGCGGCTCGCGCGGCGCGGGAAGAGGCGAGGAGAACGGACGCGTGAGCGTGGGCCTGCATCGTCGTTCCCCGCGTCGGCGCGCGCGCGCGGCGCTGCTCCTGCTGCCGCCGCTCCTGCTCGGGGTCGCGCCGCTGCTGCTGCCGAGCGCGCAGGACGAGGGGGCGCGCGGCCGCGACGGCGATGGCGGGGGGGGCGGCGAAGGCGACGGCGCCGACGATCTCGAGGCGCGCGACGTGCCGCCGCCGCAGCCGTGGCCGGCGTTCGCGCGCGTCGAAGGGGGCGATCGCGAACGGAGCGCCCCCTGCCTCGTCGCGAGCGCCGACGGCGGCGCGTGGCTCGTCGCGCACGAATGGCGCGCGGGCGAAGGGGACTACCTCGCTGCACGCCGCGTCGCCGCCGATGGTCGCGCGGAGCCGCCGATCGAGTTGACCGCTGCGCCGGCGCTGCGCGGGGCGCCCTGCGCCGCGCTCGATCGCGGCGGACGGCTGCACGTCTTCTGGAGCGAGCTCGAGGGCGACGGGGCGCGCCTGCGCGGCGCGCGCGTCGACGCGGCCGGCGAGGTGACTGCGTTCGCGCCGCTCACCGCCGGCGCGGCCGCGCGCGATCCCGACGTCGCGCGGGCGGCCGACGGCACGCTCTGGCTCGCGTGGGAGCAGTGGGTCGCGGGCAGCGACGCGCGCGGCGGCTCGTTCGACGTGCACGTCGCGCCGCTGCTCGAAGACGAGAGCGGCGCGCGCCTCGGCCCTGCGCGCGCGGTCGGGACCAGCCGCGGCAGCGATCTCGACCCGGCGCTCGCCCGCGCGGGCGAGACGCTCTTCGTCGCGTGGAGCAGCTTCGTCGAGCGCGACTACGAGGTGCTGCTGCAGCCGCTCGTCGAGGGGGCGCCGCTCGAGTCGATCTCGGCCGAGTCGGCCGCCGACGACCTCCATCCGGCGCTCGCCGGCGCTCCCGATGGGGCGCTCTGGATCGCGTGGGATCGGCTGGTCGACAGCGCGCGCGGCAGTTCGCTCCCGCGCGATCAGCCGGGCGGGCGGCGCGGCGAGCAGTCGGTGCACGTGCGCGTCGCGCGGCGCGATGGCGCCGGCGTCACGCTGCCGGCCGCGGCGCCCGGTTGGATCGACGGCGCGCTGCCGGGGGCGCCGCTGCTCGGTTGGGGCGGCGGTGCGCCGAAGCTGGTCGTCGATGCGGCGGGGCGCCCCTGCGTCGCCTACCGCTACGTGCTGCAGAGCAAGTCGCGCGACCGCCGCTCGGGGAGCCCGCTCCTGCTGCAGTGGCTCGAGGCGGGCGGCTGGTCGGCGGCGCACGAACTGGCGGCGAGCGCCGGACTCGGCGAGTGCGGCGCGCTGGCGCTGGTCGACGGCGCCGTGTGGGCGGCCGCGCAGGCCGATCGCCGCTTCCAGATCGGCTCGCTCTGGAACGGGGCGGCGATGCCGGCGCTGCAGAAGACGGTCGCGAAGCAGCGCGGCGACGAGTACGCCACCTGGATCGGCCCCTCGGCGATCGCGGTGGGGCGGATGGAGCTGCCGGCGCGGGTCGGCGAGGGCGGCGCGGCGGCGACGGCGCCGCGCGTCGCGCGCGAGGTGCGCCGTTCGACGCCCCACTTCCATCCCGCCGGCGAGCGCGCCGACGATCCCTACGTGACCGGCGCGAGCCGCCACGTCGTCGCGCGCGGCGAGCAGCGCTTCACCGTCTGGTACGGCGACCTCCACCGCCACACGTCGCTGTCGCGCTGCAGCCGCGGCATCGAGCCGCTGCCCGAGGATCGCTACGCCTTCGCGCGCGACGTCTACGGCGACGACTTCCTCGCCATCACCGACCACGCCGGCCACCTCGATCCCGGCGCGTGGGCGCGCTTGACGCGGCTGCTCGCCTTCGAGCGCACCGAGACGCTGCTGCCGCTCTGCGGCTACGAGTGCTCGTCGCGCAGCCAGGGCCACGTGAACGTGCTGTTCGCCGACGCGAACGCGCCGCTCCTCTCGCTCGCCTCGCAGGACGACGCCAACGCGCTGCGCTGGCTCTGCGCGCAGCTGCCTCCCGAGCGGGCGCTGGTGATCCCGCACACGTCGGCCGATCCGGGCCGCAAGGTCGACTTCCGGCAGTGCGATCCGCGCGTGACGCCGCTGCTCGAGATCTACCAGTCGCTGCGCGGCAGTTTCGAGTTCGACGGCTGCTGGCGGCAGTCGTCGCGCGCGCTGGCGAACGGCGGCTTCGCGGTCGATGCCGTGCGCGAGCAGCGCGGCGTCGGCTTCGTGGCGAGCAGCGACCACGGCAGCGGCGCCGCCTACGCCGGCGTGCTGGCCGAGAGCCTCGCCCCCGATGCGCTCTTCGCCGCGCTGCGAGCGCGCCGCACCTTCGCCGCCACCGCGCGCGGCCTCTTCGTCGAGCTGCGCGTCGACGACGCGCTGATGGGGGAGTCGGTGCGCTGCGCCGCGCCGCCGCGCGTGCGCCTCGTGACGCGCATGCTGCAGCCGATCCAGGACGTGCTGCTGCTGCGCGACGGGCGACCGTGGCGACGGCTCGGCCGCGAGCGCGAGCCGGCGCAGGCCGACGTCGCGCTCGAGTTCGTGATCCCGCAACGGTCGCTGCCGCTGCGCGCCGACCTGGTCGTGCGGCTCGAAGTCGACGCGGGGCGGCTCGTCGCACCGGGGGCGCGGCGCATCAGCGATCCGAGCCAGCCGTCGCTCGCGCCCATCGAGGGAGGCGTCGAGTTCCGCTGGCCGAAGGCCGCCTTCGCCGGCGATCGCGACGGCTACCGGCTGCGCCTGCGCGCGCCGCGCGAGGCGGTCGTCACCGTGACTCAAGGCACGCAGGTGAGCCGCATCGCCGTCGCGAAGCTGCTCGCGGAGGGCTTCACCGGACGGCTGCGCGACTCGACCTGGCAACTGATCGCCCACGAGCGCCACGACACGGCCGTCGCCGAGCAGAAGGGGCTTGGGGTCGCCGAGCTGGTGCAGGAGTGGGTCGACGACGAGGTCGCGCCCGGCCCGACGAGCTACTACGCGCGCGTCATCCAGGCCGACGGCGAGACCGCGTGGACCAGCCCGATCTGGGTGACCCGCGAGTAGGGCGGCCTGCGGCGCCTACACCCGCAGGATCTTCTCCAGCGGTCGCCCCTTGGCGAGTTCGTCGACGAGCTTGTCGAGGCGGCGGATGTTCCGCATCAGCGGGTGGTCGATCTCCTCGATGCGCACGCCGCAGATGGTGCCGGTCACCTTGCCGGCGTTCGGGTGGAGCGCGGGCGCCTCGGCGAAGAAGGTCTCGAAGTCGACCTTCTTCCGGATCGCCTCCGCGAGCTGGCGCGCGTTGCGACCGGTGAGCCAGCAGATCACCTGGTCCACCTCTTTCTTGGTGCGCCCCTTCCTCTCCGCCTTCTGGACGTACATCGGGTAGACGGATGCGAAGGCCATCTTGAAGACGCGCTGCGGTTCCATGGCTCCCTCGTCGGTGGCTCAGCGCTTCGCCGGCTTGGTCGGCGTGGCCGCCTTCGCGGCGGAGAGCAGCGCGTGCAGCTCGCCCGGGAACTCGGCCGCCTTCACCTTCTCCCACGCGTGCGTGACGACGCCGTCCTTGCCGATCACGAACGCGGCGCGCCGCGGGTAACCGGCCGAGTCGGGATCGAAGGCGCCATACGCCTTGGCGAGGCTCTTGTCGGTGTCGCAGAGCAGGTCGAACGGGAAGCTGAACTTCTCGGCGAACTTGCGGTTCGCTTCGACGCTGTCGTAGCTCGCGCCGAGGATGACGGTGTCGAGGTCGGTGAAGTCGCGGATTCGATCACGGAACCCGCAGCCCTCCTTGGTTCAGCCAGGGGTATCGGCCTTGGGATAGAACCAAAGCACCACCCGCTTCCCGGCGAGGCCCTTCAAGGTGACCTCCTTGCCGTGGTGGTTCATCACCTTGAAGTCGGGAGCGCGATCGCCAGCGTTCACCATGTCGTTCCTCCTCATGCTCGAGGCGGCGAACGATAGCGCTGCGCGTGGCACCGCTATCCTCCGCGCGGTCCGCGGAAGGGCGCTGCGCTGCAGGCGCGCGCGGCGAGGCGGCGGAGATCGACGATGTCGGCGATCGGACAGACCAACGCCCTGCTCGGCAACGTCGCCAAGCTCGGCTTCGTCGCGGTGAGCGGCGTCGCCGTCTGGCTCGGCTGGCAGCTCCACGATGGCGACGCGCAGCGCGTGCGCGAGCTGGCCGAGAAGGGCGCGGAGGTGGCGCGACTCTCCGGCGCGATCGAGCAGTCGCAGCGCGAGAACGAGCGGCTCGTTGGCGAAGTGGCCGCGCAGCAGGAGCAGCTCGCGGCGCAGCAGCAGCGGCTCGCCGAGCAGCAGGTCGAGATCGAGCGGCTCGAGCTCGCCCTCAAGTACCTGAAGGTCGAGCGGCGCGTCGCGCGGCTGATCGTGCTCGACCAGTCGAAGGATGCGAACGGCGCGGTGCGCACCAAGGTGCGCTTCGAGGAGGTCGATGCGCAAGGGCAGCCGCTCGGCACGCCGCTCGAGGCGGAGGTCGCGGGCGAGCAGCTCTACGTCGACGCGCTGGTGGTGAAGTTCGACGACGTGCTGGTCGAGCAGGGCGATGCGCTGCGCGGCGCCTCGCTGGTCCTCTTCCGCCGCCTCTTCGGCGAGCGGCAGGCGCCGGTCGACGGCGTCGCGCTCGATCGCGGTGGCGCGCGGCCCGCGGCGTATGGCGGCGAGGGGCCGATGGCGGCGCTCGAGCGGACGCTGTGGGGAGAGTTCTGGGAGATCGCCGACGATCCGCAGCGCGGCCGCGGACTCGGCATCCGCTCGGCGCAGGGCGAGGCGCCGTCGCGGCGGGTGAAGAAGGGGGAGGTCTACCGCCTCACCGTGCGCGCCGCGGGCGGCCTCGAGTTCGAGCTCGATCGGCCGGGCGCGGGCGGGCAGTAGCGCGGCCGTCGCGTGCGGTCGGTGACAGCTTCGTGAACGCGCGCCGCGATCGATGCGGAGCGGACCGTTGCGCCGCCGCGCCGCCCCGGTATCACCGCACGCTCGTCGCGTCGATGCGCGTCGCGTCGTCGCCGTCCTGTCGGGGGAAGTCATGCTGACCGATCGTCTCCGCCACCGTCTCGTCCCGACCACCGCCGCACTCGTCGCTGCACTCGCCTTCGCAGCGCCGCTCTTCGCGCAAGGCGGCCAAGGCGGCGGCAGCGGCCTGATGCGGCCGGGCGGCGGCGGGCCCGGCGACGCCTCGCCCGAGATGAAGCCGAGCTTCGGCCCGATGCGCGAGGATCGCGGCACCGCGAACCGCGTCTACGACCTCGTCAAGATCCACCTGCGCTTGAAGGTCGACCTCGACGAGAAGAGCTTCGCCGGCTCGGTGGTGAACCACGTCGTCGCGCTGAACGGCGGGACCGGCTCGCTCTGGTTCGATGCCGAGAACCTCGTCATCGAGGCGGTCACGGTCGACGGCGCTGCGGTGCCGTTCCGCCACGACAAGGGGCGGCTCGAGGTGACGCTGCTGGCGGCGGCGGCGGCGGGTCAGCCGCTCGCCGTCGAAGTGCGCTACTCGGCGAAGAACCCGCGGCGCGGCCTCTGGTTCATCGCGCCGACGCCCGAGTCGCCGAAGCTCCTGCCCGAGTGCTGGAGCCAGGGGCAGGCCGAGGACAACCGCCACTGGATCCCGACCTGGGACTACCCGAGCGACCGCGCCGCCTTCGAGGGCGAGTTCACCGTGAAGGACGGCCTCACGGTGGTGAGCAACGGCAAGAAGGTGGAGCAGCGCGCGCACGGCGACGGCTGGACCACGTGGCGCTACGCGCTCGACTTCCCGTTCGCCACCTACCTCATCTCGCTCTGCGTCGGCCACTACGAGCGCTACGCCGACGAGTGGCGCGGCATCCCGGTCGAGTACTTCGTGCAGCAGGGGGTCGGCGAGGCGAAGGCGCGCCGCAGCTTCGGCCAGACGCCCGACATGCTCGAGTTCTTCTCGAGCAAGATCGGCGTGCCCTACATGTACCCCAAGTACAGCCAGGTCGCCGTGCAGAACTTCATCGCGGGCGGCATGGAGAACATCTCCGCCACCACGCAGAGCGACTCGACGCTGCACGACGAGCGCGAGCACCTCGACCGCGACAGCCAGGGGCTCGTCGCCCACGAGCTGGCGCACCAGTGGTGGGGCGACTACCTCACCTGCCGCACGTGGCGCCACCTCTGGCTGAACGAGGGGTTCGCGCAGTACTTCGACGCGCTCTACAACGAGAAGGCGAGCGGGCGCGACGCGTTCCTGCTGCAGGTGCGCGGCAGCCAGCAGTCGGCGATCGCCGCCGACAACCGCGCGCCGCGGCCGCTGGTCGAGAGCTTCTTCAACCGCGCGCCGCAGGGCGACGGCCACAACAACGTCTACGTGCGCGGCGCCTCGGTGCTCCACATGATCCGCCACCTGCTCGGCGACGAGGGGTGGTGGCGGGCGATGAACCACTGGTGCACCAAGCACGCCGGGCAGCTGGTCGACAGCCGCGACTTCGAGGACGCCATCGAGGAGGCGACCGGCCAGAACCTCCACTGGCTCTTCGAGCAGTTCGTCTACCTCGGCGGCCACCCGAAGTTCTCGATCACGCAGAGCTACGACGCCGCCAAGAAGGAGGTCGTCCTCGACGTGAAGCAGACGCAGGAGACGGCCAACATGGTGGCGGTCTTCCGCTGGCCGGCGCCGATCGAGTGGGTGGTGGCCGGCGCGCGCCAGCGCACCACGGTGTGGCTCGACGCGCGCGAGCAGCAGATCCGCCTGCCGGCGAGCGAGCCGCCGCAGATGGTCGCCTTCGACCAGGGCAGCGCGCTCCTGAAGGAGGTCGACTTCAAGAAGAGCGCGGCCGAACTCGCCTTCATCGCGAAGGGGGGCGACTCCGATCCGGTCGCGCGCCTCGTCGCGACCGAACAGCTCGCGGCGGCGGAGATCGTGGCGAACGGCGGTGACGCATCGCTCGCGCGGGCGGCGCTGGTCGCGGTGCTCGGCGCCGAGCCGGCGCGCGAGGTGCGGGCGGCGGCGGCGAGCGGGCTCGCGAAGCTCGGCGGCGCTGACGCGGTGGCGGCGCTCGCGAAGGGGGTCGCCGATCGCGAGTCGCGCGTGCGGCGCGCCTGCGTGGCGGCGCTCGGCACGCTCGCCGGCCAACTCGGCGACGCGCGCGAGCCGGTCGGCGCGCAGGTCGCCGAGGCGCTGCGCAGCGACCTCTCCTATCAGGTGCAAGCGGCGGCGTGCGACGCGCTCGCCAAGATCGGCGGCGACGCGGCGCTGGTCGCGCTGCGGGCGGCGACCGACTTCGACTCCCCCGGCGACCGGGTCGGCAGCGCCGCGCTGCGCGCCCGCCTCGCGACCGGCGATGCGATGGCGGTCGACGAGGTCTTCGCCTTCGCCCGCGCCGCCCCCGACGCCCCGCGCCGCTCGCTCGGCGTGCAGTCGCTCGGCGCGATCCCGGCGACGCTGCTCGGCGCGCGGCGCGACGAGGCGATCGCGCTCTTGCTGCCGCTCGCCGAGAACGGCGGCGACGCGCAGCGGGCGGCGATCGGGAGCCTCGGCGAGCTGAAGGCGCTCGAGGCGGAGCCGCTGCTGCGGAAGCTCGCCGAGAAGACGGACGGCCCGCGCTTCCTGCGCTTCGCGGTGGCGGGCGCGCTGCGCCAGATCGAGGAGGCGAAGGCGGCGGCGGCGCCGGCGGCAGCGGCCGCGACTCCGGCGGCCGGCAGCCCGACCGTCGAAGAGCTCGCCCGCACGATCGCCGAGCTGCAGAAGCAGGTGCAGGAGCTGCGCCAGCGGTTCGAGCAGGCGCCCACCCAGCGCGGTCGCGGCGACCGGCCGGGCGGCAGCGGGACGGGCGCGACCGGGGCGACCGGCGCGGCCGGTGCGGCCGGGACCAGCGGGGTGCCGGTCGGGGCGACCGGCAGCGGTGGGTGAGCGGGCGCGAGTGGCGCTACGCTGTCGCGCCCTTCGGAGAGCCCGATGTCGACCCGTCCGTCCCGTGACCTCGAGACCTTCCCCTCGCCGCGCCCCGGCCGCGACTTCCTGATCGCGATCGACTGCCCGGAGTTCACCTGCGTCTGCCCGAAGACCGGCCAGCCCGACTTCGCGACGCTCAAGCTGCGCTACGTGCCCGACCAGAAGTGCGTCGAGCTCAAGTCGCTCAAGCTCTACCTCTGGAGCTTCCGCGACGTCGGCACCTTCCACGAGGCGGTGACGCAGCAGATCCTCGACGACCTCGTCGCGGCGACCGCGCCGAAGTGGATGCGGCTCGAGGGCGACTTCTACGTGCGTGGCGGCATCCACACGCGGGTCTTCGCCTACCACGGCAAGCGGCCCGAGACGATCCCCGAGCCGGCGAGCTGACCGCGCGGCCGGCTCGGCGCGCTGACAGCCGCCCGCCACGGCGCGCGTGGGGAAGTCGGGGAGACGATGGGGAGCGGCCGCGCCTCCCCGCGGGCGGCCCGTTGACGAAGCGCCCCCGATCGGGCCGAATGGCGCGCGAACGAACGCGGTGCGCGGAACGGCGCGGGGTGTGTGGCGCATCTCGGCAGCAGCAGAGGAGCGGGCGCGTCGGATGACGGGCTCGCGGCATCGCAGCGTCAGGGGAGGGATCGTGATGAAGTCGTGGTTCGGGTCGCGGCGCATGCTCGGCATCGCGTCGCCCGCCCTCGGAGCACTCGCTCTTTCAGGGCTCGCTCTTGCGGGTCTCTCGCTTCCGACGGGTTGCGCGCTGCCGGAGTCGTCGATCGGCGAGTCCTACACCACCATCCAGCTGACCAACACGCTGTCGATGGTGCGCGACAACGAGCCGATCGAGATCCCGCTCAGCGAAGTGCGCGCGCGCTTCAAGAAGTTCGACGAGAGCGACTTCTCGGTCCACGTGCTGCCGGCCAACTGGTACCCGGAGCGCGGCGACGCGCTGCTGGCGACCGATCCGGCGCCGACCATCCCGGCGCAGGTGATCGACAAGAACTTCGACGGCACGCCCGACACGCTGCTGGTGATCTGCGACTTCCGCGCCGGCGAGAAGCGCTTCCTCGCCGTCGCGTCGCCGCAGTTCTCGCGCCTCTCGAAGGCGACCGGCCCGCGCGTCGGCGGCGGCCTGATGGTCCGCGAGACGACCCGCCGCGAAGGGGGCGCGCTCAAGTCGGAAGGGCGCTACGTCGCGGTGAACAACGCGGTGCTCGACCAGCAGCACGTGAAGGGCGACGGCCTCTACCAGTGCGACGGTCCGGTCTTCGAGACCGACAGCAACGGCTGGCGGCTCCTGTTCGACTCGCGCATGTGCCTCGACGTGATCGGCAAGCGCGAGCGCGAGCTCTACCTGCAGCCGAAGAACGCCGCGTTCACCGCGGACGCCATCGACCTCTCGAACCAGCCGTGGGGCGGTTCGCTGCTCGGCGACATCGCCGGCTTCGGCGCGGGCGCCTTCGGGTACGCGGAGAAGGGCAGCGTCGTCCCGATGAGCGGCTTCGATTCGGCGCAGTTCCGCCTGATGAAGGGCGGCCCGGCCGCGCTCGAGGCGGAGGTGGTGCTGTTCGGCGCGAAGCTCGGCAAGGAGTCGTTCGACCTGCGTTGGCGGATCACGCAGTACGCCGGCAGCCGCATGCTGCGCCACGACGTGAACGTGTCGCGCACCGGCCACGGCCTCGCGTTCGTGATGAACGCCGACGGGCTGAAGAAGGAGCTGCCGAGCGGCGGCCAGAGCTGGATGCGCGTGTCGAGCTACGGCCCGAGCAACGTCGGCGGCGGCGCGACCGGTTCGCTCGGCCTCGGCGTGCTGGCCAACGGCCGCACCGCGACCGGCTTCGTGAAGGATCCGGCCGACGTGATCGGCGTCGCCTTCGACACCATCACGCGCAACCTCACCTTCTATTCGGTGGCGGCGTGGGACGGCGAGCCGATGGGGCTCCGTTCCGCGCAGGACTTCCAGAAGTACCTGGACGAGCTGGCGCAGCGGCTCGACACGCCGATCAAGATCGCGAACCTCGACAAGGCGATCGGCAACTGACGGTTCCGCTCGCGGCACGGCTGGCTGAACGACTCCCGTTCCAATCGCGGCCCGCAGGTGGGTGAAACCCTGCGGGCCGCTCCCGTTCCAGGAGGGCGCGCGATGTTGGCGGCGCGGTCGATCCTCGTCACCGGCGGCAGCCGCGGCATCGGCCTCGCCGTCGCCCGCGCGCTGGCCGCCGGCCCGCGGCGCGAACTGGCGCTGGTGCTGGCGGCGCGCGATGGCGAGACGCTCGCCGCCGCGAAGCTCGAGGTCGAGCGCGTCGGCGCCGGCCACGGCCCGCTGCGCGTCTGCTGCGTCGAGATGGACGTCGCCGATGCGGCGTCGGTGGCGACCGGCATGCAGGCGGCGGCCGAGTTCTGCGGGCCGCTCGACGCGCTGGTGCTGTCGGCCGGCGTGGCCGAGAGCGCGCCGCTCCACAAGACGAGCGACGAGCTGCTCGAGCGGACGCTGGCGGTGAACTTGTGGGGCGTCTTCCGTCCGCTGCGCGCCGCGCTGCCCGAGATGGTGGCGCGCGGCTTCGGGCGGATCGTCGCGGTGGCGTCGATCGCTTCGCTGACAGGTGCCTCCTACGTCGCCGCCTACACCGCCAGCAAGCACGCGGTCTTGGGCCTCGTGCGCGCCGCCGCGGTCGAGTACGGCGGCAAGGGGATCACCGTGAACGCGGTCTGTCCCGGCTACGTGGACACCGACATGACGCGCCGCTCGCTCGGCCGCATCGCCGCCAAGACGGGGCTGTCGGCCGAGCAGGCGCTCGACCGCATCCTCGCGCGCGTCCCGCAGCGCCGTCTCGTGAAGCCCGAGGAGGTGGCGGCCGCGGTCGCCTTCCTGCTCGACGAAGGGGCGGCGTCGGTGAATGGCGCGGCGTTGCCGCTCGACGGCGGGGAGCTCGCCGGATGAGCGGCGCCCCGAACCTCCCCGACTCGATCCTGCCGCCCGGTTGGCCGCGGCCGAAGGGGTACAGCAACGGGCGGCTCGCGCCGGCGGGGGCGCGGCTCCTCTGCATCGCCGGCCAGATCGGCTGGGACGAGCGGGAGCGGCTGGTCTCCGCCGACTTCGTCGCGCAGTTCGCGCAGGCGCTGAAGAACGTCGCCGCGGTCCTCGCGGCGGCCGGCGGCGCGCCCGATCACCTGCTGCGCCTCACCTACTACGTGACCGACAAGGAGGAGTACCGCCGCGCGTTGCCCGAGGTCGGGGCGGCCTACCGCGCGGTGCTCGGCAAGGTCTTCCCCGCCGCGACGCTCGTCGAGGTGAAGGGGCTGCTCGAACCGGGGGCGAAGGTCGAGATCGAGGCGACCGCGGCGCTGCCCGCCGATCCGTCGCCGGGCCGCGCACCGTAAAACGGGCGCGATGAGCCGACCGCAGCCGACGACCTTCCGTTACGACGAGGACGCGCACGGCGTCGCGACGATCCGCCTCGACCGCCCGGAGCGGTTGAACGCGCTCACCTTCGCGAGCTACCGCGAGCTGACCGACACCTTCCGCGCGCTGCAGCAGCGGCCGAGCGTGCGCGCGGTGGTGCTGACCGGCAGCGGCCGCGCCTTCTGCTCGGGCGGCGATGCGCTCGACATCATCTCGCCGCTGCTCTCGATGGGGGCGGAGGAGCTGCTGCGCTTCACGCGCCTCACCGGCGAACTGATCCTGAACATGCGGCAGCTGCGCACGCCGATCGTCGCCGCGCTGAACGGCACCACTTGCGGTGCCGGCGCGGTGATGGCGCTCGCCTCCGACTTCCGGCTCGCGGCACCGACCGCGAAGATCGCCTTCCTCTTCACCAAGGTCGGCCTCGCCGGCGCCGACATGGGCGCGGCGTTCCTGCTGCCGCGGCTGGTCGGGACCGGCCACGCGACGAACCTGCTGATGCGCGGCCACTTCCTCGCGGCCGACGAAGCGCTGCGGATCGGCCTCTACCACGAGGTGGTGGCGGCCGAGTCGCTCGCCGCGCGCGCGCAGCAGCTCGCCGAGGAGCTCGCCGCCGGCCCGCAGATGGGGCTGCAGATGACCAAGGAGATGGTGAACCGCGAGCTCTCGATGGACCTCGCCTCCGCGCTCGAGGCGGAGGCGCAGGCGCAAGCGCTCTGCATGGCGCACCCCGACTTCGCCGAGGCGAACCGCGCCTTCATCGAGAAGCGGCCGCCCCGCTTCGCGCGCGCCGCCGACCCGGAGGCGCCGAAGTGATCGCGCGCATCCCAGAGCTGCCCGCGCCGTTCCTCGAGCCGCGCCATCGCGAGCTCGCCGCCTTCGCGCGCGCGCGGCTGGCCGAGCCGCTCACCCGCATCGACGACGACTTCGCCGCCGGTCGCTTGGAGGAGTCGACGGCCGCGCGCGCGGCGGTGAAGGCGCTCGCCGGCACGCGGCTCCTCCACGAGAGCGTGATGGGGGAGGCGAGGAGCCTCTGCGTCGCGCGCGCCGAGGTCGCCTGCCTCTCCGGCTTCGCCGACACGCTGCTGGCGCTGCAGGGGCTCGGCAGCTGCCCGATCCGCCTGGCCGGGACGCCCGAACAGAAGAGCCGCTACCTCGAGGCGGCCGCCTTCGGCTCGGCGATCCCCGCCTTCGCGCTGACCGAACCGGAAGCGGGTTCCGACGCGCGCAGCCTGCGCACGACGGCGCGCCGCGACGGCGACCACTACGTGCTCGACGGCGAGAAGACGCTGATCACCAACGCCGGCATCGCCGACTGGTACTGCCTCTTCGCGCGGCTCGAGGGCGACGGCCACCACGTCGCGTTCGTGATCGACGCCGGCACGCCCGGCTTCACGGTCGCCGAGCGGTTCGTCGTCCTCGCGCCCCATCCGATCGGCCGCCTCGAGCTGAAGGGGTGCCGCGTCCCCGTCTCCGCGCGGCTTGGCGCCGAGGGGCAGGGGCTCGAGATCGCGCTCGCGACGCTCGACCGCTTTCGCGCCAGCGTCGGCGCCGCGGCGATCGGGCTGGCGAGCCGCGCGCTCGGCGAGGCGCGCCGCCACGTGAAGGCGCGCAAGCAGTTCGGCAAGGCGCTCGCCGACTTCCAGCTGACCAAGGCCGACCTCGCCGACTGCTTCGTCGAGCTCGAACTGGCGCGCCTCGCGGTCTTCCGCGCGGCGTGGCTGATCGACCAGCCGGGCAGCGAGGCGGGCAGCGCGAAGGAGGCGGCCGGCGCCGCTTCGTCGCTCGCCAAGCTGCACGCGACCGAGGCGGCGTCGCGCATCATCGACCGCGCGGTGCAGCAGCACGGCGGGCGCGGCGTCGTGCAGGGCTGCATCGTCGAGCGGCTCCACCGCGAGGTGCGGGCGCTGCGGATCTACGAAGGGACCAGCGAGATCCAGCGGCTGATCCTCGCGCGCGAGCTGCTGAACGGGGCGCTCGCCGGCGAGGAGCTGGCCAGCTGAGAGGGGCGGGCACCCGCGGCGATGGCGCTGCGGTCCGCGGGACGATCGGGCGCCGCGACGGCGCCGTCAGGAGCGAACGTGGGACGGTTCGAGCATCACCTCTTCGTCTGCGAGAACGTGCGACCGGCCGAGTCGCCGCGCGGCTGCTGCGCCGCGAAGGGCGCCGGCGCGGTGCGCGCGAAGCTGAAGGAGCGGCTCGAGGCGCGCGGCCTGAAGGGGCTCGTCCGCGCCAACGGCGCCGGCTGCCTCGACCAGTGCGCCTTCGGCGTGGTCGTGGTCGTCTACCCCGAGCAGGTCTGGTACGGCGGCGTCACGCCGGCCGACGTCGACGAGATCGTCGACGCGCTCGCCGCCGGCAAGGTGGTCGAGCGGCTGCGCATCCCCGACGCGAAGCTGACCGGCCGCGCGCCGCTGCCGCCGGGAGCGTGCTCGTGAGCGCCGCCGAGAAGAGCCCGAACGGGAGCGCGGCGAGCAGCGCCGCCACCACCGCTGCCGAGGAGGCGGAGCTCCTCGCGCGCCGCGCCGACTACCCGATCCTCGCCAAGTCGACCTACCTCATCAGCCACTCGCTCGGCGCGATGCATCGCGGCGTCTTCGACTCGATGCAGGAGTACGCGCGGATGTGGGCCGAGCGCGGCATCCGGTCGTGGGCGGAGGGATGGTGGGCGATGCCGGGCACCACCGGCGACCTGCTCTGCGACATCCTCGACGCGCCGCGCGGCTCGATCGTGATGCAGCAGAACGTCTCGGTGACGCAGTCGATCGTGGCGAGCTGCTTCGACTACAAGCCGCCGCGCAACAAGATCGTCTACACGTCGCTCAACTTCCCGACCGTGATGTACGTCTGGGAGGCGCGCGCGCGCGAAGGGGCGGTGATCCGCGAGGTCGCCTCGCCCGACGGGATGACGGTGCCGACCGAGCTCCTGCTCGACGCGATCGACGAGCAGACGCTGCTCGTGCCGATCTCCCATGTCCTCTACAAGAGCGCCTACCTGCAGGACGCCAAGCGCATCATCGAGAAGGCGCACTCGGTCGGCGCGATGGTGGTGCTCGACTGCTACCAGTCGGCCGGCACCGTCCCCTTCTCGCTGCGCGAGCTCGAGGTCGACTTCGCCTGCGGCGGCTCGGTGAAGTGGCTCTGCGGCGGGCCAGGCGCCGGCTGGCTCTACATCCGGCCCGACCTGCGCGAGCGGTTCGAGCCGAAGGTGACCGGCTGGATGGCGCACGAAGCGCCGTTCGACTTCGTGCCCGGCCCGATCCGCTACGCGAAGTCGAGCTACCGCTACCTGCACGGCAGCCCCGCGGTGCCGGCGATGTTCGCGGCGAAGCCGGGCTACGAGGTGATCCGCGCCATCGGCGTCGCGAAGATCCGCCGCAAGTCGCAGCGGCAGACCGAGCTCTTGCGCCGCGAGGCGCTCGCGCGCGGCCTGAACGTCACCTCGCCGGTCGATCCGGCACGCCGCGGCGGGACGATCACGATCGACCCGACGCCGCTCGCGAGGGGCGGCGCGGCAGGCGCCGGGGCGAGCGGCGCGGCGGGTGGCGGCCTCGACGATCGGCTCGGCGCGGCGGTGGTGAAGGCGCTGGCGGCGCGCGACATCCTGGTCGACTTCCGGCCGGGCGCCGGCATCCGCGTCTCGCCGCACTTCTACAACAGCGACGACGAGCTCAAGCTCTGCCTCGACGCGGTGGTGGAGATCGTGAAGACGCGCGACTACGAGAAGCACCAGGGCGGCGCGGCGTACTGAAAGGCGGCGGTCGCCGGCCTACGGCGGCCGCTGGGATGTGGCGGTCGCCGGTCTGCGGCGGCCGCGGCGTGCGGCGCGGGAGGCGGCGATGAGCGACTATCCCGAGCGGTTCAATCTGGCGAGCTGGCTGCTCGATCCCAACCTCGCGGCGCGGCCGGGCAAGGTCGCGGTGAAGAGCGACGCGGGCGAGCTCACCTACGCAGAGGTCGGCGACCTCGCGGCGCGCGTGCAGTCGCTGCTCGCGCGTCTCGGCCACCAGCACGAGCAGCGCGTGCTGCTGATCCTGCCCGACGGCCCCGAGTTCGTGGCGGCGTGGCTCGGCACGGTGCGGGCGGGCGGCCTCTTCGCGATGGTGAACCCGCGCCTCACCGCCGAGGAGTACGGCTACTACCTCGACTACTCGCGCGCGCCGGTCGCTTTCGTCCACTCCGATGCGTGGAGCGCCTTCGCGACGGCGGCGCGTTCCGCTCGGTTCCTGCGCGCGGCGGTGGTGGTGGGGCCGGGCGCGGCGGCGGCGGTCGAGTCGCGCGGCGGCTACGCGGCGCTCGACTGGGCGGCGGCGCTGCCCGCCGAGGCGCCGGCGAAGGCGCCGTTCGATTCGCATCGCGACGACCTCTGCGGCTGGCTCTTCACCTCGGGCACCTCGGGCAAGCCGAAGGCGGCGCTCCACTACCACGGCGACTTCGCCTTCAACATCGACTGCTACGCGAAGGGGGTGCTGCAGCTCCGCGAGAGCGACGTCACCATGGCGGTGAGCAAGCTCTTCTTCGGCTACGCGACCGGCACCAACCTGATGTTCCCCTTCGCGGTCGGCGCGACGACGGCGCTCTTCGCCGAGCCGAGCAAGCCCGAGGCGGTGCTGGCCCACGCGCAGCGCCACGCGCCGACGCTGCTCGCCGCGGTGCCGACCACGCTGTCGGGCATCCTCGAGCTCGATCCGGCGCGCGTCGCGGCGGCGTTCCGGTCGCTGCGCCTCGTGCTGTCGGCGGGCGAGGCGCTGCCGCCGCAGCTCTCGATCGAGTTCAAGAAGCGCTTCGGCGTCGACATCCTCGACGGCATCGGCTCGGCCGAGATGTTCCACATCTACATCTCGAACTTCCCGGGCGACGTGGTGGCCGGGTCGCTCGGCCGCGTGGTGCCGGGTTACCGCGCCTGCATCGTCGGCGCCGACGGGCGCGAGGTGGCCGACGGCGAGGTCGGCACGCTGCAGGTGAGCGGCCCCTCCGCGGCGATGGGCTACTTCCAGGACGCTGCCAAGTCGCGCGCCACCTTCAAGGGCGACACCTGCGTCAGCGGCGACCTCTTCCGGCGCGATGGCGACGGCCGCTTCTGGTACGAGGGGCGCGCCGACGACCTGCTGAAGGTCGCGGGGATCTGGGTCGCGCCGCGCGAGGTGGAGGAGGCGCTGCTCGGCCATCCGGCGGTGCGCGAGTGCTGCGTGGTCGGCGTCGAGGACGAGCGCGGCCTCGTGCAGCCGCTCGCCTGGGTCGCGCTGCACGCCGGCCACGAGGCGGCGCCGGCGCTGGCCGGAGTGCTGATCGACCACGCGAAGGGGCGCCTCTCCCATTGGAAGGCGCCGCGCCGCGTCGAATTCCTGCCCGAGCTGCCGCGCAACGACCGCGGCAAGATCGCGCGCGCCGAGCTGAAGCAGCTGGCGCGCGCCCGCGCCGCGCCGCGCCGCGCAGGAGCGCCGTGATGATCCGCCTCGCCGAAGTGCCGTGGAGCGAGGCGCGCCGCGCGCTGCCGGAGGGGTTCCTCGCGCTGCTGCCGGTCGGATCGACCGAAGCGCACGGGCCCCATCTGCCGCTCGGCAGCGATGTCGTGATCGCGGCGGCGATGGCGGAGAACGCGGCGGCGCGCCTCGAAGCGGCGGGCCACGCCGTCGCGCTGCTGCCGGCGCTGCCCTACGGCGTCACCGAGTGCGCCGGCGAGTTCTTCGGCACCCTCTCGATCGCGCCCGCCACGCTGCAGGCGCTGCTCCTCGATCTGGCGCGCTCGCTGCAACGCCACGGCTGCGGGCGGCTCGGCATCGCCAACGGCCACTTGGAGCCCGACCATCGCCGCGCGCTGCGCGTCGCCGCCGAAGCGGCCACCAGCTCCGGCCTGCGCACCGCCTGCCCCGACGTGGTGCGCGGCCTCTACGCGAAGCGGCTCGGCGCCGAGTTCGTGAGCGGCGCCTGCCACGCCGGCAGCTACGAGGGGTCGATCGTGCTGGCGGCGCGGCCCGAGCAGGTGCGCGAGGGGCTGCGTCGCGCGCTGCCGGAGAATCCGATCTCGCTCGGCGCGGCGCTCGCCGCCGGCCATCGCACGTTCCGCGCGGCGGGCGGGCCCGAGGCGTACTTCGGCGCGCCGGCCGCGGCCGATCCGGCGGCGGGCCGCGACTTCATCGCGACGCTCGGCGCGATCCTCGCCGAGGAGATGGAAGCGCCATGAGCTTCGAGACGCCGATCTTCGAGACGCCGATCAAGGTGCGCTTCTCCGACGTCGATCGCGCCGGCATCGCCTACTACCCGCGCGTCGTCCACTGGCTCCACGTCGCCTTCGAGGAGTTCTTCGAGGGGTTCGTCGGCGTGCCGTACGCCACCGTGCTCGAGCGCGAGAACCTGGGCTTCCCGGCGGTCGACTTGAAGGTCGAGTTCGTGAAGCCGATGCGCTTCGGCGAGGTGCTGAAGGTGGGCGTCGCGCTCGAGCGGATCGGCGGCGCCTCGTCGCTCTTCCGCTACGAGGTGCGCGGCCCGGATGGCGACGTGCGTGCGCGCGCGCGCGTCACGGTCGTCTGCGTCGCGCTCGACACGCTGAAGCCGACGCCGCTCCCCGAGCGCTACCGCAGCCGCTTCGCCGCCGCGCTGCTGCCGGCGCCCGCACCGTGAGCGAGCCGCCGCTTGCGGCGGGCGCGACGCTGGTCGCGGGCGAGGCGCTGCTCGCGGTCACGCTCGACGTCGCGGGCGGGCGCCTCGTGATCGACTTCGAGCGCACCCGCATCGAGGCGTGCGAGCTGGTGGCGACCACGCTGCTCGCGCCGTGGGACGGGGCGCGCGGCGTCGCCGAGTGGCTGCGCGTCGAGGCGGTGCAGGGCGGCGAGACCTGCCTCGAGCTGCGCATGCGCTTCACGACCGTGCCGCGCCACTACCGCATCGCCGCGCGCCGCATCACGGTGAGCGAGCGGCCGCGCGGGTGACTTCGGCCTCGATCAGAGCGTGAGAAGGAATCCCGGACCGAGCCCGACGAAGCGCCGCGCCCGCATGGCGAGGCGCGCCGACGAGGCGTATCAACGGAGAGATACGGCGAGGAGGCGCAACGCTGCCAGGCGGGATGCGCCGCGAGTCGGGCGACGGGAGGGATTCCTTCTCAGGCTCTCAGTGCAGCCCCGACGCGAACGACTTCATCCAGAGCATCCCGAGCGCGAGCAGGACACCGACCACGACCACCTTCACGATCAGGCGCCGCGAGCGGTCGTAGTCGGCCTCGTCGTCGGCGCCGGCGCGCTCCGCCAGGGAACCGAGCAGCTGCGCCGGATCGAGGTCGCCGACGCGCGCCCCCTTCAGGTCGCCGCGAGCGTCGAGCGCGTCGAGCACGCTCGGCGTCGCCGCGCCGCGCGGCGCCGCGCGCGCGGCCGGTTTCGCCGCCGCCGCGCCGAAGCTCGCGAGCCCCTGCCGGATCTCGCGCACGCTGCCGCTGCACCGCGGGCAGCTGAAGATGTGGTTCAGCGCCGCCTCGCTCGGCTGGTGCTCCGCGTCGCCCTCGGCGACCGCCATCAGGTCGGCGCCGGTGACGTGCGACTCGGTGGCGGTCGGCGACGAATCGGTTCGCGTCGAATCCAAGGGTGCGCTCCGCGGACGGGAATGGCCGTCTCATCGAGCGGAGCGAGGGGCGAGGTTGAGGCGGCGCGGGCGGAGCCGCCGCGCCGTGCGGGCGCGATCGGCAAGGAGTTCCGGTCGGCGCCGCTCCGCCGCGCGCTCAGCCCTTGGTGGCGCCGCAGCTGCACGCCTCGTAGCTGATCGTCTTCCAGTAGCCCGGCTTGACGATGCGCAGCTCGTAGATCGGCTTGCCGGCCGCGTCGGTGCCGACCTGCACCAGCTTCTTCTCGGGCGGCACCCACTCCTTGCGGGTCCGCTTCACCCAGGTGTGGCGATGCGGCTTGCCGTCGTCGCGCTCGAGCGCCGCATGCGCGTGCACCGCGTGCGCGTTCACCGTGTGCGCGTGCGTGGCGGCGTCGGCCGGCGCGGCCGCCAAGAGCAGCGGCGTCAGCAGCAGGGCGAGGAGCGGGAGTCGGCGCGCCATGGGGCGGGAGCATGCCGGCCGGCGTCGCCGCGCGGAAGCGGGACGCCGGCCGGCCGTTCCAGTCGCTCAGCAGCGCGTCCGATGGCCGCAGTCGCAGACGCGGTACTCGACGCGCTGCCAGTACCCCTCGCGCACCAGCACCTGGCGGTAGATCGGGCGGCGGCAGTGGTCGTAGCCGACCACGCAGGTCTGCCAGAGCGGCGGCACCCACTCGCGTTCGCAGACGGTCCGGTAGCGGTGGTGGTGGACCGGCTTGCAGCGGCCGCCGAACTCGACGGCGAAGCGCGGCGAACCGATGCGCAGCACGGGGCCGCCGCACGGGTCGAAGCGGAACCGGACGTCGGGAGCGGCCTCGGCGGCGGGAGCCGCGAAGGCGAGAGCGGCGAAGGCGGCGAGCAAGGTCTTCATGGCGAGTCCTCCAAGAGGCGCGCAGCGGATGGGCGCGCGACGGAGGAGGGATCGCAACGGCTGTTCCAGCGAGCGGCGCGCGCGTCCCCGCCGGCCGCGCCCCGCGTTCCCCGGGGAGCGATCGAGCGCCGTTAGCCCGCGCTGACGGCGCGTCGAGCGGCGCCAGCGGACTGCGGCCGCCACTCGCCAGAGAACGCTGCGCAGCCGACGCCGCTGCGCAGTGCGCTACGCAGCGGCGCGGCGCGGCTCGCGATGCGGCGCGCGCTCGCCCCCCGCGTCACCGGATCCGCGTGCGCCACGTCTCCTTGCGCATCAGCACGTGCTCGTGGAAGGCGTGGATCAGGTCGCCGCGCTTCACGCGCTGGCCGGCGATCGAGCCGTTCGGGATGCCGAGCCGCACCAGCACGTCGAGGTCGCCGTCGTTGATGACGATCACCTGCCGCTCGAACTGCGCATCGGTGAGGCCGACGTTGAAGCGGATCGCCCCTTCGGGCAAGCGGATCGGCGAGCGGAGGAACTGCCCCTCGTCGAGGCGCGGCCGCAACTCGAGCGTGCCGAGGTTCTCGCGGCGCGCGCCGATCCAGCCGAAGACGACGACGCCATGCCAGCTCGCGATCCCCGCTCCGGTCGGCAGCTGGAAGTCGCGCCAGCCGTTCTCGAGCGTGGCGAGCGATTTGCCGAGCGCCTTGGTGCGGCCGCTCGCGAGCAGCCCGCGCGCGACCAGCGCATCGCGCCAATCGGTGACGTCGAGTTCGCGCTTGCCGATCGCGACCTGCGCGGCGATCGCCTGCGAGGCGGCGTCGTCGCAGAGGTCGAGCGCCAGCGCCACCGCCGCTTCGCGCGGATCGGCCTGCACCAGCTCGGGGAAGCCGTCCGCCGCGAGCCGCCCGCCGCTCTCGACTGGTCCGAGCAGCCCTTCGAGCTGGCGCGTCGCGAGGTCGGCGTGGACGGCGCTCCGTTCCGGCAGGAGCGCGATCTCGTCGAGCGACTCGGCGAGCTGGCGGTGCGCCGCCGCCCGCGCGAGCGCGGCGTGGAGCGGCGTGAGGCCGCCTGCCACGGCGGGGCCGGGCGCCAGCTCGATCGCGTCGGCGAAGGCGAGCGCCTTCTCGAGCGCCGGCACCAGCGCCGTGAAGCGGTCGCCGTCGCACGCCCAGCGGAACCACCGGGTCGCGCGCAGGACGGCGTAGGCGGCGCCCGCAGCGCGCTCGACGTCGCTCGCATCGGCGGCGAGATCGCCCGGCAGCGAGCCGTCGTCTTGCTGTTCCGAGAGCAGCTTCTCGAGCGCGACGCGCTCGTGGTTCGGATGGTGGAGCAGCGTGAAGGTGTCGCCCCAGAACGCCTCCGGCGTGGCGCTGCGGCCGCCGGGCGCGTAGGCGAAGCGGCCGTTGCGCCGCCGCATGTCGAAGAGCGTCGCGAGCGCCGCCTTGCGCGACGCCTGGCCCGCCTGCGCGCCGCCGACGTTGGGCTCGACCGCGAGCATGCTGGCGAGGTCGGCACCCGCCGCGCGTTCGGGTTCGTGCAGCGCGACGAGGCTGTGCGCCAGGTCGGCGAGCGACTCCGCTTGCGACGGATCGGGCCCCTCCGGCTCGAAGCCGATCAGCCCCGCCACCACCTTGCCGGCCGCGAGGCTCGCGAGCGACCCCTTCGCCTCGCTCGAGGCCAGCTCGATGGCGATCCCGCACGGCGCTCCCGGCGCTCCGATCGGCCGTCCGCTGCTGGCCAGCAGCCCGACCTGCTCGTTGGCGAGCAGCACGAATCCCTCGCCCTTGGTGAAGCGCAGCGGGCCGCCGCGGTTGGGCAGCAGCCGCAGGTTCCAGGTGAAGCGGAACGCCTCGCGCAGCGCGGTCTGGCTCACGTCGATCACGACCGCCTTCGCGTCGCTGAGGCGCAGCGGCGAGGTGAGGTGGGGCGCGCGCAGCAGGAACTGCGTCTTCAGCGCCGAGAAGCGCTTGTCCTCGACGTTCACCGAGCTGGTCGGGAAGACCGCCATGCTGCGGCGCGTCGCGAGCGTGCGCAGCGGCACGTCGCCGCCGCGCTCGGGATCGACGAGGCTGCAGTCGAGCGTCGCCGCGAGGCGCGGCGCGTCGCCGTCGGCGCTCCACTTGAACAGCACCCGCTCGAACGGGACGTGGTCTTGCGCGAGGAGGCCGGTGGTGGCGAAGTTGGCGGTCGCCGCGACGAGGCCGCCGACCTGCGCCGCGGCGAAGGCGCGCGCCGCCGGCAGCGGGCTCGCGAGCCACGCCGGCCCCTGCTCGAGGCCGCGTCCGCCCGCCTCGCCCTCGAACTCGAGGAGGAAGGTGACCGGTCCGGCGGCGAGCCGCTCGCTCGGCAGCGTGAAGCGCGGGCCGGTGCAGAGGCGCAGGTCGCCCTCGTAGGCGTCGGTCGCGCGACCGAGCGCCTCGCCGGCGAGCGTCGCGTTCGCGTGCAGCTCGCTGCCGCCGACCGCCAGCATCCAGGCGCCCGCTTCGGGCTCGGGCGGCAGCTCGAAGGTGAGCCGCGCGCGCCGCCACGCGATGGTGCCGGGGCGGCCGCCGATGCGGATCGGCTCGAAGGCGTCGCCGCTCGCCTCGCGGCTCGCTTCGACGCGGACCGGCGAGAGCAGCAGCTCCTCCTGCGCGGCGGGGGCGCGGTGGAGGGGGAGCGTGGCGAGCAACAGCAGCAGGGAAGCGACCATGCGACCTCCGGACCTCTCGTGTCGTCGATCAGCGCGCCGCGCGGCGCGCGGCGAGGCAGAAGTCGAGCACCTCGGGCAGCGCCTGCGCCACCACTTCGACGTGGCGCGCGCCGGCGAGCTCCCAGTATCGCCACGGCAGGCCGCGCACCTTGGCGATGCGTGCCAGATTGCGCGAGAGGGCGACCGGGACGACCTCGTCGGCGTCGCCGTGGACGAGGAGGGTCGGCAGCTCCGCGAAGCCGTCGAGCCAGGAGGGCCGCCCGGCCCCGGCGATCGAGGCGACGGCGGCGAAGCGCGCGGCGTTCCGCCCGGCGATCCGCAGCGCCCCGAAGCCGCCCATCGAGTGGCCGATCAGCGCGATGCGATCGGGATCGATGGCGACGCGCGCGCACGCGGCGTCGATCACCGCCAGCACCGCCTCCTCGCCCGGCCCAACGTAGAAGCTGTCGGCCCGCCAGCCGCTCGGCAGCGCGACCACGCAGCCGCGTGCGCGCGCCTCCCGTTCGAGCGCGCCGCCGCCGTAGCGCAGCCAGCTCTCCTCGCGGACGCCGAGCCCATGCAGCGCGACCAGCAGCGGCGGCGCGGGGGCGGGCGCGGCGGGCGCTGCGTCGCTCGTTGCGTCGTCGCGTTCCGGCACGAAGAGGAGCCAAGGCACGAGTTCGCCGGTCGACGGCAGGCGGACGACGCAGCGCTCGAAGCCGCGGTTGAGCGGCGGCGGCGCGCCGCGCTCGACCGCATCGAGCAGCTCGCTCGCGCGGGCGAGTTCCACCTCGAGCAGCGACTCGGCCAGCGTGCGCGCGCCCTCGGTGATGCGCACCAGGAGGTCGGCGGGGAGCGCGGCGACCTCGAGCGCACGCGCGAGGGCAGGCGCGGAGCCTGCGGTCGCGGGCGACGAGGTGGCGTCCCGCCGCGCATCGACGAGCGCGCGGCGGCGCGCCTCGAGTGCGGCGACCCGTGCGGCAAGCCCGTCCGTGACCGCGAGCGGCGCCGTGTGGTCGAGCGGATGGCGGACGCCATCGGCGGTCACCACGCTCGCGAGCAGGACGAACGAGCCGGTGCGCGCGAGGTCGATCTCGCCTTCGAGCGGAGCGGGCGGCGTCGTGGCGGAGAGCCGCTCGTGCGCCCGTTCGGCCAGCAGCGCGATCCGCTGCGGCGGCGCGCCGAGCGCGAGCGGCGCCGCGCTCGCCAGCTCGAGCCGCAGCGTGCACGGCTCGGTCGGCAGCGGGTCGGGCGGGAAGAGCCATTCGAAGCGAACCGAGAGCCGACCCGCGGCGTCGACGAGGTGGCGTTCCGGGCGGGCGACCAGCGCGCCGCGCAGCGCCCGCCACGGCTGCTCTTCGCGACCGTCGAGCGACTGCGCGGCCCGCGTCAGCGCCGCGAGCTCCTGCTCCGCGTCGCCCGCCGCGCGGCAGCGCGCGATCGTCGCCTCCTCCTCCGCGAGCCGGTCGAGGAGCGCCTCGGTGAGCGGCGTGCGCGTGAAGACCTGCTGCACCTCGAGTTTGCGTTCGAGCAGGAGCCGCTCGGGCGCGGGCGGCGGCTCGCCGGTGGTTGCGAAGCAGAGCGCCGCGAGCAGCGCGCCGGCACGGCCGCCGCGGCTCATGCCTTGCCGCCTTCGCCGCGCCGCACCTTCTCCCACGTGTAGCCGCGCTGCCACGCGAACTGCCGCCAGGTGTTCGCCTTCATGCCGTCGAAGAGGCGGGCGGTCTGTTCGTCGTCGGGCGGACCCGCGAAGGCGAGGAAGCACTGCTCGATCACCTCGCCGACCGCGTCGCGGCCATGGCGCTTCTCGAGCTCGCGCAGCGTCGCGCGCTCCTCGCCGTCGAGCACCCGCTGCGCGAGCGGCTTCACCGCGGCGTGGCCGGCGGCGCTGCCGGCCGTTCGCGCCGGCAGGATGCGCTGCACGTGGTCGGCGGTGACGCGCGGCGTCGCCGGATCGAACTCGACGAAGAGGCGCTCGAGCGCGTTCTCGAGCTGCCGCACGTTGCGCGGCCACGCCTCGCGCGCCAGCAGCTCGAGCGCGGCGGCGTCGAAGCGGGCGAAACCGGTCGCCTGGTAGCGCTCGCGCAGCGCGGCCAGCGCGGTGACGGCGAGCAGCGGGATGTCCTCGCGCCGCTCGCGCAACGGCGGCAGCTCGAGGCGGTGGACGGCGAGCCGTTCGAGCAGGTCGGCGCGGAAGCGGCCGGCGGCGACCTGCTGCTCGAGGTCGGCGTTGGTGGCGGCGATCACGAAGACGTCGACGGTGACGTCGCGCTCGCCGCCGACCGGCCGGAAGGTGCGCTCCTGCAGGACGCGCAGCAGCAGCGGCTGCAACTCGGGCGCGAGGTTGCCGATCTCGTCGAGGAAGAGCGTGCCGCCGTCCGCTTCGGCGAAGAGGCCGCGGCGGCGGCGATCGGCGCCCGTGTAGGCGCCGCGCTCGTGGCCGAAGAGCTCGGCGGCGACCAGCTCGGCCGGCAGCGCGGCGAGGTCGCTCTTCACGAACGGCTTCGTGCGGCGCGGCGACGCGGCGTGCAGCGCGCGCGCGGCGAGCTCCTTGCCGGTGCCGGTCTCGCCGACCACCAGCGCGCTCCGCTGCAGCCGCGCGATCCGTTCGAGTGCGTCGAGGCGGTCGCGCAGCGCGAAGCTGCGGCCGATCATCCCGTGGCGGCAGCTCTCCGGATCGGCGTGCAGCGCGACGGTGAGCTTCGCGACCTCGCCGTCGGCGAGCTCGCGCAGCGTGGCGGCGAGGTCGCGGCGGCGGCGGAAGGTCTGCTCGCGCAGGAGTTCGCCGCGCGGCTCGGCGGCGCTCTGGCGCGCTTGGCGCAGCCCGGCGATGCGTTCGCGCAAGCGCGCCCAGCCGGCGCTCGGCGAGTCGTCGGCCGCCTTGCGCAGGATGCTCGCGGCGGCGAGACCGTGGCGCGCCAGCTCGAGGCCGTCGTCGAAGCCGAGCGAACCGGCGAAGGCGGTATGCAGCAGGAGCTCCGCCTCGGGCCAGGCGCGGCGCGCGGCGGCGAGGATCAGCAGGCCATCCTTCGGGCCGCCGCCCACCTGCTCGAACGAGAGATCGCTCACCACCACGTCGAAGAGTTCGCCGCGCGCGATGCGCTGCTCCACCCCTTCGAGCGAGGCGGCGAGCTCGACCTCGACGTCGGCGCCGAGCGGGCGGGCGACCTCGGCGAGGAAGCCCTCCTGCGCACCGCGCCGGTCATCGACGAAGAGGAGGCGGAACGGGTGGGCCATCGGGGGGATCGGGGTCGGGGAGGGCGAGGGTGAAGGCGACGCGCGGCGGAGCGGCGGCGACCACCTGCGCGGTCAGCGTGCCGTTCCAGAAGGTGGCGAGAAAGTAGCGGATCAGGAAGAGGCCGAGCCCGGTGCCGGCCCCCTTGCCGGGCGCGAAGCTCTGCTCGAGCAGCTCGCCGAAGGCGGCGGGGAAGCAGGTCGCGCAGGCGGGCGGCGCATCGCGGCGGCGCCGGACGGAGAGCAGCGGGCCGGCCGCGCCGCAACGGACGCAGCGCTCGGCGGTCCCGTCGCCGCGCGGGCGCTCGTCGACCTCGACGTCGTTCTCGAGCGCGAGCGTGAGCACGCCGTCGCGCCAGTCGAGCCGCGCGTGGAGCGGCGTGCGGCCGGTCGCGCTGCGCAGCGCGTTCTTCAGCAGCTCGTAGGCGAAGAACTCGACCGCGCCGCGCTGGCCGCGCCGCAGCGTCGCCGCGCGCGGCGTGACGATCTCGATCTCGAGCGGCAGCTCGGTCAACAGGCGGCGGCGGCGATCGACGGCGGGGTCGCTGCCGGCCGGCGGCAGGTCGGCCGACTCGACCTCCGCCACCTTGCGGCGCGCCTGCACCAAGAGCTCCGGCAGCGCGATCGGCTCGAAGGGCAGCGGCGGCGCGTCGCCCGCCGCGATCTGCCGTTGGCGCGCCAACGCGTCGAGGAACTGGAGGAAGGCGAGGCGGCCGCGATTGCTGGCGGCGACTGCGCCGATGCGCTCCTGCGCGCGCGCCAGGAGCGGCGGCGTCGCGGCCAGCGCGCGGCCCGCCTCGGCGAGCCACGCGTCGTAGGCGACGATGTCGTTGCCGAGCCCGTGGGTGAGCCCGGCGGTCACCGCGATCCAGTGCTCCTTCTCGGCGGCGGCGAGCTCGATCTCGCGCTGCGCGCGCCGCTCCTCCGCGTCGCGCACCGCCGCCTCCATCCGCTGGCGCAGCAGCACGATGACGGCGGCGCACGCCAGCAACGCGACCAGCAGCGCGACGCGCCGCCAGCGCGAGTCGGCGAGGAACTCGGCGTGGTCCGCGGCGTGCTGGTCGCGCCGCTCGAGCGCGTGGGCGAGCGCGTCGGCGCGCGCGAGCAGCTCCTGGCGCAGGTTGGCGCCGCTCTCGCGCAGCAGGTCGAGCGACTCGAGCGCTGCCACGCGCGCAGCGCTGCCGCTCTCCGCGACGCCGCTGCCTTCGAGCGCGGCGCGCAGCGTCTCGCGCGCGGCGAACCAGCGATCGGTCGCGCGCTCCTCGGCCACCTGCAGCGCGAATCGCGCCGCGGCGAGCGCCGGCGCGGCACGGCCGGCGTCGGCGGCCAGCGTGGCGAGGAAGCGCTGCAGCGCGAGGTCGCGCTCGACCAGCGCGGCGTGCAACGGCGCGAGCTCCTCGCGCGGATCGAGCGCGGCGAGGCTCTCGGCGACGGTGGCGAGCGCGCCGCTGCCGTCGCGCTGCAGCTCGGCGGCCGCTTCGTCGGCGGCGGCGGTCACGCGCGCGAGGTCGGCGTCGAGCAGCGCCCGCTCGTGGCGCTGCACCACGAGGTGGCCAGCGAGTCCGCCGAGCAGGAGCTCGAGGGCGAGACGGCGCGGCGTCGCGGCGCCGCTCTCGGTGCCGCGCAGCAGCGCGAGCGCGGCGAGGTAGGTGAGCGGCAGCGCCGGATCGAGCGGCGCGAGCGAGCCGCCCGCCGTGGCGGTCAGCAGCGCCAGCAGCGGCAGGTCGAGCAGCGGCTCGAGGAGGCGGCGGCGCGGCAGCAGGGCGCGCAGGAGCCGCGCGCCCGCCAGCAGCGCGAGGAGCGTCCACTCGAGGCGATCGAGCGGCGAGACGCCGGCCAGCAGCTCGAGGGTCGAGCGGTCGAGCGGCGGCAGGTCGGCGCCGGCGAAGCGCGCCGACAGCTGCGTCACCAGCAGGCCGAGCGCGACGACCGCGACCAGCAGCACCGCCGCCCGCGCCGGCGCGCGTCTCATGCGGAGGCCGGCGCCAACGCGTTCAGCAGCAGCGGGAGCGAGTGGTCGTAGCGCCAGCTCGTGCCGCGGTGGCCGTCGTCGAACTCCTCGTGGTGCAGCGCGATGCCGTGCGCGGCGCACTCGCGCGCGAAGCGGCGCGCGCCGAAGTGGAGGTGGTACTCGTCGCGGCTCCCGCAATCGACGTAGAGCGCCCGCAACGTGCGCAGCGTCGCGGCGCCGCTCGCGATGCGGCGCAGCGGATCGAAGGCGAGCCAGCGGGCGAAGACGGCGGGGCGCAGCTCGCAGGTGGCGACGTCGAACGGCAGCTCGAAGCCGTCCGTGTGGTCGGCGCGCGGCGAATAGGCCGCCGCCATCGCGAGCGTCGAGAGCGCGGCGAACTCGTCGCTGCCCGCCTTGCGCTTGGCGAAGAAGGCGGCGAGGAACGGCGCGACGCCGCCCGCGCGACCGAGCGCATTGGCGCAGGCGGGGAAGTCGTGCGCGTAGCAGAGCTCGAAGCCGAGGTCGCCGCTGTGGCAGGCGAGCGCGCCGAACGTCCCCGGCCGCTCGAGCGCGAGGTGGAGCGCGCCGAAGCCGCCGCTCGACTTGCCGGCGATGGCGCGCGCGCCCGGCTCGCGCAACGTCTTGAACTGCGCGTCGACGTAGGGCACGAGCTCGTCGACGACGTGCGAGGCGTAGGGACCGAGCGCGCTCGAGTCGACGTACTGCGAGCCGCCGAGCCGCGTGCAGCAGTCGGGCAGCGCGATGATCGCGGGCGGACAGCCGTGCGCGAAGAGGCGCGCGAGGCGCTGGTCGATCGCCTCCTCGCGCCAGCCGCGCGCGAGCAGCGTCGCGCCGAAGCCGGTGAAGCCGGCGAGCAGCCAGAGGACCGGATAGCGGCGCGCGTCGTCGTCGTAGCCGGGCGGCAGCACGACCTGCAGCTCGCGCTGCGCGGGATCGCCTTGCGGATTGCCGCGGAGCAGCGCGCTGTCGACGAGGCGCCGTTCGACGCGGAGCGGCGAGGGGGTCGGGCTCATCGCGCGGCGTCACCGCGGGCGGCGAGTGTCGTCAGGGCGGCGGGCGGACAGGGCGGCATCGGGGACTCCGCGGACCGGAGGAGCGCAATGGCGCGGGAGCTTAGGGCGTCGGCACGCCGTCGGTCGCGGCGGCTCGGAAACAGCTCGGTCGAATGCGGGGACCGTGCAGCGGTCGTGGTAGGGAGACTCTGTAGTACGAGGGATTGTGGTGGGCCCTCCCAAGCGTACAATCTGCCGCGTCCAGCGAATGGGCGGTGAATGTGCGGCGGAAGTGCAATCGCAAATCCGCCGCGGTGTCGTCCTGGCGGGGGAGGGGGCGCAGATGCTCCAAGCCGAGACGCAGGACCGCGAGATGTCCGCCGTGATGCGGGCGCTCGCGGAGGGGCCGCAAGAACTCGAGCGAGGCATGCGCCTGCTCGATGCAGGGTTCCGGCTCACCCCGGAGCTCTACGTCGACTTGTGGTTGCAGGACGCTGGCGCGCGCCTCGTCATCGCTCTCGGGGAGGGGAGCGGTGGAGAGACGGCCCTGCTCGGCCGCGCATGGTGCGTCGTCTCGGAAGTGCGTCGGATGCGGAGCTTGCTGGAGCGACTGTTCCAGCGGGCAGGCGTGACGTTCGAGCAGCCGCGCGTGGTGCTCGTCGCGTCGCGCTTCTCCGATGTGCTGATGGGCGCGCGCGAAGAGCTGGCGCGATCGTCGATCGAGCTGGTCGAAGCGCGGCTCCTCACCGACGGGGGCGGCCACCGCCTGGTGGTGGTCCGTGCCGGAGGAGGGTCGTCGAGCGACGCTCCTCCGGCGGCGGATTCGCCGACCGTGCAGCGCCGCGTCGCCGCGACCGTCGCCCATGGAAACGGCAACGGCAACGGCAACGGTCACGCGAATGGCAATGGCAATGGACACGGCAACGGCCATGGCGTCGCGAACGGCAGCAAGAGCAACGGCCACCGCGCCACCGCGCCGCGCGCGGCGCCTCCGGTCGAGCCGCTCGCGCCTTCCGCGGCGCCGCCCGCCATCGACCACGCGCTGGTCGACGAGCTGAAGCGCAAGCTGGCGCGGATCAGCGACGCGATCGAGGAGGAGACGGTCGGCAGCGCGACCCGCTTCCTCTACCACGAGCAGCCGCTCGTCACGCTCGACTACGACGAGGGGCAGCTCGTCGCGCTGCTCGGCGAAGGCGATGAGCCGGCGCGGCCGCTCGCCGATCGCGGTGCGCTGCACGCGGTGATCGACGAGGTGGTGCGGCTCTACTTCATCCGGACGCGCCAGCAGGCGCAGCTGCCGCGTAGCGCGGCGACCTCCGCGCCGCGATGAGCCCGCCGGGCGCGGTGGAGGAGGGCCACGGCTCGCCGCCGTCGCGCGGCCGCGTCGGCTTCGCCGTGGTCGGGCTGCTGCTGGCGGCCGTCGCGTTGGCCAAGCTGCAGGCGACCATCGTCGCCGCGCGCTACTCGCCAGTGGCAGCGGCGGCGATCGTCGAGTTGAATCGCGCCGACGCTGCGGCGCTCGAGCGGCTGCCCGGCATCGGTCCGGTGCTCGCGCGGCGCATCCTCGACGCGCGTGACGCCGGCGGTCCGTTCGCCGACTTCGCCGCCCTGCAGGCGCGCGTCGACGGCCTCGGACCGCGCATGGCGACGGCGCTCGACGGGCTCGTCTCGTTCGCGCGCTGAAGGCGCGGCGCGACTTGCGCTGCACCGCTTCGAACGGCCCCTTTCGCCCTGCCTCTCTCGATGAGCCCTTCCCGATGAGCCTCCCGCCGCCGGCCGATCTCGACGCCACGTTGCGCCGCTTCCTCGCCGAGGACCTCGGCTCGGGCGACGTCACGGCGCACGCCTTCGTCCCGGCCGGCGCGCCGGCACGGGCGACCCTCACCGCGAAGGCGCCGGGCGCGCTGTGCGGCGTCGATCTCGCGCTGCGGATCGTGCGCCTCCTCGATCCCGAGGCGCGACTCGCCGAGGCCGCTCCCGACGGGACGCGCGTCGTTCCGGGGCAGGCGGTCGGCACGTTGCAGGGCGATGCGCGCGCGCTGCTCGCCGCCGAGCGGACGCTGCTCAACCTGCTGCAGCACCTCTCCGGCATCGCCACCGCGACGGCGCGCTACGTCGCCGCAGTCGCGGGCACCGGCGCCGAGATCCTCGACACGCGCAAGACGGTGCCGGGGCTGCGCTGGTTCGCCAAGCGGGCGGTCGCGGCGGGCGGCGGCGTCAACCATCGCCACGGCTTGTGGGATCAGGTCCTGCTGAAGAGCAACCACCTCGCGTGGACGCGCCCGTGGCCGGCCGGCCGCCGGCCGCTCGAAGAGGCGATCGCCACGGCGCGCCGCGCGGCTCCGGCCGGCATGAAGCTGCAGCTCGAGGTCTTCGACGGCGACGAAGCGGTGCGCGCGGCCGAGGCGGGCGCCGACCTCGTGCTGCTCGACAACTTCACGCCCGAGCAGGTAGCGGCGGCGGTGGCGCGGGTCCGCTCGCGCTTCCCGCGGGCGCAGGTCGGCCTCGAGGCGTCGGGCGGGCTCCACCTCGGCAACGTGCGCGCCTACGCCGAGGCGGGGGTCGATCGCCTCTCGATCGGCGCGCTGACCCACTCGGCGCCGGCGCTCGATCTCTCGCTGGTCTTCGCGGGCGCCGGCCTCGACGGGTGAGACGGCGCGGTCGGCGCGGCCGGGTGGTCGCCGTGGCAGCGCCCCGGCGCGCTTCTTGTCCCTCCCCCGGGGAGGCTCTAACGTCCCCCGGCGTGGACCCGTCCGACTCGCCCTCCTCGCCACCTGCGCCGCCACCGTTGCTGGCCATCGACTTCCGGATCGGTCCGGTCGAGGAGGCGGTGCGGCTCGTGCGCGGGCAGATCCGCACGCTGCTGGTCGACCACGGCTTCGGCGAGGCGAAGGTCGAAGCGGTGCTGCTCGGTCTCGACGAGGTGGTGATGAACGCCTGCTTCCACGGCGGCGCGGCGGCGACCCAGCAGGCGGTCGAGCTGAAGGTGGCGATCCACGACGATCGGGTCGCCTTCGAGGTGCTCGATCGCGGGACGTTCCGGCGGCGCGCCGGGCACGAGCGCGAGGCAGCGGCGCTGCCGGACGACGATGCGGAGTCGGGGCGCGGCCTCTTCCTGATCCACGCCACGATGGACGAGGTGCGCTTCGACGCGCGCGAAGGGGGCGGCACGCGTGTCTGGCTCGTCAAGCGCCGCTGACCCGCGGCGGTCGCCGACGACGGCGGCCGCCGAGCGCGGGCTGCGCGTCGCCGCGGCCCTCCTCGCCCTCGCCCACGGCGGCTGGATCTGGTGGCTCTCCTCGCAGAGCTTCCCGGGCGGCGGCAGCCCCTTCTGGGGCTTCCTCTCGAACTCGCTCCACTTCTTCCTCTTCGGCGGCCTCGCGCTGCTGCTGGCGGAAGCGTGCCGGCGTGCGGGGGGGTGGTCGCGCGATGCGCTGCTCGGCGTGCTGGTGCTGACCGGGACCTACGGCATCGTCGACGAGTGGCACCAGTCGTGGACGCCCGGTCGGCAGCCCGACGCGTTCGACGTCTGCGTCGACCTGCTCGGCGCGCTTGCGGCGTTGAGCCTCTGGTGGGGCGTGCGCGGGCCGGGAAGACTGCGGCCGGCGGTGGTGCGGTTCCTTTCGATCGGCCTGTGTGCGGCGGCGCTGAATGCGGCGCGCACCTGGGGTCCGCTGCGCTGAGGCGCCCCGCTCGCCGGCGATCGGCGGCGAGCGAGCGGGTGGCGTGCGGCATCACGGAGAGGATGGCGATGGGCGGCAGCGAGGAAGGCAAGGGCGACGCGACGGGCGCGCTGTGGAGGAGTCCGCTCTCCTCGCGCTACACGAGCCGCGCGATGCAGGAGCTCTTCTCCGAGCGGGCGCGCGCGCGCCTCTGGCGCGAGATCTGGATCGCGCTGGCGCGCACGCAGCGCGAACTCGGCCTCGAGCTGCCCGCGGCGGCGATCGACGCGCTCGAGCAGCGGATCGACGAGATCGACCTCGCGCGCGCGGCGGAGCTCGAGAAGGAGCTGCGCCACGACGTGATGGCCCACCTCCACGCCTTCGCCGAGCTCCACCCGCCGGCGAAGCCGTTCCTCCACCTCGGCGCGACGTCGTGCACGATCACCGACAACGCCGACCTCGTGGTGATGAAGCGGGCGCTCCACCTCCTGCGCGACTCGCTGGTGCAGGTGATGGAGCGGCTCGCCGCCTTCGCGCGCCGGACGCGCGCCATCGCGACGCTCGGCTACACCCACTTCCAGCCGGCGCAACCGACCACCGTCGGCAAGCGCGCTTGCCTCTGGCTGCAGGACCTCCTCCACGACCTCGGCGAGCTGAACCGCCTGATCGCCGAGCTGCCGGCGCGCGGCCTGAAGGGCACCACCGGCACGCAGGCGTCGTTCCTGACGCTCTTCCGCGGCGACCACGCCAAGGTGAAGGAGCTCGATCGCCGTTTCGCGCAGCGCCTCGGCTTCACGACGACGGTGGCGGTCTGCGGCCAGACCTACCCGCGCAAGCTCGACTTCAAGGTCGTCGCGGCGCTGTCGGGGATCGGCCAGTCGGTGGCGAAGTGCGGCAACGACCTGCGCCTGCTCGCCCATGAGCAGGAGATCGAGGAGCCGTTCGAGGAGAAGCAGATCGGCAGCTCGGCGATGGCGTACAAGAGGAACCCGATGCGCGCCGAGCGGATGGTCTCCCTGGCGCGCGTGCTGATCCACTTGCCGGCCAACGCCGCCGAGACGGCGGGGCAGCAGTGGCTCGAGCGGACGCTCGACGACTCGGCCAACCGCCGCGTCGTGCTGGCCGAGGCGTTCCTCGCGGCCGACGCCGTGCTGCGCATCGACCACAGCATCTGGAAGGGGATCATCGTCAACGAGGCGCGCATCGCCGCCCACCTGCGGCGCGAGCTGCCCTTCATGGCGACCGAGGAGATCCTCATGCGGGCGGTGCAGGCGGGCGGCGATCGCCAGCTGCTGCACGAGCAGATCCGCATCCACGCGCGCGCCGCCGCCGAGCGGATGAAGGGGGGCGCGCCCGACAACGACCTCTTCGCGCGGCTCGCCGCCGATCGCGCCTTCGCGAACGTCGCGGCGCAGCTGCCGGAGATCGCGGCGGGGGGCGGGCTGGTGGGGCGGGCGCCGGAGCAGGTCGACGAGTTCCTCGCCGAGCAGGTCGAGCCGGCGCTGGCGCCATGGCGCGGCAAGGCGGGGGGGCGCCTCGAGGACCTCGCGGTCTGACCGGAACGAAGGCGGCGCCGGAGAGCTCGAAGCCCTCCGGCGCCGCGTCATCGATTCGCTTGGATCGGATCGACTCCGGTCAGGGACTCACTTCCCGCCGTCGTCGTCGCAGTCGGTGTCGCACTGCACGTCGCACTGCACCTCGCACTGGACGTCACCGTCGACGTCGCACTCGATCACGCACTCCTCGCCGGCCATGGGGCACTCCCCTTCGACCGTGCACTCGATCTCGCAGGGCAGCTCGAACTGCAGCGCCCCCTCGTCCTCGCCGAGGACGGCCGGCGCCATCCGCAGCTCGAAGGTGCCCGGGTGAGCCGCCGGCGCCTTCACGCCACGCACGCGGAACTTCGCCGGAGCGCCCTGCTGCGGCTCGGTCGACCAAGCGCCCGGCGCCCGGCCCGACTGGAGCATCCGCCACCGCAGCCCCGGAGCGGCGTGCGGCGCCGGCGGCGCGATCCGCCACCGGAGCGCAGCCGGCGCGCGACTCGCGAGCCCGCCGCCACGCCCGAACTCGGCCGGCCGCTCGTCGCCGCCCTGCTGGCAGCACGGCGCCTGGCAGTCGCTGCAGCGGCCATCGGCGAGCCGCTCGCCCGCGTGGGCGGCCGGCAACTTCGTTCCGACGACGACCCGCTTCCCGGCGACCGCCTTCTTCGGCGCGATCACCTGGTCCTGCTTCAGCTCGATCCGCTGCCCCTTGCGCACCTTCTGGGGCGCGTGGTCCTCGTGCGGGGCCGGCGTTCCTTCGAAGCGGATCGCGCCGTGCGGATGAGCGTTCGGCTGCACGGCGATCTTCCGCCCCTTCACCGACGGCGTCGTGACCCACTCGCCGCCGTCCCCCTTGCGGACGACGATCGTGGCGCCGTGCGGGCCCTGCCCGTCGCCGCCGTGGGCATGCGCCTTCACGATCTCGAGCTGGTGACCGTCGCCGAGCTTGACGAGGACGTTGCCGTCGGCAGCGCCCTCGAATTCGCCGCCATCGACCACGAACGCGTACTCACCAACCGCGCCGCCGTCGCTGTCGAGCACGAACTGCTGGACGCTGCCGTCGTCTCCCATGCCACCGAAGACGGTGACGGAGTTCGGGCCGTCCTGCGCCGCCTCGCAGCACTCGGCGGTGGCGGCGCACTCGGCCGTCGCCGCACTTGCGCCGGTCGCGCAGCATTCGTCGCTCGCGCCCATGCCGGTGCAGCTCTCGCCGCTCGCGCCCATGACCGTGCAGCTCTCGCCGCCCGAAGCGGTGCACTCGCCCGCGCCGTTCAAGGTCAGCGTGGCGCCATCGACCGTGAGCCATTGCGCCGGCTGCCCCTCGCCGCCGAGGTGGAGCGTCAGGTTCTGGCCGTCGAGCGTGATCGTCTCGACCGTGCCCGCCGCGTCGTCGCCATCGGCGGCGATCGTCGCCGGCATCAGCGTGAACGAGTTGCCGTCGCCGCTGCTCACGACGTACTGGCCGGCCTCGAGCGGCGCCATCGCCCACGTGGTGGACGCCTCGCCGTCCGCGGTCGTCGCCGGCGCGAGCAGCGAGAGCCCGCCGCTCCAAGCAGCGCCGCCATCGATCGACGGCTCGCGGCCGTTGCCACCGCCGCTACCACCGCCGCCGCCTGCGTTCCCGAGCGCCTCACGGACGCGCTGCAGCGCCCGCTCCTGCTGCTCGCAACGGCGGCGCCACTCGTCGACCTGGCGCTTCAGGTCGGCGATCGTCTGCTGCAGATCGACCTGCTGCGCCTGCTTCGCCGCCTTCGCGGCGTGCTGCGCCGCCTGCTCGGCCTGCTCGGCCGCGGCCTTCGCCTGGGCCTGTGCACGCACCTGGGCGTCGCGCGCTTGCGCGAGCCGGGCGCGGACGCGGCCCGGCGGCGCCGCTCCCGCCGTGTCGGGCGGGCTCGGCGGCTCGGGCGCCGGCGCGACGTCGACCTTGAGCGGCGCCATCGCGCCGCCCATCCCGCCGCCCATGCCGGGCAGCTCGAGGTTCGCGGCGCGCTGGCCGAGGGTGACCTTCGGCTTCAGCACCTTGTCGCCGCGCCGCACGCGCAGCTTGACGACGTCGCCCGCCTTGCGGCTCTGCACCAGCCCGACGAGCCCCTCGACGCTCTCGACCTCGTCGGCGTCGACGCGCTCGATGACGTCGCCCGCCTCGAGTCCAGCCGCCTGCGCCGGCGAGCCGTCGATCACGGCGAGGACGGACGCCTTGCCCTCGTCGGTCGGCTGCAACTGCACGCCCATCCAGCCGGAGTCGGAGGACGGCGCCACCGCGACCAGTCCGTTCAACCCCTCGAGGTCGATGGTCGCCGTCGGCTCGCCTTGCGTGACGTCGACCAGCTCGACGACTTCGGCGTCCGCCTCGTCGCTCTCCTCGCTCTCCATCTCTTCCGGCGCAGCCGCGAGGCGCGCGCTGGTGCGCCGCTTCTCGCCGTCGCGCACGAAGGTGATCTTCACCTTGCTGCCGACGCCGAGCGCCGCGATCGCCGCGCGCAGCTCCTCTTCGGAGCCGATCGTGGTGTCGCCGAGCGCGACGATGACGTCGCCCGCTTGCAGGCCCGCCTTCGCGGCCGGGCTCCCCTCGACGATCTCGGCGAGCTGCAAGCCGCCCGCATCCGCGGCGCCCTCGACGAAGACGCCGAGGTAGGCGCGCTCGGCGATCGGCGCGACCGATTCCGAGCCGGGCGAGGAGCTCGCCACCGGCGCGCTCTGCGCGATCGAGCTGCTGGTCACGACGGCGAGCAGCGCTGCCGTCTTCCACGAGGTCCAGGCCAAGTGTCTCATGCTGTTTCCTCTTCTCGGGGGCGAGCCTTGCGGGGCGGCGAGGTTCGCAGTTGCAGCGGTTCCGGTCGGAGCCGAGCTTGCGCGGCTTTTACCGGGCCTCCGCGGGGGCTGTTAGACATTTTCGAGGGGCGGCTGGCGCCGGTGGCGCCGCCGACCGCTCGCGCGGCGGGCGACGCGCGGCGCGAAAGGGAGCGTGATGCGCGAGCTGGCACTATCGATCGACGGCGCGGCGGGGCGGCTGCCTCCGCTCGAGGAGGTCGCGGGCTGGCTCGAGGCGCTCGGCCTGCGGGCGTGGGTCCCCGGCGTGGCGACCCTGGCGCCGCCCGCCGAGCGGATGCGCCGCGACCTGCCGGGGGTGCGCTGCCCGGCGATCCGCCACCCGCTGCTCCACGCTGGCGCGACGGTCGGCATCCCGCGCTCGCTCTTCGCCGCCGAGCCGAGCGTCGCGGCGGCGGCCGTCGCCGACCTCGCCGGTTCGCTTGCGGTGGCCGCGGCGCTGCGGGCGCGCTTCACCATCGTCGAGCTCGCTGATCCCGACCTCCGTCCGGGCGGCGCCGCGATCTCGCCGACCGAGCGCGACCAGAAGCTCGAACGGCTCTGCCGGGCGCTGCACGAGGCGACTCGCGAGCGGCCGGAACAAGGGCTCGCGCTGGCGCTGCCGCGCGCGCGGGTGGAGTGGCTCACGCCCGGCAGCGTGGCCGACGTGCTCGACGATCTCGGCCGCCGCCGCCAGGTCGCATGGTGGCACGACAGTGGTCGTGCGGCTGCGTGGGCGCACGGCGGCGGGGTGGCGGCGCCGCAATGGCTCGATCGGTTGGCAGGACGCTGCGTCGGCCTCGATGCGACCGACGCGGTCGACGGCCATTCGGGGCTGCCGGCCGGATCGGGCGCGATCGACCTGAAGGCGGTGATCGGCGCGCTGTCGGCCGACTGCACGTTGGTCGTGCGCTCGGAGCCGTTCCTCGGGCCCGGCCCGCTGCTCGCCGCGGTGCGCCACCTGCGAGGCGAGCGGCCGTGAGGCGGCCGCGCGCGCTGGCGCTGATCGTCGCCGGCTCCGATCCGAGCGGCGGCGCCGGCCTCGAGCTCGGCCTCAAGGTGCACGCGCTCTTCGGCGTCCACGCGGCCGCGATCGCGACCTGCGTCACGCTGCAGACGGCGCTCGGCGTGCGCGGCGTCGCGGCGAGTGCGGTGGCGCCGGCGCTGCGGCAGATCGCCGCCTTGCGCGCGGCAGCGCCGATCGCGGTGGTGCAGGTCGGGATGGTGGTCGACCGCGGCTGGATCGAGGCGCTCGGGAAGCTCGGACGCGAGTGGGGCGACGTGCCGTTCGTGGTCGATCCGGTGGTCGCGCCGACGCGCGGTCGCCGGACGCTCCCGCGCGGCGAACTCGACCGCTACCGGCGCGAGGTGGTGGCGCGCGCCACGTTGCTCACGCCGAACGCCCTGGAGGCGGCCGAACTGCTCGGGTGGAGCGTGGCGAAGGTGCGCCGCGAGCCGGCGGCGGCGGCGGCGGCACTGCTCGCGCTGGGGCCGGCGGCGGTGCTCTTGAAGGGGGGGCACCTCGCGGCGCGCGGCGCGCTGGTCGACTACCTCTGCGGTCGCTTCGGTGCGCGCGAGTTCGGTCAGCCGCGGCAGGCAGGCGCCGCGCCGCGCGGGACCGGCTGCGCGCTGGCGGCGGCGATCGCGGCCGGCCTCGCGCGCGGGCAAGGCGTCGTGGCGGCGATCGGCGCGGCGCAGCGGTGGCTCGCGCGAGCACGGGCCGCCGCGCGACCGATCGGCGCCGGGCGCGCCTACCTTTCGCTCGCGCCGAACGAGTGATTCCTTCGCGTCGGCCAGGAGCGGTTTGACATCGCTCGAAATCGGTCCTATGTTCCCCGCCCTCGTTTGCGGGTGTAGCTCAGTGGTAGAGCACCACGTTGCCAACGTGGTTGTCGTGAGTTCAATCCTCATCACCCGCTCCACGTCCGAGGCGCTGGCCCGCCTCCCGGCACGCTCCTCGGCGTGACCCCGCGCCCGTTGGCGCGCCCCCCCCGGTCGCGCCGCCCCGGCTCCACTCCTCCTCCGCCGCGCCTCCAGCTCCGCGCCTCCAGCCGCGTGCCTCCAGTCGCCGCGCTCCGGGCTCTCGCCGCGTCGCCGCGCCTCTGGTCCCCCCTTTGCCAAGGGGAGCGCCGTGGACGTGTCCGCCGTCCGGCAACCCTGGAGAGATGCGATGAGTGGCTCCCTCGTAGCGTGCCTGCTTGGCACGTTGCTGCCGATCCTCGACCCGCCGACCGACTCGAAGAAGGACGACGCCGCGAAGCCGCAGCTCGTCACGATCGACCTCGACGACCTCGGCGACGAAGATCCGACGCCGCGCGCCCCGTTCGGTCCGCGCCAGCGCAACTTCCTCGCGGAGCTCGAGCGGCTGAAGAAGCTCGCCGCCGATCCGGCCGTCGCCGCGATCCGGCTCGAGCCGTTCCACGGCCTCGACGGAGCGCGCGCCACCGACGTGCTGCGCGAGCTGACGGCGGCCAAGGCGGCCGGCAAGAAGATCGTCTGCTTCGCCGAGGCGCTCGATCGCAGCGCGCTGCTCTTCGCGTCGTTGGCCGACCTGCTGATGATCCCGCCGGCCGGCGAGGTCGCGCTCGAGGCGCCCTCCGCCGAGCTGCTCTACATGAAGGAGCTGCTCGCCAAGGTCGGCGTCCGCTACGACGTGCTGCACGTGGGCGAGTTCAAGACCGCCTACGAGGACATGGCGCGCGACACGATGAGCGACGGGCAGCGCGTCGCCATGCGCGCGCTGCTGAAGGAGCGCTACGAGACGACCGTCGAGACGATCGCCAAGAACCGCGCCATCGACCGGGCGAAGGTCGAGGCGGGCTTCGAGGCGGTGCTCCTCTCGCCGGCGGAGGCGCAGGCGCTCGGGCTGATCGACGCGGTCGGCTACGAGGACGAGTTCGACGCCAAGGTGGCCGCGCTGCTCGGTCGCGCGCCCGACGCGCTCGAGAAGGTCGAGGAGTACGGCAAGGAGGAGGGGCCCGACCTCGGCGAGCTCGACAACCCCTTCGCGCTGTTCGGCAAGCTGAAGGAGCTGCTCGAGCCGCAGGACGAAGAGCTGCCCGACGGCTCGCGCATCGCCATCGTCTACGCGAGCGGCGCGATCATGAGCGGCGAGAGCAGCGTCGGGTTCGACGGCGCGACGATGGGCGCCGACACGATCGTCGAGGCGCTCGACACGGCGCGCGACGACGAGCAGGTGAAGGCGGTCGTCCTGCGCATCAACAGCCCGGGTGGCAGCGCGCTGGCGAGCGACCTGATCTGGCGCGCGGTGCAGCGCTGCCGCGAGAAGAAGCCGGTCATCGCCTCGATGGGCGGGGTCGCGGCGTCGGGCGGTTACTGGATCGCGATGGGGTGCGACCGCATCCTCGCGCAGCCGTCGACGCTGACCGGCTCGATCGGCGTGGTCGCCGCGGTGCCGAACCTGAAGGAGACGTGGGAGAAGGTCGGCATCAACGTCGAGGTGGTCGGCTACGGGCCGCACGCCGAAGAGCTGTCGATGATGCGCGACGGCCTGCCGCAGGTGCTGCGCAGCAAGCTCGAGGCGTCGATGCAGCAGATCTACGCCGAGTTCGTCGCCAAGGCGGCGAAGGGACGCAAGCTCGATCCGGTCGCGCTGGAACTGAACGCGCGCGGCCGCGTCTGGAGCGGGCGCGAGGCGAAGGAGATCGGGCTCATCGACGGCTTCGGCGGGTTGCGCGAAGCGATCGCGATGGCCTGCTTCCTCGGTGGCCGGCTCGACCCGGCGACCACGCCGCGCCGTGAACTCCCCGAGGCGCCCGACTTCTTCGAGCAGCTGAAGGAGCAGTTCGGCGGCCTGGTCAGCGCGAAGGCGCCGCTGGCGCTGCTGGCGCGCGAGTTCGGCGGCGAAGCGGTCGCGCAGGCGCTGGCGCCGTTCCTGGCCGAGCCCGCGCCGGGGCAGCCGCGCTGGCAGCTCCAGTGCACGCTGCCGTTCGCGCTGCGGATCCGCTGAGCGACCCCGCGGTCACTGCCGCTTCGGTCGACCCCCGTCACCGGCCTTGTCCGGTGGCGGGGGAGTCGTTTCCCCCGCGCCGCCGTCGACGTAGCCGAGCTCGCTCGCGTACTTGCGCCACGCCGTCTCGTCGCCCGGCCCCGCCGCTCCGCGCGTCACCTCGACCAGCTCGTCCCAGGTGGCGATCCGCTCGATCGAGTGCTCTTCGCGGAAGGCGTCGGTGAACGCCTCCTCGAGCACGCGGCCGTCCATGTCGGCGCCGACCGCGAAGCCGTGCAGGTGGAGCAGCGTCGGCGTGATGTCGGAGAGGTGCGCCTGCTCGAGGCGCGCGCCGCGCCGGAGCGCCGGGCCGCGCAGCAGCACGATGCCGTCGATCGAGTGGTTGCCGGTGCGATCCTCGACGTCGACGAGGTCGGTGAGCAGCATGCGCCCCTTCGGCGTGGCGAACTCGCTGTCGCGCTCGAAACGGGCGTCGAGGTTCACCGCCACCTCGATCTGCCCCGACTCGGTCACCTTCGGCACGAAGAGCTTCGCGCCGCCGACCTGCTCGCAGGCGTCGAGGAAGTCGAGGATGCGGCGCGCCGCGGCATCGGATCCCCCCGCGCCGGCGAGCGGCCGGAAGTAGCCGCGCGTCGCCACCGACGACCAGAGCACGTCCTGCTCGTTCAGCTCGAGCAGGCTCGCGATGCGGCTCATCTTCGGGCGCAGCTCGCGCTGGTGCGACTCGCCCCCTTCGCCGATCGAGGTGAAGCCGTGGTCGGAGACGACCGCGACGGTGGCGTCGGGCGGCAGCAGCGTCAGCACCTCGCCGAGCAGCGCGTCGGCGGCGCGGTAGTAGTCGGTGAGCAGCGTCGCGAACGGCGCGGCGGTGCCGTGGTCGATCCCGAAGTCGTCGGGGTAGTGGTACTGCCAGAACTTGTGGGCGAGGTTGTCGGTGCCGTAGCAGATGAACGCCGAGAAGTCGGGCGAGTGGCGCCGGTAGAGCTCGCGGTAGACGTCGCCGTTCAAGAGCAGCTGCAGCGTCCGCTTGGCGGCGTACTGGAGCTCCCAGCTCGGGCTCGTCGCGGCGATGCGCGCCTGGCCGATCGCCGCGCATGCGGTCTGGAAGCGCAGCCCGTGGCGCAGGTAGCCGACGCCCCAGTCGCGCAGCCGCGTGAGCAGCGTCGGCCAGTCGCGGCGCGTCAGCCACTGGTCGAACTCGCCGGTCTGGAAGGCGAGCTCGAGCTGCTTGATGAACGAGAGCTCGGCCGGATGGGTCTCCGGACCGCGCGCCATCCAGGCCGGCACGACGAACGGGTCGAACGGATCGGGCGGCCAGGTGACCAGCCACTGGAACAGCCCGACCGTGAAGCCCTGCGCCTGCAGGATCTCCCAGATGCGGCGCGTGACGAGGTTCTCGTTCTGCGTGCAGAAGAAGTCGACGACGCCGTGCTTCGCCGGCGACTTGCCGGTGGCGATGGTGGTCCAGACGCGCGGCGAGGCCGACTCGACCTCGGAGCGCAGCGTCCCGCTCACCCCTTCCTCGCGCAGGCGGCGCAGGTTCGGCAGCTCGCCCTTCGCCATCAGCTCGTCGAGGATCGTCCAGGTGCCGGCGTCGAGGCCGAAGACGAAGGTGTTCGGGTGGGGCGATGCGGCGGCCGCGGCGGGGGGCGGCGGGCGCCGGACGATCGGCAGCGCCAGCGCTCCGACCGCGACCAGCAGCGCGACGACGGTGGCGCTGCGCCGCGCGAACCAGTCGAGCCGACCGAGCAGCGCGCCGACCAGCAGCCCGAGCAGCGCCCCGCCCGCCAGCGCGAGCGGCGTCACCGTCGGCAGCAGCAGCCCGGCCAGCGCAGCCGCGATCGGCGCCGTGACGAGCGCGCCGGCGACCAGGCTCGCGCGCCGCGGCGCGAGCAGCAGCGCGGCAGCGCCCGCCAGCACGGCGGGGAGCAGGGCGAGCGGGACGGCGGCGGCCGCGAGGTCGGCCGGCCCCGCGAAGAAGGTCGGCCACTGCCACGCCACGGCGCCGCAGCTCGTCGCCGCGAGCAGGGCGGCGTAGCGGAGCGCGCGGGCGGCGGCATCGAGGGGTTTCATCAGTGGAACGGTCCGTCGGTGGAGCGGAGGTGGGCGGGAGGGGGCCGCCGTCGGCGTGGATGGAGTGGCACTCTCGATCCTTGCGGCGGCCGGTTCAAGCGAGCGCCGCGAGGCTTCATCGGCGCAAGCGGGGAGCGAGGTTCTCCACGAGTTGTTCGAAGGGGTGGCTACCCGCTTGTCTTCCCCCGGCCGGCGTCCGTATGGTTCCGGCCGTTCTTCCCGGAGTTCGCCCGCGGGCGCGCGCCATGCGCGACGGGGGTGGGACGAAGGGACGCGATCTCGTCGACCCGATCTCGCCGTAGCGGATCTCGTCGTCACGGCGCGCTGGGCCGGGTTTGTCCGGCGCGCTGCGAGTTCGTGCCTCCTGGCGAGGAGAGCGCTGGAGCGGCCGCTGGCCGTTCCGTTGAGACCCAGCGGACGGAAGGGATGCTCCTCGCAGTCGGGGAGTTCGCCGGAGCCTCGTGCGGCACGTGCTCGCCACGTGCCGTGCGCGTCGATGCGGAAGATGCGTCGGCGGACCGCGAGTCTCCCGGAAGCGAACCTCCAGGAAGCGAACCTCCAGAACCATCGCGCGCCGTCGCCGGACTCCTCCGGCGCGGCGCGCGCCGTCCGTTCGTCCGCTCCCGTTCGTCGTCGGTGCGTCCGGTCTCCACGCGTCGTCGCGACGCGTGCGGTCCGATCGGTCGCTTCGCAATGGTCCGGGTCGCGCGTCCCAAGCTGCCCCGCGCACGGTCGCATCCGCGCACCGTCCGCCATGCGCGTACCCACGGAGATTCCAGGTGATCCAGAGCAGCGGGCTCGCTGCCGCCGTGGCGCCGCGCCGCATCGGTCGCGCCCACTACTATCCGAACGTCACCGACGCGGAGTGGAACGACTGGAAGTGGCAGTTCCGCAACCGCGTGACGGACCTCGACCAGCTGATGAAGCTGCTGCCGATCCCGGAGAACGAGCGCGAGCTGCGCCGCGAGGTGCTGCGCGACTTCCGGATGGGCATCCCGCCGTACTACATGGCGCTGATCGATGCGGACGATCCGCACGATCCGATCCTGCGCCAGGCGGTTCCGATCGCGGAGGAGTACACCTACCGCGACGTCGGCGACGAGGACCCGCTCGGCGAGGAGAGCTACTCGCCGGTGCCCGGCATCACCCATCGCTACCCCGACCGCGTGCTGATGGTCATCAGCAACTCGTGCGCGGTCTACTGCCGCTACTGCACGCGCAAGCGGATCATGTACGAGGACGCCGTTCCGGAGATGGAGATCGACCGCATGGTCGACTACATCGCCCGCACGAAGACGGTGCGCGACGTGGTCGTCTCGGGCGGCGATCCGCTCACCAACTCGACCGCGAAGCTCGAGTCGATCCTCGCGAAGCTGCGGGCGATCCCGCATCTCGAGATCATCCGCATCGGCACCCGCGTGCCGGTCTCGCTGCCGCAGCGCATCGACGCCGAGCTGTGCGAGATGCTGCAGAAGTACCACCCGCTCTGGATCAACGTCCACTTCAACCACCCGCGCGAGTGCACGCCGGAAGCGGCGCGCGCCTGCGACCTGCTGTCGCGCGCCGGCATCCCGCTCAACAACCAGGCGGTGCTGCTGAAGGGCGTGAACGACAGCGTCGAGACCATGAAGGGGCTCGTGCACGGGCTGATGAAGATGCGCGTGCGCCCCTACTACGTGTACCACTGCGATCCGGTGCGCGGCAGCGAGCACATGCGCACCACCATCGCGAAGGGGCTCGAGATCATGGAGGGGCTGCGCGGCCACACCTCCGGCCTCGCGATCCCGCAGTACGTGATCGACGCGCCGGGCGGCGGCGGCAAGGTGCCGGTCAACCCGAACTACCTGCTCCACTACGACCCGAAGAAGCAGCGCGCGATCCTGCGCAACTTCCAGGGGCGCATCTTCGAGTACTACGAGCAGCTCCCCGAGGAGGAGATGCTGCAGCGCCGCCTCGTCGCCTCGGCCAACGCCACGCCGGCCGCCGGGCCGATCGCGTTGACCAGCAGCCACGCGCCGCGCGCGCCCGAGTTGCCGGCCGCGGCGACGCCGGCCGCGAAGGAGGTGCGCACGCGCCTCTCGCGCGCGGCTGCGAACGGCAACGTGAACGGCAAGGGCGGCGCCAAGTCGAACGGTGCTCACGCCGCCAACGGAACGCACGCTGGCGGCGCTCCGGCTCCGCAAGGGCCGGGCTCCATCGCGCCGGCGCCGCCCGCGACCGAGACGGTGGTCGGCAAGAGCAAGTGGGCGCACCGCGGCCGCGCTCGCCGCGACCCGAGCTGAGGCGAACTCTGCGGAGCGGCGCGCGGACGAGAGGGCGGTCGTGGACATCGGCATCGCATTCGACCTGAAGAGCGACTTCACGGCCGCTCCCGGGGCGCCCGACGATCGGCTCGAGGAGTACGACTCGGAGCGGACCATCGCCGCCATCGAGGCGGCGCTCTCGCGTCGTGGCCATCGCGCGCGCCGCATGGGCGGCGGCAAGCGCTTCCTCGCCGCGCTGCTCGCGGAGCCGCCCGAGCTGGTCTTCAACGTCGCGGAAGGCGCGGGCAGCCGCTCGCGCGAGGCGCACGTGCCGGCCGCCTGCGAGATGGTCGGCGTGCCGTGCACCCACAGCGATCCGCTCACGCTCGCGCTCGCGCTCGACAAGGCGCTCGCGAAGTCGGTGGTGGCGGCGGCCGGCGTCGCCGTCGCGCGCGGCGCGGTGGTGAGCCGCGTCGAGCAGCTCGCTGCGCTCGACTTGCCGTTCCCGTGCATCGCCAAGCCGCTCTTCGAGGGCTCGAGCATGGGAGTGAGGAAGGGGAGCAAGAGCGGCGACGGCGAACAACTGCGCCGCGACGTGCTGCGCCTCCTCACCGGCTACGAGCAGCCCGCGCTGGTCGAGGAGTTCCTCACCGGCCCCGAGTTCACCGTCGGGATCCTCGGCAGCGGCGAGTCGGCGCGCGTGCTGGCGACCATGGAGATCCACCCGAGGGGGGGCGCCACCGCCGACTTCGTCTACTCGGTCGAGGTGAAGCGCGTCTGGGACGAGCAGGTCGAGTACCACGTGCCGCCGCGCCGTCCGCCCGCGCTGGTCGCGGCGATCGAGGCGGTGGCGCTCGCGTCCTACCGGGCGCTGCAGTGCCGTGACGTCGGCCGCGTCGACGTGCGGCTCGGCGCCGACGGGAGGCCGCGCTTCATCGAGCTGAACCCGCTGCCCGGCATCAATCCGGGCTGGAGCGACCTCTGCGTGCTCGCCGAGCGGGTCGGCGTCGACCACGACGCGCTGGTCGGTCGCATCCTCGAGCAGGCGCTCGCGCGGCTGGCGCGGAGCTGACGGCGCATGCGGGTCGTCGTGCTGCACAACGCCGAGGAGGCGCTCGCGAGCGGCGCCGCGCAGGACGCGCTCGCCGTCGTCTCGGTGCAGGCGTGCGCGCGCGCGATCGCGGCCGCGCTCGAGGCGCAGGGCCACCACGTCGAGACGCTCGCCGCGCCCGAGCAGCCCGCCGCGCTGCTCGCCGCGCTCGAGCGCGCGCGCCCCGATGCGCTGTTCAACCTGGTCGAGTCCTATCGCGGCGAGGCGGCGCTCGAGCCGGCCGTCGGCGCGCTGCTCGAGCTCTCCGGCGTGCCGTTCACCGGCAACCGTTCGCTCGCCTGCGCGCTGGCGCTGCGGAAGCCCGTGGCGAAGGCGCTGCTCGCGGCGGCGGGCGTGCCGGTGGCGGAGGGGGTCGTCGTCGGGGGCGACGCGGCGCTCGACGCCGCTGCCGACGAAGCGGCGCTCGCGGCGCTGGCGCGGCGGGTCGCCTTCCCGTGGATCGTCAAGCCGGCGCGCGAGGATGCGAGCCACGGCATCGGCGCGGCGAGCGTGGTCGACGACGTCGCGGCGGCCCACGCGCGCGCCCGCGTCGTGGTCGCGACCTACCGGCAGCCGGCGCTCGTCGAACGCTTCATCGCGGGGCGCGAACTGAACGTCGCGCTGATCGGTCCCGCGGCGGCGCCGCAACTGCTGCCGATCGCTGAGATCGACTTCGCGAAGTTCCCCGCCGGTCGGCGCCGCCTCGTCACCTACGAATCGAAGTGGGTCGAGGGGAGCCCCGACTGGAACGGCACGAACGTGGTCGACGCCACCTTGGCGCCCGCCGTCGCGCGGCGCGTCGAGGAGGTGGCGCGCGCCGCGTGGCGCACGCTCGAGTTCTCCGGCTACGGCCGCATCGACCTGCGCCTCGACGCGCACGACGAACCGGTCGTGCTGGAAGCGAATCCCAATCCCGACCTCTCGCCCGACGCCGGCTTCGCCCGCGCGTGGGGCCGCACCGGGGCCTCCTATGAGCAGCTCGTCGCCCGCCTCCTCGCGCTCGCCCGCCCCGGTCCGGTTGCGTGAACTGCGGCCCGCCGATCGCGCGCCGCTCGACGCGCTGCTGCGCGCCACCGGCTCGTTCCCGGAGAACGAGCTCGCGGTCGCGATGGAGCTGATCGACGAGGGGCTCGCGAAGGCGGCCGCAGGGGCGACGCTCGCGCCCGACGACTACCGCTTCCTCGTCGCGGAGCTGCCCGAACCGGGCGCGCCGCCGCGCGTGATCGGCTACGTCTGCTGGGGGCAGAACCCGATGAGCGACGGCGTCTTCGACCTCTACTGGATCGCCGTCGACCCGCGCGCGCAGGGCGGCGGCGCCGGCCGCGCGTTGATGGCGGCGGCGGAGGCGGAGGCGCGCGCGCGCGGCGGTCGCATGGTGCTGGTCGAGACCGGCGGCAAGCCGAGCTACGCGCCGACCCGCCGCTTCTACGAGCGGATCGGCTACGTCGAGATCGCGCGGCTGCCCGACTACTTCCGCGTCGGCGACGACAAGGTGATCTACGCCCGTCGCCTCGATGGAGAGGGGCGCTCATGAGCCGCGACCCGCGCAAGGAGGCGAGCGAGGCGCCGTCCGCGCCGTCCGCGCCGCCGATCGCCAACTTGAAGACGGCGCACTTCGACTGCGTCTATCCGACCTGCGGCGGCATCTGCTGCATGAACGGCCGGCCGGCGGTCGAGCCGCACGAGCAGCAGCGCATCGCCGCGAACCTGCCGAAGTTCCTGCCGCACCTGCTGCCGGCCGCGCGCGCGCTGGTGGAGAAGTCGGGCTTCCTCTCCAACGAGGAGAAGGAGGGGCTGCCGACGCTGAAGGTCAGCAAGGGGTGGTGCGCCTTCTTCAACGAGGGGTGCGTGCTGCACAAGGTCGGCGCCGAGGAGGGGGACCGCTTCCGCTACAAGCCGTGGCGCTGCGTCCTCTTCCCGCTGTCGCGCGACAAGAAGTCGGGCGACTGGCACGTGCGCCAGCACGGCGAGCGCGGCGAGGCGTGGGACCTCTTCTGCCTCAATCCGGCGGAGAGCCCGAAGACCGCCGACCAGACGATCGGCGGCGAGCTCGACTACCTGGCGCAAGCGCTCGCCGACGGCCGCATCCCGCCGCTCGAGGGCAAGAAGCACGGCGGCGCGGCGAAGCGGACGCCGCCGCTCGGTCCCGACGGCAAGCCGCTCAAGAAGCGGCGGGGGTGACGCGGGCCGCCGCGCCGACGAGGCGGCGCTTGCGCAGCACCGCGGCCAGCAGCAACGCGCCGGCGAACGCCAGCAGTGCGCCGCTCACGATCCCGAAACGCGCGCCCGGTGCGGCGCCGTCGAGCACCGTCGCCCGATCGGCGCGCGGCCGCGGCGGCGCCGCCACCAGCGCGAGCGCCTCGATCGCGTCGCGGTCGCCGTGGCGCGCGAGCGCCTGGAGCCGCAGCAGCTCCGGCTCGATCCGCTCCGGCGCGCTCGCTTCGACCGTCTCGAGCCCGAGCACGCGCAGTTCCCGGTCGCGCGCGTCCCAGCCGCGCGCGGCGAGGTCGGCGGTCCCTTCGTAGAGGCTCGCCCGCGTGTCGAGCTTCTTGCCGCGCAGCCGCAGCGCCGCCTCGGGCGGGCGGCCGACCGTCGGCGGCGCCGAACTCTGCGCGGCGCACGGTGCAGCGAACGGCGCCCCGACGACCAGCAGCGCCAACGCGAGCCGCGGCGCCCGACGCGCGCTGGTCCTCATGGCGCGGCTCCGAGGTAGTGGAGGTCCTGCTCGAGCGAGCGCCACGCGAGGATGCGCGCCGGGACGATCTCGCTCGGCAGCAGCGTGCCGTAGGCGCCGCCGGCCGTGAGCCGCCGATCGTGGGTCAGGTTCAGGTGGTTGGTGCCGTAGATCATCGACTCGTTGCGTGACACCAGCGCGCCGAGCAGGTCGAAGTCCTCGCCCCACGCGAGCGTCACCATCGCCGCCGCATGGTTGGTGTAGACCGCCGCCTGCACGTCGGTCAGCTCGAGCGTGGCGATCTCGCTGTAGTGCAGCGTGCCGGCCGGCAGGTTGCCGGCCCACTCGCCGCTGTCGAGCGCGGCAGCGAGGTCGAACTCGGCGAGCGTCGTCGTCCCGTCGTAGGCGCCGTCGCCGTCGATGTCCTCGCCCGAGCCGGGGATCACGTCGCCGACGCTCTTCCCGGCCGGGATCTGGCCGAGCGCGGCGTGCGCCTCGGTGTAGTGGGAGACCGTGAAGCAGCCGTCGCCCTCGAGCACGTCGTCGTCGGCGGTGTCCATGATCCCGTCGCGACCGGCGCGCGTGCCGGGGATCTGGTCCTCGCCGGCGTCCTCGGCGCTGGCGTTCATCGCGTCGTTGGTCCACCAGTCGACGTAGTAGCGCCAGATCCAGTGGGTGTAGTCGCCGAACACCACGTGCTCGCGCGCGAAGAGGCCGAGGAAGTCCTTCGAGCGGTTCGCGGCGATCCACGCCTCGGTGTCGGCTTCGCTGTTCGTGGCGGGCAGGCTCGTGGCGGGCGGATCGAGGTAGGTGAGGTCGTTGGCGATGTAGACGTTGCCGCCCGCGTAGATCGCCCCCTGGCCGCTCACCACGCCGGCGATGATGACGTCGCCGCGCACCACGACCGGCCCGTCGAGCAGGATCGGCTGGTCGACGGTGCCGATCAGCACGAGGTTCTGCTTCTCGCCGACGCCATCGCCGAGCACGGCGTCGGCGACCGGCGTGGCGGGCAGTCCGCCGGCGCCGCCGATCGCGAGGCTCGCGCCCGCCGCCAGCGCGCGCGCTTCGTAGACGGAGAGGTCGTTCAGGTTCGGCATCGCCGTCTGCGCCACGAAGTCGTGCTGGTTCTGCGCCTCGCCGCCGAGCCCGCGCACGTTGCCGGCGTCCTTGATGTCCCAGCCGGCGAAGATGCCGCCGTCGCTGCCATCCAGCACGCCGTCGCCGTTGTCGTCCTGGTAGCCGACCAGGTCGGGCGCGGCCGGGTTGGCGAGGTCGATGCGCTCGTAGCGCGGAGTGCCGAAGGCGCCGGGCGCGTAGTTCGCGGCGTCGAACTGGCCGTTCGAGCGGACGTTGCCGTAGCCGTTGATCGTGTTGCCGTAGAACCAGCCCCAGTTGTTGATGAAGTAGCTGTAGTCGAAGACCTCGGCCGGCCGCTGCTCGACGCGCACGACCGCTTGCATCGTGCGGCGGAACTTCGCCGACGCGCGGTTCGGGACGTAACCGGTCGCGGTGACCGTCACGTCGCGCACCAGGCCGCTCGCGCTGGCGGTGAGCAGCACCGAGCAGGTGCCGTAGGTCGTGCCGCCCATCACGAGCGGTTCGTCCTCGGCGAGGAGGTAGTCGATCGCCGCGCCGCCGCCGTCGAAGAGCAGGTCGTCGAGCGTGGCGAACGGCTCGAACGGGCTCAAGCGCGCGGTCTGGTCGAGGAAGGCGATCGCGCGGTGGACGCCGGCGTCGGCCACCGCCTTCGCGCGGAGCTTCAGCTCCTCGCGCGCGGTGTCGGCCTGGCCGGTGGTGGCGATCGAGAGGCCGGCGCAGGCGATGCCGGCGGCGAGCATCGTGGAGGCGAGCGCGACGATCAGGGTCGAGCCGGCGTTGGCGCGGTTTCGCATGGGGGTGCTCACGGGTTGCGCAACCGGACGGTCGCTTCGACGGCGTGGCCGACGCGGAGCGTGATCCGGACCAGCGACTCGTCGCGCAGCACGGCGAAGCCCTTCACCCCCTGCGGGTCGGCCCCGTCGATGCCGTCGGCGACCTCGCGTTCGGCGGAGAGCGCGGCGCCGTCGGCGTCGACCGCGCGCCGCACGAGGCGGAACTTGCCGGGCGCGCGCTGCGAAGCGACGAGGCGGTACTCCTCGAACTCGCCGGCGAGCGACGCCGTGGTCCCTTGCCGCTGCCCGGCGGCGCCCCAGGTCGTCGCGGCGCCCGCGAACTCGAGCGGCAGCTGCAGCAGCAGCCGGTCGCCGTCGACCGGACGGGTGTCGATCTGCAGCGTCGCGCCGTTGGCCTGCGAAAGAGCGCTGGCGAGCTCGGCGAGCGCGTCGTTGCTCTCGCTGCGATCGACGAGCGCGCGCATGCAATCGAGCACGACGCCCTGCGATTCGCGCGTCAGCGAGAGCGCCGTGCCGACCACGCCGACCAGGAGGGTGGCCGACATCGAGGTCTCGAGCAGCGTGGTGCCGCGCCGGCGGTCGTCTCGCGGAACCATGTCACGCCCCTCCCGAGCGGAGCGTCGCGATGCGGCAGAGCAGCGCCCCGGTCCGATCGTCCGCCACGGTGACCTCGAGGCCGATCAGCCCCGGCGCCACGAGCTGCGCCGCGATGCGCGCCGTGTGGTCGCCGCGATCGAGCGCGACGCCGTTCCACGACAGCAGGTCGGCGTACTCGACGTCGGCGAGGCTCTCCTCCACCCACGCCAGCGAGTTCTGCGCCACGGTCGACTGGGCCGCCTTGTAGGTGGCGAGGCTCGTGCTGCTGGTCGAGAGCACCAGCGCGACGCAGCCGGTCATGAGCACCAGCGACGTGACCATCAGCTCGACGAGCGCGAAGCCGCCGCGGCGGCGGCGTTCGTGCGGGCGATCGGAGCGGGCGGGCATGGCGGGCCTCCACGGCGGGGTGACCACTCATGGGATCGGCCCCCTGTCGGCCGTCTGGAGACTCGATCGACGCACGCCTCGCGAAACGATTGCCGGGAGGGGGGCGAGCCGCCCGCGGCGCGACGGGTGCGCCGGGCGGCGGCGGGGGCGACGGCCGCGGCGGCCGCGACGCCACGGCCTCGAAACTTTCCGGCGGGCTTGGGACACGTTCGGTGACACCCACCGGCGTGGCGCGGTAGCGCTGCTCGCCCTCGGGAAGGGAACCGAGCTGGAGCGCCTCCGCCATGTTCGATCACCGACTCCTCGCCGCCACGTGGGCCGCGCTCCTCTCGCCGGCGTTGCCGGCCCAGGGGATCGTGCGGCCGCCTCCGCGCAACCGCGAGCCGATCGTCACGTCCGACCTGCCGGACCACGCCACGTTCTCGTCGCTCGCGCCGATCCGCATCCAGGTCACCGTCACCGATCCCGAGGGGGATCGCGTGAACGCGCGCTGGATCGACCGGACGCGGCGCATCGACTTCGAGCCGATCGAGAACGCGCCGTCGGGCACGACCCGCGAGCTGGTGATCTATCCGTCGCACGGGACCGACTTCTGGGCGCGGCAGAGCGACGCCGGCCGCAACGTCGTGACGATCGAGTCGTGGGACTCGCGTCGCCTCGACCGCAAGCGGCGCACGAAGCTCGAGTTCCTCGTGGTGGGCGGCACCGGCAGCCGCCCGATCCAGCGGCTCGACCTGCATGGCGACGACGCGCGGGAGCTGGTGGTGCGCGCGCAGACGACCAGCGTGAACGGCGTCACGAGCGCGGGTGGGTACGTCGCGGTCGGAGCTCCCGCCGAACTCGGCGGCTCGAACCTCGAAGTGCCGGAGCTGCTGCACGCGCGAGTTCCGCAGTTCCACGGGTTCTTCATCACCAGCGAGGAGCAGGCCGGGGATGTCGACGGCGACGGCGTGGACGACCTGGTCGCCGTCCACAACCAGCGCGACGTCCTGGTCTGGCGGAGCGGCCGCGGCGGCGGCAAGACGCGCCCGGCCGACGCGCTGCTGCGACCGAGCGACAGCAACAACGGAAGCGACCGCACGGCACTCCTCCTCGCGGACGTGACGGCGGACGGGATCCTCGACATCGTCCTCGGTTGTCCGTGGACCGACACCTCGGTGGTCGATGCGGGCGAAGTGCTCGTCTTCGCGGGCGGCTCGGGGATCGTCGGGACGCCCGCTCCGACGGCGACGCTGCGACTCAGCGCGCCGTTCGCCGGCGACCGGCTCGGCCTGAGTCGCGACTCGAGCCTCGGCGTCCGAACGGTGCCGTTCCGGGTCGGCGACATCGACGGCGACGGCACGGTCGATCTGCTCGCCCTCACGCCGCGCGCTGATGACGCGACCACGGCCGATGTCGGCGCGATCCATGCCTGGAAGGGGGGGCGGCGCTGAGCGGCGCTCCTGCGCCGGCGGCGCTCCTCGCGACGACGGGTGCCGCGAAGTCCTCGCGCCTCGGGCTCGCCCGCCACGAACAGGCGTTCGCGCTGGTGGACGTCACCGGCGACGGCCAGCTCGATGTCGTGGCCGGGTCGACCGACGCCGATCCGGAGGGGGCGACCTTCGTCTGGGCGGGCGGCAGCGGGCTCGCAGGGACCGTCGATCCGACGGCGCGTCTCGAGCCGTCCGCTGGGACGTTCCAGGGCTTCGCCTACGCGCTGCTCAACAACGACGGCGGCAACGCGCTGCCGCTGCAGTTCGCGGACGTCGACCTCGACGGGATCACCGACGTCCTCGGGCTGCGCGTCATGGCGAAAGTCGCGGGGAAGGGCGAAGCAGGGGCGATCTACGTCTGGAAGGGCGGCCCGGCTCTCTCCGGAACCCTCACGGAAACCGCGTTGCTGCAGCGCGGCACGCCGCGGACGGGCGATCGCATCGGCGTCGCGACGGCGGGGTTCCAGCTCGTCGACGTCACCGGCGACGGGGCGCCCGACGTGATCGCGGCGAGCCACTTGACCACGACCTCGGTCGCGGCCGCCGGTTCGATCGAGGTGTGGGCGGCGCGGACCGGCCTCGCCGGTGCGATCGCCTCGGCGTCGCTCGAGGTCGCGAACCCGGTCGCGGGCGATTGGCTCGGCTGGGAGGATGCCGATGCGCCCGATACCACCGTCTTGATGCACGACGTCACCGGAGACGGCATCCGCGACGTGATCGGCGTCGCTTCTCAGGCGACCATCAGCGGTCGCGCGGACGCCGGCGCGATCTACGTCTGGGCCGGTGGCGCGGCGCTCGCGGCAGCCGGCACGCTCGCGCCGACCGCGACGTTGCACGAGGCGACCACGGTCAACGGGCGCGGCTTCGGTTCGCCGATCGACAACTTCGGCGGCGCGGCGGTGCGCTTCCTCGACTGGAACGGCGACGGCGTCGACGACCTCCTCTCGTTCGGCAGCGTCAAGCAGTCGGGAGGCTCGAGCTACAACGACGGCCATCTGCTCGTCTTCGCGGGCGGCGCATCGCTGGTCGGCACCGCTCCGATCCTCGCCAAGCTGCGGTCGAACGAGCGGAACGACGGCTTCGCGCGGCCCTTCTGGATCGCCGAGGTCACCGGCGACGGCACCGTCGACGTCGTGGCGTCGGCGCTCTCGCACGACACGCCACGCGGCGCCGACCTCGGTTCGCTGCTCGTCTTCGCCGGCGGGCCGGCCTCGGTCGGGACGCCGGCCGCGACGTCGACGTTGTTCGACGCAGCGCTCTCGGGAGGGATCGGCGCGGGCTCGATCGATTCGCTCTTCGAGTGCGACCTCGATGGCGACGGAGTGCTCGAGCTCGTCGCGAGCTGGTCGCATGCCGACGACAACGAGCGGGCGCAGGTGATCCGCCGCCCGGTCGTGCCCGGACTCGTGCCGCTCGTGCCGATCTCCGTCCCGCTCGACGGCTACTCGATGTTCGGCGACTGACCGCTCAGCGGAACCGCGCGACCTCGGCGTAGAGCTCGGCGTAGCTGGTCGGCGTGCCGCGCGCGGGCAGCGCGGCGAGCCACGCCTTCTCGGGGAAGAGGCGCGCCGCCAGCGCGATGACCTCGCGGGAGCGCGGATCGACGACCGGGTCGGGCGGCGTGCCGCGCGCGCCGAGGAGCGGGAGCCCCTGCTCGAGGTAGGGGCGCGAGAACTCGAGGAGTTCGCCGAGCGCCGCGTGGAGCTCCTGCTCCTCCAACGGGCCGCCCGGGACGACGCCGCTGCGGACGATCATCCACCAGCTGGTCAGCAGGTGGTGGGTGGTGAGCGCGTGGTAGGTCATCCGCTGCAGCGGCGGGCGGTCGACGAGGTCGAGCGTCACGCCGGTCGGGACGAACGGCGGCAAGCCGCGCAGCTGCCACGTCGGCCGGTTCGCTTCGGTGAGCACGCCGATCGAGAGCTGCGGCGCGAAGCCGACCACTCCCGTGACGCGTCCCGGCCCGCCGAGCAGCGCGACCGGCGGCAATGTCGCGCCGGCCACGAGGAAGCGCTGCAGCAAGGCATCCGCCGTCGCGGGCGCGATGAGGGTCGGGTCGCTGCGCGAGATGCGGATCAGCGTGATGGCGGCGGCGAGCCCGGTCTGCGCCGTCGCGGCGGCATGGTTGCCGCGCATCCACGGCGTGTAGCTCCACCAGTCGATGGTCCGTTCCTGGATGGTGCGCGCGAGGTGGACCACGGCGGAGCGAGCGGCGTTCGAGAGGACCGGCCAGCAGTGCTCGGCGGCGCGGAACGCTCCGACGAACTCGCGGTGGTAGATGCCCGGCTCGCCGCCCGCCTCGAAGCCGCTGCCCATCGGCGGGTGGTACTTCGCCCACGGCCGCAGGTGGTCGTCGACGCGCTGCGCGTAGGCGAGGTTGCCGGTCGCGACGTAGGCCAGGCCGAGCGCATCGACCAGCGCGTTCCAGTCGGCGAGGAAGCCGAGGTTGAGCGCGAGCTGCGGCGGCACCGCCTTGTTGAAGCGGCGATCGATCAGGTGGCGCCCCGGCGTGATGACCAGCGTCGGGTCGCCGAGCCGGGCGCGGCTCGCCGCGAGCTGCGCCATCTGGTCGAGGCGCGAGCCGGGGGGCGCGGTCTGCAGGCGCGCGATCTCGGCGGGCGAGAGGCCGAGCAGGACGCCCGGCGCCGGGACGCCGCTGCCGAGGTCGGGGCGCGGGAGGGGCAGCAGCGCGGGCGGCTGCGGCGGCAGGCCGATCGGACCGCTTGCCGGAGGCGGGGTCGGCATCGCCTGGAACGCGGCGGCCGGGCGCGCGGCGGCGAGGAGCAGCGCCAGCAGGAGCGACCCGAGGCAGGAGCGCCGGAGAACCAGCGGAGAGCCGCTCGGACGAGCGACGGCGGCGGGACGGATCGCGAGCGGGCGCATGGTGTCACTCTGCGGAGGCCCGTGGAGTCGGGCTCCCGGCCAGATCGGATGGCTGGCGCTCCGATCGAGGGAAGGGCGCGGGACTTTAGCGCCGTGGAGCGCGACGGCAGGGTGGCACGCTGCGCCTCCCGCTGGTGCCACGCGACGGGGCGCCGTTGTCCGCAGCGATCGAATCCGTATAACTCCGGTCCTGATTCACGACTCGCCGGGGGAGCGCGAGCGGTCGCGGGAAGATCGGCGCAGCGGCCGATCGCACGCGCCCTCCGTTCGTCACCCCGCGGACGCCCCGGGAGCCCACGTCGGATGAAGATCCTCCTGCTCTACCCGAGCCTCGACGCACCGGCCGGCAGCAACCACGGCATCGCGTCGCTCGCGGGCGTCGTCAAGTCGCGCGGCCACGAGATGGACCTCTGGCACGTCTGCGAGAAGCTCGAACCGCCGCCGACCATGGCCGAGCTGGTCGACTACGTGCGCGAGACGCAGCCGGGGCTCATCGGCTTCTCGGCGCTCTCGATGCAGTACGACTGGTGCTGCGAGGCGAGCCGCGCGATCCGCGCCGCCTTCCCGACGCTGCCGCAGATCATCGGCGGCGTGCACTGCACGATGGTGCCCGACGAGGTGCACGACTCGAAGCTCTTCGACTTCGTCTGCATCGGCGAGGGCGACTACGCGCTGGTCGAGGTGATGGACGCGCTCGCGAAGGGCGGCGATCCGACCGAGGTGAACGGGATCCGCAGCTGGGTCGGCGGCGAGAAGAAGATCAAGCCGGTCGCGCCCTTCCCCGGCTTGGACACGCTGCCGGCGCTCGACTACGAAGTCTTCGACATGCCGAAGGTGCTCGAAGCGACGAAGGGGTGGATGGGGATCCTCACCTCGCGCGGCTGCCCCTACAAGTGCACCTACTGCTTCAACCTCGAGATCGTCGACCAGTACGTCGCCGACGGCGCGGCGAAGGGGCCGAAGGAGTTCCTGCGCAGCTTCCCGATCGACCGCCAGATCGCCGAGCTGAAGGAGCTCTGCCGCCGCTACCCGCAGATCAAGACGTTCATCTTCGACGACGACCTCTTCACCCTGAACAAGCCTTACGTGAAGAAGTTCTGCAAGGCGTACCAGGAGGCGAACGTCGGGCTGCCGTTCGTCGTGAACGGCCACGTGAACTGCTTCGACGAGGCGTCCGCCCGCGCGCTGAAGGAAGCGGGCTGCATGATCGTCAAGTTCGGCCTCGAGTCGGGCAACGACCGCATCCGCCGCGACGTCCTGCACCGCTACATGACGAACCAGCAGATCGAGGACTCGTTCGCCAACGCCCACAAGCACGACCTGCACACCTCGGCCTTCATCATGTTCGGCTTGCCGCACGAGGGGCGCGCCGAGATCCTCGACACGCTCGAGCTGTGCGCCAAGGTGAAGCTCGGCCGCTTCCGCTGGGCGATCTTCTTCCCGTTCAAGGGGACGGTCGGCTACGAGATCGCGAAGCCCTTGATCGACGAGTCGAAGATGAAGGGGCTCGGCAACTACTTCGACGGCAGCTGCCTCAACTTCAGCCCCGAGCACGACCTCTTCCTCGAGAAGCTCGGGAAGCTCTGCAGCTGGTGGGTGAACGCGCGGACCGATTGGGAGTGCGCGCCGGTCTACCAGGAGCTCGTCCGCGAGGTCGAGGCGATGGACCGCGCGACCTGGGACCGGCGCAAGGCCGACCTGCTGCGCCACGAGCGCGAGCTCTCCGACGAGCTCATGGCGAAGGACTGGACCCACTACACGATCCGCTACAGCAACGTGATGGGGGTGCGCTCCGACTTCATCCAATGGGAGCAGCGGCAGATGGCGGCGGCGCAGCGGTCGGGTCGCCCCGGCATCGAGGCGGTCACCTACACGCTCGACCAGTCGTGACGTCGGCGCGCCGTCGCGCACCTTCGCGCGACGGCGGGCCGCTCACCGCACCAGGAAGCGCGGCGCTCCGCCGGTGCGGGGCAGTCGCCGCGCGATCCCGCTACCGGCCGGCGCTTCGGCCCACGCGGAGAGGTGGGTCGCCGACGTCGGCGAGTAGGTGAAGAGCACGCGCCCGGTCGGCGACCACGCCGTCGCGGGGCCGGCGAAGCCGGGTTGCGGCGTGAGCACGCGTAGCGCGCCGCTCACGAGGTCCTGCGCGACGACCTGCTCGAGCCCGACGCCACCCGAGACGATCAGCGCCGCCTCGCGTCCGTCGGCGCGCAGCGTCACGCCGCGCAGCGACAGCCCCGGCGCGTCGAGCAGCAGCGTCGCGCCGCCGCTCGGCGACTCCGGGAGCTTCCAGAGCTGATCGCCGCCGCTGGTGGTCACCGTCGCGAGCAGCACCGGATTCGCCGCCGTGCCGCCGCGGACCAGCCGCGGCGGCGCGAGCAGCCCGCCGAGCAGCGGCGCGCTGCCGGCCGCATCGATCGTCCAGACGTCGTAGCGCGGCGTGCCGGTCCCGAGTCCGAGCAGGTCGACCATCACGACGCCGCTGCCGCTGGTGCGCGCCGCGACGGTCGGCTGCAGCAACGCGCCCTTCGGAAAGGGGGCCGCGAAGGCGCCCGAGGTGCCGGTCAGGTTGGAGACGCTGGCGGCGCCGCCGGCGATGGTCGCCCGATAGAAGTCGCGGTGGAAGCCGGCCTCGCCGAACGAGAAGAGCGGTCCGCCGAAGAGCGCGACCACCGTGCTGCCGTCGGCGAGCGAGTGCTCGAACTCGACGTCGGTGGTGAACGGCACCGGCGCGGCGCTGCCGTCGGTGGGACGGCTGAAGAGCTCGAGGTCGGGCACGTCGTCGGCGTAGATCAACGTCGCGCCGTCGTCGCTCAACGCCATCCGCGGCCCGGTCGGCTCGCTGGTGGTGTGGCCGGCGACGTTGTACTCGCTCGGCGCTTTCGAGAGGTTCTTGACCACGCCGGCCGCGCTGGCGACGTAGAGGTCCCACGACGCCTCGTTGGCGCCCGCCTGGAACGCCAGCGTGCTGCCGTCGCGGCTCACCGCGATCTCGTTGCTGATCTCGGCCGGCGTGAGGCCGCCCGACTTCGGCAGCGGGAGCGCCACCGCTTGCGCGCTGCCGTCGCTCGGCGCGCGGCGCAGCAGCCGATCGTCGTCGACGAAGAAGAGCGCGCCGGCCGCGAAGACGAGCGAGTGCGGCTCGGCGTCGGGGCTGTTCAGCGTGCTGGTGACGCAGACGGCGGGCGCACCGGTCGAGGCGAAGTCCTGCCCGTCGAAGCGCAGGAGCCAGACGTCGCCGCGGCCGGTGAGGTTCTCGTCCTCGATCACCGCCGCGCGCGGCTCGAGGGGCGACACGGCGATGTGGGGGAGGAGCCGCTCGAAGCCGTTGCGCAGCGGCTGCTCGAAGAGCACGCGGCAACGGCCGCCGGCGCTGACCCAGAGGATGCCGGCCGTCAGGTTCTGCGGATCGCGGTAGCGCAGCAGCCAGCCGCCGTCGGGCAGCGCGATGGCCGCGGTGCCGAGCGCGTCGCTCTGCTGCGGCAGCGTCGCATCGAGCAGGTCGGCGCCGTCGCGCGAGACGAGGGTCAGCGGGCGCAGCTTGCAGCGATCGGGGCCGGGACGGCCGGCCAGCGCGAGCGAGTCCTCGCGGAACGCGGTGAGCGTCTGCGTCCGTTCGTCGAGGACGACGAGTCGCGACGAGAGCGGCGCGCCCTGTCCTCGCGCGACGGGGCCCTGCGCAACGGCTGCGCACGCCGCAAGAACTGCAAGGGTCGATCCGAAGTTGCACGGTCGCATGCGAGAGGGTTCCACCGAACGGGAGGAGCGGCCAGCCGTGTGCAAGCGACGCGCCGCGAAGGTTGTTCGTGTTCCGCTCGATGCCCCCGGGCGCCGGCCGATCGGCGCACCCCGCTACCCCTGCTCTTTCGCACCCTTGCGTCCAGAAGCTGGACCGAGGTCGTAGCGGCGCACCTTGTCGTAGATCGACGCGCGCGAGATGCCGATCGCCCGCGCGGCCGCCTCCTTGTCGCCGTCGTGGCGGACGAGCGCCTCGCGGATCGCCAGCTTCTCGAGCTCGGCGAGGGTCGGCAGCGGCTCGGGGAAGGCGAGGCCGCCGGGTGGCCGCTCGACGCCGCCGCTCGGCGCGTGCCAGTCGAGGTCGTCGCCGTCGGCGATCGCGAAGGCGCGCTGCACCTCGTTCTTCAGCTGGCGGATGTTGCCGGGCCACGCGTAGCGATCGAGCTCGCCGAGCGCCGCGCGCGTGAAGCGGCGCTGCGTGCCGTGCTCGCGGTTCAGCTGCTCGAGGAAGCTCTGCGCCAGAGGCACCACGTCGCCCTTGCGCGCGCGCAGCGGCGGCAGCTCGAGCTCGGCGGCGGCGATGCGGAAGTAGAGGTCCTCGCGGAACTTCCCTTCGCGCGCGAGCGTGCGCAGGTCGCGGTTGGTGGCAGTGACGAGGCGCAAGTCGACGGCGACCGGCTCGCGCGCGCCGAGCGGCCGCACCGCCCGCTCCTCGAGCGCGCGCAGCAGCTTCGCCTGCAGCGCGAGCGGCATCTCGCCGATCTCGTCGAGGAAGAGGGTGCCGCCGCGCGCCAGCTCGAAGAGGCCGGGCCGATCGGCGTCGGCGCCGGTGAAGGCGCCCTTCCTCACCCCGAAGAACTCCGCCTCGAGCAAGGTCTCCGGCACCGCGGTGCAGCTCTCGCTGACGAACGGCCGCTCCTTGCGCGGCGAGAGGTCGTGGAGGCGGCGCGCCGCGCGCTCCTTGCCGGTGCCGCTCTCGCCGCGCACCAGCACCGACAGGTCGGTCTGCGCGTACCGCTCGAGCAGGCGTCCGGCGGCGCGGAACGCCTCCGAATCGCCGATCCAGCGCGAATCGGCCCCGTCCGCCACCGGCTCCTCGCCGGCCCGATCGAGGCGGCGCGTGGCGATCGCGAGCGCGCTCTGCTGCACCTCGACGCGCGTGGCGAGCTTCCCGTTCAGCGCCTCGATCCGCTGGCGCGCGTGGAGGTTGCGCAGCGCGATGCCGGCCTGGTCGGCGAGCGCCTCGCACAGCTCGATCTCGCGCTCCCCGAACGCCCCTTCGCGCACCGGGTGGTCGACGTAGAGCGCCGCCTGCGACTCGTCGTCGACGCGGATCGGCACGCAGACGATCGAGCGCAGGTCGAGCGCGCTCACGCTCGCCTGCTCGCGGAAGCGCGGATCGAGGCCGGCGTTCGAGGTGACCAGCGTGCGCCCCTTCTCGAGGCACTGGCGCAGGAAGCTGAAGGAGAGCTCCTTCTCGGGCGCGCCGAGGTCGCCGCCGCGCGCGCTCTTGCCGACCTCGAAGCGGGTGGCGCCGTCGCGCTCGAGCGCGATGAAGCCGCGCTCGGCGCCGGTGAGCGAGAGCGCCGTCTCGACCAAGTAGTCGAGCAGCCGCGCGACGTCGGCCTCGCCGGCGAGCCGCTTGTTGATGGCGAGGAAGGTGCGCAGCAACTGGAGGTGGGCGGTCATCTCTTCTCGCGTGTCGGTGCGCCCGCTCGCCGCGAGCCGGACGGCCGCGCCGCGGGGCGCCATCATGCCGAGCGCGGCACGCAGCTGCGTGCGCGGCGCGTCGCTGCCGGTCGCATCGCGCAGCACGTCCTGCAGCGCTCGCAACGTCGCCGCCGCGCCGTGCCGATCGCCGCGCGCGACGTGCCACGCGCGCCGGAACGCCAGCGCCGCCACCAGCCCGCGCCGATGGTTGGCGACGCGCGCCGCCCGTTCCGCCGCCTCGATGCGGCCGCTCTCGGGCGGCGGGCCGTGCAGCACCACCTCCTCGAGCAGTCCGTCGAGCGCGAGCGGCGTCCCCGCCAAGCGCGGCAGCGCGCTCGCCAGCACGCTCTGCGCGCCGTCGCCATCGCCGACCGCCCGCTTGAGCTGCGCGCGCCGCAACTGCAGCGCGGTGGTCGCCGCCGCCTCGCGCGACGCGCCGACCAGCCGCTCGAGCCGCGCGAACGCCTCGGCCGCCCGCTCGAGCGATTCGTTGCCGCCGCTCGCGAGGTGGCGCTCGAAGAGGAGCTGCGCCGCCTCGATGGCGACATCGAGATGGCGGCCCGCCTCGCAGCGCGCCACGAGGTCGCGCAGGCCGCGCGTGAGCCCGCGCCACTGCCCGGAGCGGAAGCGCGCCTTCCAGTCGCCGAGCTCGCACCGCAGCTGCTCGCGCGGTTGGCCGAGCGCGGCCAGCACCGGCCGCGCTGCCGCGAAGCCGGCCGCCGCCTCGGCGAGCTGCCCCTGCTCGACCGCCACCAAGGCGAGGCCCGCTCGCGCCAGCGCGATGCCGCGCGGCTCGCCCAACGCGCGGCGCAGCTCGAGCGCCGCCTCGAAGTGGTGGCGCGCCGCGTCGAAGCGCAGCAGGTCGAGCAGGATCGTGCCGAGGTTCAGGTGGAGCGCCGCGATCTCGTGCGCCTGGCCGCGCTCCTCCTGGATCGACAGCGCCTCGCGCGCCGTCTCGATGGCGATCAGCGGCCGGCCGGAGCGCCACTGCGCGAGCGAGAGGTTGGTGAGCAGCACCGCCAGCAGCGCCGGATGGCCGAGCGGCCGCGTCGCCGCGATCGCCCGCTTCAGCACCTCCTCGGCCGCGGCGAGGTCGCCGTGGCGCAGGAGCGCGAGCGCGCGCAGCGGCTCCATCTCGAGCCGCTCGCGCGTCGGCGCGGCGCCGCGCGGGAAGAGCGGCTCGAGCAGCGCCAGCGCGCCCGCCGCGTCGCCGCCGCGCAGCGTCGCGTCGGCGAGTCCGCGCACGAAGCCGTGCTCTTCCGGGCGCCCCTTGGCGCGCGCCGCCCCCTCCTCGAAGGCGCGCCGCGCCGCGTCGAAGTCGCCGCGCAGCAGCGCCGTGTCGCCCGCGCGCCGCAACGCGCGCAGCTGCTGCTCGAGCGGCGCCGCGGGATCGGCGGCGACGCTCGCGAAGAGCTCCGCTGCGCGTGCCCCGCGGCCGCCGGCGAGGAGGAGTTCGCCGACCGCGTGGCGCACCGCGCCGTCGCACGCCGCATCGAGGAGCAGCGGCTCCAGTTCCGGCAGCAGCGCGTCGACGCGCCCGTCGGCGAGTTCGCGCTCGGAGGCGACCAGCAGCGCCGCCGCCTCGCGCAACGCGCCGGCCGCGAGCGCCGCCACCAGTCGCAAGCGCGGCGACGCCTCGCCCTCCTGCGCCGCCGCCAGCAGCGCACGGCCGGCGGCCTCGCGCTCGGACGCGGTCGGCGACGGCAACCGTCCCGCGAGGCGCGCGAGCCCGTCGGGGCCCGCGACCAGCAGCGCCTCCGCTTCCAGCGCGGCGCGCGCCGTCGCAGGCGCGAGGCCGTGCGCTTGCGCGAGCGACCGCCAGAGCGGCTCGCGCAGAGGCTCGCCGGCCAGTTCCAGCGCGTGGGCCAGCGCGACGAGCGGCGCTTCGAGGCGGGGGGCCGTCGCTGCGGGGCGCGGCAGCGCCTCCCAACGGGTGGCGAGCGGCGGCGCCTGCACGCCATCGCCGCACGCGTCGAGCCGCCCCTCGGCCACCAGCAGGTCGAGCGTCGCATCGATCGCGGCCGGATCGGGACCGAGCGCCTCGAGCAGCGCCTCGGCGAGGCGCAGGAGCGGCAGCGGCAGCGCATCGCGTTGCGCGGCCGTGCCGGCGAGCTGAGCGGCGAGGCGCGCCGGATCGGGCGGCGCGAACGGCGCGACGGCGAGCCACGGCGGCAGCGTGCCGAGCTCCGCCGCCGGCCGCGCGCTCCAGAGCAGCAGCTGCAGCGGCGCGCCGCCCGCGATGCGCGCTCCCGCGTCGGCGAGCGTCGCCGCGGTCGCTTCGGCGATCTCGACCTGCCGGCCGTTGCGCCGCTGCGCCGCCGGCGCGGCGCGCGGGACGCCGCGGATCGCCGCCGCCAGCGCGGCCGCGCGCTCGAACGCCTTGCCGTCCTCGGCGCGCGGCAGCACGAAGAGGCGGCGCGACGGCGCGTCGGCGGCCAGCAGCAGGTCGGCCTGCTCGATGGCGGGGGCGAGGAAGAAGTCGCGGCGCAGGCGCGGTCGCGCGCGCACGGTGGCACCGCGCGGCAGCAACCCGGTGGCGACGAGGAGCGCCTCGGTCTCCTGCACGTCGGCCGGCCGCTGCCAGGGATCGATGGCGGTCAGCCGCTCGATCAGCGCGATCAGCGCGGGCGCGATGCCGCGCCCGGCGAGGTCGCTCGGCAGGAGCGGCAGCAGCGGCTCGCGCGGGAAGCGGGCGTAGAAGGCGGCCGGATCGCGCGGCAGCTCGCCACCGAGCAGCTCGTAGAGCAGCAGGCCGAAGGAGAAGAGGTCGGCGCGCGGATCGAGCGGCCAGCCGAGGAGGCGCTCGGGCGGCAGGTAGTAGCTCGACCCGGCGGCGAGCGCGCCGTGCAGCGCGGTCGCGGTGGCGAGCCCGAAGTCGCAGAGCTTCGCCCCGCCCGCTGCATCGAGCAGCACGTTCTCCGGCTTCAAGTCGGCGTGGATCAACCCGGCGCGATGGAGCGCGGCGAGGCCGGCCAGCACGTCGGTGAGCACGCGCGTGCGCGTCGCCTCGAGCAGCGGCGTCGCCGCGGAGAGCGCGTCGCGCAGCGACTCGCCCTCGATCCACTCGCGCAAGAGCCACGCGCGCCCGTCCTCCGCGATGCCGGCGTCGAGCAGCCGCGTGATCTCGGGGGCGGTGACGGCCAGCAGCGCGCCCACTTCGGCGCGGAACTCCGGCTGCGCCGCGCTCGCGAAGCGCTTGCGCACGGCGTAGCGGCCGTCGGCCAGCAGCACGCGCGCGAGTTCCCCGCCGCCATGCGCGCTGCGGCCCGCGGCGAGTTCGTCGGGATCGCTCATCCGCGGCTCAGTCGACCATGTTCGCTTCGATCGACCAGGTGAGCGCTCCGCCCAGGCCGTCGGCGATCCCGGCGACCCGCACGTCGATCGACTCGCCGCTGCCGAGCCCCGCGAAGAGGGCGAAGAAGCTGCTGGCGTCGCTCGCGGCGCCGGTGAAGAAGGCGGCGGCGTCGAGGCGGAAGGTGACCGGGTCGGGCAGCGCCGCGCCGCCGAACGGATCGTCGAGCGAGTCGACGTCGACGACGAACGTGCCGATCGACTGGTTCACGGCGGTCACCGTGCCGCGCAGCTCGCCCGGCTCGACGCGGAGCGAGGAGGCGGTGAGCGTCGGCGCGGAAGAGCTGCCCGAGAGGTCGCCGCGCACCTTGACGCGCAGGCCGTCGGCGAGCAGCCCGGCGTCGATCTCCGGTTCGCCGCGCAGGTGGAGCCAGAGCCGTTCGCTGCCGTCGAGCAGCACGTCGACGTCGGTGGTCGACGAATCGACGAGGCCGGCGACCACGGCGGGGTCGTGCGGCTCGAGGTGGATCACGACGCTGCCCGGCAGGCCGCTCGCATCGACGATCGTCCCCTCGTACTCCGCCTGCTCGTCCTCGATCTCGATCTCGTGGGCGGGGAACGGCTCGCTGACGAAGGTCGCGAAATCGATCTTCACCGCCTGGCCGACGGCGAGGTCGTTCTCGTCGCCGCCGCGCGGATCGTCGCCGCGCAGCTTGATCTCGGCGCCGACGTAGGAGATCTCGATCTCGGCCGGATCGCCGAGGCCGGCCAGCACCGGATCGACCACGCTCTTGCCGAACGCGACGTTGCGGAGGCGCAGGGTGAGCGTGTCGCCGGCGAGGTCGAGGTCGGTCACCGTGCCGTGGAGGCGGGCGACGTCGTCGTTGCCGCCGCCCGAGACGCGCTCGACGTGGACGAGGTCGGCGTCGAAGAGGCCGTCGGCCGCCAGCACGCCGCTCGCCTCGATGCGGTCGCTGCTGCGCGTGAAGGCGAAGAAGGCGCGCTCGTTGGCGAACGGGTCGCCGTCGTCGTCGAGCAGCACCGTGGTCGGCGAGAGGCTCAGCGTGAGCTCGCCGTGGCGGGCGTCGGTGTCGCGATCCTGCAGCGCGATGCGCAGGCGCGAGTCGTCGGGGAACTCGCGCGCGACGACGCCGTGCACCTCGTCGAGCGGCTCGTCCTCGCCCTTGCGGTCGCTGACCAGCAGCGCCGGCGCCCAGATCAGCTGGCCCGGGTTCGCGAGGTCGTCGGTGAGCGTTCCGGCGAGCGGCAGCTCGAAGTGGACGCGCGCCCGCTCGCCCGCGGCGATGACGAGCGGAGCCGCGAAGTCGGCCGCGGCGCCGCTCGCCGTCGGCGTGACGATCACCGGCGCGCCGGTGAGGTCGCGCGCCACCAGCGTGGCGTCGTCGAAGGCGAAGCGAGCGCTCTCGTAGGTGCCGGCCGGCGCTGCGTGGACCTCGAGCAGCGCGCTGCGCGTGACGAGTGCCAGCAGGTCGACGCTGCGCGCGCCGGTGAGGAGGTTCGGCGTCTCGCCGCCGCCCTGCTCGGTGAGGAAGAGGCCGGTCAGCGTCAGCTCGAAGGAGGAGAGGTCGTCGACCGGCGCGTCGCCGACCAGCAGCTCGACCGAGGTCGCGGTGGCGCCGCCGCCGCTGCCGCCGCCGCCTCCGCCGCAACTCGCAGCGAGCGGCAGCAGGAGGAGCGCGAGCGGGCGCGCGCGGAGCAGCGGGAGGAGTCGTGAGCGGTCGGACATGGGCGAACTCCACGAATCACGCGATGCGAAGGGGTCGGCGCGGTTCGGTGCAACCTCGGTGCCGTGGCGCGGGCCGGAGCGAACGGCGGACGAACGGAAGCACTGTCTTCGATCTGGACGGCGCGTCCATTCGCCGGATCAGCCTAGGGAAAAATGATCGCCTCTCCGGCGGAGGGCGTGAACGGCGCGCCGCGCTCGAGCGACCCGTCGGCGCGTCGCCGCGCGCAGTCGGTGAGCCGCCACGGCATCCCGATCGGCGGATCGAGCGAGCGCCAGAGCGTGGCGTGGAGGTGGGGCGCGTAGCTCACGCCGCTCTGGCCGAGGGTGGCGAGGCGAGTGCCTGCCGCGACCCGCTCGCCCTCCCGCACGGCGAGCGAGCCGCGCTTCAGGTGGGCGAGCAGCAGGAAGCGGTCGGGCGCCACCTCGAGCACGAGGTGGTTGCCGAGCGGCTGCGTGCGCACCGCGAGGGTGGCGAGCGGCGCGAGGTCGCCCGCGTGGGCGCGCTGGTCGTCGCACTCGTCGACGGCGCGCACGACGCGCGCGGCGCTCGGCGCGAAGAGCGGCGCGTCCCAGCTGTACCAGCTCTCGCGCGTCGTTCCGCCGGGACGGCAGAGCTCGCCGCGCTCGACCTTCATCCAGTCGAAGCAGAACGAGCCGGCGATGCCGAAGTGCGACTCGTCGCCGAAGTTGCCCTGCACCACGCGCCATTCGCCGCGCACCGGCGGCGGCAGCTCGAACGGCTCGGGCGGCGGGCGCGGCGCGTCGGGCGGCCCGCGGAAGTAGAGGTCGGCGGCGCGGCGGTACCAGCGACGTGCCGGCGCCACGTCGGGCACGATCGGGTGGAGCGCGCCCATCCGCTCGAAGAGGAACGCCGGATCGGCCCACGGCGCGCTCGCTTCGGGCGACTGGCCGTAGAGCTGCAGCGCGCGCGCCTCGTCGCCGCATCCGAGCGCGGCAAGCGCCTGGAAGTGGGCGCGCCACTCGGGGAAGAAGTGCGGGTCGCGCGTGCGCGCCGCGTCGAACGCGGCGTCGGCATCGGCGAAGGCGTGGCGCAGGAGCAGCGCGCGGCCGCGCTGGTAGTGGGGCGCGGCGAGGGTCGGCGCGAGCGCCACCGCGGCATCGGCCTCGGCGAGCGCGGCGTCGCCGTCGCCGAGCGAGTTCTGCGCGAACGCCAGGAGGTAGCGCAGCTCGACGTCGTCGGGCGTCGCGGCCGCGAGCGGCAGGAGGCGCGTGCGCGCCGCCGCGAAGCGCCCGGCCGCAAGGTCGCGCTGCGCCTCCGCTCGTCCGTCGTCGCGCGGGAGCAGCAATGCCGCCGCGAGGAGCGAGCGGCCGCCTCGCAGGGTGGATCGTCGTGGCGTCGCCATGGCGCGATCGTGCCGGGGCGCGCCGCCATCGCAAGCGAGCGCTACGCTCTGCCGCTCGATGGACGCCCGCCCGCGGCAGGGCGGCGCGCCGACGGGAGCGGGACGATGGCGCAAGCCGGGATCGCGAGCGAGACGATCGAGGCGGCCAATGGCGCGGCCGCGCGCGACCTCGCGCGCGACTACGCCGAGCTCGGCGCGCGCCTCGCGCGGCGCGGGGTCGACATCGAGGCGCTCGTCGGCCACGCGCAGCGCTTCGCCGTCGCGCTGCCGTCGTGGGGGGTCGGCACCGGCGGGACGCGCTTCGGCCGCTTCCCGCAGCCGGGCGAACCGCGCGACGTCTTCGAGAAGCTCGAGGACTGCGCCGTCGTCCATCAGCTGACGCGCGCCACGCCCGCCGTCTCGCTGCACGTGCCGTGGGATCGCCCCGCCGATCCGGCGGCGCTGCGCCGCCACGCCGAAGCGCTCGGGCTCGCCTTCGACGCGATGAACTCGAACACCTTCGAGGACCACACGCCGGGCCAGCTCTCCTACAAGTTCGGCAGCCTCACCCATGTCGACGCGGCGGTGCGCGAGCAGGCGATCGCGCTGAACGTCGAGTGCATCGAGCTCGGCCGCGCGCTCGGCAGCAAGGCGCTCACCGTCTGGATCGGCGACGGCGGCAACTTCCCCGGCCAGCTCCACCTGCGGCGCGCCTTCGAGCGTTACGTCGACAGCCTGCGCGCGATCGCCGCGAAGCTGCCGGCCGATTGGCTCCTCTTCCTCGAGCACAAGCTCTGCGAGCCGGCGTTCTATTCGACGGTGAACCAGGACTGGGGCACGAGCTACGCGGCGGCGACCGCGGTCGGGCCGCAGTGCCGTTGCCTCGTCGACCTCGGCCACCACGCGCCGAACGTGAACCTCGAGCTGATCGTCGCGCGGCTGATCCAGCTCGGGAAGCTCGGCGGCTTCCACTTCAACGACAGCAAGTACGGCGACGACGACCTCGACGCCGGCTCGATCAAGCCGTTCCAGCTCTTCCTCATCTTCCACGAGCTGGTCAGCGCCGAGGCGGAGGGGGTGGCCGGCTTCGCGCCCGCCTACCTGTTGGACCAGTCGCACAACGTGACCGATCCGATCGAGTCGCTGATCGTGAGCGCGGTCGAGCTGCAGCGCGGGTTCGTGAAGGCGTGGCTGGTCGATCGCGCGAAGCTCGCCGAGTGCCAGGCGAAGAACGACGCGCTGCTGGCGCTGCAGACGGTGAAGGAGGCGTTCGAGACCGACGTGCGGCCGATCCTGGCCGAGGCGCGGCGACGCAACGGCGGAGCGATCGATCCGCTCGCAGTGGTGCGAGCGGCGGGCTGGCGCGCGAGCTGCGCGGCGCGGCGGCCGGCGGCGCGGCGCGCGACGGCGGGCGGCATCGTCGGCTGAGCGGCGCGACGAACGACGGAACGAACGGCGGAATGAACGGCGGGACGAACGTCCGCAACGACGACGGAATCGACGACGGGACGAACGGAGGCAGGGCGATGCGCAACGAGCGTGGGCGTGGGATCGAGCGGTCGGAGCGGGGCCGGAGCGCGCTGCGGCGCGCGCTGCGGCGCGCGCTGCGCGGCGTGGCGCTCGCGAGCGTCTCGGCGGGGTGGTTCGCGGCCGCGGCGCAGGAGGCTCCCCCTGCTGGACAGGAGGCGCCCGCCGCTCCGGCGGCGCCGATCCGCGCGAACGTGGCGCTCTCGGGCGCGCTGCTCGAGGCGCTCGACGCGACGCTCGCCGCGAAGAGCTACGCCTTCCGCTGCACCTCCGAGAACCGCGGCGGCGGTGGCGAACGCGGCGGTGCGGGTGGTGGCGCAGCGGGGGGTGGCGAGCGCGGTGGCGCAGCGGGCGGCGGTGCTGCGGGTGGCGGTGAACGTGGTGGCGCAGCGGGCGGTGGGGAGCGCGGTGGCGCGCGTGATTCGCGGGAGCCGGTCACCGTCGAGGGGCATTGGCAGGCCGGCTCACCGACCGAACTCAAGAACGGCGCGCTGGCGGGCTTCCGGCTCGACGACCAGCTGATCTACCGGCGCGGCGATGGCGCCGCCGCGAGCTGGGAGCGGTTCGACGAGAACGAGGCGATCTCGCGGCGCCCGGGTGGCGGCACGGCGGGGGGCGGCAGCGCGGGCGGGGGCACGGCCGGGGGTGGCACGGCCGGGGGTGGCGCCACGGGCGGAACGATGGCAGCAGGCGGCATCCCGATGACCGGCTTCATGATGCAGCGCAACCTGATGCAGCTCGCCGGGACGCGGCCGCCGCATGAACTGCTGGCGCGCCTCAAGGCGGCCGGCTGCGCGACGCTCGAAGAGGTCGAGGTCGAGGGCAAGAAGGTGTGGCGCGCGACGCTCGATCCGCGCCTCGCCGACGAGTTCGCCGGCGTCGATCGGCTGCGCCGCATGGCCGCGCAGACAGGCCGCGGCGGCGGTGGCGGCGGCGGCAGCAACGACCTCGCGGTGACCGTCGAGCTCACGATCGCCGAGGGCCGCATCGAGTCGCTCACGATCGCGACGCTGGTGAAGACGCGCCGCGGCGAGTCGACCCGCCTCACTCGCTACGCGCTCAGCGATTTCGGCGCCGGCAACTACGAGGTGCCGAAGGCGGTGCTCGACCTGCTCGCGACCTGACCGCGGCGCGGCTCGGGACGACGCGATTCGGCGCGAACCGCCGCGAACCGCCGCGGCGCGCGCTCGGCCGGCGGTCAGCCGCCGCGCGCGCGCCGCTGCAACGCCTCGAGTTGCGCGCGCAGCGGCGCGTCGGCCGGCAACTGCTGCTCGAGCGGGGCGAGCGCCGCGAGCGCCTCCTCGCGCCGCCCCGCGTCGAGCAGCGCGCGCGCCCAGCTGAAGCGCGCCGACACGGTGCGCGGGAACTTCTCGACCGTGGCGGCGAGCGCCTGCAGCGACTCCTCCTTGCGGCCGACCGCGAAGAGGCAGGCGGCGAGCGTCGCCCGGTTGCCGACGTTCTCCGAGAGCTCGACCGCGCGCTCGACGAGCGGCAGCGCCTCCGCCGCGCGGCCCACTTCGTAGAGCAGCGCCGCCGCGATCTCCGCGTAGTGGGAGTTCTCCGGCTCCTCGCGCGCGAGTTCCAGCAGCTGCTCGATCGCCTCGAGCTTCTGCCCGCGCTGCCAGAGCTGGTTCGCCTCGGTGAAGCGCTTCTGGTTGGCGAGCCCCTGTTCCGGCGTGAGCGCTCCCTTCGGCTGCCAGCCGGGCGGCGCGAGGCCGCCGCGGCGCGACGACTCGCTGCTCTGCACGTAGCCCAGCCGCTGCAGCGCGGCGAGCTCGTCGGCATCGGGCTCATGCCGCGCGGCGGCGAGCGTCTGCTCGGCGTAGTCGGCCAGCCGCGCCCGCGCCGCTTCGACGATCTCGGGATGCGCCGCCGCGACGTCGCGCTTCTCGTCGGGATCGGCCACCACGTCGAAGAGGCGGATCTCGGGCCCGACGATCGTCTTCCAGCGCCCCTCGACGACGCCGAAGAGCGGCGCCCAGCCCGAGGTGAACCAGGTCGAGCAGTTCTCGAAGTAGACGGCGCGCTCTGGCTCGAACGGCGTCCCCTCCCAGAGCGGCGCGAGCGGGGCGCCGAAGGTTCCCTCCTGCGGCAGCCCGAGCAGCGCCAGCACCGTCGGCGTGACGTCGACCGAGGAGACGGCGGTGTCGACCACGCGTCCGGCCGGCAGCCGCGCGTGCGCGATCAGCAGCGGGATCGCGAGGGTCGAGTCGTAGACGAAGGTCGCGTGCGACGCCTCGCCGTGGTCGCCGAGCCCCTCGCCATGGTCGCCGACCACGACGATCAGCGTCTCCGCGGCGCCGCCGAACGGCTCGAGCGCCGCCAGCAACTTCGCGAACTGCGCGTCGAGGTGGGCGAGCTCGAGTTCGTAGAGGTGGCGCAGCTTGGCGCGCGTGTTCCCCTTCTTCTGCGGCTGGTCGTCGAACGGGTGGGCTGCCTGCAGCGCCGCGGGCGGCGCGTAGGGGAAGTGGGCGTCGAAGAAGTGGGTCCAGAGGAAGAAGGGACGGCGCTGGTCGTGCGCGGCGAGGAACGCCTGCGCGCGCTCGACGACCTCGTCGGCGGTCCGCTCCTCGCCTTCGCCGCCGCTCGCCGACTGCGCCAGCGAGAGGTCGTCGTAGCGGTCGAACCCCTGCGCGAGGCCGAACGACGAGTCGACCACGAAGGCGGCGGGGATCGCGGCCGTTGCGTAGCCGGCGTCGCGCAGCCGCTCGGCCAGCGTCACGGCCCCGTCGCCGAGCACGAAGGTCCCGTTGTCGCGCACGCCGTGCTGGAAGGGGTAGCTGCCGGTGAAGATCGTCGCGTGGGAGGGCATCGTCACCGGCGTCGGCGCGCGCGCGGCGGCGAAGCGGATGCCGCGGGCGGCGAGCGCGTCGAGCGTCGGCGTGTAGCCGTGCGTCGCGCCGTAGCAGCCGAGCGCATCGGCGCGCGTCGTGTCGAGAGTGACCACCAGCACGTTCGGCCGCCACGCGGCGCGGGCGGGCGGCGCGGCCGAGTGGGGCGGCGCGCCATCGCTCGGCGCTTCGCCGCAGCCGACCAGCACCGCCGGCAGCAAGGCGAAGAGCGGCGAGGCGAGCAGCGCGAGCGGTGCGAGGGCGCGGCGAGGCGACATGGGCGGCACGATACGATGCGCCGCCTTCGAGGGAGAGACGCGATGGGGCGACGGCTCGAAGTGACGGTGCTCCACTGCTCGGCGTGCGGAGCGCCGGTTGCCGCGGCGGCCAAGCGGTGCGACCACTGCGCCGCGCCGATCGCCTGGCACCCGCGCGACCTCGACCGCGTCTGCATCGGCTGCGGCGCCCGCATGGCGCGCGCGGCTCGCTACTGCGCCGGCTGTGGCGGCGCCGTCCCGGAGCAGTCGATCACCCCCTTTCCGGTGCAGCGCGACTGCCCGCGCTGCAGCGGGGCGCTGCGGCAGCGCGACCTCGGGCTCGGCAAGGGGGGCGGCACGCTGATCGAGTGCGCCGCGTGCCACGGCGCCTGGCTCGCGCCCGCCGTCTTCGACCACTTCTGCCAGCGCGCCGAGGCGGCGGCGGCGGCGAGCGCGTCGCTGCGCGGGAGGGCGCGCCGCGCGACGCTCGCGGTGGAGGAGACGGTCCGCTACCTCGCCTGCCCCGATTGCGGGCAGCGCATGTTGCGGCGCAACTGGGGCGGCGTCTCGGGCATCGTCGTCGACGTCTGCGTGAAGCACGGCCTCTGGTTCGATGCCGACGAACTGGCGCAGGTGGTCGCCTTCCTGCGCGACGGCGGGCGCGAGGAGATCGTGCGGGCGCAGGCGCGCGCGGCGCATGCGGAGCGCGAGCGGCTGGACGCACTGCCCGCCTTCGACCTCTCGGCGGGCGCGGCCGAGCCGTTCGATCTGGCCGAGCGGCTCGCCACCGTGGTCGGCGATCTGGCAGCGCTGCTGTTCCGGCGCAAGCCGCGCGCGGCGTCGCAGAGCGGCGCGCGGCGCACCAGCGGGAAGCTCACGGGAGGCCGGCGATGAAGCGCGTCGCCCGCCGCGGCTTTGCACGGCGGCGCGGGCTGCCGCTGCTTGCGCCGCTGCTCGCGCTGCTGCTGATCGCGCCCGCGGTCGCGCGTGCGTGGCAGGGCGCGCCGCCGGTCGCACCGCCCGTTGCACCGCCGGCCGTGCCGCCCGCGGCGCCGCCGGTCGAGCCGCCGCGGCCGACGCACTACATGGGGCGCAAGATCGCCCCGTTCATGAGCTACGAGGGCGGGCCGTGGCTGATGCGCGCCACGCGCGAGAAGGAGGAGCGCGCGAGCCTGCTGCTCGAGTGCCTCGAAGTGCAGCCCGGCCAGACGATCGCCGACTTCGGCTGCGGCAACGGCTTCTACACCTTCCCGCTCGCCAAGCTCGTCGGTCCGAAGGGGAAGGTCTACGCCGTCGACATCCAGCCCGAGATGCTCGAGCTGCTGGCGATCGAGGCGAAGCGCCACCAAGTCGGCGAGGTCGTGGTGCCGCAGCTCTGCACCGAGAAGGAGCCGCAGCTGCCGCCCGCGTCGATCGACCTCGCGCTGTTGGTCGACGTCTACCACGAGCTCACTTGGCCCGAGGAGGTGCTGGCCGGCCTGAAGCGCGCATTGAAGAAGGACGGGCAGATCGTGCTGGTCGAGTTCCGCCTCGAGGATCCCGAGGTGCCGATCAAGCTCGACCACAAGATGAGCAAGGCGCAGGCGAAGAAGGAGCTGCTCCACAACGGCTTCGAGCTGGTGCGCGAGTTCGACGAACTGCCGTGGCAGCACGTCCTCTTCTTCAAGGCGGCGCGCGAGGCGAAGCCGACCGAGCCGCCGGCGGAGAAGCGCGACGAGAAGCCGGCGGAGGAGCCGGCGGGCGGCGGCGCGGCGCGCTCGATTCCGCGCTAGTCGCGCGCGGCGTAGGCGAGGCAGGCGCGCGCGATCGGGCAGACGCGTTCCTGCGTCGCCAGTTGCGCGGCGATCGCGGCGCGGGTGCGCGGGAAGGCGACCAGCGCGGCGTGCTCGCGGCGCGACTCGGCCCGGCGCCAGCGCGCCTCGAGCTCTGCGACCGAGAGCGCGACCTCGGCGTGGAAGAGGAGCTCCGGCTGGTGGAGGCGCGGCTCGCGGACGATCGCCCGCAACGTCAGCTCGCGGAGTTCCGTCGGCGCGAGGCCGAGCTCCTCGTGCAGCTCGCGCGCGACGGCGGCGAACGGGTCGATCGCGGCGTCGCTCCGATCGCCCGCTTCGACCATCCCGCCGAAGGCGTGCAGCCACCCGGGGTAGCTGAAGACGCGATCGCTGCGCCGGCCGAGCACGAGCGCGCCATCGGCGGTGGCGACGATCGCGCAGGCGCCGAGCGCGTTGCCGAAGGTGCGCCACGCGAAGCGGCCGCCGCGATCGGCGGGCGGCAGCGTCGGGTCGAGGTTGGTGGCGGCGAAGTCGCGGTAGCGGCCGGGGCCGACCACGAGCTCGAGGTGGCGTGCGCCGCTCCCGTCGCGCCGCTCGGTGGCGGCGACGAAGCGCAGCAGCGCGCCGTCGTAGAGCTCGCGCCCCTCGCGCTGCGCCTGCGCCAAGAGCTCCTGCCAGCGCCGCTCGATCCACGCGTCGAGCTCGGCAGAACTCTCGCGCGGCGCCGGCTCGAAGCGGGTCGTCACCGCGGCGCGCGCGAAGCGGCCCTCGATCAGCGCCTCGACCTCGCGCGGCTCACTTTCCGGCGCCACCCAAGAGCTCGCGCGCGGCGTCGTCGAAGAAGCGGATGCAGGAGGCGACGTTCTCCTCGAGCTCGCGCCCGGCACCAGTCTCGTACTCGACGTGGATCAGTCCCTGGAAGCCCTGGCGCTTCAACTCGGCGAGGATGCCGCGCGCGTCGCTCTGCCCGCCGCCCCACGGCACGTCGCACGCCTCGTGCTTGCCGAAGGCGTCGAGGTCCTTGAAGTGGAGCTCGATCACGCGCCCCTCGAGCTGCTTCAGGCAGTCGACCGGCTTCAAGCCGCTCCTCGTCCAGTGGCCGGTGTCGCTGCACGAGCCGAGGCGGGCGCTTCGCCCCTTCACCGACTGCAGCACGACATCGGGCGACCAGTAGCGCGACGGCTTCGGGTGGTTGTGGAGCGCCACCTTGATCTCGTACTCGTCGGCGAGCTTCTCGAGCAGGTCGAAGGCGTCGGGGTCGGGCTCGGCCGAGAAGTTCTCGAGGCCGAGCGCCTTGCCGAACTCGAAGAGCTTGCGGCCGGCCGCCTCGTCCTTCGAGAAGCCGACCACGCCGAAGCTCGCCGCCTTCACGTTGGCGGCCTGCAACTTCGCCTGGAACGCCGCGAGCGCCGCCGCGCCCATGTCGGGGCCGAGCCCCACGTCGGGCTGCTCGGGCGAGAGCTTCTGGCCGGGGAAGAACTCGACGAAGCGCAGCCCGAGGCGCGCGGCGACGTCGACCACCTCGAACGCGGTGCGATCGCGGAAGGTCCACGCCTGTGTCGAGAGGCGCCAGCCGAGCGCCTCGGCCGCGCGCGCGTCGCGCTGCACGGTGATCGGCGCCGGAGCCGCCTGCTCCTGCGGGGCGCCCACGCGAGCAGGGAGCAGCGGCGCCGTAGCGAGCAGCGCGGCGGCGAGCGGTGCCGACCACGCGGCGGCGAGGAGCAGCGAGCGGCAGCAGGCGATCATCGGGCTCTCCATGGCAGGTCGGGCCTGTCGGTCGGTGGCGCCAGCGCGGCGCGCGGCCGAGGAGCGTAGCGGGGGGTGGGCGCTCTGCAGCGGCGCTCGAAGCTGTGCGATCTCGATCGGACGCCGGCTGCAGCGGTTCTGGGGGCGGCCGGCTGCCTCGCCCACGCTGCACCGGCTTCGAGCGTTCGGGGCGTAGGCGTTGGGCTTTGGTGCGGATCGTGCTGCGGCGGCTTCGGCAGGAGGCGCGCCTTCGCGGCGCAACCAGTGTGGAGGTGTCCGGATGAGCAGGGCGGGACCGTTCGTCGAGAAGTGGGGCCGATCGGCCCTTCGAGGAACCATGCACCTCGCCCGAACCGTGTTGCGCCTCGCGGGCGGCGGGTTCGTCGGGTGGCTGCTCGCTGGGTGGTTGCTCGTTGGGCCGTCCGCCGCCGCGCAGGAGGTGATCCGTGACTTCGATGGGCAGCCGACGCTGACCTACGGCAACGACCAGTTCGGTCTCTCGACTGCCGTCATCGGCGATGTCGACGGCGATGGCGTGGTCGACTTGGTGGTGGGTTGCCCCTACGAAGATCGAGCCAAGGGCGGTCGAGGTGACGGCGCCGTCTACGTGATGTCGGGAGCGACCGGCGCGGAGATCCGTTCGCACGTCGGTGCGAGGGGAGAGCAGCTCGGCATGAAGGTCGCCGCCGGCGCCGACCTCGATGGAGACGGCGTCGGCGATTACGTCGCGACTCCCGACATGACGAGGAATCCGATCGTCTACGCGTGGTCGGGGGCGAGCGGCGCGTTCCTCTGCTCCATCGCACCTGCGAGCGGCGAGAGTTTCGCGACGATCGAGCCGGTGCTCTGCCTGTTGCAGGATCTCGATGGCGACGGCGGCGGGGAGATCGGCATCGGAGGCATGACGCTGACCGGTTCGACCTGGACCGGCAACCTGTTCGTCTGCGCCGGTCGCACCGGAGCGCGGCTCTTCGATTACCCGAGCCCCTCCGCGTGGGGGCCGGGCGGCAGCGTCCGCTCGGCATGCCAACTCGGCGATCTCAACGGCGACTCGATGCCGGAGTTCGGCGTCGCCCACACTCATGGTGGGGTCGCTTTCGACGTGGTCGATGGACGTTCGCTCGCCAGTCTCGTCCTCATCACCGGGGAGCAGTCCCATTTCGGTTCGACTTCCGGGCGCCTTGGCGACGTCGACCGCGATGGCGTCGAGGACTTCGTCGTCGCCGATCACCGATACGGCATCGACGTCGGACGCATTTACGTGTTCTCCGGAGCGACGTTCCAACGACTCTTCACGATCGATTCTCCCGACCGCAACGGCAGCCCCTACTTCGGAGTCGTTCCTGCTGACTGCCGGTTCGACTTCGACGGCGATGGGTGGGCCGACATCGCGTCGGGGATCGGGGACTGGCTGTATCAACCGTATGGGTTCCAATACACCTTCACATCGGTGTTCAGCGGAAGGACGGGCCGCCTGCTCTACGAGTGGAAAGCCGACGTTCATGCGGTCACCGGAGATGAGCACCTCGGCTGGTCGGTCGCCGTGGGTGACGTCAACGGCGACGGCTTCGGCGATCTGCTCGCCGGGGCGCCGATGAATGGCAACGTCCCGAAGAGCGGGGGTGTCGTGCACGCCTTCTCGGGCAACGACCTGCTCCTCCAGGCCAACGACGACGAGTACGTCGCCGGCCAGTCGATCGACCTCTGGACGCGAGGAGGGGAGCCTGGCGAACTGACGCTGTTGGCGGTTACCGACATCGACGGCACGCCGACCTTCGACGAGGTGGCGCTCACCACGCTCGACTCGTTCGGCGAGTCGACGCTCTCCGATACCGTGCCGACCGGCCTGGCCGGTATGACCTTCACGCTCGAGGCCTTCGCGACCCGTCCGCAACGGCGTGGCCTCGAAGTCAGCAGCAAGCTGGTGCTCCGCTTCCTGTAGGCCAGTGGCCGCCGCGGGTGTGGGCGGAGCTCTCGACGACTCACCCTCGGATCGCGCGGCCTTGACGGCGCCGCGCGCGCCGCCAACCTGCTCGCCATGGAGTCCACCTCGGCCGACCGGTCGCAGCGCCTCTCGCGGCGTCGGGCGCGACGCGTGCGCGGCGGCGCGCTCTTCCTGGCAGGGGTGCTGCTCGGCGCGGCGATCGCGACCTTCGTCGCGTCGCGTGACGCGGGCGAGTCGGCCGCCGATCGCCAGCGCGAGCTTGAGCGACGGCTCGCGACAGGAGCGGGCGGCCCGTCGCTCGCCGCGCCCGGTGTGGTGGCGGCGCGCGACGAGGGTCGAGCGGCGCGCGGTACTGCGGACGACGAACTCGACGCCCTCGCCGAACTTGCCGCCGCCCGCGACCTCTGGCCGTCGCCGGCCGATGCCGCGGCGCTCGACGAGGCCGGCGGCGAACCGGACGGAGCGGCGGAGCTCGATGCCGCCACGCTCGCCGACGCTCCGGCGCCGCTCGAGGCGGACGAACGCGCTGAAGCGGCCGAGCTGCTGGCGCTGCCGGGCTTCACGCCGGAGCTGCTGGCGGCGTGGCAGGAGCTCGACGGCGGCAGCGACTTCGAGCGCAGCCTCGAACTCGCCGTCGCGCTGCTCGCGATTCCCGACGCGAAGCTGACCGCGAAGGTGATGCAGGCGCTGGCGAAGAGCGAGCCGCTCGCGCTCGTCGCGCTGGTCGACGGCTGGCTCGAGCCGGGGTTCGGCGAGACGCGGCCGTTGGCGCAGATCGAGGCGGCGTTGAAGGCGATGGGGTCGCTCGGCAAGACGCGGGCGGAGGCGCTCGGCGTGCCGTTGGCACTCGATCGCTGGTTCGCGGAGGGGGAGCGCGGGCCGGCGCTCGCCGCGGCGCGCGCGTTGGAGCAACTCGGCGACGGCCGCTTGGTCGAGCAGTGGATCGATCGCACGGTGCCGGCGCTGGCGGCGGGCGATCCGGCGCGGCGGGTGAAGGCGCTCCAGGATCTCGGCGCGACGCGCAGCCGGCGCGCGCTGCCGGAGCTGCTGCCGAGCCTCGCCGACGACGACCCGGCGGTGCGGCGCGCCGCCGCCGATGCGCTGCAGAAGCTCGATCGCGCGACGGTCCAGGCGACGCTCGCCGAGCTGGCGGGCAGCTCCGAGAGTGCGCTGCGCAACGCCGCGCACGCGGTGCTGGCCGAACTCGAGCGGCAAGAGGCGGAGAAGCGCGCGCGCAAGGCGAAGGGCAAGCGCGACGGGCGGTGAGCCGCGGCGCGGCTCTGCACGCGGTCGCTCGCGCCGAATCGCGCGGTCAGCGGCTCGGCGGCGGGGCGATCTCGCGGCGCTCGCCGTTCACGATCTCGGCGACGAGTCCGACACCGGCGCGCACCACCAGCGTGCGATCGACGGGCAGCGGCCCGGCGATCCGCTCTTCGCGGCCGCCCGGCCAGCGCACCACCAGCGAGTCGACGCGCTCCGTTTCGCCGAGCCCGAAGTGGGGGCGCGGATCGTGGTGGGAGAGGTAGGAACCGGCGCCGAGCACCCAGCGCGTCTGCCGCTTGCCGCCCGCTTCGAGGGTGACGCGCGCGCCGTAACCGTCGCGGTTGATGGTGCCGCCGCCGGCGAGGGGGCCCCCTTCGACCTCCACGCGCAGGAAATGGCCGCGCGCCGGCGTGTCGTTGCGGAACAGGCGGATCGGGCCGTCGACGTCGCTGATGGCGAAGTCGAGGTCGCCGTCGTCGTCGTAGTCGCAGACGGAGAGTCCGCGCGCCGAGTGGCGCTCGGCCAGCGAGCCGCAGCTGCGCGCGACCTCGCGCCACGCGCGCGTGCCGTCCTCGCGGCGCGTCGCCGTGTAGAGGAGCGGCCGCTGCAGGTACTCGTAGACCTGCGGCACCTCGGTCTCGAGCTGCGGATTGACGTGGCCGTTCACGACCAGGCACTCCTCCGCGCCGTCGCAGTCGAGATCGGCGAAGGCGACGCCCCAGCCGACGAAGACACGGCTCGAGCACGCCTTCTCGAACTGCTTGATGCGATCCTCCCAGGTGCCGTCGCCTTGCGAGACGTAGGCGGCGTTGGTCTCGCCCTGGAAGTTGGTCACCATCAGGTCGGGCAGCAGGTCGTCGTTCAGGTCGGCGACCGCGATCCCCATGCACGCCTGCGACTTGCCGATCGGCGAGACGGCGATGTTGCACTCGTCGGCGACCTCCTCGACCAACCCCGGCCGCTTGCTGCGGTAGTAGAGGTTCGGCGTGCGGTCGTTGGCGACGAAGAGGTCGGGCAGGTCGTCGCCGCTCATGTCGAGCAGCAGCGCGGTGAAGCCGTGCTCGCCCTCGGTCGGCAGGAAGCCGAAGCGGCGCGTCGCATCGGCGAAGGCGCCCTTGCCGTCGTTCACGAAGAAGCGGTCGGCGGCGCCGCGATGGTCGTTCGGCGCCAGCGAGACGTCGAGCTCGCGCACCTTGCGGCCGTAGGCGCGCGGCGGCGCGGCGAGGTCGAACTCGAGGTAGGCGGAGACGTAGAGGTCGAGGTCGCCGTCGAGGTCCATGTCGCCGAAGACCGCGCCCGGCGTGACGCCGGGGAACGCGACCGGCTTGCCAGCCGCCTCCTCGACGAAGGTGCCGTCGCCCTGGTTGCGGTAGAGGAGGTTCGGGCCGACGCACGCGACATAGAGGTCGAGGTCGCCGTCGTTGTCGATGTCGCCGACCGCCGGGCCGGAGCCCCAGCGATCGGAGAGGAGGCCCGCTTTCTCGGTGACGTCGGCGAAGTTCCCGCCGCCGAGGTTCCGGTAGAGGCGCGGTCGGCGGAGGTTCGCCTCCTTGCCCTGCCACGCGGCGAGCGTCGAGCCGTTGGCGAAGTAGACGTCGGTGCGACCGTCGCGGTCGTAGTCGAACCCGGCGATCCCCATCCCGGTCTGGTCGATCAGGCGCGGCTTGCCCGGCTCACCGCATTCGACGATCAGGTCGATGCCGCTCGCCTTCGCGACCTCGGTGAAGACGAAGGGAGGCGGCCCCTCCTCGATCGGCGGCGCTTCCTTCGCGGCACCGGGCGCCCCTTCGTCGGCCGCCGGCTCGTCGCTGCCGGGCTCCGCGGACTGGCGCGCGAGCCAGGCCAGCAGCAGGGTGCCGATCGCGATGCTCATCCGTCGAGTTCCTCTGGCTGCCTTCGCGCTGGCGGCGCGGTCGATCCCGAGCGCGGGATGATGACGCGGCGACTCGCGATTGGCGATGGCCTGGCGGCGAGCGGACGCGGGCGGCGCGCGGCTCGGCGGGCTATCTTGCTGCCTCGCCGCAACCTTGGGCGCGCCGGCATGCACCAATCGAACAACTTTCCGCTCGAAGGTCCCCGCGACGGCGCGCGTCGGCGACGCCGCCTCGCGTTCGCGTGGCTGCTCCTCTCCGGCGGCGCCGCGCCGCTGTCCGCCTTGCTGGATCCCTCGCTGGCTGCGCCGCGCGCGGCGTCGCACGTCGCGCCGCTCTTCGCAGACGAGGGCGAGGCGACGCCGATCGGGGGACGCGTGGCCGACGTGCGCTACGTCGACCTCGACGGCGCCGCCGGGCGCCTCTCCGACCACGCGCTCGCGGCCGCGCTGGTCGTGGTGGTGCGCGTCGCCGGTTCGCCCGACGCGGCGGAGAGCGGTGCGCGGATCGCCGCCTTCGAAGCGGACTTCGCGCCGCAGCGGATCGCCTTCCTCCACGTCGACCCGAGCGCCACCAGCGATGCGGCGCGCGCCGCCGCCGATGCCGCGGCGCACCGCTTCGGCGCGCCGACCGTGCTCGATCGGGCCGGCCGCTTCGCGCGCGTCCTCAAGCTCGAGCGCGAGGACGACGTCGCGCTGCTCGACGCGGCGCGGCGGCTGCGCTGGCGCGGGCCGCTCGGGCCGCGCGCCGTGGCGGCGCTGCGCGCGCTGCTCGCCGGCGAACGGGTCGAGCCGGCGCCGAGCGGCGGCTCCGGGCGCCCGCTCGTGTTGGCGCCGCCCGACGCCGCGCCCCCGGAAGGGACGGCGTCTGAGGTGACGGCGCCGGCAGTCACGTGGAGCAACCGCATCGCCGCGCTCACCGCCGCGCGCTGCGAGCGCTGCCATTGCAGCGGGGGCGCCGGCCCCTTCCCGCTCTCGAGTGCCGAGGAGTTCGCCGGCGCCGCCGACATGATCCGCGCCGTGCTGCAGGCCGACCTGATGCCGCCGTGGGTCGCCACCGCCGACAGCGGTCCGTTCCGCGACTCGCTGCGCCTGCTGCCCGAGGAGAAGCTCGACCTGCTGCGCTGGCTGCAGGAGGGGGCGCCCGTCGGCGATCCCGACTTCCGCCACGAGCCGCTGGTGGCGCCGCGCGGCTGGCAGATCGGCGAGCCCGATCTGATCGTCGAGTCGCCGCGCAGCGTGCCGATCCCGTCGACCGGCATCGTCGACTACCTCACGCTCGACGCCCCGAGCGGCCTCGCCGAGGATCGCTGGGTGAGCGCGGTGCAGATCCTCTGCGAGCATCCCGAGGTCTGCCACCACATCGGCGTGCGGCAGATCCCGCCGGGCGGGCGCGGCCAGGAGTTCGTCGCCTTCTACCTGCCGGGCACCGGCCCGAGCGTCTTCCCGGAGGGGTTCGCGCTGCAGTTGAAGGCGGGCGCCACCATCCGCTTCGACTTCCACTACACGCCCAACGGCGCGGCCGTCGAGGAGCGCACCCGCATCGGCTTCAAGTTCGCGAAGGAGCCGCCGCAGCAGCGCATCAACGGGCGCATCCTCGCGCGCAACGTGCCGCTGCGCATCCCGGCCGGCGACCCGGCGCACGAGGTGGTCTACGAGCACGAGATCGCCTTCGATACCTCGCTGCGCCGCTTGATCCCGCACATGCACCTGCGCGGCCGCTCGGTCGAGGTCGAGCTGATCGCCCCCGACGGCACGGTGACGCGGCCGCTGACGCTCGCGCGCTGGGATCCCGACTGGCAGTTCGTCTACGAGTTCGAGACGCCGCTCGCGGTGGCGGCCGGGTCGCGCATCCGCTGCCGCCACCTCTTCGACAACAGCGCCGCCAATCCGCGCAACCCCGACCCGTCCGTCTCCGTGCGCGGCGGACCGCAGATCTGGGACGAGATGGCGTGCATCTACTTCGAGTCGTTCAACCGCGCCGACTTGCCGCCGCCCAAGTGGCGCGGCCAGCCGGCGGCGGGGCGCAAGCGCGGCGGGCAAGAGGGCGGAGCGAATGGTGACGCGGTCGATCCCGAGGATGGGTGACGGAGGCAGCTCGTGATGGGTCAACGCATGGCGTGGTTCGGGCTGCTGATTGCCGGCGTCGCCGTGCAGCTTGCGCTCGGTCGCCAGGACGCACCGGCAGCGCCGCCCGCGGCCGCCCCGGCGAAGGCGCCCGTGCCGCCCGCCGGTCCGCGCCCGAACCTCGTGCTGATCACGATGGACACGACGCGCGCCGACCACCTCGGCTGCTACGGCTACCCGCGGCGGACGACGCCGCAGATCGACGCCTTCGCGGCCGAGGCGGTCGTCTTCGACCACTGCTACTCGGCGCTGACCCACACGACGCCGAGCCACACCTCGATCTTCACCGGCGTCTACCCGTTCGAGCACGGCGTGCTCGCCTGCTCGTTCCGCGCCGACGAGAAGGTGCAGCAGCAGCGCGCCTTCGTGTCGGTCGCCGGCCTGCGCAGCTACACCGAGATCCTCGCCGAGCAGGGGTGGCAGGCGGGCGGCTTCGTGACGGCGGCCACCACCAAGAAGATCACCGGGCTCGGCGTCGGCTTCGCGGCGTGGGGCGAGCCGACCAAGGAGGTGCGGCCGGGCGCCGAGGCGCTCGAGGAGGCGCTCGCCTGGCTCGACACGGTGCCGGAGCCCTTCTTCCTCTGGGCCCACTTCTTCGACGCGCACGTCCCGCCGCGCGAGCAGTACGAGGAGGTCCATCCCGAGCTCGCGCCCGACGCGACGTTGCGCGAGGTGATGGCGACGCGGCGCATGGGGCCGCCGCGGCGCGGCAACGGCAGCGCGGCGGCGCGCGTGCTGCGCGAGCGCGAGGAGGACATCGCGCGCTACGACACCGGGCTGCGGCTGATCGACGACCACTTCGCCGCGTTGCGCGCGAAGCTCGAGGCGCGCGGGGCGTGGCCGCACACGACGGTGGTGATCACCGGCGACCACGGCGAAGGGCTCGGCCAGCACAACTTCGTGCAGCACGGGCCGGTCTGGGCCGAAGGGGTCCACGTGCCGTTCCTGCTGCGCGTGCCGGGGCGCGCGCCGGAGCGGATCGAGACGCTCTGCTCGACGATCGACGTGCTGCCGACCGCCATCGCGGCGACCGCCGGCCTGCCCGCCGAGGAGTTCCTGGCGCAGGCGCGCGGCCGCGACGTGCTCGCCGCCGAGTTCGAGGAGCGGCCGGTCTACAGCATGTCGCCGCCGACGCGCGGCGAGTTCTCGCTCACGACGCGGCGCTGGCGCTGGATCCATCGCGAGTCGGGCAAGCACGCGCTCTTCGATCGCAGCAAGGACCCCTTCGAGCTGAAGGACGTCGCCGCCGACCACCCCGACGTGGCGGCCGGCCTCGATCGCCAGCTGCTCGAGCTGATCCGCGAGCAGCGCGCGCGCCACTTGGAGCTCTATGACGGCAAGCAGCACGGCACGCGCCTCTCCGCCGAGGCGGAGGCGCGGCTGCGCGCCGAGCTGGCCGAGCTCGGCTACACCGAGGAGGGCGACGAGGCGCCGCTGCCCGCGAAGAAGCGGCCGACGAACGAGGCGGACGACGACGACGGCGACGACGACCACGGCGACGACGACGGCGCGGGCGACGGCGAGCCGGACGGAGGAGGTGCGGAGGGCGACGACGACGGCGGTTGAGCCGTCCTCACCTCAGGAGCGGGCGAGCCACGGCGCGACGCGCGCGCCGACCTCCGCGTCGCCCGGCAGGAGCGCGTTGCAGCGCGCGCCGATCGCGGCGAGCTCCTCGGTTCCCATCGCGCGCGCCTTGGCGAGTTCCTCCACCGTCGCCAGCACCTCGAGCAGCAGCTCGCGCGCGTCCTGCCGCTGCTCGCGCGTCACCGCCTGTTCGAGCGCCCGCTCGAGCGCCGCCAGCGCCTCGCGCTCGTGCTCGGCGCGATCGGCGTCGGCGTACTCCGCGGCGGCGGTCGAGGCGAGCGCGTGGGCCGCCGTCGCCAGCAGCAGCGCGTCGCCCGACTCGCGCGACTCCTTGCCGTGCTCCCGCGCGCCCGCGTGCGCCGCCTGCAGCGCCTCGAGCCCGGCGTCGGGATCGCCCGCCGCGTAGAGCCGCTCGCCGAGCTGCCGTTGCGCGGCGAGCGCGAGCGCGGCGGTGAAGCGCGGCTGCGCCAGCGCCGGCTCGAGCGCGCCGATCAGCTCCTGCGCGCGCTCGATGCAGCCGATCGCCTCCTCGGCCGCCTCGGCGGGCAGGTACTCGGCGCGCAGCAGGAGGTCGCTCGCCAGCTCGCGCCGGTAGATCGGCGCCTGCGGGAACTCGGCGGCGAGCTTCTCGAAGTCGGCCACCACGCCGCGCAGCGTCTCGGCGCCGTCGGCGACGCGCCCCTGCTTCGCCTCGAGGATGGCGAGGTTCGAGCGGACGCCGGCCGACGCGAAGCGCAGCGGCGTACGCGACGGCAGCACCTTCAGCAGCCGCTCGAACTCGGCGATGGCGACGCGCAGGTCGGCCTCGGCCGCGGCGAGCTCGCCGGCGTGGCGGCGCGCGGAGCCGAGGTTGGCGCGCAGGCTCGCGGCGTTCTCGGCCAGCTCGAGGTCGGAGGGGGAGTCGGCGCGCAGCTCGTCCTGCAGCGCGACCATCTCGGCGAAGCTCGCGATGGCGCGCTCCGGTTGGCCGAGCTCGGTGCGCGAGTTGGCCTCGAGGTTCAGCGCCATCACCAGCGCCCGCTTCGCCGCCGGATCGGGGCCGGCCGCGAGCAGCTCGCGCAGCAGCGCCGCCGCCTCGGTCATGTCCGCGATCACCGGTTCGAGCGCCTCGCCGCCGTCGCGCTGCATCGCCGCCCGCTCGACCAGCACCTCGGCGCGCGCGCGCCGCCAGTTCGGATGGTTCCCGAGCGTCGCCTTCGAGGCCTCGAGCAGCGCGAGCGCGCGCGTGAAGGTCGCCTCGCCGCGCGCCTTGTCGCCGAGGTGGGCGATGCGGTGGCCGGCCAGCAGGAAGGTGCGCGCCACGTCGAGCTGCAGGTCGGGGTCGCCCGGATCCTCGGCGAGGATCTCCTCGAACAGCTCGAGCGCACGGCCGTGCAGCGTCCGCTGCTTCTCCTCGCTGCCGGGCACGTTGTTCAGCGTCTTGTCGGCGACCGTGGTGAGGAACTCGTTCACCGCGGCGCGCGCGCGCGCGGCGCTGCGGCGCGCTACCGCGTTGGCCTTCGTCTCCTTGTCGAGCTGCTCCTCGAGCTTCTTGCCGAGGCGGCGCTCCTGGAACGCCCAGACGGTCGGTCCGCCGACCAGGAGCAGCGTGCCGAGCGTGACGCCGACGGCGAGCGCGGGGCGGCGCTGCGCGAAGCGGCGCAGCCGCAGCGCCGGCGAGGCGCGCCGCGCGGCGATCGGCTCGTGGCGCAGCGCATGGTCGAGGTCGGCGGCGAAGTCGGCGGCCGAGGCGTAGCGGCGCGCCGGGTCGCTCTCCATCGCCTTCAGCGCGATCGTCTCGACCTCCCACGAGATCGACGGGTTCAGCGTGCGCAGCGGCGGATGGTCGCTGGCGAGGATCTGGCGGCGCAGCTCCGTCTCGCTGCCGGCGTCGTAGGCGGCGCGGCCGGCCAGCAGCTCGAAGAGCACCACGCCGAGCGAGTAGACGTCGCTCCTCGCGGTGACCGCCTCGGCGCCGCGCTCGAGCTGCTCGGGCGACATGAAGGGGAGCGAGCCGAGCTGCGCGCCCGAGCGGGTGAGGCGGCTCGACCCCTCGGTGCTGGCGAGCCCGAAGTCGACCAGCCGCACGCGGCCGTCGCGCGCGACCATCAGGTTCGACGGCTTCAGGTCGCGGTGGAGCACGCCGCGCTCGTGGGCGTGCTGCAGGGCGAGCGCCGCGTCGCGCACCAGCTCGAGCGCGCGGTCGACGTAGCTCTGCGCGCGCGCGGCGGGCGGCAGCTGCGCCGGATCGCCGCCGAGCAGCGCCACGAAGTCGGCGGCGGTGAGGCGGCGCAGGTCGCGGTCGCGCAGCGCGCGCAGCAGCTCCTCCACGCTCTGGCCGTCGATCCACTCCATCGCGAAGTGGGGGACGTCGCCGTCGTCGTCGACCGAGTAGACCGGCACGATGCCGGGATGCTGGAGGCGCGCGACCACCTCGACCTCGCGGCGGAACCGCTCGCGCGAGCCGGGGAAGTAGAGGAGCTCGGGCCGGATCAGCTTGAGCGCGCCGTCGCGCGACA
>JAEUIC010000026.1 GCA_016795285.1 Planctomycetota bacterium | reverse complement strand
GCCTCACGCTGCCGGAGGCGGTCGAGCCCGACGTGTCGCTCTGCGGGCTCGAGGTCGACGTGCAGCTGCTGCTGGCCGATCCGGGCGCGAGCGACGGCATCGCCTTCAGCGCCGGGCTCGAGCTCCTGCTCGGCGGGCGGTGAAGCTGCGCGCGGTCAGAGGAGGAGGGCTGCCAGCACGAGGAGGAGCAGCGTGATCCCGACCGCAGCGAGCAGCGGTCGGGACGCCTCGCGTGAATCGCGGCGGCCCGCCTCCAAGGTCCGCGGCGCGGCGACCGGCGCCTCGTTGGCGAGGAAGCTCCGGCTCCGCTCGGCGGCGGCGGCGGTGCTCCCGAAGTCGTGCAGCCCTTCGAAGGCTTGGGTGGTCGGCATGCGCAAGTCGCCGTTGGTGCCGCACGCTGCGCGCTCGGGGTCGTTCATCGCGAGCTCCACGGCGTCAGCGACGGCGCGGCAGGCAGCGCGGCGGGCGGGCGGTCGCGCTGCAGCGACTCGAGGGCGCGCCGCGCGTCGGTGACGTGCTCGACGAAGCGATGCGGCAGGAGTTGCGAGCGGACGTCGGCGCGACGCACGCAGAGCCGGTCGAGGTCGGCGCTGCTCAGGTGCCCCCAGCGCTGGCTGACGCGCGCGCGGAACTGCTCGATCGATTCGTTGCTCGACTCGTCCATGGGGTCGCTCCGGGGGGAGCCGCTCCCATCGCAAACCGCGTGCGGCGTTCGGCGCGCCGTAGCGCCGCCGCACCCGCGAGCGGTGACGGCCCGCGCGACCGCTGGAGGAGCGCTGCCGGTGGGAGCGCCGCCGGTCGATTCTGCAATCGCGCATGAGCGGCGACCGGTGCCGCCGCCGCTGGAGCGGAACGACGCCCGGGAGCGACGGCGCGCCGCGCCGCGTCGCGGTCAGCGAGCGGCGGCGCGGGCCCCGGGCAGCTCGACGAGCGGGGCGTAGCGGCGCGCGAACTCGTCGGGGGCGAGCTTGGCGACGGCGGCCAGCGCGGCGAGCTTCTCGGGATCGGCGAGGTCGTCCTTCTCGAGCCGGATCATGTACTTGCGCGCGACCTTGTAGCTCTCGGTCGTGATGTCGACCTGGCGCACCAGCGTGCGGCCGGTCTTCGGGTCGCTGAAGCTGCCGAAGGGCTGCGGCGCGAGATGGCCCTGGTCGATCGCGACCATGCCGCCGCGCTCGGCGTGCTGGCCGCGCAGGAGCTGGCGCAGGTACTCGATCGCCCCGCAGCCGAGGTCGCGGGTGTACTCGATGTCGAACGGGATCGCGTGGGCGCAGCGCAGCTCGTAGCCGATCGACTTGGCGACGATGGTCGCTTCCTGCCCGCGCGCCTTGAAGCGCTCCTTCACCAGCCGCGTCAGCAGCCGGTGCAGGTGGAGCTCCGACAGGCGCAGGTTGCCGTGCTGGTCGCGCTCGCAATCGGGCTGCACGCGCGCGACGTCGTCGGGCGGCAGCCGCAGCGCGATCCCCTCGGCGAGGATCGCCACGCCGAACGGCCGCCCGTGCACCATCCGCTTCAGCATCGACGTCTCGAGCACGTCGACGAGCTGCTCGAGCAGGATCGGCCGGTCGCGCTCGAACTCCTCCGGGATCAGCGCGAGCGTCGCGCCCGCGGCCTTCGCGATGCCGAGCGCCAGGTGGCCGGCGCTGCGGCCCATCGCCACGATGAAGAACCAGCGGCGCGCCGCGTAGGCGTCGGCCATCAGGTTCTCGACGATCTGCGCGCCGACGTGGCGGGCGGTCTGGAAGCCGAAGGTCGACTTGCCGCCCGGCAGCGGCAGGTCGTTGTCGATCGTCTTCGGCACGTGGACGACCGGCAGCTTGCCCTCGAACGCCTCGCAGGTGCGCTGCGCCGAGTGGGCGGTGCCGTCGCCGCCGATGGTCAGCAGCGCGTCGAGCTCGAGCTCGCGGATGGCGCGGACGGTGTTGGCCATCCGCCAGCCGGGGTCGGCTGCCGTCGGATCCTTCAGCGTCGGGTTGTCGCGCGCGATGCCGAGGATCGAGCCGCCGGTCGCGTAGATGCGCGAGACGTAGGGGATGGTGAGCGGCTCGACCTCGCTCGTGTTCCCGGCGATCAGGTGCTTGAAGCCGTCGCGCAGGCCGACTACCTCGAAGCCCGAGTTGATCGCCTCGATGGTCGCCGCCGAGATGACCGAGTTGATGCCGGGCGCCGGACCGCCGCCGCAGAGGATCCCGAGGCGCTGCTTGATGTGGCTCATCGCTCCCCGTCCCCGCCGGCGGCGCCCGTGTGCGCCGCGGCGCCGCCGACCGCCGTCACTGCGACTTGAGCGCGGGCGTGACCTCGACGATCTCCCACTGCGACTGCTTGCCGCCGAGCTCGGCGGTCACCGCTTCGTCGACCTTCTTCCCCATCAGCGCCTTCGCGAAGCCGGCGCGGTAGTCGAGGCGCCCCTTGTCGAGGTCGGCGTCCCACGGGCCGAGGAAGTGGAAGGTCCTGAGCTCGCCGCTGCTCACGTCGCGCACCTTGACGCGCGTGCCGATGGTGACCTCGCCCTCCTTGAGGAGCGACTCGTCGATCACCTTCGCGCGGCGCAGCTCCTCGACCATCTCCTCGGCGCGCTTCGTGAGCCGGCTGCGCTCCTCGAGCGCGGCGGTGTACTCGGCGTTCTCCGAGAGGTCGCCGAACGCCGCGGCGCGGCCGACCGCCGCGAAGATGTTCGGCAGGTCGACGTTGATGAGGTGCTCGTACTCGGCGTTGCGCTTCTGGATGCCCGCCTCGCTGCACCAGATGACGGTCGGGTCGAGGTGCGGCGGGAGGATCTCCTCCTTCTTCGCCAGCTCCTTATGCACCTCGCCAAAGACCGACATCATGATCGCCTGCGTGTGGTCGGTGAGGCCGCGCAGCATCTCGATGCGGCGCTTCAGCAGGCGGGCGTTGTCGAGCGAGAGGCTCTTCACCAGCGCGCGGAACTCCTTGCCGCCGCCGTCGGTGAGCTCCTTCGCGACCTGCCGCTGCAGCGCGCGCAGGCGCGGGCTCGGCGCCTTGCCGAGCCCCTCGCCCATCGCGAGGCAGCGCTCGACGAGGCTGCGCGGCTCGATCCCCTCGAACATCGCGGCATAGCGCGGGTGGCCGACGCGGCGGCGCGCGAAGACCAGCAGCTCGGGCTGCACGTCGAACTTGCGCATCGCCTCGTTCAGCAGCGCGCGCAGGTCGACGGCGCGGCCGGCGTCGAGGAGCTCCGGCACGATCAGGTCGAGCAGGCGCGAGCTCGCCACGCGCAGCAGCGCCATCAGCCGCTCGGGGTAGGTGTCGCCGGCGAAGGCGCGGAAGCGGTCGAGCGCCCGCTTCTCGAGCTTCGCGTTGCCGAGCTCGGAGAGGCGGCGGAAGAAGTTGCGCTCGTCGCCCATCTGCTTGGCGAGCAGCCCGTCGAGCACGACGCGCGGCAGCTGGTACATCTCCGCGATCTCGTCGGCGATCAGCAGCAGCTCGAGCGGCGCCGACTCCTCGGGCGCGGCGTGCTTCTGCGCGCCCTCGCAGAGCACCGGGAAGAGGTCCTGCATCAGCGTCGGATCGGGCGCCCCGCGCTCGTTCACGCCCTTCAGCACGGTGTTCGCCATCTCGAGCACCTGGCGCGCCGACATCACCTTGCGCATGGCGCTCATGCGGTCGACCTGGCTCACCTTGCGCCAGACGATGCGGTTGCCCTGCAGCTCGACGTCGGGCCGCTGCAGCGCCGACTTGCGCGCGCCCGACCAGAACTTGTTCCATTGCGGCGCGGGCACGACCGGCCCGGCGAGGTGGTCGCGCAGCGTCGCGACGTCGACCGGCCGCGCCATCTGGCGCAGCATGCGGGCGAGCACCTCGCCCGGATCCTGCTCGCAGAGCTGCTGCAGCTCGGCCAGCTTGAAGTGCTTCATCACGCGCCAGTCGTCGCCCGCCAGCGGCTGCAGCGTCTCGAGCGCCGAGCGGACCGGCATCGAGTGGCGCCGCGCCCCCTCGAACGTGATGGCGAGCTCGCGCGCGATGGCGTCGATCCCGTCGATGACGCCGACGCCCCAGCCGGAGCCGTGCAGCACGTAGCAGCCGACGTCGTAGTCGAGCATGCGCTGCAGCTCGGCGAGCGCCGCGTCGACCGGCGTGTCGGCGCGCAGGCCGGTCGCGTCGAGGAAGAGCTCCAACGCGGGGCGCGCGCCATGGAGGTCCTGCAGCGCGCGCAGCAGCGCCTGCCGATGGTTGCGATCCTTCTCGAGCGAGCCGGCGACGAAGGAGAGCACCTTCACGCGCTGCTCGGGCGTGCCCGCCCGCTCGTAGTGCTCGATCGTGATCGACAGCAGCTGCCCGGCTTGCGGCCGCTTGCCGGTCGCCTTCATCTCCTCCGCGATGCGCAACCAATCGTCGAGCCGATCGGGTTGCGCGGCGAACGCTTCGCGGAACTTCGCCTCCAGGTTCTGGCCGGCGGCCTTGCGGGCCAGGTTGAAGAGCTCGTCGAAGACGTTGTCGTTGGCTGGGCTCAAGGGTTCTTCTCGGCGGCGGCGGCGGGCGGGAGCTCCGCGCGGAGGAGCTCCCGAAAAATGGGCGGGCTAGGATACCGAGCCGTCGCCAAGCCGCGTGCAGCGGTGCGTGCAAGCCGTCGCCGGCACGCCGCCGCGCGCTCCTCGCCAAGGTCCTCGATGGCCCGCAAGAAACCGCTCGCCAAGGCCCCGCCCGCCTATCGGGCGTTCGTGAACCGTTTTCCCGGACTCGGGAAGGCGTGGGAGCAGCTCGGGGAGGCCGGGGCGGCGGCCGGGCCGCTCGACGCGCGGACGCAGCGGCTGGTCAAGCTCGCCATCGCGATCGGCGCGCGGCAGGAGGGGGCGGTCCACTCGGGCGTGCGCAAGGCGCTGGCGGCCGGGGCGAGCCCGGAGGAGCTCGAGCAGGTGGTGGCGCTCGCCGCGTCGCTGATCGGGCTGCCGGCGACGGTGGCGGCGTTCTGCTGGGTGCGCGAGGAGGCGGCGGGGCGCTGAGGGCCACGAGGGCGCGGCGCGCCCCTCGCCGAAGCACGCGTTTCCCCCTAGCCTTGCCGCCGGTTCCGCCCGCTGGGGCGGCCGCGCGCGCGCTTCGCGCCGCGCATCACCTCGGTGAAGGGGACTCCCGTGCGTTGCAACTTCCTTGGACTTCCGGCCGCGGCGACCGCCGTCGTCGCTGCCGCCTCCTTCATGGCCGTCGGCGGCAACGCGGCGGCGCAGCTCGAGGTCGGCTGGCGCGATGCCGATCTCGGCGGCACCGTCGACGTCGTCATGTCGGCGCCGGCCGGCACGACCTACGTGACGATCATCAGCCTCACCGAAGGGCCGACCTGCTTCGGCCCGAAGCACCCGGTCGGCTGCATCGACGTCGACTTCACGCTGATCGACCTCTCGTTCCTCATCCCGAACTTCTTCGCGACCATGGGGCCGAGCGGGACGGTGACCGAGCAGCTCGACCTCGACCCCGATCCGGCGCTCGACGGCGTCGTGGTCAACCTGCAGATGGTCTCGCTGGTCAGCGGCAAGTTCACGGCGAAGTCGCCGCTCTGCAAGCTGCAGTTCGCCTTCAACGACGAGTGGCTCCACTCGGTCGCGCCGCTCTTCAACGACCCGGCGGCGGTGCCGGCGATCGCGCTCGACGACGGGCGGATCGCCTTCTTCGGCGCGCAGGGGGCGAACCTCGACGCGTGCGAGGCGTGGGATCCCTGCACGCAGCAGTCGAGCCCGCTCGCGTCGCTGCCGAGCGGCCGCGCGGCGCACACGGTGACCAAGCTGCAGGACGGCCGCGTGCTGGTCTGCGGTGGCGCCGACCTGCTGTTGGCGGTGAACGGCGGCGGCGAGGTCTACGACCCGTCGACCAACACGTGGACGCCGACCGGCCCGATGGTGACCGGTCGCGCGGTCCATACCGCGAACCTGCTGCCCGATGGCCGCGTGCTGATCGCGGGCGGGACGAGCGACGTGACCGACGTCGTCACGGGCGCCACCAATGCGCTGCGCTCCACCGAGCTCTACGACCCGGTCACCAACAGCTTCAGCGCCGGCCCGAACCTGGCGCGTCCGCACGTCGGCCATGTCGCCGTGACGCTCGCGAGCGGCGACGTGCTGATCGGCGGCGGCGGGACCTACAGCACGCTCTTCGGCATCCGCATCCCGGCGATCGACAACCACGCGCAGGGGTTCTTGGTCGGCAGCGGGACGTTCAGCAGCGAGGTGACCATGAAGGCGGCGCGCGCCGGCGCGAGCGGCGTGCTGCTCGCCGACGGGCGCGTGCTGGTGGCGGGCGGCATCGGCGGCTCGATCACGGCGCTCACCAACCTCGCGTCGGCCGAGGCGTTCAACCCGGTCACCGGCACGTGGGCCAACGTCGGCTCGATGAGCCTCGGTCGCACCGGCATGCCGATGGTCGTGCTGCCCGGCACGAACCAGGTGCTGGTCGCCGGCGGCGCCACGGGCACCAGCGTCACGACGCCGGTCCCGAGCGACGTCGTCGAGCTCTTCGATCCGGTGGCGGGCACCTTCAGCCTGCGCGCGCCGCTGCCCGAGCCGCGCGCCGGCTCCGCGGCGATCGTCCTGCCGATGAACCACGCCGCGTTCTTCGGCGGCGTCGGCGTCCCGAGCCCGGCGTCGATCTACCACGACTGAGCGAGCGAAGCGGGCGCGGCGCGCCGCGGCACGAGCGGCGGCGCGGTGCTCGAAGCACGCCGTGATCGATCTCGAAGCGAACTCAGCGCGATCTCGACGCGATCTCGAACCAACCAGCGGCGGCGGCTCCTGCGACGGGGGCCGCCGCCGCGTCCTTGACCCTGCGGAGCGCCGCCCCTAAGACGCTCCGACCCTGCGCGCCGCGAGGGGCTTCGCTCGCCGAAGCTCGTAGCGACCGCGCGTCTCCGTCCACCGGTCGGGCCGTAGCGCAGCTTGGCTAGCGCGCTTGCTTGGGGTGCAAGAGGTCGGGAGTTCAAATCTCCTCGGCCCGACCAATCCGCGACTCGGCCGTCGTCGAGGCTGCTCCAGCGCTTCTCTCGGCTGGCTGGCGTTCGCCCGCAGCCCTTCTGCCAAGGACTCGAAGGGCGTCGGTATTTTCAGGACGGGCCTGAGATTCCATGCTGAAGTCGACCACGACGCTGCGTTGCGATCGCGGTGTTCGGTTGCAACCGACTGGCTGGACGTTGGAAGCGGTAGAACTTCGCGAAAGTGTCGAGAGAGCGATCGAACGTGACCCGTCGAGGAATCTCGAGCCGCTCGGAACTGATGGCTCGAATTCGGGGGCGAGACACTTCCCCCGAACTCATCCTTCGGAAAGCCCTCGCCTCGGCCGGGATACGTTGTCGAGCGCAGGCGTCGACGCCAATCTGCCGGGCTGACTTGGCCTTCGTCAGGAAGCGGATTGCATTGTTCGTCGACGGCTGCCAATGGCACGGGTGCCCCGCCCATTACGTTCGACCACGATCCAACGTCGAGTTCTGGGCGAACAAGCTGTCGACCAATGTTGCCCGTGATCGCCGCCAAACGCTGCAGCTCGAGGATGCCGGATGGCACGTCGTCCGCATCTGGGAACATCAGATCTATGAAAATCTGGATCGCATCGTCGAATCGATCGGCAAGAAGCTGCACCGAGGTCGCCGAGCACGAAGCGCGTCGTGGAGGGTCGTTCGGGTCGATCCGCTTGATCCTTCTGGCACGACTGAGCGCCGCGTCATGGAGGACTTGCGGATAACCTCCCGGCGCCGCACGGTCATTCAGCAGCGCTCGACGAAAAAGTAGCGGAGGCAAGCGCAGCGACCGCGGAGAAGCGAAGGATTCGAGAAAGGCGCTCACCCGATGCAGTTGTCGGGGTCCGATCAGACCTCGTAGAGAAGCGGCAGGTCCGTTGGCGAATAGCGTCGAGATTCCAGTTGTCGACATCTTTGCCGGGCCCGGCGGGCTCGGTGAAGGGTTCGCATCGCTCCGAGGGCCTGACGGAAGTCGAGCGTTTCGGCTGCGGCTTTCGGTCGAGATGGACGCTCCCGCGCATCGCACGTTGTTGCTGCGGAGCTTCTACCGCCAGTTCGTCGATGGTGCAGTCCCGCCGGGGTATTACGAGTACGTCAGGGGCGAGTTCGCCCGACGTGGTCGTGGAGTCGATGACCTGCTCGATGCCTCGCCGAACGAGGGGCGGAGAGCGAGGGAGGAGGCCTGGCGGGCAGAGCTTCGCCCCTCGATTGCGAGTGAAGTGGACGCACGGATCCGGCAAGCGCTTGGCCCCGAGCGATCGAGGTCCGACTGGGTGCTCGTTGGCGGTCCTCCATGTCAGGCGTACTCGCTTGTCGGCCGCGCGCGAATGCTCGGAGCGCGAGGCGACGACTTTTACTACGACAAGCGGCATACGCTCTATCGCGAATACTTGAGGATCATCGCCAAACACCGGCCTTCGGTGTTTGTCATGGAGAACGTGAAAGGGCTGCTGTCCGCGAAGTCGCAACTCGGATTCAGCATCTTCGAGCGGATCCTGAAAGACTTGCGGCAGCCACCTGATAGCAAGCTCAAGTACAGGTTGTTTGGGTTGACGGCACCAGCGCAGGAGCGTTCCGGCGATGCAGTCGAGCCGACGTCTGCCGATGGATTCCTGATCAAGTCAGAGCGGTTCGGAGTTCCTCAGGCACGCCATCGCTTGATCATCGTCGGAGTTCTCCAGACGCGATTCGGAGCAGGGATGCGAGGTCCAGCGCCGTTGAGCGAGGGAGCCGACGTCGTGCGATGCGCGGACGCCATCGGCGATCTTCCAGCACTGCGGAGCGGGCTTTCACGCGAGGCCGACTCGTCAGAGCGATGGGTCGGGCTTCTGAAAGCGTCGGTTCATCAGGCGTGGTTCCGTCAGATCGTCGCCAGTGGACAGTCGGAAGTCGCGGAGGCCGTTCGGTCAGCACTCGACCGAGTTCGTTGCCCACGGAGTCACCGTGGCGCCCAATTTGTAGCGTGCGAACCGCGCGTTCGATTTGAGCGTGACTGGTTCGAGGACCCGAGGCTTGGCGGTGCCTGCAATCACGAAACTCGAGCGCACATTTATGAAGACTTGTCTCGATATCTGTTCGTCTCAAGCTACGGAAAGGCAAAAGGACGCTCTCCGAGGATTCGCGACTTTCCTGAATCGTTGCTCCCAGAGCATGCGAACGTCGCCTCTGCGCTTCGGGGTGCGATGTTCAATGACCGCTTCCGCGTGCAACTGTCGACGCTCCCAGCTTCGACGATCACTTCGCACATCGCGAAGGATGGGCACTACTTTATTCATCCCGACCCTGCGCAATGTCGCAGCCTGACAGTGCGTGAAGCGGCGCGGCTGCAGACATTTCCAGACAACTACTTCTTCGAGGGGAACCGCACCGAACAGTACCGGCAAGTCGGGAATGCGGTGCCGCCGTTGCTGGCTCGAGGAATCGCTTCTGCGATCAAGGCAGGATTCGAGCGAGGATGGCAGTAGCAGGCACTGTGTCGCCATCGTTGTGCAGCAAGAAGTCCATGTCGAGCGCCTTGCTGGTTTGAAGCGGCAGGTTCGCCCCGTCGCCAACAGCTGCGAACTGAAGGACGCTTCCACGCCGCACACTGATCGGCGTGTCGAAGAATCGGCTGCCACTGGCAGTGCTATCGGCCCCCTCGCCCGTGAGCTACTCGACCGTGGCGGTAACCAAACAACCTCCCAACATCTAGTCCACCAGATGATTGCTGCTTGGAATTGGTCAGCCGCTAAGGCTGACTCAGTTGTCTCATGCGCAGCGCAGCGACCTCGCGAAGAAGCCAAGGCTGCGGTCGTCTGGCGTGCCGACGAGCACGGAACGGTCGAGCAGCTGGTTGAAGGTCTCGCACGAGGTCTCGGCGACTAGGGCGCAGGAATGGCACGCTGCGCGGTTGAGCGGTTCGGATGAAGCTTCGCCGTGGATGCAGAGCGGGTCGTTGGAGCACCAAGCGAGGCTGTGGATCGCATCGACGAAGAACTCCTGGAAGCGCGTCGGCTCTGCTTGGCGCGAGAGCCCGCCGAGCGTGCCGTCGGCGTCGGAGCTCCCGGTGTAGATCAACAGGCCAGCCATCTCGTAGTTGCCGGACTCGACGTAGAGACGCTCACGCAGGGATGCACTGCTGTAGCCGCAGTCGAGGGAGAGTTGCCGGATCAGCGCGTGGGCCAGCGTGTGGACGAGCAGGTATCGCGGGTTGATCGGGCGTTTGGGGGGCGGGGTCTCCTTGCCTGTATCCCGCCAGACGCGCTCGTAGTGGTGCTGCAGCGATTGCATCATGGCCCCCAGCTTCTCTTGATTGTCCCGCTGCCAGTCGGCGATGCGAGCCTTGTTCAGTTCGAGGTAGATGCCCTCGCCGCGCACTTCGACAGCGGGTAGCCACCCAAGGTCCGTGCGCGACAGGCGCGCTACGCGGCTCTGCTCACCATCGTCTTCCGGCGAGGGCGGAGCGATACGGGTGAAGCCGGTGAGCGCGCGTACTTCGCGCAGGCGGCGGATCTCAACCAAGTCGCTGACGTAGGGGATCAGGCTGCCGGGAAGTGGGCTTGCCCGCGTATCGAACTCGTGGCCGGCTCCTGCTTCAAGGCTCGGATTGAGCAGACGCAGATGCTCTTCGCGCCGGAGACTCTCCGCCGAGCTCTCCTGCAGCAACTGGGTGCTGGTACTGACCGCGTCGAGGATCTGTTCCTGGGTCATGCCAAGACGCTTCGTGTACTGGTGTGCCCGGTCGAGGTTCTTGAGCACAACGCCACGCTCGTCTTCGGGAGTGGCGGAGAGCACTTCCCAATTGGCGCCGAGCATGCGCATCAGCGGGTGTGACCACGGTGGAATGTCCAGGGCTGAGAATGTCCGGGCGAAGTAGAGGTTGGATGCGCCACGCTGCACGGCGACTGGCGTTTCCTCGCAACCTACTTCTTGATCATCCAGCCAAGGGCGCCTGCCCCGGCAGTTCCATCCTTCGAACGTGCTTTTTGATAGGGCGTGGTCCATGGACCGCTCTGTCTTGCACGTTCCGCACTTCAAGAACAGCGATGCAAGACCAGTGCCGCCCTTGCTCTCGAGCTTCAGGTCCTCGCTCCTGCAGGCGTTGCCTTGGTGGACCCACCTGTCCCAAGGGAACTCATCGAGATGACCCCGGCCACACGTCATCACGAATCGCACGGGGACGCAGTGCGCCGGGTCGCCACTCTTTGAACATCCTGGGCACGTCAGCGATGGGTCTCCCGGGGACTCCTTCCAGCGCATGACCGGGCCGATCTTTTGGCACCGGGGACACTGCAACCACAAGGGGAACCTCCGGCCCTGCAGTGTGCATCGCGACGCCCGTGTCTGCTGCCACTTCGGTGGCTTGCTGGCCACCGGTGCGAGGCGGAAGTGCTGTACGTGCAGCAGACTCGCGAGGCGCGGCTCGTAGATCTTGGTCGATTCGAGGATGTCGGCCGGCACGTCCTCCCACGTCTCCAGTCCGGCAGCCACGACGGAGATGGCTGCATCACCGGACCTTCCGGCGCGAAAGTCAACGATGGATCCGGGGCCGTAGGTGCTCACCACTTGGGAACGACGGATGCCCCCGAGTTCGTTGAAACGGGTCATGACGGCTCTCCGGGCGTGTGCGTCGTCGCGGGCTCTCGCTTCGGGAAACCGAGCTTGAAGGTGGTGGATGGTTCGACGTCTCGCATCGAGTTGAGGGTAGGCCAAGCCCGATCCATGGCTTGACCGCTCGCGCGCCGCGCTGCATGTTCCTCCGCCGAGATCATCAGCCCTACCATGGGGCCGCTGTCGACCCAGTATCTCTCGACGTCGGTGCGCTCCGTCCACTCGGTGACGAGGCGCGTCAGGGCCTGCTGCACGCTGGTCTTCTCCGTTGGATCCAGGTGTTCGACCCGCTCGCAAATGATCTCGCACAGCTTTAGCACTTGGGAATGGCTCTCGGCGGTTAGGCGTGGTGCATCCCGCAGTTGCGGCACGAGATGCCGGGCCAGCGCGACCAAGGTGGCATGCACCGCCTTGTCGATTGCGCGCGATGCAAACGGGGTCACGCTCGTTGCTTCCACCTCGCGGTAGATGCCTGCGTGCCACGATGTGAACGTCTCGTAGTGCGAACGGTCGCGTGTGCGGGAGTTGTTGTAGATGCTCAGCACGAGGCCGGAGGTCGCACCACGGCCGACGCGGCTGGTGGCCTGGATGTACTCGGCGATCGTCTTCGGTTGCCCATTTACGACCATCAGCGCGAGTCGCTGGATGTCGACTCCCACGGAGATCATGTTGCTGGCGAGCAGCACCTCCGGAGACCGATCAGGCTTTTCTAGAACCTCAAGCAGGGTGCGGATCTCCGCTGCAGACTTGCGGCTCGTCAGCTCCTCGGGGACCTCGATGTTCCGCTCCTTCTCGCCGCGGCGCTGGCTGTAGGCCTCAATCGTCGCGTGCACGTCGTCCTGCATCAGCACGAGGGCACCACCGAGTTCGCGCAGCGAGTTAAAGTAGACGAGCAGGGTCGAGTAGCTGTCCTGCGCGGCCTTGGGCACCGCCGTGCACGTCGCCGACTGCAGCAGCGAAGCAGACACCGCCTGCAAGGCGAACTTCGGGGAGCGACCGGCCGTGGTTACGCCGGCGTGGAGTCGCCCAGAAGACTGCTTGTCGACTACGGCGAAGCCGGAGTCGTCGTGATCGAGTCCAGGGGGCGGAAACTGGCAGGTGTCGCGATCGAACAGGCTCCGGATTTGGCTGCTCGCCCGCCGGATCGTCGCCGTGGAACCGACGATCTTCGGCCGCACCCCGTTCCTGCTGCAGAGGTGGTCTATGGCGACCTCGTAGAGACCAGCAATCGTGCCCAGTGGTCCGGAAATCAAGTGCAGCTCGTCCTGTACGATCAGGTCGGGGGGCGCGTTGTCGCGCGTCATTCCGAAGAAGCGACCGACCTCCGCCTTCCGGACGATTTGCGCGAACTTGTCGACCGTTCCGATCAACAGCGACGGGACTTCGCGGTAGATGTCCTCGTCGATCGTGTAAACGGGCAGCGGCTGGTTGCCCGCTGACAGGTCGCAGCCGTGCTTCTGGCAGCGCACCAACATGGTGTCCTGCCTCGCATTGGCATTCCACGTCAGTTTCGAACCGCAGCAGGGGCAACTGGAAAGCTGCCGGTGATCGCAACTGCTGCCGGGCGCTAGGTTGGCCGCCTCCTGCACGGTGTTGGGCGTCGCACCACCGCCGACCCACAGGCCGATCGAGAACGGGATGCTGCCGAACCGCTTGTCATTGAGTTCGCGGCGCAGCTGCTCGCACGCGAGCACCAGCCCGGCGGCGCGCTGGAACTGCTGGATGGTCAGCGCCCGCAGCGTGTAGCGCATGATCGCGGCGGTCCCGGCTCCCTGGTCGGGGAGATCGTGCCGCAGTCGCCGGTGGAACAGCAAGAAGGCGATCAGGCCGAGGTAGGCTTCCGTCTTGCCACCGCCAGTGGGGAACCACAGCAGGTCCATCACTGCGCGGTCGGGGTGGGAAGGCTCGGCCAAGGACTCGAGCGCCAGTAGGATGAAGGCGATCTGGAACGGGCGCCAAGTCAGGTCCGCCTCGTTGCGGCTCCACTTGCGAGCCATGGCGATGGCGCGATTGGCCAGCTGGAAGCATTTCCTGATGTCATCGTTGGCCTGCAGCCCGACCAGGGCCCGCTCGATGCGGTCCTGCACTCCACGGCAGATGCTCAGTTGGTCGCGGGCAACCTGCTGCAGGTCTGCCGGCATCCCCGCGATCCGCTGCTCCTGGCGGAGGATCCAAGCCTTGTAGCAGCCCGGCACGAGGGCGAGGCCGCGGTGTAGTTCCTCGGGAGCTGCGTTCGCCAGCCAGTTGGCCGAAAGAGGGGGCAGGAGCTTCTGCGAACCTAACATTGCGAAGTCGACACCGCCCTTCGGGTCCATCGCCGGCACGCGGGCGCGAGGGATCCAAGCCGTCTGGACGGCGATCGCCGCGCCTTCGGCAAACCACGTTGCCGAGCAGGTGTGGCCGACGGCGTATTGGGTCACGTCCCGGTAGATGAGCCCCGCGAGGCGGCCGTCTTCGTCGCTACGGCTGGCGCGGAACGGGCGGGGCACCACGGCTGTCCCGCGGTGCCCGCGTACGGTCATCTGGACCTGGAAGAAGGTCCGCTCTTCGCCCTCGTAGCGTTCGTCGCCGGTCTGCTTCTCGTTCTGGTTGACCAGTGCAAGGGTGACCATGGTGCCGGCGGTCTCGGGCAGCGCCTGACAGTGCAATTCGAGGCCTTGCGGGGCATCTGGTGGCAGCTTGATCTTGTGGTAGCCGCCCTGCAGTTCGATATCGGCAAGGTCCACGAGGCGGGCGGTGCGCCTCCAGATCGAGTCATGGATGCGTTCGGCCGGGCCCTCCACGAGTGCCTCGCCTAAGCCCTTGTGCCAGGCCTTGTAGGTGGCGAGGTGGATCGACACTGCGACCCGCGCCGGTCCAGTTGCGCCGCGGACTGTGAACGACAGGCCCATTGTCGACGGCTTGGCCTGGCCGGCGAGGCGCAAGGCGGTTTCCTCTTCCGCCGCGTCGTCATCGTCATCGCCGCCGCCAGCGAGCTTCTCGTCTTCGGCTGCCTCGATGGTGGTGCGACGCGGGAACAGGATACCGGTCAGGTAGCGATCGGTCGGCAGCTCGTCGATTGCCTCGTCCGGTGTCTGGGGACCGATCAGATCCTCTTCGAGGCGGGCGAGGATGTGGTCGCGGGGGAGGAATTCGGTCATGGCGATCACCAATTGTTCCGCTGCTGGCGGGCCTCGGCGAAGAAGACCGTCGGGAACCCCCGGATGATGGGCGTCAGGAGCAATCCGGTCCGCGAGTAGGGCTCGTGCAACTCATCCAAGCGTGGGTCACCGGGGGCGAGGCTGGTCGTGCCGACCCCGGCGATCCAGAGATGCTTCAGCTTCGATGGCGGGCACACCCGGCCCAGTTTCAACCTCTTGGCGACTTCGAACAGGTCGTTGTTGACCTGCGGTGAGAGGCAGCCGATGCGCATGGTCTCGTTCACTGTCAGCCGGTAGGCCCAATCACCGGTGCCAATGCACGCGGCCCCGATATCTGCCGGCTCGGCCGCATGCTGCGCCAACCACTCCTGGGACTGCCGGCACTCCGCTTCGTCTCTCTGGATGGTCCGTGCCACGGGGGAGGTTACGAGGACGTCGCCTTCTCGGCCGAACTCAACTTGGGCGTTGTGGTTCACAAGGCGGAATACGCGACCGTCATCTAGGGAGGATGCGCGGCATTGAAATGACTCACCGATCGCCAGCGAGTCGATCGCCCGGGTCGCGCCGACATAGAGCACCCGTCCCTCCTCAAGAAGGCTGGAGTCGTCGTCCACCTCCGAGGAATCTCGGGGCATCATTAGCACGACTTGGTTTGCCTCGCGGCCCTTGCTCGCATGGATCGTGCCGAGGGTCGGGCCGCTGCTGCCGATTTCCGCGACCGACACATCGACGGGGGTCTTGGAGCGTGCCAGCACGGCTCGTAGTCGGCTCAAGGCGACGCTGCCGCGGCGCCCGGGCGCGAGGCTCTGCAGCGCCCGCCAAGCGGTGTCGACGTTGCGACCGTGGAGCTGCAGGCACGGATGCGATGCTCGGTTCGCCCAGCGCTCGTGGAACTGCCCCTCGGTCAGGTCGGGCTCGCAGAAGTCTGAGAGCAGGAAGCCGATCCACGGCTCGATGACCTTGGGCAGACCTGACATGCGCAGGCGATGCGGGATCTTGTGCTTGTGATGCAGCAGGCTCGATGCCATCAACACTTGGGCGCGCGTCCGGAACAGGACTAGGGCGCTGGTGCCGCGCAGCGTGTCAACGACGGCATCGAAGTCGCCAGCTTCGTTGTCAGCGAACTCCTCGATGCTCGATCTGGCCCCGGAGTAGGCGGTCTGAGGCTCGGCGACGTGGTCAGCGAGCGGCTTCCGGCTCTCAAGGAAAAGGCCCTTGAGCCGAGGGTTGTTGGTCCGGTGGATGGTGCGAAGTTCGCGCCGCTCCGGCTTCAGGCCAACCTTGTGTATCACTTCGAAGAACGTGTCCTGGAGCACGCCGGCTTCTTCATCCGAGGTGAATCCGTAGATCGCCTGCGCCTCGTCAGCGAATACCGTGGCTCCGCTGCTCGGGCTTCGGTGCTGAAGGATCGCCGCAACGAGCTGGGCGCGTGGGCCGACTAGGTCCTGGGCTTCGTCGATGACGATGTGCTGGAACTGCTGGAGCCAGCGGGTGAGTGTGGGTTCGCCGTCAGAGAGCTTCTGGGTAGTTGTGGCGATGTTCTGGTCGTAGCTGCCGAACAGATCTTCAACTTGGTGGTCCTCGGCGAAGCCCTTCAGAAGGCGCCACACGTAGGCATCCAGGGTCGTGATCTCGACACCGCGGATGTCGGGAACGTCAGCTGCCATTCGTGCAATGCGCTCGCGGAATTCCGCGACGGCGACCTGCGTGAAGCTGATCATCAGGATGCGAGAAGGTGGAGTCCCGTTTTGTGCGAGCCACGCGATCCGCGCGCACGCGACTGCTGTCTTGCCGGCGCCGGGAGGTGCGGCGACCAGCAGGAAGCTGTCGGGCGAGGCCTCGATGACGGCACGCTGGTCGGGATCGGGGATCATCGCACGCTTCTGAGCAACGTCGCGAACATCCGCGCCTCGTCAATCTCCTGCCGCCCGGTCCGCTCCCATCCCGCGTCTTGTTCGACCTCCGTGTCGAACTCCTTCGCGCAGAGCAGGTTGATCCGCTGCCCCTGCGCGTCGTCGTCGAGGCAGGCGAGGCTCACGAACGACGATTCGTCCCTCGAGGCGGGCGGCTCGACGCACTCGATGAGCCAGCGGTGCCTTCGGACGAAGACGGTTCGGCCGGGCGGGGGCAGGTCGCTCATGACGGCTCCACCGTTGGGCAAATGGGGCGGCGGTTCGGTGACCTGCCCCCTATTGTTGTACCACGCTTCAAGTTGTACTCCCTGGGGCGGCTCTGCTCCCCGCTTCTGAGCCACTAGGTTCGGAGAGATTCTGGTCTGGATTCGGTCCTTAGTGTGGGTTGCTCCGGCCCTGCACAGGGCCGACGCCCGTGCGCCTGAAGCGCTATGCGGCCTTGAGTTGTTGTACTCGTCGCTCCAAGCGGCAAGGGGTGCGTTGTACCTCGCTCAAGCTGCCGAACCAATGTTGCGAGAGGCACTCTCGCCGAAGCGTGCCGTTGAACGCCTCGATGAAGGCGTTGTCTGCCGGTCGGCTAGGTCGGCTGAAGTTGACTACGACGTGATTCTAGTAGGCCCAGCAGTCGAGAGCCTTCGAGGTGCACTCGGTTCCATTGTCGGCGCGGATCTTCTCGGGCAAGGCTTGGCGCCGCCTGCCAACCTCACCGAGAACGGTCGCGACGTCGGCTCCGGTGAAGGACTTGCGTGCGATCGCGGCAAGGCACTCCCTCGAGGAGATGTCGATCAACGTCATCACGCGGAACGTCGTGCCGGAAGCGACGGTGTGGTGCATGAAATCCACTGCGGCTGCCGCCATCGCCGCCCTCCGCCTCCCCCTCATTGCGCCGCATCCCTCTGCGCTGCATCCTCTGCCGCTCGCTGCCCGTCCCCCGCCCTTCCGGAGCCTCCCATGCTGCGACTCGCGTCCGCTCTCCTCGTCGGTGTCGTCGCGGGCGCGTCGCTCGCCACGCATGCGGCCGTCGCTCCGCAGCAGGCGGGCGCGGCCGGCGCGGCTCCGCTGACGCCGGCCCTCGAGCTCGGCAACTTCTCGGTGAGCCTCGTGGTGAAGGACGTGGCGGCGTCGCTCGCCTTCTACGAGAAGCTCGGCTTCAAGAAGGTCTTCGGCGGCGTGAAGCAGCGCTTCGTCATCGTGCAGAACGCGACCGCGACGATCGGCCTCTTCCAGGGCGGCATCGAGGCGACCACGCTCACCTTCAACCCGGGCTGGGATCGCTCGATGAAGACGCAGGAGAAGTTCGACGACGTGCGGACGATCCAGGAGGTGCTCGAGGAGCGCGACGTCGAGCTCGAGCTGCGCGCCGATCCCGACTCGACCGGTCCGGCGAGCCTTCGCGTGCTCGATCCCGACGGCCACGCGATCCTGATCGACCAGCACGTGCCGAAGCCGAAGTGATCGGCGGCGCGCAACGCGGCCGCGGAGCCGGACGCCCCGCGCCGCGCGGCCGCGCGCGGCTCACCCCTTCAACGACGCCATGTCGATCACGAAGCGGTACTTCACGTCGCTCTTCAGCATCCGCTCGTAGGCGTCGTTGATCTGCTGCATGCGGATCAGCTCGATCTCGCACGCGATCGAGTGCTTGCCGCAGAAGTCGAGCATCGCCTGCGTCTCCGCGATCCCGCCGATCAGCGAGCCGGCGAGGTTGCGGCGCGGCGCGATCAGGCTGAACGCCTTCACCGGCTGCGGCTTCGGCGGCACGCCGACCAGCACCAGCGTCGCGTCGAGGTTGAGCAGCGCGAGGTAAGCGTCCAAGTCGTGGTCGGCCGAGACGGTGTCGACGATCAGGTCGAAGGTGCCGGCGTGCTTCGCCATCGCGTCGGCGTCGCTCGAGATCACCACCTCGTCGGCGCCGAGCCGCCGGCCGTCGGCCGCCTTCCCCTTCGACGTCGTGAACAACACCGTGTGGGCGCCGAGCGCGTGCGCGAACTTGACCCCCATGTGGCCGAGCCCGCCGAGCCCGACGATGCCGACCTTCTTGCCCGGCCCCGCTCCCCACTTCGTGAGCGGCGACCAGGTCGTGATCCCGGCGCACAGGAGCGGCGCCGCGCGCGCCGGATCGAGGTTCGCGGGCACCTTGAGCGTGTAGGCCTCGTCGCAGACGATCCGCTCGGAGTAGCCGCCGTGCGTCTTGCCGCCCGAGTGGTGGTCGTCGGAGCCGTAGCTGAAGATCGCGCCGCTCTTGCAGAACTGCTCCAACCCGCGCGCGCAGCTGCTGCAGGTGCGGCACGAATCGACGAGGCAGCCGACCGCGGCGAGGTCGCCGACCTTGAAGCGCGTCACGTTGCCGCCGACGCGGCTCACGCGGCCGAGGATCTCGTGGCCCGGCACGACCGGGAAGGTCGTCATGCCCCACTCGTCGCGCGCGAAGTGGAGGTCGGAGTGGCAGACGCCGCAGAAGAGGATGTCGATCTCGACGTCGCTCGGCAGCGGCGCGCGCCGCTCGATGGTGAGCGGGGCGAGCGGCGAGGTCGGCGAGGCGGCGGCGAAGGCGCGAGTCGGCATGACGAGCTCCGGTGGGGCGTGGCGCACCGCAGCGAGCGGGCGAACGCGGGCCGCGGAGCATAGGGGGACGGAGCGAGCGCCAGCCGCGGAGAACTTCGGCGCAGCGCTGCGAGCTACTTCTCGGCCAGCAGCGCGTCGAGCTGCGCCGCCAGCGCGAGGCGATCGACGTCGCGGCCGCGCAGCTGGCCGGCGCGATCGATCAGGAAGTGGCTCGGCGAGCCGGAACGGAAGCCGAAGGCGCGTTCGGGGTGGAGCGCGAGCTCGCTCTTGCCGTCGACGTCGCTCACCACGAGGTTGCGCTGCGCGGCGAGCTCTGCGGGTGGCAACGGCTGCCACGGCGTCGTCGGGCTGCGATCGACGAGGAGGTGGACGAGCCCCTTGCTCGCACGCGCGGCAGCGATCTCGGCGAGCTCACGGCTCGCGATCGACCAGCTTCAGCAGTCGGCGGCGAAGAAGGTGATCCAGACCACCTGCCCGCGGAATGCCGCGAGGTCGAGCTCGGCGGTGGGGGGCGGCGGCGGCGCGAAGAGGTCGCCGTGCGCGAGCGGCGCCGGCGCGGCGGGCGGCGTCGCGATCGGCAGCGCGCCGCTCGGGGCGGCGGTGAGGACGGTGAGTCGCGGCGCCGGGGCGCCCGTGGTCGTGCCCTCCGCGGGGGCCGCGGCGGATCGAGCGGCTGAGCTCGCGGCCGGGCTCGCGGCCGGGCCCGCGCAGCCGGCGAGGAGCAGGCTCCCGCCGAAGAGGAGGTGCGTGACGAGCGAGGCGGGGCGCGACGGCATCGAACGAACTCCCGTGGGCGACGCTCGAGACCATATCGGTCGCGCGCGGGAGGGGCTTGTCACGGAGTTGCAACGATTGCGCCTGCCGAGGAGCTCGACCGCGGCAAGGCGCCGCCGCGCTCAGTTCCCGAGCACCAGCTCGATCCCGCGCGACAGCGACAGCCCAACCGGCGCCGCGCTGTCCAGCACCGCCAGCTGCGCGAAGATCGAGATCCCCGTCATCGCCGGGTCGTCGGTGACGTCGGCGTCGTAGGGCGTCACGCCGAGGCCGAGCGTGACCGGCAGCAGGAAGAGCGAGAGGTCGTTGGCGAACGTCGCGCGATGGAGCTTCAACGCCGTCGCCTCGCCGCCGCCGAAGAGCCAGCCGCTGGTCGGGTAGGGGGCGGAGTTGCCGAGGTCGAAGGTGACCGTCGTGCCTAGCACCGGGTCGGCGCGCGGGACGAGCGACGGCTTCCGCTTGCCCCAGAGCGCGTCGCCGTACGGGCGCCACGACGCGCCGCCGATCGGCTGCCCGAGGTCGCGCACGTAGGGCTCCTCGCCAGCGTGGTCGGGCGCGGCGTTGTGGTCCCAGCTGACGAGGTTGGTCGCGTGGCAGATCGCGCCGATCTTCACGAGGTCGGGCGAAGCGCTCGCGTAGTGGCAGTCGCCGTCGGGGGGCGCGCCGCTGCGCGCGAGGAAGACGACCTCGGTGGCGTCGCTGGCGAGGTCGCGCACGAAGACGTTCGTGAACGCGTCGCCGTCGCGCGGATCGAGGTTGGTCGCGCTGCTGCTGAAGACGACGCGGGTGCCGTCGTCGGTGAGCGTGCCGGGGAAGCTCGCGCCGTCGGCCTCGAGCCCGCCGCTCGCGACGCTGACGCGCACCGTCGTCCCCGTCTGCCGATCGCGCAGGAAGCAGTCGGGCACGCCGTTGGTGTCGCCGGGAACGAGGTTGGTCGCGTAGCTGCCGAACAGCACGAAGCGGCCATCGGCGCTGATGCCGCCGGCCGCGGTGCTCGGGCCATCGCCCTCGGCGCCGCCGGTGGCGACGCTCACGCGCTCCACTGCTCCGGTGACGAGGTCGCGCACGAAGAGGTCGTAGGTCCCGTTCGTGTCGCCCGGCACGAGGTTGGTCGCCGAGCTCAGGAAGAGGAGCTGCGTCCCATCCGCGGTCGGCCGCGCGGAGGTGCAGTCGCCATCGGGCTCCGCGCCGTCCCAGGCAAGGCTCACGCGCGTCGTCGCACGGGTGACGAGGTCGTGGCGGAAGAGATCGATGGCGCCGTTGGTGTCGCCCGCGACGAGGTTGGTCGCGGACGAGCTGAACCAGACGGCGCTGCCGTCGATGGCGATGCGCGGGCCGAACGAGCCGAGGTCGGCCTCGCGGCCGTCGCTCGCCACGCTCGCGCGCCATGTCGCCATCTTGTCGATCGTGAAGTTGCCGTCGGCGTCCGTGTCGCGATCGCGGATGAAGATGTCGGGGGCGCCGTTCGTGTCGCCTGGCACGAGGTCGCTGGCGTAGCTCTGGAACGCGACGTAGCGGCCGCCGTCGGCGATCGTCGGCGCGTAGCTGCAGTCGTTGGCGTCGCCGTCGTCGTAGTGGACGCCGTAGCGCACGCTCGCCCGCTCGACGGCGAAGCCGCCGCCCCAGTCGGTGAGGTCGATCACGAAGATGTCGGCGCCGGCATTGGCCCACTCGTTCCCGTCGCGTGAGATCAGGTTCGACGAATAGCTCGAGACGACGATCCACAGCCCATCGGCCGAGAGGGCGCAGTCGACCGTGTTCCAGTTGCCCGCCACGCCGTCGCCGTTCAGCGCGACCCGCTGCAACGCGTCCTCGCCGGCGTGGCGCGGCGCTGCGCGGCCTTGCGCAGCGAGGCAAGCGAGAGCGGTCATTGTTCCCAGCGCGACTCGCGCGGCCGGGCCTCGGGAGCGGGAGCTCGGGCAGCACGACATGACAGGCTCCACGGGCGCCGCCGCGCAGGTCGGCAGCGCGTTGCGACCAGAACGACCGTGGGGAGGGAGGCAAACGAGGAGCCGAGGTGCTGCCGCTCCTCCACGTCGACCGCGCCGCCTCATCCGTCGAGCGCCGGCCCCTTGAACACGCCGCCGCGGCTCTCCTCGCGATGCCAGCGGATGTAGTCGACGTGCACCGGCTCGAAGCCGGGCAGCGGATCGCGGAGCCTTGCCCCCTTGAGAGGGAGCAAGAGCCCGGTAGCAGTCGGCGAGCCGCTGAACTGGCGGGAGATCAGCACACGGCGATCGTCCGTGAGCGAGAAGGCGCCGCAGTCGAGCAACTGATGGAGCGTCGACTGGAGAGCGATCCCGTTCGAGACCAGCGCCGGGCCACCTTTCGCATGCCACTGCACGTGCGCCGCCTCGACGCCGTACGCGACGCCGGCGACCTCGGCCTGGAAACCAGTCAGGGCGCAGCGTCCGCCATAGGCGCGCAGCACGGCCGCTCGGAATCCGCTGGGCCGGCGCCAGCGCGAACTCGCCACCCGCTCGAGCGCGGTCTCCGGCACGAAGTCCTCATGGAGGTGCGCGTCGCCGCCGTCGAGCCGTTCCGCGTCGAACCCTGCCGCTTCCAGGACCCGCGCGTGCAGGGTCGGCGGGAAGTGGTCGTCGAGCAGCCGTTGCACGACGCGCGCGCGCAACGCCGGATCGCGCCGGAGCGCGTCGCGCACGGCGGCGGGAAGTCGGCCCATCGTCTCGCGCAGGTCGCCGATCGAGGGATCGCCGCTCGCGTTGGTGGCGATGCGCGCGCCCTCGGCGATCTCCCACAGGCCGTCCGCTTGCAGGCGCCACCAGGGATAGCCCGGTCGCACCTGCTTCGCGGGCGGGGCGAACTCCGCGATCAGCTCCTTCAGGTCCGATTCGACCGCGGAGAAGCGGAACTCGGTCGGCGCAGCGCCATCGAGGCGCGCGATCGCGTAGAGCAGCAGGAGCGGCTTGTGGGGTTTGCGCAGGCCGCCGCTGCGATCGACGTTGATCGACGCGACGAGCTGCTCGACGTCCGGCGACTCCTCGCGTCCGAGCGGGCCGCCGCGCCGCTCGCTCACGCGAGCAGCTCCTTCACCACCTTCGCCTCCTCGACTCCGGTCAGCTTCGCGTCGAGGCCGCGGAACGGGAACGTCAGCCGCTCGTGGTCGACGCCGAGGCAGTGGAGCAGCGTGGCGTGGAGGTCGCGGACGGGGACCGGGTCGGCGACGACGTTGTAGGAGAAGTCGTCGGTGGCGCCGTGCTCGATGCCGGGCCGGAGGCCGCCGCCGGCCATCCACACGGTGAAGCAGCGGCCGTGGTGGTCGCGGCCCGCGCTCGGATCCTGCGGGTTGCCTTGGCTGAAGACGGTGCGGCCGAACTCGGTGAAGAAGCAGACCAACGTGTCTTCGAGCAGGCCGCGCGCCTCGAGGTCCTTCAGAAGCGCCGCGGTCGGCTGGTCGATGTCGCGGCACTGGTTCGGCAACTGGCGGCGGATGGCGATGTGCTGGTCCCAGCCGCGGTGGAAGAGCTGCACGAAGCGCACGCCCCGCTCCACCATGCGCCGCGCGAGCAGGCAGTGGGCCGCGTAGCTGCCGGGCCGGCGAACGTCGGGGCCGTAGCGCTCGAGCGTCGCCGCCGTCTCGTCGGAGGTGTCGGCCAGCGACGGCACCGACGCCTGCATGCGGAACGCCATCTCGTAGGCGGCGATGCGCGCGGTCGTCTCGGGATCGCCGCTCGCCGCGGCGTGCAGCGCGTTCAGCTCGGCCAGTTCGTCGAGCTGCGCGCGCCGCTGCTCGCGCGAGACGCCGGCGGGGTTGTCGAGGTGGAGCACCGGATCGCCGCCCGACCGCAGGCCCACCCCTTGGTGCGACGACGGCAGGAAGCCCGATCCCCACAATCTCGAGAAGATCGGCTGGCCCGGGTTCTTGCCCGATCCCTGCGATACCAGCACGACGAAGGCGGGCAGGTCGGCGCACTCGCTGCCGAGCCCGTAGCTCGCCCACGCGCCCATGCTGGCGTAGCCCGGCAGCTGGTTGCCGGTGTTGAAGAAGGTGATCGCCGGGTCGTGGTTGATCGCGTCGGTCTCGACGCTCTTCACCACGCAGAGCTGGTCGGCGACCGTCTGCAAGTGGGGCAGCAGGTCGCTCATCCAGCGGCCGCTCGCGCCGCAACGGCGCCCTGGCGCGATCGGCGCCACGACCGGGAAGTTCGCCTGCCCGGAGGTCATGCCGGTGATGCGCTGCGTCCCCTTCACCGACGGCGGCAGCTCCTGGCCGGCGAACTGCTCCAACGCCGGCTTCCCGTCGAACAGATCGACGTGCGACATCCCGCCCGACTGGAACAGGCAGATCACCCGCTTGGCGCGCGGCGCGAAGTGGGGGAGCCCGGGCAGGCCGCGCGAACCAGCGCCCGCGAGCGGCACCGCGCCGCCGCCAGCCGCCGCGCGCTGCACCGCGCCGCCTTGCGCGCGCGCCGCCGACTCGAGCAGCAGCGCGCCGAGCGCGACGCGGCCGATGCCGTGCAGCCCGACGCCGAGCAGCGCTCGCCGCGTCCACAGTCGACGCGCCTCTTCCCGCGGATCCATCGCGCTCTCCTCGCCGCTTCCGTCCGTCCCGCTCGCCCCGCCCGCGCTCAGTTCTTGGAGATCGTCTCGCTCAGGTTCAGCAGCAGCGCGGCGACTTGCGCCCACGCGGCGTGCTCCTCGAGCGGCAGCGCTTCGTCGCGCGCCGCCTCGCCCTGCGCCAGGAGCGCCGCCGCCGCCGCTCGATCGGCCGCGTAGCGCGCCCGCTCGCGCGAGAGCGCCCGCTCGAGCACCACCGCCTCCTCGCTCCGCGGCGCACGCCCCGTCGCTTCGGCGAACGCCCACGCGAGCCGCGCGGCGTCGTTGCCGGGCCGCCGCAGGATGCGCTGCGCGAACGCCCGCGCCGCCTCGACGAACTGCACGTCGTTCAGCAGCACCAGCGCCTGCAGCGGCGTGTTGGTCGCCGCGCGCTCGAAGGTGCAGGTCTCGCGGTTCGGCGCATCGAAGAGCGCGAGGCTCTGCGGCGGCAGCGTCCGCTTCCAGTAGGTGTAGAGGCTCCGGCGCCAGAGCTTCTCGCCGTGGTCCTGCACGAAGGTCTGCGCGGTGGCGGGCGTCGAGCCGTAGTGGCTGATCTCCCGCCACGGATCGCCCGGCGCGTAGGGATTCACGCTCGGCCCGCCGAGCTGCGCCACGAGGAGCCCGCTGATCGACAGCGCCGCGTCGCGCACCAGCTCGGCCGGCAGCCGGCCGCGCGGCCCGCGGGCGAGCAGGCGGTTGTCGGGATCGCGCGCCAACGCGGCGTCGCTCGCGTGCGAGCTCTGCCGGTAGGTCGCGCTGCCGACGATCGCGCGCACCATCCGCTTCACGTCCCACCCGCTCTCGACGAGATCGACGGCGAGCCAATCGAGCAGCTCGCGGTGGGAGGGCCACTCGCCCTGCAGGCCGAAGTCGCTGGCCGTGCGCACCAGCCCGACGCCGAAGCAGAGCTGCCAGAGGCGGTTCACCGCGACGCGCGCGGTGAGCGGGTGGCGCGGATCGATCGCCCAGCGCGCGAGGTCGAGGCGCGTGAGCCGGGCAGGTGGCGCCGCCGCGTCGGGGCGGAACGTCGGCAGGAAGGCCGGCAGCGCGGCGCTCACCTTCTCTTGCGGCGCCGCGTAGTTGCCGCGCGCCAGCACGAAGGTGTCGCGCGGCGTCGCGACCTCGTCCATCACCAGCGCGTCGAACGGCTCGCTGCGCGCCGCGAGCCGCTCGCGCGCGTTCGCGAGGTCGATCCGCGTGCGCGCGGTCGCCGCGGCGGTGCGCACGAAGCAGTCGGCGAGCAGCGCGTCGTCGGCGGCGCTGCGCTCGTGCGCGAGGCGTTCCAGCGCGGCGATCACCGCTGGCGCGAGCTCGCTGCCGTCCTCGTCGCCCGAGACGAGGAAGAACTCGATCCGCCGCGCGGTCGGTGTGCCGTGGCGCCCGAAGTTCACCTGCGCGGTGAGGTGGGTCGCGTCGCGTGGCAGCGGCTCTGCGAATCGGACGGTGAGATGGACCGGCCCCTCCGCCTCGAGCGCCGGGATCCAGCCGCTCGGCAGCGTGTCGAGCACGCCGCGCGGGTGGTCGTCGCCCTGCCAGCTGCTGGCGGTGGCGCGCGCCAAGTCGATCAATCGATGGAGGTTCACCTGATCGGAGGCGACGCTGCCGGCCGAGAGCGAGACGTTGGTGACGACGAACGACTTCTTTGCGCCGGTCGCGCCCACCTCGGCGCCGCCGAAGCCCCAGCCAGCGTCGGGCGCCTCGGGATCGGCGTGCATCACCAGCCGCAGCCCGGTGATCGGCGCCGCGGGGGGCGTGAACTCCATCGCCACGTCGAAGGCGACGAAGCCCATCGGCCGCTCGACGCGCGCGTAGCGGCCCGCCTCGATCGAGAAGCCGCTGCCGGTGTTGGGGGTGCTGATCTTCCGGAGCGTCACCGGATGGAGCGCGAAGTCGCGGCCGCGCCGCGCGAGCGTCGCGAGCTGCTCCGCCTCCCATGCCGCGCGCGCCGCCGGATCGGGCGCAGCGAGCGTCGCTTCGAGCGCCGCGATCCGCGCGCGCAGCGCCTCCTCCTCGCCGGTCACCAGCACCGAGCGCACCTTCGCGGTCGGCGGCGCGTTCATGCCGCCATCGCCGCCGTGCGCCGGCTCGCTGGTGCGCGCGAAGAAGTCGAAGAGCGCGTAGTAGTCGCGCTGCGTCAGCGGATCGAACTTGTGGTCGTGACACTGCGCGCAACCGACCGTGAGGCCGAGCACCGCCTCGCCGAAGGTGCGCACCCGATCGGCGCCGTAGGTGACGAGGTTCTCCTCGGCGAGCGTGCCCCCTTCGTGGGTGATCATCGAGTTGCGCTGGAAGCCGGTCGCGGTCAGCGTCGCGTCGCTGCGATCGGGCAGCAGGTCGCCGGCCAGCTGCAGGAGCAGGAAGCGGTCGTAGGGGACGTTGCGATTGAACGCGTCGATGACCCAGTCGCGCCAGAGCCACGCGTGGCGGCCGCCGTCGATCGAGAAGCCGTTGGTGTCGGCGTAGCGCGCGGCGTCGAGCCACGGCAGCGCCATGCGCTCGCCGAAGTGGGGCGAGGCGAGCAGCTGCTCGACGCGCCGCTCGTAGGCGTCGGGCGCGCGATCGGCGACGAACGCCGCGATGTCGTCGGCGCCGGGCGGCAGGCCGAGCAGGTCGAGCTGGAGCCGGCGCGCGAGCGTCGCTCGATCGGCCTCGGCTGCCGGCGCGAGCCCCTCCTGCGCCAAACGCGCGCGCACGAAGGCGTCGATCGCCTGCGCGGTCGCAGCAGCGCTGCCCGGCGGCGCCGCGATGGCCGCCGAGGCAACGGCTGGCAGCGGGGCGCGCGTCGGCGCGACGAAGGCCCAGTGCTCCGCGTAGCGCGCCCCCTGCTCGATCCAGGCGCGCAACGTCTCCTTCTCGCCGTCGCTCAACGTGCGTCGCGTCGACGGGGGCGGCATCACCTCGCGCGGATCGTCGGCGGTGATCCGCTGCCAGACGAGGCTCGCGGCCGGGTCGCCCGCCACCAGCGCGAAGTCGCCGTCGCGCTCCGCATGGGCGAACTCCTCGCGATCGAGGCGCAACTTCGCGCGGCGCGTCGACTCGTCGGGGCCGTGGCACGGGAAGCAGTGCTTCGCCAGCAGCGGGCGAACGTCGCGCCCGTAGTCGAGCGGATCGCCGGCGATCAGCAGCAGCGCGAGGGAGCTGGCGCGAACGGTGTCGTGCGAGTGCATCGCCGGCTCAGCAGCGCAGCCGCTGCGGCTCGCGCGCGCGCTCCTGCGCGGCGGGCGAGGCGAACTTGGTCCCGGCGCGCTCCCAGGTCTTGTCGATGTACTCGACGGCATCGGGCGTCTTGCACGCCGTGTCGCCGTGGTCGACCTCGACCTTGCCGATCCGCTTCGCCGCGGCCGTCGCCGCCTTGCGCAGCGCCGCGTTGCGCCCGCCGATCTGGATCACCGCCATGTTCATCGGCTCGCGCAGCGCGTTCGGCGCCGCGTGGATCGCCTTCTCGATGGTCGCGAGGTGGGCGAGGAACCACTCATCGGCCAGCGACTCGTCGTGCGTCGCGAGCTGCCCGACCAGGAGCCACCCCGACGCGCGCCGCGGCGCGTCCTTCGCCGCCAGCCACTTCTTCGCCAGCGCCTGCCCGTGGCGCCCTTCGGCCGCCAGCATCGCCGCGTAGCCGCCGCACATCCGCCCGCGATCGGCCGCCGCGAAGCGGTCGAGCTCGGCGGCGGTGGCGCGCGTCGGATCGGCGATCTTCATGGCGAGGTTGCGCGCGTCGAAGTTGCCGCTCTCCCACAGCAGGAGCGCCAGCTCGTGGTCGACGCCGATCCGCTTCAAGAGCCCCTTCAGCTGGCCGAACTGCACGCCGAAGGTCGGCTCGCCCGCGCAGTGCTTCGCATAGACCTTGCGCGTCGCCGCGCTGCCGAGCTTCTCGAGCTCCTTCATCACCTCGGCGCAAGTGAGGCGAGCCGCAGGAACCTTCTTGGCTGGCATGTGCGTCTCCAGGTTGCTTGGATCGCGGCGAAGTGAACGGCGGGCGGCGCATCGTAAGGCGGCGCGTGCCGGACGGGCGAGGTCGAGGTGGCCGATGGAACTCTCCGCGCTCCTCCTCTGCGGTTTCGCCGGCGTGGCGCCGGTCGCGCCCGGCGGCGACGACGGCGGCCCGATCCGCTTCGCCCGCGACGTGCGGCCGCTCCTCTCGGAGTACTGCTTCGCGTGCCACGGCCCCGACGCCGCGAAGCGCGAGGCGGAGCTGCGGCTCGACACGCGGGCCGGCCTCTACGGCGACGCCGCGCGGCGCGGCGTCGTGGTGCCGGGCGCGCTGGAGCAGAGCGAACTCTGGCGGCGCATCGGCGATGCCGACGAGATGGAGCGGATGCCTCCCGCGGCGGCGCAAAAGGAGCTGCCGCCCGCCGCGCGCGCGACGTTGCGCCGCTGGATCGAGCAGGGGGCGCCCTTCGAGGGCCATTGGGCCTACCAGCCGTTGTCGCGCCCCCAACTGCCGCCGCCGCCGCAGGGCTCGGCGAGCTGGCCGCCGGCGCGCAACGAGATCGACGCCTTCCTGCGCGCGCCGTTGACCGCGCAGCGGCTCGCGCCGGCGCCGGCGGCCGATCGCGCCACGCTGCTGCGCCGGCTGAGCCTCGACCTGCTCGGCTTGCCGCCGACCGCGCTAGAGCTCGCCGCATTCCTCGCCGACCGCGCCGACGACGCGTGGGAGCGGCAGGTCGACCGGCTGCTCGCGTCGCCCCATTACGGCGAGCGGATGGCGATGCAGTGGCTCGACCTCGTGCGCTACGCCGACAGCGTCGGCTACCACGGCGACCAGGAGGTGAGCGTCTCGCCGTTCCGCGATTGGGTGATCGCGGCGTTCAACGCGAACCTCCCGTTCGACACCTTCACGATCGAGCAGCTCGCCGGCGATCTGCTGCCGGAACCGACGCTCCGCCAGCAGGTCGCGTCGGGCTACAACCGCCTCGGGATGATGAGCGCCGAAGGGGGCGTGCAGCCGAAGGAGTACCTCGCCAAGTACGTCGCGGAACGGGTGCGAAACCTCGGCGGCACGTGGCTCGGCTCGACGCTCGGCTGCTGCGAGTGCCACGACCACAAGTTCGACCCGTTCCTGGCGCGCGACTTCTATTCGTTCGCCGCCTTCTTCGCCGACCTCGAGGAGCGCGGCCTCTACTCGGGCGCGGAGGGGAGCGGCGACTGGGGACCGCGGATCGCGGTGCCGAGCGACGAGCAGGCCGCGCAGCTCGCGCGCCTCGATGCCGAGCTGGCGGCCGCGCGCGCCGAACGCGACGCGAGCGAGGCGCTCTGGCAGACGCTGCGGCCGAGCGCCGCGCGCAGCGTCGGCGGCGCGACGCTCACGCTGCAGGACGACGGCTCGCTGCTGGCGAGCGGCGCCGCGCCCGACACTGACCGCTACGAACTCACCTTCGCGGCGTTGCCGCCCGGCGCCACGGCGCTGCGCCTCGAGGTGCTGCCCGACGAGTCGCTGCCGAACCGCGGGCCGGGCCGCGCCGGCAACGGCAACTTCGTGCTGAGCGAGATCGTCGCGCGCGTCGGCGAGCAGCCGCTCGCGATCGCAGGAGCGGTCGCTTCGTTTGAGCAGCACGGCGCGGCCGGTGGCAATCCCTACGGCCGCTGGGCGGTGGCGGCGGCGATCGATCGCGACGCGCAGGGCGCGCGTTGGGGCTGGGCCGTGATGGAGCAGGCGGGCCGCGCCAACGTCGCGTGGTTCACGCTGGCGCCGCTCGCGCGCGAGGCGGAGCGCGTCGCTGCCGTTGGCGCCGCCGCGGTCGTCGAGCCGGCCCCGCTCACGATCGAGCTCGACCAGCAGCACGGAGCCGGCAGCCACACGCTCGGCCGCTTCCGCCTCTCGGTCACCACCGCGTCGCCGCCGATCGCCCCGGCGCTGGCGCGCATCGCCGAGCTCGAGGCGCAGCGCGCGGCGCTCGACGCCGAAGTGACGCGCACGCTGGTGGCGCGCAGCGTGGCGCCGCGCGCGATCCGTGTCTTGCCGCGCGGCCGCTGGATGGACGAGAGCGGCGCGCTCTGCGATCCCGACTTCCCCGCCTTCTTGCCGCGGCTTGGCGCTCCGACCGATCGCCGCCTCACTCGCCTCGACCTCGCGCGCTGGCTCGTCCATCCGGACCATCCGCTCACCGCGCGCGTCTTCGTCAATCGCCTCTGGAAGCGCTTCTTCGGCGAGGGGCTCTCGCGCCGCCTCGATGACTTCGGCGCACAGGGCGAGTGGCCGAGCCATCCCGACCTGCTCGATTGGCTGGCGCGCCGCTTCATCGATTCGGGCTTCGACGTGAAGGCGCTGGTGCGGCTGCTGGTCACCTCGGCCGCCTATCGCCAGCGGAGCGACCTGCCGGACGGGAGCGCCGTGAACGCGGGCGGCGCGCTCGATCCCGACAACCGCTGGTTCGCCCGCCAAGCGCGCTTCCGCCTCGAAGCAGAACTCGTCCGCGACGTCGCGCTGCGCGCCAGCGGGCTCCTCGTCGAGACGATCGGCGGCCGCAGCGTGCGGCCCTACCAGCCGGCCGGCTACTGGGCCTACCTCAACTTCCCGACCCGCGAGTGGCAGGCCGACGCCGACGAGCGCCTCTGGCGGCGCGGCCTCTACGTCCACTGGCAGCGCCAGTACCTCCATCCGTCGCTGCTCGCCTTCGATGCGCCGAGCCGCGAGGAGTGCACCGCCGATCGGGCGCGCTCCAACACGCCGCTGCAGGCGCTCGTGCTGCTGAACGACCCGATCTACGTCGAGGCGGCGCGCGCGCTGGCGCAGCGGATGATCGAGGAAGGCGGCGCCACGGTCGCGGAGCGGCTGGCCTACGCCTACTGGCGCGTGGTCGCGCGCGCGCCGCGGCAAGAGGAGGCGGCGCGACTCGCGGCGCTGCTCGAGCAGCAGCGGGCCGAGTACGCCGCGGCGCCGGCGGCGGCGCACGAGCTGCTCGCGATCGGCGTGGCGCCGCTCGCGCGCGCGATCGATCCGGTCGAGCTCGCGGCGTGGACCGCGGTGGCGCGCGTCCTGCTCAACCTGCACGAGGGGATCACCCGTGACTGAGCGTCCTGCGCGGCCGGCGCCACTCGATCCCGACGAGCTCGCGCGCGCCATCGCGCGGCGCACCTTCCTCGCGCGCGGCGGCGTCGCGCTCGGCTCGATCGCGCTCTCGGCGCTGCTCGGCGATGAGGCGAGTGGGGCGAGTGGGGCAGCGCGCGCGGCCGCGGGGCGTCTCGCGGCGCGGCGCCGCGCTCAGGGGGCTGATGGGCCGCGCCTCGGGCTCCACCACGCGCCGAAGGCGAAGCGGGTGATCTGGCTCTACATGGCCGGCGGCATGAGCCACCTCGACACCTTCGACGAGAAGCCGGCGCTCGCGCGGCTCGACGGCCAGCCGATGCCGGAGTCGTTCACCGCCGGCCAGCCGATCGCGCAGCTGCAGGGCGCCGCGCTGCGCTGCATGGGGCCGCAGCATCCGTTCGCGAACTACGGCGCGTCGGGCCAGCGGATGGCGACGCTCTGGCCGGAGCTCGGCGGGCGCTGCGCCGACGACCTCTGCATCGTGAGGAGCCTCCACACCGAGGCGATCAACCACGACCCGGCGCACGCCTTCATGAACAGCGGCTCGATGGTGAGCGGCCGGCCGGCGATGGGCTCGTGGCTCTGGTACGGGCTCGGTTCGGAGAGCCGCGACCTGCCGGGCTTCGTGGTGATGGTCTCGACCGGTGCCTACGGCCAGAAGCAGCCGATCGCCGCGCGCCAGTGGCATTCGGGCTTCCTGCCGAGCCGCTTCCAGGGCGTCGAGTTCCGCGGCGCCGGCGATCCGGTGCTCCACGTGCAGCGGCCGGCCGGCGTCTCGGCCGCGGGCCAACGCGCGGTGATCGACGCGGTGCAGGAGCTGAACCGCGGCGCCGACGCCGTCGCGCCCGACCCCGAGATCGCGACGCGCATCGCGCAGTACGAGATGGCGTTCCGCATGCAGTCGAGCGTGCCCGAGCTGATGGACCTCGCGAACGAGCCGCAGCACGTGTTCGATCTCTACGGCACGCGCGGCCGCGACGGCAGCTTCGCCGCCAACTGCCTGCTCGCCCGCCGCCTCGCCGAGCGCGGGGTGCGCTTCATCCAGCTCTACCACCGCGACTGGGACCACCACGGGGCGGTGAAGTCGCATGTCGCCGGCTCGGCCGCCGAGGTCGACCGCGGCGCCGCGGCGCTGCTCTGCGACTTGAAGCAGCGCGGGATGCTCGAGGAGACGCTGGTCGTCTTCGGGTCGGAGTTCGGGCGCACGCCGATGGCGCAGGGCGACGGCCGCGACCACCACCTCGCCGGCTTCACGATGTGGCTCGCGGGCGGCGGCGTGAAGGGGGGCAGCTCCTACGGCGCGACCGACGAGCTCGGCTACCACGCGGCGGTCGACCGCGTCAGCGTGCACGACCTCCACGCGACGCTGCTCCATCTGCTCGGCATCGACCACGAGCGCTTCAGCGTGAAGCACCAAGGGCTCGACGCCCGCCTCACCGGCGTCGAACCGGCGCGCGTGGTCAGCGAGCTGCTCGCGTAGCCGCGCCGGCCACCTGCGCCTCGTCGAGCAGCGGCGCCGCGAGCGGCAGCCAACCGGCGCGCGTGCTGCCGCAGAGCCGCAGCGTCGGCGCGTCCGTGGCGAGCATCAGGCCGGCGATGGCGGCCGCGATGTTGGCGCAGCCGAGGTAGTGGTCGCCGCCGTTGTTCCCCTTCGATCCGAGGTAGGCGGCGCTGCCGTCGGGCTGCCGCATGAGCGTGAGGTACCAGCTCCACTCGTCGCGATGGGCGCGCCACCCCTCCGCCGAGAGCAGCTTGAGCGCGAAGGTGCCGTAGATCATCCCGATCGAGCCCATCGCGTGCGCCTCGCGCATGCGTTCGGTGTGCTTCACCAGGTAGCCCGCCATCCGCTGCGCCAGCGCCGGTTCGCGGCCGCAGAGCGCCAGCGCGGCGGCCATCGAGCCGGTGCGCGCCGAGGCGTCGCCGTAACCAGTCTCGAGCGTCCAGTAGCGCACGCCGCCGTTCTCCCCGGTGGAAGCGCGAATCTGCTCGAACGACTTCTGCCACGCCGCCTCGTCGATGGTGCAGCCGGCGATCTGCGCCAGCGACCACGCGAGGTGGACCTGGGTGTTGATCGCGTTGAAGCCGTTGCCGCCGTAGCCGACCTCGTCGGTGTGGCCGAACTTCCCGTCGGGGCTCATGCGCGCGACGAAGGCGTCGCAGAGCCGCTGCAGGGGCGCTCGCAGCGACTCGTCCCCGGTGGCGATGCGCAGTTCGGCCAGCAGCAGCGCCGTGGTCAGCAGCGGCCAGTTGTCGAGGCCGCCCGGTCCCGGCGTGAAGTCATCGGGGAGCAGGCACTTGCCGTCGCGGCCGACGAGGTAGCCGATCGCCCGACGGATCGCCGGCAGGTGCGCCGCGCCGTCGTGCGCCAGCAGCGTGAGCGCGAGCAGCGCGGTGATGAAGCGGTCGGACGTCAGGCCGGTCGGCGTGCCCCACGAGCCGTCGGCGCGCTGGCTCGCAGCCACTTGCCGGCAGATCCCGGCGGCGAAGTCGCCGGCGATCGGGAGCTCGCAGTCGAGCGTGAGCGGCAACTCCCCGCGGAGGATCGAGAGGCGCAGGTGGCGAGTCGCCGGCGCGCGCTCGCACGCCTCGATGGCGCGACCGAGCGCCTCGGGCGGGCCGGCGTCGCCCGCATCGATCGACGCACTGAAGGGCGCGAACGGCTGGCCGTCGACGGCGACGATGCGATCGCCGGGCACGAGCCCCGCTCGCGCGGCGGGCGCGTCAGGGGTGACGGCCGTCACCAGCGCCTCGCTCGTCTCGGCCACCGCTTCCGCGGCGCCGCCGAGCGGGCCGAGCGGGAACGGGTGGCGGAACGGCGGCGCCGCCTCCTGCGTCGCGCCGCTCGCGATGCCAGCGCACGCGAACAGTAGCGCAGCGGCGATCGGCATGGTCAGACGCACTTCGCCATCAGCGCGAGGTCGGCTTCGCACGAGTCGGCGGTGAGCGGGCCGAACGAGAAGCGGGCCATCGACCCGAGCGGGCCGCGATCGCCGCGGCGCGCCATGTCGCAGAGGCGGCCGGGCAGGATCGCGGCGTCGTGCTGCATCAGCCGCTCGTTGAAGGCGTCGCCGGTGAGCCCCTTCGGCAGGCGCATCCAGTGGTAGAAGCCGCCGTCGCCGGTGAAGAGCTCGAAGCCGAGCTTCTGGAGCCCCTTCGCGTAGCGGCGGCGCTGCTCGCCGTAGAAGGCGCCGATCGCGCGGCGCGCCTGCGTCACGCGCGCCCGCTCGAGCAGCGCCGTCACGTAGAGCTGCGACGCGCGCGAGACGCCGCCCATGCCGAGCGAGCTGTAGTTGCGGAAGAGCTCGATGTGGCGCTTCGCCGCGATGACCCAGCCGACCCGCATGCCGGGCGCCTGCAACCCCTTGGTCGCCGCGCCGCAGACGAAGAGGTTGGTCGCGTCGAGGTCCTCCACGTGGCGCAGCGCGCTCACCGGCTCGGGCTCGCAGAAGAACTCGTACGCCTCGTCGAAGATCGCGCCGCGGCCCGGCTTCGAGTAGCTCGCCACCAGTTCCGCCAGCGCCGGTCCGGCGAGCGTCACGCCGGTCGGGTTGCACGGGTTGCTCTTCAGCAGCACGACGCGATCGCCGGTCGGATGGTCGGCGAGCGTCGGCCGGAAGCGGTTGGCCGGGTTGCTGGCGATCAGCGTGTGGGGCCGGCGCAGCAGCTGTAGCAGGTCGAAGTAGGGGGTGTACTCGGTCTCCTCGACCGCGACCTTCCAGTCCTCGAGCAGGAAGGCGAGGATCGCGAAGAGGCCGGGCCGCCCGCCCGCGAACACGGCGACGTGGTCGGCCGTGATGCGCGCGCCGTGGAAGTGGCGGTAGTAGTCGGCGATCGCCTCGCGCAGCGCCGGCTGGCCGTCCGCCTTCGGGTACATGCGATCGGTCGCCGTGATGGCGATCGAGTCGGGCAGCGGCGGGCCGCCCGGCACCTGCGTCGTCAGCGGGAATCCCTGCGCCCACGGATGGGTCCCGGGATCGCCCATGTACTTGTGGGTGACCTCGGCGAAACGGAAGAGCGTCTCGTAGACGCCCATCGGCGGGAACTGGCGGAGGATCATCGGCACGCCTCGCTGGAGGGAGAGAGCGCGAAGCGCGGGACAGTAGGCGCCGTCGCGAGGCGCGGCAATCGGCTGCACGCCGCGCGCTACCATCCCGCGCGATGAGCTCGCGAAATCGCCTGCCGCTCTCGTCCGCGCGCGCCGCGTTCGTCACGGCGCTGGCCGTGGTGCGCCTCGCGGCGCCGCTTCGCGCCCAAGGCAGCGACGCCTACGAGCAGGAGCCGATCCGCTACTCGCAGAGCGTGCCGCACGATGCGGTGGCGCGCCTCGAGGAGCGGCTCGCGGCCGGCGCGTTGCGCCTCGGCGACGACGAAGGCGACGAGCGCGACGTGCTGCGCGCGCTGCTCGCGGCGCTCGCCGTCCCGATCGAGAGCCAGCTGCTGGTCTTCGCGAAGACGAGCCTGCAGCGCGACCGCATCTCGCCCGCGACGCCGCGCGCCCTCTACTTCTCCGACGACGTCTACGTCGGCTGGGTGCCGGGCGGACTCGTCGAGGTGGCGAGCATCGACGCGCAGCTCGGGCCGATCTTCTACCGCTTCGATCCGCGCGCCGCGGCCGGCCCCGACCCCGCCACCGACTCCGCCCCCGCGCCGCGCTTCGTGCGCGATCGCTCCTGCCTGAGCTGCCACGGTGGCCAGTTCGTGCGCGACGTCCCGGGCCTCTTCGCCCGCTCGGTCCACGTCGCGCCGGACGGCGAGCCGCTGTTCCGCTTCGGCAGCGTGCTGGTCGACGAGTCGACGCCCTTCGAGAAGCGCTTCGGCGGCTGGTACGTGACCGGCACCCACGGCCGCGCGCTCCATCGCGGCAACGTCTTCACCAGCGACGTCGACGGACGGCCGCAGCAAGACCTCGCCGCGGGCGCCAATCTCGTCGACCTCGCCGATCGATTCCCCGCCGCCGACTACCTCGCGCCCGGCAGCGACCTCGTCGCGCACTTGGTGCTGCTCCACCAGCTCTCGGTCCACGACGCGCTCACCCGCGCGGCGTTCCAGTGCCGGCGCATGCTCCACTACCAGCACGGCGTGCAGCGCGACCTGAAGGAGCCGGTCACTGCCGAGCCGACGTGGGAGAGCGTGGTCGCCGTCTTCGAGCGCAGCGCGCAGGAGGTGACCGACGCCTTGCTGTCGCGCGACGCCGCGCCGCTGCCCGAGGGCGGCGTCACCGGCGATCCCGCCTTCCAGCGCGCCTACGCGGCCACCGCGCAACGCAGCCCCGCCGGCGATTCGCTGCGCGACCTCGACCTCGCCACGCGCCTCTACCGCAACCGCTTGAGCCCGCTGATCGCCACCGACTCGTTCGCCGCGCTGCCGGCGCCGCTCCTGCAGCGCATCTGGGCGCGCCTCGCCGCCGCGCTGCGACCCGGCACCAACGACCCGCGCTACGCCTACCTCGGCGAAGAGGAGCGCGCCCGCATCGTCGCCATCCTGCGCGCGACCCGGCGCGACCTGCCGGAAGGGTGGCTCGCCGAAGGATGAGCGACCACGCATGATCCAGCCCCTCGTCGTGGCGAACGGCGCGCTGCTCTCCCTCGCGACGAGCTGCATCGCGGCGCTGGTCGGCGCCGGCGCCAGCGATCGCGCGGTCGCCTTCGCGAGCGAACGCGCCGCCGAGCGGACCATCGAGCTGCCGCAGCTCGTCGACGGTGCGCTCGACACGTGGCACGAGTTCGCCGCGACGCCGCCTCCGAACGAGCCGGTGGTGGGGGTGCTCGTCGCGCCGCCGCGCCCGATCGGCGCGCTCACGGTCGACTTCCTCGCCGCGTACGGCCGCCGCTACGCGCCCGCGTTCGAGCGCGGCGTCGTCGAACTCGAGGTCGACGGCGAGTGGCGAGCGGTCGAAGCGCGCGCGTCCGGCTCGGCGGCGGCGCAGGGCGCGCTGGCGCGCTACCAGCAGGTCGGCGCGCTGCGCGGCTGCTTCGAGTTCCCCGCCGTGGTGGCGAGCGGCGTGCGCGTCCGCTTCGCGGCGCCGTCGCTCGACGAGGGGATCGCCTCGCGCATCGTCGTCGTCGAGGTGGCGGCGCATGCGACGGCGCCGATCGACGCCGCGACGGCGTTGGCGCGGGAGGAGTTGCAAAGCGGCGCGCCGCCGCTCGCGTTCGTCGACGAGGCGTTGCTCGACGCGAGCGCGCCCGAGACGGGGGTCCGCAGGAAGCGCGACGGGGGCCGCCTCGAGCTCGCGTGGCCGACGGCGCGCTTCCTCGGCGAAGTCGAGTGGGCGGGCGACGCGGCGGTGCGCCTCTTCGCGTGGGATGGCGCAGCGTTCCGGCCGCTCGACTGGCCGGCGGAGCGGCTCGTGGCAGGCGAGATCGCGAGCGATCGCGCATGGGTCGCGCGTGGCGGGCCGCTCGCACTCGAGCGGCTGGCGATCGAGCTGCCGGCGGGCGCAGAGCTGCGCGCGGTGCGCCTTGGCGCGGCGGGCGCGGCGCGGCTCGCGGAGCGCATGGCGAGCCCGCGCGACCTCTGGCTCGAGGAGCTGCGCGCGGCGCCGCGGCGGCCCGACTTCGCCGACGTCGCGATGCAGCTGCTGCCGCTGCCGGCGAACCACGCGCTGCTCGGCCGCGTCGGCGATGTCGCCGAGACGCTCGTCACGTGGAACGGCACGCTGCACGAGACAGCGGGCACCGAACAGGGGCCGTGGAATCACGGCGCGCCGGTCGCCGACGGCACGCGCGCCGGCTGGCGGATGGAGCTCTGCGCGTTCGCGGTCGACGGGGTGCTGCTCGGCGCGGCGGGCGACGTCGTGACGCGGACCACGAGCGGTGCGCCCGACGTCGTGACCACGGTGCGGCGCGGCGCGCTGACGATCCGCAGCGAGGCGTTCGTCCCTGCGCCCGGCGACGATCCGCACGTGCGCTGCGTGCGCATCGCGGTACGCGACGAGGAGAGCGAAGAGGCGCGGGCCGCCACCGCAGCTCCTGCGGCGACGGTGCGCGTCGAGGTGCTCCTGCCGACGCGCCGCCACCGTTCCGCCGAGTACGAGGAACTGAACCTCCTGCCGCTGCCGCGCGCACTCGTGCTCGACCCGGCCGATGCGCGCATCGTGCGCGACGCCGAGCGGCGGATCGTGTTGGTCGCGAGCGCGCCGGGCGTGCTGCTCGGCGACGAACGCGAGCCGTGCTTCGCGGTCGAGCTGCCGCGCGACGGCGACCGCTTCGCGCCGCTCGACCTCGTGCTGCCGAGCGTGAACGCGCCGACCGCCGACGCGACGCCGCTGCTCGCCTGCCGCTTCGACGCCGCGCGCGAGCGGTTCGACCGCTGGTGGGCGGCGCGCTTCGGTGTCGTCGAGTTCGCGACGCCCGAGCCGCGCCTCGATCGGCTGCGCCGCTCGCTGACCGCGCAGGCGCTGATCGCGCTGCTCGATGGCGCGCGGCTCAAGTACGGCGCGGGCGTCTACGAGGACTACTACGGTCTCGAGGAGGGGTGGCCGACGGTCGCGTTGGCGCAGTTCGGTTGCGTTGCGGAGGCGCAGCAGGCGGCGCGCGCGATGGTGGCGCCGGAGCTGCTCGACGAGGGCAACTACCACCACCCGTACCGGAACGGCCTCGCGCCGGCGGCGGCGGCGGCGGTCGCGCGGCTCGCTCCCGATGCGGAGTTCGTCGCCGCGCTCGCGCCGCGCGCGGCCGCCATCGCGGAGTGGATCGTCGCGCGCCGGCACGCCAGCGACGACGCCGCGACGAGTGATGGCACCGCGAACGGCTCAGCAGCTGGCGCAGCGAATCGCGTCGAGGACCGCGCGTGGCGCGGCTTGCTCCCGAAGCACGCCTACGGCGGCGACATCGGCACGCCCGCGCGCAGCCTCTACTCGAACGCTACGTGCTGGCAGGGGCTCGTCGCCTGCGCCGAGCTGCTCGAGCGGGCGGGCGAGCCGGCGCGCGCCGCAACGCTGCGCGCCGACGCGGCCGACTTCCGCGCGACGCTGCTCGAACGGTTCGCGGCGTTGACCGACCGCAGCAGCGCGCCGCCCTTCGTGCCGATGGCGGTCGACCTCGGGATCCCGGGTACGGCGGGCTACGAGCCATGCGAGCGCGCCTACGACTTCCTCGCCACCAGCGGCCGCGGCAGCTACTGGGCCCTCTTCGCGCCGCTCTTGCTCGAGACCGGCGTCTTCCCGCTCGACGCTCCGGAGCGCCGCTTCGTGCAGGAGTTCCTCGCGCAGCGCGGCGGCACGCTGCTCGGGCTGCCGCGCTTCCATGCGGCGACCGATGCGGTCTACGGCCTCGGCTCGATCACGGCAGCGGCGCTCGAGGGCGACCCCGACGAGTTCGCGCTGCGCGCCGACGCCTACTTCGCCCACGCGCTCGATCGCGAGGTCTTCACGGGCGGCGAAGTGGCCGGCGTCGCGCCGCTGCGCCTGTCGCCCGAGTCGCAAGCGGCGCGGCGCGCGGCGGCGCGTTGGCAGCTCGACCTCTACTCGGGGCAGTGGGGGCAGTCAGCGTTCGGTCGCGCGACCGGCTCGGAGCCGCTCTCGGCGGCGGCCGGGCTCGGGTTGCTGCTGCTGCGCCGGATGGTGGTGGAGGAGCTCGGCCCCGACGGCGACGAGAGCGGGCCACCGGCGACGCTCGAGCTGCTGCGCTGCGCGCCGCGGCGCTGGTGGCGCGAAGGGGCGCGCGTGCGCTTCGCGCTGCCGACCGCGTTCGGGCCGGTCGCGCTCGATGTCGAGTCGCGCCTGGACTCGGCGGGCGAGCTGCGCGCGCGCGTGACGCCGCCGCCGCTCGATCGCCGCTTCCCGCGACCGGCAGCGCTGCGCCTGTGGCTTCGCGATCGCGACGGGCGGCCGCTCCTGCGGGCGATCGACGCGGCGGGCGACGCGCTGCCGATCGACGGCGGCGCGCTGCTCCTGCCGCTCGATCGCGCGACGACGCTCAGCGCGCGGGCGGAGTGACGCGCGCCTGCTCGCCGGCGAGCCAGTCGACGGCGAGGTGCGCCAGCGCGCGCGCGCCGAGCGGCAGCGCCGACTCGTCGACGACGAAGCGCGGCGAGTGGTTCGAGTCGGCGGTGGCGAGCTTCTCCGCCGGCGTGATGCCGAGGAAGCAGAACATCGCCGGCACCTCGTGCGCGTAGTAGGAGAAATCCTCGGCGCCCGTCACCTTGCGCGTCTCGATCGCCGCGTCGCCGGCGAGGCGCACCAGCGTCGGCACCATCGCGTCGACCAGCGCGTCGTCGTTGCGGGTGACCGGATAGCCGCGCTCGATCGTCACCACGGCGCGCGCGCCCGAAGCGGCGGCGATCTGCTCCGCGGTCCGCTTCAGCCGGGCGTGGATGTCGTCGCGCATGTCGTCGGCGAAGGTGCGGATCGTCCCGACCAGCCGCGCACGCTCCGGGATGATGTTGTTGCGCACGCCCGCCTCGAACTGGCCGACCGTGACCACCGCCGGTTCGCGCACGAGGTCGACCTGGCGCGCGACGATCGTCTGCAGCGCGGAGACGATCTGGCTGCCGACCACGACCGGGTCGATGCCGTTCCACGGCTTCGAGCCGTGCGTCTGGCGGCCTTCGACGACGATCTCGAAGCGGTCGGCGGCGGCCATCAGCGGGCCGCGGCGCCAGCCGATCTGGCCGCTCGCGAGGCCGGCCATCACGTGCAGGCCGAAGATCGCGCTCACCTCGGGATCGCGCAGCACGCCCGCCTGCACCATCGCCTCGGCGCCGGCCGGCTGCTCGGCCGCCGGGACGCCCTCCTCGGCCGGCTGGAAGATCAGCAGCACGTTGCCGTGGAGTTCCGCGCGCACCGCCATCAGCGCCTGCGCCGCGGCGAGCAGCATCGCGGTGTGGGTGTCGTGGCCGCAGGCGTGCATCACGCCGACCGAGCGCCCTTCGTAGGTGCCAGTCGCCACGCTCTTGAACGGCAGGTCGACCTCCTCGGTGACCGGCAGCGCATCCATGTCGGCGCGCAGCGCGACGGTGGGGCCGGGATGTCCGCCGGCGATCAGCGCGGTGACGCCGTGGCGCGCGATGCCGGTCTTCGGCGCGAGTCCCATCTCGCGCAACCGCTCGGCGACGAAGCGCGCCGTCTCCTTCTCCTGGTTCGAGAGCTCGGGGTGCTGATGGAGGTGGCGGCGCCACTCGATCAGGCGATCGGCCGGCAGCGCGGCGTCGAGGCGCGCGAGCAGCGCGGCAGTGTCGGGTGCGGCGGGGGCCGCCGCGAGCGGAGCGGCCGGAGGCGCGGTCGGCGGGCGCGGCGACGTCGCGGTCGGATCGGCGGCGCAACGGAGGAGGAGCGCGGCGCAAGCGAGCAGGAGGGCGGTGCGAGGGAGTTTCATGGGCGGCATCTTGCCATCGCCGCGCCGGGTTGCTGGACCCCTTCTCAATATCGCGGTCGCGGCATAGCGTCGCGGCCCGCGCGTCCGTCTGGCCCGCCTGCCGCGGTGCGACGGTGCCGTCACTCGTCGAAGGGGCTCCCCATGAAGTCGATCGCGTCGCTGTCGTCCCCGCTCCTGCTGGCGTTCGCCGCTGCACCCTGCTTCGCCCAGGCGCGCTTCGAGCGGGTGACCGTCTCGACCTCGGGCGCAGAAGCGAACGGAAACATGGGGGGCGGCAAGGTGGTGTTGTCGGCCGACGGCCGCCACGTGGCGTTCGACAGCTACGCGTCGAACCTCGCCCCCTACGACATCAACAACACGATCGATGTCTTCGTGCGCGATCGCCAGCTCGGCACCACCACCCTCGTCAGCGTGGCGCTGACCGGCCTGTCGGGGAACAATTTCAGCTTCCTGGACTCGATGAGTCCCGACGGCCGCTTCATCGTCTTCACCAGCGGCGCCTACGACTTGGTCAAGTTCGACACGAACCAGCAGGGCGACATCTTCCTGCACGATCGCGATCCCGACGGGAACGGCGTGTTCGACGAGGGGAATGCGACGATCGTTCGGGCGAGCCTCGGCAACACGGGCGTCGAGGCCAACGCCTACAGCTCGGGCGCTGGCGTCACGGCCGATGGCGGCACGGTGGTCTTCCGCAGCGACGCCTCGAACCTCGTGACCGGCGACTCCAACGGAGTATCCGACATCTTCGTCCGCGATCTGGCCGCGGGGACGACGACGCGGGTCAGCGTCTCGACGACCGGGAAGCAGTCGAACGGCTACTCGAACGAGTGCGCCATCTCGCGCGATGGCACGGTCGTCATGTTCTCGAGCTATGCGTCGAACCTGATCGCGAGCGACACGAACGGGAGACAGGACGTCTTCGTTCGGGATCTCGTCGCAGGGACCACGGGCCGCGTCTCCAATGGCAACGGCGGCGTCGAGAGCGACTCGGACGCTCTCAGCTTCTCCATGTCGGATGACGGCCAGCGCGTCGTCTTCTGGTCGCATGCCACGAATCTGGTCAGCGGCGACACCAACAACGCACCCGACGTGTTCCTGCGCGACCGGACCGCCGGCACGACGACCCGCCTCTCGGTCTCGGAGGCAGGGGTGCAGGGCAACGGCTCCTCGAGCCAAGGGCAGCTCTCGCCCAACGGCGCGTTCGTCGTCTTCTCCAGCAGCGCCGACAACCTCGCAGGCATCGAGACCAATCGGAACGGCCAGGACGTCTTCGTGCGCGACCTCGTTGCCGGAACGATCCGCAAGGTCAGCGTCCACCCGTCCGGGAAGGAAGGGGATTCGAGCAGCAACTGCTATGCGATCTCCGACGACGGGCTTTTCGTCGCGATGCTCGAGAGCGCCTTCGACCTGATCGGCGGCGACGCCAACGGGATCTACGACCTGCTGATCCGCGATCGCACCCTCCCCGACCCGCAGGCCTCCTGGCAGAACTACGGCGCCGGCTGGCCGGGGACGCTCGGCGTGCCGAGCTTCACCGCGCTTGCGAACCCGGTGCTCGGCACCACGGTCGAGGCGTTCGTCGGCAACTCGGTCGGCTTCTACACGGTCGGTTTCCTCTACCTCGGCCTGCAGCAGATCTCGGTGCCGACGCGGCTCGATGGCACGCAGCTCGTCGATCCGCTGGCGACGATCGTCTTCCTCGTCGAGCCGTTCGGCACCACGCTCGACGGCGACCTGCCGCTCGACGACGCGTTGGTCGGCACGAGCTTCTTCGCGCAGGTGCTCCAACTCGACAACGGCGCCAGCAAGGGCGTCTCGTTCACCGAAGGGCTCGAGCTCTTGCTCGGGCAGTGAGGCAGTGAGGCGGCGAGCGGAGCGCGCGTTCGCCGTTCGTACCGATGGGGAAACGGCGTCGCCGCGGGCACGCGAGCGGGGAACCGAACCTGCTCGGCGGCGGCACTTCCCGGGCGAGTACCCCGTCCAGTCGAACCGCTGCGGCGTCGAACGCAGCGCCGCGCTCCACGAACCGCTCGCGGCACGCAGGATGCGAAACGCTCGGCGACGGAGCGCGAACGGGCGCTGGCGTCGTCGGGAGGGTGATCGTGGAGGAAGCGCCCCGGCGCTGGGAGCAGGCGGCGACGGTCGCGGCCTTCGCGCAGGCCGCTCCGAACCGCGAGCTGCTCGACAGGGCGCGGTCGCTCCTGCGATCGGGCGCGGGAAGCCGCTGCCTCGACCTCGGTTGCGGCGCTGGGCGCAACGCGGTTCCGCTGGCGCAGCTCGGCTACGACGTGACGGGCGTCGATCGATCGCGCCCGATGCTCGACGCCGCTCGGCGGCGTGCACTCCAGGGCGACGCCGCTCGCGGGTCGCTGCGCTTCCTGCTCGGCGCGATGGCATCGCTGCCGTTCCCCGCCAGCCGCTTCGATCTCCTCGTCGCCCATGGCGTCTTCAATCTCGCGGAGTCGCTCGCGGAGTTCCGCGCGGCGCTCGGCGAGTCGGCACGCGTCGCGCGCCGCGGAGCCGCGCTCTTCGTGGTCACCTTCGCCGATGCGACGCTCGCGGGAGCCGATCGCGAGGCGTGCGTGCGCGACGGCGTGGTCGCGCGTCCGTTCAACGGCCAGCTCGCCTGCTTCGCCAGCGCCGAGGGGCTTCGCGACGCGCTGGCGTCCGCCGGCTTCGAATCGCAGGGGGATCCGCCGTGGAGCGCGATCGGCGTCGATGCGACGAGCGGCCTGCGGATCGCGGGCGCACCGGTCCTCTGGCAGGGGTGGGCCCGGCGCAGCGGCGTGCGCGATGCGTGACCCGCTCCACTCCCTGTCGGTCCGCCTCAAGCTTCCGCTGCTGGTCGCGGGCGTCTGCCTGCTCGCCTTCGGCGTGGGCGGCACCATCGTCTCGACCTCGGCGCGCGACGCGCTCGAGGCGGAGATCCTGCAGCGGCTCGACGCCGAGTGCCGGGCGAGCGCCGACGCGCTCGATGCGGAACTGACCCTGCTGACCCGCCGCGTCCAGGACTTCGCGTCCGACGGCTACGTGCGCGACCGGCTCGATCGCGTGCTCGCCGCGGACCGATCGGCGGCCGCCGAGCTGCGCGACCATCTGGCGCGCAACAAGCTGCCGCTCGTGGCCGCGTTCCACGAGCTTGCGGTGCAGGGCCCCGATGGGCACGGGCTCGTCGCCGTCCGCGCCGCGGCCGATCGCCTGCTCGTCCCTGGACTCTCGGCGAGCGATGCGCTCGACGCCCCGTGGCACAGCGATCGGCTGCAGGGTTCCGCCGCCCTCGACGCCCCGCAGGTGGTCATCGCGGTGCCGGTGGAGGATCTCGCGGGGCAGCGGCGGCTCGGGCGCCTGCTCGCGTTCGTGCCGATCGACGCCTGGATCGCCGCCGCTCGCGTGGTCGATGCGCGGCGCATGCGGGTGGCGACGAGCGCGGTGCGCGGCGCGCTGCACCTGACCGATCGTGCTGGCGCGCGCAGCGACGTCGGCGCCTCCGAGTCGCCGCCCGACCACGCGGGGCGCTCCACCTTCGCGCGTTCGCTGGTGCTGCCGATCAATGGCTGGCAGCTCCACACGGAGGTCGATGCCGAGCAGGCGCTGGCGCCCGTCTCCGGCCTGCAGAGCCGCTTCCTCGCCGCAGGAGTGCTCCTTGCCGCGCTGTCGGGCGGGCTCCTCTTCTTCCCGATGCGGTTCCTCGTCGCGCCGCTGCAGGCGTTGCAGCTCGCCGCGCAGCGGCTGGCGGCCGGCGACCTGACGGCGCGCGTCGCGGTCGCGTCGTCGGACGAGGTGGGGGGGCTCGCCTCCGCCTTCAATGCGATGGCCGACGCGCTGGCGGACCGCACCTCCCGCATCGAGCACGCCAACGCCGCGCTGCGCGACAGCAAGCGCGAACTCGTCGCCGAGCGCGATCGCTTGAACGCCGTGCTCGCTTCGATGCGCGACGCGGTCGTGCTGGTCGGGCCCGATGGCGAGGTCATCCTGCGCAATGCCGCGGCCGCGCCGCTCGTCGCACCGCTGCTCTCGCGCGCGAGCGAGCTGGCCGGGCGCCATCGCTGCTACGCAGAAGGCGCGCGCGACGGCGACTGCGCCACCTGCCTGCTCGATCCTGGCGCCACGGCGCGCGCCTGCCTCGTCGATGTCGCGGGCGCGACCTTCGAGATGCAGGCGGTCCCGGTCACCGCGCTGCCGGGCGGTCCCCCGGGCCGGCTGCTGGTCGCCCGCGACGTCTCCGACCGCATCGAGCGCGACCTGCAGATGATCCACCAGGAACGGCTCGCCGCGCTCGGCGAGGTGGCGGCGGTGATGGCGCACGAGCTCAACAATCCGCTGGCGGCGATCAGCATGTTCCAGCAGCTGCTGCGCGACGCGCTGCCGGCCGACTCGCCCCATCGCGAGGCGATCGACGCGATCGGCCGCTCGACGACTTCGTGCCGGCAGGCGATCCGCGAGCTGCTCGACTACACGACCGGCGCGCAAGCGGAGGTGGCCGAGGTCGCGCTCAACGATGCGGTCGAAGGGGCGGCGCGCTTCGTCGAGCCGCTCGCCAAGCGCAGCCGCGTCGAGGTGGTCCATCGCCTGGCTCCGGAGCAGCCGACGCTGGTCGGCGACGAGGTGCAGCTGCGGCAGCTCTTCGTGAACCTCGCGCTGAACGCCGTGCAGGCGATCGGCGGCGCCGGCGGCTCGGGCCGCGTCGCGCTCGAGGTGGCGGTCGTCGACGGGCAGGCGCGGGTCGCGGTGATCGACGACGGCCCTGGCATCCCCGATCCGGTGCGTCCGCGCCTGTTCCAGCCGTTCTTCACCACCAAGCGCCGCGGCGCCGGCACCGGGCTCGGCCTGGCGACGGCGCGACGGATCGCCGAACTGCACGGCGGCCGCGTCGAACTCGAGTCGAGCCGGCCCGGCCGCACCGTCTTCCAGGTCTCCTTCGGTCCGCGTCGCGCCGACGCCTTCCGTGCCGGAGCGCCGACATGACCGTCGCCCGCGACCTCGCCGGCCTCTCCGTGCTGATCGTCGACGACGAAGCGGATCTGCGCCTCGCGCTGCGCCGCCTGCTCGAACCGACCGGCGCGCAGATCGCCGAGGCGGACGACGGCGAGGTGGCGCTGCGCCGGATGGCGGAGCGGCCGGCCGACGTGGTGCTGACCGATCTGACCATGCCGCGGATGGGGGGCGTCGAGCTGCTGCCGCGGCTCAAGGCGCGCTGGCCCGAGGCGGCCGTCATCGTGCTGACGGGATACGGGACGATCCAGTCGGCGGTCACCTGCATGCAGGCCGGGGCGGCGACCTTCCTCACCAAGCCGTGCGACAACCATGAGATCCTCGACGTCGTCGTCCGGCTCGGGCGCCACCGCCTTGCCGCGCGCGCGCCCGCCGAAGGTGAGCGCGAGCTCACCGGCGCCGATCCGCGCATGCGCGCGACCCTCGATCTGATCGAGCGCGTCGCGCCGAGTCCGGTCTCCGTGCTGATCGAGGGCGAGAGCGGGGTCGGCAAGGAGCTCGTCGCGCGGCGGATCCACGCGCAGAGCCTCGTGGCAGGCAAGGGGTTCCATGCCGTCAACGCCGCGGCCCTGCCTGACACGCTCCTCGAGGCGGAGCTGTTCGGCTACCGGCGCGGCGCCTTCACCGGCGCCGATCGCGACAAGGACGGGCTGTTCGTCACGGCCGGCGGCGGCACCGTCTTCCTCGACGAAGTCGCGTCGATGTCGCTCGCCTTCCAGGGCAAGCTGCTGCGCGTGCTGCAGGAGAAAGTGGTGCGGCCGCTCGGCGCGACCGCCGACATCGCGGTCGAATTCCGCCTGCTGGCGGCGACCAATCGCGACCTCGCCGCGATGATCCGCGAAGGGACCTTCCGCGAGGATCTCTACTACCGGCTGCGGGTCGTCTCGATCCCGGTGCCGCCGCTGCGCGAGCGCGCGGAAGACGTGCTGCCGCTCGCGCGCCGGTTCCTGGTCGAGGCGGCGGTCGCGTGCCTGCGCCGTGGCGCCGTCGCGCCGCGGTTCAGCGATGAGGCGACGGCTGCGCTGCGCGCGCATCGCTGGCCGGGCAACGTGCGCGAGCTCCTGAATGCCGTGCAGCGCGCGGTGATCGTCTGCGCCGGCGAGACGATCGAGCCGCACCACCTCGGGCTCGGCCTCGGGGCCGGGAGCGGTTCGGCGCGCGGCCGGATGCCGTCAATAGCGGATGCCGACTACGAGTCGTCGAAGCGCGAGGTGATCGAGCGCTTCCAGCGCGAGTTCGTGCAGCGAGCGCTCGAGCGGACCGGCGGCAACGTCTCGGTCGCCGCCGAGCGCTGCGGCATGACCCGCGCGGCGCTGCAGCGGATCATGAGGTCGCTGGCGATCGAGCGCGCCGAGTTCCTGCCCGCGAAACCAGGCGCTGAGCCGGCCTAGCGGCGTTCGCCCCACGCGCCGAGCGTCCGCCCCGCGAACGCCGTGTCTTGGGACTTCGAGTCCCATCGCGATGGGCTGCTTCGCTCCGCCGCGCAAGCATCGCAATCGGCCGCTGGCGAGGGCTTCGCAGCGCGCCGCGCGCTCCTCACCATGATGTGCTGAAGCCTGCGCGATTGTGCTGAGCCTTGCTTGCGCCGATCGCGCTTCGCCGAAATCTTGTCGCTCCTGCCATCAGGGCATGGCAGGTGCCAGCGATCTCGTCCAAGGAGACCACCGTGGACGAGCAGCTCGACGCGCGGCAACGCTGGCTTGAGGTTCGCACGGAAGGGTTCGCGCGACGCGGCGCGCGCTGGTCGGCAGCGTGGCTCGGGTTCCTCGTGCTGTCGGGGCTCGCGATCTACCTGCTCCCGTTCAACGCCTACAGCGAGCATTCGGTGCTCGTCCACACCGTGATCGGTGTGGTCCTGTTCGTGCCGTTCGTGATCGAGATGGTGCGCCACGTCGCCGCCTACTGGACGTTCCCGTTCACTGCCACCAAGCTCACCGGGTATGCCGCAGGGGTGGCAGCCCTGATCGCCTGCATCTCCGGTTTCGTCCTGACCTGGGACTCGTCCTTCGGGCGCCGCATCGACTACGCCTGGCGCATGGTCCACGTGGTGTCGACCTTCGGACTGGTCGCGTTCCTCGCGCCGCACTTGGTGACGGTGTGGCTGCACGCGCGCCGCCGTGGCGATGCCGTGCTCGAGCAGGTTCGGGTCGCCGCGGCGGTGTGGGGGCGGCGCAGTTTCGCCGGCGCGACCGCGTTCATGGCGATCGCCGGCGTGCTGGTCTTCGCCGTGCCGAGGATCGAGTTCCGCAACGAGTTCCCGGCCGACTACGAGAAGGACCCGTACGGCACCGGCCCATTCGCGCCGAGCCTCGCGCGCACCTCCTCCGGTGGCGCCTTCGATGATCGCACGTTGACGGGTTCCGAGTCTTGCGGCACCGCCGGGTGCCACGAGGAGATCGTGGCCGAGTGGCAGCCGAGTGCCCACCGCTACGCGGCGATGGACGCGGGCTTCCAAGCGATCCAGGGCGTGATGGCGGCGCAGAACGGCCCGGTCTCGACGCGCTACTGCGCCGGCTGCCACGACCCGATCTCGCTCTTCTCGGGCACCAAGAACATCGGCATCCCTCCCGAGCAGTTGTCTGGGCTGGTCGGCACCCATGAGGGCATCTCCTGCCTTTCGTGCCATGCGATCGAGCAGACCGACGTCAAGGGCAACGCCAACTACGTCATGCACCAGCCCGATCGCTACGTCTGGGAAACGCGTGACGGGGCGCTCGCCAAATGGCTCTCCGACTTCACCATGCGCGCCTATCCGGATCAGCACGTCTCCATGCTGTCGCGCAGGATGTTCAAGACACCGGAGTTCTGCGCGGCCTGCCACAAGCAGTTCATCGACGAGGAAGTGAACAAGGTCGGCTGGGTGCAGCTGCAGAACCAGTACGACAACTGGCGCACGAGCCGCTGGAACGAGCCGGGCCATGCCGACTCCACCCTCGAGTGCCGCGAGTGTCACATGCCGCTGGTCGCCTCGCGGGACCCGGCGGCGGGCGACTCCGCCGACTGGAACCGCTCGCCGGACGACGGCCTGCACCGCAGCCACCGCTTCCTCGGCGCCAACCAGTTCATCCCGCTGCTGCACGAGTTGCCGGGCGCGGAGCACCACGTCGCGCTCACCGAGCAGTGGCTGAAGGGGGAGTACGCGATCCCCGAGATCGCCGACCGCTGGCGCAGCGGCGACGCGGTGCCGCTGCGAATCGAGGTCCCCGAGCAGGTGACTGCCGGTGCGACGCTTCCGCTGCGTGTCCACATCCTCAACAACAAGGTCGGCCACGACTTCCCGACCGGCCCGCTCGACATCATCCAGGCGTGGGTCGAGGTGGTGGTGAACGATGCTTCCGGCAAGCAGCTGTTCCGCAGCGGCGCCGTTGACGAGCGCAATTTCATCGAGCCCGGCAGCTTCATGTTCAAGGCCGAGCCGATCGATCGCTACGGCAACCTGATCGATCGTCACAACCTGTGGGAGATGGTCGGCGTCCGCTTCAAGCGCTCGCTCTTCCCCGGCGCGGCGGAGGTCGCGCAGTACGAACTCTCCTGCGCCGGCACCGCTCCGAGTCCCGACGCCCACGGGACCGCGCCGCAGGACGTCGCGGTCGCGCTGCCAGCCGACGCCGAGGGCGAGCTCACCATCACGGCACAGCTGCACTACCGGAAGTTCGACCAGTACCTCCTCAACTTCGCGTTCGGCGAGCAGTCCGGCCTGACGGCGCCGATCACGACCCTGTCGCGCAGCGAAGTGAAGGTGAAGGTGTTGGCGCCGCGCAGCGGGCCGGCCGGAGGGGAGTGAGCGATGCGACTTCTCCGCCATCGTCGCGCGCTCGGCTACTTCGGGGGCGGACTCGTCACCGCCGGAGCGGCCGCCGGCTGGATGTTCTGGCGCAGCCGAGTCGACGTCTACCAGCCGGGCGAGCACACCGAGGGGCTGGTCGACACGCTGGCGCGCGACCTGCCGGACGATCTCACGCCGTTGCAGTTCGTCGACGTGACGGCGGCGGCGGGCCTGAACCACGTCCACTTCGCCGCCACGCGGACGACGCAGTTGCCCGAGGACATGGGCTCGGGTGTGGCCGTCGGCGACGTCGATGGCGATGGACGCCCCGACCTCTTCTTCGCCAACGAGTCGGGGCCGATGCGCGACCTCGCCGCCGGCTTCCCCGCCAGCAACGCGACCAGCCGGCTCTACCGCAACCTCGGCGACGGCCGCTTCGAGGACGTCACCGAGCGCGCGGGCGTCGGCCTGCGCGCGCTGGCGATGGCGGGGCACCTGGTCGACATCGACGGCGATCGCGACCTCGACCTCCTGGTCTCCACCTACGGCCGTTGCCGGTTGTTCCGCAACGATGGCGCCCTGCGCTTCGCCGACGTGAGCGAGTCGTCGGGCGTCGCGGCGTTCGAGGGGTTCTGGACCGGGATCGCCGTCGGCGACTACGACCGCGACGACGACGTCGACCTCTACGTCTGCGGCTACGTCCAATACGACCCCGCGCGACTCGGCGCGCCCGGGCCGGCGACGCAGTACGGGGCCGACATCCCGGCCGCGCTCAACCCGTCGACCTTCCGGCCCGAGCGCAACTTGCTGCTGCGCAACCGCGGCGACGGCACCTTCGAGGAGCAAGCTGCCGCCGCCGGCGTCGCCAACTCCACCGGCCGCAGCCTCGCCGCGACGTTCGCCGACCTGACCGGAGACGGCTGGCCCGACCTCTATGTCGCCAACGACGTCTCCGACAACGCGTTCTTCGTCAATCGCCGCGACGGCACGTTCGAGGACAAGGCTGCCGAGGCTCTGGTGGCCGACTACCGCGGCGCGATGGGGCTGGCGGTCGGCGACTTCGATGGCGATCTCGACCCCGATCTCTTCATCACCCACTGGATCGCGCAGGAGAACGCGCTCTACGTCAACCGCGCCGAGGAGCTTCCCGCGGCCGACGCCGCCGAGTTCCCGTCGTTCCAGGATCAGGCCGATCGCTTCGGGCTCGGCCAGATCGCGCTCGACAAGGTCGGCTGGGGGACCGGCTTCGCCGACTTCGACAACGATGGTCGCCGCGACCTGTTCGTGGTCAACGGCAGCACCATCCCGGTCCGCGGCAAGCCCGAGCAGCTCGTCCGCGAGCGCAGCCACCTGTTCTGGAATGCCGGCGAGCGGCGCGGCTACTTCGAGTTCGGGGCAGTCGCCAGCGAGTTCTTGCGGCGCGAGCACGTCGGTCGCGGCGGCGCGCTCCTCGATCTCGAGATGGATGGCGACGCCGACCTGATCGTGGTCCGTCACGGCGAGGCGCCTGCGTTGCTGCGCAACGATGGCGGCGACGCCGGCGGCTCGCTGCTGCTGCGGTTGCGACAATCGGCAGGCAACACTCTCGCGCTCGGAGCCGATGTGCGGATCCACGCCGGCGGTCGCGTGCAGGTCGGCGAACAGGGCACCGACGGTTCCTACTTGTCGCAGCACGCGGCGGGCGAGCTCGCGTTCGGGGTCGGAGTGGCGACCACCATCGACCGCATCGAGGTGGCTTGGCCCGACGGCACGCGCGAGCAGGCCGGCCCGTTCCCTGCCCGCTCGCTGGTGACTTGGGTGAAGGGCAGCGCACCGCGCTCCGAATCGCTGGAGAAGGGCGCTTGCAGGGCGTCGACGGTGGTGGCGCGCAAGCCCGACGCCGCGGCGCAGAAGCGCTTCTTCGCGCTCCTCGATCGAGCCGGCGAGCTGCGCATCGCCGGCGAGATGATGGGAGCAGCGCAGCGCTACCGCGAGGCGCTGGCGCTGCAGCCTGGCCACGAGGACTCGCTCTACTACCTCGGCAACTGCCTGCTCGAAATCGGCCACGAGCGGGAGGCGATCGCGCAGTTCGAGGCATTGCTGCGGGCGAATCCCGAGAGCAGCCGCGCCTGCATGCAGATCGGCCGCGTGCGGTTGCCCGGCGGCGATTCGACGCAAGACGATCTCGCCGCCGCCGAGGAGGCGTTCGAGCGTGCGCACGCGATCAACGGCGAGGAGAGCGGGCCGGTCGTCGCGCTCGGCGTGGTGGCGCTGCTGCGCGAGGATCTCGCCGCCGCCGATCGCGCCTTCGCCGATGCCGCGATGCTCAACCTGAAGTCGGTCGAGGCGCGCTACCTGCGCAGCTACGTGGCGTGGCTCGCCGGAAGGCGCGAGCCGGCAGCGGCGTTGCTCGCCGAGGCGCACGCGATCGCGATCGGCACGCCGCCTGTCACCGCGAAGGTGGTCGGCGAAGGCGACACCCGCAGCGGCAAGGCGCTCACCGCGGTGCCGCTCGACAAGGCGACGACTCCGCTCGAGCGCTGGAAGTCGCTCGCACAGCGCGCCCCCGACGTCGACGCCGAGTTTCAAGGCGTTCGCATGCGGTAGCGGTTCGCGCGGCCGTGGCGACGCGCTTCGCTCGCTGCCATCACGCCAGACGGGTTCTGATCCTCGCCGGCGCGCTCGAGCCGGGCTTCGTCGCTCACGGCGGAGCGGGAGTTGCCGCTGCCGGCGGCGCCTGCTCTCCGGGTCGCAGCATCGTCAGCACCATCTTGAACGGCGTGAGCGCCGCGAGCGCGTGAGGCCGGTGCGCCGGCATCACGATGGCGTCGCCGGCGGCCAGCTCGTACGGCCTTCCGCCGATGGTGATTCGCGCCGTCCCCTCGAGCAGCTGCACCAGCGCGTCGAACGGAGCCGTGTGCTCCGACAGTCCTTCGCCGGCGGCGAAGGCGAAGACGGTGACGCTGCCGCTTGGGTGCTTGAGCACCTGCCGGCTGACCACGGCGCCGGGCTGATGGGCGAGCAGCTCGGCCAGGCGCATCACCTTCGGTTCGGCCGGCACGCCATCGAGGACGGGGAGGAGCTTCATCGCAGATCTCCGCAACGGTTGCAGGACGGGACATGCGAATCCGCTTCGCACGGTAGGCGATCGCGCCGGGGATGTGCGCGCAGAGCTGTTCGGGAAGGCGGGCGCGGCGACTGCCTAGCGGCGTATGCGGCTCGCCGCCGGGTGACCGACCGGCGCGAGGCGACGGCGCTGCCTACGCGAGTAGCCACGGCCGCTGCACGGCTCGGGCGGCGGGAGCGGCACGGCGCGTGCCATCGAGCCGTCCATTCATCACCCGTCGCGGGAGGGCCGCACCGCCATGTCCACGACACCGTCCGCGAGGCGCGTCCCCGAGCTGGTCGACTTCGCGCAGGAACGGATTCGCAACCTCCACTTCACGTGGATCGCATTCTTCATCTCGTTCTACATGTGGTTCAACATGGCGCCGCTGGCGACGACCATGTTGAAGGAGGAGGGCGGCCCGGGTGGCTGGCTGACGCCGGAGCACTTGAAGCTGCTCGCGATCTGCAACGTCGCGCTGACCATCCCGGCGCGCATCCTGGTCGGCGCGCTGATCGATCGCTACGGGCCGCGGCGCTGCTTCGCCGGCCTGCTGATCGTCACGGCGATCCCGGTGATCCTGTTCGCGATGGGCACGTCGTTCATGCAGCTGCTGATCGCGCGCCTGCTGATCAGCACCACCGGCGCGAGCTTCGTCATCGGCATCCGCATGGTGGCGCAGTGGTTCCCGCCGAAGACGGTGGGTCGCGCCGAGGGCTTCTACGCCGGCTGGGGCAACTTCGGCTCCGCGTGGGCGGCGATGACCTTGCCGTGGGTGGCGCTCGAGCTGTTCGGCGGCGGCCACGACGGCTGGCGCTACGCGCTCGGCGTCAACGGACTGGTGGCGATGGGCTACGGCGTCGCCTACCTCTTCCTCGTGCGCGACATGCCCGATGGCAAGCCGTTCGTCGGCATCAAGAAGACCCAGCCGATGCTGCTGTCGAGCCGCTTCGACGTGGGGCAGTACCTGATCTGGTCGTTCCCCCTGGTGGCGGCGATGGGGGTGCTCGCGTGGCGCGCGGCCTCGGTGCCGCTCGCGGCGGGCAGCGACGAGCGAGTCCTCTCGCCGACGATGCTGTGGGTCGTCTGGGGCGTGCTGGGGGTGATCTTCGCCTGCCACGTGCTGAAGACCCTGCAGGTCAACCGGCCGCACCTCGCCGCCGGAGTCCCGGACGACCTGCGCGTCCACTTCCCGAGCGTGGCGGCGCTGAACACCACCTACTTCGCCAACTTCGGCGCCGAGCTCGCCGTCGTCTCGATGCTGCCCGCCTTCTTCGAGAAGACCTTCTCCGTCACGCCGACGGTGGCCGGCCTGGTCGCGTCGTCGTTCGCGTTCGTCAACCTGTTCGCCCGGCCGCTCGGCGGCTTGATCTCCGACCACGTGACCAGCCGCAAGTGGACCATGGTCGCCTACATGGTCGGGATCGCGCTCGGCTTCGGCGGGATGGCGTTCATCACCGGCGCGTGGCCGATGTGGCTGGCGGTTGCGTTGACGGTGGCGTGCTCGGTCTTCGTGCAGGGGGCCGAAGGGGCGACCTTCGCGATCCTCCCGATGATCAACCGCCGCATGACCGGGCAGATCGCGGGCATGGCGGGCGCCTACGGCAACGTCGGCGCGGTGATCTACCTCGTCGTCTTCACGCTCGTCGAGGCGCAGACGTTCTTCGGCCTGCTCGCGCTCGGCGCCGCGGCGAGCGTGGTCGCCTGTGCGGTATGGCTGCGCGAGCCGGAGGGCTCGCACGCCGATGAACCGCCCGACTCGCCAGGCGCGGGGTCGTCGGCCGACTCGGCGACTCGCGTCGTCGTCGGAGCGGCGTCATGAGCCCGACGACGGCGCCCGCTCCGGGTCCTTCCGCGCCTCCGCCCGTCGCTGCGCTGCCCGAGTGGCGTCCGGAGGATCCGGCCTTCTGGGCCGCGACCGGCAGTCGCGTGGCGTGGCGCACGTTGACGCTGACCACCGCGAGCCTGGTGCTCTCCTTCGCCACATGGTTCGCCATGTCGGCGGTGGTGGTCCGCCTGCCGCACGTCGGCTTCCAGTTCGACACGATGCAGCTCTTCTGGCTCACCGCGATGCCGGGCCTCGCCGCGGGCACGCTGCGCCTCGTGCACACCTTCCTGATCCCGATCTTCGGCACCCGCGCCGTGGTGGGCGTGGCGACGCTGGCGAAGCTGCTCCCGTGCCTCGGGCTGGCGTGGGCGGTGTCGCACCTCGACACCTCGTTCGCGTGGTTCATGGTGCTCGCGTTCCTCGCCGGGATGGGCGGCGGCGACTTCTCGTCGTTCATGCCCAGCACCAGCCTCTTCTTCCCCAAGCGCCTCCAGGGCGCGGCGCTCGGCATCCAGGCCGGCATCGGCAACTTCGGCGTCTCGGTCGCGCAGTTCGTGACGCCATGGATCATCGGCTTCGCCGCCTTCGGCGCGCTCGGTGGCGACAGCCTGCGCTACGTGAAGGGCGCGGCCGAGCGGCCGATGTGGCTGCAGAACGCGTTCCTCGTCTACGTGCCGCTGCTCGTCGCGCTGGGGATCGCCTGCCTGGTCGGACTGCGTCGCGTGCCGGTGCGCGCATCGTTCCGCGAGCAGCTCGACATCTTCAAGAGCAAGCACACCTGGTTCTGCACCATCACCTACGTGATGACGTTCGGCTCGTTCTCCGGCCTCGCCGCCGCGTTCCCGCTGCTGATCATGAAGGTCTACGGCAAGTTCCCGGGCGCCCCCGATCCGCTGGCGTGGGCCTTCTACGGCCCGCTGATCGGCTCGGCCAGCCGCGTGCTGTTCGGGTTCGTCGCCGACAAGGTCGGAGGCGCGATCCTCACCCAGCTCTGCGGCGTGGCGATGATCGCGATCGGCGGCGGGCTGGTCTTCTCCGGCGTGCTGGCGCCGACGTCGCTCGACAGCTTCCCGCTCTTCGTGGGGCTGATGCTGGCGCTGTTCTTCTTCGCCGGCATCGGCAACGCGGCGACCTTCCGGCAGTACCCGCTGATCTTCAAGCACAACGCGCGGCAGGGCGCTGGCGTGCTCGGTTTCACCGGCGCGATCGCCGCCTACGGGCCGTTCCTGGTCTCGACCCTGGTCGGGACCTCGATCACCGCGACCGGCACCCCGGCGGCGTTCTTCCTCGGCTGGATGGCCTACTGCGCGATCGGGACGGCCATCAACTGGTGGTGCTACGCGCGGCGTGGCGCCGAGGTGCCGTGCTGATCGACGCGGCGGCGGCGGCGCGATCGCCGGCGCCCTCCGTGCAGCAGCGGGAAGGCGCGCGCGAGCGGTGCATCGTCGCGGATGCACCCGCCCGCCGCGCGCACCGCGCCGCGACCTCGATGCTGCATATCGGACGTTGCAGCGGAGCCTGCCCTGCCCGACGCCGCGGGCGGCATCGCGATTGCCAAGTGGAACGAGCGGGCGAGGCGGTGCAGTGCCGCGCCGCCGAGTGCCGGAAGGAGACCGAGGTGGACCGCAAGCGACGCTCATCCTGGCGCGCGACGCACTGGCTGGCGGCGTTCGTCCTGGCGACGGGCGGCGCCGAAGCGCAGGCGCCCTCCGAGGAGACGATCCAGTACTTCAAGCAGAACTGCGCCAGCTGCCACACGATCGGCGGCGGGCGATTGGCCGGCCCCGACTTGAAGGGCGCGCTGCAGCGCCGCGATCGCGACTGGCTGGTGCGGTTCGTCCTCGACCCGAAGGCGCTGATCGACTCGGGCGACTCCTACGCGCAGGGCCTCCTGAAGGAGGCGCGCGGCGTGGTGATGCCGAGCGTCCCCGGCCTGACTCGCGACCGCGCTGGCAAGCTGATCGACCTGGTCGATGCCGAGTCGAAGCTCGAGCGCTCGCAGTTCGCCGGCGCGCTGGTCAGCGATCGGCCGCTCACGCCTGCCGATGCCGCGCTCGGCGCCGAGCTGTTCCGCGGCACGCGCCGCTTCGCCGCCGGCGGGCCGGCCTGCATCAGCTGCCACTCGAACGCCGCGATCGGCGGGCTCGGCGGCGGCCTGCTCGGGCCCGACCTGACCGATGCCTACTCGCGCCTCGAGGGGAGGAAGGCGCTGTCGGCGTGGCTCTCGGCACCGCCCTCGCCGACCATGGCGCCGATCTACCGGTCGAAGCCGCTCGATCCCGACGAGGTGCTCGCGCTCGTCGCGTGGCTGCAGGTCGTCGCGGAGCGCGGCGACGAGGCGCGGTCGCCGCCGATGCTGGGCTTCACGCTCGCCGGGATCGGCGGCGCAGCGCTGATCCTCGTGCTGTTCGACTTCCTCTGGCGGCGCCGGTTCCGCGACGTACGCAAGTCGCTGGTGGAGCGTTCCACGTGAACAACCACGGCAAGAATCCGTTCATCGAGGACAAGGTCGACCCGGCGGCGCGGCAGTGGGAGGAGTTCTATCGCAACCGCTGGCAGCACGACCGCGTGGTGCGCAGCACGCATGGCGTGAACTGCACCGGCTCCTGCAGCTGGCAGATCCACGTGAAGGACGGGATCGTCACCTGGGAGATGCAGGGACTCGACTACCCGAAGCTCGAGCCCGGGATCCCGCCGTACGAGCCGCGCGGCTGCCAGCGCGGCATCTCCTACTCGTGGTACCTGTACTCGCCGCTGCGCGTGAAGCACCCCTACGTGCGCGGCGCCTTGCTCGACCTGTGGCGCGAGGCGCGCGCCCAACATGACGATCCGGTCGAGGCGTGGCGCAGCCTGGTCGAGGATCCGGTCAAGCGCGCGCGCTGGCAGCGCGCGCGCGGCAAGGGCGGCCTGCGGCGCGCGAGCTGGGAGACGGCGCTCGACATCGTCTCCGCTTCCGCGGTGCACACCATCCGCAAGCACGGCCCCGACCGGATCGCCGGCTTCTCGCCGATCCCGGCGATGTCGATGCTGTCGTATGCCGCGGGCGCACGGATGCTGCAGCTGATGGGGGGCGTGAGCCTCTCCTTCTACGACTGGTACTGCGACCTGCCGACGGCATCGCCCGAGACGTGGGGCGAGCAGACCGACGTCAACGAATCGGCCGACTGGTTCCACGCCAAGATGATCGCGGTCTGCGGCTCGAACCTGAACATGACGCGCACGCCGGACGTGCACTTCGCTGCCGAGGCGCGCACCAACGGCAGCAAGATGGTGGTCTTCTCGCCCGACTTCTCGCAGGTGTCGAAGTTCGCCGACGAGTGGATCGCGGTCAACGCCGGGCAGGACGGCGCGTGGTGGATGGCGGTCAACCACGTCCTGCTGAAGGAGTTCCACGTCGAGCGGCGCACGGCGGCGTTCCTCGATTACGCACGCATCTACACCGACTCGCCCTACCTCGTCGAGCTGGTCGAATCGAAGGACGGGATCCGGCCCGGCCGCATGCTGACCGCGAGCCGCCTCGCTCGCTACGCCGACGAGGAGCTCGGCGAGTGGAAGTTCATCCAGTGGGATCGCCGGAGCGGGGCGCCGCGGATGCCGCAGGGCAGCGTCGGCCATCGCTGGGGCAAGCAGAAGGGCAAGTGGAACCTGCTCGCCCGCGACGGCAAGGACGGCGCGGAGATCGAGGCGGCGCTCGACCTCGTCGCGGACAATGACGGCATCGCGCAGGTCGGCTTCGACGACTTCGGCGCCAGCCGCACGCTCGAGCGCGGCGTGCCCTACAAGGTGATCGAGACCGTCGACGGCGCGGTGAAGGTCGCCACCGTCTACGACCTGCTGATGGCCCAGTACGGAGTGCCGCGCGGCCTGCCCGGCGCCTATCCGGCGAGCTACGACGACGCCGACTTGCCCTACACGCCGGCCTGGTCGGAGAAGTACACCGGCATCGATCGCAAGACGCTGCTGCGCTTCGCGCGCGAGTGGGGCACCACGGCGGAGAAGACCGGCGGCCGCTGCACGGTCATCATCGGCGCCGGCATCAACCACTGGTACCACGCGAACCTGATGTACCGCGCGGCGATCCACGCCCTGCTCTTCTGCGGCTGCGTCGGCGTGAATGGCGGGGGGCTGGCCCACTACGTCGGCCAGGAGAAGCTGGCGCCGATGGAGCCGTGGTCGGCGATCGCGTTCGGCAAGGACTGGATCCCGCCCTCGCGCCTGCAGAACACGACCAGCTGGCACTACGTGCACAGCGACCAGTGGCGCTACGAGAAGAGCTTCCGCGAGTACTACGCCGTGCCGCCGTCGAGCGAGGGCGGGAAGTTCGTGACCGGCCACTCGATCGACCAGAACGTGCGCGCGGTGCGCAACGGCTGGCTGCCCTTCTACCCGCAGTTCCTCGCCAATCCGCTCGACGTGGTGAAGGAGGCCGAGGCGGCCGGCGCGACGGACGAGGCCGGCGTCGTCGCCCATGCGGTGCGCCAGCTGAAGAGCGGCGCGCTCAAGTTCGCCATCGAGGACCCCGACGCGCCCGAGGCATGGCCGCGGCTCTGGTTCATCTGGCGCGGCAATGCGTTGATGTCATCGGCGAAGGGGCATGAGTACTTCCTCAAGCACTACCTCGGCACGCACCACAACGACGTCGCCGAGGACCTCGCAGAGGACGTCGTGAAGGACGTCAAGTGGCGCGACAAGGCGCCGGAAGGGAAGGTCGACCTGGTCGTCGACCTCAACTTCCGGATGGACACCTCCGCCCTCTACTCCGACGTGATCCTGCCGGCCGCCACCTGGTACGAGAAGGCGGACCTCAACTCGACCGACATGCACAGCTTCATCCATCCGCTGTCGGCGGCGGTCCCGCCCTGCTGGGAGAGCAAGAGCGACTGGGACATCTTCAAGGCGGTGGCGAAGCGCTTCAGCGAGCTCGCGGCCAAGCACTTCCCGCTGCCGGTCAAGGACCTGGTGGCGATGCCGCTGGCCCACGACAGCGCGGCCGAGGTGTCGCAGCGCGAGCCGAAGGACTGGATCACCGGCGAGTGCGAGGCGGTGCCCGGCAAGACGATGCCGACCTTGAAGGTGGTGGAACGCGACTGGAAGAACCTCTACCAGCGCTTCATCTCGCTCGGACCGAAGGTGCGGGAGAACGGCCTCGGCGCGCACGGCACCAGCTACAAGGTCGACGACTTCTACGACGCGATGGTGGCCAACGGGCCGGTGAACCACGTCGAGGGCAAGGCGTGCCCCTCGATCGCCGATGCGGTGCAGGCGGCCGACGCCGTGCTGAACCTCGCGACCGTGACCAACGGCGAGCTCGCTTGGCGCTCCTACAAGGAGATGGAAGAGAAGGTCGGGCTGCCGCTCGCCGACCTCGCCGACGGCATGCGCGGCACGCGCCTCACCTACAAGGACCTGCAGGCGCAGCCGCGCCGCCTCATCAACAGCCCGATGTGGTCGGGCCTCACCGCGAACGGACGGCCCTACGCGCCGTTCACCTACAACCGCGAACGGATGGTGCCATGGCGCACCCTGACCGGGCGCCAGCATCTCTACCTCGACCACGTCGCCTACCTCGAGGTCGGCGAGCACCTGCCGACCTACAAGCAGAAGCCGCTGCCGACGCAGTACGCCGACCTCAAGTTCAGCAAGGACGACGGCGCGAGCCTCGCGCTCAACTACCTCACGCCGCACGGCAAGTGGCACATCCACTCGACGTACGGCGAGACCGAGCGCATGACGACGCTGTCGCGCGGCTGCGAGCCGCTCTGGCTCGCCGAAGACGACGCCGAGCGGCTCGCCCTGAAGGACAACGACTGGGTCGAGGTGCACAACGACCACGGGGTCGTCGTGACCCGCTGCGTCGTCAGCGCGCGCATCCCCGCCGGGATCTGCATCCAGTACCACTCGCCGGAGCGCACCTGCGGCGTGCCGCGCTCGCCGCTGCGCAAGGACCGGCGCGCCGGCGGGCACAACAGCCTCACGCGCACGCGGCTCAAGCCGAACCTGCTGATCGGCGGCTACGGCCAGTTCACCTACCACTTCAACTACTGGGGGCCGATCGGCTGCAACCGCGACACCCACGTGCTGGTCCGCAAGCTCCCCGCGTTGCGCTGGTGACGCCGCTCGCGCCTGCGCCGTCGTCGCTGCCCGAACCGCCCGCCCGCCGGAGGATCGCCATGGACGTCCGCTCCCAGATCTCGATGCTCTTCCACCTCGACAAGTGCATCGGATGCCACACGTGCAGCATCGCCTGCAAGAACATCTGGACCGACCGCGAAGGCACCGAGTACATGTGGTGGAACAACGTCGAGACGAAGCCCGGCACCGGCTTCCCGACCCAGTGGGAGGACCAGTCGAAGTACAAGGGCGGCTGGGAGAGCGACGGCGAGACGCTCAAGATCAAGTCGACCGGCAAGGGGCGCATCGTCCCGAACATCTTCCACAACCCGAACTTGCCGAGCCTCGACGACTACTACGAGCCGTGGACCTACAAGTACTCCGACCTGTTCAACGCGCCCGAGGGCGATGACCAGCCGACCGCGATCCCGGTGTCGAAGATCACCGGCCAGCCGATCGACGTGAAGGCCGGCCCGAACTGGGACGACGACCTCGGCGGCTCGAAGATCTACGCGGCGAACGACCCGAACGCGAAGAAGCTGAGCCCCGAGCAGCAGATGCAGATGACGGCCATCGAGCGGCTGGTCTTCTTCTACTTGCCGCGCATCTGCAACCACTGCCTGAACCCGACCTGCGTCGCCGCCTGCCCGTCGGGCGCGCTCTACAAGCGCGGCGAGGACGGGATCGTCCTGCTGAACCAGGAACGCTGCCGCGGTTGGCGCGCCTGCGTGTCGGCCTGCCCGTACAAGAAGACCTACTTCAACTGGGTCACCGGCAAGTCGGAGAAGTGCATCCTCTGCTTCCCGCGGCTCGAGAGCGGCCAGGCGCCCGCCTGCTTCCACTCCTGCGTCGGGCGCATCCGCTACCTCGGCAACGTGCTCTACGACGCCGACCTGCTCACCGAGATCGCCAAGCGGCCCGACTCCGAGCTGGTCGAGGCGCAGCGCGAGATGATCCTCGATCCGCACGATCCGGCGGTGATCGCGGCGGCGCGCAAGAACGGGATCCACGAGGCGGTGATCGAGTCGGCGCAACGTTCGCCGGTCTACAAGTTCGTCAAGGTGTGGAAGATCGCCTTGCCGCCGCACGTGGAGTTCCGCACCTTCCCGATGCTCTTCTACGTCCCGCCGTTGCTGCCGGTGATGTCGACGAAGGTCGATGGACGGCTCGACAACCAGACCGCGGGCTTGTTCGCCGAGATCGACCAGGCGCGCGCGCCGATGGCCTACCTCGCCAACCTCTTCTCGGCGGGCAACGAGGGCAAGCTCCGCTATGCGCTGAAGAAGCAGATGGCGGTGCGCATCTCGCGGCGGCAGGCGACCGTCGGCGACATCTCGAAGGAGACCGCCGATCGCGCGCTGGCCGAGGCCGATTGCACCCGCGAGGAGGCCGACGAGATCTACCGGCTGACGGCGCTCGCCACCGAGGACGAGCGCTTCGTGATCCCGCCGTTCCAGCGCGAGATGGCCATCGAGATGGTGGAGGATCCGCAGGAGTGGAAGCAGTCGGCGGGCTTCGGGTTCCGGACGTCGCCGCAAGCGAAGAGGCTGTGACATGGCGACGCTCGACGGCTTCTCGCTCGCCCGGCTGGCCGACCTCGTCGACTACCCCGGTCCGACGTGGCCGCACGTGCTGGAGGAGGCGCGCCGCTACGCCGGGTCGTGGCCCGAATCGGCGCGCGGCGAGCTGACCGCATTCCTCGATTGGGCGGAGCCGCGGCCCGCGGTCGAGCTCGAGGAGCTCTATGCCGCGACGTTCGACTCGAGCGACGACTGCGCGCTCGAGGTCGGCTGGCACCTCTACGGCGAGGCGTACCAGCGCGGCGTCTTCCTGGTCGAGATGCGCGGCCGGTTGCGCCAATGCGGCATCGAGGAGGGGGGCGAGCTGCCCGATCACCTGAGCCACGTGCTGCGCTGGCTGGCGGCCGCCGAGGCGAAGGAGGCGTCGCGCCTCGAACGGTTCGCGCTGGCGCCCGCGATCGCCGCGATCGTCGCGGGCCTCGAGCGGCGCGCGAGCCCCTACGCGCCGTTGCTGCGCGCGGCGTTGCGCGCGGTCGATCCGACCGGAGTCGCCGTCGCGGCACGCGCGCCGCGCGCCGTGCAACCCCAGAGCTTCGAGGGAGGCTGCGGATGAACGACTTCGTGCTCTTCGGCGTGCTGCCCTACGTCGCGACCGTGATCTTCCTGGTCGTCACGATCCAGCGCTACCGGCAGCGGAAGTTCACCTACTCGAGCCTCTCCTCGCAGTTCCTCGAGAACCGGCAGCACTTCTTCGGCTCCGTGCCGTTCCACTACGGGTTGCTGGTGGTGCTGGCCGTCCACTTCCTGGCGCTGGTGGCGCCCGACTGGGTGCTGTGGTGGAACTCCGATCCGGTCCGGCTGTGGGCCGGCGAGCTGATCGTGCTCGCGTTCGCGGTGCTGACGCTGGTGGGGCTGGTCAACATCGCCTTGCGCCGGGCGATCCATCCGCTGGCGCGCCGGGTGACTTCGGCGGGCGACTGGGTCGTCTACGCGCTGCTGCTGCTGCAGGTCGCCTCCGGCATCGGCATCGCGACGCTGCACGGCTGGGGTTCCGCGTGGTTCGCCACCTCGGCGACGCCGTGGCTCTGGTCGCTCGCAAGGATGGCGCCCGACGTGAGCTACATCGCCCCGCTGCCCTGGATCGTCAAGTTCCACTTCGTCAACGCGTTCCTGCTGATCGGCTTCTTCCCGTTCACCCGCCTCGTCCACGTGCTGGTCATGCCCAACCAATACCTCTGGCGCCGCACTCAGGTGGTGGTCTGGAACTGGGATCGGTCGCGCATCCGGCGCGTCGATGGCGCCTGACGGAGTCATCGCCATGCTCGCGCGCAACCTCCGCCTGCTCGCCGTGCTCGCCGCGCTGCTCGGCGGTGGCGCGTTGCTCGCAGGCGGCGAGCTTCGCCTGCCCGGCGACCACAGCGGCTTCTCGCCGACGCAGCCGATCGCCTTCTCCCATCGGCTGCACGCCGGCGAGATGGGGATCGACTGCCGCTACTGCCATGCGGGCGCGGAGCAGAGCCGCCACGCCGGCATCCCCGAGGCGAGCGTCTGCATGAACTGCCACGCGACCGTGACGGCGCGGCGCGACCTCGTCGTCGCCGAGCAGGCGGCCGCCACGCGTGACGGACGCGAGCCGCGCACGGTCGTCGCGCCGGAACTGCGCAAGCTCTATCGCGCGCTCGGCCTCGACGACGAGCGCCAGCGCGATCCGGCCCTCGCGCCGCAGCCCATCGAGTGGGTGCGGATCCACCAGCTGCCCGACTTCGTCTACTTCGACCACCGGCCGCACGTGCTCGGCGGCGTCGCCTGCGAGAGCTGTCACGGTCCCGTCCAGGCCATGGATCGCGTCCGCCAGCAGCACCACCTTTCGATGGGTTGGTGCATCGACTGCCATCGCAGTCGCGTCCCGACGGTGCTGCCGTTCGCGGCGGCGCCCGAACCCGCGACGGGCCTGCCGGCCGGCCACCCGGCGACGGTCTCGATCGACTGCGCCACCTGCCATTTCTGAATCCGTTGGAGCGAGGCCCATGACCGGCGCTCGACACGATCGACCTTGGCGCAGTCCCGCGGAGTTCGCGGGGACGCTGCCGATGCACGACCCCAACGAGGCGATCCGCGACGAGTGGCTCGGGTTCCCTGATGCGCTGGCGGCGACGTCGCGACGCAGCTTCCTCAAGCTCGCCGGCTTCGGTGCGCTCGCGGCCACCGCCGCCTGCAGCCGGGCGCCGATCGAGAAGGCGATCCCGCTGCTGATCCGTCCCGAGTCGATCGTGCCCGGCAAGTCGTACTGGATCGCCACGACCTGCGGCGGCTGCAGCGCCGGCTGCGGCGTCCTCGCTCGCTGCCGCGACGGCCGGCCGCAGAAGCTCGAAGGCCATCCCGGCCATCCGATCGGCCGCGGCGGGCTGTGCGCCGCCGGGCAGGCGGAGCTGCTCTCCCTGCACGATCGCGAGCGGCTCGCGACGCCGCTCGAGAGCGGTCGCGCGACCGACCTCGCGACGGTCGACGCGGCGATCAGCGGCGAGCTCGCGGCGCTGCGTGCCGGCGCGGGGCGCGTGCGCGTCCTCACCGCCACGGAGACCTCGCCGAGCGCGCGCGCCGCGATCGCCCGTTTCCTCGCCGGATTCAAGGATGGCCGCCACGTGGAGTGGGATGCCGACTCCCGCTCGGCGGCGCTCGCGGCGCATGCGGCGACCCACGGCCTCCGCGCGCTGCCGCGGCTGCGCCTCGATGGGGCGCGGAGCATCGTCGCGATCGACGACGACTTCCTCGGCGCCGGCGTGTCGCCGGTGGAGCACACCGCGGGGCGACGCGCCGCGCGCGATCCGGCGGCGCGCGAGCGCTTCGCCCGTCACGTGCAGCTCGAGTCGCGCATGACGCTGACCGGGAGCCGGGCCGATCGCCGGGTGAAGCTCGCTCCGTGGGAGATCGGCGCCGTGGCGAGCGCCCTGGCGACGTCGCTCGCGGCGCGCGCTGGCGTGCCGCCTCCGGCCGCGCTGCCGCCCGCCGCCGAGCCGGTCGAACGCCCGCTCGCGGCCGAACTCCTCGCTGAAGTCGAGCGCCTCGCCGGTGAGCTGTGGGAGGCGCGCGGTGCGGCGGTGGTGCTGTGCGGCTGCAACGACCTCGCCACGCAGAAGTTGGTCAACTCCGCGAACGAGCTGCTCGGCGCGTACGGCACGACGCTCGACCTGCACTCGCCGTCGCGTCAGCGCAACGGCGACGACGCGGCGCTCGCGCGGCTGCGCCAGGAGCTGGCCGAGGGCGCCGTCGACCTGCTGCTGGTCGCCGGCTGCGATCCGGTGGCCGACCTGCCCGACGGCGAAGCGTTGGCCGAATCGCTGAAGCGCGTGCCGCTGCTGATCGCCTGCTCGACCCACGTCGACGCCACCACCGCGCTCGCGCGCTTCGCGCTGCCGCTCCCGCATGCACTCGAAGCGTGGGACGACATCGAAGCGGTGTCCGGCGTGGTCAGCTTCCGCCAGCCGATCGATCCGCCGCTCCTCGCGGCACGCTCGCTGCGCCGCACGCTCGCGAGCTGGTCGGGGGATGCGCGCGACGACCGCGAGCTGGTCGCGGCGAGCTACTCCGCGCTGGTGGCCGAGCGCGGCGCTGCCGCCAGCGCTGCGACCTTCGAGCAGGCGCTCGCCGCCGGCTTCGTCGAGCTGCCGCGCGCCGGTGCGGCGCCGGTCGCACGGTTCGATCGAGCGGCGGCGGCGGTCGTCGTCGCGCCGCCTCCGGCCGATGGGAGGCTCGGCCTGCTGCTGCATCGGAAGGTGGCGTTCCCGCTGCCGCGCCACGCGCAGAACCCGTGGCTGCAAGAGCTGCCCGATCCGGTCAGCAAGGTGGTGTGGGACAACTACGCGGCGCTCGCCCCTTCGACGGCGGCGCGCCTTGGCATCGCGACCGGTGACGTGGTGCGGATCGAAGCGGAGCCGAGCGGGGCCGCGGTCGAGCTGCCCGCGCTCGTGCAGCCGGGGCAGCACGGCGCGGTGGTCGCGGTGGCGCTCGGCTACGGACGGCGCGGGACGGAGCGATTCGCGCGGGCGGGGCCGAAGTGGCTCGAGGGGCGGCCGACCACGGGGGCGAATGGACGCGTCGGCGTGGCTGTGGAGTCGTTGCTCGCGGACGTCGACGGCTGCCTCCGCGGCGACATCCGCTCGGTGAAGGTGACGCGCACGGGGCGCCGCCACGAACTCGCGTGCACGCAGGATCACCATTCGCTGAGCGTGCCGGAGCACCTTGCGCCGGAGGGCGGTGCCACGCGCGACGCGGTGCAGTCGGTCTCGCTGGTCGCCTTGGTCGAGCGCGGCGGGCACGCGCGCGTCGCGCACGCCGGCTCGAGCGACGCCGGGCACGACGGCGCCCAGGAGAGCGCTGCCGACGCCGAACTCTGGTCGGACGACCACTCCGGCGAGGGGCCGCGGTGGGGGATGGCGATCGACCTCGCGGCATGCACGGGGTGCTCGGCGTGCGTGGTCGGTTGCCAGGCGGAGAACAACGTCCCGGTCGTGGGGCGCGACGAGGTCCGCCGCCACCGCGAGATGAGCTGGATCCGGATCGATCGCTACTGGCAGGGCGATCCCGAGGCGCCCACCGCGCATCACCAGCCGATGATGTGCCAGCAGTGCGGCCACGCGCCGTGCGAGACGGTCTGTCCCGTCCTGGCCACCGTCCACTCGAGCGACGGCCTGAACCAGCAGGTCTACAACCGCTGCGTCGGCACGCGCTACTGCGCCAACAACTGCCCGTACAAGGTGCGCCGCTTCAACTGGTTCGACTATCCGCGCGACGCTGCGCACGCCAACCTGGCGCTCAATCCCGACGTGACGGTGCGCAGCCGCGGCGTCATGGAGAAGTGCAGCTTCTGCGTGCAGCGGATCCTCGCGGCGAAGCTCGACGCGCGCGCAGATGGCCGGCCGCTCGCCGACGGCGACGTGCAGCCCGCCTGCCAGCAGAGCTGCCCCGCGCAGGCGATCGTCTTCGGCGACCTGCGCGATCCCGATAGCCGCGTCTCACGACTCGCTGGGCACGGCCGCGCCTACTCCGTGCTCGAGGAGCTGAACGTCCGCCCAGCCGTCCGCTACCTCGCGGACGTGCGCGATCCCGGGGAGGTCCGCGATGCATGAGGCTCCGTTGATCCTCGGCGGCAAGCGGGTCGCCGACGTCACCGCCGACGTGTGCGGTCCGATCGAGCGCGGCCCGACCGGCCGCTGGCGCCGCGCCTTCGCCGCGGCGGTCGCGCTGCTGCTGCTCGGCGTGGTCGCGGTCGGCTACCAGATCGCCGTCGGCATCGGCACCTGGGGGCTCGACCGGACGGTCGGCTGGGCGTTCGACATCACCAACTTCGTCTTCTGGGTGGGCATCGGCCACGCCGGCACGCTGATCAGCGCGGTGCTGCTGCTCTTCCGCCAGAAGTGGCGCACGTCGATCAACCGCTCGGCGGAGGCGATGACGATCTTCGCCGTCTGCTGCGCCGGCATCTTCCCCGTGATCCACATGGGCCGGCCGTGGCTCGCGTTCTGGGTGTTCCCGTATCCCAACGAGCGCGGCCCGCTGTGGGTGAACTTCCGCTCTCCGCTCCTGTGGGACGTCTTCGCGATCGGCACCTACTTCACCATCTCGCTGGTCTTCTGGTACATCGGCCTCATCCCCGATCTCGCGACGTTGCGCGACCGCGCCAGCGGCCTGAAGCGGCGCCTCTACGGCTGGTTCGCGCTCGGCTTCAGCGGCTCGGCACGCACCTGGTCGCGCTACGAGACCGCTTGCACGCTGCTCGCCGCGCTGGCGACTCCGCTGGTGGTGAGCGTCCACAGCGTGGTCAGCACCGACTTCGCCACCTCGGTGATCCCCGGCTGGCACGCCACCATCTTCCCGCCCTACTTCGTCATCGGCGCGGTCTTCTCCGGCTTCGCGATGGTGCTGACCCTGATGCTGATCGCGCGGCGCGTCATGCGGTTCGAGGCGTACATCACGCCGCGCCACGTCGAGGCGATGTGCAAGGTGCTCGTCTTCACCGGCAGCATCGTCGGACTCGCCTACCTCACCGAGCTCTTCACCGCGTGGTACTCGGGCAACCCGTACGAGCGCTTCACCTTCCTCAATCGCGCGTTCGGACCGTCCGGATGGTGCTACTGGGTGATGGTCGCGTGCAACGTGATCACGCCCCAGCTGCTCTGGTTCCGCCGGATCCGCACCGACCTGCGGCTGGTCTTCGTGGTGACGTTGCTGATCAACGTCGGCATGTGGTTCGAGCGCTTCGTGATCATCGTCACCTCGCTCGAGCGCGACTTCCTGACCTCGGCGTGGACGAGCTACCAGCCGACGCTGGTCGAGTACGCCACGCTGGCCGGCAGCTTCGGGCTGTTCTTCACGCTCTTCCTGCTCTTCTGCCGCTGGCTGCCGATGATCGCGATGGCCGAGGTGAAGACGGTGCTCCCCTCGCAGGACCATGGGCACGAGCTTGTGTCGGACGGCCTGACGGCGCCGGCGGCCGCATCGGCGCCGCTCCCGGCCGCCCTCCCGCTTGCTGGAGCAGGGCGATGAGCCGGCGACTCCACCTCGGGATCTTCACCGACGCGCATGCGTTGGTGGCAGCCGCCCGCGCCTGCCGATCGCGCGGCATCCCGATCCGCGACGCCTACACGCCCCATCCGGTCCACGGCCTCGACGAGGCGATGGCGCTCCGCCCGTCGCGCCTGCCGATCGCCTGCTTCGTCGGCGGGCTCGCCGGGCTCGTGGCCGCGCTCGCCTTCCAGTACTGGGCGTCGGCGCAGGATTGGCCGATCGACGTGGGCGGGAAGCCGTTCCATTCGTGGCCCGCCTTCGTCCCCGTCGCGTTTGAGCTGATGGTGCTCTGCGCCGGCCTGCTGACCGCGCTGCTGCTGCTGGTCCGCTCGCGGCTCCTGCCCGGCGCCGCGTCGGTCGCTCCCTGCGAGCGTGTCAGCGACGACCGCTACGCGCTGGTGGTGGAGGAGCGCGACGCCCGCCTGCCGGCCGACGCGATCGCCGCCTTGCTCGCGGAACACGGCGCCATCGAGCGGCGCGAGTTGCCGTCGGCCACCGAGACGGAGGATGCACCATGAGCGAGGGACGCCGCACGGCGCTGGCGTGGGGGATCGTGCTGGTCGCGCTGTTCACGGCGCGCTCCGCGCTCTCGATCGACCCGGAGCAGCGTGGCCGCGAGTTCCTGCCCGACATGGTCGAGTCGTTGGCCGCCGAGAGCTTCGCGGCCAGCGCGGTGCTGCCTGGCGGCCACGTCCAGCAGCCGCTCGCGGACGGCGTGGTGTTGCTCGGCGCGCGACCGTTCCCGTACGCGTCCGACGTGGCGGGAGCGGAGGCGGCCGGTCGCGAGCTCGCGAACCCGTGGCGCGCGGACGACGCGGTGGCGCGCGCGCGCGGCGCCGAGCGCTACGCGATCGCCTGCGCGCCCTGCCACGGCGGCGACGGCGGGGGGCGTGGTCCCGTCGTCGAGCGCGGCATGGTCCCGCCGCCATCGCTGCTCGCGGCGCGCGCGCGCGCGCTGCCGGATGGCCACCTCTTCCACGTCATCACGCGCGGCCAGGGGAACATGGCTCCGCATGCCGCGCTGGTCGCGCCGGACGATCGCTGGAAGGTGATCCTCCACGTGCGCGCGCTGCAGGAGGCGAATCGATGAGCGCCGGCGATTCGACGACGGCGGCGCCGGCGCGTCGCCTGCTGACGGTGGCGGCGGCGGCCTTCGCGCTGCTGCTCCTCGGCTTCGCGATCGATGCCCGGCGGGCGTGGACGGCGTGGCTGCTGGCGTTCGTGCAGCTCACCGAGCTGGCGCTGGCGGGCACCTTCTTCCTCGCGCTGCTCGTGGTCGCGCGCGCCCGCTTCGCCGCGCGGCTCGAGCCGGTGCTGCGGGCGATGGGGGCGGCGCTGCCGCTCGCGTTCGTGCTCGGGCTCGTGCTGCTGCTCGGCGTGCCGACGCTCTACGAGTGGTCGCACGGCGCCGCGCACGACGAGCTCCTCGCGCGCAAGGCGGCGTGGCTCAACCTCCCGGGCTTCGCGGCGCGGCTGGTCGGCTGCTTCGCGGCGTGGTGGCTGCTCGGCCGCCGGTTCGAGGCGCGTGCGACCCAGGGACGCGCCGCCGCCTACGTCGCGGTCGTGGCGCTCGCGTGGTCGGTCGCCAGCATCGACTGGCTCCAATCGCTCGAGCCGCATTGGTTCAGCACCTTGTTCGCCCTGCGGACCGCCACCGGGATGGTGCTCTCCGGGCTCGCGGCGGTGGTGCTGCTCGGGCTGCTCGGCGGCGCCGGCGATCCGCTGCGCGCACCCGGAGCCGAAGCGCTGCGCAACGACGTCGGCAAGCTGCTCCTGTCGTTCTCGATCCTCTGGGCGTACGTCGCCTACTGCCAGCACATGCTGATCTGGTACACCGACATCCCCGAGGAGGCGAGCTACTACGCCCGGCGCAGCAGCGGTGGCTGGCAGGTGCTGACGATCGCGAGCGTGCTGCTCGGCTTCGTGGTGCCCTTCCTCGCCCTGTTGCCGCGCCGCGCGCGCTGCAGTGCGGCGGTGCTGCTGCGCGTGAGCCTCGCGCTGCTCGCCGGGGTCGCGCTCGATCTCTACGGGATGGCGGGGCCGCCGCTCGCCGGTGCTCACCCCGCGCTCGGATGGATCGAGATCGCCGGGCTGACCTTCGCGTTCGCGAGCTTCTTCGGGCTCGCGCGTGCACGACTCGTCGCCGGGGCCGCGGCGGCCATGCACGCGTCTCCTTCGGCGATGGTGGGGTCGGCGGTGGGCTGAAGCGGCGGCGAAGGCGGACTCGGCCGCACGCAGCGGCGGCGGGATAGGCTGAGGCAGGAGACATCGCACGGCAGAGATCGTCACGCGCCGTGGATGGAGCAGGACGGAGGAGACGATGGGAGAGCGCATGGCAACGGGCAGCGGGCGGAAGCGATCCAAGGCGACGAGCGCCGCGCCGCAACTGCGGCGAGCCCCTGCGGCATTCGAGGCGTTCGTGCGCCGTTTCCCTGGGCTCGGCCGCGCCTGGGATCAACTCGGCGAGGCAGGAGCGGCGGCGGGGCCGCTCGAGGTCCGAGTGCAGCGGCTCGTCAAGCTCGCGATCGCGATCGGGTCGCGGCAGGAGGGGGCCGTCCATTCCGGTGTACGCAAGGCGCTGCATGCCGGCGCCTCGGTGGCCGAGCTCGAGCAGGTCGTCGCGTTGGCCGCCTCGCTGTTGGGATTGCCTGCGACCGTGGCCGCCTACTGCCAAGTGCGCGAGGAGTGCGAGAAGAGCAGTCGTCGCAAGCGTTGAACGGCGCTCCGATCGCCGCCCCCTGCGGCTTCTCCGCATGGACAAGCCGCGGGGCCTCCCTAGATTCCCGCGCCCCTCGAGTCGGGGGCCGGGAGCACTCCATGCTGCGCGCGACGTCGCCGTTCGTCCTCTTCTCGTTGGCCGGCACCCTGGCGGGTGCGCTGGCCGCCGCCGCGCCGCAAGACGCGCCGCCCGCTGCGCCACCCGTCGCGACTGCTGCCGTTGCCGCTGATGCCCCGCCCGCGCCGCGCGGCTTGATCGCGCGCACCGACGCCGCGGCGCCGGGCTACACGCTCTTCGCGCCGTTCAGCGATACGACCACCTACCTGATCGATCTCGACGGGAAGGTCGTCCACACGTGGGAGAGCCGCTACCACCCCGGGCTGCTCGCTTACCTGCTGCCCGATGGCCGGCTGCTGCGCGGCATCTCGGTCGACGCGAAGCTGCCCTTCAAGGACAACGGCGGCGACTCGGGCGGCGTGCAGCTCTTCTCGTGGGAGGGCGAACTCCTCTGGGAGTACCACATCGCCACCGAGCACGGCCTGCAGCACCACGACCTCGAGCCGCTGCCGAACGGCAATGTGCTGGTCATCGTGCGCGAGTCGAAGACGCGCGAGCAGGTGCGCGACGCGGGGCGGTTGCCCGACGCGATCGGCGAGGACGGGATGTGGCCGTGCGCCGTGCTCGAGATCGAGCCGCTGCCGCCGATCGGCGCGCGCGTCGTCTGGGAGTGGCATGCCTGGGACCACCTGATCCAGGACCTCGACGCCGACAAGCCTGAGTACGGCGTCGTCGCCGACCACCCCGAGCGGATCAACATCAACGGCGACCTGCCGCGCGCCGAGGAGGCGGCGGACGACGCGAACGGCGCGGCGCTCTCGCCCGAGGAGCGCGCCAAGATGCAGGCGGTCGGCTACCTCGCCGCCGATGACACCACGGACGACGCCGAGAAGAAGCGGCGCACCAGCCCCGACTGGCTCCACATCAACGCGGTCGACTACCACGCGGGGCTCGACCAGATCGCGCTCAGCACGCCGAAGCTGAACGAGGTCTGGATCATCGACCACGGCACCACCACCGAGGAGGCGCGCGGTCGCACCGGCGGCAAGCGCGGCAAGGGCGGCGACCTGCTCTACCGCTGGGGCAATCCGCAGAACTGGCAGCGCGGCAAGAAGGCGGACCGCCAGCTCTTCTTCCAGCACGACGTGCAGTGGATCCCGGACGGCTTCCCCGGCGCCGGCCACCTGACGATCTTCAACAACGGCCGCCAGCGTCCTGCCGGCGAGTACTCGACCGTCGTCGAGATCGCGCCGCCGCTCCTGCCCGACGGCACCTACGCGCTCGCGCCCGACGCCGCCTACGAGCCGAAGGCGCCGACCTGGAGCTACGAGCCGCCCGAGGCGGAGCGCTTCTACGCCAGCTTCATCTCCGGCACCCACCGCCTGCAGAACGGCAACACGCTGATCTGCGACGGCCCCGAAGGGCGCCTCTTCGAGGTGACGCCGGACGGCAAGGTCGCCTGGGACTACAAGGTCCCGTACGGCAGCGCCGACGGCGAGGACGGCCCGCGCATGACCTTCTCGCTCTTCCGCGCCACGCGCATCGCGCCCGACCATCCGGCGATCGCCGGTCGCACGCTCGCGCCGCTCGATCCGCAGCCGAGGACGCACGCAGAGCTCGCGGCCGAGCGCGCCGCCAAGGCGCCGCCGCAGGTGACCGGCTGGCAGCCGCTCGTCACGCTCGAGGAGGGGCTCGCGAAGTGGGTCGCGGTCAACGTCGCGCGCTCGACCTTCAGCGTGGTGCCCGACCCCGACGACGCGAAGGGGGCGATGATCCACTGCACCGGCAAGCCGACCGGCCTGCTGCGCAGCGCGCGGATGTACGAGAACTTCGTCTGCGAGTTCGAGTGGCGCCACCTGGCCGAGCCGGGCAACGCCGGCTTCTTCGTCTGGGCCGATCCGCTGCCGGCGCAAGGCGGCCCCTTCACGCGCGGCATCGAGGTGCAGGTCTGCAACCTCGGCAATGGCGACTGGTTCACGTCGCACGGCGACCTCTTCCCGATCTGGGGCGCCACGATGACGCCCGACCCGCGCTTCCGCCGCTCGGGCGACCGCTCGATGCCGAACCTCGACGCCTTCCACGCGCGCAAGACCGGCGAGTGGAACCACTACCGCGTCACCTGCGTCGACGGTGCGCTCACGCTCGAGGTGAACGGCAAGCTGGTCACCGCGGGCAGCGGCTGCACGCCCAGCAAGGGCTACCTCTGCCTCGAGTCGGAGGGCGGCGAAGTCGACTTCCGCAAGTTCCGCATCTGGGAGCTGCCGGCCGGCACGCACGCCGCCGACGCCGCGCGCACGGCGCGGGAAGCGGGGCGCGAGGAGACGCTCTACAGCGGCGTCTCGCTCGACGGCTGGAAGGTCCGCTCCGGCGACTGGAAGGCGGAGGATTGGCGCCTCACCGCGAGCGCCGGTGCAGCGGAGCTCGCGGCCGAGGGGCTGCGCGGCGTCACGGAGCTGCGCTTCGACTTCCAGCGCGAGCAGCCGCCGGCGAACGGGCTCCTGCCGTTCCGGCTCGGCGAGTGGCGGGTCGCTGCCGCGGGCGCGTCGGGCAGCGCGGCCGAGCGGCGCGGCGAGTGGAACCGCGTGGTCGTGCGGGTGCGCGACGGCGCGCTCGAAGCGGAGCTGAACGGCGTGCGACTCGAAGGCGTGGCGCCGTTGCCGGCCGGGACGTCGTTCGCTGCGCTGGTGCTCTGCAACGACGGGCTCGCCACTGCGTGGTGCAACCTCTTCGCGACCGAGTGATTCAGGCACCCGAGGGCTCGCTCGCCATGCCGACTCCCGCTTCCCGATCGATCGTGCGCGCCCGTTCGCTCGTCCGCCGGTGCGCGCTCGCGGGGGCCGCGGTCGCGGCTGCGTCGGCCGGGTCGGTCGCGCTCGCCGCTCCGCAGGAGTCGCCGGCCGCGCTGCGTGCCGCGCGCGCCGCGACGGTCGCGGCGGCGAGCGCGCGCCCCTTCGAGGTGGCGCGCCACCGGATCGAGGCGCGCGTCGAGCCGGCGGAGCGCTCGCTCGACCTGCTCGACGAGATCGAGGTCGTCGCGCGGGTCGACGGCCTCGCGGAGCTGCGCCTCTACACGAGCGTCGTCACGGTCGATGACGTGACCTGCGACCGGCCGATCGAGTGGTCGAGCGCGCCGTCGCCGAACGCCGACGTGCTGACCGTGACGTTCGGCGCGCCGCTCGCCGCGGGAGAGCGCGTGACGCTGCTGGTGCACGCGTTCGCCGCCGACTACTTCCTCGGCACCGACCAGCAGCTGATCGCCGAGATCGCCGTGCTGGGCCAGGTGCGGCCGCGCTCGAGCTGGTCGAGCCACGTGCTCTGGTACCCGTTCGACGAGGGGCACGACGCGGCGATGGAGATCACCTTCGACGTGCCGGCCGGCTACGTCGCCGTCACCGGCGGCCGCCGCGTCCTGCACGAGGAGGCCGACGGGCGCGCCCGCTTCCGCTACGTCGAGGAGACGCGCCACGCGCGCCTGCTGCCGTTCGGCTTCGCGGTCGCGCAGTACGCCACCGCCGCCGCGAAGAGCCCCGCCGGTCTCGACCTCGAGGTGTTCGCCTGGCCGGGCGAGGAGGCGCGCATCGCGCAGCGCGTCCAGCTGCTGCAGAAGGGGGCCGCGCAGTTCGAGCGCGCGCTCGGCCCGCTGCCGTGGAGCGCGGTCCGCTTCTGCCACGTGACCCCCGAGACGAAGGAGACCGGCGTCAGCCTGCCGGGCCAGATCCTCGTCTCCGACTTCTACTTCCCCGATCTCGCCGGCGTCGACGCCTCGGACGGCGACCTCGAGCGGCCCGACGTGCTCGGCCTGCTGGTGGTGGCCGACGAGCTCTCCCATCAGTGGAACATCTACGCCGCCGGCTTCCCGAACGAACTCGGCGAAGGGCTCTCGACCTGGACCAACGCCTTCTTCGTCGAGGCGCTGCACGGCGCCGCCGCCTACCGGAAGGTCCTCGCCGGCTGCAAGCGCGGCTGGATCGGCGCGCCGATGCGCGGCGCCGCGGAGCGCGCCATCGCCGATCCCGCCGTCTACGCGACGGCGCGCTACCGCTCGATCGTCTTCTGCAAGACGCCGCTGGTGCTGCACCTGCTGCGCGAGCAGCTCGGCGACGAGCGCTTCTTCGCCGGCCTCGCCGCCGCGTTCGCACGGCGCGAGCGCGCCGTCGACGGTTTCGAGCGGTTCGCCGCCGGCTTCAGCGCCGGCGCCGGCGTCGACCTCGCCCCCTTCTTCGAGCAGTGGTTCTTCCGCGCCGGCTGGCCGAAGGTCGCGCTCGCGATGCACCCGATCCCTGGCGGCGCGGCGGTGACGACGCGCCAGTTGCAGGAGGGGGCCGACTGGGACTTCGAGCTGCCGCTCGAGTTCCGGGGCGCCGGCGACGCCGTCCACCGCACGCGGATCCGCATCAATCGCCGCGAGCAGGTGTTCGACGTCGCCGTGCCCTTCGTCCCGCAGTCGCTGCAGGGCGATCCCGACGACGCCTGTCCGATCGAGATCGCGCGCTGAGTCAGCCGATCACGCGCACCGACACCTTGTTGGTGAAGCGCAGCCCCGGAACGATGCCGAGGCGGATCGCCTGCAGGTGGACCTGCAAGCCGGCCAGGGCCGGGTCGTTCGGGATCTGCTCCTGGAAGGCGAGGCCGCCCGCCGGCACGACGAACGGGCCGAACAGCGCGTAGAGCTGCGCGAAGTCGACGCGCAGCGCGTCGTCGCCCGTGCCGACCAGCCCGAGCGAGGCCGGCAGGAAGCAGAGCTCGCCCGGCACCGCGGCGTCGATCGTGAAGTCGAGCGGGTCGTCGAGCCCGGCGCGGCCGAGCACGTGGAACTCCTGCTTGCGCGTCTCGATCAGCGTCACCTGGCCGCCGGCGCCGAAGGTCGTCGCGTGGGTCGCCTTGTTGGCGGCGATCGCCAGCGAACCATCGGCGGCGACGTCGATGTCGGTGGCCGAGCCGGTCGTGTCGACCGCGATCAGCAGGTTGCCGGCGCCGTCGTAGAGGTGGACCTCGGGCAGCGTCTCGGCGTCGTCGCCCCAGTTCACCGAGCCGATCGTCTCGCCGGCGTCGTCGATGTCGATGCCCGCGGGATCGCAGCGCGCGGTGTTGCCCGGGTAGTGGTGGTCGACCTCCCAGAGCGGCAGGTCGGCGTCGACGTCGTGCAGCCCGACCTGGAAGCGGTCGCCGGCGTTGTTGAAGACCTGCCACGCCAGCCGATCGCCATCGGCATCGAGCGCCACGGCCGCGGGCCGCTCGGGCGCCGGGTCGATGCGCACCAGCAGGTTCCAGGCGCCGCTCGCCGCGCGCTCATGCACCTCGAACACCTCGGTCCCGCCGAGCCAAGTGGCGACCGCGACGCGCTGCCCGTCGGCCGAGAGCGCCATCGAGTCGAAGATCGACGCCTGATAGAAGCGCGCCTCCTCGACGCCGTTCACGACGTCCCACACGACCGCTGCCCCGCCCAGCGAGAGCAGCGCGCGCGTCCCGTCCGCGGAGAGGCGCACGCGGCTGCTGAAGCTGCTCGAGTCGCTGGTCGTGCCGGCGGAGATCAGCTTCCCGTCGGGGCGCCACGCGCGGATGTGGGTGGTGTTGCTGGTGCGCGTGGCGGCGGTCCAGAACGCGACGATCGTGTCGCCCGCGCGATCGACCGCGACGCCGCCGCCGCCCCAGTAGAGCGAGGAGGGGAGCGTCACGGTCCAGGCGGGCGTGCCGTCGCCATGGTCGAGGTACGCCTCGACCACCGCCTCGATCCGCGTGCTGCCGCTCTTCGGTTGCACCGCCAGCACCGCGCCGAGCGGCGCCTCCTCGGCGATCGCGACGTAGTGGCGAAGAACGGTGTCGCGGCGCGTGCTGAACGCGGGCGTCGCGGAACCGGCCGAGTAGCAGTTGAAGGTCGCGTCGTCGACGGCGGCACCGGCCATCGCGGCGGCGCCGTGGTCGCCGAGCGCGACCGATTGGGGCAACCAGCGTTCCGACTGGAACTGCGGGTCGTGGATCCAGCGCACCTGCCCGCCTTGCACGGCGAGGCTGGCAGCGACGAGGGCAGCGCAAGCGAGGGAGGCCATGGCGATCTCCGGCAGGCGGACCGCCCCGAACGGGCCGCTGGGTGGGGGGAACGGTGGCGCAACTGCAACGGCCGTTCCATCGCGCGCGCCGCCCCGGCCGCCGGCGCCGACCGAGCGATCGCGCAACGCCGCGCGACCGACGCGTCGCTCAGCGCGGCCGCGCCGGTCGATCGAGCATCGCGCGGACGGTGCGGGCGAGCTCCTCGAGCTGCACCGGCTTGCCCAGCAGCGGATCGTCGCCCTCGATCGCCTCGGCAGCGCGCCCGGCCCATCCGCTGAGGAAGACGAAGCGCAGCTCGGGGATCAGCTCGCGCGCGGCGCGGGCGAACCGCGGTCCGCTCATCCTCGGCATCGCGACGTCGCTCACCACCAGCGCGAAGTCTGCCGGCTGCTCGCGGAGCAGCGCGAGCCCCTCGCTGCCGTCCGCCGCCGCGGTCACCTGGTAGCCGAGCGAGCGGAGCATCGGCGTCAGCACGCGCCGTACGGATGCGTCGTCCTCGACCAGCAGGATCGACTCGGTGCCGCGCGCCAGGAGCGGCGCGCGGCGCTCGATCGCCGCGGCGGATGCGGTCTCTCCGGCCGGGAGCAGCAGCTCGACGCGCGTCCCGCGGCCCGGCGCGCTGGCGATGGCGACGCTGCCGCCGACCGCGCGGACGATCCCGTAGCAGATCGACAGGCCGAGGCCGGTGCCGCGACCGGGCTCCTTGGTGGTGAAGAACGGCTCGAGGGCGCGGCTGCGCACCTCCTCCGTCATCCCGGTGCCGGTGTCGGTGACGACGAGCCGGGAGAAGGGAGCGGTCGGCAGCTCGACGTGGTCGCGCCGCTGCGGCCACTCCTCGCCGCCGCGCACCTCGATCGAGAGGAGCCCGCCGTCGGGCATCGCGTCGCGCGCGTTGACCGCGAGGTTCATCACCAGCTGCTCGAGCTGTCCGGCGTCGACGCGCACGACGTGCGGGCCGGCGTCGATCTCGAGCCGCAGCTCGATCGACTCGCCGAGCAGCCGCTGCAGCAGCGGCGCGAGCCCCTCGACGAGGTCGCGCAGCGGGGCGCCGCGCGTCGGGTCGCAAGGGGCGCGGCGCGCGAAGGAGAGCAGCTGGCGGACGAGTCGGCTCGCCTGGCCCGCCGCCCCCCGGATGTCGCTGATCAGGCCGCGCGCGCCGGCAGGAAGCGTCGCCTCGGCCAACGCGAGGTCGCTCGCGCCGAGGATGACGCTCAGCACGTTGTTGAAGTCGTGCGCGATGCCGCCGGCCAGGCGGCCGACGCTGTCGAGCCGCTGCGCCTGCAGCGCCTGCACCTCGAGCCGCCGCTGCTCCGAGACGTCGCGCGCGGTCACCACGAACCCGCGCACCTCGGGATGGTCGAGCAGGTCGCTGGTCGAGACCTGCAGCGTCCGCTCGCTGCCGTCGCGATGGCGGGCGGCGAGGTCGATCGTGCGGCCGGCCGGCAGCGCGCGGAGCCGCTCCGGCAGGTCGGACGCGACGGCCGCGAAGAGCCCCGCGAGCGGGCGGCCGACCACTTCCGCCGGCAGCCAGCCCAGCACGCGCGTCAACGACGGGCTCGCGAAGCCGACCGAGAAGCGGTCGTCGAGGAGGAAGAGGACGTCGCCGATCCCCTCGATCAGCCGGCGGAAGCGCTCCTCGCCGCGGCTCAACTCCTCCTCAGCGCGGCGGCGGAGCCATCGATCGGCGGCGCGGCCGACCGCGTCGAGGAGCAGCGGCGGCGCCACCGGCTTGACGAGGTAGTCGCAGCTCTGCTGGCGCAACGCGCCGACGGCGCTCTCCACCGTGGCGTGCCCGGTGAGGATGACCACCTCGGTGCGCCGCGATTGCTCGCGCAGCTGGCGCACGACCTCCATGCCGTCCATGTCGGGCAGGCGCATGTCGATCAGCGCGATGGCGGGCGGCGCGTCGGGCTCGATCGCGCGGTCGAGCGCCTCGCGGCCGCTCTCCGCGATGCGCGGCGCATAGCCGCAGCGACGCAGCAGGTCGGAGAGCGTCCGCAGCAGCTGGCGGTCGTCGTCGACCAGCAGCACCGTCAGCGCTTCCGGCGCCACGCGCCGCGTCTCAAGGGTCGCGAGGGTCATCGAGGACCTCGAGGAGCCGCTCGGGCGCGAGCGGCTTGCGGAGGACGGCACGGAACCAGTCGTCGGGGAGCGCGCCGACGGTCGCGTCGAGGGCGGCGAGATGGCCGCTGTAGAGGACGAGCGGGACCTCCGGCGCCGCCCGGCGGATGGCGCGGATCACCTCCGCCGGATCGTTGCCGTCGAGCTTGAGGTCGAGCAGGATCACGCGGGGCGTGCCGCTGCGCAGCGCCGCGAGGGCGCTCTCGAGGTCGCCGACGCCGCGGCTGCGCGCGCCGCGCTCCGCGAGCAGGTCGCCGAGCGTGCGCCGGAACTCGGGATCGTCGTCGACGATCAGCACCCGCGCGGCAGGAGCGAGGACCTCGGCGAGCGCGTCGAGGAGGAGCTGTGGCGGGATCGGCTTGGCCAGCACGCGGAACGCTCCCGCTTGCTCCGCCTCCGTCAGCAGCTCGGTCGCCGAGTAGGCGGTCATCAGCAGCACCGGCGGCGCGCCGCGCGAGCGGCGCAGCTCCTTCAGCGCCTCGACCCCCGACATCCCGGCCATCCGCACGTCCATGAGCAGCGCCGAGTAGCGCTTGCGGCGGGCCGCGGCGAGCGCCTCCTCGCCGCTGTGCGCGCCGTCGGCCTCGAAGCCGCGCCGCCGCAGCAGGTCGCACAGCGTGCGCACCATCAGGCGGTCGTCGTCGACGACGAGGATCGGCTCCATCACCGCCGCTCCAGCGCGGCCGGATCCGCGGTCGCGGCGATCGCGGCGCGGGCCGCGGTGGGCAGCAGCAACGTGAACGTCGCGCCGGCGCCGGCGCGCGGCGCCTCGAGGCGGAGCTCGCCGCCGTTCTGCTCGGCGAGCCGGCGCGACACGGCGAGGCCGAGCCCGATGCCGCGCGCGCGCGTGGTGAAGAGCGGCTCGAAGATGCGCTCGGCGAGCTCGGCGGGGACGCCCGCTCCGCTGTCGGTCACCTCGATCCGCACGCGGCCGTCCGGCTCCTCGCGGCCCGCGACCCGCAGCGTGCCGCCCGGCTCGCCCATCGCCTGCGTCGCGTTGGTGAGCAGGTTGAAGACCACCTGGCCGATCTGCACCGGGTCGGCGAAGGCGGGCGCGAGGTCGGCGGGGATCGCCCGCTCGATCGTGCCGGAGAACGGCCCGAGCCGCGCGATCTGCTGGTCGACGAGCGCGTCGAGCCGCACCGGCAGCGCCTGCGGCGGCCGCGCGCGCGCGAAGTCGAGCAGGTCGCTGATGATCTTCTCGGAGAGCCCGATCTGGTGGCGCAGGATGCCGAGGTACTCGATCACCTCGGTCGGCGCCTGCTCGAGGATCAGCTCGAGGTAGTAGATCGCGTTGGTCATCACGCCGAGCGGGTTGCGGAGCTCGTGGCCGACGCCGCCGGCGAGCTGGCCGAGCGTCGCGAGCCGCTCCTTGCGCAGCAGGCTCTCCTGCGCCTCGCGCAGCTGGCCGAGCGCCGACTTCAGGTCGGCGGTGCGCGCCTCGACGCGCGCCTCGAGCTCCTGGCGCGATTGGTCGACGCGCTCGGTCATCGTGTTGAACGACTCGGCGAGGCGCCGCAGCTCGGTCGGCGTCCGCAAGGCGAGGCGCTGGTCGAGCCGGCCGGCGGCGATCGCCTCCGCTGCGGCCGTCGCGGCGACGAGCGGGCGCGTGATGCGTCGGCTCGCGAACCATGCGCCCGCCATGCAGAGCGCCAACAGGACGGCGCTCGCCGTCGCCATGCGCAGCGCGGTGGAACGCGCCGGCGCGAGGACCGGCGCCGCTGCGGCGTCGACCCAGAGGACCCACGGCGCTCCCGGGACCGCCACGCCGGCCCCGACGCGGTCGCTGCCGTCGGCGCCGCGATGGAGCCGTCCGGGCGCGGCGAGCGGGTCGGCGGTCGGCGGCTCGATCGGCCGCTCGAGATCGCACCACACCGAGCCGTCGCGATTGCCGAGCGCGAGCGATGGAGCGCTCCCGATCAATCCGCCGAGCAGCTCGACGGCCGGCCGGTTGCCGGAAAGGACGCGGCGCAGCACGACGTGGCCGAGCAGCTGGCGCGGATCGTCCGCGGCGAAGATCTCCGCCGCTGCCGCGACCTCGATGGCGTCGCCGATCCGGGCGAGCGGCAGCATCCCGGCGGTCTCGGGCGGCGCGGGCGGATCGGCCCGCTCGGCCGCGCTCGCGGGCGGCGCCGCCGCGAGCACGCAGCTGCCGTCGATCGTCCAGAGCTCCGCGCGGCCTGGCGTCGTGCCGCCGCGCAGCGACGCCTCGAGCGCGGCGCGTGCCGCCGCTTCGATCGGCGGATCGGCGTAGCGGAGGGCGTCGCGCAGCGCGGCGAGCGTCGCGAGGCGTCGCACCTCGGCGACGCGCTGCTCGTTGCTGAGCGCGAACAGCGTGGCGATCTCGCGCGCGCCGGAGGCCATTCGCTGCGCGGCCGCATCGACGGACGTGCGGCGCAGGTCGACGTACGACCAGACCACGAGGAGCGCCACGGCAGGGGCCAGCAGCAGCCCGACGAGGAGCGGCAGCTGGCGCTCGATCGAGAACCAAGCGCCCGATCGCTGCGCCTCGGCACGTCCGCGGTTGGATTCCATCGGCGCCGCTCCAAGCCGCATTCGAACCGTTGCCGGCGTCCGTTCAAGGTGACGCGAGCACCACGAGAACCGCGCTAAGGAAGATCACTGAACCGGATCGTGGACTCGCTGGAGCGGCGCGGCCGCCCCTTTCGCCTCGCCGAAGCTGAAGCGGAACGTCGCGCCCTCGCCGGGACGCGCGTCGGCGCGGATCCGGCCGGCGTGGCGCTCGACGATGCGGCGGACGGTCGAGAGGCCGATGCCGGTGCCGGGGTAGTCGGCGACGTCGTGAAGGCGGGTGAAGGGCTCGAAGAGCGTCGCGGCCGCGGCGGCGTCGAAGCCGGCGCCGTTGTCGCGGACGAGGAACTCGTCGGGATGCGCGGGGTCGCGGCGGAACTCGATCCGCGCGCGGGCGACCCGGCCGGTGTACTTCCACGCGTTGCCAAGCAGGTTCTCGAGCGCGATCTCCGCGAGGCTCGGGTCGGCGAGCGCGACGAGCCCCTCCTCGACGACCGTCTCGGCCGCGCGCTCCGGTGCCGCGTCGGCCAGTCGCGCGAGGATGGCGCGCGCCAGCGCCGTGAGGTCGACCGGGCGGCGCACGAGCGGGCGGCTCGACGCCTGCGACAGCGCGAGCAGGTCGCTGATGATCCGCGCCATGCGATGCGCGGCGGCGAGGATCTCGCCGACCAGCAGCGCGTCGGGGTGGTCGCTGCCGGCCGGGAACCCGCCGAGCAGCACCTCGGCGTAGCCCATCACCAGCTGCAGCGGCGAGCGCAGGTCGTGGCTCACCGCGCCGGCGAAGGCGGTGAGCTCGCGGTTCATCGCGGCGATCTCGCGCTGCGAGCGCTCGAGCTCGTCGCGGGCGCGGCGCGCGGCGATCAGGTTGCCGAGGCGGACGCGCAGCTCGTCGGCGAGGAACGGCTTCACGACGTAGTCCTGCGCGCCGAGGCGCAGCAGGTCGACGCGGGTCGCGTCGCCGGCGCGCGCCGTCAGCAGCACCACCGGCGTCGCGTCCATCTCGGGCCGCATGCGCAGCTCGCGCAGCAGCTCCTCGCCGCCCATGACCGGCATCATCAGGTCGGTGACGATCAGGTCGGGAGCGAGCCGCAGCGCCGCCTCGAGCGCCTCGCGGCCGTCGGCCACCGCGGCCACGCGGTAGTCGCGGCCGAGGCTCTCGGCGATGAACTGCCGCATGTCGCGGTTGTCCTCGCAGACCAGCACGAGCGGCCGGCCATCGGCCGCAGCCGGCGCGGCGAGCGGCTCCGCGATGGGGGCGCATCCGGGCGCGGCGGTGCGCAGCGCGTCGAGCTCGCCGACCGGCAGCTCGAACGAGGCGTCCGGCGCCGCATCCCCGTCGACGGCGCGGGAGGGCGCGCGAGCGCGGCGCGGCAGCGTCACGACGAACGCGGCGCCGCCGAGTTCGGAGGCGCCGACCCGCACCTGGCCGCCGTGCAGCAGGACGAACTCCTTCACGATCGAGAGGCCGAGCCCGGTGCCGCCCACGCGCCGCGTCGCGCTCTCCTGCACCTGGAAGAAGCGCTCGAAGACCGCCTCGCGCAGCGCGACCGGGATGCCGGGACCGCTGTCGTCGACCGCCAGCTCGAGCGCGTCGCCGGCGACGCCGAGCGTGCAGCGGATCGAGCCGCCCGACGGCGTGAACTTGATGGCGTTCGAGAGGAGGTTCATCACCACGCGGTCGAGCTTGTCGGCGTCGACCTCGGCGACGAGGCCCGTCGGCGTCTCGACGCGGAACGAGATGGCGCGCTCCCGCGCGATCGAGTCGAAGTGCGAGGCGACCAGCCGCAGCCGCTGCGCGACGTCGGTCGGCGCCGCGACCAGCGCCATCTTGCCCGCCTCGAGCTTGGCGGCGTCGAGCAGGTCGTTCACGTGCTTCACCAGGATCCGCGCGGCGCGCTCGATGGTGGCGAGGTCGCGGCGCGTGTCGAGCGACCAGGTCGACTGCTGCAGCAGCTTCTCGACCGGCCCGAGGATCAGCGCGAGCGGCGTGCGCAGCTCGTGGCTCACGTTCGAGAAGAACTGCGACTTGAGGCGATCGAGCGCGCGCAGCTGCTCGAGCAGCTGCGTGCGCTCCACGTCGCGGCGGGCGAGCTCGGCGTTCGCCGCCTGCAGCTCGCGGTTGGCCGCCTGCACCTCCTGGGCGCGCTGGAAGACCTCCGCCTCGACGAGCTCGTGGCGGGCGCGCAGCTCCTGGTGGAGGCGCCCCTCCGCCTGCTGCTGCTGGCGGAGGCGGACGAAATCGGTGACGTCCTCGGCCCGATGGATGATCAGCGCGACCTCGCCGCGCTCGTCGAGGAGCGGGGTGTTGAGCGGGCTCCAGTGCCGTTCGACGAAGCCGCCGCCCTCCGCATCGGGGAGGCGGATGTCGTACTTCTGCACCGCCATCGCGTCGGGCCGCCGCGTCGCGAGCACCTGCGCGAGCGACGCGCGCAGCTGCCGCTCGCCGCTGGCGTGCGGATCGGCCGGGTTGTCGGGGAAGACCTCGAAGAGCGAGCGGCCGACGATGTCGGCGCGCTTCGTCATCGTCGCGCGCAGGTAGGCGTCGCTCACCGCGACGATCCGCGTGTCGGGGGCGAGGACGAGGTAGAGGCCAGGCAATCGCTCGAAGAGCAGGCGGAAGTCGACGCCGGTGCCGCTCGGCGCGTTCGGTGGCAGCGAAGTGTGGCTCGCGTCGTCCAAGTCTTCCCCTCGCGATCGATCCCTCCGCGGCAGCGGAGCGGGCGATTCCCGGCGCCCATCATGCGGCCGTGCGCCGGCGAAGCCAACGTGCGACGGCGCGCGTTGCAACGAGTTTCGTCGGCGCGGCGGGCTCCGTGACGAGCACGCCGATGACGCAGGCTTCGGCCGCGCGGCGTTTGCACTGTTGCACCCGTTCGCGAGCCGCAACGCCGACCGCAAGTCACTCTCCGTGCCGCTGAGGGAGAGCGGCCGATCGGCTCGAGCAGATTGCGGGAGATCCCTCAGCGTCGCGACGTGCGTGCGGCGGCGGCGCGCTGCGGATCGGCGCCGTACCCCTTCGCGGGCGAATCGGGGCGTTGGTGGAGGTCGCCCTGCTCCGGATCGCGCAGGCGCGGCTCCTTGCCGTAGACGCCGTCCTTCTCCGCGGTCGGCAGCGTCGGGCGGCTCTGGGCCGGCGCGTCGCTGCAGTACCACCAGTTCTCGGCGAAGCTGAAGCTCTGCGGATCGGTGCCGCCGCCGACGTTCACTCCGCCCGAGGCCCACGCATCGGAGCGGAAGACGACGACGTTGCGCTCGAAACGGCCGTTGCGGCAAGGGACGAAGCCCTCCGCCGTCGTCTCCTGCAGGATGCGGATCGCCCAGCGCTGCGGCAGCCAGATCGTGTTGAAGCGGACGGTCGCGCCGTCGACGCCGACGAAGGCGATCGGCGCGATCGAGCCGCGGAAGGTGCAGTGCTCGACGACGATGTCGCGCGCCTCGGCATGCGGCGGCTTCGCGAGCGGCGGGCGGAAGAACTCGAGCCCGGTGCTGCCGCCGAGGTTCACGGCGCGGCTGCCCGCCTCCTCGAAGCGGCAACCGCGGATCGCGATCTCCGCCGTCCCGCCCTTCGTCTGCACGCCGTTCGCCTGCGCGTCGCCGCGATGGCGGAAGGTGCAGCTTTCGATGGCGCCGCGATGGCAGCCGACCATGTCGATGGCCGAGCCGCCGCCGCCCCAGCGCTCGAGCGTGCACTCCTCGACGAGGAAGTCGTCGACGCCGGAGAGCTTGATCCCGTCCTGGTTGCCGTTCGCGCCGATGTCGGTGACGACGAGGCGGCGCAGCGTGACGTGGTGGGTCGGCGTCTCGCTCGTGCCGCCGTCGTCGATGTTGAGCCCGTTCCCCGTCGCGCCGCGCACCGCGAGGTCGGCGAGCTCGACCCACGCGACGTCGCGCAGGTGGAAGGCGTTGCCGCCCCCCTCGAAGAGCGGCGGCTGCTTGGCGTCGGCGCCGCGGATCACGATCGGCGCGCGCGCCGTGCCGGCGATCCCCTCGACGGTGATCCCGCCGCGGTAGCTGCCCGGCGCGATCACGATCGTCGTGCCCGCCTTCGCCGTCCGCAGCGCCGCGCGCAGCGCGTCGTCGTCGGCGACGCGCACCTCGCCGAGCGGCAACGCCATCGCGGCCAGCGCCACGTGCGCCGCCAGCAGCCCACCAAGCGCTCCGTTCACGCGAGGATCTCCTCGATCACGCGGCCGTGGACATCGGTCAGGCGCCGCTCGATGCCGTTGTGGTACCAGGTGAGGCGCGTGTGATCGAGGCCGAGCAGGTGGAGGATGGTCGCGTGGAGGTCGTAGATGGTGGTGACGCCGTCGACCGCCTTCCAGCCGAACTCGTCGGTCGCGCCGAAGGTGAACGGCGCCTTCACGCCGGCGCCCGCCAGCCACACCGTGAACCCCTTCGGGTTGTGGTCGCGGCCGCTCGCCCCTTTCTGGAAGGTCGGCATGCGGCCGAACTCGGTGGTGAAGACCACCAGCGTCTCGTCGAGCAGGCCGCGCGCCTCCAAGTCCTCGAGCAGCGCCGCCGCCGGTTGGTCGAGGATCGGCGCGTGGATCGCGTACTGCTGCGCGAGGTACTTGTGGCCGTCCCAGTTGCCGACCCCTTCGCCCATCGCGTAGGCGCCGTTGAAGAGCTGCACGAAGCGCACGCCCGACTCGAGGAGGCGGCGCGCCAGCAGGCAGTTGCGCGCGAAGCCCGCCTTGGTGGCGTCGGCGTCGTCGCAGCCGTACCGCTCGCGCGTCGCGACGCTCTCGGCGGCGAGGTCGCCGACCTCCGCGGCGCGCAGCTGCATGCGCGCGGCGAGCTCGAAGCTCGCGATGCGGGCGGCGAGCTCGCTGTCGGAGGGCTGGCGGGCGAGGCGCTGGCGGTCGAGCGCGAGCGCCAGCTCGCGCGCGGCGCGTGCCGCCGCCGGATCGACGCCGCGCTGCGGATCGAGGTGGGCGATCGGGCGGTTCGCGGAGAACGCGGTGCCCTGGAAGACGGCCGGCAGGAAGGCGCTGCCCCAATGGTTGCCCATCGATTGCGGCAGCCCGCGTGGATCGGGCAGCGCGACGAAGGCGGGCAGGTCGGCGCACTCGCTGCCGAGCGCGTAGCTCACCCAGCTGCCGATGCCGGGGAACCCCTCGAGCGTGAAGCCGGTGCTCATCTGGTTCTCGCCCGGCCCGTGCGTGTTGCTCTTCGCGGTCATGCCGTGCAGGAAGCACATGCGATCGACGCGCTCGCCCAAGCGCGGCAGCAGGTCGGAGGTCCACTTGCCGCATGCGCCGCGCGGCCGGAACTTCCACGGGCTCTTCGCGAGGTTTCCTTGCTCGCCCTGGAAGGTGACGAGCCCGTCGCCGCCCGGCAGCGGCGTGCCGTCGCGCCTCTCGAGCTCCGGTTTCCAGTCGAAGCTGTCGACCTGCGAGAGCGCGCCCGAGCAGAAGAGGTAGAGCACCCGCTTCGCGCGCGGCCGGAAGTGGGGCGGTCGCGCGGCGAGCGGCGCCGCTGGATCGATGCGCGGCCGCGTCGTCTCGTCGAGCAGCGCGGCGAGTGCCAAGTTGCGGAACGGGAGCAGCCCGCCCGCGAGGCCGCCCACGAGGCCGCCGCCGAGTTGCGCGAGGAAGTCGCGCCGGCCGCCGTTCATTCGATCGCTCCGAACTCGCTCGAGGCGAGCAGCGCGTGGCAGCCGGCGGCGAGGCCATGGTCGCGCACGACGGCAGCGACCGCGGCGCGTTCCACGGCGTCGGGCGCGCGCTGGAAGGCGAGCGCGAAGGCGCGGTCGATTTGCCGATCGAGCGGCGCGTCGGGCCCCGTCTCGCGCTCGACGCGCGCGGCGAAACGGGCGGCGAGCTCGACCAGGAGCGGCGCATGCGCCAGCGCCAGCGCTTGCAGCGGCGTCGTCGAGTGGGCGCGGCGCGGGCAGGGCTGGCCGCCGTCGGGCGCGTCGAAGAGGCCGAAGGTCGGATCGGGGTGCATGCGCACGCGCGTCGCGTAGACGGCGCGGCGGAAGTCGTCGGCGCCGAACTGCTCCTTCGGCTCGTAGAGGCGCACGTAGTTGTCGTTCGGGCGGAAGTGGGAGAAGCCGGGGCCGCCCATGCGCAGGTCGAGGAGGCCGGCCGCGGCCACCATCGAATCGCGCAGCGCTTCGGCCGGCGCGCGGCGCGGCAGGCAGCGCCAGAGGAGCCGCGTGTCGGCGTCGACGGCGAGCGCCTCGTCGCGCGGCGCGCTCGATTGGCACCAGGTGGCCGACAGCAGCAGGCGGCGCACGAGCGGTTTCACGCGCCCGCCGCTCTCCGCGAAGTCGAGCGCCAGCGTGTCGAGCAGCTCGGGATGGGTCGGCTTGCCGCCCATCGCGCCGAAGTCGCTCGGCGTGTCGACGAGGCCGCGGCCGAAGGCGAACTGCCAGAGGCGATTGACCGCGACGCGCGCGGTGAGCGGGTGGTGCGGCGCGGCGATCCAGTCGGCGAGCGCGAGGCGGCGCGCCGGCTCGTCGTCGGCGTCGAACTCCGGGAAGGGCACGGCCAGCGCCGCGATCGGGCCGGGCGACACTTCCTCGCGCGGCTCGACCGGATTGCCGCGGTCGAGGCGGCGCGTGGGCGCCGGCTCCGGGTCGAAGCGGCCGGCGTAGAGCGGCGGCAGCGGCCGCGGCGGCTGGCGATCGCGCGAGGTGGCGACCACGCGCCAGCCGACGCCGGCGACCAGCAACTCGACCTGGTAGTCGGTGGCGAGCCGATCGGCGAAGACGCCCTCGCGATCGCGCCCCCAGACGAGCGTGTCGACCCAGGTCGGCGCGGCGAGCTCGACCTCGACGAAGCCGCTGCCGGCGGCGGCGATCCAGCTGCGGTCGTTCCCGTAACGGCCGTCGTTCAGGTGAGCGAGCGCGTGGCGCGGGTTGCCGGCGTAGTCGCCGGAAGAGCGGACGCGCGCGCCGCGGCTCGCCAGCGCGACGTTGGCGCGCGTGGTGCCCGCATCGGTCGCCGCGCCGCCGACCGACCAGAGCTCGAGCTCGTCGAGGCACGGCTCGCCGCCGTTGGTGGCGTTCACGACGAAGCGGACCCGCTCGGCCAGCAGCGGTGCGAAGCGCTCCTCGTTGCGCCGTGCGTCGAGGGGTTGACGACCGGGCAGCTCGCTCGCCAGCGCGGCGTCGCGCCACGGCCGCGTGCCGAACTGCACCCCCTCGAAGCAGGCGCGCAGGCCGAAGTAGTCGCGCTGCGTGAGCGGATCGAACTTGTGGTCGTGGCACTTGGCGCAGCCGACCGTCAAACCGAGGAACGCAGCGCCCGCCGTCGCCACCATGCCGTGCAGCTCGTCGTCGCGCTGCACCGCGGTGAGTTCCGGGTCGGGGCTCTTCACCTCGTCCCACGCGCCGGCCACGAGGAAGCCGGTGGCGGCGTCGATGCCGAGCTGGTCGCCGGCGAGCTGCGCGCGCACGAAGTCGCGCCACGGCAGGTCGTCGTTGAACGCGGCGATGACCCAGTCGCGATAGGGCCACGCCGCCGAGCGCGGCTGGTTCATCTCGAAGCCGTTCGTCTCGGCGAAGCGCACCACGTCGAGCCAGTCGATGGCCAGCCGCTCGCCGAAGCGCGGCGAGGCGAGCAGCGCGTCGACCTGGCGCGGCCACGCATCGGGGCGCGGGTCGGCGACGAAGGCGGCGATCGCTTCGGGGGTCGGCGCGAGGCCGTGCAGCAGCAGCGTCGCGCGGCGCAGCAGCGTGCGACGATCGGCCTCGGGTGATGGCGCGAGGCCGGCCGCTTCGAGCTTCGCCGCCACGAAGGCGTCGAGCGGATCGCGGACGAAGCCCGCGGTCGCGACGGCGGGCGGTTCGTGGCGGCGCGGCGGATCGAACGCCCAGCTGTCGGCGAGCGGCGCGGCGCGCGTCGGCGAGTCGGCCTCCTCCAGCACGAATCCCGCGGGCCACGGCGCGCCGCCCGCGATCCACGCCTCGAAGGCGGCGACCACCTCCGCCGGCAGCGCGCGCTTCGGCGGCATCTTCAAGTCGTCGTCGGCGTGGCGCAGCGCCGCGACGAGGCGGCTGCTCGCGGCGTCGCCCGGGACGAGCGCCGCACCGCGCTTGCCGCCTTCGAGCAGCGCCGCCCGCGAATCGACGCGCAGCTGCGCGCGCGGCCGCGTCTCGCCGTGGCAACGCACGCACTCGTTCGCGAGCGTCGGCGCCACGACCGCGCGGAACGCCTGCAGCGCCGCGTCATCGGGCGGCGACAACGCGAGGAGCAGGGCGACGTCCGCGAGCTGCATGGCGGGCGATGGTAGCTCGCGCCGCCGAGGCCGGCACGTCGCGTGCTTGCCCGAGTTCCATCGTCGGGAGGCGCGGCGAAGCGTCGAGCGGCCGGGAGCGAGGACCATGGCTTGGTGGCAGGAAGCGCTGCGCGGCGGGCTGACGGGGCTTGGCTCCTACCTCGCGGCGCACGTGCTGCTGTGCTTGGTGCCGGCCTTCTTCATCGCAGGCGCCTTGGCGGCGCTGGTGCCGAAGGAGGCGATCACCCGCTACCTCGGCAGCAAGGCGCGTCGCCCGGTCGCCTACGGCGCGGCGGTCGCGGCGGGCAGCACGCTCGCGGTCTGCTCCTGCACCATCGTCCCGCTCTTCGCCGGGATCTACCGGAAGGGCGCGGGCCTCGGTCCCGCCATCACCTTCCTCTTCTTCGCGCCCGCCGCGAACGTGATGGCGATCGCCTACACCGGGGCCGCGCTCGGCATCGACCTCGCGATCGCCCGCCTCGCCCTCTCGCTGCTCTTCTCGATCGCGATTGGCATCACGATGGCGCGCCTCTTCCGCCGCGAGGAGAGCGTTCGCGCGGCGGCGCGCGACACCGGCTTCGCAGCGGGCGAGCCGCTGCGGGGCGACGTCGTGCTGCTGGTCGCGCTCCTCTTCGCGCTGCTGATCGCCGGCACGCTGCAGGTTGGTTGGCTCTCCGGCTCGCTCGCGAGCGGATCGTTCGATGCGCCGGCGGCCGCACGCTTCGAGCGCTGGCTCGCGAGAGTGCTGCCCTTCGATGCCTCGCGGCAGGAGGAGGGGGTCGGCGTGCATGGGGCGCTCAAGATCGCGCTCCTGGCGCTGCTCGCGCCGCTCGCCTGGCGCGGGCTCGACCATGTCGACGCGAAGGCGACGCGCGCGACGGCGCTGGCGCTCGGCGCGCTCGTCGTCACCTTGCTGGTCGCGTCGCTGCGGATCGTCGTCGCGGGCGAGCGGCTCGAGGTGCATCTCGTCGGTCGCACGCTGGCGATCGCCGGCGGCCTGGCCGCGCTGCTCTTCGTCGCGCGGCGCCGGCTCGGCGAGCTTCGCACCCGGCAGTGGCTCTGGGAGAGCTGGCGCTTCGCCAAGCAGATCGTCCCCATCCTGCTGATCGGCGTCTTCTGCGTCGGGGCGGTGCGCGGGTTCATCAAGCCCGAGTGGATCCGCGCGGTCGCTGGCGAGAACACGCTGCTCGGCAATCTCGCCGGGGTCGGCTTCGGCGTGCTCATGTACTTCCCGACGCTGGTCGAGGTGCCGATCGCGCAGCTCTTCCTCTCGCTCGGGATGCACCGTGGTCCGCTGCTCGCCTACTTGATGGCCGATCCCGAGCTCTCGCTGCAGAGCATCCTGATCACGTCGGCGATCCTCGGCCGGAAGAAGACCTGGACCTACGTCGCCCTCGTCGCTGCGGCAGCGACGGCTTCGGGTTGGATCTACGGCCGCGTGCTCGGTGGCTGAGAACGGGAGAGTCGCGCCATGAAACTGCTGATCCTCGGGCCCGGTTGCGCGCGCTGCAAGCGGGTGGAAGAGCTCGCGCGCGAGGCGGCGACGACCGCTGGCGTGGTCGTCGAGATCGAGCACGTGAAGGAGCTCGAGCGGATGCTCGAGTACGACGTGATGGCGACGCCGGCGGTGGTCCTCGACGGCACCGTCCGCTCCTCGGGTCGCGTCCCGACCGTGGCGGAGCTCGCGGAGTGGATGGCCGCCGCCAAGGGGTGACCCGCGGTCGCGCCCGCACGCCGTTAAGCGGGCGGCTCCGCGGGCAGCTCAGCGCGCGTCGGCCTCGGCGCCACCGACCTCGGCGCCGCCCACGCGCTCCGCCGCTTGCGCGCGCAACGATCCGTCGAGCAGCCACGGCCCGCAGCTCGATTCCATGTCGAGCGCGAGCAGCGTCGCCGCATCGATCGGCAGCTCGCGCGCCGGCGCGAACCGCTCGCCCGCGTAGCGCGCGCCAGTGCTGATCCGCACGGCATCGACGCGGCCGGCGAAGAACGACTCGGCGCCGCCGTCCTTCTTCACGTCGGCGCCGATCAGCAGCGGCAGGTCGTTCTGCGTCCGCGCGCCGCGGCCGGCGGCTTGGCCGACCAGCGCGCCATCGAGGTAGAGGCGCAGCTGCTCGCCATCGAAGAGGGCGGCGAGGTGGTGCCAATCGCCGAGCGGCAGCGCGGCGGAGCTCTTCACCGTCACGTAGGCGCCGGCGAGGTGGACCAGGAACTCGGGCGTGCCGTCGTTCACGAAGAGGCCGAACTCGCTGCTCTCCGTCTTGCAGAGCAGCCCGACGCGCGGGCCGTGCTGGCGCGCCGCGAACCACCCCTCGACGGTGAAGGGACCATCCGGCAGCGCGAGCCGCTCGCTCTCGACGCGCACGCGGCCGCTCTTCCCGTCGAGCGCGAGCGCCTGCTCCTCGAGCGCGCCGCGCGGCGCCGCGCGCGGCAGGCTCGCCGGGTCGATCGCGATCGGCAGCGTCCGCTCGGGCAGCGGGAAGCGGCGCGCCTCGCCCAAGTAGTCGACCTGCAGCGAAAGCTCGGGCGCGCGCACGTCGTCGTCGGGGAGCGCGCTCGCGTGGCGGGTGCGCAGGACGACGCGCCGCTGCTCGCCCGGCGCGAGCGTCGCGTGGTCGTGGTCGGGGAAGAAGCGCCAGCGCGCGTCGGCGCTGCGCGGCGCCACCGTCACTTCGACCGGCCGCGTGGTGGGGTTCTTCAGCTCGACCGCGAGTTCGGCCCAGCTGCGATCGGCGGCGAAGCGGGCCGCCCCCTCGACGCGGCGCGGCAGCGCGGCCGCCAGCGCGCGCACCTCCTCGCTGATCGCGCCGGTCACCTCGCGCGGGTCGATCACGGTGCCGACCGGCAGCGTCGCCACCTCGATCCCGCCGTCGCGCACCATGACGAGGTGGTACTCGTGCAGCCAACCGGCCGCCGGCGCGATCCCCTCCTGGCTGCCGCCGACCGTCGCCAGCGCGAAGTACTCGATGCCGTCGCGCGCTCCGTCGTAGCGCATGTGGTGGATGTGGCCGGCGAAGACGGCGGTCACGTTGCCCGCCTCGACCAGCCGGCGATGGACGCGCTGCCAGTCGTCGCCGTAGTTGCCGCCGATCCAGCGCGGGTGGTGGAGGAAGAGGAAGACGTGGCGCGCGCCGGCCGCTTGCTGCAGCGTGCGATCGAGCCACGCGAACTGCTCGGCGCTCATCTTCTGCCCGCGCGGCTCGTTGAAGGTCTTGTCGCCCTTCTCGGGGTCGTCCTCGTCGGAGTGGAGGCAGATGAACCAGCAGCCCTTGTGCTCGAAGGCGTACCAGAGCGGGCCGAAGTGCTCCTCGTAGTCGGCCTCGTGCTCGCGCTCGGGCGCCGGTCCCTTGCCGCGCCAGTAGAGGTCGTGGTTGCCGACCACCGGGAACCACGGTCGCTCGAGGCGGCCCATGATCGACTTGAACTCGCGCATCTGCGCGAGCCACTGCGGCGTCTCGTTGTAGCCCTCGACCAGGTCGCCGACCGTCATCACGAGGTCGGGATCGAGCACATTGACGTCGGCGACCGCCTGCGCCAGCACCTGCACTCCGGCCGCCGGACCGCCGGTCCGATCGCCGAACACGGCGAAGAGGAAGGCGTCGTCCTCGAGCGGCAGCGGCAGCACGACCGGGCTCTCGCGCGAGGTGAGGAAGCGGGCGCGCGGATCAGCGGACGGCGCGCGGCCCCCCTCCTGCGCAGCGAGCAGCGGCGCGAACGGCGACGCGAGGAGGAACAGCAGCGGCGCGAACGGCGAGCGGTGGTTGCAGCGCATGGCGCGGAGCGTAGCGGGCGGGCAACGAAGCGGCGCGAGCGGAGCGGACCGCTTTACACTCGCTTGCACGAGAGGTGCACGCGGCGGCGCGGCGAAGGAGCGGGAATGGAGACGGGGCGGTCGGGCTTGAGGCGGCGATCTGCTGCATGGGGCGCGTTGGCCGCGTTCGCGCTGTCCAGCACCTTCGCTGCGAACGCCACCGCGCAGGAGGCGGCGCCGGTCGGCGCGCCGGGTGCCGTCGGGCTCGAGGCACGGCTGCTCGCCGAGCCGCGCGAGGCGCTGGCTGCGGCGGCGCGGGCGCAGGGCGACGGGCGGCGCGGGGCGGCGCTCTTCTTCCAGCCGCAGCTCGGTTGCGCGCGCTGCCATTCGATCGGCAGCGACGCGCCGGCGAGCGGTGTCGTCCCGGGCGGCGCGCCACTCGGTCCCGATCTGCTGCAGTTGCGCGACCCGCCCGAACCGGTGAGCGACGTGCAGCTCGTCGAGGCGCTGCTCGAGCCGTCGAAGCGGATCCGCCCGGGCTTCGCGCCGGCGCCGATCGATGGCGTGGTCAGCAAGCTCTCGCCGATGCCGGCCGGGTTGGTGGCGGCGCTCGCCAGCCGCCAGCAGTTCCTCGATCTGGTCCGCTTCCTGATCGAGCTGCGTGACGGCGGCGCGGCGCGCGCGAAGGATCTCCTGCCGCCGCCGGCGCAGCGCCGCGTCGCGCTGCCCGACTACGAGGGGCGCGTCGACCACGCCGCGCTGCTGCAGGCGCTCGACGGCGCCGCCTTCGAGCGCGGCGCGGCGATCTACCAGCGCGTCTGCGCCAACTGCCACGGCACGCGCGAGCAGGAGGGGTCGCTGCCCGCCGCGCCGCGCTTCGCCACCGCCACGCTGAAGAACGGCAGCGATCCGCTGGCGCTCTACCGCACGCTGACCCACGGCTTCGGCGCGATGGCGCCGCAGGGCTGGATGGTGCCGCGCCAGAAGTACGACGTGATCCATTTCCTCCGCGAGGCCTACCTGCGCGACGCGCCGGGTGGGAAGAGCGAGATCGACGCCGCCTACCTCGCCGCGCTGCCGGAGGGCGACACGCTCGGGCCGGAGCCGAGCGCCTTCGAGCCGTGGTCGGCGATGGACTACGGCAGCAGCTTCTCCCACACGATCGAGGTGCCGGGCGGAGCCGGAGCGGCGCCGCGCAGCGACGGCCTCGCGCCGCGCAACCTCGCCGGCAAGGGGTTCGTCGTGCGGCTCGATCCGGGCAGCGGCGGCGTCGCGCGCGGCTCGCAGTGGCTCCTCTACGACCTCGACACGCTGCGCGTCGCGGCGGCGTGGAGCGCGCCGACGGACGGCGCCAGCGATGCGCCGCGCTTCCTCGACTGGCGCGGCATCCAGCTGAACGGCGAGCACGCGATCCATCCGCGCCTCGTCGGCCGCCTCGCCTTCGCCAACGGCGACGGGCCGGGGGTCGCGCAACCGGGCAGCGGCTCGTTCGTCGACGACGCGCGCGTGCTGGGGCGCGACGGTCGCCGCTACGGCCCGCTGCCGCGCGAGTGGGCGCGCCTGCGCGGGATCCATCGGCGCGGTGCGCAGCGGGTGCTCGAATCCACGGTCGGCGCGACGCGCGTGCTCGAGCTGCCCGCGGCTGACGGCGGCGACCCGACGGCGCCGCGCTTCGTGCGCCATTTCGAGATCGGGCCGCGCCGCGAGCCGCTGCTGCTGCAGGTAGCGCAGCTCGGGCCGGACGCGATCGCGACGCCGCTCGCTGGCGCGCCGGCGCGCGTGCGATTCGGACCGCCAGCGAGCGAGCCGCCCGGCGCCGCTTCGAGCGCGGACGCTCGCGCGGGGGCGGCGACGCCGCTGCGTTTCGACGGCGCGACCTGGCTCGAGCGGCCGCTCGCCGACGCGGGCGCGGCGCTCGACTTCGCGGGCGGCGACTTCACGCTGGCGGCGCGGCTGCGCACGCGCAGCGACGGGCCGCTCGTCGCGCGCGCCGCCGCCGGTCCCCGCTGGACGCCCGACGGGCAGGTCCTCTTCGTCCGCGACGGGCGGCTCTGCTTCGACATCGGCTGGGTCGGCTGCGTGACGGCGCCGCGAGGCATCGACGACGGCGAGTGGCACGAGGTGGCGATGACCTGGCGGCGCGCCGACGGGCAGGTCGAACTCTGGATCGACGGCGTGCGCGACGCGGTCGGCGGCCTGCGGCCGCGCGCCACGCTGCCGGAAGCGCGGCTGCGCATCGGCTTCGGCGCGCCCGACTTCCCCTTCGAACGGCCCTTCGCAGGCGAGCTCGCGGCGGTGCGGATCGAGGGCGCGCGGCCCGACAGTGCGCCGCGGCCGGCGAACGAGCGGACGGCGGCGACGCGGCTGCTCCTCGAGCTCGGCGCCGCCACCGAGGCGGACGTCGTCGAGCGCGGCTTCACCGTGCAACGCGGCGCGGCAGCTGGCGCGGCGAGCGCGGCGCTGCCGGCGCTGATCGCCGGCTTCGAGCCGCCGACGGCGCCGCTTTCCTTCGTCGTGGTCGACGGCGCGCTGCGCTTGCGAGTCGAGGCCGGTCCCGAGCCGCTGCGCTTCGCCCTCGCCTGCGAGGCGGAGCGCTCCGGCGCTTCGAGCGCGCCGCTCCCCGCGCCGCTCGATCTCGGCGCGCTGCTGCGCGATGTCGGCGCGAGCGCGCCCGAGGTGGTGACGACGCGCTGGCAGCGCGGCGGCGACGCGGGCGGTCCGTTCGCGATCGACACCGTCGTGCTCCCCGATGCGAACCCGTGGCTCGCGCAGCTGCGGCCGAGCGGCCTCGACTTCCTCCCCGACGGCCGCCTCGCGCTGTGCACCTGGGATGGCGACGTCTGGCTGCTCGAGTTCGAGGGAGGAGGCCCCGGCACGGGAGGCGCCGCGTCGGCGTCGAACGCCGTTGGCGGCACCGTCCGCTGGCGCCGCTTCACGAGCGGCCTCTTCCAGCCGCTCGGCCTCAAGGTGGTCGACGGATTGATCCACCTGACCTGCCGCGACGCGCTCGTCGTGCTGCACGACCACGACGGCGACGACGAGTGCGACTTCGTCGAGTGGCGGAACAGCGACCACCAGGTGACCGACCACTTCCACGAGTTCGCGATGGGGCTCGAGCTCGACGGCGACGGCAACTTCCTCTACGCGAAGTCGGGGCGCCACGCGCTCGACGCGCTGGTGCCGCAGCACGGCACGGTGCTGCGCGTGGCGCGCGACGGCTCGCGCACCGACGTCCTCGCCCGCGGGCTGCGCGCGGCCAACGGCATCGGCGTGCTGCAGGACGGCGCGCTGGTGGTGACCGACCAGGAGGGCTTCTGGACGCCGAAGAACCGCCTCAACTGGATCGCGCCGCTCGACGCTGGCGGGCCGCGCTTCTACGGCAACCTCTTCGCCTGGCACGACGGCGTCTCGGCGTCGGACGACGCGATGGAGCCGCCGCTCTGCTGGCTCACCAACGACTTCGACCGCTCGCCGGCCGAGGCGTTGGTGGTGCAGAGTCGCGCGTGGGGCGCGCTCGACGACGCCCTGCTCTACAGCTCGTACGGCGAGGGGCGCCTCTTCCTGGTGCTGCACGAGCCGGTGCCGGCCGGCGGCCGCGGCGCGCGCCAAGGCGGCGCGATCGCGTTGCCGGGCGCCGCCTTCCCGACCGGCGTGATGCGCGGCCGCTTCGATTCGGCGGGCGATCTCTGGTGCTGCGGCCTCTTCGCGTGGGCGGGCGATGCGACGCAGCCGGGCGGCCTCTACCGCGTGCGTCGCACCGTCGCACCGCTGCGTCTCCCGATCGCGCTGGCGGCGACGGCGACGGGACTGCGCCTCACCTTCGCCGAGCCGCTCGAGCGCACGAGCGTCGTGCCCGCGGCCTTCTCCGGCAAGGTCTGGTCGCTGAAGCGCAGCGCCCACTACGGCTCGGCTCACCACGACGAGCGGCCGCTCAAGCCCGACGGGGCGCGCCTCGCGGCCGACGGTCGCACCGTCGAGATCGCCTTCGCCGACTTCGCGCCGACCTGGTGCTACGAGCTGCGCTGGTCGCTGCGCGGCGCGGATGGCGGCGCGGTCGACGGCGTGCTCGACGGCACGCTGCACGCGCTGCCGCCACCGCGTTGAGCGCGCGGCACGGTGCTGGCGCGGGCGCTCCGACGTGCCGCGTCGCTCACTCCGCGAGCGCGCCCATCCGCCCCGCCTGGTAGTCCTCGATCGCCTGCACGATCTCGGCGCGCGTGTTCATCACGAACGGCCCGTAGGCGACGATCGGCTCGTCGATCGGCGCACCGTCGAAGAGGAGCAGCTCGCTCGCCTCTTGCGCCTCGAGCACGAGCGTCTCGGTCGCGCTGCTCGCGCTCGGTTCGCTGCGCTCGAAGACGGCGAGGTCGAGCGGCGCGAGGCGCGGTGCTGCCGCCACTGGCAGTGCGTGTCCAGGCAGCGCGTGTCCCGGCAGCGCCACCGCTCCGCGGCGCAGGAGCAGCAGCGTGGCGTGGCCGCGCGGCAGCTCGAGCGCGACCTTGCCGCCGGCGCGCAACCGGAGATCGAGCAGCGTGATCGGCGTGAAGGTGCGAGCAGGGCCGCGCGCGCCGCCGTGGTTGCCGGCGATCACGCGCAGCGAGCCGGCGCCGTCCTGCACCGCGACGGTCGGGATCGTCGCAGCGGCGAGGCTCTGGTAGCGCGGCGGGTGGCGCTTGTCGCGCGCCGGCAGGTTGACCCAGAGCTGCGCCATCTCGAGGGTGCCGCCGCGCCGCGCGAACGCCTCGCTGTGGAACTCCTCGTGGACGAGACCCGAAGCGGCCGTCATCCACTGCACGTCGCCCGGCCCGATCGTGCCGCCGCCGCCGTGCGAGTCGCGATGGTCGACCTCGCCGGCGAAGACGATCGTCACCGTCTCGAAGCCGCGGTGGGGGTGCGGCCCGACGCCGCGCCGCGTGGTGGCGGCGGCCCGCGCCTCGAGCGGCGCGAACTCGTGCGGCTCCGCGTAGTCGAGCAGCAGGAACGGCCCGGCGCGCTCGCGCAGCGTGTCGTGCGAGAAGAGGCTCCGCACGGGGAAGCCGTCGCCGACCCAGTGACCCGCGCCGGCGGGCACGATCGCATGGAGGCGCTTGCGGGTCGCGAGCGGTGACGGATCGGCAGCGGACGACATGGCGAGCTCCACGAGGGAGGCCGCATCATGGCGCGCCGCGGGTCGCTCTCAGACTCCTCGCAGCAGCGGCGGCTGCACCGAGAGGAGCGCGCGCAGCAGATCGCGCCAGGTGAGCACTCCGACGAGGCGCCCGCTCTTGCGCACCACCGGCAGGCAGGAGATGCCGGCGCGCAGCAACCGCGCGGCGACCTCGTCGATCTCCTCGTCCGGATCGGCGATGAGCGGCTCGCGCGTCATGATCTGGTGGGCGTGCAGCCGGACGGTGTCGAGGTCGCGGCGTTGCTCGGCGAGCGTGCCGGCGAACGGGCTCAGGTGGCGCAGCACGTCGCGATCGGAGATCACCCCGACCAGCGCGCCCTTGTCGACCACCAGCAGGTGGTGGCAGTGGTGGTCGGCGAAGAGCTCGAGCAGCGCCGGGATCGGCTCGTCGAGCCCGACCGTGACGGGATGGGGCGTCATGAATTCGGCGACGGTCATCGAGGCGCTCCACGATGGGCGCGCCTCTCATCGACCGGGGGCGGCGGCGCGAGGGAGAGGGATCGTCCCGAGCGGACGACGCTTCCGTACCCAGAGCTTGCGCAGCTCCTCGGCCCAGAGGACGGCGCTGCCCACCGCGGCGAGTGCCAGCGCCACCCCCGGCCCGAACGGCACGGTGTGGAGCACGCGGGCGAACGGGGGCCAGTAGACCACCGCCACTTGCAGGAGGTTCCCCAGCAGCAGTCCGGCGATCAGCCAGCGGTTCTTCAGCACGCTCAGGCTGAGCGCGCTCTTCGTCTCCGAGCGGCAGTTCAGCACGTTGAACCACTCGCAGATCGCCAGCAGCGTGAAGGTCTCGGTCTGCACCTGCGCGGCGGGCACGCCCGCGTGGGTGCGCGCGAGGAACCAGCCGAGCGTCGACGCGACGATCGCCGTCGTCATCACCGCCATGCGGTGGAGCAGGATGCGGGTCAGCAGCGGCTCGCCGCGCGCGATCGGCGGCCGGCTCATCTCGTCGCCCTCGGCCGGCTCCATCACCAGGTTCACCGTGACGAGCCCTTCGGTGACGAGGTTGTTCCAGAGGATCTGCACCGCAGCGAACGGCGGCGGATAGCCGAGCGCGAGGCAGGCGATCAGCACCGCCACCTCCGCCGACGAGGTCGAGAAGAGCAGCAGCACCGACTTCTTCAGGTTGCGGTAGACGACGCGCCCCTCCTCGACCGCCGCGACGATCGTCGAGAAGTCGTCGTCGACCAGCACGATCTTCGCCGCCTCCTTGGCGACCTCCGTGCCGCTGCGGCCCATCGCGATGCCGACGTCGGCCTGCAGCAGCGCGGGCGCGTCGTTCACGCCGTCGCCGGTCATCGCCACCACCGCGCCGCGCGACTGCAGCGCGCGCACGATGCGCAGCTTCTGCGCCGGGTGGACGCGAGCGAAGACGGCGATCGACTCGATCCGCTGGGCGAGCGTCGCGTCGTCCATCCGCTCGAGCGCCGGCCCGTCGACCGCCTCCTCGTCCGCGCGCGCGATCGAGAGCTGCCGCGCGATGGCGAGCCCGGTCGCCGCATGGTCGCCGGTCACCATGACGGTGCGGATGCCCGCGCTCGCGCAGCGCGCCACCGCCAGCTCCACCTCGGCGCGCGGCGGATCGCGCTGGCCGACCAGCCCGAGCAGCCGCACCCGCCCAGCGAGAGCCGCGAAGCCGCGCTCCGCGTCGAGCGCGACGCCGTCGACCGCGCCGATCGCCAGCACGCGCAACGCCTGCTCGGCGAGCCGCTGCGCCTCGCTCTCGAGCGCGGCCTGCAGCGCCGGCGTCGCGAGCGGCGGCTCGCCGTCGTCGCGCGCGCCAGCGGCGAGGCGCGCCACCGCCTCGGGGGCGCCCTTCAGCCAGACGCGCGGGCCGTGCGGCCCGTCGTGCTGCGTCGCCATCAGCTTCAGCGCCGGATCGAAGGGGAGTTCGCCGCGCCGCGGTGCGGCCGCCCGCTCCTCGCGCGCAGCGAGCCCCGCCTTCGCCGCCAGCGTCACCAGCGCCACCTCGGTCGGATCGCCGACCGGCCGCCACTTCGGCTCCTCGCGGCGCGGGCCGTCGAGCTGCGCGTCGTTGCAGAGGAGCCCCGCGGCGATCAGCTCGCGCAGCGGCGCGTCGCGCGCCGGCTCCGCAGGATGCGGCGCCCCCTCGGCCGCGCCGCTCTCGGCACTGATCGCGCCCGCCGGCTCGAAGCCGCTGCCGTCCACGGTGAAGCGCCGCCCGTCGGCCAGCACCAGCGCGTTCACCGTCATCTCGTTCTTCGTGAGCGTGCCGGTCTTGTCGGTGCAGATCACCGTCGTCGAACCGAGCGTCTCGACCGCCGAGAGGCGGCGCACCACCGCGCGCCGCTTCGCCATGCGCTGCACGCCGATCGCCAGCGCGATCGTGCTGGCGACCGGGAGCCCCTCCGGCACCATGCCGACCACCTGGCTGATCGCCACCATCGCCACTTCGCCGAGCGGCAGGCCGCGCCACCAGCCGATCGCGAAGACCAGCAGCAGCAGCAGCGCCGCCGCCGCCACCACGGCGCGTCCGAACTGCGCGATGCGGCGCTCGAGCGGCGTCTTCGGCTGCTCCGCAGCGCCGGCCATCTCCGCGATCGCGCCGAGCTCGGTCGCCGCGCCCGTGGCGACCACCAGCGCGCGCGCGCGACCGGTGGTGACGTGCGTGCCGGCGTGGAGCATCGAGGCGCGCTCGGCGAGCGGCGTCGCGGCGGGAACCGGCTCGACCCGCTTCTCCACCGCGGTCGACTCGCCGGTCAGCGCCGCCTCGGCGACCTGCAGCGCGACCCCCTCCAGCAGGCGCGCGTCGGCGCCGATCGCGTCGCCGGCATCGAGCACCAGCAGATCGCCCGGCACCAGCTCGCGCGCCGCGATGCGCTGCTCGCCGCCGTCGCGCACGACGCGCGCCGACTGCTCGGTGAGGCGGCGCAGCGCCGCCAGCGACCGCTCGGCGCGCCCCTCCTGGAAGGTGCCGATCAGCGCGTTCAGCAGCACGACCACCGCGATCACCACGGCATCGCTGGTCTCGCCGAGCAGCAGCGCGAGCGCCGCGGCGGCGAAGAGGAGGTAGATCAGCGGATTGCGGAACTGGCTGAAGAACAGCGCCGCCAGCGAACGGCGCCCCTGCTCGGGCAGCGCGTTCGGTCCGTGCCGCGCCAGGCGCGCCGCCGCCTCCGCGCCCGTCAGTCCGCGCGCCGGATCGGCGGCGAGTTCGGCGGCCACCGCAGCGGGGGGCTCCGCATGCCACGCACGCGCCGCGGCTGCACGATCCACTCCGCTCGCCATCCGTCGCGCTCCTCGCCGTTCCTCGTGCCCCGCTCGTCCCGCCGAAGGCACGCGGTCGGACGCCCCCTCACGGTGGGGGAGCGGCCGCGGCATATTGCCCAGCGCTTCGAAGACGCGGGGTCCGCGGCGGGCGCAGGGGGGGAGAGGGATGGTGGAAGCGAACGACGCGCCGGTCGTCGAGCCCGATGCGGTGGCCGACCCGGCCGCGCTCCGGCCGCGCCGCACTGCCGCCCTGCTGGCGGCGGGCTACGTCGCGCTGTGCAGCGTGTACATCCTGGTCTCCTCGCGCCTCGCCGCCGTCTTCGCCAGCGATGAGCAAGAGCTCGAACTGGTCGAGCGGATGAAAGGGACCGGCTTCGTCGTCGTCACGGGCGTCGCCTTCTACTTCGCGGCGGCGACCTGGCTGCGCCGCATCGAGGCGCAGCGCCGCCACCTGGTCGAGCAGCAGGCGCGCCTCGCCGCGGCCGATCGGCGCGCGCTGGCGGGAGAGCTCGCGGCCGCGATCGCCCACGACATCAACAACTCGTTGATGGTCGCGCAGCTCCACGTCGGCGAGCTGCGCCACGCGGAGCTCTCCGGCGCGGAGCGCGGCGAGGCGATGGAGGCGCTGGAGAAGAGCGTCACCCAATTCGGCGACCTCGCACGCCGGCTGACGCAGCTCGGCCGGGGGCGCGCGAACGCCCCGCACCAGCCGCTCGAGCTCGGCACGACGCTGCGCGAGGCGCTCGAGCTGATCCGCTCGCACGCGAAGGTGCGCGGCTGCCGGCTCGCGGCGGCCATCGACGACGACCTGCCGATCGACGGCAGCGCCACCGGCATCCAGCGGATGATCGTGAACCTCGTGCTGAACGCGGCCGAGGCGCTCGAGGGGCGCGGCGCGATCGAGCTGCGCGCGCGGCGCAATGGCGCGCGGGCGGTGATCGAGGTGCACGACGACGGTCCGGGCATCGCTCCGGAGCTGCGCGAACGGATCTTCGAGGCGTGCTTCACCACCAAGGCGGACGGGAGCGGCCTCGGCCTCACCTCGGTGAAGGCGGTGGTGCACGACCACGACGGCGCGCTCGAACTCGACCGCTCCCCGCTCGGCGGCGCGCTCTTCCGCGTCGAGCTGCCGCTGCGGCCGACCGTCGCCACGCCGGAGCTCGCCCGCTCGGCGAACTGAGCGTCGCAGCGCCGCCGCGGCGCGCGGCCGCGTCACCCGCCGGCGAGCAGCGGCTCGAGCGTGCGCACGAAGGCGGCGTGCTGCGCGGCGTGGGCGGCGCCGGTGGCGGGGCCGTTGAAGCCGGTGTGGACCGCGCGGAGCGTGCCGTCGGCCGCGACGAAGAGGAAGGTCGGGTAGGCGCGCACCCGGTCGAGCACGCCGAGCGTCGCGGTGGCGGCCGCCTTGTCGGCGCTGCCCGCGAGGAGGAGCGGCCAGTCGATCGCGTGGCGCTTCGCGTAGCGGCGCACCTGCTCCGCGTCGCGCGCGAAGTCGCCGGTCTGCTCGAAGGCGAGGCCGACCAGCGCCAAGCCGCGCGGCGCGAACTCGCGCTGCAGCGCCTTCAGCTCCGCGCAGGCGTCGTGGCAGTTCGGGCACCAGCTGCCGAACAGCACGACGAGCTGCGCCCGGCCCGCGAACGCCGCCTCGCCGAGGTGGCGCACCTTGCCGTCGAGGTCGCGCAGCGGCAGCTCGTGCAGCTGCGCCGCGCCGCTCGCGCGCGAGAGGGTGAAGCCGTCGGGCAGTGCGGCGGTCGAGTCGCGCCGCGCCTTCCACGTCTCGTGCCAGCGATCGCCCGACCAGAAGCTGCCGGCGAGCGAGCCGTCCTCCAGCAGTTCCGCTTCGAACAGGAAGGCGTGCGCGCCGTCGAAGCAGGAGAGGCGCAGGAAGTGGTGCGGCAGGCCGTCGTCGCAGCAGCCGACCAGCCCGTCGTCGCCGGGCCACGCGCGATCGAGCGAGCCGGCGAGGAAGCGGTAGTCGCCGGTCGTGGTGAGGAAGGTGCCGCTCGCGCTGCCGTCCGGCGCCACCTCGAAGAGCGCGACGGCCGGGTCGTCGCTGGCGGAGAACTGGACGGCGAAGCGGCCGCTCGCGCGTGCTGCCGCGGCGGCGAGTTCGCGCGCGAGCGGCTCGCGATCGGTGCCGGGCGGCGGCGCCTGCAGCAGCGCGTCGGAGAAGCGCTTCGCTGCGCCGGCCGTGGCGTGGAAGGGCAGCTCGACCCACTCGGTCGCGTTGCGGCGGCGGCGGTAGGTGCCGTCGAGGCGAGTGCCCGCGTCGCGCAGCGTCGCCGTGATGCGGCTGTCGTAGTGGGGGAAGTCGAGCGTGACGGTGGCGGTCGCGGCGTCGATGGCGACCTCGTCGACCGCGATCGCCTCGCGCCCGTTGCCGATCGTCGCGCGCCACGCCGCGTCGGTGCTGCTGGTGCTGGTGGTGCTGTTCGTGCCGCTGCTCGCCGGCTCGCTGGCGCGGCCGCGCGCGAACTCGAGCGCGAACGGCAGCTCGCCGCCCGGCGTGGCGAGCCAGGCGCGCCAGCTGCCGAGCTGCGGCGTCGCTTCGTCCGCGCGAGCGCCAGGAGCGAGGAGCGCGACGAACGCGAGGCGGGCGGCAGCGGTGGGCGACATCGGGAGACCTCGGTGGTTCGAGCGGGCGGCGGCGCGCCGCGGGTGGAGGGGGCGAGGAGGGCTCGAGCGTAGTGACCGACGCGGCGACGTGCAGTTCCCGGTGCGCGGCTTGCACTGGGAGGCGGGGGCGTCGGTGGCGCGCGGGCCGCCGGCGCGCGCACGCGTGGCGGCGTGGCGCGCCGGTGACATCTGCCGGTGCTGGGCCGGGCGAGACAGGAGTGGACGATGGCGACTCGATCGCGTTGGCGAAGCGCGGCGCTGCTCCTCGTGGTGCTGTCGTCGGCGCTGGCGGCGCGCCTCGCTGCGCAGTCGTCCGGCTCGCCTGCGGGGACGGCGCCACCGCCGTCGACGCTCGATCGGCTCGCGGCGGCGCACCGCCCGCCGGCGGAGCGGGTCGACGCGCTGCTCGCCGTCGCGGCGCTCCATCCGGCCAGCCGCGACGCCGACCTCGCGCTCTACGCCGCGCTCTGCCAGTGGCGCCGGCAACGCGACGAAGGCGAGCTGCCCGACGCGTTCCGCGCGCGCGCCGGCGAGCGGTGGCGACTCGCCGAGTCGCTCCACCTCGCGCGCCGCGCGCGCGGCGACGCCGATCGCGCGCTGCACTCCCGCATCGATGCGCTGCTCGCCGAGCTCGGCCCCGCCACCGGCGCGTTGCGCCGCCTCGCGCCCGGCATGCCGCTCGACTTGCCGCTGCCGCTCGCCGCGGAGCTGCAGGTGCGCGTCGATCGCCTCGCCGACGTCGAAGCGGCGCGCGCCGCGTGGCTCTTGCCGGGCGAGGCGCCGCCGCTGCTCGACCGCGTAGTGCCGGCGGGCCGCTACGACATCGAACTGCCCGCGTTGGCGCCCGGCTCCTACCGCGTCCTGCTGCGCGAGGTCGACGGCGCGCGCGCGCAGGTGCAGCCGCTGCTGGTGAGCGCGCTCGAGGTGGTGGCACAGTGGCGTGGCGAGCGGTTGGTCGCGTTGCTCCTCTTCGAGGGCGAACCGGCGGCGGGCGGCACGGCGCGCTTCGTCGACGAGGCGGGCGTCGAGCGCGCGAGCGGCCGCGCCGATGCGGCGGGCCTCGTCACGCTCGCGACCGGCGCGGAACGCGGCGTGCTCTACGCGGCGCTCGAGCGCGAGGCGGGGCGCCACGAAGCGCTGGTCGCCGTCGATTCGAGCGGGGTCGAGCAGCGGCACGACGACCTCCTCGCCCACCTCCTCGTCGACGCACCGCTCCATCGCGCCGGCGACGCCGTGCGCGGCCGCGTCGTGGTGCGCGAGGTGGTCGACGCGCAAGCGCCGGCGATCGGCGGAGCGCGCGAGGTGGCGCTCGCGCTGCGGCCGCTCGCCGACGCACCGCTCGAGATGCGCTTCTGGCCGGGGACGAGCGACGAGGTGGTGCAGCGCGGCCGCTGCGACGCGACGGGGCTGCTCGCCTTCGAGCTGCCGCTGCCGCCGACGGCGCCGCTCGGCCCGCTCACGATCGAGGTAGCGCTCGCGAGCGAGGTGCCAGCGACCGCGACGGCAGCGCTGGAGCCGGAGCGGCGAGCGACGCGGCGCGTGCTGCTGCAAGCGGCGCCGACCGTGGTGAGCGCGGTGAAGCGGCCGCCGCTGCTGCTGTCGGTCGACTGGCCGCAGCGCTTCGTGCGCGGCGCGCCGCGGCCGCAGGTGGGCGTCGTCGCGCGACTGCCGGCGGGGGCGCCCGCGGGCGAGCTCGAAGGGACGCTCTGCGTGCGAACGGCCGGCTACGAGGAGATCGAGCGGTTCGTGCTGGATGGCGAGGGGCGCGCCACGCTGCCGCTCGCGTGCGAGACGTTGGCGACGAAGGGCGTCTGGGCGGCGACCCACCTCGCGCTCGAGTTGCGCGTCGTCGCGCCCGATGGGCAGGAGGTGGTGCAGCGCGGCCAACTGCTCCTCGAGCGGCCCGCAGCGGAGCCCAGCAAGACGGCCGCGACGGACGACGCAACCGCAGAGGCGAGCGCCGCGGAAGCGACCGATGCGCCGATCGTCCTCGCGCTCGATTGCACGACGGCGACGCCGATCGCCGGCGCGCCGCTCGCCTTCGCGCTGCGCGGCCGGCCGCACGCGTGGGTGGTGGTGACGGCGGGGCGCAGCGTGCCGCTCGCCGCGCACGCGCTGCAGCTCGATGGCGAGGGGCGCGGCGAGTGGCGCGTCGCGACCACGGCGGGCTGGTGGCCGCAGGTCGAAGTGGTGGCGTCGAGCGAGCGGGCCGCCGACGCGTCGCCCGAGGAGAGCGGCGGGTGGGGCAGCGGGTGGTGCGGCGAACGGTGGAACCGCGATGGAGGCGATCGCTGCACGCAGACGGTGGCGCTCCGCTCGCCGCGCGGGCCGGTGGCGGCGCAGTTGCGCGAAGCGGACGCGACCTTCGCGCCCGGCACCACGACGACGCTCCACCTCGACACGCGCACGGCCGATGGCGCCCCCTGCGCGGCGAGCGTCGCGGTCGCGATCGTCGACGAGTCGCTCTTCCTGCTCGAACGCGATCGCACGCTCCCGCCGTGGCGCGCGCTCGAACCGGAGGCGACCTTCGCGCGCGAGGGGGACGCCGTCACGTTGGCGCCGACGAGCCGGCGGCGCCTCTTCGGCGAGCTCTTCCGCGACGGCGTGCTGACCGACCGCTTCGACTCCGTGGCACCGAACTATGGCAGCGGCGGGGCGACCGTCGGCCCGGGCAGCGGCAACTTCGTGCGCGACGAGCTGCGCGCCGTCGCCGCGTTCCTGCCGGCGGTGCGCACCGATGGGGAGGGGCGCGGTGAATTCACGGTGACGTGGCCCGACGATCTCGCCCGCTGGCGCGTGACGCTGGTGGCGGTCACCGACGGCGAGGGCGGCGAGATCACGCGCGCGCACGTCGAGACGGCGCGCGATCCTGACGTGACGTTGCTCGTGCCGCGCTTCCTGCGCGCGGGCGACCGCGTCGAGGTCCTCGCGCTGGCAACGACGCGGAGCGCGACGCCGCGCGAGGTCGCGCTCGACGTCACGCTCCACGCCGTGCCGGACGGAGCGCTCGGCGGACCGTTCGCGGCTACGGCCGGTGCACCGACGGCGGCGCCGCTGCGCACGACGCTCACCGCCGCTTCGCCATGGCGCGTGGCGCTGCCGCTGCAGGCGCTGGCACCCGGCGCGGCGGCGCTCACGGTGGAACTGCCGGGCCTCGATGGCGAGCGGCGCGCGCTGCCGCTCCTGCCGGCGACGCTCGAGCGGCGGACCAGCGCGACCGGTGCGCTGCACGGCACGACGCCGCTCGAACTCGCGCCGCCGCCGATCGCCGGCGCGACCGCGGGTGCGCTGACGGTGACCGTGCTCGCCGATCGCGGCGCGCTGCTCGCCGAGGCGGCCGAGTGGCTTGGCGCCTATCCGCATGGTTGCGCCGAGCAGACGCTGTCGCGCCTCGCGCCGCTCTTCGCCGCGGCGTCCGCGCGCCGTCGCCTCGCGCCCGCTGCGGCGCCGCTCGACGCGGAGCAGACGGCGCGCTTCGCGGCCGGCATGGCGCGCGTGCGCCAGCTCGCCGATCCCGACGGTTACGCGTGGTGGCCGGGCGGCGAACTCGATCTGGCGATGACGCCGGTCGTGCTGCACGGCCTCGCGTTGGCGCGCGACGCGGGGCTCGATCCCGCGCGCCACGGCGCGCTGCGCGATTTCAGTCGCGGCCTGCTCGGCGAGTGCGCGAAGGCCCTGCAGGACGCGGGCGGTGATCCGCGCGCGGCGTTGGCGAAACTGCCGCGCAACGAACGGCTCGGCGATCCGAGCGCGGGCGACGACGAAGCCGCGAGCGAACCGTTCCGCGCGCAGCGGCTGGCCGAGCTCGCGGTGGCGGCGCTGGTCGCGGCGCCGAGCGACGCGACGGCGCGCGCGGCGGTGGTGGCGTTGCTGCAGGGCGATGCGCCGCTCACGCCGAGCTTGCAGGCGCGCTCCGGACTCGCGGCATTCGCCGCGGGCGAGCGCGCCGCCGCGGAGCGCGCGTGGTCACGGCCAACGGGCGCGGCGGCAACGCCCGAGGTGGTGCCGCTCGAAGCGGACGAGGTGACGCGCGTCGCCCATCGCCTCGCGTTGGCGCAACGGCTCGGCCGGCCGGCCGCCGAGCGCGAGCCGCTGGTGGCGGCGCTGCTGCAGGCGTTCGCCGAGGGGCGCGTCGGCACGACCTGGGCGACGGCGGTCGCACTCTGCGCGCTCGCCGACGATGCCGCGCGGGACGGCGGCGACGTTGCTGCGACGGCTGCGACGGATGCGGCGAACGCGGCGAACGCGGCCCAACATGCCGTGCCGCCCATCGTCGAGTGCGACGGCGTGCGCGTCGAGTTGCGCGCTCGCGGTGCAGGGCGCTTCGTCGGCGAGCTGCCGGCGCCGCTCGGAACCGCGGCGGGGCGCGTGCGTGTGGTCGGTCACGCGGGCGGCTCGGCGCTCGTCGTGGTCGCGCGGCGCTGGCAGGTGGCGGCGTTGCCCGAGGCGAGCTGGTCGGCGCCGTTCGACGTCACGCGCGAGGCGTGGCGCATCGTGCGGCGCGACGGTCGCGAGGTGCGCGAGCCGCTGGCGCGCGACGGCGCGGCGTGGCGCTGCCGCGTCGGCGACACGCTCGAGTGCGAGGTGACGCTGCGGGCGCCGAGCGGCGCGAGCTACGTCGCTTGCACCGTTCCGTTGCCGGCCGGCGTCGAGTTGGTCGATCGCGACCGCGGTGGCGAAGCGCGCGACGAGGCGGTCGTCTTCGCGGCGCCGCGCATCGCTCCGTTGCAGCCGCACCGCTTCACCGTGCGGATGGTCGCCGCCTTCGCGGGCCGCTTCGCGTGGCCGGGTGCAGTGGTCGAGGCGATGTACCGGCCCGAGCAGTCGGGCGCCTGCGGCTCCGCCGAACTCGCGATCGCGCCGCGCGGCGAGACGGTGGCCGTGACGCCGACCTGGCTCCTGCCCGAGGCGCTCGCGCGGAATGCCGAACGGTGGGCGCGAGCGGCGGGCGGCGCGACGGACCAGGCTGCGGACGACGCTGCGGAGCGCGCTGCCGAGCTGCTGCGCGAGGAGGACGCGGAGCTTCCGCTCGATCCGCTGGAATCGGTGGTCGAGGCGGAGCACGTGGCGAATTGGTTCCGCGCCGAGGTCGCGGCGGCGGTGGCGCCGAGCGCGGGCGTGCGCAGCGGTCGGTTGAGCAGTGCCGCGCGCGCTTCGCTGGCGGCGATCGAGCAGTTCTTCGGCGAGGTCGCGGCGGCGCTCGCGGTGGGGCGACCGACCGTTCGGCGCGCGCTGCTCGCGCAGGCGATCGCGACCGAGTGCGAGCTGCCCGAGCTCTTCGGCGCGCCGCCCCATCCCGAGGAGCGCCGCCTCCTCGCGGCGCGCGAGGTGGTGCTCCACGCGCTGGTGGACGCGCTGCTCGCGGCGCTCGACGACCCGGCCGCGCCGATCGACGCGCTCGCGTTCCCCGAGCTGCTCGCGCGGCTCGAGCCGACGGAGCGGCTCTCCTTCGCGACGCGCTGCTTCGCGGCGGCCGAGCGGCGCGGGGCGGAGGGGCTCGATGCGATGGAGGCGCTGCTCGATTGGCTCGAGGACGAGGTCGAACTGGCGACGCCGCTCGGCGGGAAGCTCGTGCGCCTTTGCGGAGCCGAAGCGATCGAGCCCTCCGTGGCGGAGGCAGCGTGGTGGGCGCTCTCGCCGGCGTCGCGCGCGCAGCTGCCGTTCGAGTGGCTGCGGCGTTCGCGCGCGCCCGAGGAGGCGCTCGACGCGCTGCTCGACGTGCTGCTCGACGCCGGCGACGAGGCCGCGGCGGCGCGACTGGCGCAGATCGACGATGCGACGCTGCTGCGCTTGCGGCTCGACGTCGCGGAGACGGAGCTGCTCGAGCGCGAGTTGCTGGCGCGGGCGCGCGCGCGACCGGCCGACTTCGCGCGCGAGGCGTCGCGCCCGGCCGAGCGGCGCTGGCAGCTCCTGCTCGCGCTCGCGTGCGGCGAGGCGGGGGCGGTCGAGCGCGTGCGTGAGCGGCTCGACGGCGAGACGGCGCCGGGCGAGCGAGCCGAGCTCGAGGAGGCGCTGCTGCCACATGCGACGGTCGAGGACCTCCTGGCGCGCCGGTTCGAGCGGTACAGCGACCGCTTCGACGACGACGCGGGAGTCGAGCGGCTGCGCGCGCAGTTCGTCGGCATGACGGCGGCGGAACTCTCGGCGGCCTTCGCGGCCGATGCGGCACGCTGCACGGGACGCGCCGCGAGCGAGACGCTCCTGCTGCCGCCGCTCGAGCTGCTGGTCGCTGCGCCCGCGGCGGCGTGGCGCGCCGCGTGGCCCGACTACGTCGCGTGGCGCGAGCGCTGCAGTCCGTGCTGGCCCGAGTTCGCGCGCGAGGAGCTCGCCGAGCTCGAGTGCGGTCGCACCGGGCACGTCACGAGCTGGCGGGACGACGCTGGCGTGGTGCACGCCGTCGCGCCGACCGATGCCGAGGAGTGGCGCGAACTCGCGCTCGCCTTCGCGGCGTTCGAGGGGCGCCCGCCCTCCGCCGCGAGCGAGCCGGCCGCGCTGGTCGAGGCGTGGCGCGAGGAGGAGCTCGCGCGCGGGCTCTCCGAGCTCCCGCGCTGAGCGATGGCGCGCGCCGTTCGCCGCGCCGCCGCCGTATGTTCCGCGCCGTCCCCACGAGGAGAGCGGCATGCGGATCGGCTGGCTGGCGAGCGGCGTCGCGTTGGTGGCGCAGGAGAGCGGAGGCACGGCGGCGCGCATCGAGAAGGCGCTCGAGGCGGTGCGCGCCCAGCAGAAGGTGCCGGCGCTGGCCGCCGCCTCGTTCACCACCGATGAGCTGCTCGGCGTCTACGCCGTGGGCGAGCGGGCGCACGGCAGCGGCGTCGCGCCCGGCGTCGACGACGCGTGGCACCTCGGTTCCTGCACCAAATCGATGACGGCGACGCTGTTGGCGCTGCTGGTCGAGCGCGGCGACCTGAAGTGGGAGACGCCGCTGCAGAAGCTCCTGCCCGACGCGGCGCCGACCATGGACGCCGCCTACCGCGACCTCACGCTGGTCGAGCTGCTGGCCCATCGCGCGGGCGTCCCGGCGATGACGTCGCCCGACGCGACGCTCAATCGCTGCGCCGCGCTCGACATGGCACCGACCGAGCAGCGCCGCCACTTCGCGCGCGCCGTGCTCGCCTTGCCGCCGAGTTCGAAGCCGCGCGGCGAGCTGGTCTACAGCAATGCGGGCTTCGTGCTGGCGGGCCACGTCGCCGAGGTCGCGACAGGCAAGCCGTGGGAGGAGCTGATGGAGAAGCTCCTCTTCGAGCCGCTCGGCATGAAGTCGGCCGGCTTCGGGCCGCCGGGTGCCGCGGACGAGCTCGACCAACCGCGCGGCCACGGCGACGACGGCGAGGCGATCGAGCCGGGCCCCGACGCCGACAACCCGCCGCTGCTCGGGCCGGCCGGCACCGTGCATGCGTCGCTCGCCGATTGGGCGAAGTACCTGCAGCTCCACCTGCGCGGCGTGAAGGGTGACGTGAAGGTCGGGAAGATCACGCTGCGCCAAGCGACCTTCGAGCGGCTCCATGCGCCCTATCCGCCGACGGCCGCCGATTCGAGCGATCGCTACGGCTACGGCTGGCTCTTGCCGACGCGCGAGTGGGCCACGGGCGACAAGCGCGTGCTGACCCACACCGGCAGCAACGGCCTCTGGTACGCCTGCTGCTGGATCGATCGCGCGGGCGGCTTCGGGATGATCGCGGCCACCAACACCGCGCTCGGCGGAGGGCCCGCCGCCACCGACGGCGCGGTCGGCGTGCTGCTGAAGGAGCGGATGGCGGCGAGCGGCGGCGCGAAGAAGGAGAAGTGACGCCGCTCTCAAGCGAGAGGGCGGCGCTCCGTGAGCAGCGCCGCCACCGCGGGGGCGATCGTGAAGCGCAGCGGCGCGAGCGTGGCGACGACGGTGGCGGCGGCGTCGAGCGGGCAGCGCCAGCACTTGGCGTGCGTGTCGAAGCGGCGGCCGGGCAGCGCGCGCACGGCGGCCAGCGCCGCGACGTCCCACGGGAAGCGGATCACCAGCGAGCCGTCCGCCGCATCGAGCTCGACGGACCGGCCGGCATGACACGCCTTCATCGCTCGCTCCTCCGTGAGCAGCGGAGAGTACGGTGGGACGAGGCCGAAAGGAGCGCGCGGTGGCAGTGGTCTTCGAGACGGAGCGGTTGCGGCTGGTCGAGCTCACGCTCGCTGATGCTCCCTTCATCGTGCGGCAGCTGAACGAGCCGTCGTTCGTGCGCAACATCGCCGATCGCGGCGTGCGGACCGTCGAGCAGGCGGCCGACTACCTGCGCAACGGCCCGCTCGCGAGCTACGCGACCCACGGCTTCGGCCTCTGGCGCATCGAGCGCAAGAGCGATGGGGCGTCGCTCGGGATGGCGGGGCTGCTGCAGCGCGCGACGCTCGACCACCCCGACGTCGGCTACGCGCTGCTGCCGGAGCATTGGGGGCAGGGCTACGCGAGCGAGGCGGCGGCCGGCTGCGTGGCGCGCGCGCGCGACCATTACCGCTGGCAGCGGCTGATGGCGATCGTCCTGCCGTCCAACGCGCCTTCGATCCGCGTGCTCGAGCGGCTCGGCTTCACCTTCTTGCGCCCGGTCCATCTCGACCCCGATCCGGCCGAGCTCTCGCTCTACACGCTCGAGTTGGGGGCGCCGTGAGCGAACCGCGCGAAGCGGCCGCGCTGGCCTACCACCTGCGCAGCAAGCACCACCCGCGTCGCTTCGCCGCGTCGCTCGGCTACCTCGATTGGGCGACGCAGCCCGAGCCGTTCCGCAGCTACGCGGGGGCGCCGCGCTGCGAGCTGCCGCTGTCGGCCGACGGCGTGACGGCGCGCTGGAGCGACCTCTTCGCGGCGGCGAGCGGCCGCGCGCCGCTGCCCGCCGCGCCGGTGACGCGCGAGGCGTTGGCCGCCTTCTTCGAGCTCTCGCTCGGCCTCACGGCGTGGAAGCGCGCCGGCGACGCGCGCTGGCCGCTGCGCGCCAATCCGTCGAGCGGCAACCTCCATCCGACCGAGGGGTGGCTCGTCGTGCCGGAGGGCCGCGCGATCGACGCCGGCGCGTGGCACTACGCGGTGCACGACCACGCGCTCGAGCAGCGCGTCGCCTTCGCGGCGGCGGCGGTGTCGGCGGTTGCGTCGGCGCCCGCGAGTGCGCCGGCGGGCGCCGCGGCGCCGCCCGGCTTCGCGGTGGCCCTCACCTCGATCCATTGGCGCGAGGCGTGGAAGTACGGCGAGCGGGCCTTCCGCTACTGCCAGCACGACGTCGGCCACGCGCTCGGTGCGCTGCGCTTCGCGGCGGCGACGCTCGGCTGGCGAGCGGAGCTGCTCGACGAGCTCGGCGACGCACCGCTCGAGCGCCTCCTCGGGCTCGACCGCGATGGCGACTTCGCCCACCTCGCGCCCGCCGATCGCGAGACGGCCGAGACGCTGCTCTGGATCGCGACCGACGGCGCGCCGGTCGATCGGGCCGCGGCGCTGCGTTGGTTGCGCGGGCAGGTCGAGCGGAGCGGTGAGGCGCGCTACGCCGGTCGCGCGAACGCGCTCTCGAGCGACCACGTCGACTGGCCGGCGATCGCGGAGGTGCACGCCGCGACCGTGCGCGCCGCCGCGCTCGAAGCGCCGACGCACGACGATTCGCCGTCACCGTCTCTTCCGCCGCCGCCGCCGCCGCCGCTGTCGCTTTCACCGCCGCTCCTGCCGGCCCATGGCGAGCGGAGCGCCGCCGCCGCGCTGATCCGCGGCCGGCGCAGCGCCGTCGCCTTCGATCCGCGCCCGACGCTGCCAGCGGCCGACCTCTTCGCGCTGCTCGACGCGACGCTGCCGCGCCCCGCCGCGCCGCCCTTCGACCTCTGGCTCGCCGCGCCGCCGCTCCATCTGCTGCTCTTCGTCCACCGCGTCGACGGCGTCGCGAGCGGCCTCTACCTGCTCGAGCGCGGCGGTTCGCGCGCCGATCCGCGCGACGCGGCCGACGCGTTCGCGCCGAGCGACGAACTGCGCGCCGCGCTCGCGCCCGACGCCGAGTGGGCGCGCGTCGACGGCGCGCCGCGCCACCTGCCGCTCTTCCGGTTGCGCGCCGGCGACTTCCGCGACTCGGCGCGCATCGTGAGTTGCCGCCAGGAGATCGCCGCCGACAGCGCCTTCAGCCTCGGCATGGTCGCGCGCTTCGCGCCGGAGCTCGTCGGCGCGCCGCACGCCTACCGCCGCCTCTTCTGGAACGCCGGCCTGGTCGGGCAGGCGCTCTACCTCGCCGCCGAGGCGGCCGGCGTGCGCGCGACTGGCATCGGCTGCTACTTCGACGACCTCGTGCACGAGCTGCTCGGGCTGCGCGACGCGACCTTCCAGAGCCTCTACCACTTCACGGTCGGCACGCCGGTCGACGATCCGCGCATCGCCAGCGAGCCGCCCTACGGCCACCTCGGCAAACGCTAGCCGCGCTGCGCGCGCAGCATCAGAACCCGATCGGCCAGCACCAGCGCGGCCATCGCTTCCAGCACCGGGATCACGCGCGGCACGATGCACGGGTCGTGGCGGCCCGCCTGCGCCGCCGCGCCGACGGTGCTCGCCGGCTTGATCGAGGCGTGCAGCACGATCGGGTCGCCGGTCGAGATGCCGCCGAGCATCCCGCCGAAGTTCGCGGAGTCGGCGACGTAGTCGCTCCCCTTCAGCGTCGCGCAGCGCCATCCGGCGCCGTAGGAGAAGCCGGTCACCGCGCCGATCGAGAGGAACGCCTCGGCGAACTTCCCCTTCAGCTTGGCGAAGACGGGGTCGCCCAAGTCCTTCGGCGGCGCCTCGATGCGCACCTCGACGAGGCCGCCGGTCGAGTCGTGCTGCGCCTGCAGGCGCGCGACGTAGTCGGCCATCGCCGGCGCGACGGCGCGATCGGCGCAGCGCAGCGGGTTGCTCTCGATGAAGGTCGGATCGAAGTCGCGCGCGACGTGCGGGCCGATCTGCAGCGCGTGGCCGACGATGCGCGTCGCCGGCGGCAGCAGCTTCCTCGCCACGACGCCGCCGATCACCCGCGCCACCGTCTCGCGCCCCGAGCTGCGCCCGCCGCCGCGATGGTCGCGGTGGCCGTACTTCGAGGCGTAGGCCGCATCGGCGTGGCCGGCGCGCGGGGCGTCGCGCAGCGCGTCGTAGTCGGCCGGCCGCGCGTCGACGTTGTCGACCACGACGGTGATTGGCATCCCGGTGGTGCGCCCCTCGAAGAGGCCCGACAGGAGCCGCGGCGCGTCGGCCTCGCGGCGGGCGCTGGTCAGCGCCGACTGGCCCGGCCGCCGCCGCGCGAGCTCCGGCAGGAATTCCTCGACGACCAGCGGCACGCCGGCCGGCACCCCGTCGATCACGACGCCGAGCGCCGGCCCGTGCGACTCGCCGAAGGTGGTGATGCGGAGCAGCTCGCCGAAACTGTTGCTGGCCATGGCGACATGATGACGTCGGGAGCGCGGTGCGCCAGCGGAGCGACGTGGAGCAGCACGATGGCCGACCTTCGAGTGAAACGAGCGGCGGGGCGACGCTCGCCGGCAGCGGCGCAGCGCGCGGACGATGGGGCGGCGCCGCACGAGGAAGTCTGGCTCAAGGCGCAACTCCGCAAGCGCGGCCTCAAGGAGGCCCAGTTGGCCGCGCTCCTCCCGCTGCTGCTTGGCCCGCGCGACGTGCCAGCGACCCGCGCCGGCCGATTCGCGGTCGTCGTGCGGAGCTTGGCGCGGTTCATCGGCAGCGCGCTGGCCGTCTACGGAGCGCTGATCGTCACGAGCTTCGCGCTCGAGCCGCTCTTCGGGAACGACGACGAGTCGACCTCGCTCGGCCTCGCGACCTTCGTGGGAGTGACGGTGACGGTCGCGCTCCTCGGGGCGCCGCTTCTCGACCGGATGCTCGCGACGTTGCGTGGCGGTGGTCTCGCGCGCGGGGTCGCGGCATGCGTCCGCTACCTCGCGCAGTCGCTCTTCAGCGCGCTCCTGGTCGGATCGGCGACCGGCTTCCTGCTCGTAGCCGGTGCAGAAGCGTTCGACGTCACGTTCCGGATGGGGCGCGTCCCGGCGATGGTGGTGGTCGGCGGGATCCTGACGCTCGTCACCGCGTGGCTCGTGGTGTGGCGGTTGCGCCTCGTCCGCCGGCACGGGTTGTTCGATCTGCGCGACGCGATGGCGGAGGAGTTCGCGGCGCGACGAGTCGCGCTCGCGATGGTCAATGCCGCAGGCGCAACGCCGGAGGGGCCGCCGCCGGCCAGCGCGCCAACGCGGTGAGCGCGGCGATCGCCTCGTCGCGGCGCTGCTCGACGGTGCGATCGGGCGGCAGGGTGGCGGCGGCGATTTCGCGGTAGAGCGGCGCGCGGCGCGCGGCGACCTCGGCCAGTTCGGACTGCGGATCGGCGCCGGTCAGGCTCGGGCGCGGCGTGGCGGCGAGGCGCGCGGACAGCGTCGGCAGCGATTCGTCGAGGTGGAGCACGACCGCTTCGCGCCGCAACAGGGCGCGATTCGCCGCGGATTCGATCGCGCCGCCGCCGAGCGCGACGACGCGGCCGGGCGCGAGCAGCTCGGCTAGCAGCGCCGCCTCGACTTCGCGGAAGTGCGGCCAGCCGTGCGCGGCGACGAAGGCGGCGAGCGGCCCGTGGCGCCGCTCGAACTCGACGTCGGCGTCGAGCGCGGCGAGGCGCAGCCGCTCCGCCAACGCGACGGCCAACGTCGACTTGCCGGCGCCGCGCATGCCGACCAGCGCGACGCAGCGCGGCGCCGCGCGCGCGGCGGCGAGCTGCTCGAAGAAGCGCGGATCGCTCTTGGTGACGCACTCGGCGCCGATCAGCGCGAGGCCCGGCTGCAGCGTCGCGAGCAGCGTGAAGGCGATCGCCATGCGGTGGTCGCCGGCGCACTCGAGCGCGGCCGATCGCAGCGGCGCCGGGCCGTGCACCACGAGGGCGTCGGCGCTCGTCTCGACCGCGACGCCGGCGCGGGCGAGCTCGCGCGCGAGGACCGCGACGCGGTCGCTCTCCTTCCAGCGGAGGTTCGCGGCGCCGGTGAAGCGGGTGGTGCCGCGGCGCGCGGCGGCGAAGACAGCGAGGTTCATCAGCTGGTCGGGGACGCCGCCGACGTCGAGCGTGCGCGGCCCGTCGCCTTCGAGCGCGTCGAGCAGCGCTGGCAGCGCGGCGTCGGGCTGGCGGCTCGCGGCCGCGAGGCCGGGCGTCCGCGCGCGACTGGAAGCGAGCCGCTCCAGCACGAGCCACGCGCCCGCCGCGCTCCAGTCGTCCTCGATCCGCAGCGTGCCGGGCGTGCGCAGAGGTTGCGGCGCGACCCGGTAGCTCGCGCGATCGCGCTCGACGACGACGCCGAAGCGGGCGAGCAGCTCGATCGTCAGCTCGACGTACGGGGCGGAGGCGAGCGCGCCGACGAGCTCGATCTCGAGGCCGCGTTCGCAGCGCGGCGCGATCAGCAGCAGCGCCGAGAGGAACTGGCTCGAGCGCGAGGCGTCGAGGCGCACGTGGCCGCCGCGCAGCGGGGCGCCCTCGATCGTCACCGGCAGCCGCTCCGCGTCGGCCGGCAGCGCCGCGCCGAGCGAGCGCAGCGCCGCGAAGAGTTCGGCGAACGGGCGCTCCTGGAGCCGCGCGCGGCCGGTCACCGTGAAGCGGCCGGGCGTCGTCGCCGCGAGCGCGACCAGGAAGCGCGCCGCCGTCCCGGCGAGGTCGGCATCGAGCGTCGCCGCCCCGATCGCGCGGTCGCGGGCGCCCACGACGACGCGCTCGTTCGCTTCGTCGTCGTGCGGCAGCGAGCGTCCGCGCGCCACCGCGAAACCGAGCGCCACGAGCCCGCGCTCCATCGCCGCGACGTCGTCGCTGCTGGTGACGTGGTCGAGCGTGGTGGTGCCGCTGCCGCCGTCGGCCGCCTGCGCGGCGAGCAGCAGCGCGCGCTGCGCGATCGACTTCGAGCCGGGCAGCCGCGGCGCGAAGTCGAAGGGGAGCGGGAGCGGCTCGACGGCGAAGCTCATGGGCGCAGTATCGCAACGGAGCGCGGCGATCCGCGTCGCGCCGGAAAAGGAGAGGGGCGCGACCGGCTGGCCGCGCCCCTCCCCGATCGGTCAGTTCGTCCGCTCGCCCATCACTTCGCGAGGTGCGCCGTCATCGGCATGGTCAGCACGTGGCTGCCCCAGCTGATCTTGAAGGTCATCTGCGTCGGGTCCTTCGCGTCGACGTCGAGGTCCATCGTCATCTTCTCGACGATCGCGTCCTTCTCGCTCTTGCCGTGCTTCATCGCGAGCGTGTAGTCGGCCTTCCACGCGTCGGCGGTCCACGGCGCCCAGCCGGCCTTGTCGGCCGCCTCGGCCTTCATGACGAGGAGGTGGAAGTTGCCCTCGGCGTCGACCTTGATGCCGAGGTAGTAGGAACCCGCCTCGACCTTGGTCTCGCCGACGGTGAGCGGGATGCTGGTGTTGAAGGTGGTCCAGAAGTCCTTGCCGAGGCGCGACGCCTTGCCCTTCAGCGTGCCGAGCATGCCGTCGTACTCGGGCTTCCAGGTGCCCTGGCCGTACTGCACGCAGACCATGCCGACCGGGCCCTGGTCGAAGAAGATGCGGGTCGCGGCCATGCGCGGCGCGCTGCCGCCGAAGGCCTGGACCTGCGCGGTGGCCGGCGCGGCGAGCGCGGCGGCGACGAAAGCGATGCGGAGGAGGTTCGTGAAGGACATGGGTTCTCTTTCCGGGGGGTGCCCGAAGGCACGGACGCTCGCCGCGCTGCGCGCGACGAAGGGGCAGACGAGTTAGGCGGGCGGTGCGCCCGGGTCAAGCGTGCGTGCGGCGCGCCGGGCGGAACGTCGCGCCGGCCGCGGGGTTCGAGCGGCAGGAGATCGACCATGAGACGCTTGCGCCCCTCGCTCGCCGCTCCGCTCCTCGCGCTGCTCGCCGCGGCGCCACTCGTGCTGGCGCGCCCGCAGGAGAGCGCACCCGCTGCGCGACCCGCCGCGGCTCCGGTGGCCGCGCCCGCACGCGCGCCCGCCGTCGACTTCGCGCGCTACTCGGAGCGCGGTCCGCGGCAGGTCGCGACCTTCCGCGAGGAGTGGCGCGACGCCGCGCGCGACCGCGTGGTGCCGATCAAGATCTGGCATCCCGACGGCGACGGGCCGTTCCCGGTGGTCGTCTTCAGCCATGGTCTCGGCGGCTCTCGTGAATCGAGCGGCTACCTCGGCGACCACCTGGCGAGCCACGGGTACGTCACGCTCCACCTGCAGCATCCGGGCAGTGACGAGTCGGTCTGGCGCAACGCGAAGCGGCCCTACCAGGAGCTGAAGGCGGCGACGCGCGACCTCGACAACTTCGTCGATCGGCCGGCCGACGTCACCTTCGCGCTCGATGAACTGGCGCGCCGCGCGGCCGATCCGCAGTGGCCGCTGCACGGCAAGCTCGACTTGCAGGCGATCGGCGTCGCGGGCCACAGCTTCGGCGCCTGGACCGCGTTGGCGGCAGCGGGGCGCACCTTCGTGCCGCCGATCGGCCGGCCGCGCCAAGCCGGCGACGCGCGCATCAAGGCGGCGCTGCCGATGAGCGCGCCCGCCAACCCGCGCGAGCTCGAGAACGGCAGCTACGCGTCGATCCGCATCCCCTGCTTCCACATGACCGGGACCGAGGACGACAGCCCGATCGGCGACACCGCCGCCGCCGACCGGCGCATCCCGTTCGACGGCAGCGTGAACGCGGAGCGCTACCTGCTGATCCTCGCCGGCGCCGAGCACCACGCCTTCGGCGACGAGCGCAAGGAGGGGCGGGCGCTGCGCCCCCGCGATCCCGCCCACCACCCGCTGATCCGCGCCGGCGCGCTCGCCTTCTTCGACGCCACGCTGCGCGCCGACGCCGCGGCGCGCGCGTGGTTGCGCGACGGCGGTTACGCCGCCGCACTCGGTCGAAACGGCACCTTCGAGCAGCGCGACCCCGCGCTCACTCGCCGAGAGTGAGCCGCAGGCCGCGCGTGAAGGCCATCCCGTAGCGCGCCCCTTGGTCGAGCTCGAGCACCTGCACGTGCTCGTTCAGGCCGGTGAGCGTCGGGTCGTCGGGCACGTCGAAGTCGATCAGCTCGCCGCCGGCGCCGATCGGCAGCACCAGCTGCAGCAGCACCTCGGAGAGGAGCACGCCGCCCCAGCTCGTCGGCAGCGCGGCACGCTCGGTCGAGGCGAGCAGCAGCCCGAGGGTCGCCACGCCCGCCGAGTTGCCGAGCGTCGCGGTGATGGTGGTGCCGAACTGCGGCGCGTGGTCGAGCGTGAAGCTCGGCACCACGGCGTTGGTGCCGGGGTAGCCCGCGCCGTAGTTGCTCCAGGTGGCGCCGCGGCTGATCGAGACGGTGGCGAGGTTCGACTCGCTGCTGCCGTCCGACGCGGCCACGGCGAAGGTGTCGATGCCGGCGAAGCCCGGGTCGGGCAGGTAGGTCGCGAGCGTGCCCGAGAGGCCGACGCGGCCGAAGTTCGGCTGGCGGACGATGCGCCAACTGAGCGGGTTGCCGTTGGCGTCGCTGCCGGTCAACGTCACGGAGACCGGCGTGTCGATGGTGGCCGCCGCGAGGTCGTCGGCGTGCGGCGCGCGGTTGTTGTTCTGGTCGTCGTCGTCGGGGCCGCGGTGGCACTCCCAGCAGCCGATCGTCTGGCCGCGGAAGAAGTTCTTCGTGCCGAACGGGGTCGCGAGCGAGCGGTCGGCCTGGGCGCGCGACAGGACGGTGCCGCGGTCGTTGCTGCCGTGGCAGCGCTGGCACGCGGCGGTGCCGAGCTGCTCGGCCGCGTCGCCGTGGTCATCGACCCAGCTCTGGCCGATCGAGTGCATGCCATGCGGGCCGCCCTCCCACGACGAGACGTCGTTGCCGTGGCAGCTCGCGCACTCGGAGAGCACGCCGACGTGGCCCTGGAAGGAGCTCGATTGCAGGTTGTCGTTCGGGTGGGCGCCGGGGTACTCGGCGTGGGTCGAGCCGTGGCACGACTCGCACGCGAGACCGCCGTGGCCGAACGAGAAGCGGTAGAGGTCGAAGCCGGTCGCAGGCACGTCGGCGTTGGTGGCGAAGGTCTCGTCGACCGCGACGCGACGGCTGCCGTCGGGCTCGAAGACCGACTCGTAGCGGATCTGGCCGTTGTTCGAGGTGGCGGTGCCGCTGTGGCAGTTCTGGCAGGAGGGCTGGTCGAGCCAGCCGACGCGCCCGCTGCGGCCGACGGCGCTCATCGAGCCGTGGCAGCTTTGGCACTGCATGGCGAGTTCGCCATCGGGCGCGACTGCGGCGCCCATCGCGCCACGCAGGCAGCGCGTCTCCGAGCCGGGGTGGCAGCGGTAGCAGCTGGCGCGGTTGGCGCTGGCGTCGAGCGGCAGCCCCGTCTCCGGATCGGCGACGGTCGCGTGGCCAGTGTGGACCGCTTCGGTGAGCGGCGTGATGCCGGCCTGGCCGGTGCCGGGCAGCGCGTTGCTGGCGTGGCAAGCCGCGCAGAGGATCGGGCTCTTCAGCCGCTTCGCCTGGTCGTAGAGGCCGGCGGAGGAGTAGCCGGCGGCCTGCAGCGCGGAGGCGTAGGCCGGATTGGCGAGCTGCTGCTCGTCGTGCAGCTTCAGGATGTTCAGGCGGTAGTCGCGCTCGGCGTTGCGCTCGAAGCCCCAGCCGGCGGCCGGCTTCGCGGCGTCGGCGCTGCCCGAGCCGTGGCAGAGGCGGCAGTCCATCTCGTCGCTGACCGGGATCACCGGCGTCGCGCTGGCGAGCGGGTTGCCGGCGGCGTCGCGCGCGGTGACCTGCAGCAGCGGATAGGTGCGATGGTGGCCGTCGTCGTCGAACGGCGTGACCGGGATGCCGTCGGCGGCGAAGAGGCCGTTCGCCGCGTCGAAGGCGAGCGACTGCGGCGTGTTGGCGGCGCCCGGCATGTCGTGGCCGGCGAGCCCCTGGTCGGGCGCGAGCGTCGCGCCGTAGAGGGCCGTGACGTGCTTCCAGTAGTTGGTCTTGCCGATCGAGCTCTTGTTGATCGAGCCGCTCGGATCGGCGACCGCGGTGTACTCGAGTTCGCGGCCGTTCAGCGTGGTGACGAGCCGCCCGCTCGGGTCGATCAGCTGCGCCTTCAGGTCGTTGAAGGGCGGCAGGATCGAGAAGACCGAGTAGTCGGAGTCCATGCAGTGCATGCCGAGGTCGTTCCAGCCGACCACGACGTAGTGGCCCGAGCCGCTGCCCGGATCGTTGCCGTCGCCGGCGATCGGCAGCGCGACACCGGCGGCGAGCGCCAGCGCGAGCGGGGTGCGGACGATGCAGGAACGACGCATGGTGAACTCTCCGCAGGTGGGGCGAGCGCGTCGACGCTGGGCGGTCGGTCGTGACGCAACGGAAGCGCGTTCCGATCCGCAAGCGACGTTCCGCGAGCGCGCACCGCCACGGCCGCCGGCGCGCGTCGCGACGTGGTGGCGCGTCGCTGCAGTCGATGCACCTGCGCGCGTCCGCGCTGCAGTTCATGCGCGGGACCGCGTGCTCGGCGCGACCTGCTAGAAACTTGGGCCTCGACTCGATCCGCGGCCGTGACGTGCAGCGATTGCGCGAAACGGGAAGGAACGCCTGCCGATGAACCCGCGCGCGCTCGCCTACCGTGTGATCCTTGCATTGCTGCTCGTGATCGCGGCGCTCTCGGCCGCTTGCATCGTCCTGTGGAAACGGCAAGCGGCGGATGGCGCCGACGCGAGCGGGAGCGCACCGCTGCGGGCGCTCGACGATCCGGAGGTGCGCCGCGCGGCGATCGCCGAGCTGGTCGCGCGCGGCGGCGGCGGCTGGGACACCTTCGCCGATCCCGCGGTGGGGCGGCTGCTGCAGCCGAGCGCCGAAGGGAAGATCGGCGTGATCCCCGTCGTGTCGAACCAGTACGGCCTGCGCGAGCGCCCCTTCGTGCTGCCGAAGCCCGCCGGTACGAAGCGCATCGTGCTGCTCGGCGACTCGTTCGTCTTCGGCGAGGGGGTGCCGGCCGGCGATCGGCTCGGCGTCTTCCTCGAGCGCTTCCTGCTCGAGCGGTGGCCGGCGCCGCGTCCCGAGATCGAGGTGCTGCACGTCGGCCTCGACACGTGGAACGCGCTGGCCGAAGCGACCTTCGTGCGGCGGCAGCTGGCGTTGCTGGCGCCCGATGCGGTGGTCCAGGTGCTGGTGAGGAACGACCTCGAGGACAACGTCGGTGCCCGCGGCTTCGGCGCGATGGCCGACGTGAATCCCCTCCATCCCGAGCGCGGCGACGGCATCTTCCAGGTCCGCTTCCCGCAGCGCGCCTTCGACCTGCTGCAACCCAACTGGATCCAGCACGGACTCGATTGGGAGAGTCGCGAGCGGTTCCGCGAAGCGGGCGACGCGCTGGTCGCGCTGGCCGCCGCGGTCGAGCAGCAGGGCGGCCGTTACCTGCTCTTCTGCAACTACAGCGGGCTCCTGCCAGCGGCGCGCAAGTTCCTCGGCAGCCGGCTGCGGCCCGAGCAGTGGTTCGAGCTGCCGACCGAGTTCACGCGCGACGCGCGCTGGCGGCTCGGTCCCGATGACGCGCACTGGAATCGCGCCGGCCACGAGCGGATCGCGCAGGTGCTCTACGCGCTGCTGCTCGAGCGCGGCCTGCTGCCGGCCGCGAAGCTGCAGCCGTGGCCCGAAGCGAGCGCGTTGGCGAAGGAGTACGGCGACGCGGGGCGGGCGGAAGGGGACGCCGAGTTCCGCGCCGATCGCGTGCCGGGCAAGCGGCGGATCGACCCGTTCCTCGACTTCCGCGCGCTCGACCACGAGAGCGGCGCGCAAGTGCACGGCGGCGTGGTGGCGGGCGGCGAGGCGGGGCCCTACGTGTCGCTGCTGCTCGCGTGCGGCGGCAAGCAGCGCGTCGTCGCCGAGGGGCTCGGCTTGAAGCGGCCGGAGCTCGGGCCGCTCGCGGTGCGCTGCTTCGTCGAGGAAGCGGAGGTCGGCACGGTGACGATCGCGCCCGGCGCGCCGTGGAGCGTCGCGTTCGCGCTGCCCGGAGCGGTGGCCGGCCGCCCCTTCGTGACGGTGCGCTTCGAATCGCGCGACTGGGTCTACTCGGGCCCCGACCTGCGCCGCCACGCCTGCTTCGTGCTGCAGCGCGTCGCGTTGGAGTAGCGCGCGCGACGCCGCACGCCGCGCCGCGCCTTTGCCGCTCACCCCTTCAGGAGCGCGTCGACCGGCTTCCCCTCGGGATCGATCAGCGCGGTCGGCCGCATCCCGTCGGGCGTCAGGATCTGCTCGCCGCTCACGGTGAGCGTCTTCGCGACGGTCGCGAAGAGGTCGGCGACGGTGACCGGCGCGTCGACCGTCTGCTCGCCGGTCGCATCGGTGGTGCCGACCACGGTGCCGCCCTTCGTGCCGCCGCCCGAAAAGGCGACGCAGGCGTTGTTGATCCAGTGGTCGCGGCCGTCGGTGGGGTTGATGCGCGGCGTGCGGCCGAACTCGCCCATGCAGACGACCAGCGTGTCGTCGTGCAGGCCGCGCTCCTGCAGGTCGTCGATCAGCTGCGCGAACGCGGGATCGAGCTCGTCGCAGAGCCCCTTGGTCGTGTTGAAGTTGTCGTTGTGCGTGTCCCAGCCGCGCAGCACCACCTCGACCGCGGCGACGCCGCGCTCCACGAGGCGGCGCGCCAGCAGGACGCCCTGGCCGAAGCGGCCGCGCCCGTAGCGGTCGCGCACCGCGTCGCTCTCCTGCTCGAGAGCGAACGCGGAGACGAGCTCGGTGTCCATCAAGCGGCGCGCGCGGCGGCGCTGCGACTCGTTCGCGCGCGCCACGCCGGCGCCGCCGCGTTCGGCGAAGCCCGCCTCGAGCAGCCCGCGCAGCTCCTCGCGCCGATCCATGCGCGGGGCGTCGACGCCGCGCCGGTAGTTCAGGTTGTCGATCTTCCCGGTCGGGTTGCGGACCATGAAGGGCGCCGCTTCGACGCCGAGGTAGCCGCTGGTGCCCGGCATGCCGTCGATCTGAACGAAGGGGGGCAGCGGGTGGTCGGCGTCGCCGAGCTGGTGCGCGACGATCGAGCCGAGCGTCGGGTAGGGGATCGCCGGCGTCGGCGTGTAGCCGAAGTGGAGCAGGTCGCTCGCGCGCGAGTGGCTCCCCTCGGTCGAGCGCAGCGTGCGCAACACGGCGAGCGAGCCGGCGCGATCGCGCAACTTCGGCAGGTGCTGCGAGAAGAGCCAGTCGGCGCGATCGGTGGGGAGCACGCCGAAGCGCCCCTGCGTCGGCGCGCCCGGCTTCGGATCGAAGGTGTCGATCTGGCTCGGACCGCCCGCCATCCAGAGCAGGATCAGGTGCTTCTTCGCGCCGCTGCCGCCGCCGCCCGCCTGCGCGGCCGCCTCGCGCACCACCAGGTCGACCAGCGAGGGGGCGAGCAGCGCCGCGCCGCCGAGCCCGAGCAGGCGCGCGAGCCAGTCGCGCCGCGACAGCGCGCCGGCCGGTGTTGCGGCCACGGAGGCGGCGAGCGGCGTCGAGTCGTGCGGGCAGCAGGCCATGGGGCGCACCAGCGGGGGAGTCGGCGGCAACGGGACGGCAAGCTCAGCGGCGGGTGTGGAACTCGGTGGCGTTCAGCAGCGCCCAGAGCAGGTCCTCGACGGCGCGCGGCCTCGCGAGCGCCGGGTCGGCGAGCGCGGCGAGGAAGCGGTCGCGCTCGGCGGCGGTCGGCGGGCGGGAGAGCGTGCGCCGGAAGAGGGCGTCGAGCGCCGCCGGCGACGGCGGGCCGGGCTCGAAGAGCGGGGCGATCTGCGGGTCGTCGCGCAGCGGCGCGGCGCGCGCGGTGGTCTCGCCGTTCATCAGGTAGAGCGCCGCCGGGATGCCCGGCTCGAACTGCGCCTTGCCGCTCGCGAGGTCGCCGCGGCACCACGCCTTCAGCGTATCGACGCGTCCCTTGCGCTCCTTCTCGGCGGCGAACGCCTCGAGCTCGTCGTCGCCGCCGATCGCGGCGCGGCTGTCGGCGCTGGTCGCGCGCACCAGCGAGAAGAGCAGCTGCTCGGCGGTGAAGGGACGCAGCGGTTGCGCGGCGAACCACTGCTCCGCGTGCAGCCGTTCCGCGCCGTCTTGCAGCGGCGACGCGCCGGCGGCGTAGGCGCGCGTGCGCGCGAGGGCGCCGTAGAGGAGGCGCAGGTCGCTCTTCTCGACGAAGGCGGCGGCGAGGCGAGCGTGCAGCTCGGGCAGCCGCTGCACGGCGGCCTCGCCGGTGAGGTCGTCGACCGGCTCTACCAGGCCGCGGCCGAGCAGCTCGGCGACGACGCGGTTGGCGATGGCGCGACCGTGCCACCGATTGTCGGGGCGCGTGATCCAGGCGGCGAGCTGCGCGCGGCGCGCGACCGCGTCGTCGTCGCCCGCCGGCGTGCCGTCGAGGAAGCCCGCTTCGCTGAAGGCGGCGCGCCGATCGCGGTAGCGCTGGATCAGGTCGCGCGCCTCGAGGGGCAGCCGCTCCTGCAGCGCGGCGAGCTGCTCCGGATCGGACTCCCACGTGCGCAGCACGTTCTCGCGCTTCTTCGTGCGCTTGGCGACGGCGAGCAGCTCCTCGAGCGCGGCGAGCTGGCCGGCGTCGGTGCGCGCGCGCGCCATCATCGCGCCGCTCATGCCGCCGTCGGCGCCGGTGAGGTCGTCCTCGAAGACCAGCGCGTCGCCCTCGGCCTTCGGCGCGAGCCCGCCCGCCATGCCGCCGCCCATCCCGCCTGCCGGCCGGCGCGCCTGCTGGACGAGCTTGGTCAACCGCTCCTGGAAGTCCCACTCGGGGCTGCGGTCGACGATGCGGAAGAGCGTCGTGTTGCCGGGGCCGGCGGTGTGGTCGGAGCGGACGTCGACGAAGAAGCCGGTGAAGCGGTTGAACTCGACCTGCTTCCAGTCGTCGAACGGGTGGTCGTGGCACTGCGCGCACTGGATCTGCAGGCCGAGGAAGCTGCGCGCGACGGCGCCGGCGAGCGTCTCGATCGAGTCCTGGTAGGTGAGCACGAACGCGCTCTTGCTCGGGTTGCGCGTCCATTCGGTGCCGGCGACGACCCCCTCGACGATCGCGGCGAAGGGGACGCCCGCGGCGAACTGCTCCTCGAGCCACGGCCGCAGCAGCGCTTCGGTGCGCTGCCGCTCGCGCGGCGCGGTGGCGAACAGCACGTTGGCCCAGACGTAGGAGAGGTGGCGCGCGAAGTCGGGGCCGATGAGCCACGCGTCGAGCAGCGCCTCGCGCTTGTCGGCAGCGGGATCGGCGAGGAAGGCGGCGACCTCGTCGGCGGTCGGGATCACGCCGCGCAGGTCGAGGCTCAACCGTCGCATCCACGTCGCGTCGTCGGCGGGCGGCGCCGGCTCGAGCGACTGCTCGCGCCACGCGGCGGCGAGCGCGGCGTCGATCTCGGCGGCCAGCGCGCGCGCGGCGGCGCGATCGACGGAGAGCGGGAGGGGCGGCGCGGTGGCGGGCGCAGGGGCCGGCGCAGTCGACTGCGTGGCCGCCGCCGGCCGCAACGAAGCGGCAGCGAGCAGCAGGGCGGCGCACGAGAGGAGGCGGATCACGGCACGAGGCTCCCGCCGGGACGACACGGCGCCGCCCCTCTTAGGTCGCTCGCGCGGGACGGTCAAGGTGGCGCGCGGCCGCCGCGACGGGAAGGCGCGTCGCGTTGCGCTCCCGCAGCGCGCCGTTAGCTTCGCGCGCCATGGGGATCGCCGCACTCGCCTGCTTCGTCGCCGTCGCGACCGCGCAGGACGCTCCGCCCGCCGCTTCGCCCGCTGCTGCTGCGCCCGCGCTCGCCGCGCCCGCATCGCTGCGCCATGTCGTGATCGTGACGATCGACACGGTGCGCGCCGATCGGCTCGGCTGCTACGGCTACTTCCGCGACACCTCGCCGCGCCTCGATGCGGTGGCGGCCGAGTCGCTGCGCTTCACGCGCTGCCTCACGCCGATCGCGCAGACGACGCCGAGCCACTGGTCGCTCTTCACCGGCGTCGGCCCCTACGAGCACAACGTGCTCTCGAACCACGCCGGCGCGAGCACGCGCGGCAAGGCGGTCGAGCGCGGTCGCGACACGGTCGCGACGCTGCGCACGGTCGCCGAGCGGTTCGCCGAAGCGGGCGTGAAGACGGGCGGCTTCGTCGGCGCCACGCCGGTGAAGCGGTCGACCGGGCTCGCCGCCGGCTTCACCGCCTGGAGCGAGCCGGTCGACGAGGGGCGCCGCCTCGGCAAGGCGGTGGTCGACGACGCGCTCGCGTTCCTGGGGACGGTCGGCGATGCGCGCGCCTTCCTCTGGGTCCACCTCTTCGATGCGCACGAGCCGCTGCGCCCGCCCTACACGCCGCCCGCCTACCTCGAGCGGTTCCGCGGCGACGCGCGCCTCGACGCGTGGCTCGCCGAGCGGCGCTTCGCGGCGGCGCTCCCCGAGCTGACGCAGCGCAACCTCACCATCGCCGGCAGCAACGACCGCTACGACGGCGCGCTGCGCTTCCTCGACGATCAGCTCGCGCCGCTGCTCGACCGCCTCGACGAGCCGGCGTGGCGCGATTCGACCGCGCTCGTGATCGTCGCCGACCATGGCACCGCGCTCGGCCAGCACGACCACTTCGGCCACGGCATCGTCTGGGACGAGCAGCTGCGCGTGCCGCTGCTGCTGCGCGTGCCGGGGGTCGCGCCGCGCGTGGTCGACACGCCGTGCTCGACGCTCGATCTCTGGCCGATGCTGTTCGGTCTTGCGCCCGAGCTGACGGTGGCGGGCGTCCTGGAGCAGTGCCGCGGCAGCGACGTGCTCCACTCCGAGGGGGCGGCGCGGCCGATCGTCAGCACCGCCGCGCGGTCGGGCAGCGACGCGATCACGGCCGGCCGCTGGAAGCTGGTGCGGGGAAAGGGGGCGCCGACGCAGCTCTACGACCTGCAGGACGATCCGCACGAATTGACCGATGTCGCGCACGATCATTCCGATGTCGTGGATCGGTTGAGCAAGCTGCTCGAGGCGGAGATCGCGCGGCAGAAGCGGGCGGCCGCGCTCCATCAGCGGAGCGGCGCCGAGGCGGGTACGCCCGATCCGAAGCTGCTCGAGGAGCTGCGCGCGCTCGGCTACACCGAGGACGACGATTCCGGCGGTGGCGGCGATTGAACCGCTGGATCGACTCCGAAGCAGGAATCCGCGGACGTAGCGGCCGCAAGCGATCGGTGGCGCCTCCGCCCGATTCGAGCGGAGGGCGAGCGGGGGGTGCGCGCGCTCGGCGCATGGGGTCGAACTGAAAGCACCGCCGTGCAGCCGTTTCTTGAAACCGTTGCGAATGGCTGCAACGGCTGCACTGGCCGCTCGGCATCCGGCCGACTCGGCAGCGGTTGCCCGAAAGCGATCGCGACCGACCCGTTGAACTGCGGCGAACTCGACGTACAGTTCCCGACGTTCCGCTTCGCCGAGGTAGTCGGACTTCGAGATACCCCTTCGAATCCGGCCGGGCAGACTCGGCGAGGCGGGACTTTTTTTGTCTCCGCCGGGCGGTGTTGCCCGGTCCAGCGCTCAGCGCTGATCGCTCGCGCCGGGGCTCGTGCTCGCGCGGTTGGACGGCTCGCCGAGCGTGATCGCGGTCGTCTCGTGCGCGACCACTTCGAACTCGACGGCGGCGCTCGCTTCTTCCTCGGAGCGGTCGGGGCGTTCGTCGCGGTTGGCGCTCTCGGCGAGCGTCGCGCTCCAGCGGCCGATCGGCAGCGCGGTGAAGTGCGCGACGCCATCGGCGCCGCTCGTCGCCGCGAGGTCGGTGGCGCTCGCGGGCGCTGCGCTGTTCGACGCGTCCGGCACGCGCAGCGGCCGCAAGCGCACCGCGCGTCCAGGCAGCGCCGCGCCGCTCGCATCGACGACGCGCACCTGCGCCGCGCCGCGCTGCACCAGCGGCAGCGTCACGGCGCGCGTCTCTCCCCAATCGAGGGCGACCTCGACTGAAGCCGCCGCGCTCGCACGACTGGTCGCGTCGTCCGCCGTGCCGATCGCGGTGCCGATCGCCGTGCCGATCGCCGACGGCCGCGCGAGCAGCGTGAAGCGGCCGGCCGGCAGGCGGCTCGCCAGCGCGCGGCCCGTCGCGTCGCTGCGGCCGCTCGCGCGCAGCGACCCGGGGCCGCGCCCCTCGTGGAGCTCCCACGCGATCGCGACCTGCGGCCGCTCCTGCTCGTCGACGAAGCGCAACTCGAGGCGCGCCTCGGGCTCGAGCACGTGGTGCTGCGGTTCGCGCAGGGCGGCATCGTCGCGTGCGAGCGTCTCGCTCCGCAGGTCGGCGCAGCCCGACGCGCGCACCAGCAGCTGGAGCGGCGCCGGGTCGTCGGGCAGCGCCATCTCGTAGCGGCCGTCGGCGTCGGTGCGCCCGCGCAGCAGCGGGGCGCCGTCGGCGGCGCGCACGACGAGGAGCTCGGCCGGGAGCGGCCGCTCGTCGGCGTCGACTACTTCGCCGCAGAGCGTCGCGTCGGGCAGCACGAGTTCCGCGCGCGCCGTCCGCGACGCGGGGCGGATCGTCACCTCGGTCGCCGCGCCGCCGCACCAGCCGCGCCGCGTGCTGACGACTTCGACCCGGTAGCGCCCGTCCGGAAGCGCGAAGAAGGAGAAGCGCCCATCGGTGTCGATCTCCGCGTACGCGATCGGCGGCGCGGCGCCGCCCGCTGCATCGAGCGGCGCAGCGCTCGCGGTCAGCTGCGCGCAGGGGGGCGTGGCGCGGCCGCTGCGCACCGTGCCGACGATCGAGCCGCTGGCGAGGAGATCGATCTCGACCTGCGTCGTCGCGCCGGGCAGGAGCTCGACCACGGCGACGCGCCGCGCCTGCCACGCGCCAGCGATGCGGGTCGACCAGTAGTCGTAGGCGGTGAGCGTCCAGCGACCGGCGGGCGCCGGACCGAAGCGGAAGGTGCCGTCCGGTCGCACGTCGACGGCGGAGTGGGTCGCCGTGCCGTCGAGCGTCGCGTCGAGCTGCACGGCCGACTCCGGCGAACTCCAGTGCGACCGCACGCGCCCCTCGAGGCTCGCGCTCGCGGCGAAGACGAGGTCGCGCGGGAAGTCGCTCGCGCGCAGCTCCGGGAAGCTCGCGTTCGGGTGGACGTTGTCGGTGACGCGCAGCGAGAAGGGGTGGGGCGGGAGGCCGCGCAGCGTGAAGCGACCGGCACCGTCGCTGTCGGCGCTGCAGGGCGTCGTGCGGCCGGCCGGTTGGCCGATCGAGTTCTCGAGCAGCCACGAGACGGTGGCGCCGGCGATCGGCGTGCCGCTCGCCGTCACGATGCGGCCGGTGATGGTGGCGCCCGGCTCGAGCGCGATCTCGAGCTCCTCGGAGGCGGCGCCGGGCGGCACGACGACGCGCTGCAGCGCGCTCGGCGCGTGGCCGTCGGCTTGCACGCGCACCAGCACGCCGCCCGCTTCGACGGCGGGGAGCTCGACGCGGCCGTCGGGGGCGTTCACGTCGTGCCAGACGAGCTGCTCGAGGCGGTAGTCCTCTTCGAGCCGGCGCAACCGTTCGGCCATCCACGCGACGCGGTAGCGGGGGAGCGGCTCGCCCGCAGCGTCGGTGGCGCGCACTCGCAGCGCGCCGAGCCGCGGCAGCACGATGTCGAGACCCGCCATCGGGCGCACGCCGGAGAGGCGCTGCGGGGTGTGGCCGGCGGCGCGCGCCTCGATGGCGTAGGCGTGGTCGCGGTGGATCCACGGCATCGCGAAGGAGCCGTCGCCGTAGGTCTCGAAGTTGCCGGTGTGCGCGCGCAGGTCGAGATCCTCGAACTCGAGCCGCGCGGCCGCGATCGGGATGCCGCGGTCGTCGACGGTTCGGCCGGAGAGGACCGACTCGACTGGCAACCGAACCTCGAAGCTCGGCTCGCGCTGCGGGTCGACCGTCACCGCCGCCAGCGCGAACCCCTGCTTGCTCACCTGCACCAGGATGGGGGCGGCCGGGATCGCGTCGAAGCGGATCGAGCCGTCGTCGGCGCTGCGTCCCTTGCCGACCTCCTGCGCCGGCATCACGCCGCAGATCGCGGCCTGCACGCGCGCGCCCGCGATCGGCTCGCCCTCCTCGTCGAGGATGCGGCCGCCGTACGGCTCGCCGTGGTAGAGACGCACGACCTGCTCGAGCGGCTGCGGCCAGATCGGGAAGCAGCGGCGCGGCGGATAGTCGGCGGCGGCGATGCGCAGCTCGACCGGATGGTCGCCTGAGAGCTTCGGCAGCGTGACGCGGCCCTCGCGATCGCTCACGGCGAGCTGCGCCGCGAGCGCCCGGCAGGCGAGCGGCGCTTCCGCGGCGGCGATCGCCTCGTCGCTCAGCAGGTCCCACGCCAGCACCGATGCGTTGGCGACCGGAGAACCGGTGAAGCCATCGATCAGCTGCGCTTGCACCGTCGCCTCCGGCTGCAGCGCGAAACTCGAGACGCCCGTGACGAGCTCTTCCGCCGTCACGCTGCCCCAACCGAGCGCGTAGCCGGCCGCCTCGACGCCGACCAGGCAGCCGGCTACGACGCCGTGCGGCCAAGTGGCGCGGCCGTCCGCTCCGGTGGTCTCGACGACGTGTGCATCGTCGAGCCGGAAGCGGCGCGGATCGAACCCGGCCGGCTCGGCTGGGCCGCGCAGATCCGGGGGATAGAGCCGGACGGTCGCGCTCGACAGCGGGCGTTGCGCGAGGTCGGTGACGAGGATCGAGAGCGGGGCGCCAGCAGTGCGCAGCAGCGAGGGCGCGGGGCGCGGCAACTCGGCGCGCTGTGACGCCGGAGCGTCGGCGGCATTCAGGGGCGGTGGCTCGCTCGGCGGTGGTTCCGTCGGCCGGGCGCTCGCCACCTCCCGCTCGTCAGGAGGCTCCGCAGGAATGGCCGGCGTCCCGCGACCGCTCGAACCCCACCACCACGCGCCGACGAGCGCCCCGGCAGCGATCGTCGCCGTCGCGACGATCGCCCCCCGCCGCCTCACGGCCGGAGCCTCGCGGTGGGGGGTGGGCTGATGCTGACTCCGATCGCCTCACCAGAGTCTGGTCCGCCGGGCAGAATTCCGCTTCCGCCCCCGCCGCGCGGAAGCCGGGCGATAAGCGGCGAACCCAGTGAGAACAGGAAGAGCGTGACGCTGAACAGGCGCATGACGCGCCGTCGTGTCTCGAGCGGTTTGGCGCTAGTGCGTTCCATGGAGCGCCTCAAGGACTCGTCGCGCATTGCTCTCGACCTGTCCACTTGTGAGTCCTGCGCGCGTGCCAAACTTCTGGATCACATTCCTTGCGATCCGCGGTGAGAGCCTCTTGCGCGCCTCCATAATTCGGTCAATCGCACGGATCTTGTTGATCTCCCGTACCGCCTCGTCGGGGCGGTCGCATGAGGCGAGCCACAGTGCCGTCGTCGAGTGAATAGATCGTCGAACCGTCGGTGATGCCAGGGTGATGGCGCGGTGCAGGAACTCAAATCCTTCGCTCATCGATCCGTGGTCGGTCGAGTAGATGCCGAAGTTGACCAAGCTTGCTGCACGCACATGGTCGTCCGAAGCGTCGCGTTCAGCGCGGCTCAAGAGCGTCGGAACTCGCTTGTCATCGCCATCGAACCACTCAAGCAACGCCAGTGTCAGCCAAGCAGCGCCGCACTTACCGTCTGAAATCGAAAGCGCTGCGTCGACCAGCGAACGCGCGACTGTGATTCGAAAACGCGGGGTAGTAGTGATCGCCTGCTGAAGCACACGCTGCAGGTCAACGCTCGATTGCTCATTGGGCAGTTGAGCGCCTCGTCTGTGCCGCCCACCGGGGCTGCCGGAGATGAGCCGCGAGATCGTCGCGACCACCGATGCCAGAAGAGGGGCCGCGATACTTTCCGAGCTGAACCACGGTCGCGAATCCTCAACGGTTACTCTCGAGGCCACCTCCGGATCCAATCGGTGCAGCCAGCTCGCCGCGCGCGTCAGCGCCCTCGCGAGTTCGAGCTCGCTGCGCTCCTCGAGTTCGCCTTCGAGCCAGGCGGTGAAGGACTTCGAGCGGGCGAGGTCGAAGGGCGGGGCGGTGCGCGCGGCATGGCGGGCGCGCAACTCGCTGAAGGCGTCGACGCCGAGGCGCAGCTCGAGCTGCACCGAGGAGAGGAACGCGGCACAGCGGCGGCAGCTCGCGACATGGCGGCGCGCGCTGGCCTGGGTCGGCGACTGCTCGCGCAGCGCCGCCAGCGAGAGGAGCTCCTCGCGGCGGCCGGGGCACGGCTCGTCCCGAGTCACGTCGACGAGTGTGGCGGTGCGCTCAACCATCTTCGTCCTCGTCCGCAGGGTCATTCGACGCGCGCGCGCCCCGCTTGGTTCGCTCCTCGCCGCTCCCGCCGCCGGGGAACCGCACGAGGCGGCCGGGCGGGCGGCGTTCGGGGCGGCGCGGCTCGGCGACGGCGTCGGACGGCTCGAAGAGCGTCAGGATGCGATCGATCTCGACGAATAGCGAATCGATCGCGCGGCGCAGCCGGACGCCCGTCTCGAAGCGGGTCATGCCGACGCGCTTGGCGAGGTCGGCCAGGGTGAGCTCGCGGCGGCCGCGCAGCTGGATCAGCTTGCGATCGAGCGCCGGCATCGAGAGCAGCGCGTAGGCGATCCAGTGGCGCAGGTCGTCCGCCTTCACGCGATGGCGCGAGGCGGCGAGATGGCGCGCCGCGTCGCCGAGCAGCGAGTCGGCCGGCGCCAATCCGACCGGCCGCGTGCCGGGCAGCGGGACCGAGGCGGCGATCAGGAAGCGGACGCGCTCGGCGACCAGCGAGCGGGCGACGGCGACGAGGCCGGCGAACAGCGTCGTGGTGCGCCCCATGGCGAGGAACTCGGGCGGGGAGTCGCTCGCCGGCCCAATCGGCTCGGGGGGCGGCGGCCGCAGGGCGAGGCGCGCCGCCTCGATGCGATCGGTGGGGGGCGGCGGTCGCGCCGCGTAGAAACGCTGCAAGCGGCTGTAGAGATCGGCGAGCAGGTCGTACTCGTCGAACGGCAGCCCCTCGTCGTCGAGGTGGCGCACGAAGTCGGCGATCAGCCGCTCGGCGTTCAGCTCGCACAGCACCATGAAGACCGGCTTGTCGAAACCGGCGGCGAGCAGCCATGCGTGGAGGCGCGCCGAGACGCTCTCGATCGATTCGCTGCCCGGCTCGAACTGGCGCAGGTCGAAGAGCTCGCGCAGTTCCGGTCGCACGCGCGCGGCCGATGCGAAGAGTTCGAGGTGGCGCGCGGTGAGGACGTGGAGGCGATCGGCGGCGCGGGCATAGGGGAACGGGCACGCGACGCCATCGCGGGACGGCGGCGTGCGACGCGAACGCGGACCGTCGCGTTTCCCCCTTCGTGTCATCCGGTGACCCCGGCCGCGCGTCCTTCAGCTCGCGCGGCGTCCCGGTGCCTTCTTCCTTCGGCGGGCGATTGTGGGTGGCGAACCGCACAGCGTCAAGCCGTGCGCCCCGGGGCAGCGCCCGGTCAGCCAACGACTGCGCCGCCGCTGCCCCCGCGCGCGATCGCCTCTCGTTCGCTAAGGTGCCCACCCTTCCCAAGCGTCGAGCGCGACCCGTCGTGGCCGCGCAGCGCGTCTTCCTGCCGGCTCGCACGAAGTTCCGCCTTGGCGTCCTTGGTCCGTGTCCGAGCCAGGAAGCATCCGATCTTGTCGCATCCGAATGTCCCGTCCGCTCGTCCCGATTCCCATTCCGAAGCGGCCGAGTTCGCGCCGCCCGCCCACGTGGCGAAGTCGTTCGCCGAACTCGCCCTCGATCCCGCGCTCCAGGCCGCCGTGCGCGATGCCGGCTACGAGACGCCGACGCCGATCCAGGCGCAGTCGATCCCCTACCTGCTCGCCGGCCGCGACCTGCTCGGTTGCGCGAAGACCGGCACCGGCAAGACGGCGGCCTTCGCGCTGCCGATCCTGCAGCGCCTCTCCGCGCGCGGCCCCGCGGCGCGCGGTGCGTCGGGTCCCGGCCCGCGCGCGCTGGTGCTGGTGCCGACGCGCGAACTCGCCGGCCAGGTGACCGAGAGCTTCACCACCTACGGCCGCCACCTGCGCATCGGTGTCGCCTCGATCTACGGCGGCGTGAGCCAGGTGCCGCAGGTGCGCGCGCTGAAGCGCGGCGTCGAGGTGATCGTCGCCACGCCCGGCCGCCTGGTCGACTTGATGGGGCAGGGCTACGCGAAGCTCGGCGGCATCGAGGTGGTGGTGCTCGACGAGGCCGATCACATGCTCGACCTCGGCTTCCTGCCCGACGTGCGGCGCATCCTGTCGGCGCTGCCCGCGGCGCGCCAGACGCTGCTCTTCTCCGCGACGATGCCGGCGCCGATCATGGGCCTCGCGCGCGGCATCCTGCGCGACCCGGCGCACGTGAAGGTGGCGCCGCCCGGCTCGACCGTCGAGGCGATCGAGCAGCGCGTCCACTTCGTCGAGCGCATGGAGAAGCCGCGGCTGCTCGCGGCGCTGCTCTCCGACGCGGCGGTCGAGCGCGCGCTGGTCTTCACGCGCACGAAGCACGGCGCCGATCGCGTCGCGAAGGGGCTCTCGCACGCCGGCATCGGCGCGGCGGCGATCCACGGCAACAAGTCGCAGGGGCAGCGCGAGCGGACGCTCGCCGGCTTCCGCGAGGGGCACATCCGCGTGCTGGTCGCCACCGACATCGCGGCGCGCGGCATCGACGTGCAGGGCATCTCGCACGTCATCAACTACGAGCTGCCGAACGTCCCCGAGACCTACGTCCACCGCATCGGCCGCACCGCACGCGCGGGCGCGAGCGGCATCGCCATCTCGCTCTGCGATCGCGAGGAGCGGCCGCTGCTGACGGCGATCGAGAAGACGATGCGCCGCTCGGTGCCGGTGGCGGCGAACGTCGCGGTGCCGGCGTTCACGGCGCCGCGCGCGAAGCTCCATGCGCCGCGCCACGACGAGGGCGAGCGAGCGCCGCGGCGCGCCGGTCCGCCGCCGGGCCAGCGGCCGCCGCCGCGGGAGATCGAGCGGCCGGCGCTGCGCGGCCAGCGCTTCTTCCGGGACGACGCGGCGCCGCGACCGGCGTTCGCGCGCGATGAAGCGCCCCGCCACGACGGTCCGCGCCACGATGGCCCGCGTCACGATGGCCCGCGCCACGACGGTCCGCGCCACGACGGTCCGCGTCACGAGGCGCCGCGGGGCCCGGGCGGGCCGCGCGGTGCGCACGCGCCGCGCAGCCACGCGGGCGGCGGTGGCCACAGCGGCGGTCACGGTGGCGGCCACAGCGGTGGTCACAGCGGTGGTCACAGCGGCGCTGCGCGGCCGACGCGTGGGCGCTGGCAGGCGCGTCGCCGGCGCTGAGACGCGGCGGCGCCTTCGTTCGCGCCACGTTCCCGATCGACCTCGAAGCAGGCGGCCCGTCGCGCGATCGCTCGCGCGGCGGGCCGCTCTCGTTGCTTCGTTCGTCGCCCTCGCCTCGCTCGCTCAGCGCCGCGATCGGGCCGCGCCGCCGGCGCTCGGTCGCCGTGGGGCGCGCTCGCACGCGTCGCTCACGGGTGGCCGACCACCGGCAGCAGCAGGCTGCGCGTCATGGTGGTGGGGCCGGTGATGTCGGTCAGGTTCAGCTTCGACGCGAGGCGCGCGTCGTAGTTGAGCTGCAGGCCGAGCGTCCCGTTGCCCGGCACCAGCACTCCGGTGTCGGCCGCCACCAGCGCGCCGTTCAGCGTCATCTGGCCGCCGTAGACCGAGTCGTCGCGCACCAGCGCGAAGGCGGAGTTGTTGGTGTAGAGCAGGCTGTCGATCACGAGCGGGCCGCCGTCGTGCGCGGCATCGACCTGGCCGCAGAAGTTGCTGAGCGTCGACTCCGAGATCCAGTTGCCCTTCGGCCCGAGCGTCACGATCGCCGCGGCGTTGTAGGTGGGCGAGCCGACCGCGTAGCTCGACATGTACTTGGTGTCGTAGTCGCCAAGGTGCTCCTTGCCCATCCAGGTCTTGTTCGGGACGCTGAAGTAGTGGTCCTTGGTCGTCTTCGTGCCGGTCTTGTTGAAGACGAGGACGGGGTCGTTGTTGCCGTGCACGTAGTAGCGCGGCTTGTAGGTCGGGTCGTAGAGCGGGTTGTCCTTCAGCACGCCGTACTTGTTCGGCAGCTGCGCCTGCGTCCGCGACCACTCGGTCCGGTTGAAGAGCATCAGCTCCGACATCGTGAAGTTGAACTTGCCGCTGCCGTTGCCGGTCACCATCGCGCCGTTGGCGTCGGTCAGGTAGTTGCCGATCAGGATGTTCCCGCCGGCCGCCACCGCCAGCGCGTTCTTGGTGCCGTCGGTCGCGCGGCCGAAGGTGCGCGCGCCGTTCGCGTCGACGCCGTCGGCGTAGGTCAGGTTGCCGAGCACGTAGACGTTGCCCGACGCGAGCAGCACGCCGTCGCCCTTGATCACGCCCTCGATCACCACGTCGCCGTCGACCGCGACCATGCCTTCGATCTGCAGCGGGTTGGCGTCGGTGCCGCGCAGGATCAGCCGCTTGTCGGTCGTGCCGCTCACCGAGGCCAGGTTGCTGGTGGTCGGCAGCGCCGAGCCCGAGTAGCTCGCCGCCTTGTCGACGCCGAAGATGACGCCGGCCGACAGCGAGCCGGTCGCGGAGCCGGCCACCTCGGCGAACTCGTCGGCGTCGACCAGCTTGTCGCCGTCGAGGTCGGGGACCGGCGGCGGGAAGGAGGCGGGCAGCGGGCCGTCGACCTGCTGGCTCTCGTCGAGCGGGTAGTCCATGTAGAGGTGCTGGAACGGCGTCGCCGAGCCGGCGTAGAGCTCGACCTGCGCCATGTCGCCGTTGCTGTCCTGCAGCAGCTTCCCGACCGTGTCGAAGTCGTTGCCCGTCACCGACGAGCCGTGCAGGTCGGGCAGCAGGTTGCCCGTCTTGTCGGTCACCTTGCCGCGCACGTAGAGGGTGCCGGCGATCTGCGACTCGGCGCTGCCGACGCGCACCAGCATCGACTCGAGCGTGCCGACGCGGATGCGGTCGAAGGTGCCGTGCTTGGTCGGGTCGGTGTTGTAGAAGCGCTCGGCGTTGTCGAAGCGCGCGTGGCAGAAGATGCAGTTCACGTTGTTGGAGAGCAGGCCGTAGGCGAAGCCGTCGAACGGGTCGCCCGCGATGCTCACCACCTGCCGCACGGTGCGCGCGCCCGCATCCGCCGTCGCGCCGGTCTGCGCGGTCGCCTCGATCTCGAGGTCGGTGCGCGTCGCCGAGTCGATGCGCCGCACCGTGAGCTGCGCGATGGCCAGGCCGCCGAGCCGCGGCGCGCCGTCGCTGCCGGTCGGCAGCCGCAGCGCCGCGCGGGCGTCGAACGGTGCGCCGGCATCCGGGATCGGCGTGCCGAAGAGGTTGGTCTGCGCCGCGAGGTAGGTGCGGAACTCGTTCAGGTTGCCGGCCGTGCCGCCGTTGGCCGCGACGAAGCCGTTCCAGACGTTGGCTGCCAGCAGGTCGGCCGCCGACGCCGCCGTCGACTCGAGGCGCGAGGTCTCGATGCGCTCGGTCGTGCGATCGAGCGCCGTCATCGACGAGGAGAGGCAGAGGTAGGTCACGCCGGCGGTCGCGGTCAGCAGCGACAGCACGGTGACCAGCGCCATGCCGCGCGCGCCGCGTCGACGTGCCCGCTTGGCGAGCGTTCGGGCGAGGTTCCAGTCGGTTCGCATCGGAGCTGCTCCAGTTCGGCCGGCGCGGCGCCACACCGCGCGCGGCGCGTCAAGAACGATCGTTCACGCACACCACTTCGCGGCGGGTGCGCTGCAGCACCCACGAGCCGCCGCCGGTCGGCACCGCCAGCACCAGGTCGAGCCGCACGCGCCGCAGCGCGCCGGTGTCGTCGACCGTGAAGAGCGGATCGGCGGTGCCGTCGCCGTCGAGATCGCCGCCCCACGCGCCGTTGCGCTGCACGACCCACGCGCCGAGCAGCGGCGCGGTCGTGCCATCGGGCTCGACCCGCTCGATGCGGCCGAGGTCGAAGGCGTCGAGCTGGTCGCCGTCGGCGTTGATGTCGCTGCCGAGCGCCGCCTCGTCGACGGTCCGCTCCATCACCCAGCGCACCGTGGTGCGCACGCCGGCGGTCGCGACGCCGCCGACGCGGCCGCCCCATTGCGGGAGGCCGTCGGCGCCGAGCAGCGAGCCGTCGCCGTCGGGATCGACCGCGGTCTGCCACGCGAGCGTCGTCCCGTTGTTGGTCGGCAGGTCGAGCGCCGCGAACTCGAGCTCCTTCACGATCCGCTCGCTCACCACCTCGCCGCGCAGGCGCAGGTTCGAGCGGACGATCTCCGAGCCGGTCTCGGGCGAGAAGGCAGCGCGCAGGCTCGCGCCGATGATCAGCGTCGCGAGCAGCAGCGTGATCGCCGTCTCGACGAGCGTCTGGCCGCGCTGCGCGGCGCGCGAGTGGGGGCGCGGTTCGGGGCGCGGTTCAGCGTGCACGGGTGAGGACTCCGTGCCAGGTGATCTCATGGACGCCTCCGGTCGCGCGGCGGAAGCGCAGCGCGAGCTCGTAGGGGAGGATCGTCGCGACGAGCTGCCCGTCGCCGCCGATCGTCCCGGTGTTGACGTTGGTGGCGAGCGCGTCGCCGTCGAGGTCGCGCGGCAGGCCGAACGTGTCGACGCTCGCCGTCTCGTTGGTGAAGAAGCGGATGGTCACCTGCGCCGGCAGGCTCGGGTCGTCGCCGTTGGCGAGCCCGGCGGCCGCGATCGCCGCGCCCGGCCCGCTGCCGGCGGCCGGGAACGGCTCGCCCTGCGCGTTCGGCGTGTAGGTCTGCCACGCCGCCGTGACGCCGAGCGAGCGCAGCGCCGCGCCCGCCTGCTCGAGCGCCTGGATCGCCGCCGACTCCTGGTCGGCCTCCTGGCGAGCGGCGCGAGCGCGCGTCACCGACGAGGTGACCGTCAGCATCCCGACCACGAGCAGCGACAGCGCCACCATCAGCTCGACCATCGAGAGGCCGCGGCGGCTTGCGCTCTGCTTCGGATTGCGGTGGGAGGAGTCGGCCATCGGCGCGCTTCCAGGTGGATCGAGGGGCGGTGCTTCGCTGGCCGGATAGATCGGTAGCGCGAGGGCCACCTTGCAGTCCCGAGTTGCGAAGAGCGGCGGGAAGCGCTCGGAAACGGCGTTCGCGGGGCGCTGCTCGCGCTGCGGCGCGGCCGTTTCGGCAACGACTTCCGCAACGGCGCTGCGGCGGCGCGCTTGAGATCGCGGTCGCTGCAGCCGGGGGGGCGCGGCGCGATGGCGGACGCGATGGCGGACGCGACCGCGGGCACGTCGGCGGGCACGTCGGCGGACGCGACGGCGGACGCGAGAATGACGCGCCCCGCGCGCGGGCCGGCCGCTACGTTCGCCTCTCGCGAGCACGACGCGGCGTCCCACGCCGGGGCGGCGCCGGCCGCTCGAGCGGACGCGCGGAGGGGCTGCGATGCGAGCGAGTCGGATGGCGGGGAGCGCGGTCGCGAGTGCGGTCGCGAGCGCGGTCGCGATGGGGGGATGCGGAGCGCCGCTCGCCAGCGGACAGGAGCCGCGCTTGCCGGGTGCGGGCGAGGCCGCGCCGCGCGGCGTGCTGCAGAAGCTCGCCGGCGCGCAAGCGGGCTACACGCTCTTCGCGCCCTTCAACGTCGGCGAGACCTACCTCATCGATCTCGACGGCAAGGTCGTCCATCAGTGGAAGAGCGCCTTCCCGCCCGGCCAGACGGTCGAGCTGCTGCCCGATGGCCACCTGCTGCGCGCCGCGCGCGATCCCGCCGAGTCGCCGTTGCGCGGCGGCGGCGAAGGGGGCCGCATCGAGAAGTTCGACTGGGCCGGCAACCTCGTCTGGAGCTACGTCTGCTGCGACGAGGAACGGCGCCAGCATCACGATTTCGAGCCGCTCCCGAACGGCAACGTGCTGCTGATCGTCTGGGAGAAGAAGACGCTCGCGGAAGCGGTCGAGGTGGGGCGCGATCCCGAGGCGGCGGCGAACGGCCTCTGGCCCGACGCGCTGCTCGAGGTGAAGCCGGAGGGCGTCGACGGCGGCACGATCGTCTGGGAGTGGCACGTCTTCGACCACCTCGTGCAGGACCGCGATCCGAGCCTGCCGAACTTCGGCGCCATCGCCGACCACCCCGAGCGGCTCGACATCAACGCCAACCGCAAGCGCGCCGACGCGCCGAGCGGCGGCATGACCCCCGAGGAGGCGGAGCGGCTGCGCAAGCTCGGCTACCTCGGCCCGCAGGAGGAGGGCCATGCGCCGCCGCAAGGCGAGCGCGGAGCGCCGGGCGGCGGGGCGAGCGGCGCGAACCGCGGCGAGGACGGCGGCGCCGCTCCGCGTCCGGGGTTCGGGCCAGGCGGGCGCGGGGGGCGCGGCGGGCGCGGCATGGGCATGGACGCCGATTGGAATCACGTGAACTCGGTCGCCTACCACGCCGGCCTCGATCAACTCGTCCTGTCGAGCCACAACCAGCACGAAGTCTGGATCATCGATCACGGCACGACGACGGCAGAGGCGGCCAGCAGCAGCGGCGGCAAGCGCGGGCGCGGCGGCGACTTCCTCTACCGCTGGGGCAATCCGCAGACGTGGGGCCAAGGCGGGAGCGGAGCGCAGCAGCTCTTCGGCCAGCACGACGCGCGCTGGGTCGAGCCGGGGTTGCGCGGCGCGGGCCACCTGCTGGTCTTCAACAACAACGTGCAAGGCGGCTTCGGTTTCGGCTTCGGCCGCGGTGGAGGCGGTGGCGGTGGCGTCCGTGGCGGCCCACCCGGAGGCGGCACGTTCGGTGCGCCCGGCGGTGCACCCGGCGGTGCACCCGGCGGTGCACCCGGCGGCTCGGCGGGCGGTGGGCCGCCCTCGTCCTACGTGGTGGAGCTCGAGCTGCCGCTCGAGCCCGATGGAACCTACGCGCGCGCTGCCGACGGCTCGTTCGGGCCGGAGCGGCCGCTCTGGCGGTGGGGCGGCGGCGAAGGCGAGGCGCGCTTCTTCTCGCCGATCGTCTCGGGCTCGCAGCGGCTGCCGAATGGCAACACGCTCATCACCTCGGGCGCCGAGGGCTATTGCGTCGAGGTCGACTTGCAGGGACAGGTGGTCTGGGAGTTCCGCAGCCCGTTCGGACGCGACGGCGACGCCGGAGCCGGCGGGCCGAGTGGTGGACCGGGCGGTGGACCGGGCGGTGGACCGGGCGGTGGACCGAGTGGCGGGCCGGGTAGCGGGCCGGGTGGCCGTGCTGGTTTCGGCGGGCCGGGGGGCTTCGGCGGCCCTGGCGGCGGGATGTTCGGCGGCGCCTTCTATCGAGCGACGCGGATCGCGCCTGACCATCCGGCCCTGAAGGGGCGCACGCTCACGCCGATCGAGTCGGCCGCGAAGCCGCGCGACGCCTGACGCCGCGCGGCGCTCGCGGCGCGTGCCGCAGCGCGGTCGGCAAGAGCCGCTCGAGCGCGCCGAGCGGCACACCGAGGTCGATCACTTCGACGGCGCCGGTCACCGCGCGCGCGGCGGCGCTCGCGAAGCCGCGTTTCGGCGCGGCGAAGGTGAGCGTGAGGTCGGCGCGCACGCAGAGCGGCCCCGGCCGCCTGCGCGCGAGATCGAGGCCGGTCGGCAGATCGAGCGCGACGCAGGCGCGCTGCGGCTGCCTCGCGAGCGCTTCGACCAACGTCGCCAGCGGCTCGCGCAACGGGCCGCTCGCTCCGGTGCCGAGCAGCGCATCGACCACCACTTCGTCGCGCGCGATCGACGCGATGGCGCGCCGCGCCGCCGAGCCGCTCGTGACGGCGCGGCACGCGATGCGGAGCCGCTGCACGATCCGCAGGTTGGTCGCGCAGTCGGGCGTGCGGCGCGCGGCGCTGCCGAGCGCGCCGACCACGAGGCAGCGCACCTGCCAGCGAAGCCGCGCGAGGTGGCGCGCCACGACGGCGCCGTCGCCGCCGTTGTTGCCGCCGCCGATCAGCACGACGGCGCGCCCGTGGCCGTAGCGCTCCGCGATCGCCTCGGCGGCGCCGCGCCCCGCGTTCTCCATCAGCAGCAGCGACGGCACCGCGAGCCGCCGCTGCAGCGCGCCGTCGAGCGCCTGCGCCTGCCGCGCCGAGAGCGGCGGCAACGCGGCGCCGCTCGCCCGCTCGCGCACGGGCGCGGCGCGGCTCACTGCTTCGACGCGGGCGCGGCGCCGGACGCGGCACCGGGCTTCGCCGGCAGCGCGTGGTCGCTCGGCTTCACGCCGCGCTTCCACGTCCCGAAGCCGAACGGCGACGGTGCGTAGTCGCCCACCAAGCGCGCGTCGCTGCGTTCGGGGATCTGCGCCTCCATGCGCAACCCCCAGTAGATCGAGTTGACGAAGGCGCGTCGCAGGTCCTCGCTCGCCAGGTCGGTGGCGGCGCCGATGGTCGAGGTGACGAAGCGCTGCGTGGTCGCGCCGTGCGGCCGCTCGCGGGTCCAGAGCAGCGGCATCATCGGCTCGTTCGGCGCGCCGGCGACCGGCTTGCTGTCGGGGCTCATCCCGTCGAGCACGGCGCCGCGCAGCAGCACCGTGTCGGTTGGCAGCAGGTGGACGATGCCGTAGACATCGGTCGGGCCCCAGACGTCGGCGACGCCGCGCAGGATCGGGTGGCTCGCGTTCGACGGCTCGACGACGCCGCGCGTGCTCTGGCTGCCGTGATGGCCGTGGTGGCTGATCCAGGTGTCGCCGAGCACTTGCCGCCCGAAGCCGCCCTCCCACTCGCCGCTGTCGAAGCTGAAGCGCGCGTAGGGGCTCGCCTTGTGGCGCGAGTAGGCGAAGGCGTGGGTCGAGGTCCGGATCGCCAGCAGCGGCTTGCCGGCGTCGAGGAAGTCGACGAAGTGCTTCATGTCGGCGTCGGGCAGCTCGCGGAAGCGCCAGAAGAGGACGGCGGCGTCGGCGCTGTCGAGCGCCGCGAGGCCGGGCACGTGGGTCTGCTCGTCGGGGTTGATCTCCCCGCTCTCGCGATCGAGCGAGAAGAGGACCGTGCACTTGAAGCCGTGGCGCACGGCCAGCAGCTTGCCGAGCATCGGCAGCGCCTCCTCGCTGCGGTACTCCTCGTCGCCGGCGAGCAGCACGACGTGCTTGCCGTGCCCCGGCCCTTCGCCCCCTTCGAAGACGAGCGGGGCCGCGAGCGGTGCCGCGGCCGGAGCGGCGGCGGGAGCCTGCGCCGAGGCGACCGGCGTCGTGGCGACGAGAGCAGCGAGCAGCGCGAGGCGCGACGGCAGCGGCATGACGAACTCCGCGGAGAGGAGACGAGCGATGGGGCCGTTCTCGCGGTGGCGCGGCGCGCCGTCAAGCACGCGGTCCGGCGCGACGGCGCGGCGTTCCTCGAAGTCGCGCCGCCTCGGCCTTGCAGCGAGCGCGCGCGGACGCGACGCTCTCGCCCTTCGTCGTCGTCCGCGACCACTCCCATTCGTGACCCCTGCGCGAGGCTCGTGATGGACCGCTCGATCTGGCTCTCGCTCCCCGTCGGAGCGCTCGTCGCCGCCGCGTTCGCCACCGCACCGGCGCGGGCGCCGCGGTACGTGGACGAAGCGCTGCTGCGCAAGGGCGACCACGTCGCGCTGATCGGCGGGGCGTTCGTGGAACGGCTGCAGCACGACGGCTGGTTCGAGGCGACGCTCCACGCGCGCCTCCCCGACCTCGACCTGGTGGTGCGCAACCTCGGCTTCTCGGCCGACGAGCTCACCGTCCGCCAGCGCACCATGAGCTTCGGTTCGCAGGACGAGTGGCTCGCGCGCGTCGGCGCGACCGTCGTCGTCGCCGCCTTCGGTTTCAACGAGAGCTTCGCGGGCGCCGCGGGGCTGCCGAAGTTCAAGGCCGACCTCGAGACGTTCCTCGACCACGTTGCGGCGCAGAAGTACGACGGCAAGGCGGCGCCGCGCGTCGTGCTGCTCTCGCCGCTCGAGTGGGAGGCGCTGCCGGCGGCGCATCGTCCCGACGCGGCGGCGATGTCGGCGCAGCTGCGCCTCTACGGCCGCGCCATTGCCGAGGTCGCCGCCTCGCGCGGCGTCGCCTTCGTCGACCTGCTGGAGCGCAGCGCGCAGGCGTACGAGCGCAGCGCCGCGCCGCTCACGCTGAACGGCATCCACTTGAACGAGGCGGGGAACCGCGCGCTCGCGCCGGCGCTGGTCGAGGCGCTCGCCGCGGGGCAGCCGGCCGTGGCGCCGCTCGCGCCGCCCGCCTTCGAGGCGCTGCGCGCGGCGGTGCGCGACAAGGCGCTGCTCTGGTTCAACCGCTACCAGGCGACCGACGGCTACAACGTCTACGGCGGGCGCAGCAGCCTCACCTACGACGGCGTCAGCAACTTCACCGTGCTGCAGCGCGAGATGGAGATCCTCGACGCGCAGGTGGCGGCGCGCGACGCGCGGCTGCACGCGCTGGCGAAGGGGCGCGAGGTAGCCCTCGACGAATCGAAGGTGCCGCCGGTGATCCCGGTCGCCACCAACTACCCCGGTCCGCTGCCGGGCGGCAAGCACGAGTTCCTCGACGGTTCGGGCGCGGTCGAGCTGATGCAGGCGGCGCCCGGCCTGCGCGTCGAGCTCTTCGCCGACGAGAAGCGCTTCCCCGAACTCGCGCGTCCGCAGCAGATGGCGTGGGACACGAAGGGGCGCCTCTGGGTCGCGGCGTGGCCGACCTACCCGCACTGGGAACCGGGCCAGCCGATGAACGACAAGCTCCTGATCTTCGAGGATCGGGACGGCGACGGGCGCGCCGACAGCTGCAAGACGTTCGCCGGCGACCTGCACAACCCGACCGGCCTCGAGTTCTGGAACGGCGGCGTCTTCGTCGGCTGCGCGCCCGACCTCTGGTTCCTGAAGGACACCGACGGCGACGACGTCGCCGACGTGCGCGAGCGCGTGCTGCACGGCCTCTCCTCCGGCGACACGCACCACTCGGCCAACAGCTTCGTGATCGGCCCCGACGGCGGCCTCTACTTCCAGGAAGGGACCTTCCACCAGACGCAGATCGAGACGATCTGGGGACCGCAGCGGAACCACGACGCCTGCGTCTGGCGCTACGAGCCGCGCACCCACCGCGTCGAACGGCACATCGCCTACAACTTCGCCAACCCGCACGGCCACGTCTTCGACGCGTGGGGCCAGGAGTTCGTCACCGACGGCACCGGCAACGACAACTACTACGCGGTCCCCTTCTCCGGCCGCGTCGTCCATCCCGACAAGCACCGCGGCTACTTCACCTTCTTCCAGCAGCGGAGCCGCCCGTGCGGTGGCACCGAGATCCTCGCCAGCCGCCATTTCCCGGCCGAGTACCAGGGCAGCTACCTCGCCTGCAACGTGATCGGCTTCCAGGGGATCTTCCAGTACCGCATCGAGGACGACGGCTCCGGCTTCGGCGCCACCGAGCTGCCGCCGATCGTGCAGAGCCGCGACTCGCGCTTCCGGCCGGTCGATGCCGAGGTCGCGCCCGACGGCTCGCTCTACTTCCTCGACTGGTACAACCCGATCATCGGCCACATGCAGCACCACCTGCGCGATCCCAATCGCGACAAGGAGCACGGCCGCATCTACCGCGTCACCGCGCCCGGCCGCCCGCTGCTGGTGCCGAAGAAGGTCGCCGGCGAGTCGATCGCCGCGCTGCTGTCGCTGTTGGCCGAACCCGAGGATCGCGTGCGCTACCGCGTCCGCCTCGAGCTCTCGGCGCGCGACTCGGCCGAGGTGGTCGCTGCGGCGCGCGCGTGGGCCGCGGCGCTGCCCGCCGACGCCCCCGATCGCGAGCGGCTCCGCCTCGAGGCGCTCTGGCTCACGCAGCAGCACGGCGCGATCGATCGCGAGCTGCTCGCGTCGCTGCTCGCCTCCGCCGATCCGCGCGCGCGCGCCGCCGCGGCGCGGGTCGTGCGTCACGGCCGCTACCAGCTCGCCGATCCGCTGGCGCTGCTGCTGCCGCTCGCGCGCGATCCCCATCCGCGCGTGCGGCTCGAGGCGCTGGTGGGCGCCAGCCACTTCGACGACCCACGCGCGTCGCAGCTCGCGCTCGACGTGAAGCGCGCGCCGATGGACAAGTTCCTCGACTACGCCTTCGCCGAGACGATGCGGACGCTCGACGCCAGCTGGCGAGCGGCGCTGCGCGGTGGCGCGCTCGACGTCGCCGGCAACGAGGCGGCGGTCGAGTGGCTGGTGGCGCGCGCCGGCGATGGCGAGCTCGCGAAGCTGCCGCGCACGCCGGCGGTGCTCGAGGCGCTGCTCACGCGGCGCGGAAGCGACGTCGCCGACCGCGCCGAGGCGCTCGCCGCGCTGGCGAAGGCGCGCGGCACGACCGAGTTCGCGCAACTGCTGGCCGCGATGGCGCGCGTCGATCGCGCCGGCGGCGACCAGGCGCGCCACGTGCAGCAGTCGCTCGGGCGCGACCTGCTGTCGCGCGCTTCCGCCGCGGCGGCGCAGCGCGCGGCGCTGGTCGATCTCGCGCGCGACTGGCATCTCCCCGAGACCGCCGCGTTCGCGCGCGCCGCGTGCGTTTTGATCGACGGCTCGCTCGAGCGGACGTGGGGCGAAGCGTCGGGCTCGTTGCGCGATCAGCAGGGGCTGCTGGCGGCGCTTGCCGAGCTGCCGCCTGCGCTGGTGGCGGGCGCCTTCGAGAAGGTGCGGCCGCTCCAGTTCGCCGGGGAGGCGGCCGTCGGCCAGCGCGGTGCGCGCGGGCTGCTCGCCGACTACTACTCGCCGCCGCCGGCGCGCGACGCGATGCGCGCCTCCTTCGAGGCGAAGGCGCCGACCGCGAGCGTCACGCTCGATCGCGTCGGCCTCGACCTGCCGGGCGTCGCGAAGAGCGACTCGTTCGGGCTGCGGCTGCGCGCGACGCTCGACGTGCCGAGCGCTGGCGACTGGCGCTTCTGGCTCACTTCCGACGACGGCTCGCGCCTCTGGATCGACGGCGCCGAGGTGATCGAGAACGACGGCGACCAAGGGATGGTCGAGCGGAGCCGCGCCGTCGCGCTGTCGGCCGGCCGCCACGCGCTCGAGCTCTGCTACTTCGACGCCGGCGGCGCGGAGGGGCTCGTCCTCGAGTGGAGTGGGCCGGGCGTGCCGCGCCAGCCGATCGCGAGCGAGCGGCTCGAGGCGGCGGCGAGCGACCTGCTGCGCGCGGCGGCGGTGCGCGCGTGCGCGGCGCTGCCGGGCCATGCGGAAGAGAAGCGGGTCGACGCGCTGCGGCTCCTCGCCGAGGGCGAGCTGACCGGCGAGGCGGTGGCGCTGCTCGAGTCGCTGCCGGCCGATGCGTGGAGCGCACCGGCCGCGGGCGAAGCGGTCGCGGCGCTGGTCCGCTGCGCCGAATCGGTCAAGGCCGAGCAGCGCACGCGCAGCGACGTCGCGGCGGCGCTGGCGTTCGGCGACACGCTGGTCGCGCGGCTCTCCGAGTCGGCGGCGCCGTCGCGCGCCGAGTGGCAGGCACGGTTGCGTGCGCTCCGCGGCGCGACCGAGCTGGTGCGCACCGTGCCGCACCAGATGCTCTACGACCGCAAGGTGATCGTGGTCGCGGTCGAGCAGCCGGTCGCGCTCGTGTTCCAGAACAACGACCTGATGCCGCACAACCTCGTGGTGGGCGCGCCCGGCTCGCTCGAGGCGATCGGGACGGCGGCCGAGGCGATGGCGACGCAACCCGGCGCGCAGGAGAAGAGCTTCATCCCGGCGCTGCCCGAGGTGCTGCAGCGGATCCGGCTGCTCTTGCCGGGGGAGAGCGAAACGCTGCGCTTCGTCGCGCCGAGCGCGCCGGGCGACTACCCGTTCGTCTGCACCTTCCCGGGCCATTGGCGCGTGATGAACGGCGTGCTGCGCGTCGTCGCGGCCGCGCAGCTCGAGACGGCGCGCGCGGCGGCCGAGGCGGCGGCGATCGCGGCGGCAGCTGCGGCTCCGGCCGCGCCGGCCATCCACCACGACGGGCCGGTGCGCGAGTTCGTGAAGATGTGGAGCGTCGCCGACCTCGCGCCCGCGCTCGGCGCCGGCTTCGAGAAGGGGCGACCGGCGGCGCGCGGGCAGGCGGTGCTCGAAGCGGCCGGCTGCATCCAGTGCCACCACTTCCGCGGCGCCGGCCTGAAGAGCGCGCCCGACCTCTCGGCGATCGGCACCAAGTACCGCGGCGTCGAGCTGCTGAAGCAGATCGTCGAGCCGTCGGCGGCGATCCTCGAGGGCTACGAGCAGCAGCTCTTCTTCTTGAAGGACGGCCGCGACGTG